>NZ_JAMXFJ010000099.1 GCF_025460805.1 Microvirga sesbaniae | reverse complement strand
GCGCGGCAGTAAGCCGCGTGCGATCCGCCTCGTCGAGCCACGTCTCGGGAGAGTGATCATGGTGTTGCATGCGCCCCAGCAAACACCCGAGGCTCTCGCGTTGCAAGTCTTATGGCGACCTACTTAGAGATGGCTTCACGCGAATCCTGCGTACGGTGACCCATTCCGCCGGATTTGGAAGCCGCGCTGGATTCTGCCAGGCAAAGCGCTGACAGAGTTTCAGACCCAGCTCATCCTGAAATTTAATAAGAAGACGCTCTTGGTAGAGCGAGAGCGTAGGTTCGCCTCGACGCCATGCATCACCGAGGTTGAGGACGACAGAGGCGTCCTTGGCAAGTTTCGGCATCCACTGCTCGGCCAGGCGCAGCATCCAGTCAAGATACTCCCGTTCATCCAGGTTTCCGTACTCCTTCTGACGTAGGAGCGGATACGGAGGACTTGAAAACACGAGGCTCAAGCTGTTGTCGTCGAGCAGGCCGACGGCATCTTCGCAGTGCCCCCACAGGGCAGCGCCCTTGTCGGTCATGAAGATCGTGACAACGATCCCAGGGGTCGCCTTGGTAAGAGCCGAATGCCCTTTGTCGGTGAGGGCCCACAGGCCTGCATCCGCCGGTCGCAATAGCCCTCGAGTTTTGCTCTCTGCTGGGCCCAGCGCACCTCCCGCTCGAAGGCACTATAGGAGTGTCCGCAAATGGTAATTCTCGCGGAGCGCTCGTCAGCCGGCAGATCGATCTTCTCGGCCACCAAGTCATAGACGTCGCGAGCCTTCGCGGCCCCTCCCCTTTCCTCGATCGGGTCAAGCAGCGGAAGGATGAGCTGCGATTGGCTGATCTACTTTTTTTGGGGTTTGGCCTCGTCTGATCCACTCCAGACAGGTCACTTCGATAGGTTGAAGCTTAGGCTACTGAACGCCGAGCCAGTTCAGGGCAGGTTCGGACAAGCTTGGCGAATTAGGTAACAACTTTGTTGGTTCCGTAAGAACTTTATTGTCGCTGACCAAACTTTGTTGGCACAGGGCACAAAGAACGGATTAGGAACGGCTTCGCAGCGGCAGGCATATATTGTCGCAACCCTCACCTTAGCTACAAATGTTCCTTGCCTATGAAGCTCCGTCGATTCATTTCGGAATCGTTAATTCGGCGTTTGATTCCGAAGGCAAAACCAATAATGAACAGACCTTGGTTGTGGCGTGACGACTGTCCGGTCGTTGCTGACGATATTGCGCGTGCCCGGTCGACATTGCTCTCTCTGAGAATGAAGATCGATTCTAAGGGCCATGAGAAGGTGTATGCGTACGGTCAAGCGCTACGGCATGTGGCTCGGCTGATTGCTGGCGCCGTCCATGTGAGCGAAACCGATGCGCTTAGGGCACGTGGCGTTGATGCCGAGACGCTCGATCTTGTCTATCGCGATCTGTTTAGCAGCGCCCGTCGATGCCGGAGCTTCCTTCATAAAGGGACGCAGGCCTCAGAGATGGCGGACAATCTTGCGACTGCGTGCTCGATCCTAAAGAACCTCTACCGAATGCGCTTCCATGAGGAGCGAGCATCAGGTTCTCAGCAGGTTGAAGCAGGCGACTTGGCCGAGCGATTCATGACTCTATCTCTGGCTCTTTGTGAACTTGGGGCTGCCGTTTCGTCGGCCTATTGGGAAGAGGAGCAGCGCCTGGCCGCTTGATCGATGGCCGGGTAGGTTCTCCGACTAACCTTCTCGAAAATGCCATGATTGGTCTTCGGGCAGAGGCATCAATCCCTGCCTTGTGGAGATCGGTATGAGCTTCGACGACCACGACAGACCTTTCCGGCGATGGTTCCCGTATTTCTTCGTTGGATTGGCTGTGGTCGCCTCTATCGTATATATCTCTCTCGGCTAGCGCTTGTTGGCGCGTGCATCCATCAGCTGTTGCATGAGTGACCTCAAATCCTCAGCTGCCTTTCCTCCCCGAAGGAAAATGATTCCGCGCTCGATGGTTTTTCCGTTCTCATCCTTCGTGCCTTTTAAAAAGGCATCGCGTTCTGCCTTCGACATCTTCAGGACTGCGCGAGCTTCGCACTCGCGCTGCCACTCCTCGGACCACGTGTTGACCGGTTGTTTGGTGATTTCCGAGATAGCGGTTGTGTCGCGGGAATAGGCTATTTT
>NZ_JAMXFJ010000098.1 GCF_025460805.1 Microvirga sesbaniae | reverse complement strand
ACGTGGCCGGGGTTCCGGTAGATGTGCGGAACGTCGGCCTGGAAAATGATCGAATCGTCCGCGTGAATACTGTAAACGGAGCCGTTGACCTCGATCTCTACATCGCCGACCACGACGGTCAGGTTCTCGATGGTGCCCGCCGCATGCGCAACGGCGTCCTCCTGTGACTGCGCGGCGAGGGTGAGCTTATAGAACTCGACCCGCCGCTCCGCTTCGAACGGAAACAACGCCCTTGAGGTGAAGCTCCCATCCGCTGACGTCAGGATTTTCGCACTCTTCGAACGCATGACAACCGTGCCGCTGCCAGTACTCGGGCTTGTCAGCGCCGAAAACGGGACGTTGAGCGCCCGCGCCACCTTCCACAACAGCGAAATCGTCGGAACGCTCCGCCCCAGCTCAATCTGGCTCAACATGGCGCGGCTGACGCCAGCGAGACTTGCAAGGCGCTCCAGGGAGTGACCACGGGAGCGGCGCAGCCGCTTGAGGTTGCTGCTGACGATCTCGGCAAGTTCGTGAGCCTCAGTCTCAAAATCGCCTTCAGCTTCATGTGGGATACCGGCGAGATGATCCTTAGGCATATCTCTCACGGCGCCCCTCGTCTTACCGGTGCATGGGCCAAGCATTCCCGACCCAGACGGGCACGAAGAACCATACCGCAACCCAGGTCCCAGGCACAACGGCGGGCATCGGCGCTAGGAGCTGCGTCACCCCGTGGCGTTGGCGCCTCACTTCGTTGAGATCAATGATTTCTGCCGTCGCGGCCATAATCCTTGCCCAGAGTTCATCAAACAGAACGTAAGGTACTTTATAAAGAACAAACTGTCAATATAACGGAACCTTGGCAGTTTCTGCAGACGCATCCTATTGTGGTAGCTACGATTTCGGCCCCAAGGCAGAGTTCCAACTGATGTTCTGAAAAACGAACATTTTGGCGGGATCCGGAATTTGAGTCGAGGTCAAATTCGGTCCATTACATGAGCTACGACCCGCGCAGGATCGGTGGCGGTTGATGGCTTGTGACGGGTGGCAGAGAGCCATCGTAAATCTGGACCTCGACAAGGCAGGAATGCGCACTCGGTCCTTGGGCGAGCGCGGATGTGCCACGGTCGGGCGTCAGAACATTGGGATTGCCATGTTTATCCAGCGAACCAGGCGTACCCGGCTCCAGGGGATCAAACCACGCTCCTGTGGACAACTGGACGACGCCTGGACGCACCTCGTCCGAAACGCACACGCCTGCCAGGCAAGCGCCACGATCATTGAAGACACGTACGATGTCGCCCTCTGAAAGCCCGCGACGTCCCGCATCCTGTGGGTTCATGCGGATCGGCTCGCGCCCATTGATCTTGGCAATTCGGGCATGACTGCCATGGTCATACTGGCTGTGCAGCTTGGTGACCGGCTGGTTCGAGATCAGATGAAGCGGGAAGCGATCTGCGGCAGGCGCCCCGAGCCATTCCTGTGGCTGTAACCACGCAGCATGGCCTGGGCAATCCACATAGCCGAAGCTTGCGATCCGCTCCGAGTACAGCTCGATCAATCCCGACGGGGTCGCAAGCGGGAACTGTGCCGGATCGGCGCGGAAGTCGGCGAGGAGCGGCTTGACCGCGACGGGTTCCGGCAACAGGGTGACACCTTCGCGCCAGAAGGCATCGAAATCGGGAACCTCCATATCCGCAGCGGCAATGCGTTGGCGTGCCAACCCATAAAGATGCCGGAGCCAACTCTCCTCAATGCGCCCCTCCGTAAAGGCCTCTTCAGCCCCAAGCCGTGAGGCCAGTGCGGAAAAGATCGCGAAGTCGTCGCGAGCCTCCCCGGCCGGTTCCGTCAGTCGATGCGAGGCCGCAAGCATCCGGTCGCGATTGGCGCAGACGATATCATTCCGTTCCAGCTGCGTGGTGACCGGAAGAACGATGTCGGCATGGCGTGCAGTCGCCGTCCACCACGGCTCGTGGACGATAATCGTCTCGGGACGCTTCCAGGCCAGAACGAGCCGGTTCAGGTCCTGATGATGGTGAAACGGGTTGCCGCCGGCCCAATAGACGAGCCTGATATCGGGATAGACGCGCCGTGCGCCGTTGAAGTCAAAGCTCTCGCCTGGACTCAGCAGCATGTCGGCAATCCGGGCCACGGGGATGAAGTCATCCACCGCGTTCGTGCCCTGCGGGAGCGAGGGCCATGGAAGCTCGTGGTCGGCGTTCCCAACTCCATTGACCGAACCATACCCGAACCCAAACCCGCCCCCAGGGAGCCCGATCTGGCCCAGCATGGCAGCCAGGGTGATGGCCATCCAATAGGGTTGCTC
>NZ_JAMXFJ010000097.1 GCF_025460805.1 Microvirga sesbaniae | reverse complement strand
ACTCAAGCGGGCAACGGTCAGCCATATGCGTCGCCTGTCGAAATCGCCCGGGTGCGTGCGAAGCTACTTCAGCCACAAACCCGTCCGCTACGCCGCATGCTCAAGACAATGAGGACCGGATCAATAACTGGCGCCATGCGTTGAGGCCGATTTGGTCGCTGGACAGGCTCAAGCAGCAAGGTTGGCCGCAGCTTTCCATTCCGCCATGGCGTCGAGGCGGTGGAGATGGGCGGCGGCAGCGGAGCGGCGGGAGCGGGGTGGACCGAAAAGATTGCGGACGGCAGAGAACACGCTGACGAACCGCTGCAGATACCTGGGTGATCGAAAGCCCTGCATCACCTGCTCTCGGCGCCGGAACGGCAGATGCGAATTCTCCGCTCTGTTATTCAGCCCTTTAAGCGAGCGGTGTTCGACGTCTGGCATGATCTGCCGCTGGGCCGCGGCGTAGGAGCCGAGCTTGTCGGTGATCATGCGCCGGGGTGGGCCGCCCTGCTTGCACAAGAGTCGCCTCAGCAAGCGTTTGGCCGCCTTGGTGTCGCGGCGGGTCTGGATAACCTCATCGAGCACATAGCCATCCTGATCCACAGCCCGCCACAGCCAGTGCTTCCGGCCAGAGATCGTGATCACGACCTCGTCGAGGTGCCAGATGTCGCGGCGGCTCGGCGTCTTGCGCTGGAGGTGGCGGGCGTAGGCCGGCCCGAACTTCAGCGCCCAGCGGCGGACCGTCTCGTAGGAGACAACGATGCCGCGCTCCAGCAGCATCTCCTCGACCAGACGCAAGCTCAGGGGAAATCTGAAATACAGCCACACTGCATGGGCGATGATCTCAGGCGGAAAGCGGTGGCGTTTGTAGCTTACGGACTTGCTCATGCCGGACCATCTACACGGCTCGCCCTCATCCCCGAGTTAACGTGACAACGCCGGCGAAACTTTGGTCGGTGATGACCACGACGTGCTCCCCGTTGGCTTTGGAGGCCGCTCTGCTGTAGAACGAGCTCACGGTGCCGCTCGGGTCGGAGTTGTTGACGAAGTTGCCATTAGCACCCCCGATGACGGCAAAGTCCGCGGCGTCGAAGACGAACGTGTTGTCCTTCGGATTGAAATCTATAGCTATGGCACGGACGTCATGCCCTCCGGGGGAGCCGGACTTCGGGTCATGGTACCGGAACTCGAAGCGATCCTCGCCGGTGCCGCCTCTCATCTCATCCGAGCCGTCCCCGGCGACAAGAGTGTCATCTCCGGGGCCGCCATCGGGTAGATCATGATCCGAAGCGACGTGATCGCGTGGCTCATTGGGCCCGATATCACCATAAAGGATGTCATTGCCTTCTTCTCCCAGTAGTTCGTCACCACCACCACCGATGACGGTGTCATTACCGGCGTCTGCGAAGATGAGGTCCCCATTGGCAGTGCCGTTGAGGCGGTCATTGCCGGGCGTACCAAGAATCGTCTCTTCCTCAATCAATACTTCGGGAAGATCGTTGGCCTCATAGCGGACGCCATGGAAGGGATGGTCATAAAACGGGGACCCGAAGACACGGCCGTCGGGGACGTCACTTCCGGTCGTACCCTCCAGCAGAACACCTTTGTCAGGATCAAAAACGCCAGCGCCTACACTCATCGAACTTCTCCGTAGATCAAAGAAAGTCACGGTGCCTTTATGCCTCTCGTCCATAGTCAGGGGAAATCTCTTTTCTCAACGGCCCTCCCGATGCTATCGATGCCATTGATCGCATCTCCGCTGATCGCCGATGCCCTCGGAATCATCAGTCCTTACCTGCGTGCTGCGACTGTCGAAGGGTCGATCCCCTAGCGGTTTCTACATCCCCGAGGATGGCCCCAGAGTGCGAGGGGCACGCCGGATCGCACCAGCGAGGGGCTGTGTTGCGCCAGCCGCAATAGCGTCGCAGGCCCGCGATTCCGCAACGACGACATGCCAAAAGGGCCGAGGCTTTGCCGCCTTGATTGTCTGATCCGAGACCTCCTTGGTGGCAGCAACGACCTGGAGGACTTGGGGAAGTGCTCTGGGATCGGGTGGCTTGTAGCGGTGGTTGGCCAGCTTCGGTTCGGCGACCAAGCGGCTGCGCGCCGACTCATCCGGTGTTCGTCCCTTGAGCACGCGCTGGCGTCTTCTGTTGTAAACCTGATTGAAGCCCTTGAGCAGCGTCTCGAGATCCTGATGGCGAAAGATCGTAATCCCCAGCACCTCGCGCTGTACCCAGCCGTTGAAGCGCTCCATGAGGGCATTGGTCTGCGGCTTGTACGGCTTGGTCCTGCGGTCCTCCACCTTCAGCTTGCGGCAGGCGTCCTCGAAGCCATTGGCGGTGAAGCAGGAGCCGCCGTCGGTGAGCACATGCGTGATCGTGATCGTAAACGGGAAGGCTCGCACCACCTCGTCCTCCTTGACCGCCAGGTGCACCCACCGCGAGCAGCGGTCGATGGCCACATACAGGAAGCGCTTGCGGCGCTCGCTACTGGCGGTCTGCAGCTTGGGCAGGTGCTTGATATCCATGTGCACGAAGCCGAGATCGTAATCCTTGAATCTGCCGCTCTCCCGTTTGCGCTGCTGCGCCGGCGGCAGGCGGCCCAGGCCTTCCGCCTTGAGGATGCGGTAGACGGCATCGCGGTTGAGAT
>NZ_JAMXFJ010000096.1 GCF_025460805.1 Microvirga sesbaniae | reverse complement strand
GGCCAGCAGGGCGTCCACTGGACCTGGTGGTCGTGGAACCCGAACTCTGGCGACACCGGCGGCATCCTGCAGGACGACTGGACGTCCGTCCACCAGAACAAAGTCGCCGAACTCCAGCCGATCATGTGGTCAGGTGACTTTCCTCTCATTGTTCTCGGCTCCGGTGAGGCAGACCGACTCTATGCTGGAGGACGAAGCAGCATACTCAATGGCTTGCAGGAGGACGACCTCCTGCAGGGGGGCGCGGGCAATGACACTTTGCAAGGCGGTGCTGGCAACGACCTCCTTCAGGGTGGCAGCGGCACGGATGTCGCGGTGTTCACCGGCAGAAGAGCCGACTACACCATCGTGGCTCATAACGGTGACGAGTACCAGATCACGGACCATCGCCCGAATGGTGACGGCACCGATATCGTTGCAGGCATCGAGCATCTGCAGTTTGCAGACGGCTCAATGAAACCGACCCAAACCTCAATCGTCTTGGTCCATCCGATGGCCGATCAGGTCATTCTGGAAGATCAGAGCTGGATCTACCAGGTTCCGGCAAATACCTTCGCATCCAATGCTAGCGTTTCCTACGCAGCAGCACTGAGTAGTGGATCTCCTCTTCCCAACTGGATGACGTTTGATCCTCTCACGCAGGTCTTTCTCGCTCACCCGCCTCGTGACTATTCAGGCTCAATCAGTTTGACCCTTTTTGCGTCGGCGGGAGGTAAAGCATCAGAAGACGCCTTCGTTCTAACGGTCGCTCCCGTCAACGATGCCCCCGACAATCTGTCTCTTCGAACACAGTTCTCTTCGAGAACAGCGCATCGGGCACCACGATTGGAGACTTGGCTGCATCCGATATCGATAGTCCAACGCTGCACTTCACTTTGCTAAACGATGCAGGGGGACGGTTTGCCATCAGGGATGGGCAGTTGATCGTCGTCGATCGGATGAAGCTTGACTATGAGCAGGCGACCTCCTACGACATCGTGGTTGGGGCGAGTGACGACGCAGGTTCGGTGGTCGAGAGGACCTTTTCCATCGGCATCAAGGACATTGTGGGAGAAAGGGTCACGGGCACCGCAGGACCTGACCTCATCAAAGGGGATCTCGGCAAAGACACGCTCCTCGGTGGGGGCGGCAACGACAGCCTTTACGGTGGCTCCGGCAACGACGTTCTCAGGGGCGACCGAGGTCGGGATACATTTGTCTTCGACACGAAGCCGGACAGGAGCCGGAACAGCGACAAGGTCCTGGATTTTAGCGTCAGGGATGACAGTTTATGGCTCGACAACATGGTGTTCACGGCTCTTGGATCCGGCAGCGCCGCCAAGCCGAGGAAGTTCAAGGTCGATATGTTTCATGAGGGCAAGAGCGCACAGGATAAGGGGGACCGCATCATCTACGACGGCAAACAGGGCATCCTCTATTATGACCCGGATGGAACCGGGCCCAAGGCACAGGTGAAGTTCGCTAGCTTAGCAAAAGGCCTTAAACTGACCTATCACGACTTTTTCATTATTTGATGTTCGAAGCGATGATCTCTGCCTTCATACGCTTTAGCTGATTTGACGCTTGCTCCACCTAAGGCATCAAGAGAGATCGGTAAGAACTTGCGGTTTACAGCACGGGTCCATCCTCTCGCCCGAGCGAAGACAGCATGATGCCACGCCTTCCTGCTCTGTGCTGCTGCCGGAGCAATGCGGGATTGAGGCGCTGATGCATTTCCTTGGCAGCCTTGACGGCAGGAACGAGTTTCTCGGCAACAGAAACCGGCTCTTTGGTGCGCGGGTTGCAACCGATCCGAGCCGCATGCTTGCGCAGCGTGAATGTTCCAAAACCACGCAGTTCAACCCGATCGCCTCGAGCGAGCCCTTCTCGAATAGCGCCAAGGATGGCATCTACGATCTTCTCGAAATCATGACGAGATAAATGCGGATCGTGTGCCGCGAGCTTCTGGATCAGTTCGGACTTGATCATGGTGGCGAAGCTCTTCGTTGTGCGTAGCCCTTTCTGAAAGCTGTCAGCACACTGAGAGGCCGTCAAGCCATCATTCGTAGCTATAAGATCTCATACTCTCGGAATTAGTCCAGCCGATGTGTCTGATCTCCGTGCCATGAGGCTTCATCCCTACTTATGACCATTGTCAGGATTATCGGATCCGTCTGAGCGTCGTGAAGCGCATACGCGTCGGCCAGCATCTGCTCCTCACCCACTACGATCTAGACCAGCAAGGCGCTGCGAGATTACGACAGTGGTGAACATGGTGAGTAGGATGCGTCGCAAACGTTTTGTTTTAGAGTTTCAGCTAAACCCTTCCGGACTCCAAGGAAGAGGGTGGCATGTTCAAGGGAAGGCACTTTGATCGATCGGTAATCCTTCTGTGCGTGCGGTGGTGCTTGGCTTACAACCTGAGCCTGCGGAACCTGGAAGAGATGATGGCCGAGTGGGGCATCTCCGTCGATCATGCGACGATCCACAGGTGGGTTGTCCGGTATGCGCCCGAACTGCTCCAGCGCTTCAATCTTCGCAAGCGATCCGTAACCAGGAGATGGCATGTCGACGAAACCTATATCAAAGTCCGCGGACGATGGACGGATCTCTACCGGGCGATCGACAGCAATGGCGATACGGTCGAGTTCTGGTTCAGCGAGCGGCGCAATCTCACCTCAGCCAAGTGCTTCCTCCGCAAGGCTCTCAAGCG
>NZ_JAMXFJ010000095.1 GCF_025460805.1 Microvirga sesbaniae | reverse complement strand
GGGTTCGCCCTGGCGGCTCTCGGCTATGTCAACGTGCCCGCCCTCGGGGTTGGCGATACCGTGTGGATGATGGCCACCTACACGGATGGCGCGATCGGCTATCTCAACACCGGACAGACCAGCGCGATCAGCAACGGCTTCGTCAGCGCCGGCTCCCTGGCGATGCCCTTCACGGATGCCTTCGTGGATATCTTCACGGGCGAGTACAAGACCAACAAGGCCTATGCGATCGCCGGCGGCCTCAACCACAACTGGAGCCCGACCTGGCAGACGAACGTGTTCGGCTCCTGGATGCGCTTCGATGCCCCGAGCATCGCCCAGTACACGGTGCCCACGACGGTCGCGACCCTGACCAACGGGACGGCCGGCACCACCACGGGTCTCGTTGATTTCGACGAGTACCGCGTGGGGGCCAATGTCATCTGGACGCCTGTGAAGGATTTCCTCATCGGCGTCGAGGCGCTCTACATCCGCGTCGTCCCGCAGGACCGCGTGGCCGTTCCGCTGACCACGGCGTCCGGCGACCCGACCGGAACGTTCCGGTCGACCGGGTCGGAGGACACCTGGGAAGGGCGCATTCGCGTTCAGCGCGACTTCTGACCGGTTGATGGGAAGAAGCTGTCGCTAAAGCATCGGACCCAAAAGTGGACTTGCACTTTTGGGATCAATCCGATGCTTTCTTCTTGAATGGGAGCATCGGTCAGAACGGACCCAGCGGGCCGCGCCAGCGAAAACCGGATCCACTTTTCCGTCCGATGCTCTAGGACAGGCGAGCGGCCTGTCCTCGCGATCCTTCAGCGGCGGCCGCCTCCGCGGAAGCCTCCTCCGCCACGCCCGCCTCCTCCGAAGCCTCCGCGACCGCCTCCAAAGCCGCCGCGCGGTCCCATGCTCCTCGATGGACCGAACGACGGCGAGCGGGAGAACTGCGCCGGAGGACGGGAGAACTGGCGGCTCGCCATCTGCCGCTGGTTGCCGATGTGCCGCGCCTGGGCATCGCGCATGACATTCGCGGGGAGCTGCTGGCGCGGCGCCGGCCGCTGGGCGGCAGGACGCTGGGCCGGACGTTGCTGCTGCGCCTGCCGTTGCCCGGTCGCCGGTCGCTGCTGTGAGGCCGGCCGCTGCGGCGCAGAAGGTCGATCCGCCGCCGCACGGCGCTGTTGGGACGCTTCGCGTTGCTGGGGAGCCTGGCGTTGTGTCTGCGTCTGGCGCTGTTGCGTTGCCGGACGCTGCTGGGCCGTCGGGCGTTGCTGTGCCCGCTCGCGAACGGCATCGCGGTTGGCTGCGTCCCGCCGGACCTGCTCACCGCCACTCAGGCGTTGGCCCAATGCGGCACCCGCCGCCCCGGCCGCTCCCGCGCCGGCAAGACCCCTGAGGGCCTCACTGCCGCCGCGTTCCTGCAAGCGCTCGCGCCCCTCCGCCGACAAGCCCTCGCGTCCTTCGCCGCGCTGGAGCAGATCCCGGGGTTCCGGCCGTCCCACGTCCTGCCAGCCGCCGTCGAAACGCTGCCAGCCGTCACCCGTGTTGCGGTACACGTTGCCGTCGCGACCGGCATAGATGTCACCGCGGCGGCCCTCGCGGATGAAGCCCTGGCCGTTGGACGTGTTCCAGCGCAGCGACGAGCCGCCCCCCGCGTTCTCGCGCGCCGTCAGCCGCGCCCATTCGGAGCCGCGCTTCACCCCGGCGGACTTCCACGCGCCATAGACGTTGCGCCCCCCGGCCGCGAAGGCTCCGCCGTCCGTGCGCGGATTGTACGCGCCGACGAACCCGGCCGACCCGCGGGGTCCCCAGGCCGCGCCGGCCCGGGCATAGGTGCCGGATGCCGGATTCCAGGCTCTCGCCCCCGCAATCCCGCGATAGGGTCCATAGGCGTAGCCATAGCGGCCGTACATGCCGCGCACCGGATTGTAATAAGCCCCGAGGCCCCAGGTGGCGGGGCGCGGATAATAGATCGGGTAGCCGTAGCCCGGCCCGTTGTACCAGTAGCCCGGATAGCCCCAGCCCGTGCCATAGACATAGGTGCCCCAGGCCAGGAAGTTGAACAGGTATCCCATGGTGTAGCCGTACCAGACCGCGTCGGGCTCGGTGTCGTACACGCGCACATAGGTCACGTTGTAGACGGGCGAGGATGGCGGGATCTGGTAGATCGCCTCTGGCACCTCGCGAGCCAATTGCCACGGTCCGTTCGGGCTGTCGGCCACGAACCACACGCCGTCCTGCACCAGGAAGTAGCGGTCTCCGACCCGGATCACGGTGTCGGTCGTGTTCGTCGCATAGGACAGGCCGGTCAATTCAATCGGCGCGAATTGTGCGTCGCCCGTATAGGCGATTGTTGGCGCGATCGAGCCGGCCTCGACCCGCGCCGTGGTGGGAATGCTGGCCTTGAGCCGCGCTTCCGCGCTTTCGGATGTGCCCGGCACGGACGAGCGCACGGCATAATAGGGCGCATCCTCCGGAATCTTGCGGAAGTCGTCGGGCAGGTCCGGCGTCGCGAAGGTCCATGGCCCGTCGAGCGTCGCGGCGCGGAACCAGCGGCCGGACAGGAGCACGTACCAGTGCCTGTCGGTCCTGTGGAAGAAGACGTCGGATTCGGTGTTGGACGCCCACTGGAGCGCCGTCCCGGGCACCGCCTCGAGTTTGGGCTCGCCCTCGAACAGAATCAGCTCGGAAGGCTTCTCGGTGGGGATCACCGTCGGAGCGCGGCCGCCCCGATAGGGCTCGGGCGGCATGGCGCCGCGCGCATCCGACCAGTTGCCGTCGTCGGGCAGATCCTTGAGCGGCGCCGGCAGTTCCGCCACAGGCGTCCACGGACCTGCAAACGCGTTCGCGGTCAGCCAATGCGTGTCGTCGCGCAGGAACAGGGTGCCGCCGTCGTCGATGCGGAAGAGGTCCCAGTTCGAGTTGACCAGGAAGGACAGACCCGTCTTGCCCTTCACCGGCGCGTAGGATGGCTCCCCGTCGGACTGCAAGAGAACCGCCGGGGTCTTCGACACGAAGATCGGCGGCGGGTCGGCCTTGAGCCCCTGCACGTCGGTCATGCGCTTCTGCTCGGCGAGGCTCGCCGTTATGCGTGCTTCCGATACGGTGATCGGGCCGGTGGGCAGGAGCTTGCCGGTCTCGACCGCAAGGGCCTTCAGATCCTCGCGGTCGAGACCCGAGAAGTTCAGCTCTGTGACCGCCACATCCGTGATGACGACCTCGTCGGAATCGTCGTCATAGGACGTTCCGCCCTTCAGCCCGATCACGCCGAACACCGGATTGGCATCCGGCGTCTTCAGGTACTCGGCCGCCACCAGCGCCTCGATGGTCTTGAAATCGGTCCATTCCGTGAACTGCGGCTGATACAGGATCATGCGCCCCTGGCCGGTCTCGTAGGTCCGCGGCCAGCCCTCGGCCTCCTTTGTCTCCTCGACGTAGCGGCCGCTGACGAAGCCGGTTCGACCGCCGACGGTGACGGCGCACCAGCTGCCCGAATCCCCGCAATCGCCGATGTCGACCGCGGTGCCTTCCGGAAGCGTGCGAATGGAGGAGTATTGCGTTCCCGGACCCGAGCGGAAATTGACGCTG
>NZ_JAMXFJ010000094.1 GCF_025460805.1 Microvirga sesbaniae | reverse complement strand
TTACAACAAGCAGGGATGTCGAGCGACAGGCGAAGTCCGTCTCTTCAATCAGCTCTTCGGCCTTGCAGCCTGAATGACCCGTTCGACGGGGTCCGTTATGCCCTTTTCAAGTTACTGCAACGGTGCCGGTCAGGTGGTGATGAAGACCATAGCCGCAGGGACCGGCCTCGTAGAAGAACGATAGGGTGGCGCCGGGTCGCGCAAGCCGAGCGCAGAGTTTGCTGATGGCCGCCGGATCATTGGCAATCTGGCCAAGGTATTCCACGGTGCCGCCGCGCCCGCTCTCGGCCACCGCAACGGAAATCTGGTCCTTGTGGACATCCATGCCCACAAATCTGGTATACTTCATCAGGCCCGTCTCCTATGCATGAGGCTTTGCGCCGGCTGTGCCGGCTTAACCCTCGTACCGTTGCATATCGGATGACGGGCCGCCCTCACGCCCTGCAATCATAGGGACTAGTCGCAAGGGCGGCCAGATAATGACCTCGAACTCGCCGCGTTCATCGAAGCCTTCAACGGCCACTTCCGGGCCGAATACCTCAACACGCCCTGGTTCCGCAGCCTCGCAGACGCCCAAGAAACAGTGGAGATTTGGCGCAGATGCTACAACGAAGCACGGCCTCATGGCGCAATCGGCAACAGACCGCCGATTTGCTGCAAAACCATGGGGATGTCCCGGGTTCTGTTGAATGTTTGAAGAGGTCGGCGTTGCCCACCTTGAGCCGGTAGGCTCGGGGTGTTGATTCCACAAATGAGAGCAACGCCATGACGAGAGATATCACACCGGCTGGTTCGCCGGCGACCGGGGCTGTGGACGAAGGGTTTGCGGAAGTGCGGGCGAGCTTCGATCGGTTCTGCCTTGCGGCAGGGATCGAGGCGCTCGGCACGATGATGGAGGCGGATGTCACGGCGGCCTGCGGGCCGCGCCACGGTCGCGACGCGGCGCGGCGGGCGCACCGTTGGGGCCGAACGCGGGGACGGATCGGTTTCCACGGCGGCAAGATCGAGGTCGAGCGCCCGCGGGTCCGGGGCGTGGACGGCCGCGAGGTCACGATCCCAAGCTGGGAAACGGCAGCGTAGGAGGACTGGCTCGGTCGCTGGGCGATGAACCTGATCCCCCGATCCGGGCGGTGCCGGCACGTCACCCTCAGGCAGCCGGACAGCGCGGCCGAACCGGCGCGTCGACACATTGATCAGTCGGCGGCCTCGCGGAGGTTCGTAGCGCTGTCGGCCGCGCGGCTGGCCGACTTCATGGCTACCGATCTGTCCGCGCTCGACATTCTGGTGGTCCAAATCGACGGGCTGCATCTGGGCGACGATCTCGTGCTGGTCGCCGCGATCGGGGTTGACGGCGAAGGCAACAAGCATCCGCTGGCGCTGGTGGAGGGGGCGACCGAGAACGCCGCAACGGTTCAGTCCCTGCTGGACAACCTGGTCTCGCGCGGGCTCGACCCGACGGTACCAAGACTGTTCATCGTCAACGGCGCGAAAGCGTTGTCGAAGGCGATCCGCCGCACCTTCGGTTCGGCCGCCGGGATCCAGCGCTGCCAGATCCACAAGGCGCGCAACATCATGGAACGGCTACCGAAAGAGTACCATGCGACCACCCGTCGGGTGCTGCGCCAGGCCTGGGAGCTCGATGACGCCGACAAGGCTGAAAAATTGATCCGCAATCTCGCGCGTCGACTCGACCAGCAATGGCCCGGCGTAGCGGCGAGCATCCTCGAAGGCCTCGACGAAATCCTGACCGTCGTCCGGTTGAAGCTGCCGAAGGAGCTTCGTCGATCGCTCGCCTGTACCAACATCGCCGAGAACATGATGGGCACCATTCGCCGCGTCACGCGCAACGTCAAACGCTGGCGGGATGCCGGTATGGCCTTGCGATAGGTCGCGGCCGGCATGATCGAGGCCAACAAGGGCTTCCGACGATTGAAGGCGCATAAGCAATTCTCGCTTCTGCGTGCGGCCCTTCAAGCTCACCACGATCGCATGACGATCAAGCCCGTTGCCCACGTCACGAGGGCCGCGTAACATTCATTCCGGAAGCGTCGGCCCGACGTAGTTCAACACCGATCGGGACATCCCCTTGCCTGGCTGATCCCGGCCTTACGGCAGATCTCCGCCACCGCAACCCCGTCGTTGCCCTGTTTCGGGATGAACGCCTTCTGCGCATCTGAAAACTTCGAGGCCTTCATGGTCCATCGCTCCTCCCAGCCGAAGGGTTCGGCAGTCGAGAACTCTAGCCAAAAATGGTCCAGTTTGCCGACCGCAGATCACTTCGGGCGGGACTCTAACTCCGAAATACTCAGTGGCAGGTCAACATCGCCCGAACCACAAAGTGATAGGGCGTCGGCTGCGCGACTGTTCATATCAAAACTACGTCAGCAACTTGACGGTGCACGCCGCGACGAACTGAGCAGAACCTGCCAATTTAATTCGGCACGAGGCCTGCGGTGCCAGGCCCGCCATCATGAACAGCGGCCGATCTTCGTCGAGCCCACAACGAGGGAGCGGCTGATCACCTCATCGTAGGCCCCAAGGTAGTCACTTCGCTATTACAGCCCAATGATTGACCTCGAAGTTTTGCCCGCCTGGGGATGAGGTTATCTCAACACCGTATTGGACGCTGCCGACGATTATGTCACCGAAATATCCTTTCGACTTTATCCATTGCAGGATACTCTTGATATCCACAGTCTCGCTGTTGGTCTTGGAGCTGCGCAAAAACGAGATAACCTTATGTTTGTTCCAGCCTTCAAACACGTTCCAGGTAGCTCCCCCGACATTTACGCCTGTGTAGACTGGGACAGCGGCGGTCCCTGAAGAGTTATACTTGTAAGAAATGGGCTTAACATCACCGCTTCCATCCGGATTGCCGGTGTAGTTGGTCCAAAGCATAACCTCATACGTATTTGAGCTGTCCCAGATATCGTAGGCGAAGTTCCAACGGCCGCTAGTCGGGACGTTCTGATTAAAGTTCGACCTCAGGTCGTTGATCGCACTCAGCGGTTTCCCGACATTGAAAGCTCCGTGGGGATAGCTCTTGATGCCGCCAGTATCAGGTTGGTTCGACCACACACTCCACTGGTGGACCGAATGCACAGAGATCGTCTGGGGCCCAGCACCTTGACCATATACGTCGTTGTTCCAGGAATAGCCATCGCGGGCAAAAGTACCGTACTGATCGCTCGAACTCCAGATCGGCGCTTTTGCGGATGCTGGGAATAGCGCAACCATTATCGCAAAAGGTAGCGCAAGTACGTTCAGCTTCGACAATGCAGACATTCTAATCTCCATCCTGAGAGCGTCCAGCCAACCTGCAGTAAGCAAAAATGAGGCCAGCGGACAATGCGTTGACGGCGGCCTCGAGCGCCTTCCGGTCGACGACGTTGGGATCGAACCGCTCCGGACCCCAGAGGCGCATTTGTTCGTGCTCCGGATGTGCGGGGTCGCTGATGGCATCGAGGTATTCGGCATAGCCCGGCGCACCACCGACGTCTTTCGGAGGACAACGACGGACGGCCTCGAGCAAGAGGCGAAGTCCCTCTGTCATCGTGTTGTCGAATCATTTTTCGAATGCCCTGCTACGCCGCAGTCATAGCGATAATGGATCGCCTTGGCTCCGGTCTCTTGAACGATATCGCTGAGGCGCTCTTTACTGGCATTGATGGGCTGCTGGCCGTAATCGTCGTGGCGATCGGGAATCCCCCAACGGACCTCACCGGTGAAGAACTCGAAGAGGTGACGCGACAGATGGAGCCGATCAAGCCGTATGGTGACAGGTACGACAAGGCGAGGCATCCCTCCCACGGGCGGCCGTCCTGGACCGCGTTGAGCAAACCGCGTCCAGGGCAGCGAGAATGAGCATTTGCACGCTGTGCGGAGGCTTCACAGACAATGTGCAGCGGCCCGCTCGAATTTCGCGTTGCGAACACTACAATCGAAGAGTCGCGAACAGGACATGGGCCAGGGGCTATCCCTGACTTTTGTTGACGGCTGCCCAGTCCCGGCGAGAAGCGGGAGAAGGTATCGATGATCGTAAGGACGCGAAGCTTGTGTCCGCTCGCCAACTGATCATGGACGAAGTCCATCGCCCAGGTCTGGTTCGATCGTGTGGCCGGCCTGCGATCATCGCGCAGCTTGGCCTTGACCCGGCGCTTCGGCGTATTGTTGCGTAATTGCTGGCCCAATTCGCGATAGATCCGCCGCGTCTTGTTCTGGCCATGGCGCCAGCCTTCACGACGCATCAGCACGTGAACACGACGATAACCGTAGCGGATACGAACGGCACCGTTCTCTTATTCCGGGGATCCTGGTCAAGCCCTTTGAGCGGCCCTTTCCGTCATTTCGGCTGATATCACCTGTCGGGTCATGGTTCTCTCCGTGGTCGGCAAACACCGCCGCATGATGGGGTCGGAA
>NZ_JAMXFJ010000093.1 GCF_025460805.1 Microvirga sesbaniae | reverse complement strand
CTCTACAACAAGAAGACCGGCATTCTCTCGTATGATGCCGATGGCTCAGGCAGCAAGGCCGCCGTGGAGTTTGCGCAACTCAGCAAGAACCTGAAGCTGACCTATAAGGACTTCTTCATCGTTTGAACGCCTTTATGTTTGCCCATCGGCTGCAGTGAAGCTGATGCACCGGGTCCGCAGGACTGGCTCGCTCGTCCCTGACCGGGTTGGTGGGCATCGTCGCCCGGTTCTGGAACCCCATGAGGACCTGCTCCGCAGCTTAGTTGCGGCCAAGTCCGGTATCACCCCGGCTGAGATCCGGGCCGAATTGGAAGCCCGCAGGATCGTGGCGGCGGGTCTCTCCACTATCCTGCTGACCCTGCGCTGTCTCGGCCTGCGGCACAAGAAGAGACGCTCCGGGCGGCCGAGCAGGACCGGCCGGATACAGCGCGCGAGCGCCAGCGCTGGCGTGCGTGGCAGCGCTACAGGGACAGCACTCGCTTCGTGTTCCTGGACGAGATGGGCGCCACCACCACGATGACGCACCGCTATGGCTCGGGTCCCAAGGGCGCGCGGGGGGGGATGCCACGTCGTTGGGGGCATTGGAAGGTCACCACATTTGTAGCGGGCTTGCGCGCCAGCGGTCTTATTGCTCCGATGTTGCTTGACGGGCCGATGACCGGTGAGGTGTTCCGCGCCTATGTCGAGCAGGTGCTGATCCCGGAACTCTCGCCCGGTGATGTGGTGGTGCTCGACAATCTGGCGGCCCACAAGGTGGCAGGAATCCGGGAGATGATCCACGTGGAAGAAGCGAGTCTGCTGTACCTGCCGCCGTACTCGCCCGACTTGAACCCGATCGAACAGGTGTTTGCGAAACTTGAAGCACTGCTACGCAAGGCTACGGCACGGACAAAAGAAGCTCTCTGGGCCACCATTGGCGAGCTGCTCGATGAGTTCTCGCCCGAGGAGTGCCAGATCGATCTCACCGACAGCGGCTATGAACCCGTGCAAGTCGAAAATGTTCTAGCTCTCTAATGGTATCAAGCATTCTGCGATCGCCCGAGGATCCTCGCGCGATGGGCGTCTAAAGCCTCGGACGTGAAAAGTGGACTTGCACTTTTGGGATCCATCCGATGCTTTCTTCTCGAATGACAGCATCGGTCAGAACGGACCCAGCGGGCCGCGTCAGCGACCCGAAGGGCCACGCCAGTGAAAAGTGGACCCGGTTTTCGCTGACGCGGCCCTTCGGGTCTGCCTCTTCCGATGCGCCGGTCAAGAGAAGGAGCTTCGGACCCAAAAGTGGTGTCCACATTTCACATCCGAAGCTCTAGATAAGGCTTACTCTCGGCAATTTCTCGGGGAATTTGCCACACTTCAGGCGCCACGCCGGAGGATCCGAACCTGAATAGATAGAGGTAAACGGATGCTCAGCCCTTGCCGCGCGCGTGTACCCGAAGGAGGGCGACCAAAACGAACTCACCGGCTACGACTATGATCCCCGACCACAATACGACCTGATAGGACGTCATATTGGGGACAATAATCAGCACAGTGGTTCCGGCAGCCCGCATGAAATTTGCAATCAGAGCTAGACGAACGAAGCCCGGTCGTTGCGAACGCATCGTATAGACCCCGATCACACACGCCAATGCGTGACAACTAAAGTATGTCACGAAGAAACGATCTGCTTCGGGAAATCGCTTGTCGTACAGGAGGTCGATGATGAAGCTTGCAGGAATGAGGCCGAGGACCAGAATCGCGGTTAGCGTCCCCATCATGACATACATCGACTTTGTGCCTAGACCGAAGAGGTCGATATTTTTGAAGTCCGTCTCCACAATCTTCGGGAAGAGATATACCTTCAACGTTGCAAACAGGAGATCAATTGGAGCTAAGAACATCAAAACTACGCCAAACGCTGCGGCCGACAGCGTATCGCCTTTGTGGTTCAAGATCCAAAGAGTTAACAGAGGAAGGGCGCTGAATAGGCTTGTGGCAAAAAATGTGATCGGGGCCATGTGAACGACAGCTTTTATAGCGTTCCAGTTCACGGACTTGAAATGGATTTCAGCGACCCGGCTCAGTGTCAGAATTTGAATGGGCAACTGTGCCACCACATGTACTGCAAGAATAAGCGCTATCCATCCACCATGGATAGCAGCTGCTAAGCCGAGCAAAATACGAGCTGCGGCTAGAGCGAAATTGAGAACTGCATACCGCCGAAATCGCCGTCCGTATTGTTCTATAACGCGCGTAGCAGTCCAGAATGACATTGAGGCCGCTGCGAGCACCAGAACGAGCTGCGTGGCAGAGCCTGATAACATGAAAGCCACCACGAAGGCCATTGCAGCGAGGAGGAGTGTTGCGGCTTTAACAATCAGATTAAGTTGCACATAATCTTGCTTCTTGTGCTCAAATGATAAAGCTAGGCAACTCTGGCTCAGCCCGAAATCAAGTGCGGTCGCGATCAGAGGAATGAGCGAATTGGCGAATGTAAGTTCTAGGAAATTTGCCGGCTCAAATCTCATTGAGGCAAACAGCATCACCAGAAAGAACGAAAGGTTCAGTACGATCTGGGAAGCCAGCACGAGGGACTGGTCTCCGACGTCTCGGAAGACAAGTGCCCTAACAGATGCCTTGCCTCCACGTTGGAGCGTCGGATCCTGAAGAGACTCAACGGTGGTTTTCATGATGGGAACCCTTCAGGATCTAATGCTCGTCCGGTCGCCTTCAGAAACGGATCCTTGCACCTCAATTCATAGTCTCTCGTCCGTAGCGCGCGGATCTGAACAATCTTGAGTGACGAGGGGCTCAACCGAGGGAGGCCGTACTTCGAGCAAACGGTCATGCCCGTATGCTATGCGTGCGGCCCCTGCGCACTTCACCAACAGTCGAGCAATTCTATCCTGCTGCCCGACGTAGATCCGTCGCACGGCTGTCGGACGGAGACGAATCTCGTCAAGTCTGGCTGGGCCAGGTTCCAACGAAAATCCAATCGAAAATCCAGCATTCTGAACCGCCGCTTCGTGTTCTCTGGAGAAGTCTTGAGATGATCCATTAGGATATGCGAATGCATGGACGGAATGGCCTAACTCGGCCGCCAATCTGTTATGACTCGTTGCTATCTCCTCTTGCGCCTCAGACAACGGTAGCTTTGTGAGAATGGGATGGGTATGAGTGTGGCCACCAAAATCCAGCCCCTCCTTTGCCAGGCGTCGAATGTCAGACCAATCAAGGCAGAGTCGAGCGAAAACCTCTGGAGGTGGAGAGACTTCGAGGGAGGCTCCAAGTGCGTCAGCAAGTTTTTTGCGCGTTCCGGCGGGCAAGCGCTTGGACGCCTCAATCCAGGCAGAAGCTGCTTTGTGGCGCTCGGACCGCGTCGAGAGACTGGTTTCACCCAAAAGAGGAACGTCGACGCGCTCATGTTTGGTCGCTTCGAAGCAATAGGCGGCGAAATCCCAAAGAAACGGCTTCCCGGTTCCAATATAGTCGGTGGCGAGGAAAACGACGCCAGGAATTTTGAGGTCGCGCATGATTGGCCAAGCTACATCACCATTGTCCCTGTAGCCGTCGTCGAATGTAACGAGTACTGACCGGCGGGGGAGAGGGTGTCCTGTTTCGTACCAATCCAATAGATCTCGCAAAGAGATGGGAGAAAAGAGAGATTTCAGTACTTTCATCTGCGAAGTGAATTGCTCAGGTGAAGCGCTGAAGTTTGGCCGGAAGCCGTTGAAGCGGTCATCGTTCAAATCCCCGACCCGATGATAGCAGAGGACTGTAAGGGTATCATTCCGGACGAAGTCGAGAAGGTTCTTCAAGTTTGAAAATCTAACGGACTCTGACGAATGAGACACCGAGATCGTCGACAATCCACTGCGCATATGACTTCCTTTGGTCCATACCCGTTCACATTCTTGCTGCCTGCGAGCGCACCTTCAGTGGAGTTATGTCTCGAGAGATCTTACAAGTTCGCGCGTTGCCGCCTGCTGTGGAAGCGACGCTGGTTTGAGTGGAGGCTTCTGGTCCGGCGGGAGATCGCAGATCATGAAGCGGAACTTCCCGTTTGCGGATCGCGGGATCTGCTGGACGCGCTCGAACACCACTTCGACATCGCCCATGCGGCTGCAGATCGCCGCCAGGATCTCGCCCTCGGCCTCCGGGCTCCAGTTCGGCGCCGGAATGTAGCGCACCCGCAGACGCCGCAGCGTCTCCTGCACGATCTGCGCCTCTCGGACGGGCGCGCCTGCTTTGATGACCGATCCGAGCCGGCTGACACGTCGTCCGTCCTGGGTGTAGAGCACGTCGTCGCTGCGGCCCTCCACCCGGGCCAGACGCGGCAGCGTGCGCCCGCACGCGCACATCTCGTGCCCTGCCTCCACGGCACCCCGGTCGCCCGTGCGGTAGCGGATCAGCGGCATGTCCGGATTGTTCAGCCCCGTGGCCAGAAACTCTCCCGCCTGGCCGGCCGCCACCGG
>NZ_JAMXFJ010000092.1 GCF_025460805.1 Microvirga sesbaniae | reverse complement strand
CTGCGCATGGGCGCCACCCACTTCCTGCAGAAGACCTTGCCGAAGGTGGCCAGCGAGATGGCCCTGCACGTGCTGGCCTACAATCTCACCCGGGTGCTGAACATCCTGGGCATCCAGCCGCTGATGGTCGCCCTCAGGGCCTAGAGCCTCGGCCCCAAAAGTGGACACCACTTTTGGGATTCATCCGAGGCTCCCTCTCTTGACCGGCGCATCGGAAGAGGCGGACCCAGCGGGCCGCGCAAGCGAAAACCGGGTCCACTTTTCCATCCGATGCGCTAGGAGCCGGGCTGTGCTCGTGCCATTAAGTCCGTGACACGCTGGATCCTCGCGCCAGAGACAATGGAAGCCTCATTTGATCGCCGATAAGCCAATCCGCGCTCGCCGGTGATGGTGAAGGGCTCTGGAGCGGGGAAAGCCGCGATCTGTCTTCGGCCAAAGCGTTTTGACACGACCAAGACCCTTTCCAGACCTTCCGTGATTTCAGTCCGGTCAGCCCGTGCTCATAGCACCGGTAGTTTGATCGTTCGCTGGCCGATAGAGCGGGTAACGGCCTTTGCCAGCTTCTGCTTCAGGCTTCAAATTCCCTCGAGCCGGGACATGCCTCAGTCCAATGGGCTGGGCCTTATGGAACAAACCTTCATCTCCTTGAGATACTACATTGTCGACGAAGCGATGATCGCTCGTACGGACTCCGTCACCAGGCGGTGGTCCTCAAGTTGAGGTAGGCCACTCACAACCACCGCACCGACACAACCCGTATCCTTGACGAATATGGGAAACCCGCCTCCGGCTGCCGCATAGTCCTGTTCGGAAAGCCCGTAACGCTGCAAGAACGGGCGCCCCTTCACGTCTGCCTCAACGGACATGTATAGGGAGCTGTGATGGAAGCGTTGTACGACAGCCCGCTTCCGGCGAATCCACTCGGCGTTGTCTGGTGTTGCCCCAGGCAACGCTGCGAAGAACAATTGCTGACCGTTCCTAGAAATCTCGATCGCTATAGGCAGGCCGCCGGCCTTCGCACGCTGGTAGATGTGGCTGCCCAGTGTCCACGCGACATCGGCACCGAAGGACGAGAACTGCAAGTCCCGTTCCTCTGCCAAGAGCGCATCAAGATTGTTGCTGTCGTTCATCGTAGGTCTCCAAGCCGCTGAAGCCGATCGTCCCCGCCCTTGAGTTCGATTACCTGATCAGAATGGTGCGGAAGTCGTTGACGTTGGTCAACGTAGGTCCAGTCACGCCAAGCTAACCTGACTTGGGAAAGTACCCGTAGGCATCATTGTTCGCCAAGAACGCGGAGGCGTTCAGGGTCGGGCCGATGGGAGAGGGGCTGCCATGGTCGAACCGGCAAAGTACCAGTACTGAGGTACGCGGACCGATATATTTACTCAATCATAAATCCTAAAACAATATATTGGACCCGGGTAAATCCGGCAATGTATGCACTGGCGGCAGTCCACACGCATACGGAGACCGGAATGCTGCTGCAACCGAGGGCCCTGACGCTGCCCGGCATCCTGCCGATGGGCCGTCGTCGCGAGGCCACATCAAGCCAAGGGCTGGAGCCCTGGCCGGACCGCGCGATCACCCAGACCGCCAGCCGGACGAGGACTGCGCCGGGGGCCCGCACGGCGGCGTCCACCGGCCGTCGAGGCGAAGGAACACTGCCATGAACATCCAAGTCCAGCCGCGTCTGACCGAGGTCCGACGACACCTCCCGTTCGAATGCATCGCGCTCGTGCTGCAGGGCGGCGGTGCGCTCGGGGCCTACCAGGCCGGCGTTTACGAGGCTCTCGCGGAGGCCGGCATTCATCCGGACTGGGTCGCCGGCGTCTCGATCGGCGCCATCAACTCGGCGATCATCGCGGGGAACGAACCGGCCGAACGGGTCGCCAAGCTGCGCACCTTCTGGCAGGAGGTCTCCGCAAATCCGCTGCTCGACTGGTCCACTGCCCTTGATGCAGTCGTCCCCAAAGGGGATCTCGCGCGCGCCTTCTTCAACCAGGTGAGCGCGACCTGCGCCCTCGTCGGCGGGGCCGCGAGCTTCTTCACGCCCCGGTTGCCAGTTCCCTGGCTGCACCCGGATGGCGCCCACGAGGCAACGAGCTTCTACGAGACCAAGCACCTGAAAGGCACCTTGGAGCGGGTTGTCGACTTCGACCGGATCAATGCCGGCGTGATGCGCTTCAGTGTCGGCGCGGTCAACGTGCGCACGGGCAACTTCGTCTATTTCGATAACACTAGGCACACAATCCGCCCTGAGCACGTGATGGCGAGCGGATCGCTGCCGCCCGGCTTCCCGGCGGTGGAGATCGAAGGCGAATACTACTGGGACGGCGGCCTCATCTCGAACACGCCGCTGGATTGGGTGGTCGATGCCGGCCCGCGGCAGGACACGCTCGCGTTCCAGGTCGATCTGTGGAGTGCCCACGGCGAACTGCCCCGCAACCTGGCCGAGGTCGCGACGCGCCACAAGGAAATCCAGTATTCCAGTCGGACACGCTCCAGCACCGACCAGTTCAAGCGCGTGCAGCGCCTGCGCCACGCGCTCGCAAGCCTCCTGTCGAACCTGCCGGACGACCTGCGGACGACCGAAGAGGCGAAGCTCCTCAGCTTGGAGGCCGATCGCAAGGCGTACAACATCATCCAGATGATCTACCGCTCGAAACACTACGAAGGCCATTCGAAGGACTACGAGTTTTCCCGGCTGTCCATGGAGGAGCACTGGCGTGCCGGCTATCACGACGCAGTCCGCACGTTGCGCCATCCCGAGGTGTTGCAGCGGCCCGACAACCAGGACGGGGTCCACACGTTCGACTTCCTCAAGGACGGGCGGGAATAACGCGCGAAGGAGCTGGAGCAGTCGTTCAGCCCCGGCGACTGCTCGATCAAGCACAGGAGAACTTCAGGTATGCACGAGAACACCGTCCGGACCAGAGCATTCGCGATGCCTCTGAACAGTCCGGCCTACCCGATCGGACCTTACCGCTTCCGCGACCGGGAGTATCTGATCATCACCTATCGGACCGACTTGAGGAAGCTCCGGGAGCTCGTCCCGGAACCTCTCCAGGTCGACGAGCCGCTGGTGAAGTTCGAGTTCATCCGCATGCCGGACTCGAACGGCTTCGGCGACTACACCGAGAGCGGACAGGTCATCCCCGTCTCGTTCCGCGGCCGCAAGGGGAGCTACACCCACTGCATGTTCCTCGATGACCATTCGCCCATCGCCGGGGGGCGCGAGCTGTGGGGCTTTCCCAAGAAGCTCGCGAATCCCACCCTGCGCACGGAGGTCGACGCCCTTGTCGGCACGCTCGACTACGGACCGGTTCGCGTCGCGACCGCCACGATGGGCTACAAGCACCAGGCTGCCGATCCCGGAAGGGCCATGGCCTCACTCCGTGAGCCCAACTTCCTGCTCAAGATCATTCCGCATGTCGACGGCACCACGCGCATCTGCGAACTCGTCGAGTACCACCTCGAGGACATCGACCTGAAAGAGGCCTGGACCGGTCCGGCATCCCTGGACCTGTGGTCGCATGCCCTGGCGCCCATCGCGGAACTGCCGGTCCTGGAGGTGGTCTCGGCAACGCACATCGTGGCCGACCTGACGATCGGGCTCGGCAAGGTCGTCCATGACTATCTGGCGCCATCCGAGCCGTCCCACCGGACGCAGAGACGCTACGAGGCGGCGGAATGACGACGGGCCGATTTCCGGTGCCGCCATCATCCCCAGGGGTTCGCATGCGGAGCGGGGTGGCAAGCATGCATCCCGGAACCGCGACGGAAAGCGAAAGAGGGTGCGCTGATGGGCGAAAGAGCCCTCGGCGTGCTCCGGAGAGCACCATGATCACGATCAAACCACAACGGATCCTCATTGCCGACGACAACCCGATCATGCGGGAGACACTCGCGCGCTGGCTCCGCGCCCAGGCCCATGAAGTCATCACGGCGGATACCGGCGAGAAGGCCTTTCTGGCCTTGCGCGACTGGAGCCACCCCGTCGGCTGGCTGTACACGCGTGCCGCACTGCCCGGGCTGATCGACGGCTGGGTCCTCGCTGACCAGTACCACGAGGTGCACGAGAACAGGGCCGTGATCCTGGCTGGCGCGGAGCAGCGAACGTCGTCACGCGGCGATCGTGTCTTGAAGCAGCCGACCGCGGCTGCGGCATTCAACGCCATCCATCAGGCCCTGGCGGCCGCGAAGGCGGCGACTTTCAAATCGGCCGAGGCGGGCCGGGCGGCCTGAGAAGCCGTGTCGCCGGCACCGGCCCAGGAACCGAGATCTCATCGACGTGACGGCTCGCAAGGGTGGCCGACGCGTTCAGGAGGCATGACGTGACAGGCAGCGCGGTGTCGTTTGTCCTGGGAGCCGTTGCCCCGCTCGCACTGGTCGGGTGGGCCTTGTTCTTCCACCGACGACGCTCTGGGAGAGCCCGGGACGATGCGGACGATGGAATCTGGTTCCGTCGGGAGGACATGCGGGGGAGGGCAGACGAGCGATGGTCGGCCGTCGGTTCGTACCAGGTGCCACGCTCGATGGGTCGAGGATCGCAGCGAGATTCATGCTCGGGACGAGTGCTTCAGACTGAATGATCAGATACAGCACAAGGAGACTTCGATGACACTTCACTCCGGATCCGCCGTCGTGACCGGCTCGACCAGCGGCATCGGCCTCGCCATCGCCCGGGCCTTCGCCAAGGAAGGCGCCAACGTGGTCATCAACGGCTTCGGCGACGCGGAGGCTATCGAGAAGGAGCGTGCCGGCATCGAGCGCGAGTTCGGCGTCAAGGCGATCCATTCGCCGGCCGACATGTCGAAGCCGCACGAGATCGAGGAGATGATCCGGCTTGCCGAGCGGACCTTCGGGAGCGTCGACATCCTGGTCA
>NZ_JAMXFJ010000091.1 GCF_025460805.1 Microvirga sesbaniae | reverse complement strand
GCACACCACCAAGTCCTCGGTGGCGGACGGCGCCTACGACAACGACGTCGAGGCGCTTCTGCAGGTGCGCCGCCTCATCGATTTCCTGCCCGCCAACAATCAGGACGGCGTGCCGGAGATCCCGAGCTTCGATGATCCCAACCGCACCGACGACAGCCTCGACACCCTGATCCCGGACAACCCGAACAAGCCCTACGACATGAAGGAGCTGATCCTGAAGGTCGTGGACGAGGGCGACTTCTTCGAGATCCAGGAATCCTTCGCCCGGAACATGATCACTGGCTTCGGCCGCGTGGAAGGGCGCACCGTGGGCTTCGTGGCCAACCAGCCGATGGTGCTGGCGGGCGTGCTCGACTCCGATGCCTCGCGCAAGGCCGCGCGCTTCGTGCGCTTCTGCGACGCCTTCAACATCCCGATCGTCACCTTCGAGGACGTGCCGGGCTTCCTGCCGGGCACCGCGCAGGAATATGGCGGCCTCATCAAGCACGGCGCCAAGCTGCTCTTCGCCTATTCCGAGGCGACCGTGCCGCTCGTTACCGTGATCACGCGAAAAGCCTTCGGCGGCGCCTATGACGTGATGGCCTCGAAGCATATCGGCGGCGACATCAACTACGCCTGGCCGACCGCGCAGATCGCCGTGATGGGCGCCAAGGGCGCGGTGGAGATCATCTTCCGCCAGGATCTCGGCGACCAGGACAAGATCGCGGCCCGTACCAAGGAATACGAGGACCGCTTCATGTCGCCCTTCGTGGCGGCCGAACGGGGCTACATCGACGAGGTGATCATGCCCCATTCCACGCGCCGTCGGATCGCCCGGGCGCTGGCGATGCTCCGCCACAAGGAGAGCGAGCGCCCCTGGAAGAAGCACGATAACATTCCCCTGTGAGAGGAGCACCCAATGACCATCGCCTCACGGACGCGAGCCTCTATCCAAATCGATGATGTCTCTCAGCTGCTCATTGAATTTGTTGATGGGAGGGGTAGGCAGGGTCACGCAGATGAACCTATCGACGAGATTTTGCAGCTCCTATTGGCCGTCAGTAGCCTTGATCCTGATGCTGTAAATCTTCTGACACATTCAGATTATGTGGCCGCTCTAGTGATTCAAGCCCGCCGGTAGAGCTCGATCCGTTCTTTCTATCTCCAGATTACACCTGAACAGAATGAGGAGAAGCCTATGGTTCGGAGTCAAATGTCATCCCGGACACTCGCAAATAGGCTCTGGGTTCAAATACCGGGCAATACTCGCCTACGCATCGTCTTACTTGTTCTCATCGGCACGATTCTGCTGGCAGTCTCGGCTCACATCCAAGTGCCGTTCTGGCCAGTGAAGATGTCTATGCAATCATTTATGGTCCTCGCTCTCGCGGTCGTATACGGCGGTCGTTTAGGAACCGCAACGGTCGCTGCGTACCTTGTCGAGGGGGCAGTTGGATTGCCGGTATTCCAAAGCGGTGGAGGCCTTGCCTGTTTTGGAGGCCCGACTGCTGGCTACCTTGCGGGCTTCGTCGTCGCTACCGGCGTTGTCGGATCCCTAAGCGAGCGTGGAGCAATGCACTCGGTTGTCGCAGCGTTCGGTGTTCTTCTGTTGGGTGACGCCATCATTATGGTTCTTGGAACGGCTTGGCTCTCGACACTGATTGGCTTCGAGAAGGCACTGTCCGCGGGCCTCCTGATCTTCCTTCCTGCGGAAGCTGTCAAAGTTACTCTGGAAGCGGTTTTGACCCGAATGACAGCCCGCGCCATCTAGCTCGCACTTTCCTGAGGAATGCTCTCCAACAGAATCATGTCGGAGGGCCAAGACGAAGACCACGCAATGTTCGACAAGATCCTGATTGCGAACCGGGGCGAGATTGCCTGCCGGGTCATCAAGACAGCCCGGCGCATGGGCATCAAGACCGTGGCCGTCTATTCGGATGCCGACCGCGACGCGCTTCACGTGGACATGGCCGACGAGGCCGTCCACATCGGACCCGCCGCAGCGGCCGAGTCCTATCTCGTGATCGAGAAGATCATCGAAGCCTGCAAGGCGACCGGCGCCCAAGCGGTCCATCCGGGCTACGGCTTCCTGTCCGAACGCGAGGCCTTCCCGAGAGCCCTGGCCGAGGCCGGCATCGTGTTCATCGGCCCGAATCCCGGCGCTATCGCGGCCATGGGCGACAAGATCGAATCGAAGAAGGCGGCGGCGGCCGCGAAGGTCTCCACCGTGCCGGGCTGTCTCGGGGTGATCGAGGGCCCGGAGCAGGCGGTCAAGATCGCCGACGAGATCGGCTACCCGGTCATGATCAAAGCCTCGGCGGGCGGTGGCGGCAAGGGCATGCGCATCGCCCACTCGGCCGGCGAGGTCGCCGAGGGCTTCGCCCGCGCCAAGTCGGAGGCGGCAAGCTCCTTCGGCGATGATCGGGTCTTCATCGAAAAGTTCATCACCGATCCGCGTCACATCGAAATTCAGGTGCTGGGCGACAAGCACGGCAACGTGATCTATCTCGGCGAGCGCGAGTGCTCGATCCAGCGCCGCAACCAGAAGGTCATCGAGGAGGCGCCGTCGCCGCTTCTCGACGAGGCCACCCGCCGCCTGATGGGCGAGCAGGCGGTCGCGCTGGCCAAGGCCGTTGCTTACGATTCCGCCGGCACGGTGGAGTTCGTGGCCGGCCAGGACAAGTCGTTCTACTTCCTCGAGATGAACACCCGCCTTCAGGTGGAGCATCCGGTGACCGAGATGATCACCGGCATCGACCTCGTGGAGGAAATGATCCGCGTCGCCGCGGGCGAGCGCCTCAGTCTAACGCAGGCGGATGTGAAGCTGAACGGCTGGGCGGTGGAAAGCCGCATCTACGCGGAAGACCCGGTCCGGAACTTCCTGCCCTCGACCGGTCGCCTCGTCACCTATCGCCCGCCGCGCGAGGGCGAGCAGGGTGGCGTGACGGTGCGCAACGACACGGGCGTCAACGAGGGCGGCGAGATCTCGATCTACTACGATCCGATGATCGCCAAGCTGGTGACACACGCCCCGACCCGCCTCCAGGCCATCGAGGCTCAGGCGACTGCGCTCGATGCCTTCGCCATCGAAGGCATCCGCCACAATATCCCGTTCCTGTCGGCCCTCATGCAGCATCCGCGCTGGCAATCGGGCCAGCTGTCCACCGGCTTCATCGCCGAGGAGTTCCCGCAGGGGTTCAAGGTGCCGCCCCCGGAGGGCGAGGTGGCCCTGCGCATGGCGGCCGTGGGCGCCGCCATCGATCACCTGCTCAACGAGCGCAAGCGACACATCTCCGGTCAGATGCGGCAGGCTGCGAGCGTGCAGTTCGATCGCGAGCGCGTCGTGCTCCTGGGCAAGGAGCGGCATGAGGCCGTGATCGAGGACATCGAGGGCGGCTTCGCGGTGGTCATCGATGGCCAGGCCTGGCCGATCGTCTCGGGCTGGGTGCCCGGTCAGCCCGTTTGGAACGGGACGGTGGGTGGGGAGCCCGTCGCCTTCCAGGTGCGGCCGATCCTCAACGGGGTCGTCCTGTCCCATGCGGGCACCTCGGCCGAGGTGCGGGTCTACACGAAGCGCGAGGCTGAACTGGCGGCCCTGATGCCGGAGCGGCTTGAGGCCGATACGGGCAAGCTCCTGCTCTGCCCGATGCCGGGGCTCGTGAAGGCGATCAGCGTAAGCCAGGGACAGGAGGTCAAGGCCGGCGAGCCCCTCTGCATCGTGGAGGCCATGAAGATGGAGAACGTCCTGCGCGCGGAGCGCGACGGCACGATCTCGATGATCCACGCCAAGGAAGGGGACAGCCTCGCGGTTGATGCCACCATCATGGAGTTTACCTGATGGCAGATGTGGACGACCTGACCTTAGCCGCCGATTTCCCGCAAGCGACCCGCGAGCAATGGCTCAGACTGGTCGAGGGCGTGCTCAAGGGCGCGGACTTCGAGAAGAAGCTCGTCTCGCGCAGCCATGACGGGATCGCCATCCAGCCCCTCTATCCGAAGGCGGAAAGATCGACGCCCGTTGTGCGCGAGCAGCCCGGCCGCTGGCTCGTGTCGCAGCGGATCGACCATCCCGACCCGGCGAAGGCCAACGAACTGGCTCTCCTCGATCTCGAAGGCGGCGCCGATGCACTGACGCTCGCGACCCACAAGGCTCCCGCGGCCCGCGGATTCGGCGTGCGGGTCGAGAGCCTCAACGATCTCGACCGGGTGCTGTCGGGAGTGATGCTCGACCTCGTTCACCTGCGCGTCGATGCGGGCGGCCACGGCCGCCAGATGGCGGCACTGATACTGGCGCTCGCCGAGCGGCGCGGCCATAATTTCTCCGACCTCTCCCTCGATCTCGGCCTCGATCCCATCGGGGCCATGGCGGCGCAAGGGCGGATGTCCGCGTCTTGGGACGCCATGGCCCGGCGCATGGGCGACACGCTTGAGCATCTGACCGCGCAGGGCTTTGCCGGACGCACCTTCCTGGCCGATGGACGCGTCTACCACGAGGCCGGCGCCAGCGAGGCGCAGGAACTCGCGGCCGTGCTCGCGACGGGCATCGCCACCTTGCGGGCGCTCGACGCGCAAGGCCATCCGCTCGACGCGGCACGCCGGGCGCTGTCCTTCCTCCTCGTGGCCGATGCGGACGAGTTCCTCACCGTGGCGAAGCTGCGGGCGCTTCGCCGCCTGTGGGCGCGCGTGGAGCAGGCCTGCGGCCTCGAGCCGAAGCCGATCCGCCTGCACGCTGAGACCGCCTGGCGCATGACCACCCGGCGCGACCCTTGGGTGAATATCCTGCGCACGACGATCGCCGCCTTCTCCGCCGGCATCGGCGGGGCGGACGCGATCACCGTGCTGCCCTTCACGGCGGCGCTGGGCCTGCCCGATGCCTTCGCCCGCCGGATCGCGCGCAACACGCAGCTGATCCTGCTCGACGAGTCGAACCTTGCCCGCGTGGCCGACCCGGCCGCGGGCGCGGGCGGCTTCGAGACGCTCACGGACGTCTTGTGCGAGAAGGCCTGGAGCCTGTTCCAGGAGATCGAGCGCGAGGGCGGCATTCTCGAAAGTCTCAAGTCCGGCATGCTCCAGGCCCGCATCGCGGCCGTGTGTTCCCAGCGGGCAAAAGCCGTCGCCACCCGCCGGGAGCCGATCACCGGCACGAGCGAGTTCCCGAACATCCATGAGGCCGATGTGGCCGTGCTGCTGCCGATGCCCGCAGCCGAGGCGAACGCGGCCCCCACCGCGTCGGCGTCGTCTCCCGCCTCGACCGAGACCGACTTCGCGTCTCTCGTCGGCATGGCCGGACAGGGCACGCCCCTGATCCAGCTCGTCGGCACCGCGGCCGGCTTGGCGCCCGTCTCCATCGCGCCCCTGCCGTCGATCCGGACGGCGGAGCCGTTCGAGCGCCTGCGCGACCGCGCGGACGCCTATCGCGCCCGGACCGGGGAGCGCCCGAGGGTGTTCTTGGCGAATCTCGGGCCGATCGCGGCCTTCACGGCCCGGGCGACCTTCGCCAAGAATTTCTTCGAGGCCGGCGGCATCGAAGCCGTCACGAACGACGGCTTCCCATCTCTTCATGCCCTTACAGCTGCCTTTGCCGCATCGGGTGCTCAAAGTGCCTGCATCTGTTCCTCCGATGAGGTTTACTTCGCTCTCGCAGATGAGGCGATTACACCCAACGAGACTGTAGTTGAGGAGACAGCGCGCGCACTTAGAAGGGCAGGGGGCTTGCTCGTGTATATGGTGGGTCGTCCGATCATGCGGGAGGACGCACTCCGCTCGGCGGGCATCCAGGACTTCATCTACAGCGGCTGCGACCTGCCAGCATTCATCTATAAAACCTATGCGTTCATGGACGAACTAATTGCAGCGCCTCGAATGGGTGCAAGCCAATGACCAGCATCCCGGACTTCTCGAGCGTCGCTTTCTCCGCCGCTCCCCTGGCGCCCTCCTCCCAGGCTGCTTCGGAGCCCTGGCTGACGCCGGAGGGCATCGCGGTCAGAGGAGCCTATGGCCCCGAGGACCGTGCGGGTCTCGACGCCCTCGACACCTGGCCGGGCGTCGCGCCGTTCCTGCGCGGCCCCTACCCGACCATGTACGTGAACCAGCCCTGGACCGTGCGCCAGTACGCCGGCTTCTCCACGGCGGAGGATTCCAACGCCTTCTACCGGCGCAACCTGGCGGCCGG
>NZ_JAMXFJ010000090.1 GCF_025460805.1 Microvirga sesbaniae | reverse complement strand
CAAGATGTCGACCTTAGGGGCCGCCATGCGTAAACTGGTTCACATCTGCTTTGGCGTGCTTAGGAGCGGGACCGTTTACCAGTTTCCGCTTGCCCATCGGACTTGACCGCTCAGACGGTATCTACATGAAGTTCCGTCACTCCAACACCATTCCGATCGCCGCTGCCAAAGCCGGCTTCAGCCCCTCCACCGCCTATCGCCTCGACAAGGACCCGCGGCTGCCCTCCCAGAAGAAGGTTCCTCGCGGGCGCCGGCGCCCCGACCCGCTCGCGAGCGTCTGGGACAGCGAGATCGTCCCGCTGCTGCAAGCCGCTCCGAGCCTGCGCCCCGTCGCCCTCTTCGAGGAGATCATCCGCCGCCATCCCGACCTCGGCCCCGGCATTCGCCGCACGCTGGAGCGCCGCGTCCGCGCCTGGCGCGCCCTGCACGGCCCCGAGCAGGAGGTCATCTTCCGCCAGGTGCACGAGCCCGGCCGCATGGGCCTGTCCGACTTCACCGACATGGCCGATCGGGCCATCACCATCGCCGGCCAGCCGCTCGATCACCGGCTCTATCACTTCCGGCTCGCCTATTCCGGCTTCGAGCATGCCCATGTGGTGCTCGGCGGCGAGAGCTATGTCGCCCTGGCCGAGGGCCTGCAGAACGCCCTCTGGGCCTTGGGTGGCGCTCCGCGTGAGCACCGCAGCGACAGCCTCTCGGCCGCCTTCCGCAACCTCGATCGCGACGCCCGCGAGGACCTGACCCGGCGCTATGATGCCCTGTGCACCCACTACGGCATGCAGCCGAGCCGCAACAACACCGGCATCGCCCACGAGAACGGCTCGATCGAGAGCGTGCATGGCCATCTCAAGAAGGGGATCGAGGATGCCCTGCTGCTGCGCGGCTCACGCGACTTCGCCGATCTTGGTGCCTACCGCCGCTTCATCGATGAGGTGGTCGGGCGCCGCAATGCCCGCAATACCCCGCGCATTGAGGTCGAGCGCGCGACCCTTCAGGAGCTGCCGGACCGGCGCACCGCTGATTACGAAGATGCCATCGTGACCGTGACCTCGACCAGCGGCTTCGTCTTGCGCAAGGTGTTCTACAGCGTACCCTCGCGCCTGATCGGCCATCGGCTGCGGGTGCGCCTGTATGACGATCGCCTTGAGATTTATCTCGGCGGCACGCACCAGATGACGCTGCCGCGCGGGCGGGCCCATCCCAACGGCCGGCACGGGCATGTGGTCGATTACCGGCATGTGATCCATTCGCTCAGACGCAAGCCCATGGCCCTGATGGGACTGGTCTACCGCGATCAGCTCTTCCCCCGGCCAGCCTATGCCCGCGCCTTCGAGGCCATGTGCGCCAAACTGCCGGCCCGGGTTGCCTGCCGCACCATGGTGGATCTGCTCGCCCTGGCGCACGAGCGCGCCTGCGAGGCCGACCTCGCCGCGCGCCTCGACGAGGATCTGGAGGCCGGCCGGCTGCCGGATCTCAAGAGCTTACGCGCCCGCTTCAGCCCGGATGCCGGTGCCGTACCGGACATCACGGTCTGCTATGCGCCGCTCAGCGCCTACGAGGACCTCGCCCGCGTGGATCAGGGAGAGGTCGCATGACGAGCCCCGATATTGATGCCGGTCGCCTGACCCTGGCTTTGAGTGATCTGCGGCTGCCGGCGATCAAGGCGATCTGGCCGGAGTTTGCCGCCCGCGCCGACAAGGAGGGCTGGCCGGCGGCCCGCTTCCTGGCGGCTCTGGCCGAGCACGAGATGGCCGAGCGCGCCCGCCGGCGCATCCAGCGCCATCTCGACGAGGCCCGTCTTTTGCCCGGCAAGACCCTCGACAGCTTCGACTTCTCCGCGGTGCCGATGATCAGCAAGGCGCAGGTGATGGCGCTGGCAGCCGGCGACAGCTGGCTCGAGAAGGGCGCCAATCTGCTGATGTTCGGCCCGCCGGGCGGGGGCAAATCGCATCTGGCGAGCGCGCTGGGCCTGGCCCTGGTGGAGAACGGCTGGCGGGTGCTGTTCACCCGCACCACCGATCTGGTGCAGAAGCTGCAGAGCGCGCGGCGGGACCTGCAGCTCGAGGCGGCGATTGCCAAACTCGACAAGTACCATCTGCTGATCCTGGATGATCTGGCCTATGTCAGCAAGGATCAGGCCGAAACCAGCGTCATCTTTGAACTCATTGGCGCCCGGTACGAGCGTCGCTCATTATTAATTACGGCCAATCAGCCCTTTGGAGCCTGGAACTCGGTCTTCCCGGATCAAGCGATGACGCTCGCCGCGGTGGATCGTTTGGTGCACCACGCCACCATCTTCGAGATGAATGTCGAGAGCTACCGCCGCAGAGAAGCCATCGAGCGCAAACGGGGGCCAGGACGTCCGCCGACGCGCGCGACAATCAAAACCTCATCCTGATTGACGCTCGCAGCGACAATCAAGAAAGCGCTTGCATCTCTGTCGCGGGGCGACAATCATCATTCCGCCGCGACAGCCAATCGCCCGATCCTGATCGCCGCGCTCTCAATCCAGATCGTCGCGCTATAGGATCGAGAGCCATGTCGTCGATCCCGCCTCGATTGCGGTCTCCCGCCGCTGCCGGCGGGCCAAGACCGACAAGATTGACGGCGAGGCTCTGGTGCGCACGCTGCTGGCCTACAAGCGCGGGGAGCCGCGGGTCTGTGCCATGGTCCGGGCTCCCACGCCTGAGCAGGAGGATCGGCGCCGCATCAGCCGCGAGCGCAAGACGCTGACCGCCGAGCGGATCCAGCACGTCAACCGCGTCAAGGGCCTGCTGTTCGCGCAGGGGATCGGCGACTATGAGCCCCTGCACCGCGACCGCAGAACAAGGCTCGAGGCGCTCACGACCGGCGATGGCCGGCCGCTGCCGGTTCATCTCAAGGCTCAAATCAGCCGCGAACTCGACCGGCTCGATTTGCTGCTGGAGCAGATCAAAGCAGTCGAGGCCGAGCGGGATCACCTGCTCGCCTGTGCCGACGAGGAGGCCGGCGCCGTGCCACCCGGGCGCCTGCTTCCCCTGAAAGGCATCGGTCGGGAAGCCGCCGCTGTTCTGTGGGTGGAGGGCCTGTTCCGCACCTTCGCCAATCGCCGGCAGGTGGCCGCCTATGCGGGCCTGGCCCACCCCCTGGAAGAGCGGATCGGTGGATCGCGAGCAAGGCGTCTCGAAAGCCGGCAATCCGCGCCTGCGCACCACAATGAGCTCGCCTGGCTGTGGCTGCGCCATCAGCCGGCCTCGGCCCTGAGCCAGTGGTTCCAGGAGCGGGTCCGGCGCAATGGCGGGCGCCTGAAGAAGTCGATGATCGTGGCGCTCGCCCGTAAGCTGCTGATCGCGCTCTGGAAGTATGCGATAGCCGGAGTGATCATCGAGGGTGCCGTGATGAGGCCTGCGTAAGGCACGGCACGACTGGGTGGATGTGCTTCGCCGGACCCTGATCAGGCCCGGCGGATCCAGGTGGACGGACCGATGTGCAATAGGGCGTTCAGTGCCGCACTACAGAAGGGTCCCGTCGCCTGAGCCCCCGTCCGCTGCAAGCGGGATGATGGTGCGGCTGCGTGCGCGCAGCGACCGGATGTGAGTGGGAGCTGGCGCTGGACACGGGCCAGATCATGCAACGGGCTCAGACCTTGGATGCCAAACACCAGCCGGAGATCTGATCGGTGTTCCGATGAACCAGCATCTTGACGGACCAATGCCCATGTGAGTTGCACCTTTCGTTTGCGATGTGAGGCTTGCGCCATCGCCTGATGCGCGCGGCGCCAGGCGGACCAAGCGATCACGAGGGCAGGCTCAATCCGGCGCTGCTGGAGGCGTGTGGCGACGCGGCGGATTTCCTGGACAGACCAGCATACCAACGCTGCAGCCTGGCTTCGTCTCGACTTTTTTGGGGTGAGGTGAAGCGGTTGGCGCGCTCGCGCACCACCGCCAGCATGGCAAACGCCAGCATCACCAATGAGACGTGCCGGTGCCAGCCATGCCAGGAGCGCGTCTCGTTGTGGGTGAGCCCCAACTCGGTCTTCGCCGTCTCAAACGCATCCTCGATCGCCCAGCGCTGGCCTTCCACCCGCACCAGCTCTTCAATCGGCGTGCCGGCTGGACACCAGGTCGAGAAGAACGCCAGGTCCCCATCAGAGAGGTTGCGGCGGATCAACAGGCCGCGCGTCCACAGGCCGGTGAGCGCCTCGTTGTATTCCTCCGCCTCAAGATCGGCCAACTCGACGTACGCCCAGTCATACAAGCGCGCTCCCTTGGTGCCGTCGCCCGCCGACAGGCGCTGCCAGGTCTCAGGCGCCAGAGCCTTGGCAATCTGCTCGGCCGTGCCGGCCACTTCGGGCTTGTCGATCCAGGAGGAGAACTGATCCGTGGCATGCGCGCCCAGCACGTAGCCCTTGCCGGCCCGGCGCAACTGCATCTCGATGGCTCCCACACCATAGATCGTGTCGGCAGCGACCCAGTCGAAGGGGACGCCGGCGGCAAGAGCCCGTGTGTGACCTTGAATGGGAAGGCACGGACCGCCTCTTTCAGGAAGGCGACCGCGCTTGTGGCCAGTTCGTCATCATAGACGGCCAGGTGCACCCAGCGCGAGCAGCGGTCAATGGCTACATAGAGAGAGCGCTTGCGCCGCTCCCCATTGGCGGTCTGCAGCTTCGGCAGATGCTTGATGTCCATGTGCACGAAGCCGAGATCGTAGTCCTTGAACGTGCCGAGCTTGCGCTTGCGCTGCTGCGCCGGCGGCAGGCGGCCTAAGCCTTCAGCCTTGAGGATGCGGTAGACTGCATCCCGGTTGAGATGCGGCAGGAAGTGCGTGACCACAAAGGTCAGATCATCCAGCGGAAAACCGAGGTAGCATACCCTCGCGGGAAGAAAGGCCAGGCTGAATTTTCCGCCGTTACCTTGTGCAAAGGACCTCACCGCCTCATCATCCATAATGATGGTCACCACAAGAAGCGTCAGGCCGCTAACATCGCTCATGAATTGAGCCATGAGCTTTTGATCCATCCATCGAAGCCTCTGCTCAATGAGACCGGCTCCAGGCACTACGACGCTAACATCGAAGAAGAAGCCGCTTGGCTTGGCCCAGCCCTTCTTATTTCAGAAGAGGCTGCCCTTCTCGTCGCAGAGCGCAAATACTCCCTCACCGAAGCGTCTGACATTTATGGCGCCAGCGAGGAGGTTGTGCGGATGCGCTTGAATGTGACCAGCGCCTATCGGCGAAGCCGATCAAAACAACAGGCAGCCTAAAACATAGATGCTTATGCTCGTGTTAGCCCCTCGCGCGTAGCCGCATAGGCGCGACTATGCTTTCCATTGAAACTAAATAACTATATTGTGCATCTTTCATAAAAACTTCCGCCGCAGAAGACTCGGGACCGAGAACGCGTCGATCGTCTCTGTCGCGTGCAATGTTTACGTCAACGATGCGCTAGAGCAGGAGGATGACGCTTGGCACTCGACCGTACCTTCACATTGACATCAACCTGCTGACCGAGGCGGCCGAGCACCGTCATTAGCCGGTCCACGGTGAACCGGTCCAGCTTGACGTTGCGGATGCGAGAAAAGTCGGCGGCCGCGATCCCTGTCAGCTCGGCGGCCTCGCGGACCGTCAGGTGCCGGCGATCGAGCGTCTTGACGATCTGCGCCGCCAGGATCGAACGCAGCTGCTCTAAGTCAGGGTTAGGCAGGACAAGATCGCGGAAGACGTTGCCACTGCCTCGCACCAGTTCAAAATCGTCGTTCATCGCAAGGCCTCCTTCAGCCGTTTCAGGCGGTCACGGATCAGGTCGATTTCGGCTTTGGGCGTGCCGATCCCGCTTTTGGACTTCTTTTGGAACGCATGCACAACCCAGATCTCATCTCCTATCTGCAGCGCGTACACGACGCGGAATGCATCTCCCCGGTGCTTTAGGGCCAGCTCCAGCACCCCTGAACCAAGCCCTGTCAGAGGTTTGGCGATATCAGGGTGCCCGCCCTCGGCCACGACGGTCAGGGCACGGGCCATTTCCTGCCGTGTCCCCAAGGGAAACTCCTCAAAATCCTTTCGGGCCGCCTTGATCCATGAGATCGGCCTAGTCTTTCTTGCCATATAGGCCGTGTTGTCATATTTGACAACATGGCGTCAATAGATTCCTACAAACTTTCGTTCGCCGCACCAACGTCCATCAGGCTTGAAGGGGCCAGAACAAGATCTGATGTGGCCTGCCCCATGTGGGTGATCCGGGTGTGATGTTAATTCAGGGTTGGTTTGGAGCTGCCCCCATATGTGATCCACGGCCTATGCAACTTTCCGGGCTTGATGAGTTTGTTGGGCGAAGGCGTTCG
>NZ_JAMXFJ010000009.1 GCF_025460805.1 Microvirga sesbaniae | reverse complement strand
GCCGCACCCTGGTGACGCTGGCGCCCGAGCGCAACAGCCTGGAGGCGATCGCGCGGCTGGCGGAAGCGGGCGTGCTGGTCTGCGCCGGCCATACGGCGGGCGATTATGCCACGGTCATGGAGGCGGTCCGCCACGGCCTGCGCGGCTTCACCCATCTCTACAACGCGATGCCGCCGCTCGCCGGCCGCGATCCGGGCCCGGTGGGCGCGGCCCTCGACAGCCCGGACACCTGGTGCGGGCTCATCGTCGACGGACGCCACGTGAGCGACGCCGCCCTGCGGGTCGCCATCGCGGCCAAGGGCCACGAGCACATGATGCTGGTGACCGACGCCATGGCGGTGACCGGCACGGACCTGACCGGCTTCGAGTTGCACGGCCGCACGATCTACCGCCGGGACGGACGGCTCACCACGGCGGACGGGACGCTCGCCGGGTCCGACCTCGACATGGCGGGCGCCGTGCGCAACAGCGTGGAGCGCCTGGGCCTTGCCCTGCCGGACGTGCTGCGCATGGCATCGCTCATCCCGGCCCGGTTCCTGCGCCTGGACCATGAGATGGGCCGCATCGCCCCGGGCTATCGCGCCGACCTGGTTCTCCTCGACGAGGCCCTGCAGGTGAAGCAGACCTGGATCGGCGGAATGACTTAGGGCTGCCTCGAAAACGTGACTCGGCCCTAAGTATGCCACGCGTTGGCCCGCGCCTTGCGTAAGGAGAGATCGATCACCTCCATAGTCCGGGCCACATCCCGTGCCGGAGAGACAGCAACACGATCGACAATCGCCCTTGCCTCCTCCCAGGCCGGGCCGCGGGCTCTCCGGAGAGCGTTGAGGTCCAGGCCACGGAGGAGTGGCCGCCCGACTTGCGGGCCTTCAGATCACCCGCCGCCTTGTGGAGCGACTGGCTGCCGATGAACGTGAAGGCCCGAGTGCCAGAACTCTTCGTATCACGTCGACGCGTTTGAGGGTGCCGCCAGCGCTCCGGATGCGCTGCGGCGCTTGGTCGGCGCCGCAGTGCGAACGCGTTCCGTTCTGCGACGGAAGGGGAACTCGACCCTCAGAGGATGAAGTCGTCGGTCGAGGGCATCTGCCAGCCGGGCAGCTTGATCGCGAAGTCGGCCTTCCCGTCGCCGTTCGTGTCGCCGGAGATGTATGTGTCGCCCCAGTTGCGCCCGTAGACGACGCCGGGATGGTAGTAGTGGAGTTCGCCCGGCACATTGTGGAACCGCTCCGTACCGATGAACGTGAACGCCTGATCGCCTGGGAGCTTGGTCATCGCGTCGATGGCGGAAAGGTCGATCCTGTCCCTGCCCTGAAGGGTGTAGGGATCGTCGAACGAGTTGAAGTCCTCGATGATGTCGCCCTGAGCATCCTCCGCCGAGTTGAACACGAAGGTGTCGCTGCCCCTGCCGCCCGACAGGTGGTCCTTGCCGCCCATGCCGTTCAGGATATCGTTTCCTCCCGAACCCCATATGTGGTTGGACCCGGCGTTGCCGGTGATCCTGTTGTTCAGGTTGTTGCCCGTAGCGCTCACGCCGGCCGATCCGGTGAGGGTGATCCTCTCCACCTGCTCACCGGCCATATAGGCCCCAACGGAGGAGTAGACGTGGTCGTATCCCTCGCCGAGCCTCTCGCCGATCTGGTCGTTGACGCTGTTCATGTGGTAGATGTCGTTTCCGGCACCACCATACATCACGTCCACTCCGTCCGATCCGCGGATCACATCGTCGCCGTCGGTGCCGAGGAAGGTCCCGACCTTGTCGTACGACTCTGCCCGCTCCGCGTCGGTCGGTTTGGCAAATGCTTGGGTGAGAAACACGACGCTCTCGCCGTCGAGGGTGCCTTGTCCGAGAACGATCCCTGTCTCGTCGAACGAACCGCTGAGAATGTTGGCCCGGTCCAGGGGCGACTTCATCAGGTCGTCGAACAACTGGCGGGTCGTCGTCTCGGACAGGGTACCGCTCAGGTAGGCGACGTTCTCGCCCTGATCCAGCCATGCGTAGCCTTAGTTCGTCAGCCGCTCGCCGGCACTTGAATCGTTCCAGCCTGTGTGGGAAACCGTGTCCGCGCTGTCCATCCACCGGTTGTGGGAATCGGCCGCGTACATGAGTTCGCTGTCGACGATGAACGGCCGGATCCCGGCGACCGCGCGGGCATCGTTGACGAGTTGGAGGAAGTAGGCCTCAGCGCTTGATGGTACCCGCATCTTCTGTCCCCTTTGTCTGCCGGGTTAACGGCCCCGGTGACGACCGGGGCTGCTCGTCTTAAAATATGAAGTCCGGGTCCGTGAAGACGTGTTCGCCGGTTGCTTTGGGATCGTACCGGTAAAGAGGGGGTGCGTGATCAAGCCTACGGGGGAGAACCCCGGTCATCAGAAAGCCAAAACCCCGGCGCCGCGATGGGACAGCTGCACGGGGGTCGCTGGATCAAGGCCATCTGAGCAAGACCTTGTGGCGAGGATGGCATGGCATGATCAACGGACGCCTCATGCAGAACGAGGCCGCCATTCGCTCAGGAAAACGATGCGGACCGCCGAGCCTGCATTCGAGCATGTACTCCGAAGGGCGCTGTAAAAACTGACCTCGTCGGGCAGCCCAGCGGCTATACTCAGCCGATGTGACATCCCCTTCGTTCACTGAGGTGGCACTTGGCGCACCGATGCTTGTTCTGTGGCGACAACGAGCCGGTAGCGATCAACCACCTGGGCGAGCGCTGAAAGGGCCAAGGTCATGGGATCGCGTGCAGACGGGATCAAGCCGAGTGGCGCCGTGATGCAGGCTAGGTCCTCCTCTGAGGCCCCGCGTTCGCGCAGCTGCTCCAGGCGGCCCGCATGGGTCCGACGGCTGCCCATTGCGCCGATGAAGAACCAAGGCTGGGTGATCACTCGTTCGAGAAGCGAGTGCTCCCATGCATGATCGTGAAACAGGAACACGACCGCACTCCAGGGATCTGCCACCAGGGTCGGTGACGGACCCGAGCTCGAAAGAAGGTTCGTATTGGCTCCTAATCGGACGCCAGACGCTATCAGACGCTCATCCGGTGTCAGCAGCGCCACCTGGGCTCCGGAGGCCAACCCGAGTTGGATCAACGCCAAGCTCTCGACACCATGGCCGACGACAACCAGCCTGAGCAGTGGCGCGTACCACGAGACGAACGCCTCACCTCGCCAGCCGGTCCGGAGCTGGCCGTTCTCTGCCAGGACGAGCAGGCCGCCCGATATGCTTTGAGACAGAGTGAGTGGCTGCCTCGCCTCAAGGCATGAGACCGCCCGTCGTATGGCCTCCGCATCGGACATGGGAAGAAACAGCAGATCCACGCCCCCGCCGCATGGGAGCCTGATGTCGATATAGGGAGAGCCGGCACCGTAGCGGACTTGCCGCGGCCGCCCATCCCGTATGGCCTCCATGGCCTCGGCGACAACGGCGGCCTCAATGCATCCGCCCGAGAAGGAACCAGCAAAGCGACCGTCCTCCGCCACACCCATGAGCGTCCCGACGGGTCGGGATGAGGAGCCCGTGAGACCCGTGATCGTGACCAAAGCGGCGCGCTGACCGCGCCGATCCGCCTCCGCCATGAACCGCAGGATCTCGAGCGGAGTTGCGGCGCCGGCAAACGCGGGCGCTGCTGGTGCATCATCCGGCAGGTCTGTCCTCCAAAGGACAGGTGCGCGTTCAACCATTGCCCGATCCCATTGAGCGAGCCCGAGAAAAGATCACCTCACAACAGGCTTTCCAGTGTGATCGGAAGGCGCCGGATACGCTTGCCGGTTGCGTGGAACACGGCGTTCGCAATGGCCGGCGCGACACCGACAATTGCAAGCTCACCCACCGCCTTTCCACCCAGCGGTGTTGCGTCAAAGTCGGGGATTCCGACCGAGATGGTCTCGATGTGCGGGATGTCGGCGTTCGTTGCGATCCGATAATCCGCAAGGTTTGCGCTCAGGATGCGTCCATTGCGCGGGTCAGTGATGCCTTCCTCCAGCAGCGCCATGCCAATCCCCATCACGATGCCGCCTTTGAACTGGCTGTCGGCAAGCTTCGGATTGTAAAGCCGCCCGGCATCGAGCGCGGAGACGACGCGCGACACGCGGATTGTACCGAAATCCTCGTCCACCCTCACCTCGACGAAGTGGGCGCAGAACGAGTGCCGGGATTTCGGGATGCTTGTCCCTCTCTCCATTCCGCCCAAGGTGGTGAAGAACTTCAGGCGTTCGGCGCTTGACCGCTCCTTCCGCGGCAGCGTGTCACGGGTGACCTCAAGAACATCCCGCCCGGTCGCCGCCATCAGTTCGGCAATGCTGATCCCCTCGCCGCTCGGCGGCGCGATTCTTCCGCTATCGATGATCAGGGTGTTGGCGCGGTCCCGCAGGGGCGAATTGGGATCTGTGAGGCCGAGCGCAATCAGTTCCTCCCGTGCTGCGAGCGCGGTCGTATGGACGGCGGCGGTCATCAGATTGGCAAGCTGGGAGCCGCCGGCCACCGGTGCGCGAGGCAGGCGCGAGTCCCCGAGCCTTGTCGTCACCTGTTCAACAGGGACGCCAAGGGCGTCGGCGGCCGTCTGCGCGAGGATCGTGTACGTGCCCGTCCCCATGTCGATGGCACTTGACAGCACCTCGACCGAGCCGTCGGCGAGGATTCTCACCATCGCCTCTCCAGGGCTCGAATAGACCGGGTGCGTTCCGCAGGCCATGCCCCAGCCGATCAGCTGACGGCCGTCCCGCATCGATCGCGGCACGGGATTGCGTTGCGCCCAGCCGAATGCCTGCCCTCCCGCGGCATAGGCCTCCCGGAGGCGCCGCGACGACCACGGCTTGCCGGTTTCAGGATCGACATCCGGCTCATTGCGCAGACGCAGCTCCACTGGGTCGAGCCCAAGCTCGATGGCGAGTTCATCCATCGCGCATTCGAGTGCGAAAGCACTTGGGTTCTTTCCCGGTGCGCGGAAGGCACCCGGGGTCACGGTGTGCACCGGCACGATCCGCTGGCGCGAGCGGAAATTCGGAACGGCATACATCATGGACGTGACGACACCGAGCGTCTCGATGAACGTTGCGTTCGCGGCGGTTTCATTCGACCCGTCGTGATCGATGGCGAGAAGCTCCCCGTCCTTTGTGGACCCGAGCTTCAGCGTCTGCCGCGTGGCCGGCCGGCCGCCATAGGCGGTAAAGGTCTGCGGCCGTGATACGGCGAGCTTGACCGGCCGGCGCAGCATCCTGGCCGCAATAGCGGCCGCCGCGGAGTGCGGCAGCGCCTGGCCTTTGGAGCCAAATCCGCCACCGACGAACGGTGAGACGACGCGGACATTCTCGAACGGCAGACCGAACCACGTCGCGTAGTGGTTGGCCATGCCGTCGACCCACTGGCTCGGTTCATAGACGGTGAGGCGATCGTCGGCCTCCCAGTGGGCGATCAGACCGTGCGGCTCGATCGGGACATTATACTCTCGAGGCGTCTCATAGGTCGCCTCGATCACCACGGGCGCTGCTGCGAGCGCACCGTCCGGGTCGCCCCAATCCTTGTCCAGAGGAACAGGATTGCCGTGACCGGCCCGCGGATCATCGTGTGTTGCGATGACCGGCCCGGGCTCAACTTCGACCCGTACGAGGTGTGCTGCCGCCTGTGCCTGCTCCAGGGTGTCCGCGACCACGGCCGCGACAATCTCGCCGTTGTGGTGGATATCAGTGGCGAACGGGGTGTAATCGTCGCCGTCCGGCTCATTGCCAAAGAAGTCCGGCTGCGACTTGAGCATCAGGCTGTATCCGGCATCAAGCACGAGGCGCACGCCCGGACTTGCCTCTGCGGCACTCCGATCGACCGCCACAATCCGCCCGGCCCCAACCGTGGACTGGACAATCACACAATGGAGAAGGCCTTCCAGCCGATGCTCCAGAGCATACGTCGCGGTGCCCTGAACCTTCTGGGGGCCGTCCGTGCGGACGATCTCACGGCCGAGCGGGCCGCCGGACGGAGACCCGTCCGAGGCATCGCCATGTTTCACCCGGGGTTCGATGACGGTCATTGGATGCCTCCAGCCTTCAGAATTGCCCGGGCGACGACGCGCGGCACAAGTTCGATCTTGTAGGCGTTGCCACCATGGGATGTCGCGCCATCGACGGCAGCGAGGCTCGCCTCGCGGACAGTGCCTTCATCCAAGCGGCGGCCACGCAGGGCATCCTCGACCGCTGTGGCACGCCATGGCTTCGTGGCGACGCCCCCAAGCGCCACACGGATGTCTCGGATCGTCACGCCATCGGCCTCGAGGTCCAGCCCGACAGCCGTACTCGCAGCCGCGAACTCATAGGATTGGCGGTCGCGGACTTTCAGGTAGGTGGAGTTCGCGGCAAGCGGCGTTGCCCGGACCGCCACGGATGTGATGATTTCGCCGGGCTCCAGGATAGTCTCCCGCTCGGGCGTCGCGTCCGGCGTCAGGAAGAACTCCTCGATCGGAATGGTGCGGGTGGTGGTCTGGATGGCCGCTCCCAAGGCCGTCAGTGCAACGGCAAGGTCGCCAGGGTAAAGTGCAATGCAATGGTCGCTGGTGCCGAGAACCGCATGATCGCGGGTGATCCCGCCGATGGCTGAACAGCCGGAGCCTGGATTGCGCTTGTTGCAGGCCGGAAAGCCGGCTGGATCGCGGAAGTACGGGCAGCGGGTGCGCTGAAGAAGATTTCCGCCAATGGTCGCCATATTGCGGAGTTGCCCCGATGCGGCCAAGAGCAAGGACTCTGCGATGGCAGGAAAGTGCTGCCGAATGCTCGGATCATCAGCCACGCGACTCATGGTGGCGAGTGCTCCGATCATCGCTCCGTTCTCGCCCACGGTGATCATGTCCAAGTCGGGAAGCCGTGTCAGGTCGATGACTGTTTCCGGACGTGCGACCTCGCATTTTGCAAGGTCGAGAAGCGTCGTGCCGCCGGCCAGCAGCATCGCGCCGGGACGCCGGGCAAGCGTTGCGGCCTGTTCAAGGCTGGTTGCGCGGGAGTAATCGAAGTTCATCATGCCGCTGCCTCTGCTGCCTCTGCTGCCTCTGCTGCCTCTGCTGCCTCTGCTGCCTTGCGCACGGCCGATACGATATGGGGATAGGCCCCGCAGCGGCAGAGATTGCCCGCCATGAACTCACGGATCTCATCGTCGGAGCCGGCTTGTCCCTCGCGAATGCACGCAACCGCCGACATGATCTGGCCTGGCGTGCAGTAGCCACATTGAAAGGCGTCCTCTTCCATGAAGGCCTGCTGGACGGGGTGCGGGGTGCCGTCCGGTCCGGCCAGTCCCTCAATCGTCGTGATGGCGCAGCCCTCGGCCTGAACCGCGAGCGTCAGGCAGGCGAGAACCCGCTGCCCGTCGACATGCACCGTGCATGCGCCGCACTGGCCTTGATCACAGCCTTTCTTGGTGCCGGTCAGGTGAAGGTGCTCCCGCAGGGCATCGAGCAGTGTCACGCGGGGTTCCAGGGTCAGGGTCCTCTCCTCCCCATTGATATCCAGTTTCACTGGTCTCGCACTCGCCATGAGCTACCTCCCCTTGGGAACGTAGGTTCTCCGCTGTGCTCCAGGGATCGACCGCCCTCCGCCTTGCCTGCCGATGACAGGGGGGCATTTGAGTGCCATAAGATCCGTGGAAGCTCTACCTAAACGGAGGCCTCTCCGTTTCGATCGAGATAGAGGCCGCGAATCCGGGATCAAGGCCGGTCCAAAGAAATTCGTAGAGAGTTGAGAACGGGCGGGTTTGGTGCGGTCGGACAGAAATCCTCAAGAGACGGCCCCGATGGAGGCAAAGCCATTGCGGGCGGATGCGCGGCGCAACCGCGACCGACTGATCGCGGTTGCCGCCAAGGCCTTTGCAAGCTCCGGCGTCGATGCGTCGCTCGAAGCAATCGCCCGCGAGGCCGGTGTCGGGTCGGGCACGCTGTACCGTCATTTCCCCACCCGCGAGGTGCTGATTGAGGCGGTCTACCGCCGCGAAGTGGAGGGGCTGGTAGCCGCAGCGGAGGAACTGGCCCGAACCAACGAACCCGATGAGGCCCTGGCTGAATGGATGCAACGTTTCGTTGGATACATGGCGACCAAGCGTGGGATGCGCGATAGCCTGCGCCTTCTCCTCGAGTCGAATTCGCCGCTCTTTGCGCAGACGTCCGGAGCCGTCCCTTTGGCGTTCAGATCACTCATGGAAAGAGCAACTCAGGCGGGTACGATCCGGCCGGATGCCAACAGCGCCGACGTCCTGCATGCGCTCTCGAGCATCTACTCTGCATCGGACGGGCCGGATTGGCAGGATCGCTCGAGGAGGCTCGTGAGCCTCATCATGGACGGCCTCCGCTATGGAGCTTCGCAACAATCAAAATGAAGATGCGAGGATCGTCTCCCGACGTCGTGCTCACCGCCCCCCTCACAGAGTGCCGGAGCAGCGGTAACTTGGCAGCGGTTACTTGGCAGCGGTTACTTGGCAGCGGTCGCGGTGGGTGCGATCTGATCCCCAAACCAGACCCAGGCCTTGCCGTCCGTTCCCTCACCCTTGACGTAGACGTACCCTGTTTGCCGCCAGGGCAGAACCGCATCCCTCTTGTTGTCCAGGATGAGATCGCCCCGATCCGTGCGCACCCTCAACAGCGCATGCCCGGCGCCCAGTTCATCGATGACAACCGTCATGCGCATTGCTCGTCGCGGCAGTCCCCGTTCAACCAGGAGCTTGCGCTTGAGCAATTGAATGTCCTCGCAGTCTCCAAGACCGTCGTCTGGATAATCCCAGCGATCCGGGACGCCCCAGTGATCCTGGTCGGCCACCGGCACGATCGTGAGGTTGACGTGCTTGTTGACCTCCTGAAGAGAGGCCCAGATGTCATCGGTCAGCGGAATGGTGTCCGGCTCGGAGGAGTCGATCGAGCACTCCCGGGGATGCTGTTCGCAGAACTGCATGAAGGCCAATGTCGGTCCGGCTTCTCCGGCAGAGCGAAGTTCCTCGCTGACGATGGGCGGAACCACCGGAGCGGGTTCGGGCGTTCCGGCGAGGACGGGGTGAGCGCCCCAGAGACACAGGAGAGCGGCGGCCTGGCTGGCCCGCCTCAGGACACGATCGACACACGTCTCCTCTTGGGCGCGACGCCCTCTCGGTGCATTCCGGCGCATATTCTGCTCGCGTGGCTTATGGCTTGGGCATTGGTCCACACGCAGTAGACCTGCACAGCGACGAGGCAGGAAGCACTTGAATGCCTGTTTTTGGTTCGCCACCCGCTGATAATGTGCGCTTTTGCCTGTTGATCAGGCAAGAGTCACTCCTGAAATTCCCTGGCCATGAACTGCCGCTCAGCCGGTGTCGGATGTCCGAGCTCCACGATCTGGCCGCTTGTCTCTCTCGCCTTGACCATCGCTACGGCACGCGATCCATCAGCCGCGACCAGGAAGGTGAGGTAATTGTCAGCGCAATCGTGCGGTTTGCAGATCGCACCCGTCAAGTACATCCTGCTGTCCACCGCCACCTGCTCAACTGGCATGCCGGTCCCATCAAACCGGCCAAACCAGGGCGTGCGCTTCAACCCGGCCGGCAGGATCTTCAGGTATGCCCTATAATGCGCGGGATTCTTCTTGCGCAGGTCCCACGGATAATGCGGGATGCCAGGAGAGGCCGCCTGGACGGAGATCCCCGGCCCCAGAAGCGATCCGGCGACCAGAAGGCCGGCACCCATAACCTGCCCGAGAAACCGAATTGCCATTGCCGCCCCTTCGCTCTCGTGCCGGCCTTTTGACCGTGCCACGGATCGTCCGGGAGTTTACTCCCGCCGCATCATCAATCTACGCCACATAGCCGGCTGATCCAGCCAAATTGCCGATAGAGTCAATGCCGAGGTCTGCATTGCCACGGACGTCGGTGGGGTCGGAGTTGCGCAATCCCTGACCGTGTCTCCTGTCCCCCTGACCATGGGACCTTTGCTCCGGAGCAGGTTGGTCGGCCTGGTCCTCGACGGCATGCGCTATGACCCGGACAGGCTCGACAACCACCATGCTCCGACCGCCAGCGTCAGCAGAGTCACCGGCACGCCGATGCGCAGGTAGGCGCTGAATCCGATCTCGACGCCAGCCGCGCGTGCCTTCTCGGCCACGATCAGGTTGGCGATCGAGCCCACGATGGTCAGATTGCCGGCCAGCGTCGAGGCCATGGCGATCACCAGCCATATCCGTTGCTGGTCAGGCAGTCCCTGGATAAAGGGCTTGAGCACGAGCACGGCCGGTACATTGCTCACCAGGTTCGACAGAGCGGCCGTGACCCCGGTCAGAACCCAGGTGTCGGCCAGTTTCAGGTGATGAACCGCCTCAATCAGGTCGGGCGACAGCAGGGCCTTCTCAGCCCCGGCCACCACGATGAACAGCCCGGCGAACATCAGCAGCAACGGGCCGTCGATCTGACGATACACCTTTCCCGGCTTCACCTGCCGCGTCACGAGCAGCAGCGCCGCCCCGGAAATGGCCGCCTTGGCGACCGGAATGCCGGCGAAGAACGCAGCGACCACACCCGCGGTGACGAGGATGGCCTTGCTCATCTGCGGCTTGTGGATCCGGGAGGCTCCCGGCTCGGCGGTGAGCCCCTTCCGGCTTTGGAACTCGTTCGAGCATAGAAACCTGACCAGGACCATGACGATCAGCAGGCCTGCGATCGCCACCGGCGCGAGGAAGGTCGCAAAGGCCGCATAGGGGATCTGGGAGATCACCCCGACGATCATGTTCTGGGGATTCCCGGTGATGGTCGCGACACTTCCCACGTTTGACGCCATGGCCACAGCCAGGAGATAGGGCACGGGCCGGCGGCCGAGCCGCGTCGTCACATCGAGCACGAGCGGCGCCATCACCAGACAGACGGCATCGTTGACGAGAAAGGCCGAGAGAACGCCTGTGGTCAGGACGACAACGGACAGCAAAACCACGGGTGAGTGGGCATGAGTGATCGCCCAACCGGTCACCAGGCGAAAGAACCCGGACAGCCGCAGATGCGCCACGATGATCATCATGCCGAGAAGCAGCGTGATCGTGTCGAGATCGACAGCCCGGTAGGCTTCCTCGGGTGTGAGAACACCCGCTGCAAGCATGCCTGCGGCCCCAAGCAGGGCGATGCCGGCGCGGTCGAGGCGAAGCCCCGGAATGCGCCCGAGCGCAACGCCGCCGTAGGTCAGGATGAAGATGGCCGCACTGGCCAGGCTGCCGATCTCCATCACCGGGTTCCGCTCGGCAGAGCCTTTGTGTCGAGAGCCGTCTGCTCTGCGGTCGCATCGGGGACCGGGATCCTGGTCTCGGGCATCATCGTCCAGAACAGGACAAGACCTGCTCCTGCGACACCGGCCAGCACCAGGAAGGCTGCCGAGTAGCCTGCTTTCACGACCAGGATGCCGGCGAGGGTCGTGGACAGCGAGGCTCCGATGCCCTGTGCCGTCGCGACCGCTCCCTGAGCCACATTGAACCGGCCGGTGCCCTCCATCAGATCGGACACGATGAGCGGAAACAGCGCGCCATACAGACCAGCTCCAATGCCATCGAGCAACTGCACGCCAACGAGCCAGTAGGGATTGTCGGAGAAGGTATACAGCACGCCACGGATCGGCAGAATCAGGAACCCGGCCAGGAACAGCGGCTTGCGGCCCCACCGGTCCGCCTTGTGGGCCACCAGCATGGCCATGGGCACCATCACGACCTGGGCGGCCACGATGCAGGCCGACATCAGGGAGGTGCCCAGGTTCCTGTCCTGGAGCGCCAGCTTCTGTCCGACCAGCGGCAGCATGGCGGCGTTTGCGAGATGAAACAGCGCGGCACAGACAGCAAAGATCAGCAACGGCCGGCAGGTGACCAGGATCTTCATCCCGGTAGGCTGGTCGCCCGCCGGGATCGTGCCGTCCCTGAAGCCCCGTGCCTGCTCATGATTGATCACATGGGCCGGCACCATCAGCACGCTGATCAGGCTTGCCAGTGCCATCGCGGCCATGAGGAAGAACACGACGATCGGGCCCCACAGGTACGCGGCCGCGCCAGCGGCGGCTGCCGCGAAGGCATTGCCGGCATGATTGAACGCTTCGTTGCGACCGGTGCGGCGGGCGAAGTGAGCGTGACCGACGATGCCCAGGGTGATCGCCGCGATGGCCGGTGCGAACACCGAGCCGGTGGCGCCTACCGCCGCTTGGGAGATCGCGACGGGCCAGAAGGACGAGAGGAAGGGCAGCAGCAGCGATCCGGCCGTGACCACAAGCGCCGCAATCACGATCACGGCCCGCTTGGCGTGCGTGGCATCGATCAGCGCTCCAGCGGGCGTTTGAGCCACGAGGGCCGCCAAGCCGGCCATGGTCATGATCAGACCGATTTCGGCTTCGTTCCAGTGCCGGATCGTCAGGAGATAGACAGCCAAATAGGGGCCTAAGCCGTCACGCACATCCGCCAGGAAGAAGTTCAGGGCGTCGAGCGAGCGCTCGACCCGGACCGAAGCTTGAACGGAACCAGCAATGTCAGGCATCGCTATCTCCTCGGGACGGCGCGGACTTGTCTGGAGGGGCCGGCACGCAAGGATGGGAACCCCCAAGGTTGACCACTGTTCCGGATCGGATCTGCGGCTTTCGTACCCGCCTGCCTTCTGCCAGCGAACACAATTCCGCCACAAACCGAGCTAGATTGACCGTGGCAATGAGCGGGAGAGAGCCAGTACGCTGGCCGCCGAAGGAGCAACCGCCCCGGAAACTCTCAGGCATCCAGGACCGCTTCGTTGCGCAACACTCTGAAAAGTGGAGCATCCTGCTCCCGCCCATGGTGAAAGTCGCGGCTGCCCTGCGCATCCCGACGAAGCTCTCAGGCCAATGACAGAGGGGGCTCCTTCCGCGGCATCGCCTGCGGACCGTGACGGAGCCCGACAATGCCCTTCCCCCGAATGCCCGCAAGCCATGATGCGTCCCGTTCGCCGTGGCGGCCGACGAGGAACCCGATGCGCCGGGTCCATCCCCGCCCGGATCGCTGACACACGCCGCGACCCGTCCCGGATCGCCGGTCGACCGTCCACGCGACAGGACTCGTGGCCCTGACGCCTCACGCACCGCGTGACGCGTGAACGATCACGGCTGCTTGTTCCCGCGAGCGGTCGCCGGCGGTCGTGCGGAGGGGATCTCCTTTCGTCTTCCCTCGTCATCGAGCGGGTGCCTTCGCGCAAGCGCAAGGACTTGCCCAAACCACGTGTGCCCGCGATGCGCTTCGTCCTCCGCTTCCTCGGCTTTGCCACGGCCCTGGTCTCACTCCTTCTGGTCAGCGGCTCGCTGGCCGTCGGAGCCCTGCTCTGGCATCTCTCCGCCGACCTTCCCGACCACGCGCAGCTCGCGCGCTACGAGCCCGCCGTGACGACGCGCCTTCATGCTGCCGACGGCAGGGTCATCGCCGAATATGCGCGCCAGAACCGTCTGTACCTTCCCTTGGCGGCCGTGCCGCAGCGCATCGTCGCCGCCTTCCTGTCGGCTGAGGACCGGCATTTCTACGAGCACAACGGTATCGATCCCAAGGGCATTGGACGCGCGCTGCTCGCCAATCTCGTCGGCAACGCAGGCCGGCCGCAGGGCGCATCGACGATCACCCAGCAGGTCGCGAAGAACCTGCTGCTGTCGCGCGAGCAGACCTACAGCCGCAAGCTCAAGGAGATCCTGCTCGCCTTCCGGATCGAGCAGACGTTCAGCAAGGACCGCATCCTCGAGCTGTATCTCAACGAGATCTACTTCGGCATGGGCCATTACGGCATTGCCGCAGCGGCGCTGGGCTACTTCGACAAGTCCGTGCACGAGCTGAGCCTGGCCGAGGCGGCCTATCTCGCGGCCCTGCCGAAAGGACCGAACAACTACCACCCCGTCCGACAGCCCGAGGCGGCGATGGCCCGCCGCAACTGGGTCTTGGAGCGGATGGCCGCCAACGGAGTCATCGCGCAGGACGATGCCGATGTCGCGATGGAAGAGGCGCTCGTCGTCAACCCGCGCTCGGTATCCCCCCATGAGGCCCAGGCGGGCTACTTCGCCGAGGAGGTCCGGCGCGACCTCGCCAACCGCTACGGCGAGGCGACACTCTACGAGGGTGGCCTCTCGGTCCGCACGACCCTCGACCCGAGGATGCAGGCGGCAGCCCGCAAGAGCCTTGTCGACGGCCTGGTCCGCTTCGACGAGGCCCGGGGCTGGCGTGGAGCCGAGACACGGCTCGCCTCTGTCGAAACCGACTGGGGCGCAAGGCTTGCCGAGCTGCCGGCAATGGAGGACATCCGCCCGTGGCGGCAGGCCGTGGTGCTCGCGGTCGACGCCAAGGGCGCCCGCCTCGGCTTGCGGCCGGAGAGGGATGCGACCGGGGTCGTCGAGACCGGCCGCCGCACCGGACGGATCGCGAGCCAAGGCATCCGCTGGACGGGCAAGGGCCGCGTCAGCGACGTCCTGCGCGTCGGCGACGTCGTCCATGTCGAGCCGATCAAGAAGGCCTCCGACGAATACCGGCTGCGGCAGATCCCCGAGATCTCCGGAGCCTTGGTGGCGCTGGAGCCGGACAATGGGCGCATCAGGGCCATGGTGGGCGGCTTCTCGTTCAGCCAGAACGAGTTCAATCGCGTCACCCAGGCCTGGCGCCAGCCGGGCTCCACCTTCAAGCCGGTCGTCTACGCGGCGGCCCTGGACAGCGGCTACACACCCTCCAGCCTGGTGCTCGACGCGCCCCTGTCCATCGAGCAGGGCGCCGGCCAGGCGCCGTGGTCCCCCGGCAACCACAATGGCCGCTACGACGGTCCGTCCACGCTTCGGATGGGGCTGGAGCGCTCGAAGAACGTGATGACGGTGAGGCTGGCGCGGGACGTCGGGATGCCGCGCGTGTCCGACTATGCCCGCCGCCTCGGCATTCAGGACGACCTGCCGCCGCTGCTCGCGATGGCGCTCGGGTCCGGCGAGACGACGGTGCTGCGGATGACCGCGGCCTATGCGATGGTCGTCAACGGCGGGCGTTATATCCGGCCAACCCTGATCGAGCACATCCAGGACCGTCACGGCAAGACCATCTTCCGGCACGACCGGCGGGCCTGCACAGGCTGCTCCGCATCCTCTTGGCGCGACCAAGCGGCTCCTCGGCCGGCCGACGACACGGAGCCGGTGATCGATCCGCTGACGGCCTATCAGGTCACGTCCCTGCTGGAGGGTGTGGTCGAGCGCACGCTGCCGCGCGTGTTCTCCGGCTACGACCGCCCGCTCGCCGGCAAGACCGGAACGACCAACGATGCCAAGGATCTGTGGTTCGTCGGCTCGACGCCGGAACTCGCTGTCGGTGTGTTCCTCGGCTACGACCGCCCGCGCTCGCTCGGGAAGACCGCGTACGGTGCCGGGCACGCCGCGCCGATCGTCCGCGCCTTCCTGGAGCAGGCGCTCGCTGGCAAGCCGCACACCGCCTTTCGCGTCCCGGCCGGCATCAAGCTGATCCCGGTTGATCCCTTCACGGGGACGCGCAGCGCGCCCGGCGCAGGCGCGATCCTTGAGGCCTTCAAGCCCGGCACCGAGCCGCCGGCAGCGGCGCCTCCTCCCGTTGCAGACGGGAGCCCGGCCGACATCCGGAACCGGGAGGCCTATGCGCCTTCCGGCCCCACCTACGTCCGCTGATGCGACGGGTGACACGATGGCATGGTCCCTGTTTCAGCTCGCCGTCGAGCGCGGCCCCGCCCGCATCCGGCTCGCGTCCCTCGGGTTCGTCGGCCTTTTCGCCGCGATCGCGGTGCGGCTGGTCGCGTTCGGGCACGGCATCGCGGTTAAGCCGCTCCAGGGCGCCATGGCGGTGGCGGCCCTGGTCAATGGCGGCGACCTGATCACCCCGACCCTCTTGGCCGGACGCGGCCCCGGCCACCGCCTCCGGGCCAGGGCCGTCATCAAGCCGGAAACCGCCGCCGCCATGCGCGACCTGATGCGCCTGAACGTCGACGCGGGATCCGCCCGGCGCGCCGCGCTCGATCCGATCCGGATCGGCGGCAAGACGGGAACCTCCGAGAAGGTCGTTGGCGGTGTCTACTCCAAGGAGAAGGTAATGACCTTCTTCGTCGGCATCGCACCCATCGACGCGCCGCGCTACCTGTTCCTGACGATCCTTGACGAGCCGCGCGGCCTGCCGGAAACCTTCGGCTTCCGCACATCCGCATGGAACGCCGTCCCGGTGACGCGGCGCGTCACGGGTGAGGCCCTGCCCCTGCTCGGCGTCCAACCCTGGACGGCCTCCACGAATTGATATTGATCCCTTACCCCATGATGGACCGCTCCTGATGTTCGACACCTTCACCGCCCTGCTCGACTGGTTCGGGATTGTCGTGTTCGCCACCACCGGGGCGCTGGTCGCCTCGCGCAAGCAGATGGACCTTGTCGGCTTCGTGCTGCTCGGCACCGCGACCGGGATCGGCGGCGGAACGATCCGCGACACGCTCATCGACGCGCTCCCGGTGTTCTGGGTGCGCGAGCCGGCGTATTTGGTCACGTGCGTGCTGGTCTCCTGCGCGGCGTTCTTCCTCGCTCACATCCCGCACTCGCGGCTCAAGCTCCTGCTGTGGTGCGACGCGGTCGGCATGGCCCTGTTCGCCGTGACCGGCGCCGAGAAGGCGCTGCTGGCGGACGCGGGTCCCATCGCGGCCGTCGCGATGGGCGTGATCACGGCCACCTTCGGCGGCATCGTCAGGGATATTTTAGGCGGCGAAAGCCCAGTCATCCTCAGCCGCGAGATCTACGTGTCGGCGGCGCTGGGCGGAGCGGTGATCTTCGTCGCCCTGGCGCTGGCCGGGATCGCGCGCGAGTACGCGCTGGCCGGCGGCTTCTGGGCCGCGTTCGCGATCCGGGCTGCCGCGCTGCGCTGGGACTGGTGCCTGCCGCGCTATCGGCCGCGACCCGGGCGCACGCGGGATGAAATCGATCCCCGTTGATTCGGCAGGTTCCGGGGGCTGTTCTCTATGTGCCCTTCCGGCAACAGGCCCGTGCCTTGTGGCTCGCGTCGGCAGTCAGGGGGAAGGGTCGCGTCCAAGCTTCACAATTTGGCCCCAAACCGACGTAGGTTTCGAACCACTGCAAGCGGGAGAGAGCCAGCGTGCTGGCCGCCGAAGGAGCAACCGCCCCGGAAACTCTCAGGCACCCAGGACCGCTTGCCCGTGCAACACTCTGAAAAGCGGAGCGTCCCGCTCCCGCCCAAGGTGTAAGTCGCCGCCGATCGCCGGCTGCGATGAAGCTCTCAGGCCAATGACAGAGGGGGCTCGCATGCCATCCGCGTGCGGAGCCTTTTCGGAGCCTGATCGTGCCTTCTCCATCCAACCCGCCTATGTGCCAACGCCGGGCCATCCCGGCTCACGCAGCCGCGCCCTTTGGAAGCCGGCACGCTTGTAGGCCGGCGCGACCAGTCACCGCCTGAACCTCGCCTCCGTCCCGCCTGTGCGCCGTTCCGGCAGCGCGGATCCGCGCTCGCGAATTGCCGCCTGCACGGGCGGACGCGAGCGCGCGCGGGCCATCCACCAACCTCCCGTCAGAAAGCACACTCCTCCCATGTCTCCTTTCCTTCTCCTCCCCTGTCGTTCGTCGTCCCCGCACCTCGTCGCGATCTGTATCACGATGCTGGCCCTGGCCCTGTCGGGCTGCGTGTCGACGCAGGCTCCCCAGGACATCGCCCTCAAGGGCCCGGACCCGGTTTACGTCGCCATGTACGGGCCACAGCCGGAGGAGAAGTTTCCCCTCCCGGCCACGGACATCTCGAGCGTCGATCCACAGTTCCTCAGGCGTGAAGTCGCCTACGACACGCCGGAGCGGCCCGGCACCATCGTGGTCGACACCGCCAAACGCCACCTGTATCTCGTGCGGGAGAACGGGCGTGCGATCCGCTACGGCATCGGCGTCGGCGCCGACGGCATGAAATGGGCCGGACGGGCGCAGGTGGGCCGCAAGGCGACTTGGCCGCGCTGGACCCCCACCGCCGCGATGATCAGGCGCGATCCGGAACGCAACCGGCCGTGGGCCAACGGCATGCCCCCGGGACCGAACAATCCCCTCGGGCCGCGCGCGCTCTATCTGTTCCAGGACGGCCGGGACACCCTGTACCGGATCCACGGCACCACGGAGCCCGACACCATCGGCGCGGCGGTGTCGAGCGGCTGCATCCGCATGCTCAACCAGGACATCCTCGACCTGTACGGCCGCGTCCCTGTCGGAGCTCCGGTGGTCGTCCTTTCCGACACGCGGACGGCCGAAGCCTTCCCGGCAGAGCTCACCTAGCGCATCGGACGGACCCAGAGGGCCACGTCAGCGAAAAGTGGCCCCGGTTTTCGCTGGCGCGGCCCTTCGGGTCCGCCTCTTCCGATGCGCCGGTCAAGAGAGGGAGCCTCGGATGAATCCCAAAAGTGGTGTCCACTTTTGGGTCCGAGGCTCTAGCGCATCGCGCGGACCCAGAGGGCCGCGCCGAACGATGCGCCGCTCAAGGAATTGAGCATCGGACATGAAAAGTGGGCCCAGCTTTGGGTCCGATGCTCGTGCGCATCCCGAATGATGCTTTTGAGCCATGAACCCTGACGAAGGGCTGCCATGTTGTGAAGGGCGGCTGGGCGATGCGCCGGGACGGGTCAAGTCCAGGTGTTGGGCGTTGCCGACTGAAGGTCAGCTGACCCCTGGCTGCGGAAGCTCGGCTTTCGTCTGCCTCGTGCCAGAAGCGGCCGCTCAGCGCCTGAGAGCTGCTTCCACTCACGTGGAATCATCTCTCTTCTTTGCCTCGCCGCATTTTTTGACGGTGAACCGGATCCACTTCACCGAAAAATGCTCTAGAGAGGGGAGCCTGCTCACAGTGTCAGCCCAGAATCTGGCCCTCACGGCGTTGTCACCACGATAGCCGAGCAGGGAGCGGGATCCGTGCACCGGTAGCTGTGCGGTGCGCTCGGGTCGAAATAGATCGCATCGCCTTCGTCGAGGACGAATTCGCTGTCGGAGATCCTGAGGACAAGCCGTCCAGTGAGCACGTAGATCAGTTCCGCGCCACCGTGCTGATGCAACTCGGACACCTTCGACGAGGCTGGAAACTCCGCATAGAAGGCTTGCAGCTTGCGGTCGGTCACGGGGAAGTCGAGGCTCTCGAAGAAGTAGGACGGCACATCGTCCCCCGGGCGGTCCGGGAGGCGCATCCGTTCTGACTTCCGCACCACTGCGACCTTGGGCCTGTCAGGGGATTCGACGAAGAAGTAGTCGAGCCCGACGCCGAACACCAAAGCAATGCGCAACAGGGTCGGCAGTGTTGGGATGAGCTGCCCGCGCTCGATCTTGGAGAGCATGGCCGGCGAGAGGCTCGTGTGCTCCCCGAGTTGTACAAGACTGAGCTTCTTTCCCTGGCGCAGAGCTCGGATTTTGGCGCCGATCTCGTATTGCCCCAGCCCGGCCGCCAGCGTCTCCGAAAGCATTGTGCGTCTCCCTTTTCGCCTGAAGCAACTCAGACGGCGTTCTTTTGACTATAGAGAAACGCTATGTTCATGTCACGATAAATTGAGTGGCACGAAAATCAGTTTTCTCTCTAATTGATCATCAGAGGCCGGTATCATGGCTCTCCGCGGTCGCCGAGGGGCGGCCGAGCCACCCTGTGAAGGAACATGAACGATGAATATCGAGATCAGGACTCTGGCAATCGCAACCGTTGCAGCTCTCGGCATCGTAGCCGGCGAAGCAAGTGCCCGTGCCGCCGACCAGGACATCGTCGAAACGGCTGCCGCGGCCGGCCAGTTCAAGACCCTTGCGGCCGCATTGAATGAAGCGGGTCTCGTCTCCACGCTCAAGGGCTCGGGCCCCTTCACGGTCTTCGCCCCGACCGATGCAGCCTTCGCCAAGCTGCCCGCCGGAACGGTCGAGAACCTGCTCAAGCCCGAGAACAAGGACAAGCTCACGGCCATCCTGACCTACCACGTCGTCCCTGGACGCGTGATGGCGGCCGACGTCGCCAAGCTCCAGGAGGCGAAGACGGTGAACGGCAAGACTCTGAACGTAAGCACGAAGGGCTCGGGCGTCATGGTCAACGACGCCAACGTCACGCAGACAAATATCGCGGCCTCGAATGGCATCATCCATGTCGTCGATACCGTGATCCTTCCGCCCAACAATTAATTCCGCGATCTGGAGCACCCTGCCCGGTGCTCCAGACTTCTTCTGTACGCCGGTGCCACTCTGGCCTGCTTCGCTACGCTGTCGGAGGGCCCGTCATTCGGCGACAAGCCCATGCCGCAAGAACCGGAAATCGCGATGTCGCCAGGCGCCTCAAACCCATGGATCTTGAGTAGTCTTGAGCGGCCGGCCCGGGCTGTTGTTGTCGGCGCGTCCGGCGGCATCGGGTCCGCCGTCACAGACCTTCTTGCATCCGAAGGGTTCGACACCGTTCATGCGCTTTCCCGCTCAGAGGTGAGCCGGAGCCTGGCTGGTGTGCAGGAGGGACGGATCGACATCGAGAGAGAGGCAACCATAGCCGCGGCAGCCGAGCAGCTTGCTGACGGCGCTCCCCTGCGCTTCATCCTTGTGGCGACAGGACTGCTCCACGATACCGCTCTCCAACCAGAGAAGACCTATCGTAACCTCGATCCGGAGCATCTTCTCCGGAGCTTCCGCATCAATGCGATTGGTCCGGCGCTTGTGGGCAAGCACATGCTTCCGCTTGTGCCGAAAACGGGCAAGAGCGTCTTTGCGGTCCTCTCTGCGCGCGTCGGCAGCATCGAAGACAACCGGCTTGGGGGCTGGTATGGCTACCGAGCGTCGAAGGCGGCCCTGAACCAATTTGTGCGAACCTTTGCGATCGAACTTGGCCGCCAAAGACCGGAGGCGCTCTGCATCGCCCTTCACCCTGGAACGGTCGATACAGCTCTCAGCCATCCGTTCCAGGCCGGCATCGACGCCGACAAGGTCTTCTCGCCCGAGTCGTCTGCCCAGCGGTTGCTCGCCGTTACGAATTCCCTGACGGCGGCGCATAGCGGGCAATTCTTTGCTTGGGACGGGCAACCATTACGCTTCTGATAGAGAGCCTGAGGTGTCCTTACAGCCCGCCAAGGTCTCCTTTGGCCCGGTCTCTGCCGATCACCCGCCCTTCGAGAATGTCCGGTGTTCGTCTCTTCAGCTGACCCTTGGCCCGTTTCAGCTCAGCGCCACGAGCCGGCCTTAACGGCCGGGTCGATCCAGGCGTTCGGCCGAACCGCTATACGGTCAGGATTGTTGATCCGGTGGTCTTGCGAGCTTGCAGATCCCGGTGGGCCGTGGCCGCTTCCCGTAACGGATAGGTTTGGTTGATCTCGATCTTGACCGCGCCCGAGAGCACCACCTCGAACAGGTCCTGGGCCATGGCCAGAAGATCGGCCCGCTTTGCTGCATACGTTCCCAAGGTCGGGCGTGTCACATACAGCGAGCCCTTCTGTGCCAGGATACCCAGGTTGAGCGGTTCGACAGCCCCGGAGGATTGCCCGAACAGCACCATGAGCCCGCGAGGGGAAAGACAGTCGAGCGAGGCGGAGAATGTGTCCTTGCCCACAGAGTCATACGCCACCGGAACCATGCTGCCATGGGTGATCTCCCTCACCCGCTCGACGAAGTTCTCGCGCGTGTAGACAATCGGATGGTCGCAGCCGTGGGCGCGAGCGAGTTCAGCCTTCTCGTCGCTGCCGACGGTGCCAATGACGGTTGCGCCCAGCGCCTTGGCCCACTGGCACGCGATAAGGCCGACCCCACCCGCCGCGGCATGAAACAGGATGGTCTCTCCTTCCTTGACCATGTAGGTCTGCCGGATGAGGTACTGGGCCGTCATGCCTTTCAGCATCATCGCGGCCGCCTGTTGATCGGAGATCCCGTCCGGCAACACGACCAGGCGATCGGCCGGCATGATCCGCTCTTCGGAATAGGCGCCTTGAGGACCGCCCGAATAGGCGACGCGGTCACCGACCTTCACGTCCGTCACGTCCGGACCAACCGCCTCGACCACACCAGCAGCTTCCGTGCCGAGGCCACTCGGCAGGGAGGCTGGGTAGGCGCCCGAGCGCACATAGGTATCGACGTAATTGAGGCCGATGGCCGTGTGCCGGACACGCGCTTCACCGAGCCCGGGCTGACCGACGTCGACTTTCTCCCAGACGAGAACCTCGGGCCCTCCGGTCTCATGGAAGCGCATGGCGTGGGTCATGGTGTCGTTCCCTTCTGTGTCGATGTGCGGCCCCAGCTTAGGAGAAGGGCGAAGGTCTGCAAGAGGCCGCGTGCTTGCCTCCTCGAGCAGTGTCAGGTTTCTCACAGAGCGGAGTTCCCTCGCCTGACCAACGGGAAGAGGTCTGACGGCACTCGAAACAGTGCCGCCATTCCTTCCTTCCAGCGGGTTGAAGTCACCTGGAGGACTTTTCTTCGACCTGTCCGAGGCCGCTCGCTGGGCCGGCGAGTGCCGCGCAGGCGAAAGCCCAAGCCGCAGCATCATAACCTAGCACGGTTCTCAACCAAGCCAGGGTCATCCGCTTCGTTGCCTCAAGCGCGTCCGGCGCCTCCACCTCGGTCTCCTTGGCGTCGAGCCCGGCGATGCCACCCAGGCCGTGGCCCACACCATGAAGGGTGAGCAGCGCTCGTGCTCCGGGCCCGTCGTGATAAGCATCAGCATGCCACTCAGGACCGCGCGGCGTGAAACGTGGATTGTCATCTGCCCCGCATACGACGAGGCTCGGCGTCACCAGGTGAGCAAAATCGAGATCGAAGAATGGAAAGCGTGCCGCATTCTCTTCCGTCAGATCCTTTCCGCCCCGGCCAGGCGCCGTAAGCAGGATGCCGGCCGAGATGCGGGGATCGTAAAATTCCTCGCCATGCAGGCGCGCGCCCAAGAGTAGGCTGACGGTGTGGCCACCCAAGGAATGCCCCGCCACGGCGATGCTTCCATGGTCGAGCCGCCCCGCCACGGCCGGCGCTTGCTCTTCGATCTCGGGCAGTCGATCGAGGATCGCCCTCACCTCCTCGACACGCTCGCGCCAGAAGAACGGCGCCCCCTCTGTCTCTGCCGGAAGCCCACCGACGCGGGAACTTGCATGCGTCGGCTGAATGACGGCAAACCCGCGCTCCGCCCAGAACAGCGCCAACGGTGCGTAACCGTCTTTGGACGGGAGGTAGTTTGAAGGCCCATAGCCATGCGACAGGATAACGATTGGCAGTTTGTTGCCGCTTGCCGGTGCGGTCAAGCGCAGTTCCAAAGCTTGCCGCCCCGAAAGATCGAGGCGGATCGGCGAGTAGGCGACGGTGAGGGCAGCGTCCGAGGTCGGGATATGAAGAGCGGTATCGATCAGGTTGTTCGTCGTCATTGGAAGTCTCCGGCTGAGAACACCAAGATGGACGAGACCGATCGGACGATCTATGTTCGATCATCCTTGTCTATTGAGCCAAAGTCCAGAAATGTCGGATCCGCTTGCCGAAATCGTCTCGCTTCTCAAGCCCGTCCCTTCGATTGCTAAGGTGGTGACGGCGGGCGGTACTTGGCTCGTGGAGCGCCGGGAGCTCGGAAGCCCGTTCTATTGTGCGATCGTGGAGGGACACTGTCTGCTCACAATCAGCGACCAATCACCAATTACGCTCGCCGCTGGGGATTTCGTTCTCGTCCCGCAAATATATGCCTTCACCATGAGCAGCCTTCAGCCACCGCCGCGAGGGACGCTGCCGCAACGGCTGGAGACGAGCCCCGGTGTCTTTCGCCTGGGCGATCCGGCGGCGGCGGCCGAGGTTACGGCCCTGGTAGGTCATTGTGCCTTCACGGCGAACGACGAGCAGTTGCTGGGTTCGCTGCTGCCGGATATCGTTCATGTTCAGAATGAGAGCAGGCTCATGGATCTGGTGCGGATGATCCATGCCGAAACAGTCGGTCTGCGAGCAGCCCGAGAGATGATCCTGACCCGGTTACTGGAGGTCCTGTTCATCGACGCACTACGCAGCGCGGGAAACCCGACGATATCTCCCGGATTGCTGCGCGGTCTTGCCGACAGCCGACTGGCTCCTGCCCTGCGACACATCCATGAGAACCCAGGCGGTGACATCTCCGTCGAGGAGCTGGCTGAAGCGGCTGCGATGTCACGCTCGGCCTTTTTCGACCGCTTTCGGCGCGAGGTGGGCGTGCCGCCCATGGAATATGTGACGAGCTGGCGCATGGCACTCGCCAAGGACATGCTACTTCGCCGGGCGGCGCCGCTCATCGAGATTGCCGCGCGGGTCGGCTATGCCTCCGCCAGCGCCTTCAACGTGGCATTCACCCGGTCTGTGGGGATGACGCCCGGCGCCTTTGCGCGGAGTTGCTGACGGGCAGGGCGACGACCCACTTTCGGGACCCATCCCGCCTCACTCTGCGGTGAATGTATGTGGCAGCAAGCGCTCAAAGGTTGTCCGTAGCCTCCGGTAGCACTCGCAGGAGCTTTGTTCGAGCTTAACACTGTCAGCTATGGTGATGCCGCCCCTCACCTGTTGGATCACTCCGGCGGCCTGGAGTTTGCCCATGATGGTGGTGACCGTGGAGCGTTGCACACCAAAACGTTCCGCCAGAAGCTCGTGAGTGAGCGGCAGGACGACTTCATCCGTTCTGTGACGGGTGCTCAGGATCCAGCGGCACAGGCGCTGCTCGACACTGTGAACCGTATTGCACGCGACTGATTGCAGGATGCGCGCCTGCATGGCCTCGGCGAAGCGGTTTATCAGCCGTGCGACCAGGGGACGTGCTTGGAGGACCGCTTGTAGCTGATCCAAGGAGATCCGAGAGGCGGCCCCCCGCATCTGCACAACGTAGTTTCCAAAGGCCTGGCGCGTGACCGATGCTGGAATAAGACCCACCACACCTTCCCGGCCGCAGACGGCCATCTCCGCCGTGCTGCCATTTTCCATGACGGCAACCAGAGAGATCACAGCATCATGAGGAAAGTAGGCATAGTGCAGTGCCTCGCCCGCCTCGCAAATGATCTGCCCTCGTCTCAGGCTGACCATCTCGAGATGGGGCTCAAGGTAGACGCGATCGTCCGGCTCCAAAGCGACCAGGAGCCGGTTGGCGTGACGGCTCGCTCGTCTCACGCTATCTCGCATGCCAGATGATCAGCTTGCCGGTGGGTGGCTTGGGACACGGCCATCCTGTCATTGAGTCCAAACTCCATGCAGGCGCCACCACAGATTATTGCTCGATTTTCGATGTGGTTTCTTGCGCATCAAAGTAACATCGAATTCGGCCCTGGATCAGCACACGCCTGTGGCGATAAAGTCGCCAAGCGGCCGGGACTATCCTCCGATTCCAGATGATCGGAAGACGGCCTGACTTGACGTTATGACGTCGCCCGTCCAAGCTTGAGCATGACCGGAGAGGTGCGGCGTGTCTTGGTGTGAGACGAACTGCAATATGGACGTCGGCGAACTGCATCGCCGTATTCGTATGGGCAGGCGCTCGAATGATCTCTGGGCTGTGTAACTGAGGAACAGTCTCTGATGAGATTAGCCGCTGACCGGGCCTGACAGTATCTTGATCGTCTAGGAGGCTCATGCAAACCCGCATCGAGATGAGCGCTCTCGCCACTCCTGCGCATCAGTTCGCGTACTGGCGTGAGATTGTTTGTGAGACTTGGTTCGGGCTGTGGGCTGAGCGAACTGACTCAGGCCCGTTCCATGCAACGATCGAGTTGCACGGGATCGGTGACGTGCAAATGGCCAAGGCCTATCTGCCAGAGCATCGCATGGGCCGCAGCGCGTCTGAGGTCGCGCGCCTTTCACAAACGGCGTATTGCCTGCATCACCTGCACGGAGGAGCGGTGCACGGGGTCTACCAAGGAGTGGAGTACGAAGCTGGTCCTGGCGATCTCTTGCTGTTCGATACGGCTGAACAGTGCGACAGCTTTGTGATTACGCAACCTGTCCAGTCAACCATCCTGCATGTACCCCGCAACCTTCTTGACAGGCACCTCACTTCCCGGGCCCGGACCCTGGTTCGCGTGCAGGGCGGTGATGGAATGGGAGCCCTGCTCTCAGGCTATCTGGTGACACTGTCACAGATGATCCCTACCTTGCCGCCAGAGGCGATGAGCAAGGCCGGCTCGATCTTGTGCGATCTAGCCGCAGCGGCCTTCCTGCCGGCGGGATCAATCAGTTCCGATCAGGGTGGAATTCGACAGGCACGGCTTGCGGCCGCCCGACAGTTCATCACGAACAATCTGGCCGATCCGGAACTGAGTATCGGCAAGGTCGCGGCCCATATGAAGGTCTCGGGGCGGTACGTGCAGAAACTGTTCGAAAGCACCGGGAGCACATTCAGCGAGTTGCTCGTGTCGGCGCGGTTGGACGCCTGCCACCAAGCTTTGACTGACCCTCGGCAGAGCAGGCGCACCATCGCCGACATTGCATTCAGCAGTGGGTTCAACGATCTCTCCTGGTTCTACCGGTGCTACAAGCAGTACTGGAGCGAGACACCAGGTGACACCCGAGCACGCACCTGCCGGCCATCCTGAGGCGTCCAGTCCCAACAATCTCAAGCCTGTGGGATTGTGACTTGCTCCATTCACATCAACGTTCTGGCGGAAGATATCCCCATCCGAAAGGTCAGGGTCAACCATTCACCTTCTAGAGCCTCGGACGTGAAAAGTGGACACCACTTTTGGGTCCGAGGCTCCCTCTCTTGACCGGCGCATCGGATGAGTCGGACCCAGCGGGCCGCGCAAGCGACCCGAAGGGCCACGCTAGTGAATACCGGGTCCACTTTTCGCTGACGCGGCCCGCTGGGTCCGTCCGATGCGCTAGGTGCCCAATCAATGTCGGCTCTTGAGTGCGAAAGCGGACCAAACGCCTACGTCTCAGGAGTGCCAAGCCCGGACCTTCAGCTTGATGCCAGAACTCGCAAGTAGGGCAAGGCGCATTCACCCCAGCGGTGATGATCGTGGATAAGGCAATTGTCGGTGAGTGGATCCGGTTCACCGCAAGGCAATGCGGCACAACGCAGAAGAGAGGTGATTCCACGCCCATGGAAACAGCTTGAGTGCAAACCGGCCTCTGGCGCTCTCTTGACCTTCGATGAGATCGAATGACCAACGATCATCCCGTTACACGGCCTCCACGCCCGTAGACGAGCAGCATGGAGATGATGACGCAGCCATAGATGATCTGCCGACCGGCCTCGGGCATCTGCATGATGGAGAGCACCGAGTTCAACAGCACGATCAGGATGACGCCTACAAGGGTGCCGAGATAGCGCCCGCGTCCGCCGAGGATGTTGGTGCCGCCGATCACCACGGCGGCAATGGCCGGAAGAAGATAGGCATCGCCCATGCCCTGATAGGCCTTGGTGGAGTACCCGGCGAGCAAAACGCCGGCAAGGCCGGCCGCCGCACCCGAAAGCGCGAACGCGATGAGGATCACTCGGTTCGTGTCAATACCCGAGAGATAGGCTGCCCGCTCGCGATTGCCGATGGCATAGATGGCGCGTCCGAGGGTCGTGCGCGTGAGGATCGCAACGGCAACGATGGAAACCGCGAGCCAGACGAGAAGCGCAACCGGAATCACGCCGCCGATGCGGGAAACGGCAAGGTACTGCATCAGGTCCGTGGCCGCCGTCGCCGGGGCGAAGCCACCCGTATGAGCCACCATCAGACCCCGCATCACGGCATTCATGCCCAACGTGAAGATCATGGACGGCACGCGCAGATATGCCACGCCGAGCCCGTTGACGATGCCGACGAGGAGACCGACACCGATGCCTGCCGGGATAGCCCAGGGACCGCCGACGGCCGTTGCCATCATGGCGGCTGCGGTCAGGGTCCAGGGAACCGAGAGGTCGATGTGGCCAAGCAGGATGACCACCATGAGCCCCGCCGACACGATACCGAGGAAGGATCCGACCTGAAGCTGCTGCAGGAGGTATTGCGGCTGCAGGAGCGGCGCATTGCCTTGCGTGTAGACAGTATAGCCTGTCCCGACGAGCAAGATGAGCAGGACAAAGCCGGCCGCGAAGATCACAGGCTTATCGTCGGGCCCGAGGCGCAGACGTCGTGGCGCGATGATCGTGTCGGTCGTTCTGTTCACCGGAACACCTCGAGCTTGTTCTTGAGACGCAGCAGCTTCAGTCCGCCGAGGCTCACGGCGGCGAGAAGCACGATCCCTTCAAACAGGGGCTGCAGCAGGGGCGCCACGTCGAAGATGCGAAAGTTGAAGGAGATCGTGCGCAGCACCATAGCGCCGATCATGGATCCGATGGCGCTGCCGGTGCCGCCGAGGAGCGAGGTGCCGCCGATGACCACGGCCGCGATGGAATTCAGCGTATAGGCGCCCGCCTGGGGAATGTCGGCATTGCCGGACGAGGTCTGGAGCGCCAGGAACAGGCCGCCGAGACCGGCGAAAAGGCCAGCCAACGTGAAGGCCGCGAGTTTCGCCCGGTTGATCGGCAGCCCCGACATGTAGGCCGCGCTCTCGGACGACCCGATCGCATAGACCGTGCGGCCCGTAACGGTACGGGTGAACGGCACCCAGATCAGGATGATGATCAGCGCGAGCAGGACGAGCGGAACCGGGATCCACGCGAAGGGCTGCAGCCACGCCGCCTCGCCATCGTCGAAGAGACCGAAGGTTGCCGCGAATTCGCGCAAGTCGCTGGTGACAGCCCAGGACAGGTCCTCCTGCACCTTGCCGCCGGGTGTCGGCCGCAGGATGAGGGCGAGCCCCATGTAGATCGCACTCGTGGCAAGTGTCGCGATGATGGGCTGGATGCGCCCGTAGACCACGACGCATCCGTTGACGAAGCCGCATGCGGCGCCGGATGCGATGCAGACGACGATGCCGAGCGCGATCTCGGCCGGGCTCCCGTCGACGAGGTGGCTTGCGACGCAGCCCACGAGTGTCATCACGGCGCCGACCGAAAGATCGAGCCCAGCCATGAGCACGGGCACCGTCTGCGCCATCGACACGAGCGCCAAGGCAAAGACCTCGTTGGCGTTCTGGATCAGGATCTGTCCCGTGAATCCGCGGGGATGATTCAGCTGATAGAAGAGGTAGAGCCCGAGGAAGAGCGCGAGCGCGCCGAGGATGCCGGCGTGCTGCCGCCACCGCAGGCCCAAGCCCTCACCCCATCGGCGGGTCTTCAGTTGCGGCTCCGCGGCAGTCGGAGTGAGCACCGTATCAGACATGAGCCGGCTCCCGCTGCTCGACGATGTTGAGTGCGCTCGCGATGAGGTTGCGCTCCGTGATGGCCTCGCCTTCGAGCTCGCGGACGACACGGCCGTCATACATGACCGCGACGCGGTCGCAGCAGCCGATCAGTTCCTCGTAATCCGTCGAGTAGAACAGGATGCAGGCCCCTTGCTCCGCAAGCTCGCGCATGAGCCGGTAGATCTCCTGCTTCGTCCCCACGTCGATGCCTCGCGTCGGGTCGTTGAGAAGGATGATATCGGGATTGGTCGCGAGCCACTTGGCGATGACGACCTTCTGCTGATTGCCGCCGGACAGGGTCGAAACCGGATCACCGGAATTGCCTGTCTTGATCCGCAACTGCTCGATGGCCCGCTCCACGGCCCTCCTGGTGCGGCCCGCATCGATGAACATGCCATGCGAGAGACGGTCGAGCGAGGCCATGGAGATGTTGTCGGCGATCGACATGGAGAGGATGAGTCCCTCGCTCTTGCGATCCTCGGGCACGAGAGCCATCCGGGCCTGTCCGCTCTTTGCGGCCTTGGGCGATGTCGCAGCCGTTGGCTCGCCCTCAAGCGTCACCGTCCCGCGAACACCCCGCAGCACGCCGAACAGTGCGAGCAGCAACTCCTTCTGACCCTGCCCGTCGAGACCGCCCAATCCCACGATCTCACCTCGCCCCGCCTCGAGCCCGACGCCGTTGAGACGGTCCTCCCAGGAAAGATCCCGGATCGTGATGAGAGGCGCCGGACGTGTCCGCCTGAGCTTTGGCGGAAACTGTCCCTCGATCTCGCGGCCAATCATCAGGCCCACGATCTCGTCATTGCTTCGCGAGCCTTTGGCGAAGGTTTCGATATGCCGCCCGTTGCGGAACACGGAGCAGCGATCCGCCAGCGCCTCGATCTCGTGCATGCGATGAGAAATGTAGAGAATGCTCAGGTCGCGCGCCTTCAGCTCGAACAGCATGCGATAGACCCGGTCCACGTCGGCGGACGTCAGGGCCGAAGTGGCCTCGTCGAGAATGAGAAGCTTCGGATCGCGGCCAAGCGCCTTCGCGATCTCGACCATCTGTCGCCGTGAAAGCGGGAGGTCAGAGACGCGGCTCAAGGGGTTGATGTCCTCGCAGCCGATGCGGGCGAGCAGCTCCTCCGAACGCAGACGCTGCGCGCGGCCGTCGATGAACCCGAAGCGGCGTGGCGGGCGCGACAGGGTGATGTTGTCTGCCACCGTGAGCTCCGGCATGAGTGAGAGCTCCTGAAAGATGCAGACGATCCCGGCCCGGTTCGCAGCCGCCGGATTCGGAAACGTGACGGGTGCGCCTTCGAGCGTCATGCGGCCCTCATCCGGCTGCACCACGCCCGTCATGATCTTCATAAGGGTCGATTTGCCGGCGCCGTTCTCTCCCAGGACGGCATGAATCGACCCGCGGTTGCAGGCGAAATCCACATCCCGCAGGGCATGGACGCCGCCATAGCGTTTGGAGATGTTCTCGAGGGCGAAGAATGACGCTGGTGCGGGCATGGGGCCTTTTCAACAATCAGAGGAGGGTCCAGCCCGGACTTTTGTCCGGACCAGATCCGATGTGCCTCAACCGCGTGCCTCTTACTGCGTGTTCTTGGCGTCCTTCGCCATGATCTCCGGTGCCGTCACGTTGACGCCGCAGGCCGGAAATTCGTTGGCTGCGAAGAAGTTATCGGAGAGGTTCGACCAGTAGTTCACGTTGTCCTTGAGGGTCGTGTAGTCGACGGCCGGGATCGGCACCGAGATGAGCTGAGGCATCGGGTTGCCTTCGAGCGCCGAGATCGCGGCCTTCATGGAAATGGCGACGAGACCCGGCGACTGGCTGTAGGAGAACCCTTTCAGTCCTTCGCCCGCATGCTGTGCGATGAGCTTGCGGTAGCCGTTCTCGCCCTCGCCCGCCATCGGCACGAAGGGATGCTTTGCGTCCATCATGGCGCGCACGGATCCCGTGGAGCCGCCCTGTGTGAACACGGCCTCGAACTTGCCGTGTACGGCGAGCGCATCGGCGGTCGCCTTCTGGGCCGTGCCATCGTCCCAGTTGCCCACCACCTCAACGATCTGGAACTTGCCTTCTTTCTCCATCACTTCGCGGAAGCCGAGATGGCGGTCGCGGTCCACGGAGTTGCCGGGCAAGCCCCGCACTTCGAGGATCTTGCCGTCGCGTTTCTGACCCAGCTCCTTAAGGAGATGCCGCGCCGAGAGGCGTCCGATTTCGAGCTGGTCTTCATTGACCTGCATGACCTTGTCCGTGTCGAGCACGTTGTCGAAGGGCACGATCACGACATTGTTGCGATCAGCCAGACGGATCACGCGATCGAAACCCTCGGGCGCCACTGCGATGGTGATGATGGCATCGTAGCCCTGGTTGATGAAGTCTTCGATGGCCCCGAGCTGCGCGGCGACATCGGTGCCGGTCGAGACGACCTTCAGCTCCTTGATCTTGTCCTTCATGCCAGGCTGCTCGGCATAAGCCTTGGCGGTCTGGATCATCTGGATGCGCCAGGTATTGCCAACGAAGCCGTTCACCACGGCGATGCGATAGGGGCCGGGCTTCTTGTCCCATTGCATGTACTTGGTCTGGGCACTCCATGGCTTGAAGCAGCTCGGATCCGGCCCTGGACCCGAGACGGACTTGGGAGCTGCAAGGGACGCAACAGACGAGAGCAGTAGGCCGGAAAAAGCGAGTGCAGACAGGCGAGCGGCGCGTGCCATATAATCCTCCTAGGACGGCGTTCTTCCCAGATCTGGTTCCTCTGTTGCGAACCTGGATCGATTAACATGTTAGTTCCCGCCGCAGGGTAAAACAAGCAACCCTGCCAAACTCGGCTGGATAAGAAGGAGAGCCTTCCCAATGTCGGGTCCGGCGGGACAGCCGTAAATCTGTTTCATGGGCGGATTCCGAAGAAGAGGTCTCCAGCGGCTAGAGGAGAACGCCCGGCCAGGGTCAATCTGGGATCAGCCTCATTCGAAAGAACCTCGTCTCGGAAGGTCTGCTTGCCCTGTGACTGCGGACGTTCGGCTTTCGTCGGCCCCGTGCCATGACGAGACCTTCCCATCTTGACCGATGGGGCCTCCCGAACAGGGTCGCCGCGGCTGAGGATGCGATCCTCTGCACCCGCTCGATGGATGATTGCGGCTGCTCACCGATGCTCGTTCAGGGTGGGAGCCGACGGCGATCAGGTTCCTGCGGCCGTACACAGGCGGGGCCTTGGGCGCTCCCCAAAGGTGGTGTGCGCAGGTGATGCGCGGCGTCGCGGCGACGCGCCACGACGATTCCTCTGCGGTCCGTGATGATCCCGATCCGGGACGGAGGTCGTTCTTGGTCTGCCGGGGCGCGACGGCCTCAATGAAACATCATAACAGACACGCAGAGATCGGCCCATCCTGGGCGGTCACGCGGGTCACGATGGACCCGGCCGGCTGCCTCAGGCGAGGCCAGCACGACAGGAGGAACACGGGCCGCCCGGCATTCCGGAAAAGGATGCTGCATCCATAGCGATGAGACCTTCGTCGCCGGATGTCAAAAAAGTATCGGCGAGACCTTAAAAACGTGCTGGCACGTGCCGATCCCGGAGATTACCGTGAGTGCCAGCAAGAGCCGAGACAAAGTCGGCCGGCTGGGAGCGAAGGGCGCTGCGGCCATCCGCATCGCCCTGGAGGAAACGGACATGGAGCCGGATCTCGAAGTCGTTCAGATAAGGCCTGGCGAGTCGTTCGCCGCCTGGTCGCACGGCTATCCCTACCGCACGGTGCGCTGGCACTTTCATCCCGAATACGAACTGCATCAGGTGGCTGCCACCAAGGGGCGCTATTTCGTCGGCGACTTCATCGGGGAATTCGAGCCCGGCAATCTGGTGCTCACCGGACCGAACCTTCCGCACAATTGGGTGAGCGATGTTCCGAAGAACATGGTCGTTCCCCTCCGCTGCCGCATCATCCAGTTCAGCGAGTGCTTCATCAGCGGAGCCACGACGGCGCTGCCTGAACTCGCGGCGCTGTCGCCGGTCCTGGAATCCTCCCGGCGCGGCGTTCTCTTCAGCCGGGAGACGAGCCATGAGATTGCCCCCCTGATGGTCGAGATGATGGGCGCACAGGGCGTGCGCCGCATTGAATTGTTCATGTCGATCGCCGGATTGCTGAGCCGCGCGAAAGGATCGCGGATGCTGGCCAGCGCCAGCTACCTGCCTGACCCGTCGGGGTACATGTCCGTCGGGATCAACAGGGCGCTCGCCTTTATCCGCGAGAACCTGACACAGCCCTTCGGCGAGGCGAAACTCGCGGCGATTGCCGGCCAATCGACAAGCGGTTTCTCGCGCGCCTTTCGCCAGCACACGGGCATGTCCCTGGTGCAGTACGTCAAGCGGCTGCGGATCAATCTCGCGTGCCAGATCCTGATGAGTGACGAGCAGGCCTCGATCACCGGCATCTGCTACGAGGTCGGCTACAATAATGTGTCCAATTTCAACAGACAATTCTTGGCCGAGAAGGGCATGACGCCCTCCCGGTTCCGGCGCCTTCTGCTCGACAACGGCCACGCGGCCAAGAAGGACAAGACGACCAAGTCTTCTCAGGGAGGCGCCAGACAATACCACCTCGATCCACGAGTGAACGGCCGGGCCGCGCACGAGGGCCCGCGGGACGAAGTGCTCCGCTGAGGGCGCACCGGGGAGCGGCACGGTCCTGTCCACGAGACAGGCGGTCCGCCCGCCCGACAACAAGGACGAATGGGAGAGAAACGAATGATCAAGTCTTCATGGAAACTCGGCAGCCTTGCGGCGCTGACTCTGTCCCTGCTCGCCGGAACCGGCGCTGCCATGGCCCAGAACGCGAAGGTGACCAACACCACGGTGGCCTTCCTGATGCCCGATCAGGCCTCGACCCGCTATGAAGAGCACGACTTCCCCGGCTTCAAGGCCGAGATGGAGAAGCTCTGCCCGACCTGCAAGGTCATCTATCAGAATGCCGATGCGAACGTGTCGCGCCAGCAGCAGCAGTTCAACTCCGCGATCTCGCAGGGTGCGAAGGTGATCGTGCTCGACCCGGTCGATTCCGCCGCGGCCGCCTCGCTCGTGAAGCAAGCGCAGGGCCAGGGCATCAAGGTGATCGCCTATGATCGCCCGATCCCCGATGCGAAGGCCGATTTCTACGTCTCGTTCGACAATCAGGCCATCGGCAAGTCCATCGCGGATTCGCTGGTGCAGCACCTGAAGAAATCCAATGTCACCGTCGGGGGCGGCATGGGCGTCCTGCAGATCAACGGCTCGCCGACCGACGCGGCCGCGGGCCTGATCAAGAAGGGCATCCACGAGGGCCTCGACAACAGCGGCTACCCGATACTGGCGGAATTCGACACGCCGGAATGGGCACCCCCGAAGGCGCAGCAATGGGCCAGCGGCCAGATCACCCGCTTCAACAAGAACATCCTCGGCGTGGTGGCGGCCAATGACGGCACGGCCGGCGGCGCCATCGCGGCGTTCAAGGCTGCCGGCATGAACCCGGTTCCGCCCGTCACCGGCAACGACGCGACGATCGCGGCCTTGCAGCTGATCATCGCCGGCGATCAGTACAACACGATCTCCAAGCCGAGCGAGATCGTAGCGGCCGCCGCCGCGAATGTGGCCCTTCAACTCCTGGGCGGCGAAGCGCCGAAAGCCGACACGATGCTGTTCAACACGCCGTCCAGGCTGTTCGTGCCTGCCGTCATCACGGCGGAGAACCTGAAGGCGGAGATCATCGACAAGAAAATCAATTCAGCCGAGCAGCTCTGCTCGGGCCGCTATGCGGATGGCTGCAAGAAGCTGGGCATCATCCAGTAAACGGCGAAATCCGTCCGGCTGCCCGACCGGCAGCCGGACGTCACGCGTGGCGCCGGCACGTCGCCTGCGGAGTCGAGGAAGAATGGACAGAACCCAGGAGCAGCGCGACACGCGCGAACCAGTGCTCAGCCTGCGCGGCATCTCGAAGCATTTCGGTGCCGTTTCGGCTTTGACCGACATCGACCTGGACGTGCATGCGGGTGAGGTCGTGGCCCTTGTCGGCGACAACGGCGCGGGCAAGTCGACGCTCGTCAAGATCCTGGCGGGAGTGCACCAGCCGAGCTCCGGATCGATCACCTTCCGCGGCAAGCCGGTGACACTCCCGGATCCCAGCGCGGCGCTCGCCCTCGGGATCGCGACCGTGTTTCAGGATCTCGCCCTGTGCGAAAACCTCGATGTGGTCGCCAACATCTTCCTTGGCCGCGAGCTCAGCCCCTACCGGCTCGACGAAGTGTCCATGGAGCTGAAGGCTTGGACCCTGCTCAACGAATTGTCCGCGCGCATCCCCAGCGTGCGCGAGCCCGTGGCCTCTCTCTCGGGCGGCCAGCGCCAGACCGTCGCCATCGCGCGCTCGCTGCTGCTCGAGCCCAAGCTCATTCTGCTGGACGAGCCCACGGCCGCCCTGGGCGTCGCGCAGACGGCCGAGGTGCTCGACCTGATCGAGCGCGTCCGCGACCGTGGACTCGGGGTCATCATGATCAGCCACAACATGGAGGACGTGCGCGCCGTCGCGGACCGCATCGCCGTGCTCAGGCTCGGTCGCAACAACGGCGTCTTCGAGCCCGATGCGTCGAACCAGGAACTCGTCAGCGCCATCACGGGCGCGGCGAACAACTCGGTCTCGCGCCGCGCCAGCCGACGCCAAGCGCAAGGCCCGGCACCGGAGGAACGCCCATGACCAAGGGTGCAGAGCAGAACGCGCAGGCCGCCCCGCTTATCGACCGCAGGGACGAGCGCGTGAAGCACGCGGAAGGCATCGGTGGCTCAGCCCGCGCCTTTTGGGACAGGATCCGCTCCGGCGATCTCGGGTCGCTTCCGGTGGTGGTCGGCCTGGCGATCATCTGGACGGTCTTTCAAAGTCTCAATCCCGTGTTCCTGGCGCCGAACAATCTCGTCAATCTCCTGTTCGACTGCTCGACGGTCGGCGTGATCGCGCTCGGAATCGTGTGCATCCTGATCGTGGGCGAAATCGATCTGTCGGTGGGATCGGTCAGCGGCTTCGCATCCGCGCTCATCGGCGTGCTGTGGGTCAACCAGGGCTGGCCCGTCGCGATCGCCATTCTGGCGGCGCTCGTCTTCGGCGTTCTGATCGGCGCGCTCTATGCGGTCCTGTTCAACCGCTTCGGCATGCCGAGCTTCGTGGTGACCCTCGCGGGCCTTCTGTCCATCCTGGGCCTGCAGCTCTACCTGCTCGGCTCCACCGGCTCGATCAACCTGCCCTATGAAGCGCCCCTGGTGAATTTCGGCCAGCTGCTTGTGATGCCGGATCCCGTGTCCTACGCCCTTGCGGCTCTCCCCGGGATCGTGATGTTCGTGCTGGGCCACCGCATTGCGGCCCGGAGGCGCGAAGCAGGATTGTCGCCTCAGCCGCTGACCAGCCTGCTCCTGCGCTGCGTGCTGGTCACGGTCGTTCTCGAACTCGTCGTTTATTACCTCAACCTCGACCGCGGCATCCCCTGGATGTTCGGCCTCTTCGTGGGCCTCGTCGTGGTCATGAACTATGCCCTCACGCGCACGAAATGGGGCCGCCAGATGCTGGCCGTCGGCGGCAATCGCGAGGCCGCGCGCCGCGCGGGCATCAATGTGCGCTTCATCTACATGACCGCGTTCATGCTCTGCTCGGGTCTCGCCGCGGCCGGAGGCATTCTCTCCGCCGCGCGCCTCGCCTCCGCGAGCCAGCAGGCGGGCACCGGCGACGTCAATCTGAACGCCATCGCGGCCGCCGTCATCGGGGGAACCAGCCTGTTCGGCGGCCGCGGCAGCGCTTATTCGGCCCTGCTCGGCATCATCGTCATCCAGTCGATCGCAAGTGGGCTGACGCTCCTCGATCTCTCCTCATCGCTCCGGTACATGATCACCGGCGCCGTGTTGGCCATCGCGGTCATCGTCGACTCCTTGGCGCGCCGCTCGCGCGTATCTCACGGCCGGGCCTGAAACCAAGACGAAGGAAAAACCATGGGTGAGAAACTCTCCGGCAAAGTTGCCGCCATCACCGGAGCGGCCTCCGGCATCGGCCTCGAATGTGCCCGGATCCTCCTCTCCGAAGGCGCACGGGTCGTGCTGGTCGACCGCGACGAGGAAGCGTTGAAGACCGTCTGCGCCGAACTGGGCCCGCAGGCCCTCCCCCTGCGCGTCGACCTGACCGATCCAGCGAGCGTCTCGCGCATGATGCCGCAGATCCTCGAGCAGGCGGGCCAGCTCGACATCTTTCACGCCAATGCCGGCTCCTATATCGGCGGGGAGATTCTCAAGGGTGATCCGGATGCCTGGGATCGCATGCTGAGCCTCAACATCAATGCCGCTTTCCGCTCCATCCATGCGGTGCTTCCGCACATGGTGGAGCGCAAGACCGGCGACATCATCGTGACGAGCTCCATCGCCGGGCTCGTTCCCGTCGTCTGGGAGCCGATCTACACCGCCTCCAAGCATGCCGTACAGGCCTTCGTGCACACGGTCCGGCGGCAGGTTGCCCCGCACGGCCTGCGCGTCGGCGCCGTCGCACCCGGACCCGTGGTCACGGCCCTCATCAAGGACTGGCCGAAGGAGAAGCTCGAGTCGGAGCTGGCGGCAGGCGGCCTGATGCAGCCGGTTGAAGTGGCCGAAGCCGTCCTGTTCATGCTGACGAGGCCTCGGAACGTCACCATTCGCGATCTCGTCATCCTGCCGCAGAGCAACGACCTGTGATGCGCGCCGGCGCAGGGCGTCGCCCCTCAGACCCCTGTCTGGACGATTGAACGGCCATGGCAAGCCATGTCCCCGGAATCGATGTCGGCACCGGCAGCGCTTCAAACAATCGGGATGGCCGGCACAAGGCCGGCCATGACGTGAGAGGGGGGTGGGAAGGGCCGAGGGTACCATGACCTGGGAGGGTGTTGTCACCGGCCCAGACCACCTCTCCACGTCATCACCGGGCTCGTCCCGGTGAACGCGATCGGAACAACGCAGAGCGCATCGTGCGGACCCTCCGGGTCGCCGACGTGACCCTTCGGGTCCGCCCCGAAGGAAGAGCCGCTTCAGGATGTGAGCATCGAATCCGATCCCAAACCTGGGGCCATGTTTCACGCCCGATGCTCCAAGCTTTTGAAGGCCGGCCTCGCCTGACAGGGAAAGCACTCGCAGGAGAGGCATTCCGATCCCCGAGAGATCCTTGCCCATGGCTGACCCGAGCGGCCCGTGCCTCACCCGTGCTGTGTGCGCACCTGCAGCGCAAGATCGGGGCGATCGCTCGTGATCTGCGAGATCGGCTGACTGAACCAGTAATCGAGTTCGCGGACCGTGTTCGGGACCCAGGCGCCAAGCTTGTCCCGCCCGACGATCTCGACCGCGCGGTCGATCGCCAGCCGAAGCAGCGATTGCTCGACGGCGACGATGCACCCGAGATCGACGAATCGCCGCAGGGTCCGGTCGACGCCGCCGAAGGCTTCGCAGGAGCGGCGGTCGACCGAAGCGAGCCGGCGCATGCCCGGCGCCTTGGCGCGGATCTCCTCGATGACCTCCGGGACGAAGCAGGTCAGGACCACGCGAGACGACAAGCCGCGGGCTTCGACGAGCGCGATGACCTTTTCGAGCAGGCCCGGATAGGGATTGCCGAAGGCATCCATCTTCATCTCGATCTCAAGCTCGATTCCGGTGGGGCCGAAGACGTCGAGGACGTCCGGCAGCGTCGGGATCGTCTCCCCCAGGGTGTCGTCGAGCCTCACCTTGGCGAGGGCGTCCCGCGACAGGTGACCGACAGGTCCCTTGTGGTCCGTCGTACGGTCGAGCAGCGGGTCGTGGATCACCATGATCTCGCCGTCGCTCGACAGATGCACGTCGAGCTCGACCGCATCGACCTTCAGGCCGCAGACATTGCGGAAGCCGCCGAGGCTGTTCTCCGCCCAGATATTGCGCGCGCCGCGATGTCCGATGATTCGCATGGAAGGGTGCCCCGCTTCGGTCTGTTGGTCACTACTTGCCGCTGTCGACCAGTCCCTTCACGAACCAGCGCTGAAGGAGAAGGATGACGATGGTGGGCGGCAGCATGGTGAGGAAAGCCGCATTCATCAGCAAATGCCATGTCGGCAGCGAATCCGGCCGCGGCATCAGCTTCTTCAGCCCGATCACCGCATTGGCCATCGCCGGATCGGTGGTGAGCAACAGCGGCCAGAGATACTGGTTCCAGCCCATCAGGAAGAGGATGATCGCCAGCGCCACGACGTTCGATCGCGACAGGGGCAGGAGGATCAATCGAAAGAACTGCCACGGGCTTGCTCCGTCGATGCGCGCCGCCTCGCAGAGCTCGTCGGGAACGGTGAGGAAAAACTGGCGGAAGAGGAAGGTCGCCGTGGCGGAGGCGATCAGCGGCAGGATCAGCCCTGAATAGGTGTTGACCAGATTCCAGTCGAGATCGATCAATGCCTGAATGCCGAGCCAGGAGCCGAGGATGTTGAGCGGCAGAGCGACGTTCGCCGCCGACTCGTAGGTTGGCACGATGCGCACCTCGATCGGTAGCATCAGCGACATGAAGATCAGCCAGAAGGCCGTCATCCGGAAGGGAAAGCGGAAATAGGTGACGGCGAAGGCCGCGATCACCGAAACGGCCAGCTTTCCGACCGTGATGCCCGTGGCGATGATGAAGGAGTTGAGGAGCAGCCGCCCGAAATCGGCATTGCTCAACACGGTCCGCATATTGGCGAAGAACTGGCTGCCGGGGAGCCAGGACATCGGCACGCGCATGATCTCCGCCTGCGAGAGCGAGCCGGTGACGAAGACGAAATAGATCGGCAGGCAGACGAGCGCCGCGCCGACCAGCAGGATGAGGTGGCAGACGGCATCGAGGATCGGCGTATGTTCGTTCATCGTCGGCCTAGACGCTGTAATTGACGCGGCGTTCCACGTAGCGGAACTGGGCGATGGTCAGAAGCAGCGCGAGCACCATCAGCACGACGGATTGCGCGGCGGAGGAACCGAGGTCGAGCGTGACGAATCCGTCCAGATAGACCTTGTAGACCAGGATGGAGGTCGCGCCGGCCGGGCCGCCACGGGTGGTGGCGTCGACGATGGCGAAGGTCTCGAACAGCCCGTAGACGAAGTTGATCACGATCAAGAAGAACAGGGTCGGCGTGACCATCGGCAACGAGATGCGCAAGAAGCGCTGGATCGGCCCCGCGCCGTCGAGATAGGCGGATTCGAGGATCGACTGGGGCACCGAGAGCAGCGCCGCGACGAGGAAGATGTAGTTGTAGCAGATGTGCTTCCAGGAGGCCGCCATGACGATCAGGGCGAGCGCATGCCAGGAATTGCGGTTCGGATCCCAATCCAGCCCGAGCCCCTGCAGGGTGTGGGCAATGGGGCCGACCCGGGGGTTGAACAGGAAGGCGAGCATGATGCCCGCGATAGCGGGGGCGATCGCGTAGGGCAGCAGCAGCACGGTCCGGTAGGCGCTGCGGCCCCGCAGGATATGGTTCGAGGCGAAAGCGAGCAGCAGCGCGATCGACAGCGTCAGCACGTTCTGGGCGATGGTGAAGATCAGCGTGACCTGCGCCGAGGACCAGTAGACTCCGCTGCGGAACAGTCGTTCGAAATTCTCGAACCCGACCCATTGCGTCGTGGCGCCGAAAGGGTCGGTCAGCTGGAAGGCCTGGATCAGAGCCCGGACCGACGGGATGAAGAAGAACAGCAGCAGGATGAAGAGCTGCGGCGCCAGCAGCCAGATGGGCAGGCGCCATTCCCGGAAATGCGCACGCTTCAGCCCGCTTTCGGACTGTGCATCGTCGGCGCTCCTGAGGAAAAGGCGCCTCAGTGGCCAGCGGAGGCGCAAAGCGCCGCCGCCGGCCGTGCCGGGGAGAGCAGCCGTGCTATTTCTTGCCGGCATTGAGCTGCTCGTAGCGGCGTAGCGCCTCGTTGCCGCGAGCCACGGCGTCGTCAAGCGCCTGCTGCACCGGCTTCTTGCCGAGGAAGGCGGCCGAGACCTCTTCCATGATCGCGACGTTGATCTGGTTACTGTTGCCGATGCGGAAGCCGAGCGAGTTGTCGCTGGGCGTGCCGCGCATCAGCTGCAGCACGGCGATCTCGCGCGTCGGGTTCTTCTGGTAGTAGCCTTGCGCCTTGGCCGCTTCATACGCTGCGGTCGTGACCGGCACATAACCCGTTGCCTGATGCCACCAGACCTGCGTGTCGGTTTTGGCGAGGAAATCGTAGAAGGCCGCGACCGCCTTGTACTTCTCCGGCGAATGCCCCTTCAGTGTCCAGAGCGCCGCGCCGCCGATGACGCTGTTCTTCGGGGTGACACCCTGCTCATAGGGCAGCTCGGCCGCGCTCCAGTCGAATTTCGCGGCGGCGACGACCGCGGCGTGCGAGGCGGTGGAGGCGATGATCGTCGAGCATTCGCCCGAGGTGAAGAGCTGGATTGGAATGATGCCCTGGCCGGCGAGCTGCATCACACCGGACGAGACCAGCCGCTTCATGCGCTCGACCTGATCGACGAGCTTGCCCTTGTTGAAAACGTAGCTGGTGTCCAGACCATCCATGCCGTTGCGCTTGGTTGCATACGGGATGTCGTTCACCGCGCTGTAATTCTCGAGGAAGCTCCACTCGTAGTCGCCGGGGAGCACCATCGCGCATTTCGACACCCCCTTGGCCTTGATCGCGTCGAGCTGCGGCTCGAGCTCCTGCCAGGTCGCGCCGGGCTTGTCGAATCCGGCGGCTTTGAAGTGGTCGCGATTGTAGAACAGGATCGGAGTCGAGGAGTTGAACGGCATCGCCTGGAGCTTGCCGTCGATCGCGTAGTAACTGACGACCGGAGCGATGAACTGCGAGGCGTCGATCGGGTGGCCCTCCTGTGCCATCAGATCGCTCGTGGGAACGATGGCGCCGGAATTGACCATCGTCAGGAAAGAGCGCTCGTTCGACTGCACGATCTCGGGCTGGCGCTTGGCGCGATAAGCCGCAATCGTGCCGTTCAGCACCTCGTCATAGGTGCCCTTGCCGATCGCCTTGACGACGTATTCCTTCTGGGAGTCGTTGAACTTCTTGACGAGTTCCTCGACACGCTCGCCGAGCGCGCCGCTCATGGCGTGCCAGAACTCGATTTCAGTCGCCGCCCGCGCGGGAGAAAGCCCCGCTAGCAGCATTGCGCCCGCACCCGCCAAAGCACCGTAGAAAGATCGCATGTAAAGCCCTCCCTCATTAGGTTGTGTGAGCATATGCTCTTTATTGAAGCATATGCTCGCACACTGGCTTGTTATGTCAACCGTTGATGACGGGTCGATGACGGCTGGGCCTGCTTGGGCCTGGAGGGCAATGGGGCAAGGCGGATCAGCGCGTTGGAGCATCCTGAAGCAGCGCATCGATCGGGGCGGCCCGCTTTTCGTCCGCACGATGCGCGCGGCGGTCTTTCGATCGCGTTCACCGGGACGAACCTGGTGACGACGTGGTGCGTGTGTGGTCCGGTCCTGCCACCTTCCCACGTCATGGCCGGCCAGTCATTACCCGCCTCTCGCCGGCCATCCCGATCCGGTGAGGCGCGGCGCCTCTCGGAAGCGGGATCACCGGGACGAACCTGGTGATGACGTGGTGTATGTGTGAGGCGGTGCGAACACCCTCTCACGTCATGGCACCCTCCGCCCTTCCTGCCACCCTCCCCACGTCATGGCCGGGCCTGTCCCGGCCATCCCGATGGTTTGAAGCGCGGCGCTCTTCCGACCGGGATCACCGGGACGAGCCCGGTGATGACGTCAAGGGTGGTGTGAGCGGATGCTCAATTCCCTCAGTGGCGCACCGTTCGGCGCGAAAAGCCGGGTCCACTTTTCACTGACGTGGCCCTTCGGGTCGCTGACGCGGCCCTTCGGGTTGCTCGCGTGGCCCGCTGGGTCCGCACGGTGCGCTAGTCCGCCAGGAGGGCCCGGGCCGTGTCCTCGTCGGTGACGAGGCCGTTGACGATTCTCCCTCTCAGCGCGGCGCGCAGGGGCGCGACCTTGGCCGGGCCCTGGCCGATGCAGATGCGCCGCCGGGCGCTTCCGGACTCGGGCGGCACGCTGGTCACGCGCAGGTTGGTGCCGCGGTCGAGGAATCGGCCTTCGGCATCGAAGACCCAGCCGGTCACCTCACCGACGGCGCCGTGGCGAACCATGTCGAGCAGCTCGCCGCGCGTCATGAATCCGTCCCGATATAGCACTGCATCCTCGCCGATCTGGCTGATGCCCATCACCCAGAGATCGGCCTCGCTGGCGATGGCGCGGATGCGCCTGATCGACTCGATCTGGATGAGCTGAGCGCGCTCTTCGGGGCTCGACACATAAAGGGGCAGCGGCATTGGAAAATACTGCGCCCGGGTAATTTCGGCGAGCTTGACCAGCGTGTCGAAGGGGCTGGCCGAGCCATCGGGCGAGATGGTCCCGACCAGCGAGACGAGCCGATGCAGCGGGCAGGACATGGGCGGAACGCGCTCGATGCTGGCCCGCATGGAACGGCCGGTGCCCAAGGCCATGACCAGCGATTGGCGTGAGCGCAGCCAGCGCTCGATCAGCACGCCGCCGAGCGCGGCGACGCCGGCCGCGCCGGTCTCCGCCGAGCCGTCGGACGGGGCAACGTCGCAATGCAGCAGCTCGAAGCGGTCGCGCAGCCGCGCTGCGAGCTCCATGCAGGTGCTGATCGGGTGGTTCATGCGGAAGCTGATCAGCCCCTCGCTGCGGCAGAGCGAGACGAGGCGCTGCGCCGCCGGGCGCGAGATGTTCAGGATCTGGGCGATGTCGTCCTGCGTGCGGCCGGCAATATAGTAGAGCCAGCCGGCCCGGGCGGCGTCGTCGAGGCGGGTGCTGTCGTTCTCGGCCATCGGACGCTCAACCGGTTGCAGGCATCGGTGCCAGTTCCCGCCAGGATTCGAGCACCTTGTCGGCTCCGGCGTCCAGGAGCGCCTGTCTCTGGTCCAGAACTGCGAAATGGCTGCCGGCGGCGAGGCCATAGGCTGTCATACCAGCCGCCTTCGCCGCCATGACGCCGCTGACGCTGTCCTCGATCACAAGGCAGCGCTCCGGCGCCACGCCGCGCTCCCTGGCGGCCAGCAGGAACAGGTCGGGCGCCGGCTTGCCGCGCGGCACGCGGGTCGTGCTGAAGATCCGCCCCTCGAAGAGATCCCATAACCCAACTTTCCGGAGGCAGATCTCGATGCGCTCCTCGTCGCTTGACGAGGCTACGCAATAGTCGCTCGCGAAGGCCTCGACCGCGCCGCGCACTCCTTCCACCGGCTGAAGCTCGCGCGCGAATGCGGCAAACAGGCGGGCCCGCCAGCCCTCCGTGAAGTCGCCCGAGGCCGGGCGGCCTGTCATTCTCTCGTAATCCTCGACGACGACACTCGAGGGGCGCCCGAGATAGCGGCGCATCACCGTCTGCAGATCGTAGCCCGGGTCGAGAGGAGAGAGAATATCGACCAGAGTCCGGCAGCTGATGACCTCACTGTCGACGAGCACGCCGTCGCAATCGAGGATGACGAGGTCGAAGGGCGATCTCTGGACGGGCATGGGACAGCAACAACCTTGAGCGGATGCTCGCATGAAGAGCATCTACCCGATTTGCTGTCAAACCCAAAATGTCGGGGGCCTCCAGCACCGCCCAGGTCGCGCCGCTGCCATGGTCACCCTCCACGTCATCACCGGGCTCGTTCCGGTGATCCCGACACGGTGAGGCGCGGCGCTCTTCCCATCGGGATGGCCGGCACAAGGCCGGCCATGACGTGAGGAGGGTGACGCGAACCGAACGATCAACCGCCACGTCATCACCGGGCTTGTCCCGGTGATCCCGGTCGGAAGCCCACCGAGCGCATCGTGGGGCCCTTCGGGTCGCTGACGCGGCCCTCTGGGTCACGTCCGAGGCTCTAGTGTGTGCATGACCGGAATCCCGGCGCGAAGACGCGCAGCACCTCCTCGATCCGTCGGGCCGTGTCCTCGTCCGGTCGCAGGTGCTTGTGGCGGTTGTAGAACTCCATGAACCCGCTCACGACCTTGTTGAACTTGAAGGCCCGTGTGTCATGGTCGACCTGATCCTTGAAGGCCGAAAGATCGATCCGGTCGGAGCCCCGGCTTTCCAGCCACCGCCGCATCCGGGACAGGAACCGGCGCTGCCCGGTGATGTGCTCGTCCGACCACTCCCCACCCTCGAAATAGGGACCGATGAACATCAGGTACAGCCGCAGCTCGTCGGGATCGTAGTCGTCAGGGCTGACGGCATTCCCCTTGGACTTCGACATCTTCGCTCCGTCCTTCCTGATGACGCCCTGATGGATCACCTTCCTGAATGGCTCCTCCCGTGGGACGACACCTAAGTCGAACAGCACCATGTGGATGAACCGGGTGTAGATCAGGTGCATGCAGGCGTGCTCGGCCCCGCCGACATACAGATCGACGGGCTGGTAGCAGCCTTCCGGCAGGAACTCGGTGTCGCTGTCGGTCAGGTAGCGCAGGTAGTAGAATGAGGAGTCGACGAACGTGTCCAGGGTGTCCGTCTCACCCTCGACCGGGATTGGGCACCCCCATGTCCGCTGCCGCGAGACGCACCAGTCCCTCAGATCGGCCAGCCACGCCCGCTGCATCCGCTTGGTGGAATCAGGCATGTCGATCCTGTCCAGGCCAGTGATCAGACGGTCCCGGTAGTCCGTAATCCGGAAGGACCACTGGTTCATGGTCCGGCGCTCGACCGCGCTGCCGCACCGTTCTGTGCGCGGCTTCGCCGCCCTGGAAGGTGCCTGTCGCCATAGCTGCCCTGCTCGCATAAGGTGGAGTTTGAGCCGACCCAGGTCTTCTCGCCTGGATTCACTGCCGTGTTGAATGGTCAACGAGGCTTACTGCTGCGGCATGTCGAGTCAAGGTATATATTCAGGCACGAAGCAGGCTTGATGGTCCTGTGACATATTGAGCGGGCGAACCTCTCTTGGCTTGTTACTGTGTTCGAATGCATCCTTGCTCTGGGGGCGGCTCTGGGTTGAACGAGCCTTCGGGCGTGGCCTCACGAAGGTCAGTTGATCCGATGCCGGCGGAAATCCGGCATTCGTTCCAGGGCATATCGGTCGGCTCAAGGACATATGGATCTGCGGGGCGGATGGGCCGGGTCCGGCCCACCCGCGAGAGCTTCTACTGAGCGGCTGCACGCAGGCCTGAGCGTTCACCCAACTTCGTGGCATGATCGATCACGTGGTAGATGTAGTTCTGTTCCACCACGCCGGCGAAGAGGTGAGCCCAGGGGCCGCCGGCAAAGATCGCGACGTCCTCGCCGCCGTGGGTCTCGCTGTCGAGCGGGACCAGGGACTGCTGCTTGTAATCCGGCGCGGTGGTGTCAGCTGGCGTCGGACGTGGTTCATTCGCTTTCACGGCGCCCGGGCCGTTGGCGTAGCCGAGTGTCGTGAACGGCTTGCCATCCTTGCCGAGCTTCGGCTTGCCGTCCGGCTCGACGATGGTCTCCAGGATCGGGTTGCCGCGCTTCGGATATCCACTGATCGTCAGCGTATGGCTGTGGTCTGCCGTCACGATCACGAGCGTCTCATCGAGGTTCACCTTTTGCAGCGCTGCCTTGATGGCATTGTCGAAGGCGACCATGTCCTCGAGCGAGCGGTACGCATTGCCGTCATGGTGCGCGTGATCGATGCGCCCGCCCTCGACCATGAGGAAGAACCCGCTCGGGTTCTGGCTCAGGATGTCGATGCCCTTCACCGTGAGTTCCGCCAGGGACGGCTCGCCGCCATTGTCCTTGAGACGGTCCGCCTCGTAGCGCATGTGCGAGCGCTCGAAGAGGCCCATCACATGAGGGGTCTTTCCATCGAGCTTGTCGAACTGCTCCTTGTTCCAAAGAAACACGCCGCTGTTGGAGTAACGGTTCTGCCATTCCTGGACGAGGTTGCGCCCATCCTTGCGCGAGCCCTTCTTGTCCGTGTCCTCGGGGTCGTTCACGGTCTCCGGGAGGAAGCGGTCGCGTCCGCCGCCGAAGATCACCTCGAAGCCGTCGCCTTGGGACCAGGCGGCAAGCTGCTGGGCGATGTCCTTGCATCCGGCCGCCATGGCCTCCGGCGTCATGTTGGCGTCACCTTCCCAGTCGCGGTGAGGTGTATGGGCGTACATGGAGGCCGGCGTGGCATGGGTGATGCGGGCGGTGGAGATGACGCCGGTCGCCTGCCCGGCCCGCTCGGCCATGGCCGCCAGGCTCAGCACCTCCTTGCCCTTGGACCCGGCACAGTCGCCGACCTCGACCTCGCTGTTCACGCCGATCACGTCGTTGCGCGTTTTCACGCCCGTTACCATGGCCACGGCGGTCGGGGCGGAATCGGCCACCTGCGCGTCATGGGTGTAGGTCTTCGAGAGAGCCGCAAAAGGCAGCTTTTCCATGGTCAGCGAGTTCGACTCGCCATCGACGCCGCGCTTCTGCCCCTCGTAGATGCGGCCCGCGGTAACCGTGGAGATGCCCATACCGTCGCCCACGAACAGGATCACGTTCTTGGCGCGATTGGTGTTCGGCGTCACGCGCAAGCGCTCCTGGAGCGCGGACTGAGCTGCGCGGAAGTAGGCGTCGTTGGTTTGAGGCAGGGTGTTCTGAGCGTACGCAATGCTCCCTGAAGCGGCCAGCAAGGCCGCAACACTGACGAGTCGTCTCATGATTGTCCTCCCGTGCTGCCGACGGCCCGCGTGCGGGCAGTGGCGCACAGGAGTAAATAGCTCACGCGCGCTTACCGCCCAGCCCCGAAAGGGCTCGCGAGCGACATTGCAGAGAGGCCAAAGAGCCTCTCGTGAATCGTCCGCCAGCTCTCTGCATCGGGAGCGCATAGGATGCCCCCATCATGGAGGGTGGGGCGATAAGGCGCTCCGTCAAACCGCGCGGCGTAGCCGCCGGCCTCCCGATGGAGCAGCCAGCCTGCCGCATGATCCCACGGCATCAGCTTCCCGTGGAGAAGGAAGTGGCAATGTCCGGCGGCGGCCATCCGATACTCGTGCGCCGCGCAGCGATAACAGGCAACGGCCCCGAAACCCGGGAGGTTCGCCGCCACGGCGGACCGCATGGGCTCCGGCATATGGTGCCAGGAGGCGCACCCTGACATTTCTTCGATCGCGACCGAAGACGCAACCCGAAGATCGGTTCGTCTGCCATCGGGATGCTTGATCCAGGCCCCCTCCCCGCGGATGGCCATCGCCGTGTCGTTCCCAACCGGGTCATGGATCCAACCGGCAACGACCTCCCCTCGCACAACGGCCGCCGCCATCACCCCGAACAACGGGAGACCCGAGGCGAAATTCTTGGTGCCGTCCACCGGATCGATCAGGAAGGCAAGGTCCGCGTCCGCCAGCCTGTTCAGCAGAGACGGGTCGCACTCCGTGGCCTCTTCGCCAATCAGGACAGCATGCGGAAAGGCCCGCCCCAACTCTCTGGCGATCATCCGCTCGGCAGCCACATCGGCATCCGTCACAAGATCCATGGCCGACGACTTCTGCCGAACCTCATGCGCCGACAGGTTCCGGAAGCGGGGCATGATCTCCGACCGGGCCGCTGCGCGGAGCAGCTGCTCCACGAGGCCGGCATGATGGGTTGAGAACAGCATGGGCAATCGCTTTCACAATTCCCGGGAGCGCAAGCCCCGCCGCGACAACCCGGGATCAGGATCCGTCGCGCTCCAGGATCGAACACTTGAGTGCGGTCAGGCCATTCCCATCAGCCGGACGAGCGGGTCCCTCAGACCGGACGTGCAGCCGAGTACGATGTTGCCGTCGCGCAGTCCTGAACCGGTGAGAAAGTCATTCACCCAGCCGCCCGCCTCCTCGATCAACAGCATCCCGGCCAGGGCATCCCACGAGTTCATGTGCAACTCGCAATAGCCGTCGATCCGGCCCGCCGCCACGGAGGCCAGGGCCAGGGCGCCCGACCCTCCGCGACGAACGCCCGCCCCGGCCGCCAGGATCCGGCCGACGAGATCGACGTACTGGCTGAGCGGAAGCCGGGTCGACCAGCCGGCCTCGATGGTGGCGGACTGCATGTCGCCCAGCCCGCTGACACGGATCGGCTCGCCGTTCAGCGTCGCACCCCGGCCCCGCTCGGCCGAGAACAGTTCATCGTGCATGGGATCATAAATGATCCCGATCCGGGTCTGGCCATCGCGGACATAGGCGATGGAGATGCAGAATTGCGAGATCCCGCGCACGAAGTTCGCCGTGCCATCGATCGGATCGACCACCCAGACATTGTGATCGAACGATCCCCCGCCCTCTTCGCCGAAGAAGGAATCCTCGGGAAAGCTCTCCAGCAGCCGGCTGCGCACCAAGCTCTCGACCTCGGCATCCACCGCCGAGAGATAGTCCTGATGTCCCTTGAGGTTGATGCCGGTCGTTCCGGGGCGTCCGTTGAACCGGCGGCGGGCCAGGGCCCCCGCCTCCCGCGCCACAGCGGACGCGACAGACAATCTGAGGTCGGATTTCTCCGCTGCGGACAACGAGACGGGATCCGCGACCCTGGCTATGGTGGAGACGGGCATGAAGGTTTGTCCTGCTTACTGGCTGGAGGAAACGGGCTCTCGTGCCGGATGCTTCTCGCGCTCGATCCGCCGGATCCACGCAGCGGCATGGCGGGCGGCTTCGATCAGCATCGGCTTTGGTGTCTCCATCCATTCATCAGGATGAAGCTCGCGCGTGACGCGCAGGTGATCGATGGCGGCCTCGAGGGTCAGGAACCGGTCAGGCATCTGGATGTGGATGTACAGGGCCGCCAGGATCACGGACCGGCTGCGCCCGCCGCGGCAGTGCAGCAGCACGTTCCCACGGCGACGGTGAGGATAGGTGCGGCGGTCGGGCAGCTGCTGATGCAGGGCGCCATCGAGCAGGTAGTAGCCGGCCAGCAGCATCGTGTCCGGGTTGCCTGCATCGTCGATGAGACCCAGCTTGTAGTTTCGGACCGGCCCGTGCGGCGACGCGATGTCGGAGGCTCCGACCCCGGCCGTATAGTCGATATCGAGGTTGACGGCGCAGTTCACCACGATGGCGATGTCGTTGCTCTTGAGCAAGGCCTTGTCCGACGCCGCATTGGCGTCCCCGACGAAAAGCTTCACCCCGAACGGCGGGAGATCCTCGACGATGAGGCTCATCGGAGGGCGTGGAAAGTTGAACTGGGTCACCATCGAAACTTTGATCCTGATCTTCGTGGTATGGCTGTTGCGGCACGCTCATCGGGAATGGCGTGCCACAGGGTTGAGCGTTCTGCCTGTTCGACCGGCAGCCGACCGTCGCCTTCAGGCCGCGTGGGAGGCTCCGACAGCGGGTGGGGCCGACGGGAGCCGATTTCCGCTGCCCTTATCGAAGAATATGATCTGGTCGGGCGGGAACTCGACCCAGATGGTTTTCTTCGGGAGCGAGGTCTCGAAGCGGGGAATGAGCGCCGTGACCCGGTGGCCTTTGACCGTGAGCGAGATGATCGTCTGCGATCCGGTGGGCTGGACGATGTCGACCTCGGCCTGCAGGCTGAACGGGCCCTGCCGCTCGACGATCGTGATGTTCTCCGGGCGGATCGCGAACGTCACCGGGCCATCCGGGCCCCGCAGGCCGGTCGGCGCGGGAATGGCCGCATCCTGGAAGCGCACGGCCCGCTCGCCCCCGGCGGTCGCCAAGGTTCCGTCCAGGAGGTTGATCCTGGGATCGCCGATGAACTCGGCGACGAAGAGGTTGGCGGGGTTGTGATAGATCTCGTAGGGCGAGCCCTGCTGCTGGATGACGCCGTCCTTCATCACCACGATGCTGTCCGACATGGTCAGTGCCTCGACCTGATCGTGCGTGACGTAGACCGTGGTCGCCTGCAACTCGCGGTGCAGGCGCTTCAGCTCCGTGCGCATCTCCGTCCGGAGTTTCGCGTCAAGGTTGGACAGCGGCTCGTCCATGAGCAGGATCGCGTTGCGGGCCGCAATCAGGCGGGCCACGGCCACCCGCTGCTGCTGACCGCCCGACAGCTCGGACGGATAGCGGTCCGCAAGCCCGGTCAGCTGGACCTTCGCGAGCGCCTCCGCAAGGCGCTCCTTGACCACTCGCGCGGGCTGCCTGGCCTCCGACAAAGCCAGGGTGATGTTGCGGTCGACCTTCATGTTGGGCCACAGAGCGTAGCTCTGGAAGATGAAGCCGAGGCCGCGCCGCTCGGGCGGAACGAAGATTCCGGTCCGGCTGGAGTAGACCGTCTTCCCGCCGAGCACGACCTCGCCCGTGGTCGCCTGCTCCAGGCCGGCGATGACGCGCAGGGTCGTGGTCTTGCCGCAGCCCGATGGCCCGAGCAGGGTCACGAAGCTGCCCTTCGGGATGTCGATGTCGAGGCTCGGAAGGGCCAGATGGCTTCCGTACGACTTGGTGATGTTTCTGAGGGTGATTTCAGACATGGGCACTCTCTCGTGCGGAAGCCATTCAGGTCAGGTTACCGGCTCGTCTCGGCCATCCAGAAGTCGCTGATCTTCGCGATGTTGTCCTTCACGAACGCGGGCGACGCGGTGAGCTTGTTGGCCTTCGGCCACATCTCGCTGTAAGGCGGCGGCGGCACGTCCGTGCGCGGTGAGAAGGTGCCGACCTGGTAAAAGGCGGCCATGCCCTGCAGCAGGTCCAGGGACTTTCCGGACCGGAACGGCGCCTTCAGCTCCGAACTGCTGTTCAGCTCCTTGCTGCCCATGAGGAACGACACGAAGAGCTTCGCGGCATTCGGATGCGGCGCCTGTCCGGCAACCGCCACATAGGTCGGATACGAGAACAACGCCGCGGGCTGCAGGTCGTAGGGGATCGCATTCGCGTAGTTGTCGGACTGGTTCTTGGTCAGGTAGTGGATCACCGAGAACGCCATCGGGGGCTTGGCCTGGCCGCGCAGCCCGACGGCTGTCGCGATCTTCGAGCTGTTGTCGGAGATGACGATGTCGTTGCCGATCAGCCGGTGCAGGAACTCGTAGCCTGCGTTCTCGATGCCGGGCGAGAGCTCGAGCTTCTTGCCATAGTGATTCTCGTACGCCTTCTGCATCTCGTCGGAGTGCTCGACGATGGCAGCGAGCATCATCAGGGTGGTTAGCGAACCGGCCGGCGACTTCATGGAGAAGCGGCCCTTCCATTGCGGTTCGGTGAGTTGCCAGATGCTCTTGATCGGCGGCTCCGGGTAGGTCTCTGAGTTGTACAGAACACCGTAGGCTTCGATCACATGCGTCAGCAGCGGCTCCCGGTGTTCGGCGGGAATCCTGTCGACCAGGTACGACGGCACGTAATTGACGATGTGTTGGTTGGGAAGCAGGTCGAACACCATCTGCTCGGTGCCGCCCGAGTAGATCACGTCGGCCGCGTACACGCCGGCCTGGTGCTCGCGCACGACCTTCTCAATGGTCTTCTCGGAGCCGAGGTCATAGGCCTTGACCTTGATCTCTGGATAGAGCTTCGCGAAGTCCTCCGCCACCTTCAACATCGTGCCCGATGAGGAATAGACGACGACCTCGCCCTCCTTCTTCGCGCCGGCAATCACCTCGTCCCAGTTCTCGTTCTTCTGATAGGGGCCGAGCTGGCTTTTCTGGAGCCAGGCGTCCCACTTGGGGTCGGGCTGCTGCGCCATGGCCGGCGCTGCGAGGGCAAAGGTCAGGGCTCCGGCCGCGAGCCAGGCTTTGGCACTGCGGAAAGTCGGTGTCATGATGGGCTTCCTCCTTCGTTTCTCGTTGTGTCGACCTGGATGGATTGGTCAGGCCGCCCCGATCCTCGCCTTCGTCGACAAGGCGCGGACGGCCAGGTTGACCGCAATCACGATGGCGACGAGCAGCACGGTGGCGACGCCGACGAGTTGGGGCATGTCCTGGTTCTGGTAGTTGTAGATGACGCCGGCGAGCACGTTGGTCGACGGCGTGACGAGCAGGATGATGAGCGACAGCTCGCGCATGATGCTGATGAAGCTCAGCAGCATGCCGGAGAGAAGCCCGCCGGCGGCGATGGGCACGATGATCCGCACCATGCGGCGGAACCAGCCGATGCCCTGGACGCGGGCCGCCTCCTCCAGCGACTTGTCGATCTGCAGGAGCGCCGCGATGCCCGTGCGGGACGTAAACGGCAGCGTCTTGACCGAGCAGATCAGGACGAGCAGCGCGAAGGTGCCGTAGAGGGCCGGGATCGGCCCGAACGGACGGGCGAACATGCCGATATAGATCGCCCCGAAGGCCAAGGCCGGGAAGATATACGGCAGGAAGGCCACCGTCTCCAGGGCGCGCGAGGTCAGCGAGCCGCGGGTCCTGACGACGACATAGCCGATGAGGAAGCCGAAGACGCCGGTCGTCATGGCGGTGAGGAACGCCAGCTTGAGGCTATTCCAGGTCGCATCGAGGATGTTGCCGTTGTCGACCAGGGCAGCCTGGAGTTGGTCGACGCCCTCGCCTCCCTGGCCGGTCCAGTAATGCAGGGTCAGGTTGCCGAGGCTGTAGTTGCCTGCCGTCTTGATCAGCGACTGAAGGACCAGCAGGACAAGCGGGAAGGCGACGGCTGCCGTCATGAGCAGCATGACAAGGATGAAGAGCGGCCAGCGCCAGCGCCCGAGATCGATCTCCTTGCTGCGGAAGCCCTTGCCGGAGAGGGTCACGAAGCTCTTGCGGACACCGATGAGACGCTGGTTGATGAAGATGAACAGGCAGGCGAGGACCACGAGCACGAGCGCAAGCAGGAAGCCGTCGCCCGCGTTGCGCGTCCCCATGGCGGCATAGATCTGCGTCGGCAGCACGAAATAGCGCACCGGCATGCCGAGCACCGCGGGCGTGCCGAACGATCCGACCACACGGATGAAGGTCATCACGACCGCGGATCCGATAGCGGGCAACAGGAGCGGCGCGGTGATCCACAGGAACTGCTTGAGGCGCGAGAGGCCCGCCATGGCCCCGGCCTCCTCGAGCTGGCTGTCGACGCTCGTGATCGAGCTCGACACCGAGAGATAGGAGTAGACGTAATAGTGGAGCGACAGACAGATGACGATCGGGATCGGGCCATAGGCGATCCAGTCCGGCGGCTGCACGCCGAAGAAGTATGCAAAGGCACCTGACGCTCCGCCGATGCGGTCGTTCTTGAAGAACGTGATCCAGGCCAGCGCCATCACCCAGGACGGGAGCATGTACGGGATCATCACCAGCGTGTGCAGAAAATTCCGGAACGGAATGTTCGTGCGCACGATCAGCCAGGCGAGACCGGCGCCGAAGGCCAGGCAGATGGCGGTGGCGGCACAGGCCGTGACCAGCGAGTTGAAGAAGGGTTTGTAGAAGATCGCCCAGGAGAGGCGACCGGCGAAGACGCGCTCATAATGGAAGAGCGTGAACTCGCCCGGCTGAGCCTTGGGCAGATAGGCGCGGTCATAGGGCTGAACGGTGAGGGTCTCCCGGACCAGCTCGAACAGCGGCACGAGGACCAGCGCCCCCAGCACAACGGCGAGCAGGATGCCGAGAAGGCGTTCGGGCTGGGTGAAGACGTGCCGCAGGTACCCCACGATGGCGCGTGCGGACGATCGGCTCGATGGGGTGTGTGCTGGCGCCGCCGAACTCGTCATTCCGTCACGTCCTTCCCGGAGCCGGGTGCAGGCTCACAAGCGTTTCCCATGGGCGGCCGACTTCTGGTGCTCTCGTCCGGTCGGGCCGGAGGGCGGTCAGCTCGCGATTGTCCTGTGCGTCCCGTTGCGGCACGGCTCGGCCGCTCGAGGATCACAGGATGAAGCCAGAGGAGCTTTGCACACGTGTGCAAAGCTTGCAAGCAAGCATTTTTCGGCGAAGTGGATCCGGGTTTGGGATCCGATCCGATCTCATCCTCCCACGTCATCACCGGGCTTGTCCCGGTGATCCCGCTTCTGAGAGGCGCCGCGCCCTTCCGGATCGGGATGGCCGGCACAAGGCCGGCCATGACGTGCGGAGGGTGGAGCGCGAACCGAACGATCATCCTCCCGCTGTCATCACCGGGCTTGTCCCGGTGATCCCGATACGGTGGAGCGCGGCGCCCCAAAAGATCGGGATGGCCGGGACAAGCGCGGCCATGACGTGGGAGGGTGGCAGGACCGGCTTCTACCAACACTCCACGTCATCACCGGGCTCGTCCCGGTGATCCCGATGCGAGAGGCGCCGCGCCCTTCCGATCGGGATGGCCGGGACAGGCCCGGCCATGACGTGCGGAGTGACCCAACGGGCGGAGGGTGGCCATGACAGCCATGACAGGGCGGACTCGGAGGGTCACGAGCGTGGCCCGCTTTCATCCGCACGATGCGCTCGGCCAAGAAGAGAGATGATTCCCCATGAGGGGAAGCAACACCAGGCCTTCTGAATGAGGAACGGACTAGGATCGGATGGAGGGACGGACGGTCGCCCGCTCGACGAGTTCAACCGGAAGGACTTCATGCACGAGCGCCATGCCCTCTCCATGCATCTCCCGCTCGATGGCCGTCAGCACGGATCCCGTGAGATCGCTCATCGACTGCCTGACGGTCGTCAGGCGATAGGGAGCCCATGCGGATTGCGGGATGTCGTCGAAGCCGACGACCGAGAGATCCTCGGGAATGCGCCGTCCCATGCCACGGGCACCATCGAGGAAGCCGAGCGCGAGGAGATCGGTGACACAGAAAACGCCATCCAGGTCATGGGAGCCAAGCAGGCCCTCGGCGGCCTCCATGCCGGTTTCGTAGGTGGTCTCGCCCGACGACCAGACGACCGGCTTGAACCCGGCTTCCTCGATGCACTCGGCAAAGGCGACGCGTCGGCGGATCTGGGTTGGCGTCCGTGCCCCGCTGCCGACGACGCCGATCCGCCGGCATCCGGCCCTGAGCAGACGCTCGGCCGCAATGTGGGCACCGCCCAGATCGTCGCTGATGATCGTATCCGCTTCGGCGTCGTCGGCCTGCCGGTTGACCAGGATCACTCGAACGCCGTTGGCCATGCACTCATCGATGATCGACGAGGGCGGCGAGCCGGACATCACCACGATGGCCCGCACGCGGAACTCCAGGATGAGTTCGATCAGCGGCGTGATCCCCTGCTCCGCCTCGGCGGCGTTCAGGAGCAGGCACTGCATGCCGCGCCTCAGAAGCGCCCGGCTCAGCTCGTCGAGCTGGCGCGCCATGAAGGGCAAGGACAGGTTGGCGCCGACGACGCCGATGAGATTGGACTGATCGCTGATCAGGCTCCGAGCCAGGCGATTGACCCGGTACCCTAAGGTCTTCGCGGCCTCCTGGACCCGTTGCCTCATATCGGCCGAGACACTGGCTCCCGGCGTGAACGTGCGGGACACGGCCGACCGGGAGACGCCGGCGTGACGGGCGACGTCTTCCGCCGTAACGAAATTACGCGGCGCGCGGTCGCGCTTCAGCTGGTCTTCACGGTCTGAAGACGCCTCCATGAGGGCTTGCTCCGGTCAATCGATGCTCTGCGTGAGGGCGACAGGCATTCTGCGATCAGGGATGGATTTGCCGTCAAGCTCACGTCAAAAGTCTATGCACACGTGTTCAGCAACGCAAGCTATGGGATGGCTCGGGACGTTGTCAGCGGGAGCCCTCATTGGCGTTGCAGCCTACACCGCCCCCCGTGCGTTTGTTCGCGGAGGTCACAGGAGTCAACCCGGTTTGGACCAGCCGTCCGTCACCCAGTACGCCTGCCTGCCCTTTCGGGAGCGGGCCGATGGCAGCATCGAGGTCATGCTTATCACCTCCCGTGGCACCCGCCGCTGGGTCATCCCGAAGGGCTGGCCGATGAAAGGGCGTAAACCGCATGCCTCGGCCGCGCGCGAGGCTCTGGAAGAGGCTGGTTTGGTTGGCGAAGTCGGCAAGGTGCCGATCGGCTCGTATGGCTACGGTAAGCGTCTCAAGAGCGGAGAGGTGGTCCCCTGTCAGGTCGACGTCTTTCCGCTCAAGGTGAGAAGTCAGCGCAAGCGCTGGCCGGAGAAGGGGCAACGCAGCCTGCGATGGTTCGACCCGGCGCAAGCCGCCGAAGCGGTCGATGAACCGGAACTCAGGGACGTCATTCAGAAGGCGAAGTCACTTCTCTCGAGGGTGGGGTCTGCCCATGTCGGCGATGGAAGCAGGAGTTGATATCGTCTTCCCGGCTCCGGCTCATCCAGCCGGCGCATGGTTCACCCATGACCCCGGGAAGAGCCCCGACGACGGGATCGGAGTGGTTCGAAGGATCGCGATATCCGCCGCGTCAGCTTGGAATGCCCACCCTTGCGGCGCGAGGGAACGTCTGTGGCGTGACCGCGGCAGCACCCCTCCGAATGCCGAGCTCGATCGGCATGGACCCCGAAAGTCCCATGCACCCGATCGCTCCCGCCGGTTTGATTGTCGCGATGCCGATCGTCCCCGTGCCGCGCCTTGCCGCGACATTCCTCCGGGTGGCCCGGGCGAGATCGCTCATGACGGCCGACATGCGTGCCCTGCCCTTACAAGGAGATGACCCATGCTTCGATGGTTCCGTGCGCTGATGCCCAAGGAAGATCAGTTCTTCGATCTGTTCGAGGAGCATTCGAGGATCGTTCTGGCCGGCGCGGAAGCCCTTCGGGCGACCTTGGCGGGTGGCCCCGGGATCGAGCAGAACATCGCAACCGTGATGAACCGCGAGGACGACGCGGACAAGATCACCGGAGAAGTGCTCGCTGCCATCCGGCGATCCTTCATCACGCCGTTCGATCGGGGCGACATCAAGGACCTCATCACGTCCATGGACGATGCAATCGACCAGATGCGCAAGACCGTCAAATCGGTGGCCCTCTTCAAGGTGAGCCGGTTCGAACCTGAGATGGTCGAGATGGCGGATTGCATCGTCCAGGGCGCCCGAATCGTCCAGGAGGTCATTCCGATGCTGCGCTCGGTCGGCACGAATGCGGGCCGGATCAGCACCCTGTCGGAGCGCATCACGCAGATCGAAGGACAGACGGACGATCTTCACGATGCTGCCCGCAGCCGCATGTTCCAGGCGATGGGATCGGCTCACGCTCTCGACTTCTGGGTCGCGTCCGAGGTGCTTGACCATCTCGAACGGGTGATGGACCGTCTGGAGGATGTGGTCCACGAGGTCCACAGCATCGTGATCGAGCACGTCTGAGGAGCGCCGCACAATGGATGCCGCCTCCATCTCGCTGCCACTGCTGGTCGGTCTCATCACGGTGGCCTTGCTGTTCGACTTCATCAACGGCCTTCACGACGCCGCCAATTCCATCGCAACCATCGTCTCAACCCGGGTTCTGAGGCCGCAACTCGCGGTGATCTGGGCTGCGTTCTTCAACTTCATCGCCTTCCTGTTCTTCGGGCTCCATGTGGCGAATACCGTCGGCAGCGGCATCGTTTCGGCCTCCATCATCGATGCCGCCGTCATCTTCGGCGCCCTCATGGGGGCGATCATCTGGAACATCATAACCTGGGCGGGCGGCATTCCCTCCAGCAGCTCCCACGCCCTGGTCGGCGGCCTCGTGGGCGCGGGCGTTGCCAAGGCAGGCCTGGGAGCCGTCGTGTGGGGCGGACTCGGGCCCACTCTTCTGGCCATCGTCCTGTCGCCCCTGATCGGGTTCGGGCTCGCACTTCTCCTGGTTCTCATAACCACCTGGTCGGCTTCCCGCTCGTCCCCCTTCGCTGCGGACCAGGCCTTTCGCGGCCTACAGTTTCTGTCGGCCGCCCTCTATTCCCTCGGGCACGGCGGCAATGACGCCCAGAAGACCATGGGCATCATTGCCGTGCTGCTGTTCTCGCAGGGCCATCTCGGCAGCGAGTTCTACGTCCCCTTCTGGGTTGTCATCTCCTGTCAGGCCGCCATGGGCCTGGGCACCCTGATGGGCGGCTGGCGGATCGTGCATACGATGGGATCGAAGATCACCCGCCTCACCCCCATGCAGGGCTTCTGCGCCGAGACGGGAGGAGCCATGACGCTCTTCATGGCAACCTGGCTCGGCATTCCGGTCTCGACGACCCACACGATCACAGGGGCGATCATCGGGGTCGGAGCCGCGCGGAGGACCTCGGCCGTCAGGTGGGGCGTCGCCAAGGGCATCGTGATGGCCTGGGTTGTGACGATCCCGGCCTCCGCGATCATCTCGGCGTTCTTCTACTGGATCGCAGCCTCAGTCCTGTTGTGAATCGGCCCGGCGACCGTAGAGGTCATGGTCCGGGCAAGCCCGCCTATCGGGTTGCCTTGAATCGGCGGCTGGCGGAGGGCATCGGACAGGCCCCCTTCAGGCCATGTTGCTTGATGGACAGCCTCACCAGGAATTCCGCCCGAACGGCCTTGAGCTGATCGTCGACCGCTTTCCTCGCGTCACTGTGTTGGCGCGCGGCTGCTGCGGACGACACCGGGTTGGGCTTTCTCGGTTCCGCACCCGTGAGCCGCGCCGCGCTCAAGTCACCGGGGACGGCAACTCCTGGCCTGCGAAATAAGCCGCGACATTCCTGAGCACGAGCTCGCCCATTGCAAGACGAGTTTCAATCGTGGCGCTGCCCTGGTGCGGCATCAGGACCACATTATCGAGGTCGAACAGCTCCGCTGGCACATGCGGCTCGTGTGCGAACACATCGAGGCCCGCGCCCGCGATCCGACCCTCTTTGAGCGCGCTCACGAGTTCCAGCTCATCGAGCACGCTGCCCCGCGCCACATTGACCAGAAAGCCCTCCGGCCCGAGAGCATCCAGCACCGCACGATCGACCAAGCCTCGGGTCTGAGCGCCGCCGGCGACGCTGACCACAAGGATGTCGCTATCCCGGGCCAATGCCTCCAGCGACTCGGCGCGCGGCCATGGCGCATTGGGCACATCGGATCGGTTGAAGTAGCTGACCTGCGTCGAAAAGGCCTCAACCCTCCTGGCGATAGCCTGGCCAATCCGTCCAAGCCCAAAGAGCCCGACGCGCTTGCCGCTGATGCTCCGGCCGAGCGCGAGCCGCTTTCCTTGCGCCCACGCTCCCGCCCGCACCAGGCGGTCGCCCTCGGCTATGCGCCGGCAGCTCGCCAGCATGAGCGCGATGGCTAGGTCGGCGACATCGTCCGTGAGAACGCCAGGCGTGGTGGTGACCCGCACTCCTTGGCGGCGGGCCTTGTCGAGATCCACCGCGTCCGTCCCGATGCCGTTGATGGCAATGAGGCCGAGCTGCGGCAAGGCGTCAAAAAGAGCCGGGCTGACACCCGTTCCTCCCCCTGTCACCACGGCGCGAACACTGGGGCCGATCTCTGCCAGAAGTGCCGCGGGATCCTCTGCTCGGGACAGGCGATGAACGTGGTAATCGGCGTCGAGCGCAGCTTCGATGGGAGCCATCATAGGCTCGACGAGGATGATGTCTGGCTTCATGTCGATATCCCGGCGTCGCAGCGACGCCTGTGTGGTTCGGGCAGAGGAACTCTCAGTGAGAGAGGATCTGGCCCAGGAAGTTGCGGGTCCGTTCGTGCTGCGGGTTGCTGAAAAAGGTGTCCGGCGCCCCCTCCTCCACGATCTCGCCCCGGTCCATGAAGATGATGCGGTCAGCGACGCTGCGGGCGAAGCCCATCTCGTGGGTCACGCAGAGCATGGTCATGCCCTCCTCGGCCAGGCTCACCATGGTGTCGAGCACCTCCTTGACCATCTCGGGATCAAGTGCCGAGGTCGGCTCGTCGAACAGCATGATCTTCGGGCTCATGCACAGCGCGCGGGCAATCGCCACGCGCTGCTGCTGGCCGCCCGAGAGCTGGGCCGGGTACTTGTCTGCCTGATCCGGAATGCGCACGCGCGTCAGATATTTGCGCGCGGTCGCCTCGGCTTGGGCCTTGGATGTGCCGCGCACCTTCATGGGCGCCAGCATGCAATTCTCCAGCACGGTCATGTGCGGGAAGAGGTTGAACTGCTGGAACACCATGCCCACCTCGCGGCGGACGGCATCGAGATCGCGGCTGCTCGCGCCGACGTCGATGTTGTCGACGATGATGCGACCCTTCTGAGCATGCTCAAGCCGGTTGATGCAGCGGATCAACGTCGACTTGCCTGATCCTGATGGGCCGCAGATCACGATGCGTTCGCCGGTTCTGACCTTCAGGTTGATGTCTTTCAGGACCTGGAAGGTGCCATACCACTTCTGTACGTCCTCCATGCGGATGATGATTTCATCCTGGAGGCGAGACGCTTCGCTCATTGTCGACATCGGCGATCTCCGGTTCAGGGCTTCTTCATTTCAGGCAAATCCGCCCCAACCCACTTTTTATAGGTCGCGGCCAAAGCACCGCTCTTCTGCTGCTCGGCGACGAAATCATTGACGGCCTTGAGGAGCTCGTCCTGGCCGGGACGCAGGGCAATGCCGTGCACTTGCTCGCGAAGCGTCAGCTTGGTGTCGAACTGACCCGGCGCCACCTTCTCGATCTCGCCGACCACGGGAGTGGCTGCCCCGATCACATCCACCTGACCGGACAGCAATGCCTGAACCGCGGAAGCGTCGTCGTCGAAGCGGCGGATTTGGGTGCCTTCCGGCGCAATGGCCGTAAGCGACACATCCTGCGTGCTGGCGCGGGCCACGCCCACCGTCACCGTCTTGAGATCGGACGGCTCCTTAACGACTGCACTCTTCTTCCCATATACGACGATGCGGATGCCCGCATAAGGATCGGAGAACGCCACTTGCTTCGCCCGTTCCGGCGTGATGGCCAGGGACGCGACCAGCATGTCGACCTTGCCGGTGAGCAGGAAAGGAATGCGGTTCGGCCCCGTAACCGGCACGATGTTGGCTTTTACGCCCAGGTGCTTGGCAAGGGCCTTGGCGATGTCCGCGTCGAAGCCGTCCGGCTGGCCTTCAAGGTTCGTAATTCCGAAGGGTGGAAAATCCACCAGCATGCCGACGGTGACCTGTCCCTTTTTCTTGATCTCATCGACCGTTTGAGCCTTCGCGGCCATCGTGGCGCCGACGGATACCGCGAGGACCGCACCGAGGGCGAGAGCCCTGCGGAATTTTCCGAGGTGGGATGACCAGTTCATGAGAAACTCCCTATGCTGAAGTGCTTGTTGGATCGGGGCGCGATGCCCCGTCGCTCCGCTACCTTGCACTGGCTGCGGCGAAGCGGCGTTCCAGTCGCATGCTGATGTGCGACAGCGGCCAGCACAGGGCAAAATAAATGGCTGCCACGGTGCCGAATACGAGAAACGGTTTGAAGGTTGCGTTGTTGATGATCTGCCCAGCGCGCGTGACCTCGGTGAAGCCGATGATGGCGGCGAGCGATGTGGCCTTGATGAGTTGCACCAGGAACCCCACCGTCGGCGGCAGAGCAATCTTGAACGCTTGAGGCAGGATGATGTAGCGCATCAGGCTCGGGTAATGCAGACCGAGCGCGCCGGCGGCCTCCCACTGCCCCCTCGGCACGGCCTGGATGCAGCCGCGCCAGATCTCGCCCAGGAATGCGCTGGCGTTCAGGGTCAGCGCAATCGCCGCCGCAACCCAGGGATTGAGGTCGAGCCCCAAGGTGTTCGCGCCGAAGAACACGAGGAACAATTGCATCAGGAGAGGCGTGCCTTGGAAGACCTGGATGAATCCCCCGGCCGTCGCGGACAGGATCTTCAGGGGCGAGACCCGCATGAGAGCGATGGCCAAGCCGCCGACGATCCCGCCGGCGAAGGCAATCAGGGACAGCAGCACCGTCCACCGTGCTGCCGCCAGAATGAACAGGAACTCGTTGGTGCCGAACTGGCGAAGCATATCGGTTACTCCTCAGCGCCGGTCAGGATAGGAGAACGTCATGCGGTAGATCATGGAGAACAGGCCCGAGAATGCCAGTGACATGACCAGGTACATGAGCGTCACCACGAGATAGACTTCGAAGCTCGTGAAGGTCAGGGACTGGATGTTGTTGGCTATCGATGTCAGATCATCGGCCGAGATGGCCGAGACGACGCTCGACGTCAGCATCAGCAGAATGAACTGGCTGGTCAGAGCCGGATATACCGTCCGGAGCGCCGGCTTCAGGATGACGTAGCGAAACACCTGCAGGGGTTTCAGCCCGAGCGCGAGACCGGCCTCGACCTGACCCCTATGGATCGACTCGATGCCTGCGCGGATGATCTCGGTTGCGTAGGCGCCGACATTCACCACCATGGCGAGGAGCGCGGCGGCATTGGGCGACAGTCGCAACCCGAGCGTCGGCAGGCCGAAGAAAATGAAAAAAATCTGAACCAGAAACGGTGTGTTGCGGATGATCTCGATATAGCCGTTGACGATCAGCCGAAGGGACTTGGGCCCCGAGGTTTTGATCCAGGCGCAGATGATCGCAACGACGAGACCGAGCAGCATCGCTCCCGCCGACAGCTGGATCGTCAGCCAAGCACCGGCCAGAAGCTCTCGATAGGATTCCAGCACCGGGCCGAACCGGAAGGTGTAGGTCAACATCTCCTCCCCGCAGCAAAGGCCAACGACGACGCGCAATCCTCGAGCGGATTGTCGTCCGCGATGTCGGTCATCGCTCTTTGGACCAAACGCTATTAGATCGATCTAAATGACGCAAGGACCAAAAGAGCCATTGCTCAAACGATTTCCAGAACCGCCTCGCCGATCCCGTCGAAGGAGGCACGCACTTGGGTGCCCGGCCCCACGAACAGGGTACCTGTCCAGGATCCCGTCGTGATGGTTGCGTCTGCCGCCAGTCCGCCCTGGCTTGCCGCTCCGCCATTGGCGAGCCAGATCAGGAGATTGACCGCATCTCCGGCCGAGTTTCCGCCAGCCTTGCGCACGGCAGGCTCTCCGTTCAGGTCCAGCTGGACCATCTGCTTCTGCGGATCGACCTCGAACCCGTGTGCCCGCCCTTCACCGATGATAAGCGCTCCATGATTGAACTGGTCGACGATCTGGCTCGGCCGCTCGACGATGCCCCAGGCGGCAAAGCGCGTATCGACGATTTCGATTGCGGCATGAACCGAACCGATGGCCGCGAGCACCTCGGCCCGGGTATAGGGCTCCGCCCGGACCGGCAGGGGATGCGCGAGGGTGTAGGCGATTTCAGCCTCCACGCCGATCACATTGAAGCCTCTCCTGCCCAGTTGGGCCGGCGAGAGGTGGATCGTCGACGCGGTCAGGCCGGCGCGGAACGGCTCGGATGCCGGACTGTCCGCGCCCACCTTCCATCCCGTGACGGCCCCGAGCCGCGCCAGAAGGGCATCCTGCCATCCATAAGCCTGGGCGAGGGTGTCGGGGGTCGCTTCGGGCTTGAGCCGCACCGGCCGCGGTCCGCCTCGGCGGGCGGCCATCAGGCTGTCAAGGGCCAAACTCATCTGGGCATGAGCCATCATGTTCTCCGTTCGAATCCGTTCTCAAAAGGCAGCTTCTCTCAGGCGACCCTCTGGGATCGCAGCGCCCCGCAGGATGCGCGCACCACCAGACGGGTCGGGAGGATCACGCGCTCCGGCAGCCCGTGCGGGTCGGCGATCCGGCGCAGGAGCAACCGAGCGGCGTCCTGCCCGATCTGGTTCGGCAGGGTTGCAACGGTGGTGAGCGGCGGGCGGCTCAGGCTCGCCTCCGCCACATCGTCGAAGCCGACGACGGCGAGGTCGACGCCGGGCTCCAGGCCCCGATCGCTGAGGCCCAGGAGCATGCCGAAGGCGACCACGTCATTGAAGCAGATCGCTGCCGTAGCGGCCTCATCCTGCTCCAGAACCGCGGCAACGGCATCCATGCCGGCCTGACGCGTCAGCGGCGTCTTGAGAATGAAATCGGGCGAGAGGCCATGGCGGCGCATGCAGGCGACAAAGCCGTCCCGCCGCTCTCGATAGGCCGAATGCATGTGCTCGCCGCCGACGAAGGCAATGCGCCGATGCCCAAGCCTGATGAGATGCTCCGTCGCCCGATCCATCCCGATTTCATAATCCGCCCCCGCGTAATCGCCCTGCGGCGATATATGCCGAAGCGCCTGCACGAATGGAAATTTCCAGGCATCGAGCCGGGAAATCAGGTCCTTAGTCGTGCCGACCGCCGGGCAGATGATGATCCCGTCGGCTCCATGCTCCCGCATGCGAAGAATGACCCGCTCCTGCTTGGCGACGGATTCGTTGCTGTCGGCAAGAAACAGAGCAAGGCCCGCCTCGTCCAAGATCTGGTCGACGCCTGCCGCCAGCTCGGCGAAGAAAGGATTGCTGAGCCCGGGAACCAGCAGGCCGACGGTTCGGCTCCGGGACGCTCGCATGCTCGCGGCGCTTCGGTTGTAAACGTAGCCGAGTTCGTCAAGGATCCTCTGCACCTTGATGCGCGTACTCTCCGCGACAAGAGGACTGCTGCGCAGAACGAGGGACACGGTCGCACGAGAAACGCCGGCACGCTCCGCAACGTCCGCAAGCGTCAAGCGATCTGGTCTTCCCGCCATCTGGGATTCCTTCCCCGGAATTTAGATCGATCTAAATTCGTGATGTTCCAGATGTCAATCGCAGTTGGCCAATCCTTCGGAAGCTGCCCCGTAAGGCTGCGGGAGTCCCGGCCCGAAGCCCGACCTTTGACGCACCAGCAGGGCGGCCGGCCAGACGAAGATCACGAGCAATCCCGGCAAACCGCAGCAGCCGCGCGCCGAGCAATACCAAAGAATCTCGGAGAAAGCGGTTGCAGCGTCGGAAAGGCTACCTAGAATGACCCAAGGTCAAGCGTCGGGAACAGGCGAGGCCATGGCTGGATAATCGCCCGGAGGAAATGCATGACTTCGTTCACGAGACGCGGTTTTGTCGCGTCGGCGTCCACTGTATTTGCAAGTTCAGCACTTGGACTAAGACCAAGCTTCTCACAATCGAATTATCCCAGTCGTCCCATCACCCTCATTTGCCCCTGGGGCGCGGGTGGCGGCACCGATGCGACCGCGCGCATCATCGCGCAGGTGATGGAGCAGAAACTCGGCCAGCCGGTCAACGTGGTGAACCGTACGGGCGGGAACGGCGTGGTCGGACACTCGGCGATTTCGGCTGCACCACCGGATGGCTACACAATCGGACTTCTCACCGTTGAGATTGCCATGATGCATTGGCAGGGACTGACGGAGCTGACGCCCAGAAACTACGCGCCCCTTGCGCTGATGAATGTTGACGCCCCCGCCATCCAGGTGAAGGCCGACAGTCCCTACAAGGATATCAAGGAGCTCGCCGACGCCATCAAGGCGGCGCCTCCCGGCAAGTTGAAGGCTTCGGGGACCGGCCAAGGCGGGATCTGGCATTTGGCCCTCGTGGGATGGCTGCAATCGTTGGGTCTTCAACCCAATCACGTGGCCTGGGTGCCCTCGAACGGCGCCGCGCCGGGGATGCAGGACCTGGCGGCCGGCGGAATCGATATCGTGCCTTGCTCGCTGCCTGAAGCCCGTCCGATGATCGATGCGGGCCGGGCCAAGAGCCTCGCCATCCTGGCAGCGGAACGGAATCCGCAATTCCCCAGCGTGCCGACGCTCAACGAGCAGATGGGCTCCCATAAATCGGTCGGTGTGTGGCGCGGCATTGCCGGCCCCAAAGCCCTTCCGCCCGAGATTCAAGACAAGTTGGTTTCCGTCCTCAAGGACGTTTACGCTTCCAAGGAGTACAAGGAATTCATGAGCGGGCGGGGCTTCGGGATCCAATGGGCCGAAAAAGCCGAATTCGGTCAATTCATGGATGAGTCCGATCGGCAAATGGGCGAGGCCATGAAGGCCGCGGGGTTGGCGAAGGCCTAGAGCATCGGACGTGACAAGTGGACCCACTCTTGGGATCGGATCCGATGCTCAAGCCTTTGAGCGGCGCACCGTTCGGCGCGAAAAACCGGGTCCACCTTTTCGCACGGTGCGCTCGAGCATCGGACCCAAAAGTGGACACCACTTTTGGGATCGATTCCGATGCTCCACTCTTGGCTGGCGCACCGTTGACTGCAAAAAACCGGGTCCACTTTTTCGCACGGTGCGCTGGACCGTCCAGCGCCGGAGCAGTTCCGAACTGCCCGGCCGCCATCCTGCCGACCCGTGACAGCGAGATCTGCACGTGGCTTGTCCGGTCTCCTGCTTCGGTCAAGGCGCCCGGATCGTTCCCATTCAACCAGCCGAGGAGGGCCCGTCCATGCGTCTGTCGGATCGCATCACCGGTTCGTTTGTCGCGGTTTTAGGCGTGTTGGCGACCTATGGCGGCTCCCAGCTTCCCCCCGTCCCCGGTCAGGACGTCGGGCCCAGCGCGTTCCCGATCGTGATTGGCATCGGCCTCGTCCTCTGCGGGGCCATGATCGCTCTCGGAATCGGGCATAGCTTCGAGGAGGAAGCCGAGGCCGACCTTGCCGCAGTCGAGGGGCCTCCGCAGCGGGCGCAGCCTGCGGATTCTCCGATCCATAAGCTGCGCGCGCTGCTGCCGCCCGGTCTGCTTCTCTTCTACGTCTATGCAGCCGACCGTCTCGGATTCGTTCCCACGGCGGCCATCATGATCTTCGCCGCCTCGGTCGCTTTCGGTGCCCGGCTGCGCGTTGCTCTTTCTCTGGCCATCCTCGCGCCGGTTGCCATTCATCTCGTATTCTACAAGCTCCTGCGTGTCCCGCTGCCTCCCGGCCTTCTCCCGATGCCTTGGTGATCATGAGCGAACTCATTGAAGCCTTCCGCCTCGTCGTTGCCCCCGATGTGCTGATCGCGATCCTGCTGTCGTCGATTTACGGCCTTGTGATCGGATCGCTCCCCGGCCTGTCGGCCACGATGGCGACGGCGCTGCTCGTACCGGTCACCTTCTATCTCTCGCCGATCGCGGCGGTGGCCACGATCATCGCGGCCTCGGCCATGGCAATCTTCTCCGGCGATATTCCAGGCTGCCTGCTGCGCATCCCCGGAACTCCTGCTTCCGCCGCCTACACGGACGAGGCCTATGCCTTGACCCGCAAGGGGCAGCCTGAAATCGCCCTTGGGGCCGGTCTCTGGTTCAGTGCCCTCGGCGGAATCGCAGGAACGATCTCCCTCGTGGTCATGGCCCCGCTCCTTGCCGAGTTGGCCCTGAACTTTTCGACGTTCGAATACTTCTGGCTCGCCTTCCTCGGACTGATGTGCGCGACATTGGTGGCGCGGTCGTCGCCCGTGAAGGCAATCGCCAGCATGCTGCTCGGGCTGCTCGTGGCCTGCATCGGCATGGAGAACCCGGGCGGCGTCCCGCGCTTCACCTTCGGCCTGTCTGATCTGCTGGGCGGCGTCGAGGCCATTCCGGTCCTGGTTGGCGTCTTCGCCGTATCCGAGGTGATCCGCGCCTTGGTCTCGCCCGAGCCGCCCCCCCTGCCCCGCCGCAGGTTCGGCAGCATCCTGGCAGGCCAGCTCGCCCTGACTCGCAAATACTGGCGCCAAATGACCCGGGGCAACATCGTGGGCATCATCATCGGCGTTCTGCCGGGAGCCGGCGCCGACATGGCGGCGTGGGTCAGCTATGCCATGTCGAAGCGATTCTCCAAGGAGCAGCATAAATTCGGCACCGGCCATCCGGAAGGGCTCGTGGAAGCTGGCGCGAGCAACAACGCGAGCCTTGCGAGCGGCTGGGTTCCGTCGCTGCTGTTCGGCATCCCCGGCGACACGATCACCGCGATTGCCATCGGAGTCCTGTACATGAAGGGCCTCAATCCGGGCCCGACGCTCTTTACCGAGAGGGCGTCGAGCATGTACGCGCTCTACATCATCTTTATTCTGGCCAACATCCTGATGATCCCCCTGGGGATCATCATGATCCGTTTGGCGAGCCAGGTTCTGCGAGCGCCGCGGGCTACGGTCATGCCGGTCATTCTCGTCTGCTGCGCCGTTGGAGCCTTCGCGACCGGGAACAACCTGTTCGCGATCGTTCTCGTCGCGGTATTCGGCGTGATTGGTTACGTGATGGAGAACAACGGCTATCCCGTCGCCGCGATGGTGCTCGGCATCGTGATGGGCACGATGGTCGAGCAGAGCTTCGTTACCTCGTTGATCAAGTCTGACGGAAGCCTGCTGCCATTCTTCGAGCGTCCTGTTTCGGCCGTTCTTGCTGCGATGACCATTTCCGCTTTGCTCTGGCCCGCCTTCATCTGGCTGTGGAAACGGATCCGGCCCCGGCCGCAGGAGCACGCGCTGTGACGACAGGAGTGATCTGCGCCCATCGAAGAATTCTGTCGCCTGTGAAAGGGTCGATCCGATGACGGCTCTGCCATCAAGGATCTTCTGGCCGGACTCGGGCGCCTCGACGTGCTCGTGAACGCAGCAGTCGTGATCCGGCGGGACTCGGCCAGACGAGACATTCCCAAGCTCCTTTGACGCCAGGAGCGCTCCGATTGGAGGCCGCCATTGCAAGGTGAGAGGAAGGCTGACCGGACCGGGGGTGAATTGCAGGGCCCAACGTCATGATAGTCGAACTCGGAGCCGCGGCGCCGCCCAATCGATGAAGGCCCGAGCCTTGGGTGCGAGCCGACCTCCTTCGGGATAGACAAGGCTCACCGGCATGGGCTCGGGGGCGAAGTCTCCGAGAATTGCAAGCAGGGCACCCGAGCGCAACTCCTGCTCGATTTGGTATGACAGGAGACGCACAATCCCCAAACCCGCGACTGCAGCGGCCACGGCAGCTTCGGTCGAGTTCACAGCGAGGCGCGTCCGCGGCTCGGCCGTCCAAGCCGGGCTGTCGCCGCGATAGCGCCACTCGGGCGCGCGCTCGAACCCCTGGAACGTAATGCCCTCATGCGCCGCGAGCTCACCTGGCGTCCTGGGGACTCCGCGTCGGGCCAGGTAGGCAGGGCTGGCGCAGGCAATCCGGCGGATCGCGCCAACCTTCGTCGCCCGTAAGCCGCCATCGACCAAATGGCCAATGCGAACGGCAACATCGATGTGTTCCTCGACCAGGTCCACTTGGCGGTCATTGAGCAGGAGCCGCAGGTCGATATCAGGGTGCTCCATCAGGAAGTCGAGAGCGATCGGCAAGACATGAAGTCGACCGAACATCGTCGGCGCCGTCACGTGAAGCTCACCCCTGAGCGCAGTGTACTCGCCCGCCGCCTCGCGCTCTGCTTCCCCGACTTGCTCCAGGATGCGCTTGGCCGCCTCCACATAGGCGCGGCCCGCGTCGGTCAGCTCGACCCGTCGGCTTGTGCGCACCAGAAGCTGAGCGTTCAGGTGGCGCTCGAGATCCGCAACCTTGCGGCTCACCGTAGCGAGGGGAGCGCGCAGGCGGCGCGAGGCGGCCGACAGGCTCCCCTCCTCCACGACGGCGATCAGAACGGTCATGGCGTCCAAGCGGTCCATAGCGCCTTCCAAAAAATGAGAGGGAAGGTCTCATACTGGCAGGATATCGCTGGGAAAAGGAAGGGTCTAGTGTCAGCTCGGCCTCGGGCATCGACACCAATCAGGTTCAATAGCCCGGCTGACCCAGATCTGGAGCCTGATCCCATGCCCCTGTCGCTCTCCCGTCGCGCTTTCACCTTCGGCCTTCCGACTGCCGGTTTCATGGCCGGTGCCCGGACATCCCCTGTGCGAGCCGCAAGCAGTCAGGCCGCCTCCCAGGTCACGCCGCTCGCGCAACTGAAGGTGGGCCGCTTCACCGTGACGGCCCTGTCGGACGGCTACGCGGATATGCCCTATGGCTACTTCCCGGGCCGCACGCCCGAGCAGGTCGAAACCGCGGCCAAGGCCCAGTTCACGGCACGGCCGAGCGGTGTGCGCTTTCTGTTCAATCAATATCTCGTCGAGGATGGATCGAGCCGCATCCTGATTGATGCCGGACCTGCCGGCACGCTGGGCCAGACCGGGCGCCTTCCCCAAGCGCTCGCCGCGTGCGGGCTGAGCCCGGATCACATCGATGCCGTGATCGTCACCCATATGCACCAGGATCACCTGGGCGGCCTTGTCGTGGGAGGGCGCCGTGTCTTCCCGCAGGCGGAGGTGTATGTCGACCGGCGCGACATCGCGCATTGGACCGATCCGGGCAAGCAGGCCGCCGCGCCCGACTATCTCCAAGCCAGCTTCCAGCTCTCGTCCGACCTCGTTCGCCTGTATCCGAAGCTCCAGGCCACCCAGGGCGACCACCAGATCACACGCGGCGTGTCCCTTGTTGACCTTGCGGGACATACTCCAGGTCACATCGGCGTGCGGATCGAAGATGGGGGACAAAGCCTGATCATGGTCTCCGACATGCTCTTCCCGGTGGTGCACCCGGCCATGGGAACCGATGTGAACTTCCTGATGGAGGCGGATCGGCCGGCTGCACAAGCCATGCGGGCCCGCTTCTTTCCCCGCGCAGCCGAGGAAGGTGCGCTCATTGCAGCAACGCACATGCCTTTCCCTGGTCTCGGCCGGATCGTGTCCGACCAAGGCCGTCTGCGTTGGCATGCCGCGGACTGGGCCTACCAGGACTGATGCCGCGATCTTCCTGATTTCCACGAGGTTGACCATGCTCCACAGATGGCTCGAGATCGCGTCGACCCCTTCCGTGAAGGCCGCGCGTGAGCGCTACGGAAGTGCCGCCCAGTATGCGCGCCTGGATGGCACGCTGGGCGGGACTGGTCCGGTCCGCAACGACCGGCTCGGTCAAGCAGAGTCTGATTTCATCTCGGGGCGCGACGGGTTCTATCTCGCCTCCGTCTCCGAAGCCGGCTGGCCTTACGTGCAGTACCGGGGTGGCCCGGCGGGATTTCTGCGGGTCCTGGACGATCGCACGCTCGGTTTCGCGGATTTCCGGGGCAATCGGCAATATGTGACGACCGGCAACGTCGCGGCGAACGACCAAGTCTCGCTGTTCCTGATGGACTACGCTCATCAGCGGCGGCTCAAGATCTTCGGGCACTTGCGGATGATCGATGCGAGCGCGGATCCCGAACTGGTCGCAACCCTTGCCGTGCCGGACTATGCAGCTCGTTCCGAGCGCGCAGCCCTCATCCGGGTTGAGGCTTTCGACTGGAACTGCCCTCAGCACATCACCCCTCGCTTCACGCAGGAGGAATTAGAAGGGGCGCTTATCCCGGTGCGTGCGGAGATCGAGAGCCTGCGCGCCGAGAACCAACGTCTCCGCCATCGTCTTGGCCACGACATCAGAGCAGCGAGACAGGACGAGTGAACATCTCTGGCAGCGACGAGAGCCGCACCTCTCGCAAGCCGACGGGGAGATAGAAAGTGTCCCGCCCGCCACGTCATCACCGGCCTTGTGCCGGTGATCTCGATACGAGAGGCGCCGCGCTTCACCGCATCGGGATGTCCGGCACAAGGCCGGCCATGACGTGGGGAGGGTGTTGTCACAAGGATGCGCCAGTCGTGCCCGAGGCGCATGCACCGCTCCAGGAACCGGCTGTCGGCGCCCATGCCGTAGGAGAACACCAGGAACTCGAAGGCTGCGAAGACATAGAACTGTTTCCACTGGCGTGGAATCACCTCTCGTCTTGGCCGTGCCGCATTGTTGATGGCGAACCGGATCCACTTCGCCGAAAAATGCTCTCACCTCATATGTGTGAGGCCTTTCAATTGATTTTATCCAACATCGTTCCTGCTCGGGCAGTTGCGAGGCCAGCCACTCGACCCAAGGCGACGGCTGAAAGAAGTCCGTTTCCGGATAGGTAGCCTTCCGCCTTGGAACCTGAGACACCGCAGGCCGCTCCGCCGACAGCGAAGAGATTGGGCAGGGCCGTTCCGTCCTCGCGCATGACGCGGGCGTTGCCATCGACCACAAGCCCCCCTTGGGTGTGGAACAGCGCTCCGGTGACTCTCACGGCATGAAACGGGGACTGCAGAGGTGGCGCGCCGGCGAAGTTGCGTCCGAAGTGGTCCAACCCGCCAGCCAGCTTCAGCCCATCAACATCCTCGAAAGTGACCTTGAGGCTATCAACAGGGAGGTTCGTCTGCCGCGCGAGATCCTCGACGGTTTCCGCTGTCAGAATGGCGCCGAGCGCTTCTGCTTGACGGAAATCCTCGAACTGGCGGGCAATGCCGGCGATGCGCGCATCGAAAATTGTCCAGGCAAGTCCCTCCGGTTGCCGCAGCACGACAGCCGCCTGCTCCGAATAACCGTGGCTTTCGTCGGAGAAGCGCTCGCCGCGCAGATTCACCTGAAACCCGCCTTCCGTGATCGTCGCCCATGTGATGAGAATGCCATGGGGATGCGCGACCGACCCATGCCCCTGGTGACCCGACAGGTGCCGCGTGGCGCCCCGCAGCACCTGCCCCCAGAGCAGGGCATCACCCTGATTGCCCTCGTGGCCGAAGTAAAGCGCGTTGCCGAGTTCCGGAATGTGGCGCTGCACGAGATCCTTGTTGCCGCCATAACCATTGCAGGCGAGGATGAGCATCACGCACCCGATCCTCTCCTTCGTGCCGTCAGGGCGCTCAACCTCGATTCCTGCAACACGGCCGTCCAGCTCTGCGAACAACGACGTGACACGGGCATCGCAGAGAAGATCGACGCCCGCCCGGTCCGCCGCCTCGCGCAGACGATCGACCAATTCCGTACCGGACCGGGTCGGCAGGCCGTGCATCCGGCACACGGAGTGTCCCGGATAGCGAAAATTCTCGATGACGGAAAATGGCAGGTCGTGATGATCCGCAAGCCATTCGAGTGTCGGCCCGATCGCCTCGGTCACCGTCTCCAGGAGCAGGGGATCCGGCTCGCCGCTCGCCTTGGCGGCGATATCGCGAGCGAACGACTCCGGGCTGTCGACGATGCCGGCCGCTCTCTGCCACCGGGTGCCGGGAGCGGGGATCAATCCGGCCGAGAGAGCCGTCGAGCCGCGCGGCACGGCATCCCGTTCGAGAACCAGAACATCCTGTCCGGCCTCACGGGCCGACAGGGCTGCGACGAGGCCCGCCGCGCCGGCCCCGATGATGATGACCGGAACCGTCAAGTCGAAGGCAATCCCATGCGCTGAAAGAATGCTCATGCGCCTTCGATCTCTCTCACGACCTCGGAAAGGGAAGCGACACGGCAGACTGGCCGCAAGGCATCGATGGCCGTGGCATGCACGGTAGGCGAGAAAGCCGCGCAGGCATCTTCGAGCACAACGGTGTCGAAGTCGCGCACATGCGCATCACGCACGGTCGATGCGACGCCGCCGTTGGTGACGATGCCGCAGACGAGAAGCCGCTCAATGCCGCACTTGCGCAGCACCCATTCGAGTCGGGTCATGTAGAAGGCCGAATAGGCGATCTTCTCGACGCTCAGATCGGCCGGCTGCAGGGCATCCACGAGCTGATGCCCCCAGGAGCCGGGTTGGAAGTCCCCCTTCGTGAGGAAAGGCCGAAGCTGCTTGAGATGAGGCGAGATCAGCGGCTCACCGCCTTTCGCCGGCACCAGGGTGAACTGCGTCGAGACGACATAGCCGCCCTTGGCGCGCAACAGGTCGGCCAGTGGCTTCACTCGTTCCGGAAGCGCTGCGATTTCCGGTGCTCTCTGCTCCGCCCGCCCGTAGGCGCCCTCCGGATGGAGGAAGTCGTTCTGAAGATCGACAATGAGGAGCGCCGTGCGCTCCACCGGGATGGCGGCTTTGCTCATACGGCACGCTCCACGATGATGTTGCCGAAATCGTCCACCCGCGCGTCGAGATCCGGATCGATCACGGTGGTCGCGTCAGGCTGCTCGAGAATGGCCGGCCCATGCACGACCGCGCCGGCCGGCAGGTCGAGGCGCGCATAGATGGCGGTGTCGTGCCAGCCGCCGTCGAACCAGACCGGCCGGCTGCCGAGCCTTGCCGTCTCCAGGCTCGCCGAAGACTCGGGCGCGAGCGCCGAGAGGTCGAAATGAGGCCTGCGTCCCACGGCGGCTGTGCGCAGGTTGACGATCTTGGCCGGCACCCCCGGCAGGAGGCGGCTGAACGAGGCCTGGTAGGCGCGCTCGAAAGCCTCCCGGACGACGGACGCAGTCGTTCCCGTCGTTCCGTTCTGGAGCGAGACGGGCAGCGGAACGCTGACCGTGTGGGTCTGGCCTACATAATGCATGTCGAGTTCGAACAGGATGTCGATCCGCTCGACCGAAAGGCCGGCCTCTTCTACAACCGCGCGGGAGGCTTCCGCCTCCTCGACCATGCGCTGATCGAGAGCCTCGGCGTCGAGCTGGTCGAGAAGCAGGTTCACGGTCTGCACCTGATCGTGCCGGATATCCGCGATGACACAGCCGAGCGCCGAGGTCACGCCCGGATAGCGCGGCACGAGCGCAGCCTTCAGGCCCACATCCTTGATCAGCGCTCCCACATGCAGGGCTCCCCCGCCACCGAACGGCACGGCGGCAAAGCGGCCGGGGTCATGTCCGCGCTCGATGGACACGAGGCGGATGGCGCCGGCCATCTTACCGTTGGCGACCCGCACGATGGCCTCTGCCGCCTGCATGGGATCGAGCCCGAGCGGCTCCGCCACGTGCTTGGCGATGGCGGCCTTCGCGGCCTCGACATCCAGACGAGAAAGCTTTCCACCGATGGGGCGCTCGGCGTTGATGCGCCCCAGCACGACGTTGGCATCGGTGAGCGTCGGGCGCGTGTTGCCCTGCCCATAGGCCACCGGCCCAGGGCGCGATCCCGCGCTCTCGGGCCCGACCTGGAGCAGCCCGCCCGCATCCACATGGGCGATCGAGCCTCCGCCCGCTCCGATCGTGGTGATCTCGATCATGGGCGTCCGGATGACGAGGCCGAAATCGATCGTGGTCTGCGCCGCGAGCGCCGTCTCGCCGTCGACCACGATCGATACGTCGAAGGAGGTTCCGCCGAGATCCCCCGTGATCACGTCCGGAAAGCCCGCGGCTTTCGCGATGGCGGCGGCTGCAATCACGCCCGCCGCCGGGCCGGACAGGGCCGTGCGCACAGGCAGGCGCCGGGCCGTCGCGGTGGACATGACACCGCCGTTCGACTGAACGATGTGGAACTTGCCCGAGAAATTCTCCTTTGCCAGGGCCTGATTCAGCTTGCCGAGATAGCTGCCGACCACCGGCTGAAGATAGGCGTTGAGCGCCGTCGTCGAAGTGCGCTCGAACTCGCGGATTTCAGGCAGGATCTGAGCCGAGCACTCGATGTTCTCGTTAGGCCAGACCTCTCGGGCCGCGGCAAGGGCCTTCAACTCGTTCGAGGGATTGGCATAAGCGTTGATGAAGACGATGGCGAGGGCCTCAGCGCCGCGCGCCAGCAATGTCCGGGCGATCTCCTTGACCTCGTCTGAATGGATTTCCTCCCGGATGGTTCCGTCCGCCATGGTGCGCTCGCCCACTTCGAGGCGCAGGTCGCGGTCGACGACCGGAACGAAATCCCCCCAGAGCCCCCAAGTGTTCCGTCGGTCGCGACGGCGCATCTCGAGCACGTCCCGGAACCCGCGTGTGGTGATGAGGCCGATCCGAGCCCCCTTGCGCTCCAGCAGGGCATTGGTGCCCACCGTCGTGCCGTGCACGATGGAGCCGAGCTCTGCGAGAGGTCCGAAGGACTTCAGGCCTTCGAGAAACCCGATGGCTTCGTCGCCGCGGTTCGACGGAACCTTTGCCGTACGGAACCGGGCTGCATCCTCATCGTAATAGAACAGGTCCGTGAATGTCCCGCCCACATCCACGCCGACGATCTTTCCCACGACGGCGTTCATGCGGCCGCTCCCTTTCTCAGAGCGACGGTCGCGCTCTCGTTCACTTCGCCATTCTCCGTCACCACGACGCCGTAATCCCGCGCCGCCGTCTCGGCACTGACATAGCCAAGCCGCACGTCACGGGCGACGCGCTGCGGGTCACGCTTCAGAGGATGACCCCACCCGCCTCCGCCGGGCGATTCCAGGCGCACGCGCTGTCCCGCGCGGACCTTCACGTTCGCCACCTTGGATGCCATCAGCGGCGATTGCTCGCCCTCATCCGTCTGCCAGAAGAACTGGTTCAGGGACGCGGGCAGCCCACCAGCCACGCCGAACGGCGCGAACCTTCCGCGCTCGCCGAGGAGGAATACATCCGCGTCCGTCAAGGACTCGATCTCGTAAATCGCGCCGACACCGCCGCGATGGGTTCCCGCTCCCGCGGAATCCGGCCGCAGCGCCCATTGGGTGAACATCACCGGATAGGCGGCCTCCAAGATTTCCGCCGGCGGAATCGTGGCCGTCGAAATCGGATTGTTGGCATGGTTCAGGCCATCACTCTCCGGATTGCCGCCGAGGCCTCCACCGAAGAACGAGAACATCACCCAGCGCGATCCGTCGGCGCGGTGCCCGGCCAGCGACAGAGCATTGATCGTGCCGAACGGCCCGGCCGTCGCCCGGCTCGGATCGGCTTGGGCCAGAGCGCCGAAGACGACGCCGATGACGCGCAGGATCGTCTCCGTATATCCCCCAACGGGCTTCGGCGCTTTGACGCCGAGGAGCGTCGTGCTTGGAATGACGAAGGTGATCGGCCGCAGGCAGCCGGCATTGGCCGGAACGTCGGTGAAGACGTGCTTGAGGGCCACATAGCAACAGGCGACCGCCGTGGAATAGGCGATGTTGAGCGGTCCGGCGCAGGGCGCGGAGGAGCGTGAGAAGTCCAGAACCATGGAATCGCCGGAGACGGTCAGGTCCAGGGCGATCGTGAGCCGTTCATCGGTGATGCCGTCGTTGTCGAGGTAATCCTCGAACGAATAGGTGCCGTCCGGCAGCGCACTGACGGCGGCGCGCATCATCGCCTCCGCGCGATCCGAAAAGGCGTCGAAAGCCGTAGCGATCGTCTTATCGCCATATTCGTCGAGAAGGTCCGTCAGGCGCCGCTCGCCGAGATCGAGAGCATTGAGCTGTCCGTTGAGATCGCCGAAATTCGACACCGGCACGCGGGCATTTGCCGAGAGGATCGCCAGGATGTCCTCGTTCATCACCCCTGCCCGGATGAACTTGACGGGCGGAAAGCGCACGCCCTCCTGGAAGCTTTCGGTGGCCTGCGCGTTGAAGCCACCTGGCACATTGCCGCCGATATCGAGCCAATGACCAACGGAAGCGAGCCAGCAATAGAGCTTGCCGCCCCGGAAGATCGGCCGCACGAGGCGGAAGTCATTCAGGTGCGTACCGCCGTCGTAGGGATCGTTGAACAGGAAGGTATCGCCGGGCTCCAGCCCCCCTTCCCGCTCGACCTTGTCGATCACGGCCTTCACGGCAAACGCCATTGCACCGACGAAGATGGGCAGCCCGTTCGTCCCCTGCACGAGGGTCGCTCCGGTGACGGGATGGTAAAGCCCATGGCAGGCGTCGCGGGCTTCCGCAATGATCGGGTTGAATGCGGAGCGATAGAGGGTTGCGTCCATCTCGTCCGCGATCTGCTCGAGGCGGCCTTTCAGGACGGCCAGGGTGACGGGATCGACAGCACTCATTGGCCATTCTCCCAGTCGAAGGATTTATAGCGCTCGCCGAGCGCCAGCATTTCAGGGGTGCCGATGAGACGGTTCAGCGCCGTAAAGTCGAACATGCGATCGCGGAAAGGTTCGTTGGTGCCGTGGGTGTGAAGCGAGCGGTAATAATCCTGCGCGGCTCGCGCCAGGGCACGCACGATGCCGCCCGGGAAGATCACGAGCCGGAAGCCGAGTGTGGCGAGGTCATGCGCCGATGACAGAGGCGTCTCGCCGCCCTCGACCATGTTGGCGAGGAGCGGGCGCAACGAGCCGAGGGCGGATGTGACCGCGGCGAGTTGCTCGCGAGACTTGGGAGCCTCCACGAACAGCACGTCGGCCCCCGCCTCTGCATAAAGCCGAGCCCTCTCGATCGCCGGCTCGAAGCCCTCGACGGCGACCGCATCGGTACGGGCGACAATGATGGTCTCCTCGGAAGCGCGGGCATCCGCGGCTGCCTTGATCTTGCCGGCCATTTCATCGGCAGGAATAATCGACTTGTCCTGCAAATGGCCGCAGCGCTTGGGGAAGCTCTGATCCTCGAGCTGGATTGCCGACGCGCCGGCCCGCTCGAAGATCCGCACTGTGCGTTGGACGTTGAGCGCATTGCCGTAGCCGTTATCCGCGTCCACCACGAGCGGCGTCGACACCCGGTCACGCACCAGCGCAATGGTCTCGGCGACCTCGCTCATGGACACCAGGCCGATATCGGGGCGCCCGAGGCGGGTATAGGCGATCGCCGCGCCGGACAGGTAGAGCGCCTCGAAACCCGCCTCCGTTGCGATCGATGCGGTCAGCGGATCGTAGACGCCGGGGGCGACGACGATCTTGTTCTGAAGGAGCCGTTCTCTGAAACTCATTGTGAAAAACCGTGTTGGGGAGAGCGGGCAAGAAGGTCCAAAAGCCCGCGGATGTCGGATGCGCCATCGATGGCGTCGACCGCGGCCATGATGCACTCCGCATGCGGGCCGCCCCAGACGGGCTCCGCCAGCTCACGGAACTTGGCGCACACATCCTCGGGCGAGTACGGATTTTCGGTGTCACCCTTGTTGGTGAGCACCTCGGCCGCCAATTGCCGGCCATCCCTCAGGCGTACCCGCACCCGGGCCGGGCGAAGACCCGGAAGCATCGCCGTCAGCGCTGCATCCTCACGCACCGAGACGCGGCGTGCGAGATCGCGGGCGACGGCATTCGCCTGGGCCGCTTCGCGGAAGGCCGGCACGCTGGCGCCGTCATTGACGATGTAGGTGGCGAGCGCGAACGGCAGGGAGAATTTTGCCGCGAGCATGTTCTTGGGTTCGGCCGAGTCGAGTTGCGCCGCCCAGACATAGGTATCCACCTCGATCGCCTCGATGGAGGCCGGATCGATCGATCCACCCAGCTGGCGTGTGATTTCACCGAGCGCGTCAAGGGCGCCGTGCGTGTAGCGGCAGGCCGCATGGCGCTTGAAGTAGTTGCGGACGATCTCCCAGCGCTCGCCCAGCTCCCGTACCATCTCGTCCGGCTGGAAGTTCTCAGCGATTACGGTGCCATAGACGGTCCCGACGCCGTCGGTCTCCCCGATGAAGCCGGAAGCTTGCAACTCCCAGGCCACGAGACCGAGCTGGTTCGAGAAACCCGCATAGGTGTTGCGCACGGTTCCGCCTTCTAGCATCGTGCGCCGGCTCGTGGAAAGGCCGAGGCTCGAGGCCAGATTGATGGTCTCGATGATCTTCTCCGGCGTGGCCCCTTCGAGCCGGGCTGCAGCCAGCGCAGCGCCGATCGTCCCCCAGGTGCCGTGGGGATGCATGGTCACCCGCAGTTTCGACGCGATGCCGACGCGGGACCCGATTTCATAGCCGAGGGCGATCGCCAGGATCAGGTCCGGGCCGGAACGGGCAAGGCGCTCGCTCGCCGCCAAGGCCGCCGGGACCACGTGGATTCCGGGATGTCCGCGGGCATATTGATTGCCCTCGTCCAGCTCCAGCATCGTGCCCGCAGTGCCGTTGAGCAGGCTTGCGAGCAGCGCGCTCATGCGGCGCCCGGCTCCGATCACCGGAACCTGCCCCTCTGTCCTCTCGCGCTCGCCGAGCCGCGCGACGAGGCCCCGCATCTCGGGCTCCTGCATTCCGGCCGCGATGGCGCCGATGCAATCGAGGATCACGAGCTTAGTGCGCGCGACCACGGGCTCCGGCAGGTCCGAGAACTCGATCCGGGCCGCGAAGCCGCCCCATTGCCGGAGCCATTCGGGCTGCCCGTCCTGCAGAAGGACGGATGCGGGAATGACATTCTGCGTGACGATCGTCATGAGGTCCTCTCCGTCACATGCCGAGATAGGCGCGCTTGAGCTCAGGATCGTTGCGGACCTGCTCGGCCGATCCCGACAGGGCGATGGTTCCGTTCTCCAGGATGTAGGCGCGCGAGGCGCATTCGAGCGATTGCACCACGTTCTGCTCGACGAGGAGGATCGGCAGGCCCTCCTCATTGAGGCGGCGGATCAGGACGAACATCTCCTCCACGAGGAGCGGCGACAGGCCGAGCGAGGGCTCATCGAGGATGAGCAGGCGCGGTTCCGCCATCATCCCGCGTCCAATGGCCAGCATCTGCTGCTCGCCGCCGGACAAGGTGCCGGCCGCCTGGCCGCTGCGCTCCCGCAGGCGCGGGAAAGTGTCGAAGACGCGTTCCAGATTGCTGGACCGGCGCTTGCGCCCACGCCGATAGCTGCCGAGCTCGAGATTCTCGCGCACCGACATGTTCGGGAAGATCTTGCGGCCTTCCGGCACCTGGATGAGGCCCGCCTCGACGATGCTCGCCGAGGATGCGCCGCTGAGGAGCTTTCCGTCGAAGCGGATCTCGCCATCGTTCGCGCGCAGGACACCGGAGAGAACCTTGTTCAGCGTCGTCTTGCCCACGCCATTGGAGCCCAGCACCGCGACGATCTCGCCGGCGCCGACGGACAGGTCGAGGCCCCGCAGCACCTCCGTGCCGCCATAGCCCGCTCTCAAAGCCCTGACCTCAAGCATGGACGTTCTCCCGCTTCAGCCGCTCGGCCGCGCCGGCCCCGAGATAGGCTTCGATGACCTTCGGGTCGTCGCAGACATCGGCAGGAGGTCCTTCGGCGATGATGCGGCCCTGCGCCAGCACATAGACCTGCTCGCAGAGGTTCATCACGGCCTGCATGACGTGCTCGATCATGAGGATCGTGACGCCCTCGTCACGGATCGTCCGGATGACGGGGATGATGTCGCGGATCTCGGAAGGATTCAGCCCGGCCAGCACTTCGTCGAGCAGCAGCAGCTTCGGCTCCGTTGCGAGGGCGCGGGCGAGTTCGAGCCGCTTGCGGCCCGCCACCGTCAGGCTCGAAGCTGGTTTATCGAGTTCGGGACCGAGACCGACACGCTGGCCTACCCTTTCGGCACGGGCCAACGCATCGCTGCGCTTTGCATGGCGCAAGTGCGCGCCCACGGCGATATTCTCGAGGACGGAAAGGCCCGCGAAAGGCTGAACGATCTGGAATGTCCGGGCGATGCCGCGGCGGGCCCGCACATGCGGCTCGTCACGGCTGATATCCTGCCCCTCGAACAGCACGCGCCCCTCGCTCGGCTTCTCGAAGCCGGAGATCAGGGTGAAGAGGGTCGTCTTTCCGGCGCCGTTCGGGCCGATCAGGCCGGTAATGGAGCCTGCCTCCGCCTTGAGGGACGCTCGGTTGACGGCCACGAGGCCGCCGAACCGCTTGGTCGCATTCTGCACCTCAAGCATGGCGAGCGGCTCCTCTCGATCGGGCAGAGCGGCGCAGGAGGCCGAGGATGCCCGCGGGAGCGAACGCGACGGCCGCAACCAGAAGTCCGCCGAACACCATGAGATCGATGCCCGGAACGCTGCCGGCCGCGAGCTTGGTGATCTCGCTCAGCCCGTGCAGGGCCACCGCGCCGACCAGAGGCCCGAACACGGTTCCAAGGCCGCCGACGATGGGGGCGAGGATCGCCTCCACCGAAATCCAAGTGCCGTAGGCGATATTGGCATCTACATAGAGGAAATACTGGGCATAGAGGCCGCCGGCCGCCGCCGTCACGGCCCCGGATACAGTGATCGCCCCGAGCTTCACCCGCAGCGTATCGACGCCGAGCGCCTTGGCCGCCGCCTCGTTCTCGCGCACGGCCACGAGTTGTGCGCCGAAGCGCGAGCGCTCGATCCAGCGGGTCAGGAGGAGCACTGAGCCGACGAGAGCCAGCGCAATCCAGAAGAAGGTGCCCCGGCTCTCGAACTGGAAGTTGCCAGGCCGCACATCCAGCTTGATCAGAACGCCCGCAGCTCCGCCCGTGAAGGTCGCCGCATTGGCGAGAATGCGCAGCACCTCGGCGAAAGCGAGCGTCACCAGGGCGAAATAGGAGCCGCGAAGGCCCGACCGGAAGCTCAGATACCCGATCACCCAGCCGACGGCCGCGCCCGCCACCGTTCCGATGGCGAAGGCGATCCAGGGATTGATGCCGAGGCTAACCTGGAGCAGCGCAGCCGCATAGGCGCCGGTTCCGAAGAAGGCGGCATGGCCGAATGAGAACTGCCCGCCGAATCCGCCAAGGATGTTCCATCCCTGCGCGGCGAGGGCGATGATGAGGGTGAATACAAGGAAGTTGAGAACCGTGTTCGCCGTGATGAAGGCGGGCACGAACGCCAGGAGTGCGATCAGGACGACGATTGGGGCGATGTCACGGAATGTCATGCCTTCGCTCCGAACATTCCCGTTGGCCGTACGAGCAGCACCAGGATGAAGATGAGGAAAATGCCGATCTGCCCGAGAGAATCGCCGAGGAAAAGCCCGCAGAGGCTCTCGATGACCCCGATGAACAATCCGCCGAGGAGAGCGCCTGGGATCGATCCCATGCCGCCCAAGACGACGATCGTGAAAGCGACCAGCACGAAAGCTTGCCCGATGCGCGGATTGACGTAGAAGGTGGGCATGAGCAGGCAGGCCGCCACGGCGAGGCAGGCGCAGCCGAGCCCGAATGTCACGGCATAGACATGGGCGACATCGATGCCAACGAGGCTCGCACCGAACTTTTCCTTGGCAACGGCCCGGATCGCCTTGCCGGTATCGGTGCGCGCGAGCAGAAGCCACAGGAGCACGGTGACCAATAGCGCCGCTCCGAAACCGATCAGACGGGGCTTGGAGAGTAGAAGCGGCCCGAATTCCACGACCTGAAAGCCGTAATCGGTGTTGAGCGTGCGCGTGTCCGAGCGAAATCCGGCCAGCAAGGCGTTCTCGATCGTGATCGAAAGCCCGAGGGTCACAAGCAGGATGTTGCTGTCGTTGCCATGGCTTGCCGGCCCGATGACCAGACGCTGAACAGCATAGCCCAACCCGAAGAAAAGTGGCGTCAGCGGCAGGATTGCGAGATAGGGATCGAGGCCGAAGGCGTCATACGCAATCCAGACGGCGAACATGGCCGCGGTGAGAAGCGCGCCATGGGCGAAATTGATGATGTGAAGAACACCGTAAACGAGGGTAAGGCCAAGCGCGATGAGCGCATAGACGGCACCCGTCATCAGTCCGTTTACGACGGCCTCCGCTATGATGGCGGGTGAATACATCATCGAAATCACTCCTCAGAGGCCTGGGGGGCGAATATGCACCCCAGGGCCATTGCTCAGGATCAGCCGGTCACCGGGAAATGCGGCTTTGCATCCGCGAAGGTGTCGGGGAAGATCACTTTGATGTCTTTGCCCTGAACCTGCGTGTTGACCGGCGCCGCGCCCATGTTCTGTCCGTTGACGAACTTCGTCTCGCCATAGGGCATGATGTGGTCCTTGAAAGTCGAGGTGTTCAGCGCCTCGATAATCTTCGCGCGGTCGGCCGAGCCCACCCGGTTGATGGCGTCGGCCAGGAGCATCACGCAGGAATAGTTCAGCGGCACGTTGTATGCGAAGACCTTGCCCTGCGCCTCCACCTGCTTCTTGAGCTCCAGAGCCTTCGGGTTGCGCGGATCGTACCAGTGATTGCAATCCATGATCCCGTTGGCGGCTTCGGGGAATTCCTTCACGAAACGGTAGTTGGAGGCCGCGCCGTTCAGGACGGCATAGACCCCCTTGGGCCGGATGCGCTGCTGTTGCATCGTCCGTGCGAGCAGCACAAACTCACCGAAATAGCTCGAGGGGATCACGAGATCCGGATTGAGCGAGCGGATGCGCAGGGCAACATTCGACATGTCGCGCGCGGGTGTCGGATGCGCGATGGTCTCGAGGATCTCGAAGCCGCGCTTCGGCAGTTCCGCCTGCATGAGCTTGGCGAGACCCGAGCCGAACAGGCCGTCTTCATGCACGAGCACGACCGTCTTGGCGGGCTTGCCGGCACTGTCGTTCAGCTTCACCAGATTGTCGAGCGCGAATCCGGTGACGATGCCGAAGCCGGGGGCGAAGCGGAACGTGTTCTTGAGGCCACGCTGCACGATCGGGTCGCTGACGCCCACATCGACGATGTAAGGCAGATCGTAGCGCGCCGCGGCCTGGGTGGCCGCCAGGCAGATGGGGCTTGCGAATCCGCCGACGATGGCGGCAACGCCATCCGCCTGCATCTTCTCGACCTCCTGGGTGCCCGCCTCGGGGTTCGAGCGGGCATCGCCGAACACCATCTCGATCCTGGCCCCGCCGAGACCCTTGAGGCCGCCGGAATCGTTGATCTCCTTGATGGCCATTTCGGCGCCCATGCGGCCGAACTCACCATCCTGGGCGAGCGCGCCGGTGACAGGCTGCAGAATGCCGATCTTTACGGATTGCGATTGCGCGCGCAGGTAGGCCGGCATGGCAAGCACAGCCGCCGAGGCGGCCCCTGCGCGCAGGATCGAACGGCGCGTCGGGCGCGTGATGTTCTTCATGTCGATGTTCTCCTCTGGTTGGACACCCGCACCGGGCGGGGCTTTGGCTTGAGGCTCTTCGGCCCCTCAGCTTTGCGCTTTTTCGGCTCGGGCTTTGCGGTGGAAGGCCTTGCCACCGGATTCCATCGGCGGGCGCCAACGGCGCCGGTCCGCACAAGGTCCATATGGAAGGAGTAGCGATCCGGCCTGTAGAGGGCATGGAGGTGCTCCACACCCTGGCCCGACGGATCCCACACGACACGGGTGAGCGAGAGAAGGGGCGAGCCGATCTCCAGCGCCAGAGCCTCGGCCACGTCCGGTCCGGCCAAGGTCGCGCCGATGCTCTGGCTCGCCTCCTCGACCACGATGCCCGATCGCTCCAGGAGCCCGAGGAGCGGCATCGAGGCGAGATCGGCCTCGGAATAGGTGACGCCGATGCGCTCCGGCACATGGGTAACGAGATAGGAGAAGGGGGCCCCATCGATGAGACGCACGCGGATTGAGCGCTGCGCCCGCTCCCCCGGCCCAAGCCCGAGCGCCGCGGCAACGCCCTCCGACGGGTTCACATAGGCAAAGGACAAAAGTCGCACGCTGGTCCGGCGACCCATCTCGACCAGATGGGACAGCACGTTCGAGAGATCCGCCACGATCGGCTGCACCGAGCTGTTCTCTTGAACGAAGGTTCCCGAACCGGGGCGGCGGTCGATGAGGCCGTCGATGGCCAGGGTATCGAGCGCACGCCGCACAGTCACGCGCGACACCCCGTACTCGGCTGCAATCGAAAGCTCTCCCGGCAGGCGGGAGCCAGGCTCCAGCCCTCCGTTCAGAATGCGCTCGCGCAGGAGAAGATAGATGCGCCGCGCTTTGAGGGGTTCGACTGCGTCCACCAAGGCCGTCCGCTCCAATCTGCAACAGTGTTGACTGCTGAAAAGGACAGATACCTGTCTACCTTATAAGACATTTCCCTTGCGTCAAGCCGCCGCTTTGGAAATACTGGCGATGCTCTGACATGACCATGAGAGCGCATTCGGGAGAGCGATATGGCGGGAAGCCCCTCCGGTCCGCGGACCCTGTTCGACAAGCTATGGGATAGCCACGCGATCGTGACGCGGGAGGACGGACAGACCCTGCTCTGGGTCGATCGCCACTTCGTGCACGAGGGTTCGTTCCATGCCTTCAATAAGCTGAAGGAGCGCGGCGCCAGGGTTGCGCACCCGGAACTCACCTTCGGCGTCGCCGATCACTATGTGCCGACGCGCCGTTCCGGACGCAGCATCGATCCCACCATCCAGAACATGATCGATCAGCTGGAGCGCAACACGTTGGAGAACGGCGTGTTGCTGTTCGGACTCAACGATCCGCGCCAAGGCATCGTCCACGTGGTGGGTCCCGAGCAGGGCCTGACGCTTCCGGGCCTGCTCATCGTCTGCGGCGACAGCCACACCTCCACGCATGGCGCCTTCGGCGCATGGGGTTTCGGCATCGGCGCCTCGGAGGTCGCTCATGTGCTGATGACGCAGACGCTCTGGCAGCGAAAGCCAAAGCGCATGCGCATCGCCGTCGATGGAACGCTGGCGCCCGGAATCGGCGCCAAGGACATTGCCCTCTCGATCATTGCGCGCATTGGTGCCGACGGCGCGCAGGGACATGCGGTCGAATATGCGGGCTCCGCCATCCGTGCGCTGTCGATGGAGGGGCGTCTCACACTGTGCAATCTCTCGATCGAAGCCGGTGCGCGCTGCGGCATGGTCGCTCCCGACGAGACGACGATCGCTTACCTGCGTGGCCGTCCCTTTGCGCCTGCGGGCGACGACTTCGAGCGTGCAGCGGAGGATTGGCTGCGGCTGAAGAGCGACGAGGATGCGGAGTTCGACCGTGAGATCGCCCTCAATGGTTCCGAGATCGCCCCGGTCGTGACCTGGGGCGTCAGCCCCGAGGATGCGCTGCCGATCACGATGGCAGTGCCGGATCCCGAGGCGATCTCGGATCCGGGCAAGGCTGCCCAGATTCGGGACGCATTGGCCTATATGGATCTCAGGCCGGGACAGAAACTGACCGAAGTTCCCATCGATCGCGTCTTCATCGGCTCGTGCACGAACAGCCGCATCGAGGATCTGCGGGCGGCCGCCCAGGTGCTCTCCGGCCGCAAGGCAATGGTGCCAGGCCTCGTCTCGCCCGGCTCATCCCTGGTGAAGCAGCAGGCGGAAGCGGAAGGCCTCGACCGGATCTTCAAGGAAGCCGGGCTTGAATGGGTCGAGCCAGGCTGCTCCATGTGCGTGGGGATGAACGGCGACATCGTGCAGTCCGGCGAGCGCTGCGCGTCGACAACCAACCGCAATTTCAAGGGCCGTCAGGGACCCGGCGCACGGACCCATCTCATGTCGCCGGCCATGGTTGCGGCAGCCGCCGTGACCGGATCCCTCGCCGATGTCCGTCCCCTGATCGAGGAGCGATCCTGATGCAGCCCTTTCAGCGCCTCACCGCCCCGGCGTGTCCCCTGCCCTACGCCAATATCGACACCGACCAGCTGATCCCGGCCCGCTTCATGAAGCGCTCACGAGCCGAAGGCTATGGCGGCTACCTGCTTCACGACATGCGCTTCTCGGGCAACGGTACGGAGATCGCCGACTTCCCCCTCAACCAGACGCCCCATCGCATTGCGCAGATCATCGTGGCAAGACGCAATTTCGGGGCGGGTTCCTCACGCGAGGCTGCTGTCTACGCCCTCGTGGATTATGGAATCCGTTGCGTGATCGCGCCGAGTTTCGGCGACATCTTCGCGTCCAATGCCGTCAACAACGGCCTTCTTCCTGCCAAAGTGGGCGAGAGAGACGGTGAGGCACTGATCGGGCTTCTCCAGGAGACTCATGCGGAACTGACCGTGGATCTTGAGACGCAGACGATCTCTGCGAAAGAAATCTCGATTCCATTCGCCATCGATCCTGTCTGGCGGACGAAGCTTCTGAACGGCTGGGATGATATCGATATCACCCTCAGCCAAGCCGATGCCATTGCGCTTTTCCGAGAATTGGATTCTTCGATACGCCCGTGGGTGACACCGAGGATACGCGACGGCGCAGGCCAGACGACCATATGAACCTTGTTGATTCTGGCGTAAATCCTGCCTACGGGCGAGAAAGCCGCAGATGCACTGCAGTTCCCTCATGCGGCGAGCAGGTGAAACTGCTCCGCGAGCGACAGCAGCGGCCTGCCGACAGACTTCGTCTGCTGTTTATGCAGCATATGAGCCAACCCGATACCAACCCGGATCGCCAGGGCACTGACAGCGTGTGGCGGTACGGGCCGCATCTCGGACCTTCGTAGCCCCTTCGGACCGTTTGGTCCCATGAGGATTGCTACCCTCGGCCTCACTTCTCAGGCGTGTCATGCGAGACGCTTCGAACCTGCAGCACTGGCCGGGGCGTGAGCGATACTTTCAGGTGCCCCTTCAGATCCACCCTCTGCGACGGGCCAGACCGGCCGCGATGCCGATGAAGGCCCCCAAGGCGCCGACGACAACCCAGAAGCCGATGACGCCGGTCTGGGTGTAGGGGGTCTCGAAGTTCATGCCGAACACGCCCGCCACCGCCCCAATCACACCCAGCATCACCGTGACGAAGGTCAGCCGCCGGACCAGGTCGTTGGTCGCCTCCGCGGTGCGGGTCGTGAACAACTCAAACGAGCCGTTCACCAGTTCGCGGGCATGGTCGACCGCGTCGACGGCCCGCTCGAACCGCCGCTCGAGCGACTGATAATGCGCAGCCGCGTCGGCCTCGAAGATCTGAGCAAAGTCCGGACGCGAGAGGCCGTAGAAGATGGGGCGCTGCTGGTTCAGGAAGTGACGAAGCTGGGAGACCTTGCGTCGCATCCCCACCACACCGGCCAGCAGGCTGCGGCGTGCCGAGTGCGCCAGCATCGCCTCGTCGAGCCGGTCCAGAAACTCCTCAAGTTCGCTGACGGCCTCGAAGTAGGTGCTCAGGTGCCAGTCCAGAAGCGAGGCCGCGAGCGCCGGCGGGGTGAGGGCTCCGATCACGGTTTCGCCCTTGCCCTGGTCACGGAAAGCCTGAAGGAAGGGCAACTCGCCATCGTGAACGGTGATGATCCAACGCGGGCCGACGAGGAAGTCCAGGTGGACGGGGAGCCATTTGGTGAGGGCGCGATCCCCGTTGCCGTTCTCTCCGCGCGAGAGGCTGACGACGTCGAACTGGAAGTACTCGCCGTAATTGTCGAGATAGGGCGCCTCTTGCGGATTGAGCAGTTCCCGGCTCGAGCCGCGGTCGAGATCGAAGAGGCGGGTCAGATGCTCCACCTCGTTGCGGTCTCGGCCATTGACGTCCACCCACAGGAGCGTCCGCTCGTCGAGGCCGACAAGGCATTGCTGGTCGAGTTCGACCTCCTTGTCGTGTCCGTCGGCGTTGTAGAGAAACGCCTGGATCACGGCCAGATCCCGCGAAGGACGAGTCTCGGCAGGAGTATTCGCGGTCAAGCTCGGCTGCTCCAGCACACCATCATCCCGGCCCACAATCCCACGGACGCCTTACGCCGCATCGGGGATACGCCAGCGTCATCTGCATGTGTCGGCATCATGCCGAGGCTCCGATCACTTGCCCGAGGCTGGCCGGCAAGAGACGTGTTCCAATCGAAGAGCCCAGGGACGCGACGAACAGAATCGAGGCACGCTTGAATGACGGTTTCGCCTCCACGCCTGATGTGCATGAATGAACACCTTGGGAATCCTCTACGCCTTGAAAACGAACCATGAGACGTTCCTGCCTGAGATGCACGCGCTCATGAGGGCTGAACGGAAGTGGCAGGCGGGTTATTCCAGGGCGAAGCGATAAAATATCTCGGGAACCGCGCTCAAAGAATGGCCGAGTAGGTGATTATGGCGATGGGCACCGTCACGCAGATAGCAGTCGTCACCAGCCTCTCAATACGGTCAATTTCCGCCTCAGCATCTCTGATTTTTGCATGAATTTCCAGATCTTGCATACTCATCAATCTATCCAAAAACATCATTCAACTATGAGATACTAACGTTTGGCGAGCGTGCTTGATCCAGCAAGCGCGGCCTTGAAGGGGTGCTGAGCGGGCCGGGATGGCAGTCTCAGGCCCTTAGAGCATTTTTCGGCGAAGTGGATCCGGTTCGCCGTTAAAAAATGCGGCACAGCCAAGAAGAGAGGTGATTCCACACCAGTGGAAACAGCTCTAGGCGGCAACTCCGTCACCTCCCGCACGGACGGAGCGGTCAAGGTTGTACTCATCATCCGGCCCCATGTGACCGTGAAGCGGGTCGACGTCTCCTGCCGCCCGCAACATCTGATCGCTCGAGATGTGCACCGGCACGTCTGCGGTTTGGATCAGGCCGTCCGCCTGCAGATCTTGCAGGATTCGGTTGAAATGGACCGTGCTGGTACCAGCCGCATCGGCCAACTCAACCCGGGCGAGCGTCAAGGTTAAGTAATAACTTTGCGTCATAAGGCTAAGGTCAGCCCAGTGCCACTACCGGACCTCTCTCTTTCGACGATTCATCTTGAGGAAACCCGTCGCGATCTGGCGGGTTCTTGATGCGTTCAAACAAGCGGTCCTCGCCGCACCCGGTTGCCTGCGGGATGGCTCCTTGCCTCCATGCTGTCCGGCCGGCGTGATAATGGTCCAGCGTATCGCTTCCTGCGCCTGCACAACGAAGAGCTGATGCCGGACGATGTGGGACACCGCAGCACGAGATACTCGAAAAACATCCTTGAAGCGAATCATGGCGCGCTCAAGCGCGTGATCCGTCCGACGCGCGGCTTCCAGAGCATGGAAACCGCCGCCGCAACTGTGATGGGTTTCGAAGCCATGCGCATGATCAGCCGCGGCCACAGCATCCAGCGGGAACGTGGAGCGACAAGCGAAATTCGTCTCGTCAATCAGCTCTTCGGTGTTGCCGCCTGAGCGGCCGGTTAAATCGGATCCATTATGCCATTATCAAGTTACGGCAACGGTGTTTCCCATAGGCGACCTCTGGGACTTTGGAGCTGCGGGCGGCGACGCATGAAGCCTTAATCAAAAACGCCATAGCCTGCGACGGCGTTGTTGCGGACGCCTTCGAGGTTCAATTCGACGCCAATGCCCGGCGCATCGGGCAAGGCGATGTGCCCGTCATGGACAATCGACTTTCCACCGTGAGGGACATGGACATAGCTGTCCCACACCTCGCGCTCCTGAAGGGCGTGCCACTCGAGGACGAGGAAGTTCGGCACCGAACCGCAGACGTGGCAGGTGGCCATAGTGCCAAGCGGAGTGGATACGAGATGCGGAGCGAAAGGAAGGTAGTAGATCTCCGCGAGATGCGCGATTTTCCGGCTCTCCGAGAGCCCTCCACACTTGGGAACGTCCGGCATCACCACGTCGGCGCACTGCCCCTGAAGGAGTTCGCGAAACCCCCAGCGCAGATAGAGGTTCTCACCGACGCAGATCGGTGTCTTGCTGCGCATACGTATCTGCTTCAGCGCTTCGACATTCTCTGCCGGGATCGGTTCTTCCAGCCAAAGCAAACTGAAGCGCTCCATCTCGCTGGCAATGCGGCAGGCGCTCGGCACATCGTACCGTGCGTGAAGGTCGATGCATAAATCGATGTCCGGCCCGATTGCGTCGCGAACTGCAGTCACTCGCTCGATCATCGAGCGCAGTTCTGCGCCGTTAATGGTGTGATTGGCCGCGTCGAACTTCGCCTGGTGCTCCAGATTGTCGATATCGAACTTGAGGGCTGTGAAACCCTCCGAGACCATACGCCTCGCTCTCACGGCGCAACCCTCCGGGGATCCTGAAGAATCGTCTCCGTCTCCGCAATCGGCGTAGAGGCGGATGCGGTCACGGAACTTGCCGCCGAACATGCGGTACAACGGTTGATCCGCCGCCTTGGCTGCGAGATCCCAAAGTGCCATCTCGATACCGCTGAGCGCGATCAGAAAGATGCCCGATTGTGCTCCGGAGAAAACGTGCTTGCGCCGGATCTTCTCCCAGCACGATTCGACGTTGCGAGGATCCTCTCCGACCAGTTCCGGCTTCAACTCGGAGATCAGACCCACGATCGCCGCAGCGCCGGCATCGGGGTTGGCCTCGCCATATCCCGAAATGCCCATGTCGGTATCGATCCTAATCAGCGTCGCCTGACCGTGATAGGCAACAACTGCCGTCTTGACGTCGGTGATCTTCATCGGTTTCCCCGTTACGCCGGAGGGTGGGCCCGCCGAACGTCCGCCCCGGCCGAGCCCACTTGACGCACCCATTCGATCGGCGCTGCCGTCGAGGCCCACCCTGTCTTTCGAAGCGGAGCGCCCCGAAGCGGTTGCAGCTTTCCATTTTGTTACTAGCCTGGCCTCTTCTGCAGGCATCACTGATCGCCAGCGAGGTTCGCGTAAGTTACCTGGGATGAGAGGCTCGCCAAGCTTGGTACTCTTCTTCAGCATCCGGGTGCAACGGGTAGTACCGCTGCAACGGCGCCCCCTCCAACAGCTTCATTCGTGAGAACACTTCCCACTCATGATGCTTCTGTGCCTCTTCTATCACCGCCTTTGCCATGGTAACGGGCACCACTACAGCCCCGTCGTCATCGGCCACGATGATATCGCCGGGCATCACGGTCACGCCGCCACATGCGATGGGAACATTCACGGCGTTGGGATAGATGCTTGTCTGGACATGGTAGTTGGGTGTCCAACCGCGCAACCAGAGCGGAAGGTCCAGTTGCGCGACATTGGGCCGGTCGCGCATGCACCCATCAATGATAATCCCTGCCCCGCCTCTGCCCTTGAAATAGGTGCTCATCATGTCGCCGAAAACCCCTGAACTCATGTCGGCGCGCGCGTCCACTACGACAACATCACCTTCCTGTACGTGGTACAGCACGTGCCGGTGCAGCTGCGTCTCCGGATCGGCATACTCACCTTCGGAAAAGAGGTCGGGGCGCTGGGGCAGGAACTGAAGAGTCAAAGCCGGGCCGACGATCGACTTGCCAGGGTTCTGCGCAACCGGACCCACCATGTGGGGATTGCGAAACCCCATGTGTCCAAGCGTGCCGGCGACGGTCGCGGCACCGATTTCCTTGAGCCCCTCGATCAGTTCTTTGGCAGGCCTTGAGATGTCCGATGTTTGTGTCATTGTCCCCTCGGTCGAATGGGTTACAAGTGAGTGACAGATCCGTCGCGGCGTCTGAGATGCGGCGCTTCCCAAAAACGCAGGCTCTGCGCCCGAACCACAGTTTCGTTGACGTCCACGCCAAGTCCGACAAGGGCGCTGACTGGATACTCGGCACCATCAAGGCGCGACTGGACCGGGAAGAAGTCTGAATTGTCAAAGCCCAGCTTCGTCTCAGCGGCTCTCGTTTCGAGCCAGGCGAAGTTAGGCACCGCTGCGGCGATATGCACCAAGGCGGCTGTGAAGACAGGACCAAGCGGATTGTGCGGCATCGAAGCGACATTGGGCGCTTCGCTCCAGCCTGCCACCTTCGTCGCCCTGGTGAGCCCACCAACGTTGCAAACGTCGTTCCGGTCAAACTGGTGAATGCCGCGCTCGATATCGGGCAGAAACTGCCACTTCCTGGAAAACTCTTCGCCGATGGAAAAAGAACGTCCGTAAGGGTCCCCAGCGTTTCACAGGCCTCGGGCGTCTCGTCCCGGATCGGCTCCTTCAGGACATCGAGCACGCCTCGGGGGCTTTCACCCCAGCCGAAGACACCCTGATCAGTTTCGACCTTCACGAGCATCTGGTTCCGGATCCAGACCCGGAATGGGTAGGGGATGATTGCCGCGATCTTGAGCTTTGAAGTCATCTGTGCCCCAGGTCACATCGGACTGACTCGCCTCAATCGGCCTTCAAGGCCAGTTCGGTCGCGCCATCGAAAAGGTGGATGCGCTCCTGGTCGAACTCGAGCCAGATCTGTTCGTCCGGTGCGATGGCGACGTTGGGCGGCACGCTTATGTTGACGACAGCCCCCGACAGTAACGCCTGCACGAAAGTCACATCCCCGGTTGGTTCCACCGTGTAGGCCTTGGCGGGGATCGCGTTCGGGGACGCGTTCTTGGCCAGCTTGATCGTGGAGTGGCGTGCTCCCAGCACGATCTTCCGGGTGGTCGAGCGCTGCACCTTCCGGGCGTTGAGCGGCGAGAGCGCCATGGTCCAGCCTTCCGCGCCGGTCAACACCGTTTGTCCATCGACCGTCGATGCCTCAAGCGGGATAAGGCTCATCGCCGGGCTGCCGATGAAGCTGGCCACGAACATGTTGACCGGATGGGCGAAGACTTGGGCCGGCGAATCGTACTGCTGCAGGAAACCACCATTCATCACGGCCATCTTGTCGGCCATGGTGACGGCTTCGAGTTGATCGTGCGTCACGTAAATGATCGTTGCCTTGAGATCCTGGTGAAAGCGCTTGATCTCGGAGCGCATCTGAACGCGCAGCTTGGCGTCGAGATTGGAGAGCGGCTCATCCATAAGGAAGACGGCCGGATCGCGCACCAGTGCCCGGCCAAGGGCCACGCGCTGCTGTTGTCCACCGGATAGCTCACGCGGCTTCCGCTCAAGCAAGTGCGTCATGTCGAGCACACGCGCGGCTTCCCTGACCTTCCGATCAATCTCGTCGCGAGGGAGCTTGCGCATTTGCAGCGGAAACGCCAAGTTCTTGTAGACCGATTTTTGCGGATAGAGCGCGTAGTTCTGGAACACCATCGCAATGTTGCGATCTTTCGGGTCCATATCGTTGACCACGTGGTCCCCGATCGCGATCTCGCCAGACGTGACCGGAATCAACCCGGCGACCAAGTTGAGCGTGGTTGTCTTGCCGCATCCTGACGGACCGACCAGCGCAACGAACTCACCGTCTTCGACCTTGAGTGAGACGTTGTTGACGGCCGTGAAGGCGCCATAGGTCTTAACCAGATTCTCCAAGACCACATGGGCCATGAAAGCGTTCCTCTAATGTTTGACGGCACCTTCAGTGAGAGCCCGGACAAAGTAGCGTTGCAGCAGGAGGAAGAGCACGACGACCGGCAGGCTCATGATAAAACTGGCCGCCATGAGGCCTGGGAAGTCCGTCGTGTTCTCAGAGAAGAAGCGTTGAATGCCGACCGGCAGCGTCAACTGCTCGTTCTTGTTGAGGAACGTGTAGGCGAAGATGTACTCGTTCCAAGCGCCAATGAAGGAATAGATGGCCGTGGCGATAATTCCCGGCGCTGAGAGAGGCATGACGATCAGAAAGAACGCTTGGAATCGGGTGGCGCCGTCGATACGCGCAGCCTGCTCAAGCTGATAGGGAATATTGTCGTAGAAGCCCTTGAGCAGCCAGATCGCGAGCGGTAGGCCGAACGTGAGATAGGTTAGAATCAGGGAGCCGTGCGTGTTCACAAGGCCGAGCAGCCGCATCAGGATGAAGAGCGGCACGAGAAAGATCACCGCGGGGAACATGTTGCGCAGCAGCACCGCGAAGAAGAGGAACTTACGCCCTGGGAAGTCGAACCTTGAGAAAGCGTAGGCCGCAGGCACGGCAACGGCGACCGCGAGCATCGTCGTCGTGGTCGAAACAAAAAGGCTGTTCCAGAAGAAGCGCAGAAAGTCCTGTCCGACGCTGTTGGTTGGATCGAGCAGCTTCTCGTAGCTGGCGAGCGTGGGTTCGTTGGGAAACCACTGGGGCGGGAGCTGCATGGCCGCGAAACCGGACTTGATCGACGTCAACAACATCCATGCCATCGGCACCGCTGTGTAAAGCAGCATCATCACAAGGAAGATCCGTCCACCCCAGCGCCAGGCGTCGATCCGCTTGCCTGCCCTGGTCTTGACAATGCTGGCCGTCGACATCAAGCAACGCGCTCCTTTTTCTCGCCGCCACTCAGAGCACGCACATAGAAATAGCCCAGTGTCATCAGAATGAGGAACAAGAGCACCGAATAGGCTGACGCGATGCCCCACCGCTGGCGTCCGAAGGCAAGCTCGTAGATATGGGTGATCCAGATATGAGAAGCATTCGACGGGCCACCCCCGGTCATGATCCAGGGAATGATGAAGGAGTTGAAGTTCGACACCGCGAGCAGCAGGATCGTTACGGTCGATACGCCCTGAAGGTGCGGGAACGTGACATGCCAGAAACGCTGCCACGCATTGGCGCCATCAACTTTCGCGGCCCGAAGCAGTTGGTCGGGAACGGTCTGCAGGCCGGCCGTCAGCATGATCATCGCGAACGGAAACTCACGCCATACGTTCACGACGATCAGCGACGGTAGAACGGTGCCCACGCTGTCGATGAGATTAGGCGGTCGTTCGGCAAGCCCAAGGCCGACCAGTACGGCGCCGACCAGGCCGAAATCCGAATGATAAATCCACTTCCAGATATAGGATGCGGCCACCGCGCTGATGACCCATGGGATGATGAGGATAGCGCGCAAGATACCACGGCCGAAAAACTCATGATTCAAAGCGAGCGCGCTTCCCAGCCCCAGAATGAAAGCAAACACAGTCGAGAAGAGAGTCCAGATGAATGTGTTGGCAGTAACGCGCCAGAACACGTCGCTACGCAGGATCAGCGCATAGTTGTCGATGCCGACAAACTCCTTGTCGCGCAGCTGGAGACTCGGTGGTGTGTTGAAAAACGATAGCTCCACGGTGTAGTAGATCGGATAGGCGATCACGATCAGCATCACCACAATCGCGGGCAGAACGTAGAGATAGTCGGAGCGATGGGTCCATGCCTGCCGAAGGAAGCCGAAACGCCTCGCTTTTACCTCCAGTGGAGCGTCAGCTAGGCCCGTCGCCATGGTCATTGGGGTGCCCTTCCCCTGTGAGGAAAAAAGACCGGCGGCGATCGCCGCCGGTCAAGCTGGCTAGAGCTTTCCGCCGTCCATGATGTTCTTGATCTTCTTGGCCGCATCGTCGGCGGCTTGATCGACCGTCAGCGCGCCCGTGAGCGCATTCTGCAGCATATCGGGCACAACGATGTTCATGATTTCGGGCGTCTCGGGAATCGTTGGGAACGGGACCCCGTAAGGCAGCATTGAGGTGGTGACGTCAAGGAACTTGATATTGTCCAGGCGCTCTTTCATCCACTTCGTCTTGAAGCCATTCAGATTGCCGGGGTTTGATCCGGCATAGGCCATTTTCAGCGACCATTCCGGGCTCGTCCAGAAACAAGCGAGCGCCTTGGCGGCCGGCAGGTCCACTTTGCCCCCATCGACATATTCCGGCTTCAGAATGTGCATATTCGAGCCACCGAACACGACCGCGCGCTTGCCGTCCGGCCCGGTCGGGATCAGTCCGTAGCGCATGTTGTCGATAACGGTCTGAGCTTTCTGGACATCAGTCCCGGAAGCTTTTTTCTTAAGATCCAGCATCACGTCGTAGTCCGACGGGTGCGAAATCATCATGCCGAGCTGACCCGCCAGGAAAAGCGGCTGGTTGTCGGCTTGCTGGTTTGTCAATGCGGAAACCGGTACTGACTTGTCGCGCACATACATGTCGTACGACGCTTGCAGGGCGTGCTTGCTCGCCGGGGAGTTGATCTGGACCTTCGCGTAGGTCGGGCTCTGCGCAGTCTCGTCGAACACGCCGCCGCCGTAGCCCCAGAGCTGTGGCAAGAAGCGGTAGGGCGTGTTGCCGGCGTTCTTGCGGGCGACGAGTCCGTAGCCCGCGATCCCGAGCTTGTCATGGATCTGCTTGGAATATTTGACGACGTCGTCCCAGGTGGCCGGCGGCCGCTCGGGATCCAGACCGGCCCGCTTGAAGATGTCCGCGTTCCAGATGAAAGCCATCGTCTCGTTGTTGGTCGGGATGCCGTACGTCTTGCCCTTCCACATGTTCGACTTCATGGCCCCGGGCCAGAAATCCTCTGTTGCGTAGCCGACGTCTTCGGGTTTCAGTTCCTGGAGATATCCTTTGGAGGCAAATTCGACGCCGCCCAGGATCTGCAGCCGCACCATCATCGGCCCGGCGTTGCCGAGCAGGGCCGTGCGAAACTTGTCGAGCAAGTCATTGTAGGTGAGCGCCTGGTCCTGCAGGTCTATGTTGGGATAGGTCTTTCGGAAAGCCACAAAGAAGTCTTTGTAGTACTGCCGCAAGAGGTCAGGGTCGCCTTCGAACACACCTTGGTACCAGAACGTTAGACGACCTTTGTAGTCGAGGGGCGTGACCTTGCTGCAGTCGGCGGCGGTGTCAAATTCCTTTGTGCCTGCAATCGAACGCACATATTCCGGCGACCACTTGCTCAGGTCGACGGGGGGCGCGGCCAACACGGGCGACGACATCAGGAACGATGTGAGGGCAGCCGTAGAAATGCCGCCGCGAATGGCGCGGCCGAAGTTAAAGGTCGACATCAAGTCCCTCCAATTCTTCCAGGCCAGCGCACACTGGCACTGTGGCTTCCATCCCAAGCGGAGCTTTTTCTTATTCGATGCTCCAATTGATCAACGATTACAGAACTGTACTTGTATGTCAATCGGTTCAGATCGTATATTGTCGCGGCCAGTTGACATATGATCTGGACATTGGAGGTAGAATTGAAGGAGGCGAGCGACTATCAGGCGGCGCCACCTCTGGGGATCGATCCGATCGGTGCCTCCACCGCTTCCACGGCGCTGCTCTACAAGGTGATCCGGGAGGACATCGTGTCGGGGCGGCTCAAGGCCAATCAGCGTCTCGTCGTTGCCGACCTCGCCAAGCGTCACGGCAGTTCGACGACGCCGGTTCGGGAGGTGCTGCAACTCCTGCGCGGCGAAGGTTTCGTCATCTTCACGCGAAATCGCGGCGCGCGCGTCCGGCCGATCGACCGGGATTTCATTCGCAACATCTACGAGATCGGCGTGCTGATCGAGCCGTCCCTGACGCGTTGGTTCGTCGGGATGGCCACGGAGGCCGACATCGCGGAACTCGAGGCGGTGCAAAGCCAGATCGAAGCCAATAATTTCGCCGACCAGATCCTGCACAGCGATCTCGACACGAAATTTCATACCCTGATCTACCAGCGGCACTACAATCGACATGCTACCGAACTGTGGTGGAAACACCGAGAGGTGCTCCGAGCGGTCAGCCGCCGGTTCGGCTTCACCCTTGCGCGAAGAGCGCAGATTATCAGCGACCATCGTGAGTTGATCAGTCACATCAAGGCAGGCAACGCCGATCAGGCTGCCGAACTCGTGGCGCGGCACGTCGAAGGGTCAGGACTTCATATCCTCGAGCATATGCGGGCTATGACGGCAGCCCAGGCAGGGTAGGTTTGCTTCCCCGTTCGCAATCTTTTCTCAACCTCACAGGAAAGCGGAGCACATGAAGATCACCAGCGTCACACCGTGGCTTATCAAGTCGGCCGCCTCCTACTGGGGCGAGTTCCTGTTCGTTGAAGTCAGTACGGATGAGGGCATTACCGGCTGGGGCGAGATCACCACGACAACAAAGATTGCAAACCGCGCACTGGCGGCGATGCTACGGCAGATCAGCTCGACATTGGCTGGTCAAGATCCCGCGCATATTGAACACCTTTGGCACAAGCTCTTTCGCAGCTTCACCTACATGGGGAGTCGCGGCGCTGCGGTGGAGTGCCTCAGCGCCATCGACATCGCCCTCTGGGACATCCGGGGAAAGGCACTCGGAAAGCCTATATACGAGCTTCTCGGCGGACCTGTGCGCGACGAGATTGCACTCTACACCCATCCTGATCAGCGCAAGTTCACGAGCAAGGAAGCCGTCGTCGCCGAGATCCAGGCCATTGTGAAGTCGGGACATACCGCGCTCAAGTTCGATCCGTTCCCTCTGCAGGGCCCACATGTGGACGGCATCGCGCGTGAGCAGCGCGACGGCTACCTCGACGGCAGCATGACGCGCCACGACGAGCGCGAGGCCGCCGAGCTGACAGCACTCATTCGCGAAGCGGCCGGACCTCAGATCGAAATTCTGATCGACGCCCACGGCCGCTTCGATGTGCCAACGGCAATCCGCCTCTGCCGATCCCTCGAGGACGCCGGCAACATCGACTGGTTCGAGGAACCCTGCCCGCCGGAAAGCATCAACGCCCTCAAGCAGGTGCGCGAGAAGGTCAATGTGCCAATCTCCTGGGGCGAGCGTGGACATACGAAGTGGGACTTCGTCCCTATTCTCGAGGGTAAGCTGGCCGACTACATCATGCCCGACGTGACTTGGACTGGTGGTATTACCGAGCTGAAGAAAATCTCGGCGCTATGCGAGGCTTATTACATCCCGGTCTCGCCTCACGACGCCGCCGGGCCGATCAATGTCGTGGCTGGCGCTCAGGTGATGATGACGGTGCCGAATTTCTACAAGCTCGAAACGTCGGAATGGAACCTCTCCAAATATGATCCCCTCATCAACGTGCCGCTTGATAATTCCAACGGCAGCCTCAAGCTCAACCCCGCACCGGGTCTCGGCATCGAGATGAACCGCGAGTACCTCGAGGCCAACATCGTCGACTGAGGCATCCTGAGCAAAGTGCGTCGAGCCGGCGCCGGAGTTGTCAAACTTCCGGCGCGCAGGCCACGGAGCGGTCGAGAGTGCGTAACGCCTGCGATCCAGCAACACACGCCGGTGAACCGGCCGCGGTCGACCGCGCGGACCGAAAATCCGGAACAGGGAGAATGCCGTCATGCCAAACCTGGATGGCGCCGACGAGGCGCTGAATCGAGTCAATCCGTTCTCCAAGCCGTCGGAACTTCGTATCACCGATATGCGCGTCGCGGAGATCGTCGGCGCACCTTTCACATCCGTCCTGGTCAAAATATACACCAATCAAGGTCTCATCGGTCTTGGCGAGGTGCGCGACGGCGCCAGCGCGACCTATGCGCTGATGCTGAAGAGCCGACTGCTCGGCGAGAACCCGTGCGACATTGACCGTCTGTTCCGGCGCATCAAGCAGTTTGGTGGACACGGGAGGCAGGGCGGCGGCGTCTCGGCTGTCGAGATCGCTTTGTGGGACCTAGCCGGGAAGGCCTATGGCGTGCCGATCTATCAGATGCTGGGCGGAAAGTTCCGTGATAAGGTACGCATGTATTGCGACACCGATGCGGAGCAACCCAGTGGCACGGCGACCGGCATCCGTCTCAAAGAGCGTATGGATCTCGGCTTCACGTTCCTCAAGATGGATCTTGGATTGATGCAGATTGCCGACTTGCCGGGCGCCGTAGTGGCGCCCGCCGGCACTCTCGAAGGCTTCCGCTCGCATGCGGCGCAAGGCAGGGCGCACACCCCGGAGGAGCGCCGACGGCGTAATGCCGCCTATGATGCGCAGAATGTGCGTCATCCGTTCACCGGTCTCCACTTTACGGACAAAGGCCTCGATTATCTCGAACAGTACATTTGCGAGGTCCGAGAGGTCATCGGCCCGGATATCCCGCTCGCCATTGATCACATTGGACATATCTCGCTGCAAAACGGCATCAGGCTCGCCAAACGCATCGAAAAATACGTTCCGGCCTGGCTGGAGGACGTGATTCCATGGCAATACACGGAACAGTATCGGCAGTTGCAGGCGGCGACATCGGTTCCGATTTGCACGGGCGAAGATATCTATCTGAAAGAGAGCTTCGAGCCGCTGCTCAGGGCGGGAATCTCGATGATCCACCCTGACCTGCTCACGTCGGGCGGCATTCTGGAAACCAAGAAGATCGGCGACATGGCGCAGGAGTATGGCGTCGCCATGGCGATCCACATGGCAGAAAGTCCTATCGCCGCGATGGCTGCAGCCCATGTCGCCGTGGCCACCGAAAACTTCATGGCGCTTGAGTATCACTCGGTCGATGTGCCTTGGTGGGATGACATCGTGACGGGTCTCCCCAAGCCGCTGGTGAAGAATGGCTTCATCAATGTCCCCGATAGTCCGGGCCTCGGCATCGATGATGTCGTTGATGAAGTCATCACCCAGCATCTGCAGCCGGGTGTCGCCGGCATCTGGCAACCGACAGACCACTGGGACCACGAGTATTCCTGGGACCGCACCTGGAGTTGACACTGCCGTTCGAGAGGCCAGCGCGCCTGCCGGCATCGCAACGGCGCCTGTCGCCGGTCATCAGGATCGCACCCGGCCGTCGCACTCCGCTCATCCGTCCTACGAAGAGGCACCAGCTATGAAGATCACCGATTTGCGCTGCGCCGTTATTGGCAAGCATCCGATTGTCCGCATTACCACCGACGAAGGAATCCACGGGCTTGGCGAAGTGGAACACACCAAGGGCTACATCAAGCCGTGGGTGATGCATTTTCGCGAAGCATTGATCGGCGAGGATCCGACCGATGTCGAGCGAGTGATGCTGAAGATTCGTCAGCGCGGCTCTTTCAAGCCCTACGGTGCGGCCGTCAGCGCCATCGAGCATGCGCTCTGGGACGTTGCTGGCAAGGCGGCAAACGTCCCGACGTACAAGCTGCTCGGCGGCAAAGTGCGCGACAAGGTTCGTTGCTACAACGGAAATATGCGCAGGAAGCGGACGGGTGATCGCCCGGAGGACTACGCTGCCGATGTGAAGTGGATGGCAGAGCTCCCCGAAAAGTTCTTTATGGTGAAGCAGGGCATCAGCTTTCACTCAAACATGAAGGATACGGTTGACGAGTTCCATTATGGCGTGCGCCAGACGCGCTCGGGCTACCACGGTGCAATGGACCAGGGCGCGATCAGTGAGCATGGTTTCAATCACATGCTCGATTGCGTCATCGCGATGAAGGAGGTGCTGGGCGACAAAGTCAGCTTGGCGCTCGATTGCGGCCCAGGCTGGATGTTGCCCGATGCGATCAAGTTCGCGCGAGCGGTCGAGAAATACAACATCGCCTGGCTCGAGGATATGCTCACGGGCGATTACGTGCCGTGGGTCAATCCGCAAGCCTATCGCGAACTGACCCTGTCAACGTCGACGCCGATCCATACCGGCGAGCAGATCTATCTGCGGCACAACTTCAAGGAACTCATTGAGACACAAGCGGTGCGCATTATCGGACCCGATCCGGCTGACGTCGGCGGCATCGCAGAACTCAAATGGGTTTCCGAGCACGCCTACATGCACTCGATCCTCATGGCGCCCCATGGCACCGCCAACGGCCTCCTGGGGTTGGGCGCGTTGATCAACGTGTGCGCCACGCTGCCGGCCAACTACATCGCCTTCGAGTATCCTACAGCATCGGACCCGTTGTGGCACGAGATCATCCTGGGGCTCCCGACAGGCCGCATCGTCAATGATTCGATGGTCGATCTGCTACCCGGTCCGGGTCTTGGTCTCGATATCGACGCTAAAGCCGCCAAGCGTTTTCTTGAAGACGAAGATGCCGGCTTCTTTGACTAGTTCTGAGTCATATTCAACGGTGTTGCCGTTGCTCGGCCCTGAACGATCGGGAGGCTAGTGCCTCGGACCCGGCGGGCCGCGCCAGCGAAAACCGGGTCCACTTTTCGCTCACGCCGCCCTTCGGGTCGCTGACGCGGCCCTCTGGGTCCGTCCGATGCTCGAGAGCCGTTTCCACGGGCGCGGAATCATCTCTCGTCTTGCCTGTGCCGCATTGTTGACGGCGAACCGGATCCACTTCGCCGAAAAACGCTCTAGTGGTGATCAGCGTCGGACGATTGATCAACGAGCCTCTTGATTTCGAACACCGCTGCCGTCACGAAGGCGGACAGCAGGACAAAGCCCAGAACAGTGGTGAAAGTGCCTTCCTGGACTCCAGGATTCAATCCGATCAAGGGAACTGTCAGAAGAGCCGGAATGCCGAGAGTGATGGCAGCAAGGATGTAGATGGGGTTTGCCCGCTCATCAGTCTGATGGTTCATCTGAAACCCGCCCGCCATTCTCTCTTGGTTCCAGACCTTCACCCGTCCCGGCGCATTCCTCACTCGATTCGGTGTCGCCTCAGCAGCCATGCGGGATGAGCCTTCCTCATCTCCACCACTGTCCGATTCGGGATGAGAGGAAATGAGGTGATGCTGAGTTGATTCCTGCCTCACGTCAGCTGGAATCTCTGCGCCTTCGCTCGCCTGTTGAGGTAGACCACCCGCGATGCCCTGATTGAGGCCTGTTGGACCATCATGATCCGCCAATGCGACCGTCTGTACCGGCTGCTCGTCCTCGACCCCGCTGTGCGGGCTTTGCTGATCCGACACGTTCTGGTCGCCTTCGGCGACAATGCTCCCGTCTCTGGCGAGAGGATCGCCCCGTTGGGATCCTCCGCTTGGGACAGAACTGCCCTCTAGGTCCTGCATCGCCCCTCTGGCCAGTTCTGCGCTCACGGAGTCCGATACCGTGTCGACATTGCGCTTCGGAGCCACGCGCGGCTTGCGGGTGGAGGATTTCGGGGGTTGCGAACCAGCCACATCACCCTGCTGTCTGAGGCTGTCACGTTGGCGCGGGCGCTTTGGAGCTTTGCTCATATCGAAATCAAGGCCAGATACCTTGGCTTTTTGATGACAGTGATCCGACGTCTCATGGATCCTGACGTCCGATGGCGAAATGGCATTCGGCGTGAAGCTCGGATGCTCAACTTCAAAGTGCGTCCGCTCCTGCGTTCACCAGCAGTGCCTGTTCCTATAGAACCGGAAAATGACTAACCGGAACCCTGATCGTGCATCTTTGTTGGCCTGACAGACTCATCAACGAGGAGGTCACGTCGATGATTTGCCCGTTCTGCAAGGAAGAGGTCGATGCACCCTGCCGCAACACTGTTGAGGTACAACGGCGAGCCGCCGAACATGTCGAGCGATGCGATCAGGCTCTCCGGAACCTGAAAGGGATCATACTTGGCTAACCGTGGCGGTTGGCGTATCGCCTCTTCTTGGTAAGGTTCTTCATCCCTTCGAGTGTCTTGGCTGGGGCGATCACCTCCTTGTAGCGTTTGGTATGCTTCTTGAACGAAGGTCGCGCGCGAGACTTACCAGCCATGAGTCTGTTCCTTTCTGTCGCAAGCAGGCGCCTGCAAGCGTAATGAGGGAATGATTTAACATTAAGCTTCGCGCTGCTCAAGGCGCGCGAGCCGCTCCACGAGTTCTGACAAGCGAGGCGGGAGGGAAACGTCGACTGGCCCATAGGCGATCCGCAGCCGTTCTCCCAACCAGTTGAGTTCACCGGAATCGAGAGACTGGTTCAGCACGGCATGAGTTGGGAAAGGAGACGTAGCCGTCGGGGCTTCAATCGGGTGCAGAGCCTGCATCGAAACACTTTCATTAGCGGCACGCAGTGCCGGTCAATGCCCCTATGTTCCCGCCCTTATCGGGTCTCTGTCGTGAAAAACAGCGGTCATTTGTGGCAATTGTGCGGACAGGGCGTCGCGTGATAGCTTTGGCAGAGCCGCCGTCCCCAGGATCAAACCAGGTTGCCGGCCGCACGCAGCTATGCTTTGCTTTCCACGCTTGGTTTGGCTGTTCTCGCTCTGCCTGCCGCTGTTCAGGCGCAGGGCATCGTACGCGGCGCTGAGCAAGGAGCCGCCGTGGGCAATCGGGCTGCTTGTCCCGTTGGCGGTGCCGTTGGCGGCGTGACGGGCGGCGTCGTCGGCGGGGTCAAGGGTATCCTTGGAATTCCGCAGAACACCGGTAGCGTCCAGCGGCATCGCACGTCTCATAAGAAACGGGCGGCTCACCACTGAGGCAGGCTGGCCCTAACCGGATCCACTTTTCCGCTCGAACGATGCGCTCTCCAAAGAAGCAGGAGCATCGGAGCGTCGTAGCTCAGGAGATTGCTGCTGTTCGTCGGGCTCGGCGTCCACGCTCAATGCCGGTGAACACATCGCCGAAACTGGTTGAGCAGAAGGCCGGCTCTTCAACCGGCCTTTCTCTTGACTATGCCACGTCGTCGGCAACGGCCTCGCCGGTATCGTTTGCCTGCAAATCGTGCATCAGGAGACCAGCGTTTTGGCGGATCTTGCTCTCGATGTCGGTCGCAATCTCGGGATTGTCCTTCAGGAAGGTCTTGGCGTTCTCGCGGCCCTGACCCAGGCGCTGGCTGTCATAAGAGAACCAGGCGCCGGACTTTTCCACCACGTTCGCCTTCACGCCGAGATCGATGAGCTCACCCATCTTGGAGATGCCTTCGCCGAACATGATGTCGAACTCGACTTGCTTGAACGGTGGCGCGACCTTGTTCTTGACCACTTTCACGCGCACTTGGTTGCCGATTGGCTCGTCACGGTCCTTGAGAGTCGAGGTCCGGCGAATATCAAGTCGAACCGAGGCATAGAACTTCAGGGCGTTGCCGCCCGTGGTCGTCTCCGGCGAACCGTACATGACGCCGATCTTCATGCGGATCTGGTTGATGAAGATCACCAGTGTGTTGGTGCGGTGGATCGAGCCAGTGAGCTTGCGCAGGGCCTGGCTCATCAGGCGGGCCTGGAGACCGGGACGGCTCTCGCCCATCTCACCTTCGATCTCCGCCTTCGGTGTGAGCGCAGCGACGGAGTCGATGATCACAACGTCGATCGCGCCAGAGCGGACCATGGTGTCCGCAATCTCAAGCGCCTGTTCGCCATTGTCCGGCTGGGAGACGATGAGATCGTCGAGATCGACCCCCAGCTTGCGGGCATAGCTCGGATCCAGGGCATGCTCGGCATCGATGAAGGCGCACACTCCACCCTTCTTCTGCGCCTCCGCAATCGCATGCAGGGTCAGAGTGGTCTTGCCGGAAGATTCTGGGCCGTAGATCTCGATGATCCGTCCCTTCGGCAGACCGCCCACACCAAGGGCAATATCCAAGCCAAGCGAGCCGGTGGAGATTGTCTCGACCTCAACCACCTGATCGCCGCCGAGACGCATGATCGCGCCCTTACCAAAGGCACGCTCGATCTGGGCGACCGCTGTCTCGATCGCCTTATTCTTATCCAAGCTCATAATGGCTCCGCACGTCAAAATATCTGGATCGAACTGACCCTATCCCGCACAGGGCGGAAAATCCAGAACAAAACAGGAACTGCGGTAACTTGTCAGCCTCTAAAGCTAAGCAGGAGCCTGTTACAGAGACAGTGGCGGATCCTCAGGCTGCTCGTTAGGGTTGAATGAAGTCGGTTTGTTCTGATCGGACGCCATTGCTGGCAAAAGCGTCTGGAAGCTGGCGCGGGCCAAGGCCGTGAGTCGGGTCTTCTGCCGGATCATGGGTTTGTTTTCCCACACCCGCTGGCGCATCGGACGGACCCGGAGGGCCGCGTCAGCGACCCGAAGGGCCACGCCAGTGAAAAGCGGACCCGGTATTCACTGGCGTGGCCCTTCGGATTGCCGGTTGTATCAAGATCGGCCTCGCATCCGGATTTGTCGTCTGGTAATTGGGAGGTCTCTCTTCCGGAAAGATCCTCGTGAGCCGATTTCCCTGCCTCTTGCCTTGCAGTCCATCATGACCAGACATGTGGTTATCGACGTCGAAACAGCACAATCTTACGATCATGTCATCGAAATCGCCGCTGTTGAAGTCATCGGCGGGGCGATCTCCCCGCGCTCGTTCGTCCGACGGGTCAAGCCCCGTTCATCCATGAGCCCCTTCTGCTACGCAGTGCATCGCATTTCATTGGCTGACTTGGAGGATGAGCCCTACTTTGAGCATGTGATTCACGACCTGATCGACTTCGTCGGCGCTGATACAATCATCGCCCACAACTATGCCTACGAGTACAACACGCTCAAACGGGAGTTCGAGCGCACGGGACAGCCGATCTATCCACGAGAGCGCTTCTATTGCACCATGGCTCTGGCCAAGCGATCCGGGCTTCCTGGCAAGCTCCGTCAGGCTTGCTCGCAGGCCGGCATCAGCATTGCTCACCTGCGTGCCGAGCACGATGCCTTGAACGATGCGCTGTTGGCAGCCCATCTGTTTCTGAAGCTCGGTCTCCCTGAGAACAAGACTTAGCTTCGCCTCAAGAACTCCAAGCCTGGCGGTAGGTCGTGCTCCTGTCGTGCTGGCCTCATGGCTTTGATGGAGGAGCTTGGTCTGGCTGGCACTTCATCAGTGATCCAGGCTGACCTCCCATCAGGCGTCTCCAACGGACACCCGGATTCAATATGGATCATGGCGTCCTGCAGCCATTCGGCTTGCTGTGCGGCAGAGAACTGCGACAGGTAGCGCCGATCCCGCTCGTGGAAAGCAACCTCCAAGTTGCCGTTCTTCCTGTCGCTGACCTGGATCATGATCTGATCCAACAGCCTTTCCTCGAGGAGGTACCCATGCAGCTGGGCGGTTGTGATAGGACCGGTGACCGTGACCAACCGCTTCATGCCATCGCCTCTCTGCAAGGTTCAGGCGAGTGTAGGCAGAACCTGCGATCGAATGATATGAGACTTTGCGAACATCCTTAACTGCCCGGGCGATAAAACGGGATACAGGGCCGACGAAGAGAAATGCCTGCTCGAGGACCTGTCGACCCGACCCACAGAGGTGCTCATGTCCGCCTTCTCACCAGGTCACAGTGGTGCGATGAGGTCGGTGCCATGGTGAGATAGAACACGGCTTTCAGAGGCCTTTACAGGGTGCCGGCACGGACAAGTGCCAACTTGGCAGTCGACTAGAGCCTCGGACCCAAAAGTGGACACCACTTTTGGGATTCATCCGAGGCTCCCTCTCTTAACCGGCGCATCGGATAAGGCGGAAAACCGGGTCCACTTTTCCGTCCGATGCGCTAGCTTCTATGCCTGTAAAGCGTCATCTCCTCGAGCGGATGCGATGGCTTGGTGACCTTCAGCCGTATTCATCCAGGTGAGAGCATCTGCTCGGCAGGTGAATTTCTCGCGACAGATCCTGGGCGTCAGTTTCCCCCGGACAGGGACAACCACGCGCCAAGACCGCTTCAGCTCCATTGCATAAGCGGCAGGATGTTCTTTGCTCATTGGACGCACCCAACGTGACACCCGAACGGATACAACCATCAGACCCGAGGCTTTGACCAAAGGCGAGTTGCACGGGACACTGTCCCTTGATCCCGATTAGGAAAAGGTTAAAACGGGGTGTCGAGACTCCTCCGATCACGCTCCTCGAGAGCTGTTTCCACTGGCGTGGAATCACTTCTCTTCTTTGCCGTTCCGCATTCTTGACGGCGAACCGGATCCACTTCGCCGAAAAATGCTCTAAAGCCGGCGAGGGCGGCAGAGGCACAAGACAAGTCTCGATTCTCGCAGGAGCTGACACGTTGCCTCGAACAACGTGCGGAGATGCGAAGACGCCTTGGACGAGATGCTGCCTTGAAGCCTCGGTCAAGGCGGTGTTGGTCCAAGGGAGAGAAACAGCACGATGAAGATATGCTTCCCGCCGATGACGGCAAGGCGCTCACAAACGACAACGCCCTGACAGAGTTAGCCGTGCGGAGCACGCTGTCAGGGCGCTTTTGTGATGCCGGTTGCAACACCACGCCACCACAATGCGCCATGAACGCTGGAAGTGCAACTGAACCCTGTGCACAAGTACGAAGCGCCCCGGCGAGGGGCTGAGCACCAGACCTCTCACCAGAGCGCGTACGATGTGTTCCGGCATCGCATGATCCTTATAGATTCGCGCACGACGAGCCGCCGTGTGACGACGCACACCATCGGTTCGGAACACGATGACGCGGCGCCGTCCTGACGAACCTCGAGGGGATGCGCTCCCACGAAACGAAGGCGTCCGATGATCGGCAGGTCGAGGCTGACGATCCGGCAGAGCGCTTCAGGCGTCTGACGCAGGCCGAGTGCCACCTTGAAGCTGCGCTTTCGAGGCGGGCGCCCTTGATCGAGGGGCGACTTGCCGCTTGGTTGCAGGGGCCCCGCATAAAGGCTGCATTGTCCTGCTTTGCTTTCGGGCTGCCACCGGAGATGCACTCAGATGTCGGTTCGGATGGCCAATTGATCATCCTTCGGACTTTTCGGGCGTCCCGAGAGAATGAGCCTGGTAAGAACCTCGTAAACGGATTGCGGGTCACACTCATGCGTCCGAGCCGCGCATTGCTCGAAGAAGCTGACGTACTCGTCACACTGGCGTGACCGTTGTGTCTTTGGGGTCACGGCACACTGTGTGTATGCCTGCCGCACAGTGGGTGGAGGATCGAACGCTTCGAACACCTGCTGGGCCGGTGAGCGGGTGATTGTCTCGTGGGCAACGATCAATGTGGCAGGGCCCAGGAGGACAGCGAGAGCGATGAAGCCGGGATGTATCTTCCGCATCGGCCTACCTCGGACCTTTATGGTTAAGACGAAGTTAACCCCTATCGCCCGAGATGGAAGCCCATAACAGCTGATCGTACGTCACGACGCTGATCCTAAGGAAGCTGAAGAGATGGCAAAGCGCCCCGAGCAAGAGGACGAAAAACCCGGAATGAACGAGACAGCCAGTACCCCCCAGTTGGATCGCCTGGAGAAGCTGGCCAACGCGGCGGCCAATGCTGCCCAGGCGAAGCAGTGGCGCGCCCGCAAGAATGGCATCAGTCAACAAGAGGAGCCGTCGGAAGTCCGCAACCTCAGCCATGACGCGGAAGCCAAAGCCCGGGCGGAGGAAGCGATGCGGCAGATGATGGCCAAGCCACATGGCAAACGGCGTGGGTGGTGACGATCGAGCAGGCCATGTGAACCCACCACCCTGAGGTCTGCATTGCCGGAGTGGAATTGAGGAAGTGTTCAGCTCTTGCTGGCCATGGTCCCGCCCCCTTTGCCTCCGCAGATGGCCGTGAGGCGTCCTTGAGGAGTTTCACTTGTCCAGCAGTGGATCGTAGCATGGTCGGCGGTGATGCCGCGCTCGGCCATCATCTCCTCAAGATCGCCCAGGCTCAGACTGCAAGCCAAGTGCCACCGGACACGGAGCAGGATGGCTGAGCGATCACAATGCCTGCCCTTGAACACGCTACACTCCATCCCTGAGCTCAGGGTGGACTAACTGAAACTCTGAAACAAGCTCTTGCGACAATTCCCTTCATAGCAAGTGGGGCAGATTGGCCCTCGAGAGGCTTATGGCGGCGCGATGATGGGGATGATGGGTCAGCAGCGGCAACGCTGACGGAGTTCTGGTCCGACGTGGCTCCTTTCCCCTTCTTTATTGGGAGCATCCAAAAGGATCATCCTTCCGAATTGCCAATAAAACGTTCCCTGACGCCACAATTCGGTTCCTATACCGGACATATCACGAGTGGAGATGGCTCATTAGCCACCAGAGCGCAACTCTGCTAACCGCGGATCTCTCGGGTGGCTCCCACTGCAACCTCCCGGGGATTATCCTCGAAACCAGGTCTCGGAGCATGGCACCCCACGAGAACAGGCTGGCACAAGACCATGCCACAGAAGCCTGCGCACGCCCGTGTGACCACAGCGGCTTTCTGGAGTAGCCATGCTTCGGGTGTCACTCATTTCCATCATCACCATTTCATTCCTGGCAACGCAGCCCGGCTTCGCCAGGGGTGGAGGCGGAGACGGTAGCAGTGGCGACAGTCCTGGAGCCGGAGGACACGGCAATGATCATGGCGGCGGCGGGAAAGCGGGAGATGGTGGCAAGGGTGACGGTAGCAAGGGCGACGGCGGCGGGAGTGGAGGCGGCCGAGGCAACGGAAATAGCGGTGGCGGCAGCCAGGGCAGCGTGAGTAGCGGCGGCAGCACCGGGAGCAGCGGCGGCGGTGGACAAGCCAACGGAAATGGCGGGGGCAAAGGTGGTGGGAACGGCGGAGGCGGCGGGAGCCATGGTTCCGGGAACAGTGGCAGCGCCGGCCAAGGAAGTGGAGGCGCCGGAAACGGTCCCTCAGGTGGCGGCAAAGGTGGCGGGAGCATTGGTGAGCCTAACAGTCAAAGTACCGGGAACCGTGACGGTTCCCGCCACGGCGGTGCGGGAGGAGGCAGTGCCGACCCCAGAGGCGCCGCTAGCGGTGGAGGCATAACCAGTCAGACGAGCAGTAACAGTGGGGTTAAAACCGGAAACACGCCGGCTTCAGCATCCCCGCCGGCAGCACCGGCTACGACAAGCACGACGAGTTTACGCGCGACCCAGGCCGCCGCGGGTCTGCACCCGCCCGCAATGGCGACAAGTCTGCCGGCTGCGCCAACGTCGACCGCACTGCAGGTCAAGGGAACTAGCGCCGGATTAGCCCTGCCGCTCTCCCTTCTGCCCCGGCTTGAAGCGTCAGGCTCAGCGACTGCAGACTTCCGAGAGCCACTTGCTCAGCGACCCGGCGTTCCTGGTCAGATTGTACAAGCCTGCCGCGCCTCCATTGTTACGGCAGCGCTTCCTTACGGGGCTGTGCAGGTAGACACAGCCAGCGTTGGGCGGGTGAGCCGCACTTCAGACGGTGGGCTCATGGCTCCGATGGCGGTGAGAGTCGTGTACGCCCGGGCACATGCACGCCAGGTCCGCCAGTCCGGCATTACGTGCCTGCTCAACGTATCCGGCGCAGTGGTGGCACTCCGCTGATTGCGGGTTTGTCGCAACAATGAGCCAACTCGACAGAACCCGATGCGAAACTCCGCAACAACCTCATTTACCTGTCTGAGCCCCTGCCAAGTGCAAGAGGTTCTCCGACTCTAGCGCATCGGACGGACCCAGAGGGCCGCGTCAGCGACCCGAAGGGCCACGTCAGTGAAAAGTGGACCCGGTATTCGCTGACGCGGCCCTTCGGGTCACTAGCGTGGCCCTTCGGGTCCGCCTCTTCCGATGCGCCGGACAAGAGAGAGAGCCTCGGATGGATCCCAAAAGTGGTGTCCACTTTTCACGTCCGAGGCTCTAGGTCGGCTCTATGTCTATATGACTGTGTCCGCCATGAGCGTCTTTCTCGGCCGACTGAGGAGCAGACCCGTTCGCACATGGTCGGCCCCTACCCGCAGTGGGTACTCTCCATCGCCTTATGCCCGCCTTGCTCGCGCTCGTTTGGTCAATAGTCTGAAGATCCGAACGTACTTCGTCGTGCCTGCAGGAGCGTGACAGTGACGGGTAGTCTCGCGATCGACCGAACTCAACCGGATTTGGGTGCAAAGTTCTCCCTTATGGCTCTGTTCCTCTTAGTCTTTACGGTTGCGCAGGTCCGGGAGGGGGCTGCGTTCGATGTTGGAGTGAGCGCAGGTGCGGTCGGTCTAGGCGCGGGAGCGAGCGCCAGCGTTGGATCCGACGGGCTCAGTGCAGGAGCAGGGCTCGGCAGCGGCGGCAATCGGGCCTCCGCGAGCGGCGGCCTTGGTCGCAGTGGTATTGGAGGTGACGTTGATACAGCCGCAGGAGGAGCCTCGGCTAGTGCAGGTGCTGGGTCTCATGGGCTCAGTGCGGGTGGAGGTGCGAGTGCTGGACGAAGCGGCGCTTCGGTCGGTGCCGCCGTCGGCTCGAATGGGATGAGTGGCGCACTCGGAGTCGATATTGGCCCGACAGGGGTGGCCGCCAATGCAGGTATGGGGACAAATGGCGTTAGCGCGGGGGGAAGCGCGAGCGGCGCAGTCAACACAAGTGGGTCAGGCTCCAGTCGCGGAGCGGGACATAGCCCAGCCGGGAACGGAACACTCACTGGCGGCAGTATGAATTCTGCAGGTCTGGCAACCAATGGAAGCGCAATTTCTGCAACAGGCTTCGACGGCACAGGTTCGTCGGCCTCAAGAGGCGGGGCCCATCTCGATCAGCATGCTCCGTCCGCGGCACCGACTCCAGGGCTTCTTGCCAATATTGCTCCCACCGTTCCCCCAATATCCTCCTTGAGTGGAACCGCCATCCCAAGATCCTTGTTGCCGGTTCAAAACGGCGGAGGGGACGGGGGATGGTTTCGCAGCATATACCTGCTCAAGCCTCTGCGACCTAAGCCCGGGACGCCGCTGAGCGTCGTTCAATCCTGCCGAGACGCACTTGTCTCAGGCGCCGTTCGCTACGGAGCGATGCATGTTGATGTCGCCAGCGCAGGACGTGCTTCCCACCTTAAAGATGGCAGCCTGTCAGCTCCCGTCGAGGCAAGAATCCTGTTCCAGCGGGGTAGCCTCGTCCAGATCCGGCAAGCCAGGGTTACCTGCCGCATGGATCAAGCAGGCCGCGTCACCGCGATATTCTAAGCCTTGGCCCATGACAACGTCCCGGCCAATGGAGGAAAGCAATATTGAGAACGTCCTGCAGACTTCCCCTTTAAGGAGGGCGTGACGAGACGGCTGAGAGCTACATGCAGGGCGGATCGCTGAACGTTACATGGGGAGACTACAGGAGCCCGCTTGTTTCAAGCCTGGAACTCCCCACTCGCTTCAGTGCTCTACCTGCATTTCGCCGACCAACAACCGTCCTGGGAGGAAAGTCATGGTTCCACAGATCAGTTGGCTTTCAGGCACCTCAACCCGCATCCGATCCGTACCAATGGAGGATAGCGGACGGGGTCGCCTTAGACTCTCGATCGTTGCCGCAGCTCTATTTGCGTGCTCCTCGCACAGTCTCGCACGGGACGAGCTGGGGGGAGCAGTGCCCCGATTGCCTCAAGGGAGTGAGGTCTCACCGCGGGACTCAGCACAATCACCAACGAACCACGCGGAGCGGGACAATGTGGTATCCCCTCGCATCGATGTCTCGCAAAGGGATTGGCCGTCGCTCTTCCACAGCCTCTTAGCAAGCCCTGGCCGAACCGAGCTTGCTGCTGATGTTGGGAAAGCTCTGCAGCAGAATGATTTCGACGGGGCACGACAGCGGCTCAGCCTTGCTGTCAACGCCGGGACACTCGCCATCCTCATCGGAGATGATATTCATAACCCGGAACTACAGAGCTTGCTGCTGGCTGTAGCACGTGAGCAACATGACGCTCAGTCGACTGCGCGGATCGAAGCCGGTGAGGTCACGTCAAATGCCATGAATGGCAAAGGTCCGGACGATACGGCTGAAAAGGAGAGAGTGCGTGCCGAGGCAGCGGTGCAAGAGCTGCGCACCGTGCGAGAGCAACTCGAAGCATTGAAAGAAAAGGAGGCCAGAGCGGTCGAGCTGGAGCAATCACTGGAGCAGGAAAGAGGACGGACGGCTTCAGCCGCCCAGGACCTGAACCTCATGCGAGGGCAGCTGACCGCAATGGCTCAAAACGCGATAAGCGCCTCGGACGCGCGCGACGCCTATGCCAGAGAGGCGGAGAGGAATAAATCTGCGCTGGTCGAACTCGCAGCCAAATTGACGGCTGCGCAAGAACAACTTGCGGCCCTTGAGGGGAGCGCCGCAGAAGCGACCGAGTTGCGGTTGGCTCTTGCGCGGGAAAGAGAGGCGGCAAAGGCGTCAGCAGGCGAAATCGACTCGTTGAGGCGAGAACTGGTCTCGCGGGAGACAGAGAGAGCTGGCTCAGCCGGGGCGGGAGACTCAACGCATATCGGGCGCGAACCAGCAAATGTGACGCCAGAGCACTCGAGAGTCGGACAGGGCGAGCCCGCTGATCTCCGAGCGAGTGAGGCCAAGTTGCAGAATGAGCTCAATCAAGAGAGAGAGCGCAGTGCTTCGGTCGTTCAGCAGCTAAGCGCCTCTCAAAGAGAAATTTTGGCTCTGAAAGCCCAAGTTGCGGGCATCGCTGCGATCAAGGAAGCCCTCCGTCAGGAGAAGGAGAATACCGCCACGGCCCTCCGGGACCGGGAAGCCTTGGAGGAACAAGTGAAGGCTTTCGAGACGTACACAGCTTTCATACCTGGTACATTGATTTTCCAGACCACACCGATCCTACTCGAGCCCGTGATCCAAACATTCCGGAGTGGCGTCCGGTCGAGCAACAGAACCGGCATCGATGGCGCCAGCCCGCAACCCAGGGATCGACAGGTGTCATCACCTCTCAACGTCGAGACGGAGCGCAAACTGCCTGATGACGGAACGATGCGAATCCACCGCGATCCTCCGCAGAAAACGTCACAGAAGCCGGTTGTGCCGCCCACCGGCAAACCGAATTCGGATGACGTGGCAAGCAGAGACGCTCCCGTTAAGCTCAAGCGCGGCCCTCGCCTGCCAGGTAACCGGAACTCCGCTCCTCCTGGGCCGTTCGCTCCGGATCTTCCGGTGACTCTGCGGCCGGTCGATGGGCTGTGGGCGCTCTATTAGGTAGCCGTTTGCTCTGCAAGCGCGTTGCCCAACGGACGACGGGCGCGCGGTCACGTGAATCTCATGCCGAGGAGAAAGATTCTGGCCGATGCGCCCACTCCAGAAGCCAAGGGAGCGCTTGGCCTCGACAGGGTGCGCGAACAGGCTTTCTCGGAAGCACGCGCGATGAGCGTGTAGCTCACCACCGCTATGGTCACTCCACTGTTTCGTTGAAGCTGCCTTGAGTCCGCGATGTTCCAAGCGGGGGAGTCGTCTGCGCTCGACGGTGATGATCCTGATGATGGAGATCTCCCGCTCGATCCAAAGGGCTTGCCGCCGGGCCGCGCCAGCGAAAGCCGGATCCACTTTTCACTGGCGTGGCCCGCTTTCGTCCGCACGATGCGCTAGATCCCTGCCGGGAGAGTTGTTGAGAGAAAGGAACTTCTGGTCAAGAACTTAAACCATTTGTTAACCCCGCAGGCGCAGCCTCGTTGCGTGCCGAGATGGCACGGTCCTTGTTTCCTCTGAAACTGGCCGTGAAAGGAGGCCTACCTGGAGCGCCAAGCGCAACCGGCGCTCTTACTTTGATGACCGCTCCATGATGAAGACGGTCCACTTAAGCTAGGTTGCGCCTGTCCGTCAGCAACAAACGAAGCGGCGGATCTGAAGACGGGCCGGGGTTTGATCCCTCCCATGAACGATGCATTCCAAACAGCAAAATGAGGAATTGCCATGATTGTTCGAACCTTGATTGTCACTAGCTTCCTGCTCGCTGCCACGGGTGTCTTCGCTGCACCTTCAAAGCCGAATTCTTCCGTCGTCGTCACCAATGCTCGCGATGTCTCGGCAACCGATATCGCTATTGGCGCGAATGGACAGACGGTTCGGCTGGCAAAGCCGCTCGCCCCAAAGGCGAAAGCCACTTTGAGGCTTCCAAGGGTCACCGGCTGCATGGTCGCTGTCGCCGCAACCTTTGAGGATGAATCAACGGCCGAACTTCCTGAACTCGATATATGTAAGGATGGAACACTTCGCCTTACTGACTAGACATGGCTGCATCACAGCGACGTTGACACAACGGCAGAGAATTCATCAACATGAGCCAGCGCAGCTCAAGGCGCGAGCCGACGCGGGTGCGCTGGACGATTGACGAGCAGGAGGCAACTCGTTCCCATGCTGCAGAGGGGTGCCGTATGCCAACTTGTGGTGGCGGCGACACGCCTGAAAGGCAGTTTTGGGTGAATGTGAGGAGGACCCGAGCCAATGGTCGGCCAGAACCCATACGAGCGTCGTCCAGCCGATTGAGCGGGTGACCGGAGCCTGCCCGGTTGGAATTATCCGTTGAACCGAGTTTGAAGGGTGTCGCCAGGACACAGAGAACTGACCGATACGATCTCGACATCGCGGATGGCCTCCGCCCTCGCTGCGCTCCGTCTCGCGAAGCTCATCTCGCGCCTGGCTCCAATGACCTCGGCGCACCTCGCGGCTTGCTTCTCGATTGCGAGATCGCCCGCCGGGCGGGGCGTCGTCCCCCGGGTTCTGGTTGTGGATGAGAATTGCCGTCATCGTCATCAGGACAGCTACTCTCCAGGTGCTGCCTTGGCCACGGTCGATCCCGCGACGAGGTGTGGACTTCGACACGGCGCTTTCAGAACCGGCCGACCGTCTCCGCTACAGCCTTGCCGAGCTTCCGATGTGCGTCAGGCTCCAAGTGGATACCGTCAACCGGACTGACCTGGATCAGCGCTCCGGCATCGATGAAGCCCACTCCCCGTGCCTCCGCCAGTACGGCATAAAGCGCGGGAAGCTTGAGTGACACTTCGCGCGCGCCGACAAACTCGGAGCGGATCGGCCCCTGCTCGAGAACCGGCGGCGGGCAGATCACCAGGATGCGAAAGCCGCCATGTCGTTGCTGCATCTCAAGACCCATGGCGATGTCGAGGAGACTGGCAATCCCTGCCGTAATCTTTTCGGGTGTGGCGCCAAAGCGGGTCTTGGTATCGTTCGTCCCAAGCATGATCGCCAGAGCGTCGATGGGACCGTGACTCTGAAGGGCGATCTTCAGGCCCTCGCGTCCGTCCATGTGGGCGCCTGCCACCGGATCGGGGAACTGAGCCGTCCGTCCAGGAAGTCCTTCCTCCGTGACCTCCCAGTCCGGGAGTATTGATGCGACCAGACGCGGCCAACGCGTCTCCGCATCAAAGCGGTGGTAGGCCTCTCCCCGTGTAACAATTGGTGGGGATCCGTGGGTGTTGCTGTCGCCGAAGCAGAGAAGGGTGCGGGCCATGGAGACATCTGTCATTGACACTTCACGCTAGGGCCGCGTCCTTGGCCGGTCAACACTCTCACGACGGGGAAAAGCCAACTCTGCCGACGGATGCGACGCGTTGCCGAATGCTTTTACCCTTCGGACAAGCTCAAACGTTTGTAGGTTACAATCGGGTCTGTACGTGAGGGTCTCCCAAAATGCCTTCGGAACGAGGCCGACGTCACCACAAGCACCACGAGCTAGAACGGGTTCCGAAGCAACACTCAAGGTGAAGATCCGACCCTTGCCTCGTCCCGGGCCGACCAGCGAAGAAGATGCTGATCCAACGCTTAGGAGTATTGATACCACATGGCATGTCGCGAGAGTGGAACGAGGGTCAAATCCCCGTTCGCAGATCGCCCTTTGTGCAACGATTTTCAGAAAGTCTTGTTGATTCCGAGCGCAAATTGCCGCGGGATCTCCTCCGCGCAGTTTTTCTTCGCTACCCTGACGACGAGATCAGGAGGGTTGGCGAGGGGATGCATAAGTTTTGGGTATTTACTGCCCTGACGGTGAGTTGGGCCACCGCATCTTGCGCCGAAAGAGTGGTGAATGCGACCGACATACCTCATGCCCGTCCTTTGAAGGCTGCGCCCAAGCCACAGCCGAACAACATGGGGGAGAGGCGTCGGGCGGGGACGATATCCGAGATCGATAGAAACCGTCCGGGTATCCGTTCCTATCAGGTCGCCCGAAGTGCAACCGTGAGGCGAGTTCAATCGCTCCAACATCAGGCTGATTTGCTGCATGGACCGCAATCGCCAACGGAGCTTCCGGTCAACCACGACCTGTCCATAGGCGCCACAACGCCGTCGCTCTCGGAAAGGACCGAACTCGAGGTTCCGGTGACCAAGCTGATGCCGCCACCTCCGGAGCCTGCCGAACCGACCTTCCCTTCCACATCGCTTGTCGAAATGCCACGGCCGGAGCCGCCCACATCCTTCCTGCCAGAGGTGCCATCGGAGGCCGCAATGCCACCGCGGCCATCTCCGGACGAGACAAGTTTCCCTCTGGCTACCTCCATGCCTGCACTCCCAGAGCCCGTTGAGCCGTCTCTGCCTTCACCCGAGCAGGTCGTTCCTGCAACTCCAACCTCGATTCCATTCCCAGACCTTCCATCATACGTTTCTCTCAGGCCGCGTTTCGATTGGGTCGACAGCGTCGGCGCCATCGAACTCCCTCAACCTCCGCTGCCTCAGGCGTTTGAACCTGATTCAGAAGAGCGTATTCCTATGCTCATCCGAACGCCTTGGCCGGTTCCGCTGGAACAGACCTAAACGGCCCGATGCACATCCGCAGGTTCAAACGATCAGGACACTCCCCTCCTGCTCGCCATCCTATCCGAAGAACAATCCATTCAGGGCGGCCACCGGTCTGCCACCGGTCCGCCAGCATAGTGTTGCAGAGCGTCCCAGTCGCAGGTCGATCAGATCCATATTTTCAGTTGCCTGCCCTTGGCCTTCATGAATATCATCCTCGAAATAGCGTGAGCGTCTGCGTCTTAATCAGATCTGGCTTCGCGAGAGGTCGAACTGAAAAGCCGCCAAGAGCGCGAGATCGCCGCAGGATGGCGATCGGGAGCGATCGATGCGGGTACAGGAAAACGTCCTGCCGGAGACCGCGATGGCTTGGGATCTCAAGTGTCCGAGCGAGATCTGGCGTACGTGTAGCGATCCCCCGGACGTAATGGATGCGGCAGGTGTCGTCGCTCTTGCAGGCTCACTCTGTAGCGTCGTGCAGGTGAGGAGCCCCAGCCAGGTGGATCCCGGCTCATGACGCCGCTTGTCGTGATCAAAGACCTCGATAAGTCTTTTCCGGGCGTGAAGGCGCTCAAGAAGGCACGCTTCGAACTCCTTCCTGGGGAAGTCCATGCCCTGATGGGCGAGAACGGCGCCGGCAAGTCCACCCTGATGAAGGTTCTTGCCGGAATCTATCGAAAGGATGCCGGCGAGATCTGCATTGAGGGCGTTGCCCTCGATATTCCTTCGCCGCGGGCCGCGCAGGATCTCGGGATCAGCATCATCCATCAGGAACTGAACCTGATGAACGATCTCACGGCGGCACAGAACATCTTCATCGGCCGCGAACCTAAGCGATTTGGAGGACTTCTGCTCGATGAAGAGGCTCTCAACCGAGCCGCTGCCGAAATTTTCGAACGCATGCACCTCAAACTTGATCCGCGGGTCGAGGTTGGCCAACTCACCGTGGCCAAGCAGCAGATGATCGAGATCGCCAAGGCCCTGTCCTTCAAGTCCAGGGTCTTGATCATGGACGAGCCCACTGCGGCTCTCAACAATGCGGAAATTGGCGAGCTTTTCAGCATTATCCGGAAGCTCAGGGCTCAAGGTGTCGGCATTGTCTATATTTCGCACAAGATGGATGAGTTGAAGGAAATCTCCGATCGCGTCACTGTCATGCGCGATGGCGAGTATGTTGGAACTGTTCCGACCGCTGCTGCGAGCGTTGATACAATTATTTCAATGATGGTTGGCCGGAGTCTTACCGAAGAGAAGACGGAGGTCCCGGATCTGTCGAGCCACGACGTCGTGCTGGAGGTCCGCAATCTTCGACGCAGCAATGTCATTCAGGATGTAAGCTTCAAACTGCGGAAGGGCGAGATCCTGGGATTCGCTGGTTTGATGGGAGCTGGGCGGACAGAGGTCGCGCGCGCCATTTTTGGCGCGGACCCCCTTGATGGTGGCGAGATTCTCATCCGGGGCAGACCCGTGACGATCCGGTCACCGCAGGATGCCGTGCGGCTCGGCATTGGCTATCTCTCCGAAGATCGGAAGCGCTTTGGTCTAGCGACAGGCATGGACGTGGCGGCCAACATCGTCATGCCATGCCTTGGACGCTTCCTTTCCATGAACATGTTCCTCAAGAAGCGCGCCATCCGTGAAATGGCACGCTCCTGTATCCGGCAGCTACGGATCAAGACGCCTTCTGATGCCCAGGAGGTGCGGTTTCTGTCGGGTGGCAACCAGCAGAAGATCGTGATTGCAAAATGGCTTGCCCGCGACTGCGAGATCCTGTTCTTCGACGAACCGACCCGTGGCATCGATGTGGGGGCGAAAAACGAGATCTACAAGCTCCTCAATACACTCGCGGCCGAAGGCAGAGCGATCGTGATGATTTCCTCCGAGCTGCCCGAGATCCTGCGCATGAGCCACCGGATCGCCGTGATGTGCGAGGGGCGGCTGACCGGCGAACTCCTTGCCGAGCGAGCCACGCAGGAGGACATCATGCGCCTCGCAACGCAGCGGCATAGTCTCACAACCACTACAGCAAACGCGGCGACCGAGGGATCAACGACGTGACGACCATCGCAGAAAAGGAAGCCCAGACCGTCATCAAGTCTGCCGCGTTCAGCCAAGGAGCATGGCAGAAGATCCTGGCCTTCGCCAGCCTGATCGCCCTGATGGCTGTCTTCAGCGTTGCCTCCGAGAACTTCCTTCAGCCTGACAATCTCATCGGCATTCTGCAGGCAACAGCCGTGAACGGTGTTCTCGCCGTGGCGGCGACCTTCGTCATCATTACCGGCGGAATCGATCTGTCGGTTGGAACGTTGATGACGTTCTGCGCAGTCATTGCCGGCGTGTTCCTCACCTACTGGGGCCTGCCGATGCCTGTCGGCATCGTGGCGGCTATTGCCGCAGGCGCTCTCTGCGGCTCAGTCTCCGGCACCCTCATTGCCAAGATGAAGATCCCGCCGTTCATCGCAACTCTGGGCATGATGATGTTGCTGAAGGGACTCGCGCTTGTGATCTCGGGAACCCGTCCGATCTACTTCAACGATACACCGAGTTTTCCGCTGATCTCGCAAGAATCCTTGATCGGGTCGATCCTCCCGTTTCTCCCGATCCCTAATGGCGTCCTGATCCTCTTCATGGTTGCGATTGCCTCCAGTTTCGTTCTTACGCGCACCGCCTTCGGCCGATACACATTTGCCCTGGGATCCAATGAGGAGGCGGTGCGACTCTCCGGGGTGAATACCGACTTCTGGAAGATCATCGTCTACACAGTTTCAGGCGGGATCTGCGGCATTGCCGGCCTCATCATCGCCTCGCGACTCAATTCTGCCCAACCGGCGCTCGGTCAAGGCTACGAGCTCGACGCCATCGCGGCCGTCGTCATCGGAGGCACTTCCTTGAGCGGTGGACGCGGCACCATTCTCGGGACAATCATCGGAGCTCTGATCATCAGCGTGCTCACCAACGGCCTCCGTATTCTCTCGGTGGCTCAGGAATGGCAGACGGTCGTGACCGGAGTGATCATCATTCTCGCCGTGTATGCCGACATCCTGCGCCGCAAGGCCTGAGGATCTCTCTTTAACTTCTCACGAGCCCAAAGGAGCACGCGACCCGGTCATCTGTCCTAACTCATTCACCAATAGGCCAAAGTATACAACGATCAGGAGGAAACGATGTGGAACAGACGCACTTTGATTGGTGCCATCAGCATTGGTGCATTAGTCGGTCTTGCCGGACCTGCAGCGGCCCAGGAGACCTACATCCCACTTATTTCGAAAGGATTCCAGCATCAATTTTGGCAGGCTGTCAAAACCGGAGCCGAGCAGGCAGCCAAGGACTATAACGTGCGCATCACGTTCGAAGGTCCAGACAGCGAAACCATGGTTGACAAGCAGATCGACATGCTATCGGCAGCCCTTGCCAAGAACCCGAAGGCCATCGGATTCGCGGCCCTCGATAGTCAGGCCGCAATCCCTCTGTTGCGCAAGGCGCAGGCCGCCAAGATACCCGTCATCGCGTTCGACTCCGGCGTCGACAGCGACATTCCCCTGACCACAGCAGCGACCAACAATCTGGCGGCTGCGGCTCTGGCTGCTGACAAGATGGCGGAGCTCATCGGAGGCGAGGGCGACATTGCTCTCGTGGTGCATGACCAGACCAGTCGCACGGGTATCGATCGGCGAGATGGATTTGCGAACCGGATCAAGGAAAAGTATCCGAAGATCAATATCGTGAGCATCCAATACGGCTCAGGCGATCACCTGAAATCGACCGAGATCACCAAGTCGATCCTCCAGGCGAATCCCAAACTCAAGGGAATCTTTGGCGCGAATGAGGGCTCGGCAATCGGAGTCGTCAATGGTGCCAGGGAAATGAACCGTAAGATCGTCATCATTGGCTACGATTCCGGTAAGCAGCAGAAGCAAGCTATCCAGGAAGGCCTCATGGCAGGAGCCATCACGCAGAACCCTGTTGGTATCGGATACAAGACGGTTGAGGCTGCCGTCAAAGCACTCAAGGGCGAGAAGCTCGAGAAGATCATCGACACTGGCTTCTTCTACTACGACAAGTCCAATATAAGCGATCCGAAGATCGCAGCCGTCCTGTATGACTAGGCGGCACTAGAGCATTTTTCGGTGAAGTGGATCCGGTTCACCGTCAAAAAATGCGGCGAGGCAAAGACAAGAGATAATTCCACGTGAGTGGAAGCAGCTCTAGGCGTGACAGGGACAAGCCTCTAGCTCTGCGGCAATCGGCTCATGACAACTCGCGAGCAGGTGACGTGGACTGAAGGCGGGCTTCACTGGCCCTTTTTGGATCATGGGGACGATGTGACCCCACGGGATGACCCAAGCGGATACCATTGTGGGTATTCGCTTGGATTGTGTTGCAAGCACCAAGCAAGGCGCTATCGCAAACGTCTTGTCTTAGAGTTTCAGCGACTGAGATGGAGGTCTCAGGCGGCGGAGGAACAGGTATTCGACGAGACCTCTATCAAGCTGGGAGATCGCTGGATGGACCATTCCCGGGTGATCGACGGCAACGGCGACACGGTTGAATTCTGTTCGTGAGGACCAAAGGAAAGCCTTTCCTTTGAACCGCTCACCGCAGAAATGACCGTGATCGCTCTCTCACGAGCCATGTGTGGCCCGGGTCACAGAAGGATAGTCTGTTTCGGTCGATCTTGGTGACATCGCAGGAGGTCACCATGACACGATCCTCAAAACGCCAAGCCAGACGCTGGATCATCCAAGAGCTGACACGCTCCATGGAGCAGCGCAGTCAGCCCCTCCCCTCCTCCAAGCCGGTTGCGGAGTGATCATGCTGTACGCGCGGACCCAGGAAACATCCGACCTCATGGACAGCCAGATCAGGGTCAGGGCGAAGGCCCTCTGCGTCGACGATGGCTTTGATCCGGATCTGACCGTGACTCATGCCTATGGCGACGACTTCACGGCCCAAGAGTGGGATTCCTGGTGGACGTCCAATCCGGAAGTTCCTTTCCAAGAGGTGGTCAGCCCGATGTGGAGGTTGTACCGCGCCCACGCATTCATCGAGCTGTCGCAGCTCCGGAAGGTGGTCGAGATGAGCGACAATGTCGTCTTCTTCGGGCGCAGCAAAGCTTAGAGCATTTTTCGGTGAAGTGGATCCGGTTCACCGTCAGAAAATGCGGCTCGGCAAAGACAAGAGATGATTCCACGTGAGGGGAAGCAGCTCTAGCGTGGGCCATCACCCGATGTTGTGCTGACCGTCGGGAAGGGTCAATCTGAGCGCTTAAGCTTGGCCGTATGATGGTCCGCAGCCCCTACGGCTGCTGACCTTCGGGCGGCTTCGGCTCCGCGCAATCCTATGCCTTCCGGCGATCCGATCTGCGCAAGCCAAAGCGCTCCCACGGCCTGCAGCAGCCCTGCCCGACCATGCAACCGTGCCGAGCGAGGCAACCGCCAGTAGTGAGCAGATCGTCATGATCGCGTACTTCGCCTCCGCGCCCGGCGAGATGCGACCCTGGACTGGCGTGTCGATGATCCCCGAGTTGAATTGTTCCCCGTCATGTAAGATCTTGAAAATCTATGTAAAACCGTTATCATACCGGTCGGTATATTTCACTGGCGCGCTCGGCAACGGTGGAACATCACAGTGAGGAGACGGGACAATTATGGGCCGCCACCGGGAATTTGACCCTGACGAGGCACTGCACATTGCACTTCAGGTCTTCCGGCGCCAGGGCTATGAGGGCACATCTATATCGGACCTGACGGATGCCATGGGGATCACGCGCCCAAGCCTCTATGCCGCGTTCGGCAACAAGGAGGACCTCTTCCGCCAGACCCTCGACCTCTACGAGCGCCAGCACCTGTGCTTCGCGCACACGGCCCTCCATGCACCGACGGGACGGGAGGCGGTCGAACTGCTCCTGCGTGGCTATGTCGATGTGCTGACCGATCCCATGAACCCACCCGGCTGTCTTGGCGTGAACGGAGCCGTGGCCTGCAGCGAGGCGAGTGAAGCCATTCGCGAGGAACTCATCGCGCGTCGCATGGTCAACGAGAACAATCTGCGCGACCGTCTCGAGCAGGCGCGTTCCAATGGTGATTTCCCCAAGGACGAGGATCCGGCCGACTGGGCGCGCTATGTCGTGTCGGTCGGCCTTGGGATGGCCGTTAAGGCCGCATCAGGGGCCTCACGCGAGGAACTTCATCGTGTAGTGGACTTCACTATGCGGGGCTGGCCAACGACAGCGGGCTGAAGGTTCGAGTTCTGCTGCACCCTCTAGCTCACCGGCGCGTTCACGGGGTGCGTATTCGGGCTCGAGCCCAGTGTGGCCAGTTCAGGCTGGTGCTGAAGACGGCGGTTCCCTGTCAACCGGCGAACCAGGGCGTAGAAGACGGGCGTGAAGAACAGGCCGAATGCCGTCACGCCGATCATGCCTGAGAACACGGCCACACCCATGGCAGCTCGCATCTCGGCGCCTGCGCCCGTCGACAGCACCAGCGGCACCACGCCCATGATGAAGGCGAGTGAGGTCATCAGGATCGGCCGCAAGCGCAGGCGGCTGGCTTCGATCGCGGCTTCAATGGGGGTACGCCCCTCAAACTCAAGCTCGCGAGCGAACTCAACAATCAGGATTGCGTTCTTGGCCGACAACCCCACGAGGACGATGAGGCCGATCTGCGTGAACACGTTGTTATCGCCAGCTGTCATCCACACGCCGGCCAAAGCCGCAAACAGCGCAAGCGGCACGATCAGGATAATCGACACTGGGAGTGTCAGACTCTCGTACTGGGCCGCCAGCACCAGGAAGACGAGGAGGATCGCAATCGGAAACACCACGATCCCTGAATTGCCGGCCAGAATCTCCTGGTAGGTGAGCTCGGTCCACTCGGCCCTGAATCCTTTGGGCAACGTTTCGGCTGCAATCCGCTCGACAGCCGCCTGTGCCTGGCCTGAGGAGTATCCGGGGGCCGCCTGTCCGTTGACGTCGGCCGACAGGAACCCGTTATAGCGCATGGCGCGCTCCGGACCGACGCTCGATTGTATGTTCAGCAGGGCCGTGAGCGGAACCATCTCGCCCGCGACGGAGCGGACCTTGAGGTAGCCGACGTCCTCGGCACGCGCCCGGAAGGGAGCATCCGCCTGCACCCGTACGGAGTAGGTCCGGCCAAACTTGTTGAAGTCGTTCACGTAGACTGAGCCGAGATAGATCTGGAGCGTGCTGAACACCTCCGAGATCGGAACCCCGAGCTGACGCGCCTTTGAACGATCAACATCCGCATAGAGCTGGGGAACGTTGATTGAATAGCTCGAGAACAAGCCTGCGAGCTCGGGTGCCGCCGCGGCCTTGGCCAAGAAATCCTTCGTGGCTTGATCGAGCGCCTTGTAGCCGAGGCCCGCCTGATCCTCGATCTGCAGCTTGAAGCCGCCAATCGTGCCCAGGCCCTGCACCGGCGGGGGCGGGAACATCGCGATCACGGCCTCCGAAATGGCCGCGAACTGCTGATTTAACTGACCCGCGATTGCTCCAGCCGCAAGGCTCGGATCCTGACGTTGTTCAAACGGCTTGAGAGTGAGGAACACGATGCCCGCATTCGAGCTGTTGGTAAATCCATTGATCGACAGACCCGGGAACGCCACAGCGCTCTCGACCCCGGGATGCTTGAGTCCGATGTCCGTCATCCGTCGAATGACGTCCTCGGTCCGATCAAGCGTCGAGGCGTCCGGCAACTGGGCGAACCCGACAAGATACTGCTTGTCCTGCCCCGGAACGAAGCCGCCCGGCACTGTCTTGAACAAGAAGCCGGTTGCGCCCAAGAGGGCAACATAGACGCCCAGCATCAGGGCTTTCGTCGAGATCGCCCGCCTCACGCCGGTGGCATAGGCGCCGGAACCCCGATGGAACAGCGCGTTGAAGCCGCGGAACAGCCAACCGAACAATGCATCAATGATGCGGGTTAGGCGGTCCTTGGGTGCCTGATGATCCCGAAGCAGAAGAGCCGCCAAGGCCGGTGACAGGGTCAGTGAATTGATCGCGGAGATCACCGTCGAGATCGCGATCGTGACGGCGAACTGCTTATAGAATTGTCCTGTCAGGCCGCTGATGAAGGCAAGCGGGACAAACACGGCCACCAGCACCAGCGCGATCGCAATGATTGGACCGGCGACTTCCTGCATGGCCCGATAGGTCGCTTGGCGCGGGCTCAAGCCTTTCTCGATATTGCGCTCCACGTTCTCAACCACCACGATAGCGTCATCGACCACGATGCCGATGGCCAGCACGAGGCCGAAGAGGCTTAGGGCGTTGATGGAGAATCCCAAGGCATGCAGAACGGCGAACGTACCGACAATGGAAACTGGAACGGCAACGAGCGGTATGATGGAGGCTCGCCAGGTCTGCAGGAACAAGACGACCACGAGTACGACCAGCAGCACTGCTTCCAGCAGCGTATGGACCACCGCATCGATCGAAGCTCGTACGAACTGCGTCGTGTCATAGACGATCTGGAAATCAACGCCTTCCGGCATGTTGGCCTTGATGGCAGCCATCTCCGCACGAACCTTGTCCGCAATCGCGATGGCGTTCGATCCTGGTGCCTGCAGGACGGGAATGGCCACGGCCGGCTTGTTGTTCAAGAGGGCCCGCAGAGCGTAGTCGGCGGCACCCAGCTCAATGCGGGCGATGTCGCGCAGGCGGGTGATCTCCCCATGCGCGCCGGTCTTGACGATGATGTCGCCGAACTGCTCCTCGTCCTGGAGGCGTCCCTGCGCGTTGATCGACAATTGATGATCAATCCCCGGCAGGCCGGGAGAGGCGCCGACGACGCCGGCGGCGGCCTGTACGTTCTGGGCGCGGATCTCATTGACGATGTCGTTCGCTGAGAGGCCATGCTCGGCGAGCTTCTGAGGATCCAGCCAGACGCGCATCGAATAATCGCCAGATCCGAACAGCTGGACCTGACCCACGCCTTGGATCCGGGCGAGCCGGTCCTTGACATTGAGCGCCGCATAATTGCGCAGGTAGGTGACATCATAGCGGCTGTCGGGCGACAACAAGTGGACGACCATCATGAGGTCGGGCGAACTCTTCACAGTCGTAACGCCCAGGCGCCGCACCTCCTCTGGGAGTCGGGGCTCTGCTTGCGAGACCCGGTTCTGAACGAGTTGCTGTGCCTTATCCGGATCGGTGCCGAGTGCGAAGGTTACGGTGAGTGTCAGCACTCCGTCCGTGGTTGCCTGACTGCCCATATAGAGCATGCTCTCAACCCCGTTTATGGCCTCCTCGAGCGGAGCGGCCACGGTCTCGGAGATGACCTTGGGGTTCGCGCCCGGATATTGTGCCCGGACGACCACTTGGGGCGGCACAACCTCAGGATATTCCGAGATCGGCAGGACCCTCAGAGCGAGCAGTCCGACCACGAAGATGAGTACTGACAGAACCCCGGCAAAGACGGGCCGGTCGATGAAGAAGCGGGAGATGTTCATAACGGATGACTCAGGACTGTCGCGTGCGATCAGTTTGCCGCAGACGCGGTTGAGTTGCGTGTCTGCAGCTTGGCCGACATATCGGGCTGCGGCGCGATCAAGGCTCCTGGGCGGACCTTCTGGAGCCCGTCGACAACAATCCGTTCCCCTGCGTTGAGGCCGCTGGTGACGATTCGCCCCCCATCCACGGCAGCCCCGAGTTTGATCTCGCGGTACGCCGCTTTGTGATTAGGATCGACGACGAGCACAAACTTCTTGTCCTGATCGACACCGACAGCTCTCTCAGGCACCACCAACGCAGGGGTCGTCCTGGCCTGGCCCAGGCGAATGCGGGCGAATTGGCCCGGCATCAGGCGATCGGCGGCGTTGTCGAATACCGCCCGCACCTGGACTGTGCCGCTGGTGCCGTTGACGGTATGATTGATGAGTTGCAGCTTGCCGCGTATAACTTCGGCCTCAGGCCCGGAACGCACCTCGACCGGGATAAGGGCCAGATGGTCACGCCGGTCACCGCCTGCAGGCAGCGTCTCGAGAGCCTGCTGCACCGTACGCTCATCCGCATCGAAGCTCACATAGATCGGATCGGTTGAGACGATCGTCGTCAGAACGGGCGCACCGGATCCGCCATTGACGAGATTGCCTGCAGTCACTTCAATCTTGCCGACGCGTCCAGAAATCGGCGCGCGCACTTCAGTATAGGAAAGGTTGAGACGGGCAGTCCTTACCGCAGCCTGCGCAGCACGCAGACTAGCCTCTGCCTCGCGCAAGCTGTTCTCCCGCGTATCAAGGTCACGTTGTGTGATCGTCTGGTGGGCCGTCAGCTTCATCCCGCGATCCAGTTCATTGCGGGCAAAGGCGATCCTTGCTTCGGCCGCGCTGACCTGCGCCTCCGCCCGGTCGACTTCGGCACGATAGGGTTCGGGGTCTATGGTGAAAAGCAGGTCACCCTGCTTCACGAGTGATCCTTCACGGAAATGAACGGCCTGGATGGCGCCAGGGACGCGGGGCCGCAAGTCGACGCGCTCGATCGCCTCAAGGCGGCCTGAGAACTCCTGCCACAATGTCAAATCTTGGTTATCGACGGCAAGCACGGTCGCCGGCATGGCAGCGGGCGTCGATCCGCTGTCGCCCCCTTGGGTTGTCGTATTGCCGACCGCAATCGAGAGGGTTGTGCCGGCGAGGAGCAGAGCGATCGTTCGTGCGAAGGCACGTGGAGCAGGTTTGGAGAAGACTGTCATCAGTGAGGCATCCATTGGGCAGACCATCGACCGGGCCGCGCGGCCTTATTAACGTACTGAATGGTATAATACCGATTGGTAGCTTTCGAAAGGGGCGTGTTAGGAATTTTTAGGCCGATCAGTGCAAAAAAAGCCGACAAGGCTGAACTCTGCGCTACCCTTGTGCGCTAGCGCACCTGCCAAAACCGGAATTCTGCGAACAGCGCCGCAACTATGTTCGGTAGTCTCAATGGAGCGTCGGATGTGCTGACGTCCGGGGAGGCAGAGTTTCTTGGTGTCGGTCTCGCATGCTCGAGAACGGTCCACGCTCAACGGTTTTATCGCAATTTCAGACGACGAACAAAAATCTGGGAGCGGTCCGTTTCCCCTCTTGTAACGAAGCGCCCGAACCGCTCAGCGACGGATCCTTTCGAATCGAATGTAGACTTCGCCCGATCTGATGGAATGGACGCCCCGCAGCAGCTCTCCTCCTCGCGGGCCACAATCTTCGAGGGGAGACGCCACCTTCTGTCGTGTGACACTCCCGCCCCCCGAGGGGAGCGGGCTTCCTGCTTTTTCAGGCTGCTTGGGACTGCGCCTTGCGGCGCACCGGCGATCCGGCTGTCCTGTCACGGCGTGAAGCTCCTCCTTGTGGAAGGGAGGTCGCAGGCAACTGCGGTGCTGGCGGGGCACGCCCCTCCCGCAGGCCCGTGCCCGGGCTACTACGACGGGCCGGTAAGCTCGGCACCGGGCTCTTCACTCCCCGCGCCGCCCGCATCGGGCCGGCTCGTCGATACGTCACTGAAGCAGGGAACGTGACTTTCGCGTCATACGCGTTGAGATGCATGTTCACGGCACCCACCACGTCGCGGTGGCCCATGAACCCACATGCCTTGCACTGCCAGTCCCGGCCCTTGGGCCGGTGGCGATGGCCGCATTCCGGACACCGGGAGGACGTCCCTCGCTCATCCCCGGTGGAGCACGCAATGCCTGCCCGCTCGGCCTTGTGGCCGAGATAGTCCATGTCCTTGCCGACCTCCCAGCGTGCGATGCGCTGGTTGTGGCGCCGCCCGGACTTCAGCTTCCGCACGCCGCGCGGGTCGCCCACGTACAGTGTCCCGACCTGATGCTCGACGCAGTAGTCGATCACCTTGCGGGTTCCCTTGTGGCGCTTGTCGCGGATGCGACGCCGCGACAGCAGCGTGCGCCTCTCGCGCGCCTTCTGGAGCCGCTTGGCCCGCCGCGACCCCTTCCTGCACCTCGAGCGCTTGCGGGCGATCTCGCCGAGCTGCTTCGACAGCAGCCGCTTGTCGCTCCTGATGCCACGGCCCGACACCACCAGTGCCTCGCCCGTGCTCGTGGCGACCGCCGCCAGGTGGATCTCGCCGAGGTCGACCGTGGCGCGGTTCCCGCCCGGCGCGTCCTTGGCCTTGGCGAGGTCCGAGCGCACGATGTGCAACTCGTAGCCCTCGTTCCACACCAGCTTCACGCCGCCCGGCTCGAAGTCCAGGGCGAGCCTGAACACCAGGGACTTTCGTCCCCGTCCCATCGGCAGGACCAGGCGCTTCGCCGTCGCATTGTAGTCGACGGCCTGTGCGGGCCAGTACAGGGCGAAGAACCGCTTTTCCTTGTACGGGTAGCGCAGCCACCGCTTCGAGGACGGCTCGTTGCGCCGCCGCTCGGAGGTGGCCTGGACGTTGGCCAGGAGCTGGTGGCAGATCATCTGCACTGTCTGGGAGTGCAGCCTGTACCGCCCCTTGGTGTGCTTCTGGAGCATGTCGCGGGTCGGCCATGGAGCCCGGTCCTCGCGCGCCTTGCGGTGCACGCCGACGATGTCGGACCACAGGCGGCCAGCCTCCATCTGCGCGCCCAGCAGGGTGGCCTGCATGGCGCGCGGAATGTCGCTAGGCCTATGGATTGACACGGTTTCCATGGATCATAAGCTACATCAATGGAACGTGGCCTTCAAGCCGGACGCACGCGCTGGACGCATTACCAGACAGGATACCATCTCGTCTGGATTCCCAAGTATCGCCGCAAGGTTCTGACGGCGGACGTCGCCGCGGCCACGAAGGATCTGATCGCCGAGGCATGTCAGCGCAATGGGCTGATGCTTCTCGCGGTTCAGACGGACGTCGATCACGTCCACGTCTTCGTCTCGGCTCCGCCGCGATGGTCGCCCGCGCAGATCGCCAATCTGCTCAAGGGCTACACGTCTCGCTATCTTCGGGAGCGGTTCCCGGAGCTGCAGTGGATTTGCGGGCGGGACCAGTTGTGGACGCAGACCTACTACGTCGGCACGGCGGGTCAGGTCGCGGCGGAAACGATCCGGCGCTACATCGAGGAATGCCAGGGGAAATAGCCGCTGCGCGGCTGGCCTGCTCTCATCCCAATTCCCTGAAGGGAATGGGACTTCCCGCAGGCGTTTTGTTAACGTCCTGTGCACACCGTCTTATGAAGTTCCGGCGAGAGCAATAGCCCGCCACAAATTCTGCAAATTCAATTGGGACTGTAGTCCGCCCTGCAAATTCGAATCAGGGGAGACAGATGAGCCCATCGTCCTTCCCAGGCGGCTTGGAACGCAAGTCGACCTCCAGGCCGGCAGAGATCCCTGTCAGGATCACTGTCAACGGGCAAGAACACAGGTTGGCGATCGCACCCTGGACGACTTTGCTCGATGTCCTACGGGACCATCTCGATTTGACCGGCACCAAGAAGGGCTGCGATCACGGTCAATGCGGGGCCTGCACCGTCTTGGTCGACGGTCGCCGGATCGTCTCGTGCCTGACGCTTGCGGTCATTAAGGATGGTGCTGAGGTCACCACAGTGGAAGGCCTTGCCACTAACGGTGTCCTCCATCCCGTGCAGCAGGCCTTCATCGATCACGACGCATTCCAGTGCGGCTATTGTACGCCGGGTCAGATCTGTTCGTCGGTCGCTCTCATAGCCGAAGGCAAGGCAACGACGGCGGATGAGATCCGCGAGTTGATGAGCGGCAATATCTGCCGCTGTGGTGCCTATACCAACATTGTAGCGGCGATCCAGCAGGCAATGGCATCAATGGATGGCAAGCCATGATCGATTTTGACTATGCGCGGGCCTCCGACATTCCCGACGCTATCCGGCAGATCGCGGCGGATCCGAACGCGAAGCTCATCGCCGGCGGTACGAACCTTGTCGATCTGATGAAGTACGAGGTCGTAAACCCAACTCGATTGATCGATATCACGCACCTACCGCTCAACACGATTGAGGAAACCGCGAGCGGCGGCTTGCGCATCGGCGCGCTCATGCCCAACAGCGATCTCGCCTACCACCCCCTGATCGAGAAACGCTACCCGCTAGTGTCGAGCGCGATTCTGGCCGGAGCATCGCAGCAGCTGCGCAACATGGCCTCGACCGGCGGCAATCTGATGCAACGTACGCGATGCTTCTACTTCTATGACATTGCAACGCCCTGCAACAAGCGAGTACCAGGCAGCGGCTGCTCGGCGATCAATGGCATCAATCGGATCAATGCCATCCTCGGCACGAGCGAATCCTGCATCGCTACGCATCCCTCGGACCTCTGCATCGCGCTCGCGGCTCTGGACGCGACCGTTCATGTAGCCGGACCCGCGGGAGAACGCGTGATCGCGTTCACCGACTTCCATCGATTGCCGGGTGATACACCGCAGATTGACACCAATCTCGCACCTGATGAAATCATTGTCGCCATAGAACTGCCCCCAAGGGGATTTCCGGAAAACTACAGTTATCTCAAAATTCGCGACCGGCTGTCCTATGCGTTTGCGCTGGTTTCCGTTGCAGCTGCGATGGAGATTGAGCGAGGCCGCATCAGGGACGTTCGGATTGCGCTTGGCGGTGTGGCCCACAAGCCCTGGCGTAAGGTTGAAGCCGAGGCGGCATTGCGCGGCGAAGCGCCTGAGAGGAAGGCATTCACGCGGGCGGCCGGCATCCTGCTTCAGGATGCGAAGGGATACACCCATAATGCTTTCAAGATTGAGCTAGCGCGTCGCGCGATCGAACGCACGTTGACGCAGGCAGCAAACGGCACGCCCCAGATGCAGGCCATCAAGAAAATCCGGTGACTGTCATGACGTATATCGGTGCCGCCACGTCCCGCGTCGACGGACTTGCAAAGGTCACGGGCGCTGCGAAATACGCTGCGGAGGTCCGCCCTGCCGGCCTCGTCCATGGCGCCGTCATCACGTCCACGATCGCAAGGGGACAACTCAAGCGCATCGACGTGAGCGAGGTCCTGAAGGTCAAGGGCGTGCTCGACGTGCTCACCCACCTGAATCGGCCGGAGATATCGGCTGACGACCAGTCCTACAAGGATGATGTGGCACCGGACGGCTCCCCGTTCCGGCCGCTTTACGACGATCGAATCCTGTTCGACGGTCAGCCAATTGCCCTGGTTGTTGCTGAGACCTTGGAAGTCGCCCAGTATGCCGCCTCGCTGGTACAGGTCGAGTATGACCGAGGACCACATATCACCGACGTGCACCGCAGGATGAAAGAAGCGCCTGCCCTGGAGCCTACAGACGCGACAGGCGCTGACGCATATGCTCCGCCGAACCCGCGCGGTGCAGCGGAGAAAGCTTTCGCTGCTGCCGACGTGCGCCATCAGGGTGAGTATCATGTTCCGATCGAACATCACAACCCGATCGAGCTTTTTGCCTCGACGGCCGTCTTCGAGGGCAACGGAAAGCTCACGATCTACGACAAAACCCAAGGTGTGCAGAACGTTCAGCGCTATGTCTCTCGTGTCCTGAAGATGAAACCCGAGGACGTGCGCATCATGTCGCCCTTCATGGGTGGAGGCTTCGGATCGGGTCTGCGCCCGCAGTATCAGGTGATTCTTGCGGGTCTGGCGGCGCTTGCATTGAAGCGCTCGGTCCGGGTGGTTCTAACCCGTCAGCAGATGTACGGGCTGGGCTATCGGCCGGCAATGGTCCAGCGGATCGAACTCGGTGCCAAAGCCGACGGAACACTCGAAGCAGTCATGCACGATGCTGTCACGGTTACGTCGCAATACGAGAGATTTTACCGACAGGAGACCGGCTGGTCGGGGCTGCTCTACAGGTGTGACAATGCAAAATATGCACACAGGATCGCGCCTCTCGATCTTGTGACCTCATGCGACATGCGCGCCCCGAGCGCGGCAACAGGCGTCTATGCCCTCGAATGCGCGATGGACGAGCTTGCAGTCGCGCTCGGGATCGACCCGCTTGAGCTGCGCCTCAAATGTTACTCAGACCGTGACCAGCACAATGGCAAGCCCTATAGCAGCAAGAACCTCCGTGAATGCTACCACCAGGGTGCAGAAGCGTTCGGCTGGGGCAAGCGCAACCCCGAGCCACGCTCGATGCGCGACGGCAGCGATCTCGTGGGTTGGGGGATGGCGACAGGCGTCTGGGAGGCGTTGCAGGTGCCAATCGCAGTGCGCATTGCGCTCACCTCCAACGGCCATGCGGAGGTCTCATGTGCGACCTCTGACATCGGCACGGGCACCTACACGATCATGGCCCAGGTCACAGCCGATATGCTTGGTTTACCGCTCGAGAACATAACCGTGAAGCTCGGGGATTCGACATTGCCGCAGTCACCGGTGGAAGGTGGCTCGTGGATTGCAGCCTCAGTGGCGAACGGGATTGCAACGACTGCCGATGCGGTTCGCCGTGAACTGCTGGGCCTCGCCAGCAAGATGCCGGATTCGCCGCTCGCGGGCCTCGTGCTCGAGGAGGTCAAACTGGCCGACGGCAAGATCGTAAGTCAGCAAGACCCTGCTCGCGGCATATCGATCGCTGATGCCATGCGCCACGGCGGCGTCGATCGCATCGAGCAGGAGAAAGCCACGCGCTTCGCCAAGGATGAAACGCAGGCGCACAACGTTCATTCGGCGGTGTTCGCGGAGGTCAAGATTGACGAGGAGTTGGGAATCATCCGCGTTACCAGGGTCGTTAGTGCCGTTGCAGCCGGGCGTATCCTGAATCCGAAGACAGCCAGCAGCCAGATCCTGGGCGGCGTGGTCTGGGGCATCGGCATGGCGCTCCATGAGGAAACCCTCATCGATCACGGTTTCGGGCGGGTCATGAATGCCAACATCGCGGAATACCACGTTCCCGTGAACGCCGACATACACGACATCAAGGTGATCTTCGTCGACGAACCGGACCAGAGCATCAACCGCCTCGGGATCAAGGGACTAGGAGAGATCGGCATCGTTGGAGTTGCGGCCGCTATCGCCAATGCCGTCTATCATGCCACGGGAACCCGGGTGCGTGACCTGCCTATCACATTGGACAAGCTCGATCGACCATAGGTGCCAGATCGGTGGCGTCCCTGTATTCGCATAGGCAACGGCGGACAGCTACAATCGATGTTTGGCGAGTTCGTCTCTCGTATCGATGTCCTGTGCAACAGCAGGGTCCGCAGTGGGCCATTCGATGACATCAAGCCTTCTGCGAAGGAGCGGTCCCGCGCCAACGTCGCCGCACAGGTCATTGATGTCGGATTGGATGACGCGAGACAGCACGACGGGGTTGCCGCGTCTGCCATTGACCGTAGGAACCAGGGCCGGCGGCTCTCCTCTTTTCACCCACTCGTCCACGAGAGCGTCGATGAGCTCGGCTTTCACGAAGGGCATGTCGCCCAAGAGAACAACCACTGCCCGCGTCGTGGCAGGGACGGAGGAGAACCCGGCTTTCAGCGAAGTTGAAAGACCTTGCGCGTACAACATATTCCGGACGGTCTGAACGGGGAGCGTTCGCAGATCCGCTTCAATCTCCTCCGACCGATAGCCTGTCACCACGATAACCGGATCGACCGTGGAGGCAACGGCGGCCTCCGCCACATGGCGAACCAAGGTCTTGCCATTGATCTGGGCCAGCAGCTTCGGCTCATCCCCAAACCTAGTTCCGCGTCCCGCTGCCAGAACGATGGCGGCTACAGCGCTCATTCTTCAGCCTCACTCTCGCCACCCCCGCGCGGCTGTGGCCGGGAGACGATCTCCATGAGAAGCCCTCCGACGCCAAGGGCCACGATGTCGGCTCGGGTCACGGGCACGTCTGCCAGAACGCGATGGAGGATCCAGTCGAAGCCGTTCTCTCTCGGAGACCGGGCGCAGCCAGGCGCGCCGATGACGGGTTTCCCACCGATGGAGCCCGCAAGAAGCAGATTTCCCGGGTCGACCGGCATACCGAAATGCTCCACCCGCCCGCCCGCCAACTCAATGGCAGAGGGAATGATGTCGCGTCGGTCGGCAATAGCCGAGGCGCCGAAGACAACGATGAGCTCCATGGGGCCATTCGCCTGCCGGGCCAATTCTTCTGCCAGAACGATGGCCTCGTGTGGCACGCGCCGTTCCTGAGCGATCCGCGCCTGCGCCGGCTCCAGTCGTCTGCCGAGGGCAGCAAGGGTCTTGTCGATGACGCTCGGCTTGAGGCCTGGGAGAATCGTGGAGACAACCCCGACGATGCGACGTGTGTAGGGTGCGACGCGCAAGGCCCCCTGGCCTGCTTTCTCGATCCCCTTCTGCAGCAGAACCTCCGGAACCGCATAAGGGATGATCTTGACGGTTCCGACCATCTCTCCTGCGACAACCGGTCGATACGCCGGCAGGGTTGCGGCCGTCATGGCCTCGTCAACGGCGTTAAGGCGGTGGATCGCGTCGACATCGATGACGAGAACGCCCGAGGCCTCGGCATAGAGGTTGGAGCGACCGGTGAAGGGCGCTTCGACAGCGACGTTGCTGCCTGCGAGCGCACGAGCAAGCCGGGAGGCCGCCTCGTCTTCGGCTATGTCACCAGGCTCGAGCCGGGCTGCGATGAGGGTCTCGACGCCAGCCTGCTTCAGGCAAACGGCCATGTCCGACGTCACGGGGGTTCCCTTCCTGACGACCATCTCGCCAGCCCGGACGCTGTGAGCCGCCAGGGCCCCAATGGCTTCCTCGATGGGAACCTCTCCGAACCTCACGCCGAGCGCCTCCGCTCGTTGCGCAGGCTCGCGATGATTTCAGCCAGGATGGAGAGTGCGATCTCGGCAGGCGAGACGGCCCCGATGTCGAGGCCGATCGGCGCGTGGATCCGGGCGAGATCCGCTTCGGTGAACCCGGATGCCATCAGGCGCTGGACGCGACGTTCATGGGTTTTGCGGGAGCCGAGCGCGCCAATATAGAAGCACTTCGATCGTAGGGCGGCCATGAGCGCAGGGTCGTCGATCTTGGGATCGTGGGTAAGTGCGACGACGGCTGTATATGGGTCTATCCCAACGTCGGGGAGAGCGGTATCGGGCCATTCGGCCAGCACCGGCACATCCGGGAACCGCTCAGGGGTCGCAAAGGCCGTGCGCGGGTCGATGATCGTGACATCGAGGTCGATGCCTTTGGCCATGGGCGCGAGCGCCTGGCTGATATGGACCGCCCCGATGACCACCACCCGCACGGGAGGCGTCTGTACGGTCAGGAAGAACTGCAGGCCATCCTGTTCGGCGAGCCTGCTCTTACCCTGGCGCAGACTGTCTTCCAGGTCCTTAGCCAGCGGGTCGCTACCGACCTGCCCCTCCCGGACGAGACGCTGCTCGCCCGACCCCACCTCGGTCACGAGGACGGCGGCGCGCCGGGCGGCGCGCTCTTCGTTGAGATCGGACAGGAGGCTCAGGCGCATGCCGTCTAATCCACTCGCTCCACGTAGATCTTGATCCGTCCCCCGCAGGACAGTCCGACCTGCCAGGCGGTCTCGTCGGCCACCCCGAACTCGATCATGCGCGGCTTTCCGTCGGCGATCACATCAAGAGCCTCCGTAATCACCGCACCCTCGACGCATCCTCCGGAGACGGAGCCGAGAAAATTCGTATCCTCATCGATCACCAGATGGCTGCCCACGGGTCGAGGCGCCGATCCCCAGGTCTCGACGACGGTCGCAATGGCGACGCCCCTGCCCTCGCGCCTCCAGGCTTCTGCTGCCTTCAGAATATCTGTATCAGTCGAGCGCATAGGGCCTCCCGGCCGAAGGAGCGGGTGTAGAGACCGCTCGATGATCGATACTGCCACCACCAGGCCTCGAATCGCAACCGTGATGCAGGCCTCGTTAGAGCATCGGACGTGAAAAGTGGACCCACTTTTGGGATTGATCCGATGCTCAAGCCCTTGAGCGGCGCACCGTTCGGGACCCTGTCTTGATCGCTCGGCCGATCCACCACCCCGTCATCACCGGCCCGTCCAATCCACCACCACGTCATCACCGGCCTTGTGCCGGTGATCCCGCTTCTGAGAGGCGCCGCGCTCTTCCGATCGGGATGGCCGGCACAAGGCCGGCCATGACGTGGGGAGGGTGTTCGCACCGCCTCACACCTCCCTCCACGTCATCACCGGGCTCGTCCCGGTGATCCCGATTGTCCGATGCTCCACTCTTGGCCGGCGCACCGTTCGAGGCGAAAAACCGGGGCCACTTTTTCGCACGGTGCGCTGGGCTTCACATTCTGGAGCATTGACAGGCATGGCGCTGCGGCGTTTGATCCGTCTCGAACAAGCACCTCCGTCGGATGGATCGCGGGCAGGATGCTGAACGATGTCTACAGCCGCCGCATCTTGGAGCTTGCGGCCGATATTCCCCTTCAAGGAACGCTGCCGGATGCGCATGGAAGCGCGAGGGCTCATTCGAAACTGTGCGGGTCGACGGTGACGGTCCATCTGAAGCTCGACGGCGACGTCGTCAGTGCCTTTGCCCAGGAGGTGAAGGCCTGTGCCCTGGGGCAGGCCTCCTCGTCGGTCATGGGGCGGCATGTGATCGGCTCGACGACCGGGGAACTCCGGGCGCTCCAAGAGACGATGCACCGCATGCTGAAGGCAGGCGGCGACCCTCCTTCCGGCAAATGGGCCGACTTGGCGCTTCTGGAACCGGCGCGGGACCTGAAAGCCCGTCACGCCTCCATCCTCCTCACCTTCAATGCCGTCGCTGATGCCCTTGCCGAAGCTGAGGCCCGCAAGGAACAGGTCAGCACGGGTTTCGACATCTGAGCCTCACTTCCGATGCTTGATCCGCCAAGCAGCGCATGGGTCGGCACTCCATCTAAAGAACGCACAATGGGCTTTTGTGCGCTGCAGCAATGCCTGGCAGGTGACGGGCCGCCCGATTTGCACTTACTCTGCCGTTCGGACTGTTGACAGGAGGAGATCTCAGCATGGCGATGACAATGCAGGGTGAAGTCGCGCTTCCAGCCGACCGGGCAACGGTGTGGGCGGCCCTCAACAATCCTGATGTCCTGAAAGCGGCGATTCCCGGATGCCAGGACCTGGAGAAGATTAGCGATACGGAATTCCAGGCGACCGCCAAGGTCTCGGTTGGACCCGTAAAAGCAACCTTCAAAGGTGGCGTCACCTTGGCCGATCTCGACCCGCCCAACGGCTACAAGATCAGCGGCGAGGGTCAGGGCGGCGTTGCCGGCTGGGCCAAGGGCGGAGCGAGAGTGCGGCTCGAGGACATTGAGGGTGGCACCAAGATGATCTACGACGTCGAGGCCAATGTGGGTGGCAAGATTGCTCAACTCGGCGGGCGTCTCATCAACGGCGTTGCCAAGAAGTATGCCGACGAGTTCTTCGCGAATTTTGCCAAGATCCTCTCGCCAGCCGAAACAGCCGCCTGAGCACGTCCTCACCGACTGTCCTTTGAGTCATTCCGATGCTTGACCACTCCAGCGGAGCGGTTCACACTCGATTCTGGCGGATCGAGCGTTTCGGCCGTCCAATAAGAATGCCTGTCGGTGCCTGAGACCACCTGAAGGTTGGCCTGGTTGCCGGCAACACAGGAGGAAACCACGCATGACCACCGTCTCCCTGACGGTGAACGGTCAACCCGTCACCGCAGACGTCGATCCCCGTACCCTGCTCGTTCAGTTTCTTCGCGAAAACCTAAGACTAACCGGAACCCATGTGGGCTGCGACACCAGCCAGTGCGGCGCCTGCGTCGTTCACTTGAACGGACAAGCCGTGAAGTCCTGCACGATCTTGGCTGTTCAGGCCCATGCCAGCGTGGTCACCACCATCGAGGGCATCGCTGGAGGAGGCGAGTTGCACCCGATGCAGGCGGCCTTCCGTGAGCATCACGGCCTACAGTGCGGCTACTGCACGCCGGGCATGATCATGTCCGCCATCGACATCGTCAATCGCAAGGGGAATGCGCTCGACGAACAGACCATTCGAGCCGAGCTCGAAGGTAATCTGTGCCGCTGCACGGGCTATCACAACATCGTCAAGGCCGTTGCCGCCGGTGCCCAGGCTATGGCCCAGGCGCCCCTGCAGCAGGCGGCGGAATAGCTCGTCCGAGACACGGCCCCTCCCGAGCTGGTGCAAGCTGCAGGGGAGCCTCGAAGCAGGCGGCCTATCTCCAGAGCCTCCTTCGTGGTTCAGCTTCGCTTTCACCTGGGGAGGGACAACGAGGACAACGGAGGAATTCATGACCGCATCAGGGATCGGCGCGCCCGTCCGCCGGAAAGAGGATCAGCGTTTCGTCACCGGCCAGGGGCGCTACGTCGACGACTTCAACCGACCTGGCCAAGCCTATGCATATTTCCTTCGGTCGCCGCACGCCCATGCCGCGATCCGGTCCATCGATACAAGCCCTGCCATGATCATGCCAGGCGTGGTCGCCGTTTTCACAGGGGACGATCTCGCGGCCGACAAGATCGGCGGCCTCATCTGTGGATGGATGATTCATTCCAAGGACGGCTCTCCGATGAAGGCCGGGCCTCATCCAGCTCTCGCTCAGGGCAAGGTACGCTACGTGGGCGACCACGTGGCGGTGGTGATCGCTGAAACGCTTGCCCAGGCGAAAGATGCAGCCGAAGCCATCCTGGTCGACTACGATGTCCTCCCGGCCGTCGTCGATACGGCTCAAGCCACGAAAGCACCGGTCCAGGTGCATGACGTGTCGCCTGATAACACCGTGTTCAACTGGCATCTCGGCAATAAGGAGGAGACGCAAGCCGCCTTCGCGCGGGCGAAGCACGTCACCAAGATCGACCTCATCAACAATCGCCTCGTGCCGAACCCCATTGAGCCTCGCGCGGCGGTGGGCGAGTACGATTTCGGGACGGACAACTACACGCTCTATACGACGAGCCAGAACCCTCACGTGGCCCGGCTCGTTCTCTCGGCTTTCATCGGTGTGGCGCCGGAGCACAAGCTGCGCGTCATCGCACCGGACGTCGGCGGTGGGTTCGGATCCAAAATCTTCATCTATGCGGAAGAGACAGTCTGCGTTTGGGCGGCAAAGAAGGTCAGGCGGCCGGTGAAGTGGACCTCGGATCGCTCGGAAGCGTTCCTGTCCGACGCGCACGGCCGCGATCACGTCACCCATGCGGAGATGGCGACCGACGAGAATGGCAGGATCCTGGGCCTGCGGGTTCACACCACGGCCAATCTCGGCGCCTATCTCTCGACCTTCTCCTCTTCGGTGCCAACCTACCTCTACGCCCCGCTCCTGTCGGGCCAGTACGACATTCCGGCGATCTACTGCGAGGTCGATGGGGTCTATACGAACACGGCGCCCGTCGACGCCTACCGCGGCGCCGGACGGCCTGAAGCCACGTTCGTGGTCGAGCGGCTCGTCGAGAAGGCCGCGCGCGAACTTGGAAAGGACCCAGCCGAGTTCCGACGGGCGAACTACATCACGCAGTTCCCGCATACGACCCCGGTCATCATGACCTACGACACGGGCGATTATGCCGCCTCGCTCGACAAGGCATTGGAGGTTGCCGACTACCGGAACTTCCAGCAGCGCAAGCAGGAAAGCGCCCGCAACGGCAAGCTGCGGGGCATCGGCTTCTCGAGCTATATCGAGGCCTGCGGCATCGCTCCCTCCCAGGCAGTGGGCTCCCTGGGCGCCGGCGTGGGGCTGTGGGAATCGGCCGAGGTGCGCGTCAACCCGACAGGATCTGTCGAGGTGCTCACGGGCTCGCACAGCCATGGGCAGGGTCATGAGACCACCTTCGCCCAACTCGTCTCCGACCGTCTCGGCATTTCGATCGACCAGGTCAGCATCGTCCATGGCGATACCGACAAGGTGCAGTTCGGGATGGGCACCTACGGCTCGCGCTCCGGCGCCGTCGGTATGTCGGCCATCGCCAAGGCGATCGACAAGGTGATCGCGAAGGGCAAGAAGGTGGCGGCCCATGTGCTCGAAGCATCCGAGGGCGACATTGAGTTCAAGGACGGCAGGTTCGGCGTAGCCGGCACCGACCGCTCGCTGGCCTTCGGCGAGGTGGCCCTTCAGGCATACATCGCCCACAAGTTCTCGGGTCAGGATCTGGAGCCGGGTTTGAAGGAAGGGGCATTCTACGATCCCACCAACTTCACGTTCCCGGCCGGCGTCCATATCTGCGAGGTGGAAATCGACCCGGATACCGGCGTGACCAAGATCGAACGATGGACGGCGGTGGATGATTTCGGGGTGATCATCAATCCGATGATCGTCGAAGGGCAGGTTCACGGCGGCATCGCGCAGGGTGTCGGGCAAGCGCTCCTCGAAGGCACCGTCTACGATCAGAGTGGTCAGCTCATCACGGCCAGCTTCAACGATTACTGCATGCCTCGCGCCATTGACCTGCCATCCTTCCAGGTCGGCATGACGGTGACCCCCTGCCCTTCGAACCCGCTTGGAATCAAGGGCTGCGGAGAAGCCGGAGCCATCGCGGCTCCGCCGGCGGTCATCAACGCGATCACCGATGCCCTCGGACATGAGGACATTGCCATGCCGGCGACCCCTCAGGCGGTCTGGCGTGCCGCCCAGAAGGCCCGCACGCTCTTGGCGGCAGAATAAGGGAGGACGGAATGTACGCTTTCGAATACCACCGCCCGACGAGCGTCAAGGAGGCCGGGAGCCTTGCAGGTCAGGCCGAGGACACCAAGTTCCTCGCAGGTGGGCATACCTTGCTGCCGACCATGAAGCTCCGGCTCGCCGGCCCGGCCAATCTGATCGATCTCGGACAGATCGCCGAACTGCGCGGTATTGAGCGCACCGGCGACACGATCACGATTGGCGCGATGATGAAGCATGCGGAGGTCGCGAACTCCGCCGATGTGAAGGAGGCGATACCGGCTCTTGCCGAGATGGCCGAGCTCATCGGCGATCCGCACGTGCGCAATCGCGGCACCATCGGCGGTTCCGTCGCCAACAATGATCCCTCTGCCGATTATCCGGCCGCGTGCCTTGCCCTGAACGCGACGATTGTCACCAACCAGCGGAAAATCGCAGCAGACGATTTCTTCCAGGGCATTTTCACGACGGCTCTGGAGGAAGGAGAGATCATCACCCAGATCTCGTTCCCGATCCCATCCCGGGCCGCCTATGCCAAATTCCGCAATCCAGCCTCGCGCTACGCCCTTGTCGGCGTATTCGTGGCGAAGCATGCGGATGTGGTGCGCGTGACCGTGACGGGAGCCGGATCGAACGGGGTGTTCCGGGTGCCAGAGATGGAGCAGGCCCTGAGCGGCAACTTCGCGGCCGAAGCTCTTGACGGCATTGCCGTGGGGGAGGACGGGATGAACAGCGACATCCATGCGGATGCCGCCTATCGGGCTCACCTCGTCGGCGTCATGGCACGACGCGCTGTGCAGGCCGCTGCCGCCCGGGGCTGAGCCGGTCCACCTGAACGACAGCGATGAAATGCCCAGGCTCGGTCTGGGCATCTTACCCTCATGGAGCAGCACAGCTCGTGGCCGACCAACCCGGTTCCATCGACAGCACATTGGCTCTCCTGAAGAGCACCGGCTATGTGGCCGACCGCCCGCTCGCGACCGTGCTGTTCCTCGCATTGAAGCTCAGACGACCTCTCCTTCTTGAAGGAGAGGCCGGCGTCGGCAAGACGGAGATTGCGAAAGTGCTCTCCTCTGCACTCGGACGCCGCCTTATCCGCCTGCAATGCTACGAAGGCCTCGACGTCGCCTCCGCCGTCTACGAATGGAACTATGCCGGGCAGATGATGGCCATCCGGTTGGCCGAGGCCGGCGGAACGGTCGATCGGGACACGTTAGAGAGCGACCTGTTCTCGGAGCGCTATCTGGTGAAGCGCCCGCTCCTGCAGGCTCTTGAGCCCGACACAGCCGGAGCGCCGGTTCTCCTGATCGACGAACTCGACCGCACGGACGAGGCTTTCGAGGCCTTTCTTCTGGAGGTGCTCTCGGATTTCCAGATCACCATACCTGAGCTCGGCACAGTCAAGGCGGAGCATGCGCCGATCGTCATCGTCACGTCGAACCGCACGCGAGAGATACACGATGCGCTTAAGCGCCGGTGCCTTTATCACTGGGTCGATTATCCGGACGCCGAGCGAGAGCTTGCCATTCTCACCAGCCGGGTTCCACAGGCCGCCGAGCGTTTGTCGCAGGAGATCGTCGCCTTCGTTCAGGCCATCCGAAAGGAGGATCTGTTCAAGGCACCGGGCGTGGCGGAAACCCTCGACTGGGCTTCGGCCCTCGTGGAACTCGATGCGGTGGCGCTCAACCCGGCGCTGGTCTCGGATACCCTCGGCGTTTTGTTGAAATATCAAGATGACATCCAGCAAATGCAGGGTAGCCGGGCGAAGGACATGCTGGATCGAATCCAGAGCGCGCTGAGGACAACCGGGTGACTGCGACGTTCACCCGTCAGGGCGAAGGTCGTCTCGCGGACAACATCGCCTATTTTGCGCGGGCATTGCGCGCCGCAGGTCTGCCGGTCGGACCTGGCGCAGTTCTCGACGCCGTTACGGCCGTCGAGGCGGCTCGGATTGGCCCGCGCGAAGATTTCTACTGGACGCTCCATGCCGTGTTCGTGAAGCGGCACGAGCACAGCATCCTGTTTGACCAGGCCTTCAGGATCTTCTGGCGGCGGCGCGCGCTGATCGAGAAGCTCATTGCTCAGATGTCGCCGATCTCTCCCGGGGGAGCCAAGGAGAAGAAGACCCCGCAAGCCGGTGCGCTGCGCGTGGCCGACGCCTTGGCCACGCCTCGACAGGAGAAGCCGGAGCCGGTCGAAAGGACTGAATTCTCTGCCCGCCTCACCGTCTCGGACCGTGAGGTTCTGAAGGCCAAAGACTTCGCGCAGATGTCGGCCGCCGAGATCGCAGCCGCCAAACGGCTGGTAGCCGAGATGTCCCTGCCGCACGACGAGATGACCACACGCCGTTTCCTGCCGGATCCGAGGGCCCGACGGATCGACCTACGCCGAACCTTTCGACGATCGCTGCGGGCGGGAGGCGCCACCATTGACCTGGCCTACCGCTCCCCGGCTGTGCGGCATGCGCCAGTGGTCGCACTGATGGACATTTCGGGTTCCATGGCCGATTACTCTCGCCTGTTCCTCCATTTCCTTCATGCCATCGCCGAGAAGCGGCGACGGGTGCATTCCTTCGTCTTCGCGACACGTCTGACCAACATCAGCCGCGAACTCACGATCCGCGATCCCGATGAGGCTCTGGCCCGCGCCTCGAAGCGGGCGCAGGACTGGGAGGGTGGCACGCGAATTGCGCATGCGCTGCACGACTTCAACCGCCACTGGTCCCGCCGGGTGCTCGGCCAGGGCGCCATCGTCCTGCTCTTCACCGACGGGCTCGAACGGGAGGTGACGCCGGAGCTGACCTTCGAGATGGACCGGCTCAAGCGCTCCTGCCGCCGCCTGATATGGCTGAACCCGCTTCTTCGGTTCGACGCGTTCGAAGCTCGCGCCTCCGGCATCCGGGCGATGCTGCCTTATGCGGATGAATTCCGCCCCATTCACAACCTCACGTCGATGGAGGACCTCTGCCAAGCCCTGTCCGGCAACCTGACCAAGCGAACTCATCCACGTCAGTGGCTGCAGGCGTCGTGAGGCTCGAACGGTATTCGCCAGGATGACGCCGCGCGTGTGTCTTCGGTATCCGCAGAGGCTCAGGATGGAACGCCTCGCGGCGCCATGAATTGCCTTTAGAGCATCGGACCCGCTTTTGGGTCGGATGCTCACGTCCCTAAGCGGCGCATCGTCAGGTCCTTCTCGTCCGTACGATGCGCTAGGGAATGGCGACGAAGCTGCCTAGGAGGAGTTCGCCCGATGCCTGATCGCATGCAGGATGGTCAACAGCCAGAGGCTCTACGCTCCCTGAAATCCGCCGCGAAGGCGGGGAGCCGGAAGCCCCAGGAGCAAGGTCTCGAAGCTCGCGGCGACACTGCGCCCATCTCCGCGCCTCTGGAGCAGGAACAGGACGCTGCCGCGAAGGTGCTCCGGGAGGGAGCCGAGCAGAACCCGCAGGGGATGGAGAGCGCAGCCCGAAAAGCTCCTAAGCGATAGGTTCCCAAGTCCAAGCCTTTCCCGACGAGGGCTTGAGACGCGTCCATACGGCAGCGCATCGGTCTTGGCAGTTCCAGCTCGCCTCGACGGCAGCGATCCTTCGATCAATCCGCCTTTGCGAGGCGCCGCACTGTATTCGGTCGCTCGACCCAGGCACAGCCCGGGGCGGGCCCGCTTCCCGTTCTCTCGGCCCATCGATGCGCTGGAGCGGCGACAGCCGCAGGCCGGGCACATTCGCCCATTCAGCCACAGCGTCGCCGTGAGCAGGCGCTGGCAACACTTCTCATTTTAGAAGGTTTTGACACCTCTGGAACGGTGATGATCCTCGCCAGCACCTCGCGTACAGACAGATCGATCCCGATCTCCCGTCGATGCCGGAATCAGAAACTCACCTAGCGCATCGGACGGACCCAGCGGCCCGCTGGGTCCGTCTCTTCCGATGCGCCGGTCAAGAGAAGGCGCCTCGGATGGATCCCAAAAGTGGTGTCCACTTTTCACGTCCGAGGCTCCAGAATCTTCGCTTCGAAGGAAAAACCGTCTCAGAGCCGGAAAAGCGGGATTCCGTGTTGCCGATCCGTCCGATCAGTCAAGTCTTGGCACGCCCACGGATTTGGCTGCCGCCCCGATCTCGTCCCAGGTCCTCGCATCGATCGGGATTCCGTGAGCCTTGCGCCACTGCCGGGTTTCCCGCTCCGGGTCGCCCGGCATGAGGATTGCCGAGGCGCGGGTTGCCTCCGACCGAACCCATGAGACGAACGCGTTTGTCTCATCGTCCAGGCTCGCCCTCGTGCCGAGGCGGTCCGGGGAGACGAGGATGGACAGCATGGAGTTGATGATACCGTTGCCCCGTTTTGGACCCGATTGAGTCTTGCCGCCGATCAGTGCCGCGCCGAGGAGTTCGCAGGCAACGGACAGTCCCCAGCCCTTGTGCTCCCCAAAAGGCACGAGGGCGCCCGGCGGGTCCGTGAACAGGTCGGATGGATCAGTCGTTGGGTGGCCGCCGGCGTCCAGCAAGGCTCCTTCTGGAATGGAAACACCTTTGTTGAGGGCGACCTGGACCTTCCCGGCCGCAAGGCGGCTTGTCGCGAAATCGACCACGATAGGGGGCTTGCCGGCCCGCGGGATTCCGACCGCGAACGGATTGGTGCCGACCCGCGCCTTGGTGCCCCCGAACGGCGCGACCGCCGGGGTACTGACGACATTGACGAAATGGATGGAGATGAGGCCGGCTGTAGCGCATTGCTCAGCCCAGTGACCGATGCGGCCGATGTGATGCGAATTCCGCAGCCCCACGATGCAGGCGCCGGTCTGCGCCGCCCGTTCGATCCCAGCCTCCATCGCATCGCGGGCCATAACCTGACCGACGCCTGAGCCGCCGTCGCAAATGACGAACGGGCCGCTGTCCACGGCGATCGACAACGTCTGATTAAGGACCAGGCTGCCGTCGAGTGCATTGGCGATGTAAGCGGGGATCATGCCGACCCCGTGGGAATCGTGACCGCGCAGGTTCGCCTCGACGAGGTGATCGGCGACGAGTCGCGCTTCCCGATCGGTCGATCCGGCTGCCGAAAAAATCGTGACGACGATGTCCCGAAGCCTATCCGGCGGGACGATCATCGCAGCGGAAGCGGAACTCATCGGCTCTCCTCAGAGGCATAGCGCGTTCGACGGGGGATGCCGGATGAACGGCATCCCTGCTGGTTCAGGAAATCTAGAACACCGGCAGCGGAATCATAGGCTGGCCATTGCGGAACTTGCGGGAGATCGCATCCAGTTCGCCGCTGTTCTTGATCTGATAGACGAATGTGTTCAGCCATTGCAGCAGATCGGGATTGCCCCGGCGGATACCGATTCCGAAATGGGCCGCTCTCAAGGGAAATTTCTGCTCGTATTCTTCACCCTTGGCACCTTTTCGGAGATAGATCTCGCCGTAATCTCCGCCGCCCATGGCGTCAATCTGGCCGGACAGCATGGCCTGTGCAACCGAGGGTCCGTCATCGAAACGAAGCAGGTTCATGCCGGCTGGGTTCATTTGCGTGAGGGCGCCGTCCTCCAGCGCGCCGCGCGTGACGCCGACTTTCAGCGTCTTGAGGTCGTCCGGGCCTTTGATGCTGCTCGTCTTGGGCGCGATGAGGACGGCCGACTGTCCCGCATACGGGATCGAGAACGACACCTGAAGGGCCCGTTCCGCCGTGATCGAGAAGATCGCGACCACCATGTCGACACGGTTGCTGAGCAGCGCGGGAATACGCCCGGGCGAATTCACCGTGACGAACTCGACGGGAACCTTGAGATTCCTGCCGATAAGATTCGCCACTTCGACGTCGATACCGGTCGGCTGGTTGTTGGTGTCGAGCATGCCGTAAGGCGGCACCGTCGTATCGATGGCGATGACGACCTTGCCGCGCTTGATGATCTCATCGACGGTCTGGGCTTCTCCCGGTATCGTGGACAAGCCGACGATCGCGAATGCCGTCAGCGCAAGCAGGGACTTCATGATTCCTCGCATAGCCATGGTCTCCTCCCTCCTTTTCAGACCGCCGTTGTGACGGTCATACGTCGCACGCGGACTTCCCTCGCCCGCCAGCCGTATCGCGCTTGGTCACATGGCCTGGACGTTCACGTGACCAACCTTCAGTTGCCGTTCGAGATAGCCGCTGAGCAGCGACAGGGGCCAGCAAATCAGAAAGTAGATGCCAGCGACCGTTCCGAAGACGAGAACGGGCTCGAAGGTGATGGTGTTGATCTGGGCGCCGGCCTTCGCGAGTTCCGTGAAGCCGATCAGAGCCGCGAGAGAGGTTCCCTTCACGACCTGCACCATGTAACCGACCGTCGGCGGCAGGGCCATCCGAACCGCCTGTGGGATGATCACCAGGATCAGGGCTTTCGGGAAGTTCAGCCCGAGCGATCGGGCCGCATCCCATTGTCCCGCTGGAACGGCCTGAAGGCAGCCGCGCCAGATCTCCGCCAGGAAGGCGCTTGTGGACAGAGTGAATGCGAGCACCGCCGCGGTCCATGCGTCGATCCGGATACCAAACAGGTTCAGGCCGTAGTAGAACAGGAGCAGGAGCATGAGCGCCGGTATCGCCTGCACGAATTGGATAGTGCCGGACGCGATGTATCGCAGCGCTTTGAACGGCGAGATCCGTGCAATGGCGAGGATCAAACCGACCGCTCCTCCGCCGGCGAACGCTGCGAGCGACAAGGCGATCGTCCATCGGGCTGCGAGGACGAGAATCCAAACCTCGTGGAGAGTGAAAGTTCTCAGCAATGTCCATGCCTCTCGAACTCATCCGCGCCTCGCGAAGGCGTAGGCGTAGATCGACGTGAATATAGCCCTGAACCCGAACACGATCGCCACGTACATCAGGGCCACGATCGTGTAGATCTCGAAGCTCCGGAATGTCTGCGAGTTGAGGGTATTCGCGACGGCAGTGAGCTCGTCCGCGGCAATGGCGGAGACGATGCTCGACCCGAGGAGGACGAGAATGAACTGGCTCGTGAGTGCAGGGTAGACCGCCTTCAGGGCCGGGAACAGGATCAAGAAGCGGATGATTTGCAACCGCTTGAGTCCGAGAGCCCGTCCAGCCTCGATCTGGCCGTGTGGGATGGACTCGACTCCGGCCCTCACGATCTCGGCCGAGTAGGCGCCGAGGTTGATCACCATCGCGAGCAGGGCGGAGTTGTTGGGACTGAGGCGCACCCCTAGGTGAGGAAGCGCGAAGAACACGAAGTAGAGCTGGATCAGGAATGGCGTGTTACGGATGAGTTCGATGTAGAACGTCGCCAACCACCGGAACGGTCGTGGCCCATAGGCTTTGGCCACCGCGCACAGCATGCCGATGAACAATCCGAAGACCATCGTGAGCGCGGACAAGCGGATCGTCAGCACGGCTCCGGCGAGCAGGTCCGGAAAGTGGTCCAGCACGGTGCCAAACTGGAACGTATAGTTCAATGGGTCACCTTTCCGCTTGCCGCTGCCCGGACGCTCGGGCTCGTACGAGGTCTTGTTCATTCTTCCCCGTTTCGCGCCGGGCGGCGCACGAGAAACTCCCTGTTGACGCAGTTGGCGAGGTCTCCGCTGCGGAGGTGCCGGAGGACGGTCTCCATGCTCTTCACACGCATGTCGATGACGGATGAAGGCGAATAGAAGGCGGCATGAGGCGTGAGCACCAAACGCCCTGACAACCACTCGTCTCTGCGGCGCCAGGCGTCGATCAGCGGATGCGCAGGGTCCGCCGGCTCCTTCGACAGGACGTCAAGCCCGGCGGCCATGATCCGCCCCGTCCTGAGAGCGTCGTGCAACGCGTCGAGATCGACGATCGAGCCGCGTGCGGTGTTGATCAGGATAAGATCGGGTTTTGCGTGCGCCAGCGCCTCTGCGCCGATAAGACCACGAGTCGCCTCGCTCGAGGGCGCGTGGATGCTGACGACGTCGGAGATCGCCATCAACTCATGGAGGCTGGCGCATCGCTGCGCCCCGACGGCGATCTCCATGCCGGATGGAAGGTACGGATCGTAGAAGGCGATCCGCATGCCGAAGGAGCGGGCCCGCATCGCAGCGGCCAACCCGATGCGGCCAAGACCCACGATCCCGAAAACGGCGTCCCTCAGCCGGCGAACGGCAGGCGCGATGCCCTGCGTCCAACCGGTCGCCGGGTCGGCGCGTATGGCATCGTTGTAGGTCACCACCCCCCGGGTGAGTGCCAGCATCAGACCGATCGCGTGATCGGCGACTTCCGAGGTGCCGTAATCCGGTACGTTGAAGACGGCCGTGCCGTTGCGGCCCCAGGCCTCAAGGTCCAGCCCGTCATACCCGACCCCGGATCGGACAAGCGCCCTGGCGTTTGGGTAGTCCGAGGGGCGGCCATCCACGTCCGTGCCCGGGGGAGAGTGAATGATGCCATCGATGCTCGCACGCACATCGTCCGGCATTGTGGACCACGCGCCACCGCTGCCGGTTTGCACGATGAGTTCGCCTTCGCGGCCTAACGTCTGCCGCTCGAGTCGATCATCGGGATACCTGAATTGAGACAGCAATATGCGCATCAGCTCGCCTCCCGAACGATCCCGATGGGAGATCCCATGGCCACCGTCGCCCCATCCGCCGCCATTATCTCGGCGAGAACTCCGCTGGCGGGGGATTCGATCTCGACGACAGCCTTGTCCGTCTCGATATCCGCTACATGATCGCCCTGAGCGACGCTGTCCCCGAGACGGCGGTACCATTTGACGAGCTTGCCTTCATTGACCGTCAGGTCGCCGAAGGGCATCGTGATCGGAATACCTTCGATAGTGCCGCGCATGGGCGCCACAGCTTCGACATGAGGCCGGGTTTGACGAACCGGGAGATGATCGACCTCCTCTGCCGCCCCACGTCCGGCAGCGGCAAACCGGCCCGCCCGGTCGATGGGATCGACCTCACCGCGCAGAAGCCTCCTCGCAGCGGCGACAATGCGATCCGTCGATACGAGCATGGCGCCTTCGAGAGACGGCGCGAAGGGGTGAGTCACGGGCGCCGTGTGAAGACGGGCGACGGGCGCGTCCAGATGATCGAAGCAGAGTTCGTTCATGGATTGGCCGAGCTCGGCGCCGACCCCGAACATTGCATAGGCCTCGTCCACGACGAGAAGGCGATGGGTGCGCCTGACGCTGTCGGCCACGGTTTCCACGTCCAGCGGTTGAATCGTTCGCAAATCGATGACTTCAACGGAGATGCCGTCCTCGGCCAGGATGTCGGCGGCCTCAAGTGACTTGATTACGAGTTGCCCGGCGCTGGCGATGGTGAGGTCAGTCCCCTTCCGGGCAATTCGGGCGAGCCCGAAGGGCACGAAATGCTCGCCTTGCGGCACAGGACCCTTCGACGAGAACAATGCCTTCGTCTCCAGCATGATGACTGGATCGCGCGCCCTGAGGGCCGTCTTCATCAGCCCCTTGGCATCGGCAGGCGTTGAAGGAAGGCAGACGACGAGCCCCGGAACGTGCGCCCAGACCGGATGGTAGGTGCCCGAGTGGTGCGGGCCTGCCGACCGAACCGCTCCTGCGCCGACGCGAACGACCATGGGAGCCTGCATCTGGCCGTTCGACATGTAGCGCAGTTTCGCTGCCTGCAGGACGATCTGTCCGGCCGCCTCGAACAGGAAGTCCGCGAACATGAGATCCGCGATGCAGCGAGTGCCCGTGGCGGACGCCCCGAGCGCCGCGCCGGTGAAGCCGAGTTCCGAGATCGGCGTGTCGACCATGCGATCCCCGCCGAATTCCTGGTACAATCCTTTGGTGTGCGCAAAGGTGCCCCCGCGCTCGCCGGTCCCCTCCCCGAAATAGATCAGGTCGCGGTTGCGACGCATCTCCTCGGCGATTCCGTCCCTGACGGCGTCGAGCCACCCCGTCTCGACCGTGGGACGGCCTCGGGGCATCGCTGCCGTCGCCTCGGTCGGGTTGATCGGATCCGCGAAGACGTGAAGCGAATAGGTCTCCGGCTCCGGTGCGGGCGACCGGCGGGCATAGTCGATGGCAGCCATGACCGAGGCGTCGACGGAAGCGTCGATCCGGTCGAGCTCACGTCCCGTGACGATCGCGTAGTCCTCCACGATCCGGCGCCTGAAGGTCTCGACCGGACACCGCCTTGTCCACTCGTCCACCTCCTCCTGGGTCCGGTAAATGCCGATCACGGGATCGCCCTCGTGATGGCCGACGGTGCGGTAGGTTTTCGCCTCGATGAGCGTCGGCCCATGTCCGTTTCGGGCGCGCTCCACCGCGTCGCGGGCCGCCTGCCAGACCGCTATCACGTCGTTGCCGTCGACGGCGATGCCTGGAATGCCATAGGCAGCCGCCCGGCTCGCGATCTCGGGGTTGAGGGTGACCGACGAGAGCGCGGTTGCCGTCGCATAGAGATTGTTCTCGCAGACCAGCACGACGGGAGCCCGCCTCACCCCGGCGAAGTTCAGCGCTTCATGGAAGGCGGCATGATTGGTCGCTCCGTCCCCGAAGAAGGCGACCGAGACGTCCCGCGTGCCCCGATACTTGGCGCTGATGGCAGCCCCGACCGCCGAGGGAATCCCTCCTCCCACCAGACCATTCGTCCCGAAGAGTCCGATCGTCGGATCGTACAGGTGCATGGTGCCGCCGCGGCCGCCGCAGCACCCGTCGTGCTTCCCATAGAGCTCCGCCATGAGCACGCTCGGATCCATGCCCTTCGCCAGCGCATGCCCATGGCCGCGATGCGTGGACGTGATCCAGTCGGTCGGCCGCAGGTGAGCGCAGATGCCAGAGGCAGTCGCCTCCTGGCCCACATAAAGGTGGAGGAAGCCAGGCGTCTCTCCGGTGCGGCACGCGACCTGCGCTGCCAGCTCGAACTTCCTCAGGAGGACCATGCTCCTGTAGAGATCAAGCATCGCTTGGGCGGAGAGCCCCTCCGGCAGCGGAAGCCGGTTGCTGAGTTCTTCGCGACCGATGTTCCGCTGCAATTGCGCCATGGTTCAGAAATCCCGCGCGAAGCCGGCGGTCCAACCGCCATCGATGGGAAGGACATGCCCCGTAATGTAGGAGCTTTCCGGGGCCGCCAGGAAAAGCGCGCCATTCGCGATTTCCTGCGTCGAGGCGGGCCTCCCCAGGGGGATATGCGACAGCAGCCTCGCGTGGAGGTCGAGCTCCTCGCTTTCTGCGGCACCGATCCAGCGTTTCCAGCCTTCCGTTGCCGTCGAGCCCGGAGCGATCCCGTTGACCAGGATGCCATGAGGCGCCAGCTCGAGCGCCATCGAACGGGTCAGGTTCACAACGCCTGCCTTCGCGGCCACGTAGGAGCTTTGAAGGCGCATCGGCACGAGGCCTAGGACGGATGCGATGTTGATGATCCGTCCGGAGCGCTGCGACTTCATGTGCGGAATGACCGCGCGACTGACCCGGAACACACCGGTCAGATCGATCCTGAGCATCTCCTCCCAGGTATCGACCGGGAATTCGTCGATGGTCTTTCGGTCTGCCGCTCTCACGCCGATGCCGGCATTGTTGACGAGGATATCGATCCGGCCCGCGGCCTCTGCCGCCTCGGCTACCGTTGCGTCGATGCCGGAGCCGTCGGAGACATTCATCGCGAAGGCGAGATGCCCTTCATTGCACGGAGCTGAACTGCGTGCAGCCTCGGCCACACGATCGAAGTCGAGGTCCGTATAGATGACCCGCGCGCCGTTTCGCGCCAGCGTATCGGCTATGGAACGGCCGATCCCTTGCGCCGCGCCAGTCACCAGTGCGACCTTCCCTTGGAGGCCGACCTGCATGGCGTTTCCCTCTAGGGCGTCCGAGCTTGCGGCTGGGTTATACCCTCAACTTGTTATAACAACCTTTGTCGAAGGAATTGTCAAGAATCCCTCGTCGAGGTGACCAAATGGGTGGACAATCGGGCCTCGGATGCGAGGGCGCGGCTGTAGGCGATCTCGATGAGGGACTCGTTCTCGTCACGGTACAGCAATCGGGTTGCCAAGATGGCGTCGCCCACCTCGCACCTGAGATCGCGGGCATCCTCCTCCGTAGCCAGTTCCGCCCAAACGGTCATCCTTACATCCTCGATGAGGATACCCAGTTCCCGCTGGAGCACACGAAAGACCACGGCGTCGTCGAAAGCGCCGCGGGACAGCCGTGCCCCGACCTCCGGTGGGAAATAGATGATCGATCGGGCATAGGGCCGCCCGTTACGCGAAAGCGTCCCGCGCAGGCAGTGGAGTCGGGCTGCGAGCGGCAGTTCGAAGTCCCTCGCGTCTGGAGCGGAGCGTTCCAGCCTCCAACTGCCGATGTCGAGACGTGCATTGCCCACCATCGCCACGATGTCGGCGAGGGAGTCCATGAACCAGCCTTCCCGACGGGGAGGAGCCATGGCGGTGACGACCGGGCGCCTCGATTGCGCCTTCCTGATGTAACCATCAGCTTCGAGCAGCCGGAGTGCGTGGCGTGTCGTGATGCGGCTGACCTGGAACCGGTCCGACAGATCCGCCTCCGACGGAAGGGAGGCACCGATCTCCCATTTGCCGACTTGGATTTCGTCCCGCAGTGAGCCGTAGACTGCGAGATAGAGTGGCTGACGGGCTTCCGGCTGACCCGGATCACCGGGTTGACTGTCCTGCTCCGAGATTTCCATCGCGACTACTCCATGCGTTCTCTCGAAGCCACACCGGTCGATGCCAACGTTCAGACATTAGCGCAAATGCCGCAGTGTGAGCCATCTTGGAGAGCATGATCATCTGCCGGGCACCCAGCACCGGATCAATTTCAGGTGCCCGCCAACACAACACCATTACGCGCCTTTCTACAGGTTCGCTACCCTGCCCCACGAAACCTTATGCTCCGGCTCCTCGCGGCTGATCGGCTCGACGAGGAAGGCATGATCGCGGGGTTGTAGGCGCACCGCCGCACCCCGATCGGCCCGGCCATGAGGGGCTCCTGTCGAATCAAGAGTGAAATATAATGCTAAATAGCCGAGTCCTGCGCTCCCGTTCATTCCAAATATCTCGCCCGTGGTATTTGTCGCATGCGGTGACTCTGGTACGTATTATTTTTGGGTTCTGCCACTCGCGCGTAGGAGGTATTGCCCCGCGTTTTACACTTTCCGGCAGGCTGGGCGGCCCGGGCCCACTCCGAGATCCGAAAAATCAAAAAACACAAGCATACAGGCCTCAGGGCCTGGAGGGAGGAAAACCATGAACAAGCGTGAACTGCTCTCGACGTTCGGTGCCGTCGTTGCCGCTGGGCTCCTCGCGGTGCCTGTGACGGCTTTCGCCCAAAGCCAGAAGGAGATGGTAGCGGTCGTCAAAATTGCCGGAATTCCTTGGTTCAACGCAGTCGAGAAGGGGATCAAGAAGGGCGGTCAGGACTTTGGGATGAACGCCTCCATGGTCGGCCCCGCCAACGTCGATCCGGCCCAGCAGGTGAAGCTGCTGGAGGATCTGATCGCCAAGAAGGTTGCCGTGATCGGCCTTGTTCCTCTCGACGTGAAAGTCACTGAACCCGTGCTCAAGCGGGCCCAAGCCGCTGGTATTCCCGTCATCACCCATGAAGGCCCCGAACAGGAAGGCCGCACCTGGAACGTGGAGCTCATCGACTCCAAGAAGTTCGGCGAGGAGCAGATGAAGCGCCTTGCGCAGGAGATGGGCGAAGAGGGCGAGTACGTCGTCTATGTCGGTACGCTCACGACCCCGCTCCACAACAAATGGGCGGATGCGGCGATCGCCTATCAGAAAGAGCATTACCCTAAGATGAAGCTCGTCACCGACCGTTTCCCCGGCGCGGACGAGATCGACACCAGCTACCGGACCACGCTGGACGTGATCAAGGCCTATCCCAACCTCAAGGGCATCCTGGGCTTCGGGTCGAATGGTCCCATCGGGGCTGGCAACGCGGTGCGCGAGAAGCGGCTCGGGCGCAAGATCGCGGTGGTCGGCACGGTGCTCCCCTCCCAGGCCAAGCCTTTGATTATGGATGGCACGATTCGCGAGGGATTCCTTTGGAACCCGACCGACGCCGGCTACGCCATGGTGGCCGTGGCCAAGCTCGTTTCGGACGGCAAGGAGATCAAGGACGGGGTCGAGATTCCCGGTCTCGGTAAGGCCGAAGTCGATGTCGCTGGGCGGCAGATCAAGGTGGACAAGATCATGCGCATCAACAAGGACACGGTGGACGGCCTGATCGCCCAGGGCCTGTAAACCGCGGATGCGAGCGACCAGCGCGGGGCAGACACCCGCGCTGGTAACGGTCACCAAGGATCCGCTCCATGGCCTTCCTCGAACTGCAGCATATCTCAAAGCGCTTTGGGGGTGTCCGAGCGCTGGAGGACATCTGCCTCACGCTCGAGGCAGGTGAAGTCCACTGCCTGGTCGGCGAGAACGGGTCCGGCAAGTCGACGCTCATCAAGATCATCTCGGGCGTGCAGCCACCGGAAGCGGGCGGTCGCATTGTCATCGCGGGGACCGAGCACACGCGGCTCACCCCGGTCGAGAGCACCCGGCTTGGCGTCCAGGTGATCTATCAGGACCTGTCTCTCTTCCCGAACCTCACCGTTGCCGAAAACATTGCGGTAAGCGGGCATCTCGGCCGGCCCCGGGTCGTGGACTGGCGGGCGATCGACGAGACCGCACGGAGCGCCATGGCGCGCATCGGCGTCGTCCTCGATCTGCATGCCCGTGTGGAGACGCTCTCGATTGCAGACCGGCAACTCGTTGCGATCTGCCGGGCCATGGCCGCGGACGCACGCCTCGTCATCATGGATGAGCCAACGGCATCGCTCACCCGCCACGAGGTGGACGCGTTGCTCTCGCTTGTCCGGGAGCTGAAGTCGCGCAACATCTGCGTCGTCTTCGTGAGCCACCGCCTGGACGAGGTGATGGAGGTCGCCGAGCGCGTCACGGTGCTGCGCGACGGGCGCAAGGTCGGAACCTACGACGCAGCCGAAATGGACGACCACCGGCTCGCCGTGCTGATGACCGGCAAGGAATTTCGCTACGATCTGAGGGATATCGACCTAACCGGGCGACCCGTCGTTCTGGAGGTCGAGGGCCTCACGCGGCGCGGCGAGTACGAGAACGTCGATCTGCGGGTGCACGAGGGCGAGATCCTCGGCATCACGGGGCTTCTCGGCTCAGGGCGAACGGAGCTTGCGCTGTCTCTCTTCGGAATGAACCCCGCGGACTCGGGCACCATTCGGATTGCAGGGCGGCCGCTCACGATGCGCACCAACCGGGAGGCCATCGAGAACGGTGTCGCGTATGTCTCCGAGGATCGCCTGACCCTCGGCCTTGTGCTCGACCAGTCGATATCGGCCAATACCGTGGTGACCGTCCTCGACCGCCTGGCGGGGCGCCTCGGCCTTATCGATCCGAAGCGGCAACGCGAGACCGTGCGGCGCTGGATCCAGGACCTCGGCATCAAGGTTTCCGACCCCGCGAATCCGGTCAAGACCCTCTCCGGGGGCAACCAGCAGCGCGTGGTCCTGGCGAAATGGATGGCAACCAACCCGCGCGTCCTCATCCTGGACAGCCCCACGGTCGGGGTCGATATCAGCGCTAAGGACGGGATCTACGAGATCGTCAAGCGGCTGGCGGCGGAAGGCGTCGCCGTGATCATGATTTCCGACGAGATTCCGGAGGTGCTCTTCCACAGCCATCGCGTGCTGGTCATGCGGGCGGGGCGGCTCACTGGCGAGTTCCGACCGCACCGCACCTCGGAAGCCGAGCTCAGGGTGGCCGTGAATGCTTGAGTTCGTTCCTGCCACCTGCCTCACATTCGGCAATGCAACAGGGCGGCCCGCGCCGGATCCGGCGCCCGCATTCGTGCAGGGTCGTTCATGATCGACGCTCTCCGCCGCTTCTCGCATAGCCACGAGGCCCGCCTCCTTGCCGTCGTGCTGACGCTTGGCGCCGTCCTCACGACCGCGACCCCGAGCTTTCTCACGCTCCAGAATCTGTTCGACCTCCTCACCTCCTATGCCTTCCTTGGCATCCTGGCGGCGGGGCTCCTCGTCGTTCTGGTCGCCGGTGGGATTGACATCTCATTCACGGCGACGGCCTCGGTGGCGCAGTATCTCGCCCTCTCCTTCGCCAAAGCCTATGGGCTGGGCTGGGCTGAGACTTTCGGGCTCGCCATCGGAACGGGGATCGCCTGCGGATTGTTGAACGCCTGGCTGATCGAAAGCCTGCGCATCTCGAGCATCATCGTTACGATCGCAACGCTCAACATCTTTTACGGCCTGCTCGTCTTCGTCACCGGCGGCCAGTACATCTATGCACTGCCGGACTGGTTCTCGAAAGGGATCTGGTGGTTCGAATTCGTGGACGCGGACCAGATCCCTTACGGGGTGAACCTCCAGATCCTGCTGCTCCTGCTCGCCTTCACGGCGACTTGGGTCCTGCTCAACCGGACCACCATCGGACGGCAGATCTATGCGCTCGGCGGCAACCGGGACGCCGCGGGGCGGCTCGGCTTTCACGTGTTCGGCCTCAACCTCTTCGTCTACGGCTATATGGGCTTCATGGCGGGCATCGCGTCGCTCGCCCAGGCGCAGCTTGCCCAGAGCGTGGCGCCTACGGTCCTCGTCGGTCGTGAGCTCGACGTGCTGGCGGCGGTGGTCCTCGGCGGGGCGAGTCTCAACGGCGGCGTCGGAACGGTGCTCGGCACGGTGCTGGGGCTGGCGCTCCTCGCCGTGATGCAGAACGGTCTCGTTCTGGTGGGGATCTCGTCATACTGGTCGCAGTTCTTCGTCGGGCTCGTGATCCTCGTCTCCGTGAGCTCGACCTCGCTCACCCTCAGGCGACGGGCCGGGAGTGCCGTCGCATGAATCAACCCACGTCCACTCACGACATGCGGGAAGGGGGCGGGCTCGCATGGGCACGGGATCCTCTGCGGAGTGCCGCGCCATGAGCCACCCCCTGACCTCCTCCAAGCCTGCGGACACGATCGGGCAGCTCGACAAAGGGATCGCGGCGGTCGAGGCCCAGCCTCCTCGGATCGGGTACGTCGAGCGATTGCGGGGCTTCGGCGGCGACGGCGCCAACCTGAGGCTCTTGGTGCTGATCGCGATCCTGCTGGCGGCCTTTGGGCTCGTGATCGGCGAGCAGCTCTTCTCGGCCGCATCCCTCCAATCCATGGCCTACCAGCTGCCGGAGCTCGGCATCCTGTCGCTCGCCATGATGGTGACGCTCCTCTCGGGGGGCATCAACCTGTCTGTCATCGCGACCGCCAACCTGTGCGCGCTGACGATGGCAGCCATTCTCACGCGCTTCGTGCCGGGATCGGAAGGCGCGGCGTGGGTCCTGATCCAGGTGGCGGCTCTCGCGGCGGGATTCGCCGTTGCGGCGCTGATCGGACTCGTGAACGGGTTCGTCATCGCTTATCTGCGGGTCTCGCCTATCCTCGCAACGCTCGGCACGATGACCCTGGTCAAGGGAATCTCGGTCGGCACCACGCGAGGCAACGTGATCTCCGGCTTCCCCGAGCCCATCGTGTTCATCGGGAACGGAGCGGTGCTGGGCATCCCGGTGGCGCTTCTCGTCTTCGCCGCCGCTGCGCTGCCGCTGGCGATCATGCTGAACCGGACGCCTCTGGGAGCGGCGATCTACATGATCGGCTCCAACGAGCGGGCGACGCGGTTTTCGGGGATTCAAACGCGGCGCGTGATCCTGAAGGTCTACCTGATCTCGAGCCTTCTCGCCGCCGTGGCGGCCATTGTCATGATGGCGCGCTTCAACTCGGCCAATGCCTCCTATGGTGAGAGCTATCTGCTCGTCACGATCCTCGCAGCGGTGCTCGGGGGCATCAACCCGATGGGTGGTTTCGGCAAGGTGAGCGGGCTGGTGCTGGCCCTCGTCATGCTCCAGATCATTTCGTCGGCGTTCAACCTCCTGAACTTCAGCGCATTTCTGACCCTGGCAATCTGGGGCGGCATACTGATCGCGGTCGCGGGCACCACCCAGCTGCGGCAGCGGCTCAGGGGCGGTTGACCATGACTGGGTCCGGCAAGCCACAGGCAGCGGTTCTCGACATCGGGAAAACCAATCTGAAGCTCGTGCTCGTCGACCCTGAGGGGGATTGCACCGCCTCGATCTCGCGTCTTCACGACTTCCTGCTCGACGAGCCCTATCCGGCAATCGACGTCGACGGAATCATCGACTGGTTCCTCGACGGCCTCGCTGGGTTTGCTGGCCGTCACCAGATCAGCGCGCTCGTCACCACCGCCCATGGCGGCGGTGGCGTGCTGGTCGACGAGGCCGGGGCCGTTCTGCCGATGATGGATTACGAGGCTGCGACGCCGCCCGAGATAGACGCCCTCTACGCTCTCGAAGGACCACCATACGAGGAGGTGTTCTCCTTCACCGGAGCCGGTGCAATGCAGCTCGCCAAGCAGCTCACCTGGCAGGCGGAGTGCTTCCCGCAAGCCTTCGCGCGGGCGCAGCATTTCCTGACGACCGCGCAATACGTGGCCTGGAGGCTCGGCGGCGTACCGGCCAGCGAGGTCTCGCAGCTCGGCGCGCAGGGCCACGTGTGGAACCCGCGGGCGGGCACGCTCTCGAACTTCGTCCGACGGCGCGGCTTCTCGCGTCTTTTCCCTCCGCTTTCCCGCGCCGGCGAGGTCCTCGGGCATCTGCGACCCGATTGGGCGGCACGAACCGGTCTTGCACGGAATACCGAGGTGCTCTGCGGGGTCCACGACAGCAATGCCAACCTCTTCCGCTACAAGGCAGCCGGGCTGTCCGACCACACCGTTCTGTCCACCGGCACCTGGATGATCGGATTCGACCGCCGCTGCCCCCTCGATCGGCTGGACGGCGCGCGGGCGATGGTATCCAATGTCGACGTCGACGGAGAGATTGTGTCCTCGACGCTGACGATGACAGGGCGCGAATACGCGATGATCGCCGGCTCCCAACCGGCTCCGGACGACGCCGCCATCGCAGCCCTGCGGGACCTGATCGCGCGCGGGACTTTGCCCCTCCCCTCGTTCGGTCCCCACGACGGCCTGTTTCCCGGGAGTGGTCGTCGCGGACGTTTCGTCGGCCCCCCACCCGCCGCGGTGACCGAGGCGGGCGCAGCCGCCGCCCTCTACGTGGCACTCACGGCCAGCGCCTGCCTGGATGCATTGGGCTCCCGCGCGCCGATCGTGGTCGACGGAGGGTTCTCCACCAACATCGCCTTCGGCCGTCTGCTCGCGGCGCTGCGCCCCGGCCAGCCCGTCGCCCTGAGCCAGTCTCCGCACGGGACCGCCCTGGGCGCCGGCCTCCTGTGGGGGCGGTTCTCGCGTACGGCGCCGGTGAAGATCCCACTCCTTCCATCCGAGCCCCTGGTCCTCCCGGGCCTTCGCGAGGCTGCCGTCCGCTGGGCGCGGCTGGCCGCTGAGCCTGACCCTGCAGCCTTGTCCGCCTGAAACGCGAGAACGCCATGTCCCAAGTCCCCTTCCATATCCTCCGCTCAGACATGGTCAAGACATGTCGCGAGACGAACCGGATCGGCCTCAACCAAGGCACCTCCGGCAATCTCTCCCACCGCATTCCCGACGGGTTCCTCATCACGCCAACCAGCCTGCCCTATGAGCGGATGGAACCCGAGGACATCGTGGTCATGGGCTTCGACGCAACGTTCGAGGGACGTCATCGCCCCTCCTCGGAATGGCGCTTTCATCGCGACATTCTGCGAGCCCGTCCGGATCACAACGTCGTGCTCCATACCCACTCCACCTACGCGACCACGTTGGCGGTGCACGAGCGCGGAATCCCCGCCTTCCATTACATGGTGGCCGTCGCGGGCGGCACGGACATCCGCTGCTCGCCCTACGCGTGCTTCGGAACTCAGGACCTGTCCGATCTCGCCCTTGCGGCCCTTCAGGACCGCAGCGCCTGCCTTCTCGGGCATCACGGTCTGATCGTACTTGCCGACACCTTCGAACGCGCACTCTGGCGGGCCGTGGAGATCGAGACCCTTGCCAAGATGTACGTCCATGCGCTCGCGGTCGGCGAACCGCCGCGCCTCACCGAGACGCAGATGGCTCAAGTGATCGAGCAGATGCGCAGGATGAGCTACGGGCAGGCGCCCGACCTCGACACCGTCACCGATACCCCCAAGGTTCGGGCAACCGCCTGATCCCGCCCCTCCACTCAAGCCTCAGAGGCGTTCCCATGCTTCCTACCCGCCCCCTCGGAAAGACAGGCATCCCGGTCACCATTCTCGGATTCGGCGGAGTGCCGGTCGGGGACCTGTACGAGCGGCTCGACGAAGGCAGGGCCATCGCGACGGTCGAGTCGGCCCACCGCGCCGGCATGACTCTGTTCGATACCTCGCCCCATTACGGAAACGGTCTCTCGGAGCTGCGTTTCGGCGCCGCGCTGCGACGCTTTCCCCGGGACTCGTACGTGCTTTCAACGAAGGTCGGAAGGCGCATGGACCCGCGCAAACCGGGCCGCAGCGTCGGAGGTCCCGGCTTCGCCGGCGGCGTGCCGCATGCCTCAATCGTCGACTATTCCTATGACGGTACGATGCGCTCCTTCGAGCAGTCCCTCCTGCGGCTCGGCCTCGACCGCATCGACATCCTCCTCCTGCACGACGTGGACGTCTGGACGCATGGCCCCGAGATGGCCGACCAGCGCTTTCGGGAGGCAATGGAAGGATCCTACAAAGCCGTGCACGAGCTCCGGAGCCAGGGTGTCGTCAAGGCAGTGGGGCTCGGCCTCAACGAATCCGACACGACGGTGCGCTTCGTGAAGGCCGGAGACTTCGATTGCGTGCTGCTCGCTGGACGCTACTCGCTCCTCCATCAAGACGCCCTGGACGAGTTTCTGCCGCTCGCCGAACAGAAGGGGATCGGCGTCATCCTCGGCGGCATCTACAATTCCGGAATCCTGGCCACCGGAGCCAAACCCGGCGCTCATTTCAACTACGTGCCGGCCCCGCCCGAAGTGATGGACAAGGTCGCGCGGATCGAGCGCGTCTGCGAGGCACACGGTGTCCCGATCGCGGTCGCTGCCCTCCGGTTCGCCCTTGGCGCGCCAGCTGTGGCATCCGTGATCCTCGGGGGCGCTTCTCCCGAGGAGGTCGAACGCAACATGGAGGCGATCAAAACCGAAGTGCCTGCCGCGCTTTGGCGAGACCTGAAAACCGAGCGCCTGCTCCCCGAGTCGGTGCCCGTGCCAGCATGAGACCCGTGTGAGCCCACAAGAGTCCTGACCCCTGAGATTCGGCCGCTTCGGCCATGCGAGCTCCACACGCGACACACGAGATTGACGACCGGCCACCGGACGAGAGGCCGGCTTCTAAGCCCCCGGTCGGGGTGCAGCAAACGGAGGAGGAAACCATGATGAAGCGAAGAAGTCTGTTGGCCCTGGTGGCCGCCGCTGCTTTGGCCTCTGGCCTGACCGCCATCGGCGCGCCGGCCCGGGCGGCCGAGAAGGAGATCGTCTATCTCACGCCTGGCCTCGATCTGCCGTTCTGGCGCTACCTCTCCAAAGGCGTCGAAGCCGCGGCCAAGAAGGAGGGCTACGCCTACCAGGCGCTCGACTCCTCCAACAACGCTCAGACCCAGTTGCGCAATGCCCAGGATGCGATCGCCCGCAAAGTGGCCGGCATCGTGATCTCGCCGACCGATTCCTCGACCGCTCCCAGCGTGCTCCAGCTCGCCAAGGACGCCAACATCCCGGTCGTCATCGCCGATATCGGAACGAACAGCGGCGACTACGTGTCATTCATCATCTCCGACAACTACGAGGGCGCGAACGGCGTCGGCAAGGCCCTCGCCGAGGCCATGAAGAAGAAGGGCTGGCAGGGAGGTTCGGTCGGCATCGTATCGATCTCCCAGGCCCGCAAGAACGGCCAGGCCCGGACGAAAGGCTTCCGGGATGCGCTCACGGAGGCTGGAATCACCAAGGATGCCGGCCTGCAGCAGATGCAGTCGTACACGGCCGACGAGACCTTCAAGTTCACGCAGGACATGCTGACCGCCAATCCCGACATGAGGGGCATGTTCATCCAGACCGACCAGCCTGCTATCGGGGCGTTACGCGCAATCCGCGCCGCCCGGCGACAGGGAGAGGTTCTCGTCGCGGCGTTCGACGGCATCCCGGACTTCGTCGACCTCCTCAAGAAGGGCGAGATCGTCGTTTCCGGCATGCAGCAGCCCTATCTCATGGGGGTGCGCTCCGGCGAGGCCATACTGCAGCATCTGAAAGGGGGCACACCCGAGAAGGAAATTCTGGTGCCGATCCTGGTCGTGACCAGCGAGAACATCGAGAAGCTCCTGCCTACCGTCAAAGAGACGGTGTTCGCCAATGAGGTGAAATAATGCCTTAAGGCTCGGCCGGCCCGGACCCCGGGCCGCGCCACGCAATGGAAATCTGCAACGATGCACGCGCTCAGCCGGGTTCGGCCCTCGGAGATCCTCAAAGCAACTGGCATTGACAAGACGTTCGATCGCACCCGCGCCCTTCAGGGCGCGACACTCGAACTGCGGGCAGGCGAAGTTCACGGGCTTCTCGGAGCCAATGGCGCCGGCAAGTCAACCCTGTCGAAAGTCATCTCCGGGCACGTGATCCCGGATCGGGGCGAGGTCGTCTTCAAGGGGCAAGCGCTCCGCGTGGCCTCCACGCGCGATGCGCTCGAAGCCGGTATCGCGATCGTCATGCAGGAGACCAGTCTCGCTCCCGATCTCTCGGTTCTGGAGAATATCTTCTTGCCAGAGCTCGGCAGGCCTGGCCGCCTTTCGCGCGGCCGGCTGCGCCAGCGTGCCCGCGAGTTGCTCGCCCGGCTCGGTCACGAACATATGCTGCCGCTCGACCAGGAGGTGCGCGATCTCTCCGCTGCACAGCGCCAGCTCGTCGAAATCTCCAAGGCGCTCGCGCTCAACACTGATCTCATCATTTTTGACGAGCCGACTGCGTCGTTGAGCCCGTCCGAGGTCGAGCGGCTTTTCGAGATCATGGACCGATTGCGCCAAGACGGCCACGCCCTGGTGTTCGTGTCCCATCGCCTCGAAGAGGTCTTCGCGATCACCGACCGCGTCACCATCATGCGGGAGGGACGCACCGTCGCAGCTTCGCTGGACACGGCCTCGCTGAGCCAGAGTGACCTGGTGCGCCACATGGTCGGCCAGGATCTCGGTTCGATCTACGCCCGCACCGCAGAAGCGCGCGAGCCGGACCGAGGCCGCTCTGGCGAATTTCTGCTGGCCGTCGAAGGGCTCAGTGCGCCGCCCCATGTCGTCGACGTGTCCTTCGGCGTGCGCGGTGGCGAGATCCTTGGCCTCGGCGGGCTCGTCGGGGCCGGCCGATCCGAGGCCGCGGAGGCGATCTTCGGCCTGCGCCCGCGAGCCCGCGGCACCATCACGCTCTCAGGCAGGCCTATCGCACCGCGAAGCCCCGCCGAGGCCATCGCCCACGGAATCGGATTCATCCCCGAAGATCGACGCACGCAGAACATCGTGCCCGACCTCTCGGTCAAAGAGAACCTCCTCCTCGCGCATCTGGGCGCTTACCGTGGGTTCGGCCATGGCTACCGCAAGAGAGAGGCCGCAGCAGCGCGCCTCATGGAGCGGCTGGGACTCCCGGCCGACCGCCTCCTCGATACGAACATGCTGACTTTCTCCGGAGGCATGCAGCAGAAGGTCATCATCGCGCGCTGGCTGCTGCTCGAACCTGCCGTTCTGATCCTGGACGAGCCTACCAAGGGCGTCGACATCGGCACTCGTTCCTCGATTTATGCGATCCTGCGGGAGGTCGCCTCGCAGGGCGTGGCCGTCGTGCTGATCTCCTCCGACTTCGAGGAACTCCTCGGCCTGGCGGACCGGATTGTCGTACTCAGCGACGGGCGCTCAATCGCGGATCTGCCGAGCGCTCTTCTCGACGAAGTGAAGCTCACGCTGCTCGCCGCCCCGCGGACGTCCATGGCGCGCAACACCGCCCTGCTCGATGCCATCTCGGCGGACCACAGCGGTGCGGCCTTCTGGGTGCTCATCGACAGCGATGAGCTCATCTGCCTCAACCTCGTGGAGGCCGCGGGCAGCCCCAGCCCCGGTCTGCGGACCGGGGAGGCCATGAGGATCGCGGAGACCCGCATTTCCCGCGCTCTCATGGAGCGGCAAGACGGCTTTGTCGCAGAGACGGACGTGCCTCTCTCCACCGTTCTGGTCCCGATGCGCAACCCGCGCGGTCATGATTTCGGCTGGATCGGGCTGACGGTCGACAGCCGGATGTCCATCCCCTCCGCCCGGCTCATCCGAACCCGCGTCGAGGCTCTGATGAGCGCCGATTGAACAGGAGTGGACAGAGTGACGACGAACGACCTCGTAAGCTCCGACGCCCGCGAACCGCCCGGCGGTTCTGCGCCACGCCGCGCCAGTTGGGCCAGGCGGATCCTCGGCCGCCTCGAGGTGCGGATGGCGCTTCTTGCTTTGCTCATCGCGATCGCATTGTCGCTGCTCTCGCCGTATTTCCTCACTCGCACGAACATCTTCAACATCCTCGACCAGTCCGTGGTGGTCGGCATCGTGGCTGTCGGCATGACCTTCGTCATTCTGACCGGCGGGATCGACCTTTCGGTCGGGTCGGTCGCAGGCCTGTGCGGGATTGTCCTGGGCCTTTCCTTGCAGCACCTACCGATCCCGCTCGCCATCCCGTGCGCTATCGCGGCGGGCGGCTTCATCGGCCTCGTCTCAGGGTGCCTGATCGCTTATTTCGGCCTCGCGGCATTTGTGGTGACACTCGGCATGATGGCGATCGCCCGAAGCCTCTCGTACATTTTCTCCGGGCAGACGGCGATCTCGAATATCCCGTCGGACCTATCGAACATCGTCTATACCTCGATCCTCGGAATCCCGTCGAACGTCGCGTTCCTCCTCGTCCTCTATGCCCTCGCCTTCGCGTATCTCACCTACACCAAGGGAGGGCGCACCATCTACGCGATCGGCTCCAACAAGGAGGCCGCACGCGCCGCGGGCCTCTCCGTCCTGTTCTACAGCACGCTGCCCTATGTGATCTCCGGCGCCCTCTCGGCGGTCGCGGTGACCTTTTCGATCGCGCAGCTTCTCTCGGCCGATCCCCTGATGGGCAACATGCTCGAGCTCGACGCGATCGCGGCTGTGGTGATCGGGGGGGCGAGTCTCTACGGCGGGCGAGGCTCGATCGTGGGCACGCTGATCGGCGTCCTGATCATGGTGATGATCCGCAACGGGCTGAACCTCATGGGTGTCTCGCCTTTCTGGCAGGGCTCGGCCATCGGAGCGATCATCATCCTGGCGCTGCTGGTCGAGAGACTGGTCAGTGTCCGCGCAAAGCGCTGAAGCCAACCAGTTCGAAAGTCAGACCAGGAAATCAAGCAGCCCAAGCGTTCTAAAGGGAGGTCCGATATGTCCAGCAATGTATCACTCGCCGTGCGGCTCTACGGAACCGAAGAGCAGGTAGAGCCGCCGCGCGTCCTCCGCGCGGGCTCACTCAGCGCGGAGCTCGAAGCCGGAAACCTGCGCTACATCCGCTATCGCGGCCACGAGCTCCTGCGTGCTGTGTCATTCATCGTGCGCAACCCCGACTGGGGCACCTACAACCCGCGCATCTCGAACCTGTCCGCCGAAGAAACCGACGGCGGCTTTCGCGTCACCTACGATGCGGTCGCAGCCGACGAGCGCCAGGAGTTCCGGTACTCGGCGGAGATCTCCGGCACGAGTGACGGCCGGCTCATCTTTCGGGCACAAGGCCGCGCGGCCACGGACTTCGAGACGAACCGCACCGGATTCGTGGTGCTCCACCCCGAAAGCGCGGCCGGCCAGGCGGTCCGGATCGAGCATGTCGACGGCCGGAGCGTCGAAGGCGCGTTCCCGGAGCTGATCGACCCCGTCCAGCCGATGATGGATCTGCGCGCGCTGACCCACAAAGCCGCTCCGGGCCTCTCGGTCACCTGCCGGATGGAAGGCGACACCTTCGAGATGGAGGATCAGCGCAACTGGACGGACGCCTCGTTCAAGACCTATGTGCGCCCGCTTGCCCTGCCCTGGCCATACCGGCTCGCGGCCGGCACCGAACTCGAACAATCCGTCACGGTGACGGTTGAGGATCGCGGGAGCGCGGCCGCCCCGACGGGCGGCATGGTCACAGTCCGCCTCGGCGGCGATGCGGGACCGGCTCCGCGGCTTGGCCTCGGACTTGATCCGGCCGACGCGGAGGATGCCCGCGCGGCACGCGATCGTTTGAGCGAAATCGGGCGTTTCTATCTCGTCTGCCGCCACGATCCCCGTCAGGGTCACAGTTCGGACAGCCTGCGCGCGGCGGTCGAGATCGCGCGCGATCTCGGCGCGGAGCCCTGGCTCGAGGCCGTTGTGCTCTCGGTCGAGCAGAGCGCGGCGGAGGCCGAGATCGCCGAGCTCGGCCGGGTGGCCGCGTCGCTCGGCTCACCGTTCCGCGTGGTCCTGATTTCGCCCGCACCCGATCTGAAATGCACCTTGCCGGGCAGCGTCTGGCCACCATCCCCGCCTCTCGACGCACTCTACCGGGCCGCCCGTCGGGCGTTTTCGGGCTCGGAGATCGGTGGCGGAATGTTCAGCTATTTCACGGAGCTCAACCGCAAGCGCCCACCGAAAGAGTTGCTCGACTACGTGGTCTTCACGACATGCGCGGTTGTCCATGCCGGGGATGACCGTTCCGTCATGGAAGGGCTCGGCTCGCTCCCGTTTATCGCCAGGAGCGCCCGCGCGATCGCGGGTGAGACGCCCATCGTCGTCGGGCCGAGCGCCATCGGCATGCGCGACAACCCGTACGGCGAAGCCCCGATGGCCAACCCGCACAACATCCGGCAGGCCATGAACTTCAACGATCCACGCCAGCGAGGCCTCCTCGGAGCGGCATGGAACCTGGGCTATTTCTCGCATTTCGCGCGCGGCGGCGCGGCCGCGATTGCGCTCGGCGGCTTGGTGGGGGCGTTCGGCGCCGTTCATGCACGCCGCTCCTGGCCGCAGCCCTTTTTCGATGCTCAGCCGGGGCTCTATCCAGTCTTTCACATCCTGCGTGGCCTTGCCCGATTGGCTGGACGCGCGATGATTGCGACGGAGATCTCTGCACCCAACCTCGTGCAAGGCTTCGCCGCCCGGTCGGACCTGGGTCGGGAGCTATGGCTTGCGAATCTCACGGCCGAGCGCCAGCACGTCACGATCGAAGGGGTCGGAAGTGTCCACGGGGCGATCCTGGCAGCTGAGGACCTCGAGGCGGCGGCGGCCGATCCAGGCTTTCTCGACCGGATGGAACGGATGGACTCGGTCGAGTTGGAACCCTTCGCTGTCGCGAGATTGGCCTTGCAACCATGAGGGCGCTGGGCCCACTGTTGGCCGGGCAATTCGGGTCTGCGGCAACTTTCTTGTCCCTCTCGCGGGCTCTGACCTGAGTTGCCTGAGGGATGAAGCAGATGTTCAAGGGCAGACGGGTCGATGGGGCGGTAATCTTGCTCGGTGTCCGGTGGTATCTCGGAACTTGAGGCAATCCCCTGCCTGTGGGTTGTGCGAAAGGCGGCGCTGGCGATCGTGGGTGGCGGGGTATCTGAGTCGTCACCCAGCTTGCCGATCGAGCGTTGACCTCGTGCTACGGCTGACCGGGACCATCCAAGCCTGAACCGCCGATGGAAGCTTGGCTGAGATGCCCCCCCGATGGCCAGAGTTGCGGTCTCAACGAGCGCTCTGCCTGCATGACAAGCAACCAAGATCGAACTTTCCGGTAGCCCCGATCCGGCTGGGTTTGGTAGACCCGATCCAGCCGACATCCCTATAGCCGTCTGGCTGCTGGGGAGACATTGCGATTGCAGACGTGAGGAGCTGATGATGTTACATCAATGTGGAGCCGGTCTTCTGGGCGTTGTGGCCGCGAGCCTCCCGCTGGCCCTCTCCGCACAGGAAGCCTCCCAACGCATCAGCCCCAAGGTCATGGTGATTACCATGTTTGCCGGTGAGGCCAAGCCCTGGCTGGATAGTGAGCGGTTCACGCAGAAAGTAGCGGTTCCTGGCCTGTCCAAGGCCTTTCCCGAGGTGTCGTGCACTGACGCCGGTCTGTGCCTGATGACCACCAGCATGGGCTATGCCAATGCGGCCAGTTCTGTTTCGGCTTTGATCTACACTGGCCGTTTTGACCTCTCGCAGACTTACTTTCTCATTGCCGGCATTGCCGGTGTTGATCCCGCCGATGGGACCTTGGGATCAGCGCATTGGGCGCGCTTTGCAGTCGATGGGGGCCTGCAGAATGCGATCGACGCCCGCGACATGCCCAGCGACTGGAGCACCGGCTATGTCGCCATTGGTGCGAGTCGACCGGGCGAGAAGGTCGAGCTCAGGTACGGAAGCGAAGTCTACCGGTTGAACGAGGAACTCCTGCAGAAGGCGTACAGCCTGACGAAGGACGTAGAGCTGGCTGATGGTGATGCCGCCAAAGCCTACCGGGCGCGGTACGCAGCCGCTCCGGCGAATGCCGCACCCCGCGTGAGCATCTGCGATACAATCTCCATGGATACCTGGTGGCACGGTTCAAAGCTCGGAGCCGGGATGGAGGCATGGGCGAAGCTGATCACGAATGGTGAGGCCAACTATTGCACCACGCAGCAGGAGGATAATGCGACCCTCACGGCCCTGCGGCGCGGCGCGGACGCCAATCTCCTCAACTTCGACCGGATCGCCATCCTTCGAACCGCGTCGAACTTCGATCGGGAAGGATCAGGGCAGACCCCTGTGGAGTCCCTGACGGCAAAGTCGGGCGGCTATATTCCCTCTGTCACGAACGCGTATCGGGTTGGCGGCAAGTTCGCTCACACGATCGTAGCGGATTGGCAGAGCTGGAATGCACGAGTTCCGAAGTAAGGGTGGCAGAGTCGCCCATTCGGCCCTTCACGGAACTGGGTGGGCGGTCACAATCATGCAGGGATCGCTGCACTTGAACTTTGCCTTAGCATCTGCTGAAAGCAGAGGCCTGAGATGCTCGTGAGCGCAAATGGATGAAGCAGGTTATCATCGACACTGACCCTGGTCCGGATGATGGGGTCGCCATCTTGACGGCCTTGGGCTCTCCCCTGATTGAAGTCCTTGGAGTCTGCGCTGTCGCCGGCAACGTTCCTCTTCATCATACTGCCCGAAATGTTCGCAAGATCCTGGAGCTCGCCGGGCGCCAGGATGTCAAGGCATTCGCCGGAGCCGAGGCTCCTCTGGCCCGCCCGCTTTTCACGGCTGAGTACGTGCACGGCAAGACCGGATTCGACGGATACGATCTGCCGGAACCGACGATGCCTATTCAGCCTCAGCATGCGGCTGACTTCATCATTCAAGAGGTCATGAGCCGGCCAGCGAAGTCCGTCACGATCTGTGCTCTTGGCCCCTTGACGAATTTGGCAATGGCGATCGAACGGGAAGGACGCGTAGCCGGACGGATTGACCAGATCGTCTGGATGGGCGGCGCTTTGTCGGAAGGCGGCAATGTGACTCCTGCAGCCGAGTTCAACTGCTACGTGGATCCAGAAGCGGCCGCGCGAGTGTTGCGTTCGGGCGCTCGCATCGTGATGATGCCATTGGATGTCACCCACAAGGCTCACGTAACGGCTGATCGGATCGAACGCTTCCGCACGATGGGGAACAAGGTCGGTCCAATCTTTGCGAGACTCCTCACCTACGCCAAGCAGTTTGATTGGCAGAAGTACGGAGCTAACCGCGCTCCGCTGCACGATCCGACGACAATTGTCTGGTTGCTGCGGCCCGAGTTGTTCTCGGGCCTCCCTGTGAATGTCGAGATTGAGACGAACTCTCCTCTGACAACCGGGATGACTGTGATTGATTGGTGGGGTGTGACCAACCGGCAAAAGAACGCTTACGTCGTCCGTGATGTTGATGCCGAACGATTCTACGATGTGATCTTCGAAAGCTTCGGCCGTCTGCCCTGATGATCCGAGACCAGGACATTCTAACTTTGCGCCTACATCGAAGCGACCGGCCGTCAACATCATGGAGTTCCAAAGCTGCGTGTCAGGCTGTTTCTTTGATTGATGTCAGGGGTTTCAATCGCGACGGGCTTCGGATGCCCGGATTTTTCCGGTGATGTGTTCTAAGGAACCTCGGGTCGATCCCAAGAGGCCGATCCCGACCAGCGTCACAGCGATCCCGATCACCAGAACGAGAGCATCTGTCCGCGCAAGCCCTGAGAGCGACGCTCCGACCAGCAGAACACCTGCTATGATCGCCACTCGTGCCACGATCATGCTCTTCCGGCAGCGCTCTGCCGCCTCGGACAGATCGTCGATTTCGGATTCGAGATCAGCAATCTGTCGGTGGAGGTCATTCATCCAGCTGGGTCACAGTGCAAGAGGTCGGATGCTCATCAGGATGCATCAGTCTGCCATATGGGAAGAAAAAGTCCCATCTTCATCCCGATTTGCAGGAATATAGTCGATCATGCCCTTGTCGAAGGCGATTTCCCGTACGTCATGCAGATCGACCGATTGTCCATCGCAACATCGCACATGACCGTTGCCCTGTGAGCCCCAACCGGTAAGCTGGCTTTGCCATCTGTCCAACGTTCGTGGGGCATCTCACTATGAAATCATTCGACACCATCGTGATCGGCATAGGCGGCATGGGGTCTGCCGCCCTCTGGCACTTGGCTCGCCGCGGCCAGAGGGTGTTGGGCATTGACCGGTTTGACCTGGGGCACAGCATGGGCTCCTCCCATGGGCTGAACAGGATCATCCGCCTCGCCTATTTTGAGCATCCCAACTACGTCCCGCTCCTCCGCCGTGCCTACGAGCTATGGCGGGAAGCCGAGCAGCAGACCCGTGAGCAACTGCTGTTCATCACGGGTGGCGTCGATGGGGGGACGGAAGACAGCCGGATCGTTCAAGGCGCACTGACGGCGTGCCGGGAGCATGATCTTGCGCATGAAGTCCTCACTGCTCGTGAAACCGCACGACGGTTCCCCGGTTATAAGCTCCCGGACCACTATGCCGCCGTCTTCCAGCCGGAGGCAGGGTTCGTGGCATCGGAGCGCGCCATCCTGGCGCATGCATCCCTGGCCGTCTCTGCCGGAGCCGAACTCCACGGACGGGAGAAGGTCGTCGCTATCGAGCCCGCCAACGGGCGGGTGCTGGTCGTGACGGATCAAGACCGCTATGAGGCCGGACAGGTGGTGGTCTCCGCAGGCGGTTGGATTTCCGATCTCATTCCCGCTCTCAGGAGCACGGCTGTGCCGGAGCGCCAAGTCCTGGGCTGGTTCCTGCCCCGGAAGCCGGAGTTTTTTCGGCCAGACGTCTTCCCGGTGTCAAACATCGAGTCTGAGGTCGGTCACTTCTACCAGTTCCCAACCTGGGGCATCCCAGGGTTCAAGATCGGGCTTTACCACCACTTCCACGAAACCGGCCATGCCGACGAGCTTTCCCGAGAGCCGACGCCTGCTGACGAAGAGGCGCTTCGCAAGGGCATCCGGCACATGTTCCCCGATGCCGATGGACCGACCCTGCGGCTCGCCACCTGCCTGTTCACCAACACACCTGACGAGCACTTCGTGATTGACATCCTTCCAGGGGCGCCGGAGGTCGTGGTGGCATCTCCCTGCTCAGGGCACGGGTTTAAGTTCGCCAGCGTCATTGGAGAGGCATTGGCCGACCTGGCAACGACGGGGAGCAGCAAACTCGATCTTTCGCTGTTCGCCATGAAACGGTTCGAGGGCGCATCAGAGGCTTCGTTGGGAGCAGGTTGATACGATTTGTTATGAGTGGGGAGCCGCAGTTGCTGTGATGCTGGTTGTGGTGAGTACGAGGCTCACGCAGCTGGCCGCCAGGACGCAGAGCAATCTATCACCGCTGCCGTGGTTGCAGCGAACGGGTCAGCTCACGGATGACAGCGTCCTCATTGTGGAGGTCGTCGATCTCCTCATCCACCTCAGGTTCCGGTTCCCTCACAGGAACCCGCAGGACTGGGAGGTCGCGGCCGAGCAGCCGGTGCGGACAGGCCTGGCATTTGTCGATGCAGTAAGCCGCTTGAGCGCCGTGGGCGAGAGCCTACCGGTGCAGGTCGAGGCCGCCACCGGACTGCTCGTTAGGGGCAATCTCCCTGGCTCTGCCACGGCCCAGCAGCACAGCGCCGTGTGCGGATGAGATGATGCCCACGTTGTCTGTTCGTCACATTTGCTATTACTGCAGATAGCGCTCTTCGAGGTCCTTCGTGCGGGTTACCGTGTACTCGTAGAGGCAGCTGATCACCGCGATGCTCGTGCCGGAGCCGCCCAGAAGCTCGAAACTGCGCGCCCCGCTGCAGTCCTTATCCTTGAAGGTGTTCCAGGCGCGCTGCGCGGCGATAAGATCGTCTCGCCATTCCTGTGCCCTGTCGGGGGTTAAGCCGTCCGTTGGCTGAATGGTGGCAAGCGCCTTCTTCCAGACCTCATTCAATGCAGCATCGGCCTTCTTGTACGCCTGCGCGATACACTCACCGATTTCAACTTGCGATGAAGCGCTGCACGTCCTGCTCAAGGAGGCCGGTGGGCTTGCCCAATCCGTTGCGGCGCTCATGGATGGATTAACGAGCAAAGTAAGAGCGACCACAAGGCGCATAGCGCGACTCCCACGTGACAGGAGCGGAATATAGCACGCTGCCGGCCGCAAGTCTGCTGTTGGGCTCTGTCCCGCGATATCCGATCGAACCCGGTCGGCACAAAGACCCGCGGCGGCGGCACCGATCACCAGAACAAGGGCACTGAACCCAAAGGCTCCCTGATATCCCCCCATAGCGGCACTCCTGGAAGCGCGGCGCCCGATCACCCTCATTCAGCCGGAGACAGGGATCTTGGCCATTTTCCTGTTCCACGACCACGGCTGGGATCCCTTGTTAATGGAAAGGGTAGCGTCCCAGCCTGCCTACTTCATCGGCGCTTTGGGAAGCTGCCGGACCCATGCCGCCCGCTTCGATACCCTTCGGAGCCGGGGTGTTCGGCAGGAGGCTCCGGAGCGTATCGTCTCACCGCTCGGCCTGATCCCGTCGGCCCGCGACCCCGCGACCCTTGCCCTCCCAGCCTTGTCCCAAATCGTCGACGCCTAGCGAAGCGTCACAACATCGTGACACCTCCTGCCCGGGTCAGTTCCGATCCCCGGGCGGGCCAGGACTGGTCGAGCTTTGTGACGGAATTCAACGACTTCGCGCCAGTCTCGTCGGCCATTCATAAGCCCTGAACATAAGGGCATGCAGCTTTAGGGCATGATCTTTCGCCCGCCCCTACCCTAGACTCGTTCCAGTTGAGCCCAATCTGTGTGTCCTCGAACCAAGCGGCGGATTCGCCCGGGACATGCCATCAGACCCTGAATGGAAGGAGCATCGACCACCATGCCGATCCTTCATGACCTGGAACTCAACCGACGCGACCTGATGGTCGGCGGTGGCACTTTGGCGGCCCTGACTGCGGTCCCTGCCGTGGTTCAAGCCCAACCATCCCCAGCCGGAGCGCCTGCCTTGACAAAGGTATCACTGACCGTGAACGGCCAGTCCCACGATCTTGAGATCGACATCCGAACGACCCTTCTCGACGCCCTGCGCGAGCGCCTGCACCTGACCGGGTCCAAGAAAGGGTGCGACCACGGCCAGTGTGGTGCCTGCACCGTCCTTATCGACGGTCGCAGGGTGAATTCCTGCCTCACGCTCGCGATCATGAACGAGGGCATGGAGATCACCACGATTGAGGGTCTCGGAACCCCGGAGAATCTTCACCCCATGCAGGAGGCCTTCATCAAGCACGATGGCTACCAGTGCGGCTACTGCACGCCGGGCCAGATCTGCTCCGGTGTCGCCGTATTGGGTGAGATCAAGGCCGGGATTCCAAGCCATGTCACCCCTGACCTCACGCAACCGGTCACATTGAGCGATGCGGAGATCCGCGAGCGCATGAGCGGCAACATCTGCCGCTGCGGCGCCTATTCCAACATCGTTGAGGCGATGACCGAAGTCGCCGGGAGGCAGGGATGAGGGCGTTTACCTACGAGCGTGCGACGTCGCCCGTTCAGGCGGCCGCCGCCGCTGCGGCCAATCCCGATGCGAAGTTCATTGCGGGCGGCACCAACTTGCTCGACCTGATGAAGCTCGAGATCGAGACGCCTGCGCACCTGATCGATGTGAACGGGCTCGGACTCGACACGATCGAGGCCACTTCCGAGGGCGGATTGCGGATCGGGGCGCTGGTGCGCAACACCGACCTCGCCGCCGACGAGCGGGTGCGGCGCGACTACGGCGTGCTCTCGCGGGCGATCCTTGCCGGAGCGTCCGGGCAGCTTCGCAACCGGGCCACCACGGCCGGCAACCTGCTCCAGCGTACCCGGTGCCCCTACTTCTATGACACGGCCCAGCCCTGCAACAAGCGTCAGCCCGGCTCGGGCTGCTCCGCCATCGGCGGGTTCTCCCGCCAGCTCGGCATCGTCGGCACGAGCGAGGCCTGCATCGCCACGAACCCGTCGGACATGGCGGTCGCCATGCGGGTCCTCGACGCAACGGTCGAGACGGTGAAGCCCGATGCCACGACGCGCCGGATCCCGGTTGCCGAATTCCATCGCCTGCCCGGCGATACGCCCCAGATCGAGACCGTGCTGGAACGGGGTGAATTCATCACGGCGGTCACGCTGCCCGCGCCCGTTGGCGGCAAGCATCTCTACCGCAAGGTTCGTGATCGCGCGTCCTATGCCTTCGCCCTGGTGTCAGTGGCTGCCGTCATCCAGCAGGACGGCACGGGTCGCATAGCGGTGGGGGGCGTCGCGCACAAGCCCTGGCGGGTCGAGGCCGCCGAGTCCGAGCTTCCGCGCGGCGCAAAGGTTGCCGCGGAGCGGTTGCTGGCTGGCGCGACACCAACCCACGAGAACGCATTCAAGGTGCCGTTGGTCGAGCGGACGCTCGGCTCCGTACTGGACGAGGCGAGGAGCTGAGGCATGAAGTTCGACAAGCCGGAGACTACGAATCCGATCGACCAGCTCAAGGTCGTGGGGCAGCCTGTCAACAGGGTCGATGGCCCTCTCAAGGTCACGGGCGCCGCGACCTATGCCTATGAATGGCACGATCCTCATGCGAGGCTGGCTTACGGCTACCCGGTCGGATCGACCATCGCCAAGGGACGGATCGCCTCGATGGATCTCTCGCGGGCCCGCACGGCACCGGGTGTGGTCGCCATCGTGACGGCCAAGGAGGCCGGTCAGCTCGGGAAGGGGTCGCGGAACACGGCAACGCTCCTGGGTGGCCCCGAGGTCGAGCATTACCATCAGGCCATTGCCGTCGTGGTGGCCGAGACCTTCGAACAGGCCCGCGCCGCCGCGGCGCTCGTGCACGTCACCTACGAGGAGGCCGAGGGCCGGTTCGACCTCACCGCCGAGAAGGATGGCCTCGGGCCGACCGAGTCCGACGTGAAGGTCGGTGAGTTCGAGACGGCTTTCGCCGAGGCGGCCGTGCGCCTCGATGAAACCTACACCACCCCGGACCAATCGCACGCCATGATGGAGCCGCATGCGTCGCTGGCCGCCTGGGACGGCGACAAGCTGACGATCTGGACGTCCAACCAGATGATCGCCTGGAGCGTCGGCGACGTCGCGAAGACACTCAAGATCCCCCCGGCGAACGTGCGCGTGATCTCCCCCTATATCGGAGGCGGGTTCGGGTCGAAGCTGTTCGTCCGGTCGGACATGATCCTGGCTGCACTTGGATCTCGCGCCGCCGGACGGCCCGTGAAGATCGCGCTGCCGAGGCCGTTCCTCATGAACAACACCACCCATCGGCCGGCGACCATCCAGCGCATCCGGATCGGCGCTGGGCGAGACGGCAGGATCACCGCCATCGCGCATGAGGGCTGGTCAGGGAACCTGCCGGACGGTGATCCCGAGAACGCCGTGGATCAGACCAAGCTGCTCTATGCCGGTGCCCACCGCCTGACCGGCAACCGTCTTGCGACGCTCGACCTGCCCGAGGGCAACGCCATGCGGGCCCCGGGCGAGGCGCCCGGCCTGATGGCACTCGAGATCGCCATGGATGAAATGGCCGAGAGGCTTGGCCTCGATCCGATCGAGTTCCGGGTCATCAACGACACGCAGGTCGACCCGGGCAATCCCGCCCGGCCGTTCTCGCATCGCCAGCTCGTGGAATGCCTGCGCGTCGGCGCCGGGCGCTTCGGCTGGGCGGCCCGCGACGCTCGTCCCGGGACCGCGCGGGACGGGCGCTGGCTCAAAGGCATCGGGGTCGCGGCCGGCTTCCGCAACAACCTGACCATGAAGTCGGGTGCCAGGGTGAGGCTGGACCGTCGCGGAGTCGTCACGGTCGAAACCGACATGACCGATATCGGGACCGGCAGCTACACGATCATCGCCCAGACCGCCGCCGAGATGATGGGTCTCCCGATCGAGAGGATCTCGGTTCGTCTTGGCGACTCTTCGTTCCCGGTCTCGGCAGGTTCGGGCGGCCAGTGGGGGGCCAACAGCGCGACGGCCGGTGTCTATGCCGCTTGCGTCAAGCTCCGCGAGACGGTCGCGCAGCGCCTCGGGTTCAATTCCAAGGACGCCGTCTTTGCCGATGGCGAGGTCCGGTCGGGCGATCGGCGTGTGTCCCTGGCCCAGGCGGCCAGCGATGGTGAACTCGTCGTGGAGGACACGATCGAGTTCGGCAACCTCAAGAAGACGCATCAGCAATCGACCTTTGCGGCCCATTTCGTCGAGGTGGCCGTTGACGCCGCGACTGCCGAGACCCGCGTGCGGCGCATGCTCTCGGTGTGCGCGGCAGGCCGCATCCTCAACCCGAAGACGGCGCGCAGCCAGGTGATCGGCGCCATGACGATGGGTGTCGGAGGCGCCCTGATGGAGGAACTCGCCGTCGATACGCGGCGCGGCTTCTTCGTCAACCACGACCTCGCGGGCTACGAGGTTCCGGTCCATGCCGACATCCCGCACCAGGAGGTGATCTTCCTCGACGAGGTCGATCCGATGTCCTCACCGATGAAGGCGAAAGGTGTCGGCGAACTTGGGCTGTGTGGCGTCGGCGCGGCCGTCGCCAACGCGGTCTACAACGCGACCGGTATCCGCGTGCGGAGCTATCCGATCACCCTCGACAAGCTGATCACGCAGCTCCCCGGCGCGTCATGAAGCATACGGCAGGGGACGCCCCGTGAGCGCAACGCACACGCGGGCGTCTCCTGCCTCCCTGCCCGAAGTTCGTCGCCGTGCCCAGGTCGCGGGTGATGCCATGGGCAGATCAATACGATGGGGGCGAAACCCGCGGATGCATCATCCAAGCCTTCGTGGTCTGCCCCCTGAAACGTGACCCTCCCTGAAGTATGGCTTGTGATCCGAAAGGACCGCCACCTTGGCTCCGGCCGCCGCAAGCGCTTGCGCAACCGCGGCGCCGATGCCGGACGAACCGCCCGTCACCAGAGCGGATCGGCCTTTCAAAGGCACGGGTACTTCTCCTGCATCGATCATGAGCCTGTCACTCTGCAGCCTGTGACATGGGCTCCGGTTTCGTCTCGCGATCTGCGACAGCCCCGCCTGTCCCTGACCACCAGGATCGGGCTGCCGTTGAGAGCCCGTCGAGGTAGAGATAGATCACCGGCGTGGTGAAAAGAGTCAGAGCCTGGCTGACAATCAGGCCGCCGACCATGGCGTAACCCAGAGGTTGGCGGATTTCGGCTCCCGTTCCATGCCCCAGCACGAGCGGCACGCCGCCGAGCAGCGCCGCCATGGTGGTCATCATGATAGGCCGGAACCGGAGGAGAGCGGCCTTGCGGATGGCTTCCTGGCTTGAGAGGCCCTCCTCCCGCTCCGCCGTGATGGCAAAGTCCACCAGCATGATGCCGTTCTTCTTCACGATGCCGATGAGCAGGATGATGCCGATCAGGGCGATCAGGCTGAAGTCGAACCCGAACAGAAGCAGTGTCGCCAACGCACCAAGTCCTGCGGAGGGCAGCGTCGACAGGATCGTGATCGGGTGGATATAGCTCTCGTACAAAATACCGAGGATCAGGTAGACCACCACGAGCGCCGCCCCGATGAGGAGCGGTACGGTGGACAGCGACTGCTGGAAGGCCTGAGCATTGCCCTGGAAGCTGCCGACCAGGGAGGGAGGTTTGCCGAGTTCGCCTTCCGCACGCTGAACGGCCTGCGTCGCCTCGCCAAGCGACACGCCTTCCGCCAGGTTGAAGCTGATGGTCACTGCCGGGAACTGACCCTGATGGCTGATGGACAGAGGCGCGGTCTTACGGGTCGTCCATTTGGCGAAGGTGGAGAGAGGCACCTGCTGGCCCGTCAACGGCGATGTCAGATAGATCCGATCGAGGGTCTCGGTTTCCCCCTGAAGCTCCGGCAGGATCTCCATGATCACCCGGTAGCTGTTGAGCTGGGTGAAGTATTGAGTCACCTGACGCTGGCCGAAGGCGCTGTAGAGAGTGTCGTCGATCAGCTGAGGCGTGATGCCGAAACGGGCAGCCTGATCGCGATCGATGGTGAGGGTCAGGGTTGTGCCGCCCGTCTGCTGGTCCGTTGCCACATCGCGCAGCTGTTGAATCGACTTCAGCTTGTCGAGAACCTTCGGAGCCCATTCGTCGAGTTCGTCCAGATTGGCGTCCTGAAGAGTGTACTGGTACTGGGTGCGCGACTGGCGCCCGCCCACGTTGATGTCCTGTGAGGCCTGCAGGAAGAGGCGTGCGCCCTCCACCTTGTCGAGCTGCGGGCGAAGCCGCGCAATGATGTCCTGCGCCGAGGCCTGGCGCTCCTCTTTGGGCCTGAGGGTGATGTAGATGCGCCCGCTATTGGTGGTCGAGGCGCCGCCACCCGCTCCGATCTGCATGGCGTAGCTCGCGACATCCGGATCGCGGCCCACGATCTCGCCGAGCGCCTCCTGCCGACGCATCATCTCCTGGAAGGAGATGTCCTGCGCGGCCTCGGAGGTGCCCTGCAGGAATCCCGTGTCCTGCTGCGGGAAGAACCCCTTCGGGATCCCCATGAACAGGTAGATTGTTGCCCCCAAGGTGGCGAAGAAGACGAGGAGCGTGAAAAAACGGAAGCGCAGCACCGTGTCGAGGCCACGCTCGTAGGCGTGTTCGAGAGCCGCGAAGAAGCGCTCCATGAGGTTGTAGAGACGCCCATGGCCCTGCCCCTCCGCTTCGGGCCTGAGCAGGCGGGAAGCCATCATGGGTATCAGCGTGAGTGATACGAAGGCGGAGACCGCGATTGTCATTGTCACCACCACGGCAAACTCCCGGAACAGCCGTCCGATAATGCCGCCCATGAGCAGGAGAGGAATGAAGACGGCAACCAGAGAGATGCTGATGGAGAGAATCGTGAAGCCAATTTCCGACGAGCCCTTGTAGGCGGCATCCATGGGCCTCTCGCCCGCCTCGACGTGACGGACGATATTCTCCAGCATGACGATGGCGTCGTCGACCACGAAGCCCACCGCGATGGTGAGGGCCATGAGGGAGAGATTGTCGAGGCTGTAGCCCAGCAGGTACATGAGCGCCGCCGTGCCGAGCAGGGCGAGTGGCACCGTGACACTTGGAATGATCGTAGCCCATAGCTTGCGGAGGAACAGGAAGATGACCATGACCACGAGGCCGATGGTCAAAAGCAGGGTGAGCTGCACGTCCTTGACGGAGGCCCGAATGGTTTGGGTACGGTCACTCAGGACCTCCACCTTGATGGCGGGTGGAATCGCCGCCTGAAGGCGCGGCAGCTCGGCCTTCACCCGGTCGACGGTCTCGATCACGTTGGCGCCCGGCTGCTTGAACACGATGAGGAACACGCCACGCTTGCCGTTGGCCCAGGCGGCTTTCCTGGCATCCTCCGGCCCTGAGACCGCTTGGCCAATGTCGCGAACTCGGATGGGCGCCCCATTCCGGTAGGCGACGATGACGTCGTTCCACTCTTCGGCCCGGGTCAACTGGTCGTTGGCGTAGATGGTGAAGCTGCGGGTCGCTCCGTCGATCGTTCCCTTGGGGCTGTCGACGGTGGCAACTTCCAGCTGCCCTCGAATCGCATCGAGCGAAAGATCCTTGGCGGCAAGCTTCGCCGGATCGAGCTGAACCCGAACGGCAGGCTTCTGCTCGCCGCCGATGATCACCTGCGCGACGCCGGCGATCTGGCTCATCTGCTGGGCGAGCTTGGTGTCGGCATTGTCGTCCACCTCCGTCAGCGGCAGCGTGTCGGATGTGGCCGAAATGATCATGATCGGCGTGTCGGCCGGGTTGACCTTTCGATAGGTGGGAGGGCTCGGCAGATTCTTGGGCAATTGGCCGCCGGCGGCGCTGATGGCCGCCTGAATGTCCTGCGCGGCCGCGTCGATGTCGCGGTTCAGGTCGAACTGCACCGTGATCGAGGTGGAGCCAAGCGCACTCGTGGAGGACATCTGCGACACGCCCGGAATCTGGGAGAACTGTCGCTCGAGCGGTTGCGCCACCGAGGACGCCATCGTCTCAGGACTGGCGCCCGGGAGCGAGGCCGAGACCTGGATGGTTGGAAAATCGACTTGCGGCAAGGGCGCAACCGGCAGGAACGGATAGGCAATCAAGCCTACGAACAAGATCCCGACCATCACCAAGGTGGTTGCAACCGGGTAGCGAATGAATGGAGCCGAGATGCCGCCCATGTCCTCAATCCCTGACGGCGGTCTGCTGGGCAACGGCGTTCTTCACCTCAACCCTCGCTCCAGGGCCAAGGCGGTAGTGACCCGCCGTGACAACTTGCTCACCGGCCTTGAGACCCTCTTCGATGACAGCCTGCCCTTTCGTGATCGGCCCCACCTTCAAGGGCCGCGGCTCGACCGTGTTGTCCGGCTTGACCACATAGGCGAGCAGACCCTGCGGGCCGCGCTGAACCGCCGTGTCAGGAACGGACAGGACATTCTTCATGACGTTGACCCTCAGTCGGGTATCGACGGATTGTCCCGGCCAGAGGGCGTGATCCTTGTTCTCGAAGGCTGCCTTGAGACGAATGGTGCCGCTTTGCGTATCGACCTGGTTGTTCACGAGGCTCAAGGATCCCTCCGCCAGGGTGTCCTTGCCGTCGGTCGACAGAGCCCAGACCTTCAGAGGACCCTGGGCCACCGCCTTGTTGATGGCCGGAAGTTCGCCCTCGGAAGCCGTGAAGAGCACGGACACAGGTTCGAGCTGCGCGATCTCCACGATGCCGTTCTGGTCAGCGGCATGGACGATATTGCCCTGATCGATGAGGCGAAAGCCCGCCCGGCCCGTGAGGGGTGACCGGATGGTCGTGTATTCGAGCTGCGTCTGAGCGCTGTCGATGGCGGCCTGGTCCGCCTGGATCTGAGCCTGGAGGCTACTAACCGCCGCGCGCTGAGTGTCGAGCTGCTGCTGGGAGGCAAAGTCGCGGGCGGCCAACTGATTGGTGCGGGCCAGATCCGCCTGGGCGCTGGCAAGCTGGGCCTCGTCCTGAGCCTTCTTGGCCTGGGCCTGTCCCAGGCCTGCCTGGAACGGACGCGGATCGATCTGCACCAGGAGGTCGCCTTCCTTGACCATCTTGCCCTCCTCGAAGGCGATTTGCTGGATTTGCCCATCAACACGGCTCCGCACCGTCACCGTGGTCGCGGCTTGGACGGACCCCAGTCCGATCAGGTCGATCGGAATGTCCTTGAGTTCCGCTGCGCTTGCCTCGACCGGCACGGCGGCCGGAAGCTGCGCGGCCTGCCGGTGCTCCGCACCGCCGGAAGGCCCTGAATGCCGCCAGGCCAGAACGCCGCCGCCGAGCGCGAGGATCAGAACGACAATCCAGGCGAATCCGCGCTTGGACGGAATGCGTGTCGGCTCTGTTTCGGTCATCGAGGTCATCCTGCGCTCAAGGCACTGAACTGCCGAGACGACGCATGACCCCCCTCATGGTTCAGACGACACACGCTTTTGTGTGAAATTCGGAGCCCGGTTTGCGGGCGATTGACATACCAAGTGAGCAGCGGGGGTTGAACGTCGCCTTTGGGTCTCTGCCGTACTTCGGCTCGACCCGGAACTCCGGGACCCTCCTGTCGCTCGCGAAGGAGGGGCAGCAACTGGTCAGCGATCTCCTGGCACGGCATGCGCCCACTCGTTCAGGGGCTGTCGCCTGACGGCCGATCGGGGCCGCCTGCCGCGGTTCGCCATGAGGCGGGCGTGAGCGCCTGAAAATCCCTCCCGGCTGCGTGGACCGGGTACGGCCGTCCCCGGTTGGCCCCTGTGCTCCCGCGAGGTCGGAACGCCGGGAAGCCGCCTTTCCCTGACGCGCCGCGGGGAGTAGGCTCGGAGTGTCAGGCTGGACCAGGGATGGAGCGCTCCATGGAGCGCAAGCTAGCGACCATCGTCTGCGCCGACGTAGCGGCCTACTCGCGGCTGATCGGGCTCGACGAGGAAGGCACGATTGCGCGGCTGAGGGTGTGTCGCCGGACCCTGCTTGATCCGGCTATTGCCCGCCACGGGGGGCGGATCGTCAAGACCATGGGCGACGGCCTTCTGGTCGAGTTCGCCAGTCCGGTCGAGGCGGTTCGCTGCGCGGTCGAACTCCAACTCGCCATCGTTGCCCGTGAATCCAAGGTTCCGGAGGATCGTCGCATCCGCTTTCGGGTCGGCATCAACCTGGGCGACGTGGTCGTTGAGGGCGGAGATGTCCTGGGCGACGGCGTCAACATCGCGGCGCGCCTGCAAGCCCTGGCGGAGGTCGGCGGCATCTGCGTCTCCCGCTCCGTGCGTGACCAGGTGCGTGACCGGCTTCCGGTGGTCTTCGAGGATCTGGGGGAGCAGAGCGTGCGCAACATCGCCCGTCCGGTGAGGTGCTATCGGGTCCACTTCGATGCCTACACGGCCGAGGCGTCCCCCGAACCAACAGGCCGGTGGCGCCGCCTCCCTCCAGCGGCTGTGACGGCTGGTCTGGCCGTACTCGGCGGCGTTGGCGTCTGGTTCGCCGCAGATCAGGGTCCGGCCGATCCCGGCGCCGGACCTGCTACCACATCGGCTCCCGCTCTTGGCACCGAAGCGCCCAGCGTTCCCCGTACCGCCCCACGCCTGTCCCTTGTGGTACTCCCGTTCGTCAACCTGAGTGGCGATCCTGACCAGGACTACTTCGCTGACGGCCTGACGGAGGATCTGACAACGGCGCTGTCGCGCATCGACGGCAGCTTCGTCATCGCCCGGAACACTGCCTTCACCTACAAGGGGAAGGCGGTGGATGTCCGGCAGATCGGCCGCGATCTCGGCGTGCGCTACGTGCTCGAGGGCAGTGCCCGGCGCAGCGCCGAGTTGGTACGGGTGAATGCCCAACTCATCGATGCCGAGACCGGAGCGCATTTGTGGACGGACCAGTTCGACCGCCCGCGGGCCGACCTGATCAACACGCAGGACGAGATCACGGCAGGAATCGCCTCCACCTTGCAGGTGCGGCTCGTCAATATCGAGAGCCGCCGCAGCCAGCGTGAGCGCCCCGACAACCCCGATGCGGTGGATCTGGCCATGCGCGGCTGGGCCCTTATCTATGCAAGCCAGACCCGGGACAACAACGTCGCGGCGCAACGTCTGTTCGAGGAGGCGCTCAAGGTGGACCCGCAGGCGGTGAGCGCCCTCACGGGCCTAGGCTTCACCCACATCCGGGACGTGATCAACCGCTGGACAGATGCGTACGGGGATCACCTGCAAAGGGCCGATGAGTTGATTGAGCGTGCCATCGCCCTGGCACCGGACAATGCCCAGGCTTTCCAGTACAAGGCACTGCTCCGCCGGGCGCAGCGGCGCAGCGAGGAGGCGATTGCGGCGGCTGAGCGGGCGGTGTCGCTGAACCGGAACCTCGCATCGGCCTACACCGAGATCGGCTGGAACTGGGCTCTCCTAGGCCAGCCGGAGAAGACGGAACCCTATGTGCGGCAGGGTATCCGCCTCAGTCCGCGCGATCCCTTCCTGGTGTACTGGTTGCTGTATATTGGCGTCGCGCAGTTGCACCAGGGGCAGGACCAGGCCGCCCTTGCGACATTCCAGAAGGCGATCGATGCCGATCCGGGCTTCCCGAGTTCCTATGGCTGGCTGGCGGCGGCCTATGTGTTCACTGGACGCGAGGCGGAGGCGCGTGAACCGATGGAGAGGTGGCTGCGGGCAGTGCCGTGGATGACGCTGACACGCTACAGGGCCCTGGAGCAGTCCGATCACCCGGATTACATGGCCCAACGCCCGCGGATCTATGCGGCGTGGCGGAAGCTTGGAGTTCCGGAGTAAGCTTGTTGATCCGGTGGCGGTCAGTCGGCAATCCATGGAATGGCTGTTTCGGTCAAACAACGAAATCGATTGCTCGTCAGGAAGGTCCGATGTTCGGATCGTGTGCTGACATTCGGTCTATGTCGCGGATGTGCCGGGAAGAAGCGCTGCCGGACACTTTCATTTGCCGAAGCACACTCCATCTAAACCCAAGCTGCTTGGTCCTTCTCCAACTCCGGCGATTCTGCAGATCAACATCTGGCTGCTCGTGATCAGTCCCATGATCTGACGGCGGGTTCATGAGCCAGACGGCCTGACGCTGCGGGAACATCCGGCTCGCGAAAGCTATCCGGTAACAGGCCGGTAGAGGCATAAGAGCAAGGCCCGGGTGTCTCCAGGGCCTTGCTTCGCTGTCTGGGTTAGAAGTCCATGCCGCCACTCAAGTCCGGCCTGCCGGACTTGAGCTTTCCTCAGGAAGGGGCGGCCTGAATCGGACCCTTTAGAAGTCCATGCCGCCCATGCCGCCGCCCATTCCTCCACCCGGCATCGCCGGAGCCGATTCCTTCTTCGGCAACTCGGCGACCATGGCTTCCGTGGTGACGAGCAGGCCAGCAACCGAAGAGGCATCCTGGAGGGCCGTGCGGACGACCTTCGCTGGATCCACAATACCGGCTTGAAGCAGATCCACGAACTCCTCTGTCTGAGCATCGAAGCCAAAGGTCTCGGACTGGGTGTTGTCGGTGATCTTGCCGACCACAATCGAGCCTTCCACGCCAGCGTTCTCGGCGATCTGGCGGATTGGAGCCTCAAGCGCACGCAGCACGATGTTGATGCCGGCCTGGATGTCCGGGTTGTCGCTCTTCAGCCTGGCGACCGCCGCCTTGGCGCGCAGCAGAGCCGTGCCGCCACCAGGCACAATGCCTTCCTCGACCGCCGCCTTCGTGGCGTGAAGCGCGTCATCGACACGATCCTTCTTCTCCTTGACTTCAATCTCGGTGCTCCCGCCGACATGGATCACCGCCACACCGCCGGCGAGCTTGGCCAGGCGCTCCTGCAGCTTCTCACGGTCGTAATCCGAGGTGGTTTCCTCGATCTGCGCCTTGATCTGCTGGATGCGCGCCTCAATGTTCTCCCGGTCGCCGGCCCCGCCGACAATGGTGGTGTTTTCCTTCTCCACCCGAATGGTCTTGGCCCGGCCGAGCATCGGGAGCTGGACGGTCTCGAGCTTGATGCCGAGGTCTTCGGAGATCGTCTGGCCGGCGGTGAGGATGGCGATGTCCTCGAGCATGGCCTTGCGGCGGTCGCCGAAGCCCGGAGCCTTCACGGCGGCGATCTTCAGGCCGCCGCGCAGCTTGTTCACGACCAATGTCGCAAGGGCTTCGCCCTCGATGTCTTCCGCAATGATCAACAGCGGCTTGCCGGTCTGGACCACGGCCTCGAGGATCGGCAGCATGGGCTGGAGCGAGGAGAGCTTCTTCTCGTGGATGAGGATGTAGGGATCCTCGAGCTCGGCCACCATCTTCTCGGCGTTGGTGATGAAGTACGGCGAGAGATAGCCGCGGTCGAATTGCATGCCTTCCACAACGGCGAGTTCCGTTGCTGCTGTCTTGGCTTCCTCGACGGTGATCACGCCCTCGTTTCCGACCTTCTGCATAGCTTCCGCCAGCATCCGGCCGACCTCGGCGTCGCCATTGGCCGAGATGGTGCCGATCTGGGCGATCTCCTCGGACGAGGCGACCTTCTTCGCCCGGCTCTGGATGTCCTTCACGGCCTCGGCGGTGGCGAGATCGATGCCGCGCTTGAGGTCCATGGGGTTCATGCCGGCGGCCACCCCCTTGGCGCCCTCGCGCACGATGGCCTGGGCCAGAACCGTGGCCGTGGTAGTGCCATCACCCGCCACGGTGCTGGTCTTGCTTGCCACTTCGCGCACCATCTGGGCGCCCATGTTCTCGAACCTGTCGGAGAGCTCGATCTCCTTGGCGACGGTGACGCCGTCCTTGGTGATGCGCGGCGCCCCGAAGGACTTCTCGATCACCACGTTGCGGCCCTTCGGGCCCAGCGTGACCTTCACGGCATCGGCGAGGATGTCGACGCCGCGCAGCATCTTGTCGCGGGCATTCACGGCGAATTTTACCTCTTTGGCTGCCATCGTATTTCCTCCTTCTGATGACGGTCGCGTGGGCCGCTCAGGCGGCCTTCTGGGATGCAGCGGCTCCCTCAATGACGCCCATGATGTCGGATACCTTCATGATCAGGAGATCCTGACCGTCGATCCGCACCTCGGTGCCGGGCCACTTGCCGAACAGGACGCGGTCGCCGGCCTTCACGCCGAGGGCAGCAACCTTGCCGCTCTCGGCCTGGGCGCCGGGACCGACGGCGACGACTTGGCCTTCCTGCGGCTTTCCCTTAGCTGTATCCGGAATGATGATGCCGCCGGCCGTCTTTTCCTCGGCTTCGATGCGGCGGATGAGGACTCGGTCGTGCAGGGGACGGAATGTCATGGGCGCCTCCTCATATTGCTCCTTAAATGGGGCACTCGTCTGCGCGGGTCAGCAATATGAGCACTCGACGCATCAGAGTGCTGAACGGAGGATAATCACGCGGTCGGGAGGGCTGCAAGCCATCCCTTATGGATCGGTGAACCTGGAGAGAACAGGATCCTCGGGAGCGACATTGACCCCATAGGCTGCTTGGCCGTTCGGAGGTTCAGTCGTGTTGAGTGTCGAAGCCGTTGAAGAGGTCTGTGAGAGCAAGCAGGTGACGCTTGTCATCCACAAGGCGACTGGCAGGAGGGTCAGACGGCCTCTATTTCCTCCCGCTCCAGGGCACTGGCTATGTGCGTCTCATCTTTTCTAAGCGGGTTTCATGGGGAGGGCACAATCTTCTCAGGATTGAACCGCTGACGAAGGAGGGGTTGGCACGGATCGAAGCATCCTTGGGCTGACTGCTCTCAACGCGGCATGATCGCCTGCTCCCGGTCGAGCATCCACAGCAGACGTTGCAGCGTCGGCGCGGCGGTTACCAACCAGAGATGCGGCGACAGGGTTCAGGGCGGCGCCTGCGCAAAATTACCCGTGAGGCCAGCCAGATCTCATGGTGCCATGATCCCTTCATCGATAACCAGACGCCTGCAATTCGAAGAGCTCGGCGTAGCGCCCGCCTGATGCAACAAGCTCTTCGTGGGAGCCAGCCTCCGCAACCTGCCCATTCTCGAAAACGAGGATGCGGTCGGCCATTCGTACGGTCGAGAAGCGGTGCGAGATGAGAATGGCGGTTCTGCCCGCGCTAAGATCGCGAAACCGCTGGAAAACCTCATACTCGGAGCGGGCGTCGAGAGCGGCGGTTGGCTCGTCCAGGATGAGCACCTCCGCATCCCGCATGTAAGCCCGCGCGATAGCGATCTTCTGCCATTCGCCCCCGGAGAGGTCCGCCCCCTCGTGGAACCGCTTGCCAAGCGGCTGGTCATAGCCCTGAGGCAGGCGTCGGATAATGCGATCGGCGAGACTGCGCTCGGCCGCCTGCTGAATCCGACTGCGATCATCGGTGGCCTCAATGCGGCCTGCTCCGATGTTCTCACCCGCCGTGAAGTGAAACCGCACAAAGTCCTGAAAGATGACGCCGATGTGGCGTCGCAGGTCGGCCAGATCATATTCACGCAGGTCATGGCCATCGAGAAGGATCCGTCCCTCTGTCGGATCGTAGAGCCGGGCAAGGAGCTTCACGACCGTGGTCTTGCCGGCCCCGTTCTCCCCCACCAGAGCCACAACCTCACCGGCCGTCAGCGTTAAGCTCAGGTGCCGGACCGCCCAGCGATCGGAATCTGGATACCGGAAGCCCACGTTTTCAAACACGATCCCCGACACCAGCGGCTGCGGGAATGGTCGAGGAGCTGGCGGTGACGTGATGCTTGGACGGACATCGAAGAAGGAGAACAGATCCTCCAGGTACAGCGCCTGCCCGGCGATCTGGGAAAAGCCAAGAAGCAACCCTTCAAGCAGCCCTCGCAGGCGCAGGAAAGAGCCGGACAGGAACGTCAGGTCACCGATGCTAAAGTCGCCCCGGACAGTTCGCCACACGATCAGAGCGTAGGCCAGGTAATAGGCGCAGGACGCAAGTGCGGCAAAGAGCGTGCCCCATGCGGCCCTGCGGATCGCAAGCCGCTGGTTGTCCGCGTACATCCGGTCCGCGAAGGCTCTAAATCGGTCGACCAGGAAAACGTTGAGACCAAAGAGCTTGATTTCCTTCGCAGTCTCGACGCTTGAACCCAGGTAGCGGATGTAATCGAGTTGGCGTCGTTCCGGCGTGCGGAAGTAGTTGAGCCGATAGCCCTGAGCGTTGAAATGCACCTCGCCGACGAAGGCTGGCAAAAGCGCAAGGATGATCAGGACGATGAGCCAAGGCGCATAGGCGAGCAGGCCGGCAGCGAGCGACAGGACCGTGAGCACGTCCTGGACCTGGCCGAAGATCTGGGTCAGGAGGGTGGTTCTCCCGGTGACCTGACGGCGGGCCCGCTCCAATCGGTCCTGCTGATCACTGCTCTCGAACTGCTCGAGGTCCAGCGTCGTCGCGTGCTCCATCAGGCGCACGCTGGCAAAGTTGCTGTAGCGTTCGGACAGGAGGCTGTCGACGAGGGAGCTGGCTCGCCCCAGAAGATCGGCCACCATTGCGAGGACCAGCTCCAAAACGAGCAGCCCGCCGAGAGCATCAAGGCGGCCGCTCCCGAACCAATCGCTCAATCCTCCCCCTGGTGAGGGGATTCGTGTCTGGGCGACAACCTCATCGATGATGAGCTTGCCGACAAAAAGTACCAGAATGGGCAGGACCGACCGCGTCAGTCGCAGCCCGAGACTTGCCGTTGTAAGTGCGGGACTGGCCTGCCAGACCAGGCGGAACAGAGACGGAAGGTGACGGAAGGCACCGACCCGCTCACGCAAGGAGCGGCTGGAGGGGAACACTGGAGCGGCCATCCCATTAAAATAGGGGTCCAGGGTTCACTCGTCGAGCCGAGGCGCTGCTGCAGTCGGAGCCTTCTCTTTGCGAATGACATCATACCGGAGGCCTGAACCCGCCGTCTTATCCTCGGTCTCCTTGCTCGTGATCTGGGGCTAGGACAAAATGCCATACCGTCGCGGAGAGCGCCATGACAGATCACAGCCACGACAACGTCCACGATCCGCACGAGCACTGGAAGCACCACGGCGTCCAGGTGATCAAGGGCGACCGCCTCGATCCGAACACGGCCCAGACCCCAGGCATGTTTCGCCAAGCTGCCATCAATCACGCCCGCGTGGGCGCGCAGAAAATCTGGGCGGGCACGGTTTCGATCCAGCCGAATGCCAAAACCGGGGTGCACCACCACGGCGAATTGGAGAGCGTCATCTATGTGGTGCGGGGCAAGGCTCGCATGCGCTGGGGCGAGCGGCTGGAGTTCGTTGCAGAAGCCGGACCAGGGGATTTCATCTATGTGCCACCCTTCGTGCCCCATCAGGAGATCAACGCCAGCCCGGATGAGCCCCTCGAATGCGTTCTGGTGCGCAGCGACAACGAAGCCGTTGTCGTGAACATCACCGATGTGGATCCGGTGGAACAGCCGGAGGAGGTGTACTGGGTCGACCCGATCCACAAGCACCCGGGATAAGGCCAGGGCAGGGCCTCAGAGGCAGGCTCAAATGCAACCGATGCATCATCGGGAACGGCTGCGGGTTCACACCTCAACCCAAGGACGGGGTTCACGCCCACATGGAAACCTACAAGACGCTGGAAGATCGCTTTGCCCGCATCAGCTCGATCGAGGATGCGGTCGGCATTCTGCAATGGGATGCCGAGACCCTGATGCCGGAGGGCGCCGCCGATAGTCGCTCCAACCAACTCGCGACGCTCAAGGGCATCGCTCATGAGCTTCTCACCGCACCCGATACAGGCGACCTCCTGGACCAGGCGGGCCAAGACAGCGATCAGCTCGACGATTGGCAACGCGCCAACTTACGCGAGATGCGGCGGGTCTACCTCCATGCGGCTGCGGTTCCGGCCGACCTCGTCGAGGCCAGCTCCAGGGCTGTATCCCGGGCGGAATTGGTATGGCGCGAAGCCCGGCAGAATGGCGATTTCGCCCTGCTTCTGCCGCACCTGTCCCAGGTCCTCGCCCTCCAGCGGCAGATCGGCCAAGCCAAGGGCGAGGCGTTGGGGCTTTCCCCCTACGATGCTCTCCTCGATAGTTACGACCCGGGTCTCCGCCAAGCCGCCATTGACCCCCTGTTTGCCGAACTCGGCGCCGAACTGCCGGACCTGATCCAGGGGGCACAGGAGCGCCAGAAGGGCTTTCCTGCCATTCAGCCGCTCAACGGCCCCTTCCCTGTCGACGATCAGCGACGCATCGGCGAGCAGTTGATGCAGGCCGTCGGGTTCGACTTCAACCGGGGGCGGCTCGATGTGAGCCTGCATCCCTTCTGCGGTGGATCCACGGGTGATGTCAGGATCACCACCCGGTACGACGAGGCGAACTTCATGAGCGCGCTCATGGGAGTGCTCCATGAGACCGGGCATGCGCTCTATGAGCAGGGCCGCCCCGAGGATTGGCATCGCCAGCCGGTCGGGCTCGCGCGCGGCATGAGCCTGCACGAGAGCCAATCGCTGCTCATCGAGATGCAGGCCTGCCGGAGCTGGGAGTTCGTCACATATCTTGCTCCCCTCGTACGGGAGACTTTCCAGGGCGAGGGGCTAGCCTGGAGCCCGGAAAACCTCCACCGAATCCTAACCAGAGTGGAGCCGGGCTTCATCCGCGTGGATGCCGACGAGATCACCTATCCGGCCCACATCCTGGTTCGCTACCAACTCGAGAAGGCGCTCATTGCCGGCGTTCTTCAGATTGACGACCTGCCCTTGGCGTTCAACGAGGAGATCAGGAAACTTCTCGGCCTGAGCGTCCCCAACGACAGCCTGGGCTGCCTGCAGGACATCCACTGGCCAGGTGGCGCGTGGGGCTACTTTCCGACCTACACGCTCGGCGCCATGACGGCAGCCCAACTCTTCGAAGCTGCCTGCCATGCGGATTCCAGCATTCTTCCTGGGCTGACCTCTGGGGATTTCGGACCCCTTCGCGGATGGCTGCGTTCAAATGTCCATTCCAAGGGCAGTTCGGTGACGACCGATGAGCTTCTGATGGGTGCAACCGGACGACCGCTCTCGGCGGATGTGTTCCGCACTCACCTGCGGGAACGGTATCTCGCCCGCTGAAAGGACCTAAGCTGCAAATGATCGCTATCAGCTCCACTCTCGGCCGCTCGCTCTCCCGGGCAATCATCCTGGTGTCCGGGACCCTCATGTCCCTTGGTCTGCCTGCCGGACGACCCGTGGCTCAGGCCGCTAGCGATCCGTGTCGGCCAGTCCAATATGCTGGCAGCACCTTCGTGGTCTGCACGGTGGATCTGCAACGATACGAGGTGAGACTGTTCTGGCGTGGGCCGGACGGGGATGTTCTTGGCTCGTTCGATCGGTTGAGAGGAACGCCGGAGGGTCCACGCCTCGCTGTCGCGATGAATGCAGGCATGTACCATGAGGACCGCTCGCCCGTAGGGCTTTACGTTGAGAATGGAAAGGAGTTAAAGGCGGCCAACACAAGGAACGGGCCCGGAAACTTCCACCTCAAGCCCAACGGCATCTTTTATGTCAAAGGCCGTCAGGCAGGCGTGCTTGAGACCGGAACCTATCTGAAGCGGAAAATCAGGCCGGACTTCGCGACGCAATCGGGCCCGATGCTCGTCATTGACGGGAAGATCCACCCTCAGTTCTCAGAACAAAGCACCTCCCGCAAGATCCGGAACGGCGTCGGCGTGAAAGGCCAGGACACGGTCGTGTTCGCGATTTCAGAAGACCCAGTCACTTTCAGCACATTCGCTCGCTTGTTCCGGGACGAGCTAGGTTGTCCCAATGCTCTGTTCTTGGATGGAAGTGTCTCCAGCCTCTATGCCCCTTCATTGGAGAGGATGGACACGCTCATGCCCATGGGGCCGATTGTCGGGGCCCTACGCCGGCGCCCATAAGAGGGGACTTCAGTGACAGCGCAGACGTTTCAGGTCGAAGCTGGAGGCGGAACGGCGATACCTTCAGGATCCATGCGTAAAGTGGTTGTTTACAAAGCTGGCGGATACGAGCAGCTGAAGCTCGAAACTCATCCCGTGCCCAAACCTGGCGAGGGACAGGTTTTGATCCGCACCGAGGCAGTGGGGGTGAATTATGCTGATATCTGTGTTCGTTGGGGCGTGTACGAGTCCGCGCGTCGGTTTGTGGGCTGGCCGATCACGCCCGGATTCGAATATTCAGGCTGGGTGGAAGACGTTGGCCGTGAGGTCGAGCATGTGAAGCCCGGCGACCCGGTGTTTGGAGTCACTCTCTTCAACGGCTATTCCACGCACGTCTGTGCCCCAGCAGATCTGGTGTGGCTTAAGCCTCAGGCTCTGGACTTCGAGGCAGCGGCTGGTTTCCTGGCCGTCCACCTGACCGCGTATCATGGCTTGCTCCAGAATGTGGTGATCCGGCCCGGCATGAGGGCGCTCGTGCATTCGGCGGGCGGCGGAGTGGGCTCGGCGCTCATCCAACTCTGCAAGTTGCACAATCTGCACGTAACCGGCGTGGTGGGAAGGAGCCACAAGGTCGAGTATGTGCGACGGCTCGGCGCGGACGCCGTGATCGACAAATCCACCCAGGCGCTTTGGGATGAGACAAAGCGCCTCTGCCCTGATGGCTACGATTTGATCTTTGATGCGAACGGCCCTGAGACCTTGGCGCAAGGCTATGCGCATCTCAAGCCCACAGGCAAGCTGTTGGTCTATGGCTTTCATAGTTTGTTGCCCAAAACGAGTGGGCGCATCAACTACCTCAAGGCGGCCCTTGGAATGCTGAGGATGCCGCGCTTCAATCCTTTGTCGATGACAAGCGAGAACAAAGGTGTCGTGGCGTTCAATGTGTCGTTCCTGTTTCCGCGGGTCGACCTGTTGCGCGCGGCTGTAAACGATCTCACCGCCTGGTTGGAAGCAGGGGACATTCGGGTGCCAAAGGTTCGTTCTCTTTGCATTGGAAGATGTGGCTCAAGCTCACCGGGTTCTGGAGTCAGGTGAAACCACGGGCAAGTTGGTCTTGCGAACAGCGCCGCGCTTCAGTGTGTCGGCGAACGAGGCAAAGGTTCAGGAGTCTCTGCTCCCGATCGATGAGCGCGAAAGTTGCCTGAATGCGCTCTGGAAGAGGCTGCCTGATCACCTCGGCATCAAGAGAACGGAGATCTTGCCCGATCCGGCGCAGGCGTTCGGTATCGGAGATTGCCAAGGGTCGCTCGCCCCGCTCCAATCCGTTGTCCATCGTCACCTCCAAACCCGCACCCATCTCCTGAGTATCGCTTTGCTACCCGATGATTGACCACATTCCTTGTCGGTCGTGGAAACCGAGCACAACTCTGCGAATGCTCGGGATTGACGCTTGCAAGCTTAGCATCACAACCGGATCTGCGAATTGCCCTTGCGCACGGTCGTGTCAAGCCGAGTCGCCGCAAAAAAGCCTTGAAACAAACCGAGAACATCTGATGGCAATATAGGGATGGCATCCTCGTCAGTGGTGCCATCCGACGATACAGTCGGAGAGCCCAGGAACCTTCCCTGGCAGGCACCATGAACCAAATGATGCGCCCCTCACAAACTGATCAGAGGCCTGCCCTCGAGACACTCGCGGGTTCGGTGGAGCGCATCACCTTTCACAATGCCGAGAACGGCTTCGCTGTCCTGAAAGTCTATACGCGTGGCAAGCGTGACCTTGTGACAGTCGTGGGCCACACCCCGGCGGCGTCGGCCGGGGAGTGGGTCACAGCCAGTGGGCTCTGGATCAGCGACCGCACGCACGGGCTCCAGTTCAGGGCCGAGGTTCTGAAGACCACCCCGCCCACAGGGGCAGAGGGCATCGAGAAGTATCTGGCCTCGGGTCAGATGCGAGGCATCGGACCCGCCATGGCCAAGCGGATCGTGGCAGCCTTCGGCGTGGACACCTTCGAGATCATCGAGGCCGCCCCCGAGCGCCTGACCGAGGTGCCCGGCATCGGCCCGATGCGGGCCTCCCGCATCGTGGCGGGCTGGGCCGAACAGAAGGCCGTGCGGGAGATCATGATCTTCCTTCATGCGCACGGGGTCGGTACCGCCCGGGCGGTCCGCATCTTCAAGACCTACGGCTATGAGGCCATTCAGGTCATGACCGAGGACCCGTACCGGTTGGCGAAGGATGTGCGGGGCATCGGCTTCCGGACAGCGGATGCCATCGCGGCCAAGCTCGGAATGGAGAAGACAGCCCCTCAGCGCATCCGGGCGGGTATCGCGTTCGCGCTCCAGACGGCGACGGATGAGGGGCACTGCGCATTGCCGGTCGAGGCTCTCACCCGGCTGGCCGAGCAACTCCTTGAAGTGGATGAGACCCTGATTCGTACCGCCATCGTCGAGGAACTGTCCAAGGGCGAGATCGTCTCGGACACCATCGGTGAGGAGACCTGCCTCTTCCTGAAAGGGCTGTACTTGGCCGAGCAGGCGATTGCCTCTCGTTTGATCGAGCGAGCGTCCGGTCCAGCGCCTTGGCCCGAGATCGACCTCGACAAGGCCATTCCCTGGGTCGAGGGCCGCACGGGCAAAACCCTGGCCGCCTCGCAGCGTGAGGCACTGAAGCGGGTGCTCGGCGCCAAGGTCGCGGTGGTGACCGGCGGTCCCGGTGTCGGCAAGACGACCTTGCTCGATACCATCCTGCGCTTGCTGGTCGCCAAGCGTGTTAGGGTGGCGCTGGCGGCGCCGACAGGACGGGCGGCCAAGCGTATGACCGAGCAGACCGGGCGGGAGGCCAAGACCATCCACCGGCTCCTGGAGATCGATCCTAAGCACGGGGGCTTCTCGCGCAACGAGGAGAACCCGCTCGACTGCGATCTGCTGGTTGTGGACGAGACCTCCATGGTGGATGTGCCGCTGATGAACGCCCTCACCAAGGCCATTCCGGCTCAGGCGGGTCTGCTGCTGGTGGGCGATGTCGATCAGTTGCCGTCGGTCGGCTCGGGCCAGGTACTGGCCGATATCATTGCCTCAGAGCGCATTCCAGTGGCGCGTCTGACCGAGGTGTTCCGGCAGGCGGCAGAAAGCCGGATCGTGGTGAACGCCCATCGCATTAACAGGGGCCAGATGCCCGAGCCTCCCAGGGCGGGCGAAGAGAGCGACTTCTACATCGTGGAAATCAACGATCCCGAGGAAGGGGTGCCGAAGATCATCCAGATGATCAAGGACCGCATGCCCCATCGCTTCGGGCTCGATCCCATGAAGGACATCCAGGTGCTCTGTCCCATGAACCGGGGGGTGCTGGGTGCCCGTAACCTCAACATCCAGCTCCAGGAGGTGCTCAATCCCAGTCCGCCCGCGAAGGTGGAGCGGTTTGGCTGGCGCTTCTCACCCGGTGACCGGGTGATGGAAACCCAGAACGACTACGACCGGGAGGTGTTCAACGGCGATCTCGGTACGGTCGTCAGGATCGACGATGAGGAAGGGGCGCTGATTGCTTCCTTTGATGGCCGGGAGGTGTCATACCCGTTTGGCGAGCTCGACACCCTCGTCCCCGCTTATGCGACCACCATTCACAAGTCGCAGGGGTCGGAATATCCCGCCGTCATCATCCCGGTCGTAACACAGCACTTCGCGATGCTGGCTCGCAACCTGCTTTACACGGGCGTCACCCGCGGCAAGCGGTTGGTCGTTCTGGTGGGCCAGAAGAAAGCAATTGGGATTGCAGTGAGAGGCGGGCAGATGAAGAGGCGCTGGACGAAACTGCGGGAATGGTTAGCTGGCCACTGATCGACAGATCAAATTTCCTTTGTCACGACGCGTCCGAGGTGTGGTGTTCCAACACCATACGCAAATCTCCCGATAAGATAAGCTAGACCATTCCGTTGCTCGCATACACCCACTCAGGAGAGCCGCATCTTGCGCCACCGATGACCGATGCTGAATGGGAGCAACTGCGATCAGCGCGAAATCCCGATGCGCTCAAGCATCGGACGTGAAAAGTGGACTTGCCCTTTTGGGATCCATCCGATGCTTTCTTCTTGGATGAGAGCATCGGTCAGAATGGACCCAGCGGGCCGCGCCAGCGAAAACCGGATCCACTTTTCCGTCCGAGGCTCTAGGTTCAGCTCCAGGGGGAGGAAACCTACCACCGACGGGGGGCTTCCCGAACCTCAAACGTCTCTTTGACGAGATCAGCGCTCGCCTGGCCGCTCAGGCCGCTTCCGCGCTGAAGGAGAAGCACAGCTTCAAATCTGAGGTGGACGACGAAGCACGCCAACATGTGGTCGGGCATTTGGCTGCCCCGGTCAGCTGAATTCTCACGCATCCCGCCGTTCCTCCGTCCAGTATGCAGAATGGTCACTGGGCGGAGGCACAAGCCGCGGAGAGATTTCGATGTCCAGCGGAGTTTCACATCTGACGCTGGAGGTGCGGCACCAGATGGGGTGAACGACCCACGTGCGAAGGGACTGAGGCGGCCGTCTGGCGTTACGTTCCGCAGAATGTCCGATAGACGCGCTGATGTGGTTCCGGGGGTTCGGAATAGGAGGCGAAAGCTGGCTGGTCCTCATAGGGACGCGAGAGGACCATCAGAAGCTCTTCGAACGGAGCAAAGTCGCCCTGCTCCACGGCAGCTTGAATCATCGCCTCCACGCGATGATTGCGCGGGATAAAGGCTGGATTGACTGCGCGCATGGCAGCTTGGCGCCTGACACCATCTTGCGGTTCAACGCTCAACCGCTCGCGCCAGCGGGTGGCCCAAGCATCATAAGCAAGCGGATTGATGAAGAGGTTTCGGACGGCCTCGTCTCCCTCAGGACCAGCGGCAGCATCGCTCAGCCGCCGGAAGGTCAGGGTGAAGTCAGCCTGGTTCTCGGCCATGACCTTCAGGAGATCACCGGCAAGCGTCGGATCCTCCTCGCGCTCCGTCAGCAGCCCGAGCTTGCGCCTGAGCCCAGCGTGATAGGCCGCCTCGAACTTGCCCGCGAAGGCTTCGAGCGCCTCGCTCGCTTCAGCCACGGCCTTCTCCTCGTCCTCAGACAGGAGCGGCAGAAGCGTCTCGGCCAGCCGCGTCAAATTCCAGAGGCCGATGCGCGGCTGGTTGCCATAGGCGTAGCGGCCCTGCCGGTCGATGGAGCTGAAGACCGTCGCCGGATCGTAGGCATCCATGAAGGCGCATGGCCCGTAATCAATCGTCTCGCCGGCGATGGACATGTTGTCGGTGTTCATGACTCCATGGATGAAGCCGATGTGCAGCCAACGGGCAATAAGGTCTGCCTGGGCGGCGATCACCAGGTCGAGGAACGCCCGGTAGGGACGATCGCTTTCGGCAGCGTGCGGGTAGTGTCGGCCGATGACGTAGTCGGCGAGAAGGCGTAGCCCTTCCGTATCCTGCCGGGCTGCAAAGAACTGGAACGTGCCGACCCGAATATGGCTCGATGCTACCCGGGTGAGAACCGCACCGGGAAGTGGCGTCTCCCGGACAACGGTCTCTCCGGTCAACACCGCGGCGAGCGCACGCGTTGTCGGCAGGCCGAGCGCCGCCATTGCCTCGCTGAGGAGATATTCCCGCAGGACAGGTCCCAGTGCCGCCCGACCATCACCGCGGCGCGAGAAAGGTGTCGGACCTGAGCCTTTGAGCTGAATGTCCCGACGGATGCCATTTTGGTCGACCACTTCACCGAGGAGGATGGCACGGCCATCGCCGAGCTGCGGCACGAATTGCCCAAACTGGTGCCCGGCATAGGCCATCGCGATGGGCTCGGCCGCATCCGGAACGCGGTTGCCGGACAACAGCGCGACTCCATCATGGCTGGAGAGGTGATCAGGGTCGAGGCCGAGGCGTAACGCGAGATCCCGGTTCAGCCGGATGAGCCTCGGAGCTCTGACGGCTTCGGGTTCTATGCGCGCAAAGAACCGATCAGGCAGGCGCGCGTAGGTGTTGTCGAAGGCAAAATGAAGGGTCATGGTCCAGGCTCACCATTATGACCACGTGAAATCGTATGAGGCGCTTCAGAAAACAAGGGTCAGTTTGCAAATCCGGACCGGGTACAAAGCACTCCCGCTGTAACCTTGTATACCAGATCTGCCCCCAGGATCGGGGCAGACCAACCACTGCACAGTTTGTACTGCCTCCCGCCTGCCTTGTGCATTAACGATCTGGCGACTCGCACCCGCTAGTCTGCCCCGCCGGGCCCGACGCGCGGGCCTGTCCTGTTGGCGGGCAGAAGGTGTGGGAATGCGAGGCCAGGCTGACCTATTCTTGGACTACGATGCACCGACGGGTCCGATCGAGACGAGTCCCGTCGATCAGATTGTCATCAAGGCCAGACAACGCAGCGAGTCCTTCAAGGCTCCCGACCATGAGACCGCCGCGCGGATGCTGGAAGCCACAGGCGACTACCGCGTTCTGCGCCGATTGACACCGCGCCCCATCGTCGTGTCCCGCACCTCTTTCCACGGCGAGAAGATCGCCGTCATCCTGGACACCGAAACCACAGGTCTGGATCACACGCGAGACGAGGTCATCGAACTCGGCATGGTTGCCTTCACCTATGATGAGGAAGGCCGGATCGGTGATGTGATCGGAACGTTCAATGCCCTGCGTGAGCCTGGCGTACCGATCAGTCCTGAAATCACTCGCCTGACCGGGATCACGCCTGACATGGTCGCCGGCCAGGTGCTCGATCTCCAGGCCGTTGAGAGGTTCATCGCGCCGGCGGAGTTGGTCATCGCGCATAATGCTCGCTTTGACCGGCCCTTCTGTGAGCGCCTGTCCAAGGACTTCCAGCTCAAGGCGTGGGCCTGCTCCCATTCCGAAATCGCCTGGAGCGGGTTCGGCTTTGAGGGGTCGAAGCTCGGGTACCTCCTGACCCAGTGCGGCTGGTTCCACCAGGGCCACCGGGCGGTCGAGGATTGCCATGCCCTGCTCGAGGTGCTGGCCTCCCCCCTCCCCTCCGGGGCCGGGTTCGCCTTCGGCCATCTGCTGACCTCCGCGCGAAAAGCGCTCGTGCGCATCTGGGCCGAGGGCAGTCCGTTCGACATGAAGGATGTGCTGAAGGCGCGCAAGTACCGCTGGAACGATGGCACCGATGGCCGACCGAAGGCTTGGTGGGCGGAGGTCGACGAGGAGGCCTTTGAAGCCGAACTCGCGTTTCTACGACGGGAGGTTTACCGGCGCGAGGTCGAGCCCTTCAGCCAGAGGATCACCGCCTTCGAGCGGTTCCGGTCGGCACGCTAGACCTGTTTCCACTCACGTGGAATCAGCTCTCTTCTTTGTCGAGCCGCGTTTTTTTGACGGTGAACCGGATCCACTTCACCGAAAAATGCTCTAGGCCTGCTTGCAATACAGTTCGTAGAGGGTTGCGAAGAGCCGCTCGATGCGCGGATCGGCGACGCGGTACCAGATCGTCTGGCTCTCGCGCCGGGTCGTGACGATCCCTTCGTCCCGCATCTTTGCGAGGTGTTGCGACAGGGCGGACTGCGACAGGCCCACCGCCTCGGCCAGGGTGGTGACGTTTCCCTCACGCCATTCCACCAGCTTGCACAGGATCATCAGGCGCCGCTCGTTGGCGAGCGTGCGCAGGATGTCCGCCACCTCGGTCGCCTGCCGTTCGAGGGCTTCGAGATCCATTCGATCGCTCCGCATCACGATTCATATTAGGTACTACTAATTTAGATAGATCTAAATTACCGTCAAGGGCGGCGCCTGGTTCCGGCCTCGGTCCAGGAATGGCGGCATCGGCGCGTGACTTGACTTGGGTCAAAGGAAATCACATATTTCAGGAAATTCTGAAATTTCAGGACATCCCGTGAACCTCCCTCCCCTCGTCCAGACCTTCGTGCTCCACTTCGGCGAGATGGGCTCCCGCTGGGGCATCAACCGCACCGTCGGCCAGATCTATGCCCTGCTGTATCTCTCCAAGGAGCCGCTGAACGCCGAGGACATCGTCGAGCGGCTTGGCGTCTCCCGCTCCAACGTCAGCATGGGGTTGAAGGAACTTCAGGCCTGGAATCTCGTGCGGTTGCAGCACAAGCCCGGCGACCGGCGCGATTATTTCGCCACACCCGACGATATTTGGCAGATCGTCCGCACACTGGTCGAAGAGCGCAAGAAGCGCGAGATCGACCCGACCATGACCCTCCTGCGCGAGGTGCTCATGCAGGAGCCCGCCAGCGCCGAGGAGCGCCATGCCCAGGAGCGCATGCGCGAGATGCACGACCTCTTCGAGCTTCTCACCGGCTGGTACGCCGACGTGCAGCGGCTCGATACCGAACGCCTCGTGCAGCTCCTGACGCTCGGCTCGAAGGTGCAGAAGGTCCTGGAGATGAAGGACCGTCTCTTCGTCGTGCCGGGTTCGAGGAAGAGCGGCCGCGACGCCCCCAAGGACAAGTAGAATGTTCGACCCGTTCGACGCGCTGCTGCTGGCGCGCTTCCAGTTCGCCTTCACCGTTTCCTTCCACTTCATTTTTCCCTCCTTCTCCATCGGGCTGGCGAGCTACCTCGCCGTGCTGGAGGGGCTGTGGCTGTGGACCGGGCGCGAGGTCTACCTCAATCTGTTCAAGTACTGGCTCAAGATCTTCGCCCTCGCCTTTGCCATGGGCGTGGTGTCGGGCATCGTCATGTCCTATCAGTTCGGCACCAACTGGTCGGTGTTCTCCGACAAGGCCGGGCCTGTCATCGGTCCGCTCATGGCCTATGAGGTCATGACCGCCTTCTTCCTGGAGGCGGGCTTCCTCGGCATCATGCTGTTCGGCATGGGTCGCGTTGGCCGAAAGCTGCACTTCGCTGCGACACTTGCGGTCGCCATCGGCACGTTCATCTCCGCGTTCTGGATTCTCTCCGCCAATTCCTGGATGCAGACGCCCGTCGGCTACGGCATCAACGAGGCCGGCCAGTTCGTGCCGCAGGATTGGTGGGCGATCGTCTTCAACCCATCCTTTCCCTACCGCCTCGTTCACACGGTGCTCGCCGCCTACCTCACGACGGCCCTCGTGGTCGGCGGCGTCGGCGCCTGGCACCTCTTGCGCGAGCGCACCAACAACGGCGCCCGGGTGATGTTCTCGATGGCGATGGGCATGGTGGCGTTGGTCGCTCCGCTTCAGATCCTCGTGGGCGACATGCATGGCCTCAACACCCTCGAGCATCAGCCCGCCAAGGTCATGGCGATGGAAGGTCACTTCGAGAGCCACCCGGACGGCGCTCCCCTGATCCTGTTCGGCATTCCCGACCAGGAGGCCGGCACGGTCCGCAACGCCATCCAGATCCCGAAGGCCTCGTCGCTGATCCTCAAGCACGACCTGAACGCGCCTCTGAATGGCCTCGACACGGTCGACCGTGCCAACTGGCCCTATGTGCCCGTGGTGTTCTGGTCGTTCCGCATCATGGTAGGTCTCGGCTTCGCGATGCTGGGCCTGGGAGCGCTCAGCCTCCTGGCCCGGTGGCGCGGCAAGCTCTACGAGTGGCGCCCGCTGCACGGGCTGGCGTTGGCCATGGGTCCCGCGGGCTTCGTCGCCGTGATCGCCGGCTGGGTGACGACGGAAGTGGGTCGGCAGCCCTTCACCGTCTACGGCCTGCTCAAGACGGCGGCGTCGGCTTCGCCGCTGGAGGCCCCTGCCGTGGCCGCCTCGCTGCTGACCTTCATCATCGTCTACTTCATCGTGTTCGGGGCGGGCACCGGCTACATCCTCAAGCTCATGGGCAAGCCCCCGCATCCGGGCGAGACCGGACCCGAGGCCGGCCCGGACCATCCCATCCGCACCGCCGGCATCACCCCGGCTCCGGCAGTCAACCCCGCCCGCACCCTCGGCGTGGAGGCCTAAGCCATGCTTCCCGTCCTCGATCTCCCCACCCTCTGGGCCTTCGTCATCGCATTCGCGGTCTTCGCCTATGTGGTGATGGACGGATTCGATCTCGGCATCGGCATTCTCTTCCCGTTCTTCGCCCCCGGGCCGGAGCGGGACAGCGCCATGAATTCGGTCGCGCCGGTCTGGGACGGCAACGAGACCTGGCTCGTGCTCGGAGGCGGCGGCCTGATGGCGGCCTTCCCGCTGGCCTACGCCATCATCCTGCCGGCCCTTTATGCCCCGATCATTGCCATGGTGTTGGCGCTGATCTTCCGCGGCGTCGCCTTCGAGTTCCGATGGCGCGATCCCGGTCACCGCCGCTACTGGGACTTCGCCTTCACCACGGGCTCGGTCGTGGCGACGCTGGCGCAGGGCATCACGCTCGGTGCCTTGCTCCAAGGAATCGCGGTTGAGGGACGCTCCTATGCCGGCGGATGGTGGGACTGGCTCACGCCGTTCAGCCTGCTGGTCGGCGTCAGCCTCGTCATCGGCTATGCCCTGCTCGGCGCGACCTGGCTCATCATGAAGACCGAGGGCATGGTCCAGATCCACAGCTACCGCCTCGCCGGCAAGCTCGCCATCGGGCTGATCGCGTGCATCGGGCTCGTCAGCGCGGCAACGCCGTTCCTGAGCGGGGCCTACTACGAACGCTGGTTCGCTTGGCCGCAGGTCCTGGTCACCGCCCAGGTGCCGCTCCTGGTCGGTCTCTGCTCGGGGGCGTTGCTGGTGGGGTTGGTCCGCCGCTGGGAATACTGGCCGTTCCTGCTCACGCTGGGTCTGTTCGGCCTCTGCCTTCTCGGCCTGGGCATCAGCATGTTCCCGCATGTCGTGCCGAACGCCGTCACCATCCATCAGGCGGCGGCGCCCGAGGCGAGCCTGAAGTTCATGCTGGTCGGCGCCAGCGTGCTGATTCCGATCATTCTGGCCTATACGGGCTATTCGTATTGGGTGTTCCGCGGCAAGACCGGACACGAGGGGTATCACTGATGATCAACGATCTCGAACAAGGTTCCGCCGTAAGCCGCTGGCTGTGGTTCGTCGGGCTCTGGGCCGCGGGCGTGGGCGTGACGGGAGCCGTCAGCCTCGCCATCAGGTTCTGGCTGGCCTGACGCCCTATGCAGGACCCATCACGACCCAAGCGGACGCGATCGGCGCGCCTCCGGTCCCCGCCAGTCGTCCCGGCGACCTTCTTCGGCATGGTCCTCGGCCTCGGCGGGCTCGGCAACGGCTGGCGCGCCGCCGCCAGGGTCTGGGGCGCTCCTGCGATCGTCGGCGAGGCGCTGTCCCTCGCGGCGGCCGTCGTCTGGCTCGTCTGGATGGCGCTCTACGTCCTGAAGTGGGCAACCTCCCGGGAGGAGGCGCTCGCCGAGTTCCGGCATCCGATCCAGGCCTTCTTCATCGCACTGGTGCCCGTGGCGACCCTCATCGCCAGCATCGCGGTCGCCCCATACCTGCCAGCCGTGGCGTCGACCATGTTCGCGCTCGGCATCGCGAGCCAGGTCGCGTTCAGCGCCTGGGTGGTTGGCGCGCTGTGGCAGGGCGGACGCCACACGGACGCGACCACGCCGACCCTGTACATGCCCACGGTCGGTGGATGCTTCGTCAGCGCCATCGCCTGCGGCGCTTTCGGCTATCCCGAAGCCGGCCTGCTCTTCTTCGGGGCGGGGTTCCTGTCCATGGTCGTGCTCGAATCGATCGTGCTGCACCGCCTGATGACCCATGCCCTGCCTGTGGGCCTACGGGCAACGATGGGGCTCCACCTCGCAACTCCGGCGGTCGGATCCGTGGCATACCTTGCCGTGACCGAGGGGCCCCCGGACCGCTTCGTCCAGATGCTGTTCGGGTACGCGCTGCTCCAGGCGCTGGTCATGCTGCGCCTCGTGCCGTGGCTTCGCCAGCAGCCATTCTCACCCGCGGCCTGGGCCTATACCTTCGGCGTCTCCGCCCTGCCGCTCGCGGCCCTGCGCTTCGTCGAGCGGGGCCAGGCGGGGCCGATCGCCTTCCTGGCCATTCCGCTATTCATCGGCGCCAACCTGGTCATCGGCTCGATCGCGCTGAGGACCGTACGGCTCACCGTCACGGGAAAGCTTCTGCCCCGGCATTGAACTCGACGAACCCGAAGTGTCGGACGCTGAATGAGGAAAGTCCGGTGTGGGTCAGGAACCGAGATTCCGTGTGTTTTCGGAACGTCCGGGTCGATGAGGATTGCTGCTTTCGAGCTTAGAGGTGATTCCACACCAGTGGAAACAGCTCTCGTGGACGATCCTGCCGCCGCCGGGCTCCGGGCCCCCCTCTCCTGCTGGACGCTCCGCGAAATTCCTGCCACGCTGACGCTTCCGGCTCCGGCCCGGACCCAACGAGAGCGCCGCCATCGCCTCAGGCGGAGCCGCCAGTGGAGAACAGCCTCATGATTCAAAACCGTGTCCTTGTCCCCGCCTCGATCATCCTTGCAGCCCTATCTGCGCCCGCCCTGGCCGCTTCTCTACGCTACGCCAACCAAGGCGATCTGAAATCCCTAGACCCCTATACGCTCAACGAGACCACCACCAACGCCCATCTCGGGCATGTCTACGAGGGTCTGACGCGGCGCGGGAAAGACCTCGCTGTTCAACCGAGCCTCGCCGAGCGCTGGGAGATCAGCGATGACGGACTGACCTGGCGCTTCTTCCTGCGCAAGGGGGTCAAGTTCCACAACGGCAACGATTTCAATGCGGACGATGTGATCTTCTCGGCCGCCCGAGTGCGCGCGCAGGGCTCGAACTTCACGACGCGCGTGCCGACCAATGCCGAGTTCGTGAAGGTCGACGACTATACCGTCGACGTGAAGCTCAAGTCCCCGAACCCGATCCTGAACTCCCAGTGGGACACCTGGTACATCATGGACAAGGAATGGGCGGAGGCGAACAACGCCACCGCTCCGACGCCGGCAGCCGCCACGACGCCGAGTTTCGCGGCGCTGAACGCCAACGGCACGGGTCCGTTCAGGATCGAGAGCCATCAGGCTGGCGTGAAGACGGTCTTCAAGCCCAACCCGGCCTGGTGGGACAAGCCTGAGCACAACCTTGATGAGATCGTCTTTACGCCGATCGCAAGTGACGCCACCCGGGTCGCCGCGCTCCTGTCGGGCGAGGTTGACGTGATCGAACCGGTCCCGGTGCAGGATATCGCGCGCGTCAATTCCTCTCCCAATGCTCAGGTGCTCACAGGGCCCGAGCTCCGGACGATCTTTCTCAACATGGACTCGGCCCGTGACGAGCTTCTGTTCTCGAACGTGAAGGGCAAAAACCCGTTCAAGGACGTGCGCGTTCGGGAGGCTTTCTTCAAGGCAATCGACATCAATCTCATCCGTGACCGCGTCATGCGGGGACTATCGACTCCCTCCGCCCTGATGATCGCGCCGGAGCTCTTCGTCTACGCAAAGGATTTTGAGCGCCCGAAGTATGATCTCGACGGAGCCAAGAAGCTTCTCGCCGACGCTGGCTACCCGAACGGCTTCGAAGTCGGAATGGACTGCCCAAACGACCGCTATGTGAACGACGAGGCGATCTGTCAGGCCGTTGTCAGCATGCTGGCGCGGGCCGGCGTGAAAGTGAACCTGACGGCGCAGCCGAAGGCCCTCTATTTCGGGAAAGCCGGCAAGTCGGGAGGCTACACCACATCATTCTCGCTGCTCGGATGGACCCCCGGCACCTTCGACAGCCACAATGTTCTCTATGATGTCATGGGCTGCCGCGACGTTCCCGGATCGAGCCGGGGCGAAACCAATTACGGCGGGTACTGCAACAAGGACCTTGATGCTCTGACCGACCAGATCCTGGTCGAAACAGACCCGGGGACGCGCAACCAACTGATCAAAAAGGCATTTGAAATCGCCACCAAAGACTACGGCCATATCCCGCTGCACCAGCAGGCGCTCGCGTGGGGCGTGTCGAAGAAGGTCAAGCTCGTCCAGCGAGCCGACAACCAGCTCCTGTTCTACTGGGCGAAGAAGGACTAGGGAGCCGCGGATAGTGGTGCTGCCGCCCCATGTCAGCGCGGCGGGCTGGCACATGCTAGAGCATCGGACGGACCCAGAAGGCCACGCTAGTGAAAAGTGGATCCGGTTTTCGCTGGCGCGGCCCGCTGGGTCCGTTCCGACCGATGCTCTCATTCAAGAAGAAAGCATCGGATGGATCCCAAAAGGGCAAGTCCACTTTTGGGTCCGATGCTTGAGCGCTCTGGCGCAGACCCGAGATCGGAGCCCTGTCCGTCTCCGCGACAATAGTCTGGTATGGGTTAGGCAGTGACGACCCCCTGCCCTCCGGGAACGTCCGATGTTCCTGTCCAAAGCAGACGTTCAGCGCCGCCCGGAAGGTAAAGCTGCCATTCCGCTGGACGGCTTTATCATCGTAAGGTCAGCCAGCCGTGGCCGGAGCAAGCGACCGATCCGAACTCATGTGAGCATGGGCGGGCGGACCATCCTGCGGTGGCGCGCGTCGCAGGGTGATGCGGGTCAGTTCGGACGAGCGCCCGAGCCGGAGCGCGAAGCCGGGCCACAACGCCGTGCCGTTGTTGACGTAGAGCGTCATGCCGCCGACCTGGTATCGGCCCGAGACGAAGCCGTTGTTGGCGCGCGCGACCAGCCGGTCCAATCCTGGGATCATGCCACCGTGAGTATGCCCGGACAGTTGCAGTGCCACACCGCGTGCGCTCGCCTGCGCGGCGTTCCTCGGCTGGTGGTCAAGCAGGATGATCGGCACGTCGGACGGCGCGCCCGCAAGCGCGGCCGACAGGTCCGGTGCCTGATGGAAGGATCGAGGCGCCGAAAGGTCGGTGACCCCGGCAAGGACGAGCGATCCGCCATCACGGTGAAGGACGACATGATCGTTGGCGAGCGCCTGCATTCCCAAGCTGGTGTATTGGAGCATCCACTCCTCGTAGCCGAAGAAGTACTCGTGGTTGCCGGGGATCACCCAGACCCCGTCCTTCGCACGCAGGTCGCGCAGCGGTTCCACGTCGGCACGCCGCGCGCCGAAGGAGCCGTCGATCAAATCGCCCGTGACGACGATCAGGTCAACCCCGAGCGCATTGGACTGCTTGACCACCTCTTGGGTCCACTCCCTGGGAAACAGGCGACTGATATGCAGATCGGTCAGTTGCAGAAGCCTGTAGCCGTCGAACTGAGGCGGCAGGCCCGGGATGGCGATCTCGAGATCCTTGAGCGGGGGAACACGCGTCGCCTGATATACGCCGACGGCCGAGAGCAGCATGGCCGCCGTCGCGGCCGTGTAGCGCACGCTGTCCGGTATGGCTCGGCCGCCCCGGACCAGCCACGCGATCAACGCTGTCACATCGAGGGCGATCTGCATCACCGCCAGGAGAACGATCGCGCCAAATGCCCAGTTGAACAGAAGCACCAGGACGCGCGGGAACTCGGGCGAGAAGACCGAACCGGACGAAAGGCGGCTCCAGAGATGGTATTGCGATGCCACGAGCACGGCGATGGCAAGGGCGATCTTGCCGCTGAGAGCCCAGGGAAGCGGCCCCACGAACCGCGCCAAGACATAGAGGGCGGGCAGTGCGAAAGTCAGATGGAACATAAATGCCCCTGGATCGAGGAGATCGTGACCAGAACGGTCGGTTGGAACTGCGATTACCTAGAGCATCGGACGGAAAAGTGGATCCGGTTTTCGCTGGCGCGGCCCGCTGGGTCCGTCCCGACCGATGCTCTCATTCAAGAAGAAAGCATCGGATGGATCCCAAAAGGGCAAGTCCACTTTTGGGTCCGATGCTTTAGAGCGGTCGACGGGGTCGGTACAGAGCCTGTCGCGCGGTCCCTAAAGGTCCGCTGCAGGATTGGGTCCTCGGTGCGGCGCTGTCACCTCACGATGTCGAGACCCGTTCCGAGCCACCTCTGCCTCAGGATTTCTGCGTCATCGCTCCTGAGCGCATCGAGCCAGTGGCCGAGCTGCCCTGCCGGCTGCATGTGGACCATCCGGAACGGATCGAGCTCTGGACCGAGGCAGTAAGGGTACCCTGCTGATCATCGACGACGCCCTCCCCTGAAGAGAGCCCACCCTGGCGCGCTCACGGTGCGGGCTGACGCAATTTGCCGGAGCCGGGCAGGACCAAGCGCGAGCTGAAGGGAGCGTCCAGCTCCCTATTGGCCACCTGGGAGAAAACAGACCCCGGTGAAGGATTTCCTCATCGGCGTCGAGGCGCTCTCCATCCGGGTTGATCCGCGCGAACGGGTGGCGATTCCGCGCAGAGATGCAGAGGGTACAGCATCACGGCCAGGATCGCCGACCATGGCAGAATGAATGCGAGCGGCAGCACGATCCGGGCGCAGGCGTAAACCAGCACAGCCACCAGCCCGATCCGAAGCGTGGTGTCGAACATGCTCGATGGCTCAAGCTCGGTGCCGAGGCTGGGTGTGTTCTGGTCCATCGATTTGTCCCCTCGCACCATCTCCACAGAGCAACCGCGCACCGTCGCGAACTCGTGCGCGATCGACATAGGGCCAGTCCGATCCGCGCAGGAGTGAGGTGCAGACCCGTGCCAAGGCTTGATCCTGCTAAACACAATGCGGAAGAGAATCTCAGCGCCTGCCGACCCGATTGACCGGGCCGCCACGGTTCATCGGCGTTCCGGGCCGCACGCCGACACCTGGGGCCCCGACACCCGGGGTTGCCACTGCCCGTGCGACCGGCCGCGGCCGCAACACGACGCCAGGTCGTACGACGCAACCGACAGGATAATTGACATACTGGCAGTAAACCACCGCATGGGCCTCGTCGGCGCTTGCCATAATGAACCCTGTCATGAGCGCCGATACTGCGATCAAATGCTTCATTTCTGCCTCCCTCCATCAGTCCCCGTTCAATCTCTCTGCGGCCGCGGATCGTGCCCCCGACGGCTTCCAGTGTGCTGACGGTTGGCCCAGGCACTACGGCGCCAGCCCTCTTTGAAGGCGGTCCACGGTCCGGACCAGGCCATCCTGCCCGCAATGCTCCAGCGCCCTGATCCCTCGCTCCAAATACGGTGACCTCTTGTCACCACATTCCGGCCACGCCCCCATTAATCAGGATTCGTTGCGGACCGTCCCCACTACTCGGCCGGTGCGGCGGGCGTGACGCCGGTGACCTGGGCGGAAGGCTCCTCGCTGAGCCAGCGGTAGAGGATGCCGCCGATGGCTCCGCCGAGCAGGGGCGCGACCCAGAACATCCAGAGCTGCGCCAGGGCCCAGCCGCCGGCGAACAGGGCCGGGCCGGTGCTGCGGGCGGGGTTGACGGACGTGTTGGTGATCGGGATGCCCACGAGGTGGATCAGGGTGAGGCCAAGCCCGATGGCGATGGGGGCGAAGCCCACCGGCGCCTTGCCATGGGTCGCCCCCATGATGATGAACAGGAACATCATGGTCAGCACCACCTCGGCGATGAAGCCCGAGATCATGCTGTACTGGCCGGGCGAATGGGC
>NZ_JAMXFJ010000089.1 GCF_025460805.1 Microvirga sesbaniae | reverse complement strand
TCGTTCCAGTGCTTGGCCAAGTGGCCGATGCCGTCTCAATGGCGCTTGCGTGTGAGGCGCAGGCAGCAAATCTTCTCCGCACTGCCATCACCGGAGGCAATATGAAGCTTGCGCTGGAAGAAGCTGGAATGAGTATCGGAGCGCAAGCGCTCAGCCTCGTCGCGGGGCCGAGGCAAAGTTGGCAATATATCTTTGATCGTATGCCAAGAGAACACTTGAGTGGGGTGATGCATTGATTAGCCTCCCTAATCGAGCGGTGATCGCCGCTTGCGGCTTCATCTCAGCTTTTGGGCTGACGGAGCCTGCTCTGGCGGATCCTTTCACCTGGGCGCCGGGTGATTACGGCACGATTGTCAATAACGTGTTGACGCGAGTCGGGACCGAGCTCCGTCTCGACCTGAAGCGGTGCGAAGATGCTCCTTCGATACGGTGCCGTTTCTCGTCTGGCTACGTCGATATCCTCGTTGAAGGCCGTGACCAATCGCGGGAGATGCAAATCGAGCGAATTATCATCGCGGCGGACATTCTGAAGAATCATCCGGCCGTTCAGCCTCATGTGATCGTCACGGATGCCTTCATCGCTCTGACTGCCACAATGATGGTCTTTGACCCTGATCTTCCCCCAGACCGACGCAGCGCAATGGTCTCGCGGCTCGTTACGGCAGTTCACGCGTCAGGTCATGGCGAGGACAGCGGCATTGCGGCCGACTACGTAGTCGACCTGCATCAAGGGGTCAGCACATGGCTCGTCATGAACGTAACTCCGAAGAGTGCTCCGTAGGAAGATGCCGGACTGGCACGATCAAGCACCATCCACAGATCGGTCTCGGGTCCTGAGAGAGGCAGGATGCAATGCGGCTAGGGGCTCATGCTGAAACTGTCCTCGAATTGCTGTATCTCAGGCTCAACCTCGGCCCAAAGCCGCTGGCCGACCACCCGGCGGGCGAAAAGATTGAGGGCGACAGCCAGATAGGGCCAGCTCTCGTTCGTCCACACGGACGAGATATGGGCCGCCCATCTCTGGTTCGGTTCCTTGGCCGAGAACTCCTGCGCAAGAAGGTTGCGTCGGACCAGGAAGGCTATGGTGGCCGCCGGTCGTGCGCCTGAACCGCTGCTTCTGCTGATCTTTCAAGCCGTTCTCCCGCATCAGCCGAGTGGTGCGGCGGCCGACCTCTAGGCCTTCGTCCTAGAGATTACGGGCCATGTGCAGACTGCCGTAGGTCCCATGGGGTTGGGGACGCAACGAGAACACTAATGGCTTGCCGCGGCAGTACTTCCCGAAGAGGTCAGTCAGATCTGTTCGCCTAGAGCCAAAGCGCCTTGGATCCGGTTGCACAGAGGCTCAATGCCCGGCCAAGAAAAACCCTTAGCTTCCAAACTCTAATTAGTCGGCCCTGAATAATGCGGTGGCACGAGGCCGGCGCTGGATTTCAGGCCACCTGCGAATTATCCGGCTGCGCGGATGAACTCATTAGGGCGGCCAGGAGCCAGGTGATCTTCCCCCGATTGTGTGGCTCTCCCGCACTTTGCGTGGATTACGCTGCCAAGAGCACCCGGCGGCGCAGGAGATCAAAGCTGGCGCGTCCATACATGGAGCGCTTCAGGAGCTTAAGGCGCGTGATCTGACCCTCAGCTTGCCCACTGCTCCACGGCTGCGTCAGTGCCGCGCGAACCGCAGCTCCGTCCTGCTCCAGGCCGGCGGCAAACGTCTCGATAGCCTGGATGCCTGATGACTGAGCTTCAGCAATCCATGTCGTCAGAGCCTTGATGGACGTCTGCTCCTTGTTACGGGACTGGCGCTCACGACAACATTGACGGATGAGGATGCAGAAGCGCTCGGCGAGCTCGGCCACAGTCGCAGCCTCGGGACATTGGCGCACTCGGGCGAGGACGGCAGCCTCCGTTGCATCAAGTGCTGTCGCAGGGCGCACAAGAAGCCATGCAAGTTGCTTGGGCGAGGGAAGCGAAGCCTCTGCCGCGGAACGTGTCGGACCGGGTGAGTGCCATTTGCGGGCTGTCGTTTTCGCCGGAGCCGTGCGACGCTCGGCCATCCAACGATAGACCTGCTTGGGGGAGCCGGCAAAGCCGAGATCCCGTAGTTCACGCCAGAGGGCAGTGGCGTTCTCGTATCCGGCGGCCAAGCGGGCATTGAGGTGGGAGAGATACGGATCAAGAATACTCGGCCCCGGTTGGCGCACGGCTCGCTCGGGAAAGCTTTCGGCCTGAGCAAACCTCCTCACCGTGCCGCGCGCCAGGCCCATCGTGTGGCTGATCGCCAACAGCTTCTCTCCACGGGCATGTCGCTGCCGGACTTCCTCATAGAGAGCCTGCCAACGAGCCCGGCTGTCAGTACTGGCGGCCTGCTCGGCCCGCGTCCGAGGGTAGGCGCGGGTTCGCCGTCCTGAGGTCCCAGGGGAGCGCTCGATGAGAGGCAGACGCCGCAACCGAGCATGGGCTCCTGCCAGCCAGCGCTCGAGCATCTGGCGGGCATTTAACAGCAGATGCCAACGATCCGCGACTTGGATGGCCTTGCAGGCCGTGGCAGCGCCGCGGGCGTATTCACTGGAGCGGTCACGGGCGATGATCCTGACATAGGGGTGCGCCGGAGCCAGGCTGAGAAGGTCGTTGCGGTTCGGTCGGGCAAAAGCTCAATCGGCTTCCGGCGCTCCAGGTCGACCAGAATGGAGCTATAGGTGCGGCCTTTCTTCATCGCCCAATCGTCAACACCGACGATGCGCGGCGGTTGGCGCGTAGGAAGTGGCTGATCCCGAACGAGGCGGAGGATGGTATCGGCGCTAGCCGGCATGGCGAGATGGACAAGGAGTCTGGCAGCAGCATCACCTCCCAACGCGATGCCGATCCGCCCCTGTGCCTTCGCCAGTCGCTGTGTGCGTCGGGCATAAGGCTTGAGAAGACGCCGGAGAGGCTCCGTAAAGGTTTGCTTCGAGCAAGTGTGATTGTGGCAGTAGAAGCGCCGCACCCGAACGCTGAGACGAACCTCACGCCCGGAGGACGGGAGGTCCGTCGGCTGCCGGACATAGATCACGCGAAACACGCATCCGGCCTGCGGCGCGTGCCGACCCGGGCGCCCGCCCGGGCGAACAGCTTCTCCTCAAGGGCGGCATCGGTCAGGTCGTCCGGCAGCGGCCAGGCCAGCCCAGCCCAGCCACCTTGGCCCGCTGGATGGCATCGCGCACGGTCGAGCGCGCCGCGCCGACGATCCGGCCGATCTCGCGGTCGCTGGTTTGGCTGGCGTGGAGCCGCAGCACTTGCCGCATCTGTCGCATGGTCATCGCTCTGTTTGCTGGCATCGCGTCCTCTCTGGTGGAAAGGTCGCAATGACCCGGTGCAGCAGGGTTCTTCAGACCGATCCCTGGACGGGATCAAATCGGAAGGAAGGACGGCTTCAACTCGGAGCGGTGGACGGATTGCGTCGGTATCATCCACCAGCGCACCCAGCTGACCAATGCGATCCGCGGCTATGCCGCCGAGTTCGGGCTGGTGGCGGCGAAGGGGCTGTGCAAGATCGAACCGCTGCTGGAGCGGATCCGGGCGGATGACACCCTGCCGGTTCTGGCGCGGGAGCTGTTTGCGATACAGGCCAAGGAATACGCTCAGCTGCAGGCCCGGCTGGAAGAGGTGGAAGACAAGCTGATGGCCTGGCATCGTGATGATGCGTGCAGCCGACGTCTGGCCCAGATCCCCGGCGTCGGGCCGATCGGGGCCGCGAGGCTGGTGATGAAGACGCCGAGCCCCGAGGCGTTCCGCTCGGCTCGCCACTTTGCCGCTTGGCTCGGCCTGACCCCGAAGGATCACTCCACCGCCGGCAAGGTCCGGCTGGGCGTGATCACCCGGGCGGGCGACGAGGCCTTGCGCAGCGTGCTGGTGGTCGGCGCCATGCTGGTGGTCGGCGCCATGGCGGTGATCCGACAGCTGCGGCGCGGCCAGTGTGCGCCTGCCTCGCCCTGGCTGGTGGAATTGCTCAAGCGCAAGCCGCCGAAGCTGGCCGCGGTGGCGCTGGCCAACAAGATCGCGCGGATCGCCTGGAAACTCATGGTGACAGGCGAGGTCTACAACGCGAAATCGGCCTCGCCCGCAGGGGTGAGCGCAGTTTAGAGATCAGCCCGACCTCGGGGGCCTCAAGTCCTCCCGGGTTGAGCTGCTGCCGGAACTTGCAAGGGAGTGAGCAGATGGTGTGATCGATCGATCCGAGATGTGAGAAACTCCGTAGATCCTATCGGCTGTGACAGGTCGCCCCCATGCTTGGAACTCACGTCGCGGAAACCATCTTGGCCGTGGTCACGTGTGACCACAACAACAGGCCGGACATATGGGCGCAAGCGATCCGATCAGAGTACTTGCCCGATGCCCTTGCGAGGAGGAAGCCGTCCACAAATAGCATCTGTAGTGCTTCTGTAATGCTAATCCCGATCTCAACATCATGAGCGAACCGCACCGAGACCCTTGGTGGCGCGGTCATGCTTTCGCCTTGACACTGGAAGGCTGAACGCCGATATGGCGAAACCACTTCTACCGGATGGGTTGAGCGCAAGGAGAGCAATGGCGGGACGTGTTCGAGGCCGTAAGAGTTCCCGCGAGAGGATTCTCGACGCGGCTGCGGAGCTGGTGAGCGAGATCGGTTCGGGACGACTGACGCTGGACACCGTGGCCGAGCGGGCCGGTCTCAGCAAGGGTGGGCTTCTCTACAACTTTCCCACCAAGGACGCGCTACTCCAAGGCATGGTCCAGCGCATCGTCGACGAGGTTGCGGCAGAGCGGGAGACACTCCGCGCTCAAGCTGAGCCCGGGCACAACTTGGAAGCCCGCCTGTGCACGGCGGCGTTGCTCAAGCTGCGTCAGGGCAGGACGAAGGAGGTCGCCAATGGCATCCTGGCCGCCTCGGCCGAGAGCCCGCACCTGCTTGATCCGGTGCGCAAGGTCATCCAGGCGACCCTGGAGGACTTGAAAGCGACATCGGACGATCTGGACGCGGCGCTTCTAGGCTGGCTGACTATTGAGGGCCTGAACAGCCTCGAGATGCATGACCTCAGCCCGTTCTCGGAGGAGGAGCATGAGCGGGTCGTCGAAGCGGTCAACCGCCTGCTCGTTAGAGGAATTGCTGAATAGAGCGCCAGGCGCAGGGCAGACGCATCGGATTGGACGCGCGACCCCCATCTTCTATGCTGCTTGAGGCGGCACGACGTGGGTAGCGAAATGCCACGCCAGACGTTGGGCCCTCCAAGAGCTGACATGCGGCCTGGAACTCACACATGAGAACGCCCTGACAGAGTTAGCCGTGCGGAGATCGCTGCCAGGGTGCTTGTGTGATGCCGGTTGCAACACCACGCCGCTACAATGAACTACGAACATCGGAAGTGCAACCGAATGCTGTGCACAAGTACGAAGCGCCCCGGCAAAAGGCTGAGCACCAGACCTTTCACCAGAGCGCATGCGATGTGTTCCGGCATCGCAGGTTCGGTGTAGAGGCGCGCACATGCGGCCGATGTGCGGCGACGCACTCCATCCGATGTCAGAGCGCTCCTTACCCCTCCTTGCAGCCAGATTGTCAGTCGGTGCGGCTGCGATCGACACCGGTGTCGCGCGAGATTTGGGAGATCACCTCTCTTCGATCATAGCGAGCAGCAGCAGGTTAGCTGCGTCTGTCTGATCTTATCCAGGCAGGCAATCTTGCATGACCAATTCACCTGGCTATCAACGTTGAGCAAATATCTTCGTGACTCTTTTACAAGGTGCTGCGACGGGCTCCTGAAGAACTTATACCGAATGCGTTTTCACCACATAAGGACATCGGGTGCTCTGCAGATAGCGTGCAGCGATCCGGCGAAATGATTTATGACTCTGTCTCGGACCCTGTGCCAGCTTGGAACATTGGCGTCGATTCCGCGGGAATAGGTCATTTGAACAGTATCGCATACTTCAGTGAGAATGGGATTACCAGCGCAGCGGGGTTAGGCGCCAGCAGGAGTTGCAGTCTTGTCCGCGTTTGTTCTCTTCAGTGGCGCTGAGAGAATTGCCTTGGTGAGGAACTCGTAGACGGCTTGTGGTCCGCACGCGTTCTTCCGAGCGGCGCAGTCTTCGAAGAATCTGACATACTGGTCGCATCCAGAGCATTGTCGTACGCATCCCCGACGCTGCCGGCCGATGGCTCAATCCCAGCCTCGGCGAGGCGCTCGGTGTCCTTCAGTGACACGTCTTGGACCCCTCTGTCGCTATGGTGGATGAGGCTGGCTCGCCAGGGCTGGCGCTCATGCAGAGCCTGCTCCAGGGCATCGAGCACGAACTCGGCCCGGGCCGTGCGCGACACCCGCCAGCCCACGATCCTGCGGGCGAAGGCGTCGATCACAAAGGCCACATAGACGAAGCCCGACTAAGGCCTGTGGGGATTTGGGATTCCCCTTTGGGCGCGAGTGTGATTCACGCTCTGGATGGACCGCTTTGTACTGACGGACGCCCAATGGGCGAAGATGGAGCCGCATTGTCTTGGCAAGCCGAGC
>NZ_JAMXFJ010000088.1 GCF_025460805.1 Microvirga sesbaniae | reverse complement strand
GGAGCGGGCCGGCTTGATCCGCCGTCAGCCCGGAGTGGCGCGAAGCATCGAGGTGTTGGTCGCCCCTGAAGGCCTGCCCCTCCTGCGCCACCCCCAACCCGTCAAATCCTCTGCGCCGAGGATCTAGAAGCACTGCATGACACCGTCAATTTAGCGAGGTGAAGGCAGAGTGCCTCCTCGTGGTCGCCAGATCAGAAGTTCACCACAACGCCTGTCACTTCGGCCCAAGCAGTAAAGGCCTGCGAGCGGGCCTCGCGAGGTTCTGCGGCATTGCGGGCGGCGAAAAGGCAGAAGAAATTGGCCACTTGATCGTGGACTGAGGGGAAGTGTTGGACCTGCCCGGCTGACGTGAATCGCTTCATGGTGCACGCGCGTCGTCGGGTCGGTTGATGGCTGTTCTCCGCACGATTGTCTCAGTCCTTGTGCGGCCGATGCTCGACGCCCGGCGTAGTCTCTCGCTTGGCCGCGCCGTAGCTCGCGAGTCTGCCGGGGATCATCACCCGGGGCGTGATGCCTTGCTTCTTGCGCAGCAGACGCTTGGCGTCTAGAGCATCGGACCAAACGACGGATCCGCGACGCACTACCCCTCTCCAATAGGCAGAGGTCGGAACCGGGCGGGTCCGACAAAGCGTCCGATGCTCTAGCGATCGGATTCCGTGAACGCCGCTCCACCTTGGATGGCTCCGACGATGGCCAAGGTCTACGTCGGAGCCATCCGCGAGAGAAGCTCGGTGAGAAGGTCGATGAAGGTCTTGTCCCGGCGAAGTCGGAACATCGTGCTCCACACGTTGAACAAGGCGGACACGAGAGCCACGCGACCATGACTGTCGATGCCGTCGATCAGGTTCTCGACATCCGCCGAGGCAAGCGCCGCATCGTGATCGATGTTGAGGGACGCTTCAGAGCCGTGGGCTTCGAGGTGCAGATCGGGACTTGCTCGCTCGTCCGCTGGGCGTTGAAAGATCCAGAAGAGGCGGGATCCGCCGTCGGGCAGGGAGAGGCGCAGCGATGCGGAAGGCCAGATGTCGTCGCCGCCGCTCTTGAGGCTCGAGGACGAGCCCCGCTCGACGTGCGGCACGTCCCAGGTGAGCAGAACCACGTCGCGCCCGAGAGAGGCTGCCTTGGGGGAGGCAAGATCGTTGGCTGGTGAGGTGAGCACGGCAAGCTCCGCCATCGCTTTTTGTCTCCATCTGTCCCTGTGGGACGCCGCAGAAACGTCCGCGACATCCGCTCTTTGCCGCAGAGGCGGATCAGTGAACCGAGAAGTAGTCGCTCGGGTTGTTGTTGATGTCGTCGGCGCTCACGTTCACGAGGGTGACCGTGTCGCCGTTTCCGAGGTCCACGATCGTATTGTGGCCCACCTGATGGACGCGGCTGGCAAGGTCCTCGGCCGAAGCGATATCGGTCCCGTTGATCCCCTTGGAGATCTGCAGGATGTCCTGGCCGGCCTTGAAGTCGAGGATGACGTCGTTGCCGCCGCCGCCGCTGAACACGAACGTGTCGCGACCGGCGCCGCCTTGGAGGATGTCGTCGCCAGCGCCGCCATTCAGGAAGTCGTCGCCGGATCCGCCGCGCAGGATGTCGTCGCCAGCACCACCCTGAAGGATGTCGTCGCCCGAACCGCCTTCGAGAACGTCGGCCCCGTCGCCACCGTTCAGGATGTCGTTGCCGTTGCCGCCGCGAAGATAGTCGTCTCCGGCGCCGCCGAGCAGGATGTCATCGCCGTTGCCGCCGAACAGAACGTCGTCATCCGCGCCGCCGGAGAGAGCGTCGCTGTCGTTGCCGCCGAAGATCAGGTCGTCGCCACCGTTTCCGAAGATCACATCCGGACCGTGGGTGCCGTGCAGGACGTCGCTTGAGGCTCCACCACCAATAGTCGCCATATCTCTCATCCTTGTTGTCAGCACCGGGCAAGCCGCGACGCACCCGGTTGCATGTTCGAGCCAAAATGAAGCGCTATTTGCGCAAGGAGATTTCCGGGAGGTGATTGTGTCGAGAGTGTCCCGGTGTAAACTAAGTAAAACAATAAGAACTACTTGTAAACCCGAAAGTAGTATTTTCCTTGAGCATCAATTTACTAGTATATATAAGTCAATATTGTATTTAATTTGTTCAAATATATTTTGTGAATGGATTCTATTTGTTTCGAAATTCGAACTATCGTTCGCGCGTCGCATCGCGCGGCGGCGATGCGACGTAGCGGCCCGGCATGAGGGGCCTGAAGGGCTTCGGGTCATTCCTCCCGGAATGCGCGATCGAAGCTTTCAGTAATCGGAGGCAGCAGGTAGTCGACAGCGCGCCTAGGCTTGTTGACGATCAGGACTTCGGTGGGCATTCCGGGATAGAGAGTGATTTTGGAATTCGCCTTGAGGCTTTCCGACGCGATCTCGGCGCGTGCGACGAAGTAGGCGTAATTGTTCCGGTCGTCCATCTGCTGGTCGGCGGAGAGATAGGTCAGCTTTCCCGCGAGTGGCGGCGTGCTGCGGCTGTTGTAGGCGGTCAGCCGGATCTGGACCGGTGCGCCGACGCGGACCGAATCGACATCGCGTGGGCCAATCTTGGCCTCGACGATCAGCGGTTCGTTCTCCGGCACGATATCGAGAATGGGCTGCCCGGCGCCGATGACGCTGCCCAGGGTACGGGAGCGGATATTGGTCACGGTGCCCCGGTCAGGCGAGACGATCTCGACGCGTCGCAGAATGTCCTTGGCGTCGATCCGCCCGACCGTGTCGGCGAGTTCGAGTTGCGCGGTTTGAATATCCGATGCGACCTGCTGCTGGAAATCGTTGCCGAGGAAAAGGATTTCCAGCTCCGCCGCCTTGGCCTGCTCCGCCTTCGCCTTGCGGGACTTCAGTTCGCCGGCGTTGCCCTGCAGCTGGCTTTCGCGCGTCTGCATTTCCATGAGGCGCGGACGCGGTGCATAGCCTTTCTCGACGAGGCTCGCGATGGCCTTGAGTTCCGCCACCTGCTGGGCGATGGTCTTGCGCTTGGAATCGACCACCACGGTGGCCGTCGCGATCGCGGCGCTGTCCAGATGCGCCGAGAAGGCCCATGTGGTGAGGCCGCCGAGACCGAGGAAGATCGTCGCCAGACCGGCGATCACCGGTCCGCGATAGGATGGCTCGCCGGGATCGCGCGGCGGGAGGCGGTCCTTCGCCGGTTCGACATTCACGGCCATGTACGTCGCGGGCACGGACGGCTTCCGCTCCATGAGGTCCGAACGCTTGCTCATGCGCTTCCTTTCATGGCGGCCATCGGCTTCTCGCCGGGGGTGATCGCGCTCACGACGGAGGTTCGCGGGCCGAACTGGCTGATCTTGCCCTCCTGGAGGACCATGAGCTTGTCGGCCGCCTCCATGATGGAGCAGACCCGGAGTATGTGTCTCGGATTGACACGACCCGGCTTCATCCCTCTCAGGTGTCGCCCTCTGACGCGAAATAGGCCTTCTCGGACGTGAGCAACTCGCAGAGTGAAGGATAGAACTCCGTGATGAAGCGATCGGCTGCTCCGACAGCTTCATCCAACATGATGGTCCCGTAAACTCCCGCCGCAGCCAGTGCATCAACCTCCTCAAAGCCGTCCTCGTCGGATACCCCTTCGTTCTGCAATCGCCAGTAAGCGACCCTCAGTTGCATTGCCGCGGCTAATGACGTTCACGAAAGTGGTGTAATATAGGGCGGTGTCGATCCTCGTGAGGAGGTGCGCGATGGGTGACAACGTTTGGCGCCCAGCGCATCTAACGCCGGAACAGATGGAGGAGCGCCGTCTGGCGGCCGCGACGCTGCTGCGGCAGGGACGGCTCTCCCAGGCCGAGATCGCCCGACACCTTGGCGTGAGCCCGGCCAGCGTCTCGCGCTGGGCTGGCACGCTGGCTCAGCAGGGCCGGCGCGGCCTAGGAGCCCAACCCATCACAGGACGCCCACCGCGGCTCGATGAGAAAGCCTGGGCCCGACTGAGCCGGCTCCTGGATCGGGGCGCGGTGGCGGCAGGCTTTGCCACCGAGCGCTGGACCCTCAAGCGCATTGCCGTCCTGATCGAGCGCGAGTTCGGAGTGCACTATCACCCACGCTATCTGGAGCGGCCGCTCAAGGCCCATGGTTTCACCGTGCAGCGTCCGGCCACACGGGCTAAGGAGCGCGACGAACTCGTGATCGCCGTCTGGCCCAAGCGGGACTGGGTGGCGCTCAAAAAAAGTCGCACCGCGAGCATCGCACGCTTCTGCTCGTGGATGAGACCGGCCACAGTTTTCGCGCCCGGCCGGGCACGACCTGGGCGCGGCGCGGGATCACCCCGGTCCTCCAGCGGGTGAGCAAGCGGCGGGAGGTGTCGAGTATCGTGGCGATCACGCCCGACGGGCGGCTCTATGCCCGTCATGTCCGCACCTGCGTCTCGAGCCAGACCGTGATATCGGCCCTGCGCTACTTCCGCGGCAAAATCGGCACGCCCCTGCTGGTGGTCTGGGATCGGCTCAACGCCCATCGGTCACAGGCGACCACCGCCTTCATCGCAGCCCACCCGCAGGATTATGCGGCAGCCTATCTGCCGGCCTATGCGCCGGAGCTCAACCCAGAGGAGCAGTGTAATGCCTGTGTCAAGCGTGCCATGGAGAACGCACTGCCCGGATCAGTCGCTGATCTCCATCGCATGGTCCGCCGCGAATTCAGCCGTCTTCAGCGCCGACCCGAGATGATCGTCAGCTTCTTTCGCCACGCAGGGCTCTCCCTTGCAGGACTTCTGTGAAGATCAATAGGTCCTCCGTTCGTCCCCTTGAACAGCCTCATTGGCCGTCGTTCGGCAGGGGGAGTTTCAGGCCGCGAAACGTAAACCGTCCTATCCTGCCGACCGTGCCCTGACATGCCGTGGCGCGGGATGTGCGGTTCCATCGCTGGTGACTAGGGTTCAAGCAATCCAGCCTTGACCTTATCGCGCGGGCCTTGCGGGGCGTTGGGTCTGGCATGTTCGCCCAGCCCTCGTTTTACTACCATGCTCTTGTCCCGTAAGGCTTTCGCCATCCGGTCAGGTGGTTGACCCAGAAGCACTTCTCCCGGCTCCTCTCATCTTGGATGAGGATTCGACTCGCCGTTTTGCACGGCGCACACTCTCGCGTCATACGGCTCCCGATGTTCGGCCATTGGCGCCGCCGGCGCAACCGTTTGAATTTGTTGCAGGCCCAGCGGATCAGGAAGGCATCGATGCGATGCAAAGTCCACGTCAGTGCCGACTTGTAGAAGTGACTGTACCTGTTGCCTCACCGAAGAATGTTACCGGGCGCTGTGATGGAACGAACGATCTCTCCTTCGGGTGGCTGAAGGGTTGGCGTGCGCCCGCTTGATCCAGTCTCCGTCGAGGATGATCCGCCCCATCACGTCAGCCCGCCAAGTCTTCACAACCTTTTGTACCATCCTCAGGCTCCTCGTCCGGAAGTGCGACGGATCAACATCCATGAGCCGCTGGAGCACCGTTGCCGCCGGGATCGCGGGCTCGGCCTCAAGCCACGCTTTGATCCGAGACTCATACGGCTCAAACATGCTCGGCCGCTTCGGATATGGCTTGGTGCGCCGATACGGCCGTCGGTGCGTCGGTCGCGTCTCGCCGGCCCGCCAGGCCGTCTTCAAGCTCGCCGCGAAGCGCTGAAGATCAATGGCGACTGGTTCCTCAGGCGTGCTGTTCAGGCCACGACGATCAACCCGCTTCCCGAGCTCTTCCTGGGCCACACGAATCCCGGTGAACAGCATCACCGGATCCGATGCTTCTATCAGATCCCGTAGCCGCTCTTTGTCTGCCTCGCTCACACCGGGATGAGCCAGCACGCGGGCGGCAGGCGATACCGGCGCATGATAGCGCTTGATCACACGAGCTCCGATCCGCGTCTTCTCCTGTAGCTTGAACGATGGCTGGAACAGATTGCCGTGCAGACGCACCACTGCGTACAGGCGGGCTGGACTTGCTCCGAAAAGCTGGAGAGCCGCTGATGAAGCAGGAGGATCTCCATGCCCCACACACGCTTTACGAGAGAGTTTCGGGATGAGGCGGTGCGGCTCGCCCTGACCAGCGGCCGCAGCCGGCGCGCGATTGCCGCGGATCTCGGGGTCGGCCTGTTGTGAACCGCACCGGGATTCCCGGAGGCTCCAACTCCTGACCGGATGGAGCCATGACGAAGCGAACACCCCCGTGCCAACGAGATCCTGCGCAAGGCCAGCGCGTATTTTGCCCAGGCGGAGCGCGACCGCCGCTTCAAGCCATGAAGGCCTTCATCGACGAGCATCGGGAGGACTACGGGGTCGAGCCGATCTGCCGTGTGCTGCCGATCGCCCCGTCGACCTACCATGAGCACGCCGCCCGCAAGGCCCATCCCGACCGCAGACCGGCCCGGGAACGCCGGGACGCCGACCTCAGCCAGGAGATCGGCCGGGTCTTTGCGGCCAACTTCGGCGTCTATGGGGTGCGCAAGGTCTGGCGCCAGCTGCAGCGCGAGGGGTTCGATGTTGCGCGCTGCACGGTCGCCCGGCTGATGTGGCAGATGGGCCTCGAAGGCGTGGTGCGCGGCAAGAGCATCCGGACGACCGTCAGCGACGCTGCAGCCCCTTGCCCGCGCGACCGGGTCAACCGGCAGTTCACGGCGCCGCGGCCGAACGCCCTGTGGGTGAGCGGCTTCACCTATGTGGCGACCTAAGGCTTGTGGGGATTCATCGTGAGTTGATGACGGCGGCGGCGAGGTAGATCATAGCCTCGAAGCTTTGGTCGGTTTTGCATGCGCGCATGGCGATCCGCTTGAACTCTTTGAGTTTGCAGAAGA
>NZ_JAMXFJ010000087.1 GCF_025460805.1 Microvirga sesbaniae | reverse complement strand
GCTCGACATTGCGGCCGGCCTCGCGCTCCAAGCGCCGGCTTGACTGCACCCGGTTGAGATAGCCGTAGATGTACAGCTTGAGCAGGACGGCGGGATGGTAGGACGGGCGTCCGGTGGCTTCGGGCACCACCCCGTCAAAGCCCAGCGCCCGCAGATCGAGCGCCTCGACAAAGGCGTCGATGACGCGCACCGGGTTGTTCTCATCAACCCAGTCGTCCAGGCTTTCGGGAAACAGCGTGGTCTGGATGCGATCCACGCCGTCGACAAAGCGTCTCATCGGATCCCCCAAACATGGCAGGGAGATCATACCATCTGCCGCGTTTTGACACAGCCAGGGTCACTTTGAGTCATTCAGCTTGGCCGTGTGATGGTCCGATGACCCTACGGCTGCTGACCTTCGAGCTCCTTCGGCTCCATGCAAAATCCTGATCTTTCCGGTGATACGACCCGCGCAACTGAAAGCGATCTACCGGCCTTCAGCAGCCCTGCGTGGAGCTACAACCAAAGACAACGAAGCAACTGCCAGGAGTGAGCAGATCGTCATGATCGCGATCAGCGGCCAGACAGTTGTGCTGAGGGCGGCGCCAACCACGGGAGCGACCAGCGCGCCGAACCCGATCTGACAGCTGCCTGACAAGCCCGATGCGGCGCCGGCGAGATCCGGCCTCACACTCACCGCACCGGCAATGCCGCTCGGCAGCACCAGCCCATTCGCCACCCCGATGAACAGCATGGGCCCAAACAGGGCGATCGGGGACAGCAAGCCGGAAGCGATCACCGCGGCCATGACCGCGATGCTGGCCAGCGCCAGCAGCGTGCCCCCCAGGATCATCCGGTTCGGTCCCATCGTGGCGGCCAGGCGGCCCGTGGTGAAGTTGCCCAGGATGTAGCCGCACGGCACCAGGGCAAAATACAACCCGTACTCCGCCGGGCTGCGCCCCAGCAGCTCGATCATCACATACGGGGCGCCGGCCAGAAAGGCGAAGAACATGGCCGACACGAAGCTGGTCACCAGCGTGTAGCCCCAGAACGGGCGCGACCGGACGAGGCTGCCGTAGCCCTGCAGGAGTTCGCGAACCGCCTCCCCTCCGGCGCGGCTGTGGTGTGTCTCGTGCAGGCGCCAATACGCGAACACCAGGGCGAGGCCGCCGAACCCGATCAGAAAAGCGAATGAGGCGCGCCAGCCGAACAGCGTCTCGAGCAGGCCGCCGATGGTCGGTGCGATCATGGGAGCGACCGCCATGCCCATGGTGACATAAGCAATCATGCTGGCCACCTGATTGCGTCCAAAGAGATCCCGCACGATGGCGCGGCTCAGGGTGATGCCGGCGCAGCCCCCGATCGCCTGCACGATGCGACCGACGATCAGGACGCCAATGCTCTGCGCCGCCAGGCAGACGATGGATCCCGCGACGAAGGTGAGGAGGCCGAGCAGGAGCACGGGGCGACGGCCAAATCTGTCGGACAGGGGCCCGATGATCAGCTGCCCCACGGCCATCGCGCCGAGATAGAGCGACAGGGTGAGCTGAATGGTAGTGAAACTGACCCCCAGGGCCCGCGCCATGGCGGGCATGGAGGGCAGATACATATTGATCCCCAGCGGGCTCACGGCGGAGACGGCAATGAGCAGCGCAATAAAGCCAGGCTTCACGGTGGGCTGAGCCGCTGCGGCAGGGGTGTGGTCCATGAGTTCGGGGTCGCTTTCGGTGACGCCGCAGACAGCTTGGCCGGTGGGGCGGCTTTATTGCACAAGCTGACCGAGTCTGTGAGGCCACGACAGTGCTTCGTCTCCCGGGGCGGGGCAAGACCACCATGCCCATGCCGCCACGATGGACACGTGCCGCGCCGACGGCGGAATGCCCGCCCTCCTATAGATCCGATGGTTGGCCGTACGATGGTGTTGCAGTGCGCGGCGAGGAACCTCGGCTGCAGCCGAAGACTTGGTCTAAGCTCCTAGAGCTGATCACTTTCCAATCTGTCCCGCTCACCTCGGCAGAAGCAAGCGTGATAGATTGGGGCGAGGGGTTCCTCCGGAGTGGCCGGTGAACGCGCGATAGTCCCCGCTGAGTTGCGCACCCACATTTTAACCGGTCCCGGAAAGACCCTTGCAGCTTGACCGTTATCGGCACTGTTGCCAGCGGATGCAACAAGGATCGCCTTTGCCCCAGGAGAGCCTACTCGGGCACGCCAGCTTTGACCAAGCCTTCCACAAACACGTCACCGTGCGCAAACCGGCTCATGGACTGGCGGACGACACTCACGCGATAGGGTCTGCCCGTGAGGCTGTTCCGCTTCGTCAGGTACATCTGCGCTTCCTCCACCAAGCCGAGGTGGCCACAACAACTGATCAGAGGGTTGTAGTGGCTCACAAGGTCGGGCAGCCCTTTGATGGATCGGCGCAGAAACACAAGGGCTTCAGGAAATCGCCCCGCCGCCAGCAACGCCAGCCCGTGAAACACTGTGTAGATGCCCGCAAAAGGGTCAACCGGACTCATGCGAAGGGCATGACCGGTCTGCGCGATCGCCTCATCGAAATAACCGGCACGAAGGAGTGCTACCCCGTACATCGTGCGACCCATGGCCCAGTTCGGGTGAGTCTCGAGCGCGGTGCGCAGCTGATCCAAAGCTCTGTCGTGATGACCCGCCCCACTGAGGGTCAGACCGAAGGTCATCCGCGCCCACGGTTCGTCAGGATCAAGGGCGAGGGCGCGCTCGGCCAGTTCTTCGGTTTCCCTATAGAGGCCTTCAGCGCCCCCGTTCCGATTGGAAAACCACTGACTGAAGACCTGCCACCACTTGGCCCACGCCAGGATGGCATAGGCACGGGCATAGGAGGGCTCTCGGCGGATGGCGAGATCAAGCAGCGCCTGGGCCTCCTCGTTGGCCTTCCGCTCAACCCGATGGATTAGCGTGATGGCGCGAACAACCAAGCCCCACGTCGCGACACTCTCAGGAGGCTGCTGCAAGGATCTCAGCCCCTCTTCAGCATAGAGGTGCGGCTCAATCGTCGCCACGACATTTTCGGTGATCTCGTCCTGCACCGCAAACACATCTTCCAAATGCCGGTCGTATTTCTCGGCCCAGATGTGCTTGCCGGTCTCGGCGTCGATCAATTGGCCGGTGATGCGAATGCGCTTGCCAGACGCCCTGACACTCCCTTCCAGGACATACCGGACGCCAAGATCCCGAGCGACCTGCCGAACATCGACAGCCCTGCCCTTGTAGGTGAAAGTCGAGTTGCGGGCGATGACGAACAGCCACTTGAGCCGGGACAAACCCGTGATGATGTCCTCGGTCATCCCATCAGCGAAGAACTCCTGCTCGGGATCACCGCTCATGTTCGTGAAGGGCAGGACTGCGATAGAGGGCTTATCTGGTAAGGAGAGGATAGGCTTAGTTGACTTAGCAGTCTTAGACCGTTCGGGGCTGACAGCAAGGCTATAGATCCTGACCGCCCTCGCGATATTCTTGAACGTCTGCTCGCCAAGATCCTCAAACGAGTATGGGAGCTTATCTCGGACCTCCTCGTACACCTTAGCGGAAATCCATATACCCCCAGCGTCTGCCATCTGCTCAAGACGAGCCGCAACATTCACCCCATCGCCGTAGATGTCGCCATCCTCCTCAATGATGATGTCGCCGATGTTGATGCCTATACGCAGTTGGAGAGCATGAGATGACTCCTGAGATGCCTTTGCCGGGAGTGCCTCCTGGATCTCCACCGCACAACGGACGGCCTCTACAGGACTGGAGAACTCGACCAAGAAGCCGTCGCCCGTAGTTTTGACCACGCGCCCCCGGTGGTTCGCGACCATAGCCTCGACCACTCCCCGGCGCAGGCTCTTGATCCTCGCAAGGGTGCCTTCCTCGTCCTGGCCCATATGGGTAGAGAAGCCAACCACGTCAGCCGCGAGGATCGCTGCAAGACGACGGGCCGTCATTCAGGCATACCCGCAAGGCGCAGGCCATCAACCATGTAATCCAAACGTCCTGACTGACTAAATACGACATGCTCGGGGAGGCCGCGGATCGTAATTCCTGGAACGAGGGCAGAGAGGCGCTCGATCATATTTCGGGCTTCATCGAACCGGCCAGCGTAGGCGTAGGCCGCAGCCACCGCACGATAGGTCACGTTGTAGTTCGGGTTCTCCTCAATAGCCCTTAGCCCCCAAGTAATTGTCTCATCAAGCTCTCCCAGCAGCAGGTGAGAGACGGCTCGCGCTGCATGGGCCCGGTAGAGCATGGGGTCTCGGGGGCTCAAACGCACGGCGCGCTCAAGTGCCTCGATAGCCTGTCGAGCTTGACCGGCGTAGTTGCGCACCCACCCGGCGTGCTGGAGTGCCATAGCGTTATTTGGGTTGAGGGTGATGGCTCGTTCAATGGCTCTCATCCCCTCCTGGAGTTGCCCGCCTAGGAACGCGATCGCATAACCGCCTGCTCCCAGCGCGTCCGCGTCTTCTTGCCCCTTGAGAACGGCAAGGCGGCCCAGTGCAAAACCCCGCTGCTTCTCAATCTCACGATCCACGGGCCAGTTCTGCGCTACACGCAGTGTTGAGGCCCAAGCCCCAAGTCCTGCTGCAACGGCGTATCCAGGATCGATTTTCAAGGCGTGGTCAACATAAGCAAGCGCCTCTTCGCTGTCCCTGAGCGTCATCTCGCGGACCGCCGCGAGAGCACGAAGGTAGAGGTCGTACGCATCAAGGCTGTCAGGACGGTTTCCCTTGGCCCTCTCGATCTCCGCCATCTGGAGCCGAGGCGCGATAGCCCCGACCACCCTGCTGGTCATCTCGTCTTGCAGAGTGAATATGTCTTGCATCGAGCCGTCAAACCGCTCAGCCCAGAGGTGCGCCCCATCACCAGTGTCGATCAGCTGCCCTGTTAACCTAAGCCGCTCGCCTGAGCGCCGCACACTGCCTTCCAGAACATAGCGAACACCCAGCTCCTGCCCTACCTGTCGAACGTCCACAGCGCGTCCCTTGTAGGTGAAGGATGAGTTGCGGGCGATCACGAACAGGCGGGGAAAGTGCGAGAGTGCCGTAATGATGTCCTCAACTACCCCGTCTGCGAAGTACTCCTGTTCCGGGTCGCCGCTCATATTGGTGAATGGCAAGACCGCTATGGACGGCCTGTCTGGCAGGGGGAGCGCCTTCGAGATGACTGGAGTGACCACAGGGCTCGACAGGCCAAGTGCGTACACCCGCACCGGCTTAGCAATGTTTTTGACCTGCTGCTCGCCCTGGCTCTCGAAGGTGCCATCAACCTTCCCTTCGGCCTCGTCATAGACCTTGCCGGAGATCAGCACTCCACCAGGGTCGCAGAGGGCCTCCAGGCGAGCGGCTATGTTCACCCCCTCACCGTAGATGTCGCCGTCTGGTTCGATGATCACGTCACCTAAGTTGATCCCGATCCTGAGCTGGAGGGGACCAAATACAAGAGCCTTCTGGATGATAAGGGCGCATCGGACAGCTTCGACAGGACTGGCGAACTCGATCAGGAAGCCATCCCCGGTAGTCTTTACCACGCGGCCTTGATGCTGCTGAACGGCTGGGCTGATCACATCGAGCTGGAGCGCCTTCACCTGCGCGAGGGTGCCTTCCTCGTCTTGGCTCATGAGCGCCGAGAACCCAACTACATCGGCTGCGAAGATCGCCGCAAGACGCCTTTGTACCTTCTGATCAGCAGGGTTGGTCATCTCACCACCGTGACGGAGGCGTTGAGGAGCAATGGTGCTGTGCCAAGGGCGTTTCGTCCAGAGGCAATCTGGTGGCAGGCCCCATGGGCTTATATTCAAGCTTCTGAGCCCGCCTGTCCGTCATCAGACCAGCTATAGCGGACAAGGATTGCGCTTCGCCCATGGATCATGATCTCACCGATCATCCAGTGACCTCGAAGCTCCTCCCCAGCGAGGTCGAGTGCCCTGCGCACGAGGGCCAGGTAAATAGGAGCGAAAGCTGTCATCGCCGAGCTCGCAGGAGTGACGTGCCGGAGGATGAGGTAGGGCGTCCTGCCGCGCAGGCTATGGAGGGAAACGATGATGCTATTACCAACTCACATAAGTCCTTTCCGCTCGCGCTTGCCCGCTAGCCGAACAGGTTGACAGGCGAAATTTTGGTGCACGACCGCGTGATCGTCGTTGCTGTCGCTGCGATTGATCCGCATGGCGCGAGACCTGCCACTGGGCCTGCTCATGACCTGCCATAGGCTCGGACTGTCGTTCTTCGCCTGTCGGGCAACCAGCTGAGACTGAACGGACATCAGCCGAAGATCCCGCCACTCGCCGACCTCGTCATCCGGGTAGCCCCCAAGGGCTTGTCCCCGATCGGCCGCGCTTACCCCCTGTGCTCTACTCTCTGTAAGACTAACAGTTTGATATAGAAAGCGTTTATAAAAGATAACGAAGTTTATTTCATTTTGACTACGGCTGGTTATGGAGACTTCTTGCCGTGAAGTTAGGTATCGATAACTGGCGCTTATCGGCATCTCGGCCGAGAAGGCCGGCGAGAGCCTCGCATTCCCTAAGGGAACTGCCAGAACCTTAACTTTCAAGGCATTTCTGCTTGTTTTGGTCAGCCCCCTCCCCTCCTCGTCACGCCATGAGATCGGCCGCAGCAACGATCCCAAACGGCCAGATGCGGCTGTCCGCAGATATTGTACAACAGTTATCTCTGATTAGTGGTTTGATAGGCTGCACTGGTCTTGCTTCGGTGCACCTCACGAATTAGATATACATCTAACATTTCGTATATCATGGAGGATATCATGCAGGTCGCCAAGTGGGGGAACTCCCTTGCTGTCCGCCTTCCCTCAGCCGTCGTCGACGCGTTGAACCTGA
>NZ_JAMXFJ010000086.1 GCF_025460805.1 Microvirga sesbaniae | reverse complement strand
CGGAGAGACGGTCGTGGCCGTCCTCGCCGTAGAGGCGGTCCTTGCCGGCCTCTCCATAGAGCCAGTCGTCATCCGCCCCTCCATAGAGGTGATCATTCCCCTTCCACGCGAAAATCTTGTCGCTTCCAGCCAGTCCGCTGATGACGTCATCGCCTGCGCCCACATGCGTGTTGATCCCCCGGCCCAGCGCAATCTCCTCACTCCGCTCGTCACCGACCAAGGTCAGGCCTGCCGAATGCCGTGCCACTGAAGTGCTATCCGACCTTTCATCCGACATAATAATCCGGACCCCGTCCATGTCGCGCATCTGGCTGCCGTACTCGCCGAAATAAAGGTAGTGTTTGGCAGATCCATCGGCACCCGTGGACACGGGCGCGTTGAGCACCAAGCTCAGTTGTCCCGCCTCGCCGAGGGACAGAGCCCCGGTACTAGCGTCATTGTTGCCGTCTGATACACCCAAAGTTGCTTTCGCCGCATCATAGACGTTGCCGGAGCTTGTGCCGAACAGATGAGTCGTGTTCCACAAAGGCCTGTCCTCCTCGATCCACTGGGCCAGGTAGCCTGGGCGGTAGAGGACTTCCGCCGCCAAGGCGCCTGACTGCGTGATCGACGGATCCAGCGCGACTGATGTGCAATAGATGTCTGAGATCGATACGAAATCGATATCAGCGCCCGACGCTCCGCCGGTTCCTCCCGTTCGTACACCATCATCGATAAAGGTGATTGTTTTCAGAACCGTCAGTGATGTCTGGCTGAGGTCAATCCGGTAGATGCCTTTACCCGCATGAAATCCAAGAAACTCGGCCTGTACCACAACATTTGTCATGAGCGTCTTCCTCGAAGCGGTATATCTTTAACTATACTTACCCCGCCCGAGTTTTGGCTATTGTGATGAATATGTACTCATATTTGTGTAGATTGATAAAGTTGAGTGCTGCAAAATAGTCGTCATCGCTATGCTAACGACTTCTGGTCAGTCCCCATGAGTGAGCTGCGTGACAGGTGAGTGGCCGCGAACTGCGCTCGAATTGGACCCATATCGCGCCGTGCGGATCGGGAAGCTCACGATGGATTGGTGGCTTGGCTGCCCCCGGCCAGGCCCATCAGTGGACAACCTCTTGGAACCTGGAAAGCCTAGACCTCCCGCCAGAACCCAGCCTACTGTGGTTTCGTCAGCAGCTCTTGGGTGGGCTCCGCATCGGGTTGCGACACTCCGACGCTCGTGGACGCTCTCGAAAAGCTTGAGTTCAAAGCATTCGATCGACCGCCACTCAGATGATCGAAGAGCCAGGGAACGTACGAGTTCAGAAATCTCGCAACAGCGATTGCCAGGAGGACGGTCAAGCACGTTGTCGCAAAGTAGTTCACCAACAGCAGGGCGTCGCTGCGGGTTGGAAGCAGGCTGTCGAATCCCGCCTTCACGAGTTGGTTGAGCGGCCAGTGAATTGCGTGAAGAAAGAAAGCGATCACTCCGAGTTTGGCGATGCGCATGCCTAGCGTGGTCTGGACCAGGAACGGCGCCAAGCTCCAGAGTGCCACCACGCCATAGAGGCGTAGAATTCGACTGCCCATTCCCGTGATGACCCGAGCCATGGGCATCTCGTCGGATATGATTGTCGGAGCCAGCGCTCTCAGGGCGACCAACACGGCGTATGTGATCAACAGAACGATCGCTGTGCGCCGCGACGCGATGTTTGCAATAGGCCAATGATGGATTCGGGCTGCGGCACCGACGCTAAAGAAGAAGAGGACATCGGGCCTAAAGAAGATAATCAGAGGAAGGTTCACCAGCCAAATCACGGCTAGGCACCCAAGGCTGACCATGGGCGCGCGTCGGATGCAGAACGCCAGCACCGGTGAGATCAAAACGGTCAGCAAGAGATCGTGGAGAAACCAGAACTGGAAGTCGGCCGGGCGCTGCGTCACGCCGACGAGAGCATTCACGAGGTCCATGAAAGTCAGATTGAACACATCGTATGCGATGATCCTTCCCGATAAAGGCAGGGTAAGCGCGACAACGGCCGAAAGCAGAAGCGCAATGGCATTCCAGGAAACCATAGGGAGGAATATGGATCGAACACGGCTCCTATAACGCTTTTTATAGAACCCCAACGAATAGTCTGATTCTTTGAAGAACAAATAGCCTGATATCGCGCTGAGCAGTGGGACGGCACTATAGAAAAAGAAGACGAAGTACGAGTTCACGAAAAGTGATAATCCGCCTTGTTCGAAGCGGAATCCATCGAATGGATCATAGGTCGTCCCTGGAAATGGCCCGTAATGTAGAAAAACGAGCCCGACGACGACAGAAAATCGCATCAAGTCGATTTGCGCAGAAAGAAGCTTATCGCCGCTATGCATTGACTAAACTCCATTCTGAATGACTTGTCTGGCGCAGGATCCTCACCGACGCGTTACGCGGCCCGCATGATACGAAGTCGCGCTCGTCCGAGCACCGATGCCTGCTACCTATCCGCTTATCCGGGCTGACTGCCACCACACCTGGAGCACGCGCCGCGTATAGCCCGAACAGGTCAGTATCATCGGCAGTATTTATGGGCCTGTCCATCGATCAGGAGGCGTACACATCCCGGGCAGATTTCAATATGGATATCCACCGGGGTAACACTACGGTCCAGTCGGACTGACACGCCGTCCTACGCGCCTCGCCCGACAGCCGGGCGCAGTCAAGCCTGTCGGCCAGCAGGTCGTCGATGGTGTCGGCCATTGCGGCCACGTCACCTCGAGGGATCAGAAGCGCATTCGTACCGTCTGTGAGCATATCGGGGATCCCACCGACATTCGTGCTGACGACGCACAATCCACAAGCCAAAGCTTCATAAACCGTCACTGGGGCATTATCGATATTGGTTGTGTTGATGAAGATATCAGCCCGATCGAGCATTGGCGGAAGCTCGGATTTCTGCACACCTGGAACGATCGTGATGGCGTGGGCGAGATCAAGCTCTTCGATGCGCCGACGCGTCCTTTCCAGACTACCGTCACCTCGATCAGGCCCAATCATCGTGAGATGCACATCGGGATGGAGCTCGACCAGCGCAGCAACCACCTCCACGGCCATAATGGGATTGTACATTTCATGGAAGCTACGCACCCAGATCAGGCGGGCTGAGACGTGCGGGCGCAGGCGGAACGGATACCCGTTCAACGACATCCCATTCGGGAGAAGCTGCAGATCGGGCCGCAGGGGGAGAAACGCGCGGACCAGGTAATTCGATGGGGCCGTCACGGCAGATGCGCGTGTCATCAGCCATCGCAGGGAACGACGCCATCTGAGTGCGAACTTTGGAAGGTTACCTCCATGCAATGTGAGTACATACGGCCGCGAAAGCACTTGGAGGAGAAGGCATGCAGCCATTGCCCAGATGAAGGCCCGGCCGCTGAAGACATCGACCTGCGCTACACTGTAGGCATGTCTCTGCGACCATATCGTTTCCAGTATATGTCGCAGTTTCGGAAGAGCTTGGGTGCGGTCCGACGCGCAGGTCGTCTGCCAACCCTCCATTCGTAGCTCATGCGCCAGGTCTTCACACACTGACCGCTTGCCGCCCGTCGCGGACAGGAAATTGCCAATCAGAAGCACGCCTTCGCGCGCCTCCCTCTTGGCCGTTTCGGATGAGAGCGCGATTGTGGCGGATCTGTCTGGCGTCACGCGGCAAACCTGGTTCGGATCTCCTCGACATAGTGAAACCGTGCCCCCCATCTGTCTCTTGCTCTGAAGGGTTACTGATTAATCGACTACGATGCCCTGCACGCGTATCCTCATTCGCTTCCCCGCCACGAAACGGGGCCTGATACCTTTAGAGAAACCTTGCGAGATGTTTCGAAGGGGCCGGGAGGCGGGTGCATTGAATTCCAAGAAGCGAATTGTCTGCGTCATCGGAACCCGGCCCGAAGCCATTAAAATGGCACCAGTCATCCTGAAGCTGCGGGAAGCGCCTTGGGCGGAAACGACCGTCGTAGCCACTGGCCAGCATCGCGAACTGCTCGATCAGTCTCTCTCCGTCTTCGGCGTGAACGTCCATCGAAACCTAGAGGTCATGGTCGAGGGTCAATCTCTGCCGAGGCTCACGGCACGGCTCTTCGAACGACTGGAACCATGCCTCTCGGATCTGGCTCCCGACATGCTGCTGGCCCAAGGTGACACCACGTCGGTCCTGGTTGCGGCGATGGTCTGTTTCTATCAGAACATCCCCTTCGGACACGTCGAAGCAGGCCTAAGAACGGCCGATATCCACCTCCCATTTCCGGAAGAGTTCAATCGGCGCGTTGCCGGGCTTCTCAGCACCCTGCACTTCGCGCCGACCCGCGGCGCACAGGCTAACCTGCATCGGGCAGGCATCTCGGATGCCAGCGTGTTCGTGACCGGCAATACATGCATCGATGCGCTGCATTGGATGAAGGACCGCGCCCCGCCCTTGCCATTCTCGGTTGGGGAGGGTTCGAAGGTCGCACTGGTGACTGCCCATCGCCGGGAGAACATGGGAGAGCCGATGCGTCAGATGTTCCAGGCTATCCTGGACCTTCGCCGACGGTATCCAGATCTGGAGTTCATCTATCCCGTTCATCCCAATCCAGGCGTCGGACAGCTTGCAAGGGACATGCTCAGCCGCGAGGTAGGCATCCACATGTGCCCTCCCCTGGATTATCCGACGCTCGTGAGCGTGCTCAGGAGAGCCACCTTCGTCCTGACCGACAGTGGCGGTTTGCAGGAAGAAGCGCCTGCGCTTGGAAAGCCCGTTCTGGTCATGCGGAGCGAAACGGAACGGCCGGAAGCCGTAGAACTCGGAGTCGCTCGCCTTGTCGGCTCTGATCGCAACCGAATCGTCGCAGAAGTTTCACGCCTGCTGGACGATCCCGAGTTCTACGGGTCGATGTCGTTAGGGATCTCGCCTTATGGCGACGGCAGAGCCGCAGAACGCATCTGCGAACATGTCAGGGCCTATCTCGCCGCGTGATCGAGGCGCCGAGAAGTGCGCTCCCACCATAGAAGGATCATGAACGTGCACGTACTCTGCGTTAGCCACTATTATCCCCCGGAGACTGGTGCGCTCGCTGTCAGAATGTCGGAGAATGCTCGAGCCTGGGCCGCATCGGGCGCGGAGGTTACAATCGTTACCTGTGTGCCGAACTACCCGAAGGGCAAAGTATTTCCGGGCTATCGAAACCGCCTGTTCCAGCGGGAAGTGATCGACGGTGTGAACGTTATCCGTTTGTGGACCCTTGTATCTGCGAATGAGGGCCTGTTTCTACGGACGCTGAACTATCTGTCGCTCCTTCTATCGGTTCTGGTCGCGAGCCCCTGGCTTCCGCGGGCCGATGTCATCATGTCGACCTCGCCGAACCTCTTCTGTGGAATAGCCGGGGGTTTGCTCGCCTGGATCAAGAGGCGCCCCTGGGTTCTAGAAATAAGGGACCTTTGGCCGGAAAGCATCGTGGCGGTCGGGGCTATCAAGAACCGAGCGATCATCGCTCCCTTCGAATATGTTGAGCGATGGGCTTACAGGAGAGCTGCTGCGGTCGTTTCTGTTACGGATACCTTCGTGAAACATATCGTTGCGAATGGAGCGAAGCCGGAACGGGTCTATGTCATCAAGAATGGGGTGGACCTGAGCAAATTCTCGGCAGGTGATGGGGAGAAATTCAGGAGGCGATACGGATTAACCGGGAAAGTCATCGCTTCCTACATCGGCACTCATGGCATGGCACATAAACTGGAAACAGTGCTGACGGCCGCAGCCGAACTTCAGCACCGTCCGGAGATCGCATTCGTTCTGGTCGGAGACGGCGCGGAACGTAAGAAACTCGTCGCCCTGCGAGATCGGATCGGGCTATCGAACGTCATGTTTCTGGGTGAGCTTCCGCGCAGCGACATGCCCGATGTTCTTGCCGCGACCGACATTTCTCTCGTTGTATTGTCTAAGAGCGAGCTCTTTCGTTCAGTAATACCCTCGAAGATCTTTGAAGCGATGGGGGCATCGAAACCAGTCGTCTTGGGCGTCGAAGGAGAATCTGCCGAGATCATCAGAACGGCCGGGTCAGGTCTCGTTGTCACTCCGGAAAGTGCCGAGGAGCTAAGCGCCGCGGTCGAGAAACTGGCCAGCGACGCGGACCTGAGAACTCGGCTCGGAGAGAATGGATTGAAATGTGTTCAGAGGCAGTTCAATCGCGACGTTCTAAGCCAGACTTATCTCGAACTGCTCAAGCGCATCGCCACGGGATACCTTCGAACCTTAGGCTCACGTCCTCTACCACAGGAGTGAGGCTAGGGATGCGGTGCGCGTCCCTGATGTGATGCAGCATGCGAAGATAGACTTCTTCTTCCAACCCATATCCTCTCCGAGGCATAGATCGGCCCGCATATGCAGAATTGCGGTATAGTGATCATGCCGTAACCGAATGCCAAGGTGGCGACAGACTCCAACTTGTGTCACCTGCACAATTTGTCGGGGTCCTCGAGGCAGCCTAGCCGCGTTTCGGCGCATCCCGCGCTTCACAAGCCGCCACAGTGCAAATCCAGCCCATACCGCGTGATGAAACGAGGGTGCGAAGTCACTCGTGCCAAAAATTATGTCAAAACCTAATTACCTCATGATAGCTAGCGTAACTTTCCTGATCCGTTTCAGTTGTATCAAGTACAAGATCAGGGAGGATGGTTGATGACCACTGTTGGCGTTAGCGCAGAGTTCATAGGATTTCATGCGGGGCGAGGCATCTATCGCATTGATCTGAGTCAGGTGCCGCTCAGCACTATCCAGTCGATCGCGTTTATCGATGATGGGATACGCTCCGGAGGAAGCGGTGGCTCGTCAGGGGCCGACATCGACTTCGTGAGCATCTCAACGACCTACAGCGACAGCG
>NZ_JAMXFJ010000085.1 GCF_025460805.1 Microvirga sesbaniae | reverse complement strand
CCCAATGGTGTCGTCGATATCATCGAGTTCACAATCGTGGCCGATGATCCATCGGAGACAGCCGACCTCTATCGGGCGATCTTTGGGTCTGAAGCGGTGACCGAGGTCTCCGGTGGTCACGCCCTGCAGGCGGGCAAGGCAACGGTTCATTTTCTCAGCCCTGCCGAGGTCGACAGGCGCTTTGCCGGCGCGGCAGTGACCACCACAAGTCAGGGTGATCGCATGGTCGCGTTGACCCTTCGAACACGCTCCCTTGATTTGGTCCTCGAAAGTCTCAGATCCGGGCAAATTGCTGGTGCTCATGCAATGCCGGATCGCATTATCGTGCCTGCCAGCGCGGCCGGCAGCGTGGCTCTTGCGTTCGTCGAATGAGGCAGTAGTTTCGCGCACGAAGAATGATGGACGCTCGAGTTCTGGTTCATCGTGTTCCTCCAGATTACGACGGAAAATCGGCAGGTCCTTATGTAACAGACTTGCAACGATGTCCGTTGCAAGTCGCTCTGCAGCGACCTTGGCACCTGGAATATCGCTGGCGACAGCTCTGTGGCTGAGCGCCAATTCAACGGAGGATTGGTATAGAAGCGGGATTTCGCGAGCCGGGCACGCCCGACTACAGCTTATAGTTGTGGCTTGTTGTCGTGGGAAAAGCGACTGTGCCAAGCTGGTTCGTCCACTCGCTCGGTCCATGACCAAAGTCGAGATGCGCTACGGCCAGCTTTTCGCTAAGACACGTCAACGGCCTGCATTGGCAGACAAGGAAAAGCCGGGCCAAAGCCCGGCGAAGTTTAGGTCCGACAAATCAGTCAAAACCTTCCAGAGGGAACGGCCGATCAGCTATGACGGAATTTAGGTGACGGGGCCGATCAGGCGGCGCTGTTTGTCGGCAGCAGGATGACCTCGCTGCCGTCCTGGAATCTGACACCAGCGATCACCTTCGGCAACTGGTTTTCACCCATCAGCCGGCGCCAGGTTTTCGCAGCCGCCATGATGAGCTTGAACACCATCAGGCGAGCAGTCGTTGGAGACAGCGCGCCCTTGGTGCGCACGGTGCGGTGCCGCACGGTCGCAAACACGCTCTCAATCGGGTTCGTCGTGCGCAGATGGATCCAGTGCTCAGCCGGCCAGTCGAAGAAGGCCAGCAGCGCCCGCTGGTCCTTGCGCAGGCACTCCACCGCCTTCGGATAGCGTGCGCCATAGGCGTCCTCGAACAGATCGAGGGCGACCTCGGCCTGAGCGCGGGTCGGGGCGAGATAGATCTCCCGCAGGGCCCCCTTCATGCCTGGCTGCACGGACTTGGGCACCTTGTTGAGCACGTTAGCGGTCTTGTGCAGCCAGCAGCGTTGATGATGCGTGCCGGGAAAGAGCTCGTCGAGCGCCTTCCAGAACCCAAGCGCTCCGTCTCCCACAGCAATGTGAGGCGCAATCGACAGACCCCGCCGCTTGATCTCGACCAGCAGCTCGCGCCAGCTCTGGGCACTCTCGCGCACGCCGGCCTGGATGCCGATCAGCTCCTTCTTGCCCTCCGGGGTGGCGCCGATCAGCACCAGGATGCATTCAGCCTGGTCCGCCATCCGGGCCTGCAGGTAGACGCCGTCGGCCCAAACATAGACGTAGCGCCGGGCCGAGAGATCGCGGGCCTGCCAACGCTCGTACTCGCTCTGCCATTCGCCCGTGAGTCGGGTGACCACCGAGGGCGAGAGGTTGGGCGCATCCTGGCCGAGCAGGGCGGAGAGCGCCTCCTGGAAGTCGCCGGTGGAGAGCCCGCGCAGGTACAGGATCGGCAGCAGCGCATCCAGGCTTTTGGTGCGCCGCGCCCATTTCGGCAGGATCGCCGAGGTGAAGCGGATGCGATCCGCGCCCGCAGCGCCGCGGTCGCGGATCTTGACCCGGCTGACTTCGACGGGACCGATGCCGGTCTGGAGCGTGCGCTCGGGACCGTGCCCGTGCCGGACCAGGCGCTCGCGGCCATCCGGCAGCTTTAGATCGCGCATGCTGGCCAGATAAGCCTCGGCCTCGCTCTCGATGGCCTGGGCCAGCAGCTTGCGGGCGCCGGCTCGGAGAATATCCGTCAGGGGATCGTCAATGATATCGGGCTGACGAAGGCGGACAATGTTGGTAGTCTCGTTCATGGCGTATCGCTCTCCTGGAGAGGTTCTGGCAGGCTCGACACCCGCCTCGATACGCCGCCTTTCTCACACCGTCATCACCCAGGTTCCACCATAGCTGACGGCCGATACGACAGCGCCGGGAGGAAAAAAGCGGTGCCGCTTTGAAATCAGCCATTGCTGATATCGGCGGCATCGCGCCCTTCTGCAATGCAGCATGCCTCATGAAGGGACTGCGCTGAGAACATGGCAGGGCTTTTCATGCCGACAGGGATCTCCCTGCCCAATCAGTTCGGCCTCGGCTTGGTGCTAACCTCACCAGGATGCAGGGTGGAGACGCCGCTTCCACCGCTCATGTCGCGGCAGTTGAATAGCGGCTGCTTGACGTTTGATAAGCCTACGGTCGACCGCTTGCGGTGATGTCACCGCCGATGGCCAAGTGAACTCGGCGTCTGGAGTTTCCTCAAGGTCACCCATTGGCTGGGATGCTTCGATCTGTTCAACTACTTCAGAAGTTTTCCTCGTCGGCCTCCGCGGACTGGCTTTCGCACTCTCGCCCTGCATAGCCTGAACATCATGACCGGACATCGCATTCTCTTCCGTAGCAATGTCAGCCTGCGGCATGACTTCGGTGCCGCCCGGCACAACTGAGTGTGCTTTCTTCGCGTCTTCGGAGGCGCTCATTGCCAGATCAAGCTCCACTTGTTCCCGATTGCCCCCTGGCGCAGAGTGCTTGCGGCGGGCTGGTTCAGCAGGATCCGAGCTACCCCATATGGGCTCGATAATGCTCAGCAGCATGCGTGGAACAGGAGATGGCTTGGCAGCTGCCTCAGGCTCTTCCCTCTGGAAGACTTTGGCGGGCTCAACCGGTGCCGGCTCGAATAGGGGCTTTGGCGGGAGGTGATGAGGGTGACTTGGAATGCGGGATTTCTTGATCTCGACAGAAAAGGGCCTGGTGTTCCGCTTCATCTCACATGCTGGCTATTAACGAGGAAAGATGGTGCCTTAAGATCGCGCTCGTATGACGTCAACCGTAAGGCAGCACGTGGCTTTCATCTGTAACCTTCGTGAGCCTACAGATTTCAGAATATATTCTGCGTGGTTACCTCTCCCAAACAGCATCAGATCCCGCTCTCGTGAGAGAATCCCACAAGTCTATGCGGCTCGTCGGGGGAACAGTCTGTGCAATAGGCGAGGCTTGTCGCTAGCGATAGCAATTCCGGTACTCTCGCCCATCAGTCGCCGCGCCGCGTCAAGGTAGGCTTGAGCCGGAGCACTGCCAGGACTGCCCAGAGTGACAGGCGCTCCGACATTTGAGCTCAGCAGCACGTCTCCACTCTCTGGGATGATGCCCAGCAGCGGAATGGACAGGATCTCCTGCACATCCTCGACCTTCATGATCTCGCCGCGCCTGGCACGAACGGGATCATAGCGTGTGAGAAGCAGATGCTTGTCGACGCACTGCCCATTCTCGGCTTTGGCTGTCTTGGCGCCGAGCATGCCGATGATCCGATCAGCGTCGCGGATTGAGGACACCTCGGGGTTCACCACCACGACAGCGACATCGGCGTGCCGCATCGCCAGAGTGGCTCCTTTCTCGATGCCAGCCGGGCTATCGCAAATGACCCAGTCGAACTGCGTGCGTAGATCGGCAACGATTCGTGCGACTCCCTCTTCGGTCAAACTGTCCTTGTCGCGACTCTGCGAGGCCGGCAGGAGAGCGAGCGTGTCCCGGCGTTTGTCCCGGATGAGAGCCTGCGCGAGCTTTGCCTCGCCTTTGATGACATTGATCAGGTCAAAAACCACCCGCCGCTCGGCACCCATCACGAGGTCGAGGTTGCGCAAGCCGACATCAAAGTCGACGACCACCACCTTCTGCCCGTTCTGAGCGAGTGCCGCACCCAGAGCGGCGGTTGAGGTCGTCTTACCGACTCCGCCCTTGCCGGAGGTCACAACGAGAACCTTGCCCTGTTTGCCCTTCGTCTTTGCTTTGGTTTGCTTTGGTCGTGGCTTCTTCATCGCTGGCATTTCTCCAGAGAGACCGTGAGGAGGCACGGCACCCACGCAGGCACAAGCGAGACCGAGAGACAGCAACACGGGACGAGGCCGAAGAGAACTGAAGCAGTGACGGCCATGCCCCTCGTAAGCAGGTCCATTCCGCGCTCGAAGTGGTTACCAGGAGGTTAACGAGCCGACGAAGAGCGCCCGTCGCGACTGGGCAATCTCCTGTTTGCGGTCTATTAACCATTTTGCAGCGAGCATGGTCATGCAGATCCGGCTCACAGATCAGCGTTCTCCTCCAAAGCAGCCGGGGCGCGGATGAACCGCCTCGGTCTGCTTGGAGACGTGAATGTCCGAGTGCAGTAATTGTCTCGTAACCACAATCTCGATCGAACTTGATCCAAACGGCCGGCGCGGCATTGGTCTTGTGCCTGACGGGAGAGCACTGCCCATGACCATTCTTGATCCGATTACCGGAAACCTCGTCACGATCGATACGTCGAGCCGGCCGCGCCGCTGACGTTCTTGGAGCTTTGGAGGATGGTGATGAAACGATCCTCAGCACGCCGGGCCAGACGCTGGATCATTCACGAGCTGACCCGCAGTCTCGATCAACTGTCTCACACTGCAATCACTGTGAGCTTGTCGAGCGATGGCAAGGAAAAGGACCAGACTTGGCGATAGGAATATGATGTTCACGAGAAACGCCAGCCTGCATGAGCAAGAAGTAACCTCGTGTTGAGATAATTCGGCGATCCTGCCGGTGTGAAAGTTCACTTCTGCAGCCGCTGAAATCTCCGTACTCGGTTCATGCTACCTCTTCGTTGACTCAACTCAGGTTGGCCTTTCGACCAATAGCAGGTCGCATCGCGTGCTGATGCCATTGCGCAGTCGGAGATGAGCATTTTACCCCTCTCACGACCACAATAACACCTCCTTAGCTCTAACCGCGTAACCAGTGCGAGTGCTGAGAAAGGTGAGAGATGGCGCTGCGGTGGAAGCCAACCATTCCTGACGACAACAACCCTGATGATGTGGTGGGCAGCCTGCACCTTCACGTCTTTGCGCGGGTATATCGTGTTTCCAACGGAAGCGACCAGGGTCGCTTCCGTTGGTATCTCAATGACGTTCCAGCCTCAGCCGGAGTGAGATTGCAGGGCATCGAGGATACACAGAGGAAGGCTCAACAGGCCGCCAACCTTCATTTCCAGCAATGGCTCAAGTGGGCTGGGCTGATGGAAGCCCCTGTCCGAGGCAGGAAGCAACTCGTCCTCCCCTTTCACCTGAGCTCTCAGTCCGAGCGTGGCAAGCCAACGCGGAAGGTCAAGCCAGCTCCCACGCCCGCACGCTGACCTCAACCGAGAGTTTCGGAGAAAGAGGCCTTCCGGATCCCGAGGATCAACTATTCAGTTTGGAGCATCCTATGGGCGACCGTGTTGGCGGCAATCTTACGAAGAACAAAGCTGCTCCAGCCGGAGCGACGCCACTTTGTACGGCTTGGCTCATGGCCGGAACTTTCCGGCCAGCGCTTTCCGGTCCAATCCCGCAGCCGAGAAGGAGGGCGCAGGCAGTTACGCCTCAGGTCCGGTTGGTTGCGCCCACTGTGCCACGGTTCAGGAAGGAGCGATACGCTGGATTGTCGCTCTCGTCCCAGTACGGGTATCCAAGCTCATCCAGACTGCGCTTGAGCTGCGCCCGCTCTGCGACTGGAACCTGAATACCGGCCAGCACCCTGCCATAATCGGCGCCATGGTTGCGGTAGTGGAAGAGCGAGATGTTCCAGTTGCCGGATAGCCTATTGAGGAACTTCAGAAGGGCTCCGGGCCGCTCGGGGAACTGGAAGCGGAAGATCAGCTCATCCTGAAGGCCAGACGCTTGTCCGCCGACCATGTAGCGCACATGCAGTTTGGCCATCTCGTTGTTGCTCATGTCGAGCACCGGATAGCCCTGCTCCTGCAGCATGGCGATGATCTGCCGCTTCTCCGGATCGCCGTCCGAGAGCTGCACGCCCACGGAGATCTGCGCTGCCTGAGGATCCGAGTAGCGGTAGTTGAACTCGGTAATGGAGCGCTTGCCCAATAGCTGAATGAAGCGGCGGTAGCTGCCCGGCTTCTCGGGAATGGTGACTGCCAGCAAAGCCTCGCGGTGCTCGCCGATCTCGGCCCTCTCGGCGATGTGCCGGAGCCGGTCGAAGTTCATGTTGGCACCGCTGTTGACAGCAACCAAACCGTGCGGCCGCGGCCCTTCCCGCTCCACATATCGCTTCAAGCCCGCGAGGCTCACGGACCCGGATGGCTCGGCGATCGCACGCGTATCCTCGAAGATGTCCTTCACGGCCGCACAGATCTCGTCCGTGCTGACGGTGATCACCTCGTCGAGCAGCTCGCGGCAGAGGCGGAACGTCTCCTCACCGGCCCGGCGCACGGCCACGCCATCGGCAAACAGCCCGACTTGGTTCAGGATGATGCGCTCACCAGCTGCAAGAGCACCCGCCATGCTGGCGGCGTCCTCCGGTTCAACGCCGATCACCTTCACCTCGGGCCGCAGGAACTTTGTGTAGACGGCCACTCCCGCCGCCAGCCCCCCGCCTCCAATTGGCACGAACACGGCCTCGAGCGGATCGGGATGCTGGCGCAGGATCTCCATGCCGACGGTGCCCTGCCCGGCAATGACATCCGGATCATCGTAAGGGTGAATGAAGGTGAGGCCCTTCTCGGCCTCAAGCTGACGGGCGTGGGTATACGCCTCGTCGAAGCCCTCGCCATGCAGGACCACGCGCCCGCCCTGCC
>NZ_JAMXFJ010000084.1 GCF_025460805.1 Microvirga sesbaniae | reverse complement strand
TCGTTCCAGTGCTTGGCCAAGTGGCCGATGCCGTCTCAATGGCGCTTGCGTGTGAGGCGCAGGCAGCAAATCTTCTCCGCACTGCCATCACCGGAGGCAATATGAAGCTTGCGCTGGAAGAAGCTGGGATTAGTATCGGAGCGCAAGCGCTCAGCCTTGTCGCAGGGCCCGAGGTAAAGTTGGCAATCCGCAACGGGCTGGTCAAAAAGGTAATGGAAGAGGCTGCAACGGCTGGGATCGATCTGCCGATTTCCGTCGCACAAACCTATGCCGAAGACTATTTAAACAACCTGGAAGCTCGCCTTGCGGCCTGAGCCTCCAAGGTACAAGGGTGATCGGCACACCGCCCTTGTCTTGTTCCGGCATTTACCTGGCGGGCAAAGTACGTTCACATTTGGCCCTTGAGAAAGTAGTGTACCTCGACATAGGAAGCCAGTTGACAAATTCTGCGGGCCACAGCAGAGCGAACCATCAGCGCCCTGCGATGTGTGTTTTGGAATGGCGAGCGCGTGAGAACGTTGAGCGTCGCGCCGCCAACTCGATTGCGCCGTAGATACTGGCTCTCTGATATGCCGGCAATTGGCGAGGCCGCCGTTGATAGTTACCACGCTGCTTCGCATTTGTGGGAGGCAGCGTGGTAACTATCCGGCTAACCTTTCGAAGTGATCCGGACTAATGTAGTCGAGCGCTGAGTGACGCCGGACGGGGTTGTAACAGCCATCAATGTAACGGCCGATCGCCTGCTTGGCCTCGGAATTCGGCTGAAAGACGGTGCGTCAGTCCAGCTCGGATTCCGAAGTCTTGAAGAAGGTCTCGACAGCGGTGTTGTTGAAGCGATTGCTTTTCTCGGACAATGAGATCCGAATGCTGTATTTGGTCGGCTCCGCCTGACAGGCCGTCGGACAATATTGATGCGGGGCGAGTTCATCGAGAATTGCTCCGATTATCACATCCATTTCGGAAGTCTCTTCGTGCCACTCGGGGTAGCGAACGGCTAGCGAGTTCGGGTTGATACACTAGGCGGATTCCGCGTTACGGTGATCGGTTTGATCAGGCCGCCACGCGGCCATCGTCCTGACCAGTAGCATGCGAGTCATCCCACGCAGGACACCCCGCAGACTGTCCGGCGCGCAGACGATGGTGTTCTGAGTCCTCTGCAACGCGATTCGCTGTGTCGCCACCGCCGGCTTGCGGCTCGCCTTGATGACACGCAGGAACTCAACCGTGCCATCCCGGCTTCTGGGCGTGATAGTCCGTTTGCCGGCAAGGGCAGTTTGCGCTGCAATCTGAGCTTCGCGATCCTCGTTCTTTCCACGCCTGCGGCGATCATGCTGATCCGGGGGTGTGATCTCCAGAATCTCGAGGCCTGCGTTCTGCGTATTGAGCAGGAGCTTGGCCCCATAGGTCCCTGTTGACTCAGAGTCGACGCCCTTACAAGGAGCCGAAGGAGCCCATCCAGGCGGGCATCTGATTGTATCCCTGTCGCGTTGTGGGAAAGCTCTCGGCGGGGAGCGCATGATCGAGCTAATCGAGAACGTCGGCGAGGTAAAGATCCTTATGCATGTCAACACCACCTACGACGAGATGAGGCACACGCTCCTGACCACCTTCCATACCGGCTCTCCTGGCTCAGTCGTGGATCGACGGTTCGCCAAGACTGCGTCCATGACAGCGCTGTAACGCAAGAGAACGTCAGGCCCTTTTCGTGGCAAGTGCGGCGGTGAGGCAAACCGGACCGCAAGGCTCCTGGGCAGCCGACAAGATCGACGAAAGACACGGATCTGGTCGATCAGAGTGTGGGTCAGGCCACACCAGGACACCTTGTGGCACCAGCCACTCTAAGAGGTCTATCGCTCTGAGGGTCCGGCGCATAGGAACACTGGTCAGAACAGTTTGCTGTCCGGATGGTCGGTCAGGTCCATCGCAGGATCGCTAGCGCATAGCGCAGTGCCTCCAGGGCCAGCTCCTGGTGCAACCAGTCGCTCACCGCCCAGCCAGCCACTCGTCGGGCTAAGAGATCGAGGATCATGGCCAGATAGCGACTGCCCTCGTTCGCCCACACGTATAACAGATCCGCCGCCCGTTTCTGGTTCGGCGCTGGGCCGAGAAGTCCTGGTCGAGGAGATTGAGTTTACCTCCAGGCCCGGATGGAGGATCAGGCCGAGTGCATGCTCGTGCTGATCGGCGCCACTCCGGAAGGCAGGAAGGAGCTGATCGGCTTCCAAGCCGGCGTGCGCGAGAGCGCCCAGAGCTGGCGCGAGCTTCTGGTCGAGATCAAGCGGCGGGGCCTGTCCATTCCGCCTCACATTGCTGTTGGGGATGGAGCTCTCGGCTTCTGGAAGGCACTCGACGAGCTCTTCCCTGGCACCCATCATCAGAGGTGCTGGCTGCACAAGACCGCCAACGTGCTCAACAAGGTACCCAAATCCGTGCAGCCCGGCATGAAGGTGGCGCTGCGGGAGATCTATCTCGCGCCGACTCGAGCCCAGGCCGAGGTCGCCATCGATCTGTTCGAGGAGGCCTATGGCGCGCGTTATCCCAAAGCCGTGGAGTGCGTGCGCAAGGACCAGCGGGCGCTGCTGGCTTTCTTCGATTGGCCCGCCGAGCATTGGATCCATCTGCGGACGACGAACCCGATTGAGAGTGTGTTCGCGACGGTGCGGCATCGCACGGTGCGCACCAAGGGCGCACTGTCGCCGACCACCGCTCGTTTGATGGTGTTCAAGCTCATCATGGCGGCTTCGAAAACCTGGCGCCGGCTAATGGGCGAAAACCAGTTGCCGAAGGTGATCGCCGGTGTCAAATTCCAGGATGGCAGCGAGGTCATTCCGATGCCAACACACAGCGCCGCCTGATCGGCCCCATCACCTAAATTCCATCATAGCTGGCCCGCTGGTCAGGGCGAGCCGCACCGCGTCATCCTGAAACTCTCTCCGAAACCGTGTGTGGGGCATGGAGGTTCTCCTGCGTCATTGCCGTGCTCTCCATCTTCCGAAGCAGTTCCAGTCGCAGATGAAGACTTCTCGTCATTGCCCAGTCAAAGGCAATCCAGGCTTAGGATCCATCTATCGTGCAACGTCAGCTACAGCATAGCGATGACCGCCTCGCCGATCTTGTCCTGGTCGATCTTCATGCGGCTACTTTCCCACGCCGCGACACGATATTCCTCAGTCATCGGTGGATAAGTGCGTAACCTCTGGAGGTGCATGGTGTTCAAAAGTCGTCATTCTGATCGGTCGGTAATCCTGCTCTGCCTGGGCTGGTACCGGTCCTATAATCTCAGCCTGCGCAATCTTGAGGAGATGATGGCTGAACGCCGCATCTCAGCCGACCATGCAACCATTCCTCGCTGGACGTTTTACCGGCGCCTCAGGCGATCATCGTAACGGCGGCCGAATTATAGCTGCGTTATTCCCGGCGCTACAGTGTAGCGACTTGCCGGTCCGACAGGGGTTGCCACCTGACGACGCCAACAATCCTGTAGATAACTTGGTTGCCGTGAGAGCAGCGGCAGTTAAGCTTGCTGCCCGGCAGATCCCCCGGCCCTAGCTGAGCTCGCCTCAGTGTATTGCGATTGCGTCCAATGTCGTGACAGCGTGTCGACTGTCAGATCACTCTGACCTGGAATAGACGGGGTCGATCCAGGGCTTGAATGTGGCCGATCAGAACTATGGATTTCTCCAGTCGGCTTCTCGCGGTTAACCCTTTCAGTCGTCGAATCATGGGCGCTGGACACGCTGGGCTGATGAACGCCGGGGACGGCACGCAGGGGAATCGATGCAGGGGGGTGTCATAGTCGGGGCAGGTGGCATTCTGGGTCGCGGACTGGCAGTCTCGATCCGCAAAGGGTCTTCACAGGCTTCTATCAGCGACTATTGCAGTCGCTGAAATGCTCCTGCGCCTACCTCTCCGAACAGGCGGTCAAGGCTACTGACACGAGTTGCTTAACCTCTGCCGCTATCCAGGTTTCGTAGCCGACGGTGACGTGCTCAATTTACAACTCAATTTTGAATTTGAGACGAAATGCGAACGCTGCTCGTTGATCACCATACGAACTTTGCACGCGCGGTGCGCGGCGCGCTCGCGGATAGCGGTTTTGCCGTTGATATAGCTTGTACTTTGGAAGAGGCTTCTAACGTATTTTATTGCGCGAGCTACGAAATTCTCCTGCTAGAGTTGGCTCTGCCTGATGGCAATGGCTTGGACTGGCTGAGGAAACTAAGGAGCGGGGGGCATTCAGTTCCTGCCGTCATTATGAGTTGTCTCGATGATTGCGAGAAGCGAATTGAATCTTTCAATGGCGGGGCAGACGATTTTGTGCTCAAGCCGGTCTCTCCTGTTGAGCTCATCGCCAGAATGAGAGCCATTCAGCGCCGGGTAAGACAGGTGGCCGCCCCCGTCCTTGTGTTCGGCAACCTCAACTTCGACCCGATCAGCAGAGAAGTTTTCGTTGCAGGCGACCCAGTGATCATAGCACGCCGCGAGCTATGTATTCTTGAGCATCTGCTTAATCGCGCGGGCCGCATCGTGCCGCGTGAGCAGTTGGAGGATCACCTTTATCCGTTCAACGACGAAGTCTCTACCAACGCACTTGAAGTCGGAATTTATCGCTTGCGCGGACATCTGAGTAGGTCAGGTGCGACGCCACGGATAAAGACCGTGCGGGGAGTTGGGTACGTTATTCAATTGCCTAAGGCGACATCCGTATGATTGGTGACTGTGAAAGAATCTGTCTTGGAAATGCTTACAACTCGTGATCCTGACATCAATCGGTGGCCGACCCTCGTCGACTGCCTGAGGGCTATCGGTTGTCCGAATTTGGGCCCTCTCCTTTGCACCCTCCTGCTGCTATCTCCGCTTTCTGCCGTGGCACAAAGCAACGGGGATAAAGGGCCGCGGCGTGCAACGTCCGGTAGCATCAATGCCACGCTGAAGCTTTCCTCGTCGCTCGGGAAGACAGTTCATCTGCCAGCGTCAGCCGCGACCATTTTTGTTGCGGACCCGACTGTTGCGGATTATCAGGCACCCTCAAATGAAACCATCTTCGTCTTTGGCAAGAAATCAGGGCGGACAACCCTATTCGCGTTGAACGACAGGGGTGAGGCCCTCGCCGAGTTGCAGATTGTCGTCACGGAACCGATTGAGGATCTGCGGGATATGTTGAGGGATCAGGTTGGCGACTATCCGATCCGAGTCAAATATACTCCACGCGGCGCAATCCTTAGCGGTACAGCGCCCGACGCAGAAACTGTCGACACGGCGAAAAGGATCGCCGAGCAATATCTCGGGGAAGGCGCCCAGGTCGTCAATAACATTAAAGTCGCTGGCTCCTTGCAGGTGAATTTGAGTGTGCGCGTTGCGGAAGTGTCCCGCGGGGCGATGAACGAACTCGGTATTAACCTGTCCGCCCTCGGTCAAATCGGCAACTTCAAGGTGGGTTTGTTAAGCGGCGGCAACCGTGCGGGCTCAGGAACTGGGAAAGGTGGCGGTACAGCAGAAATCGGATACAACGATGGTAACATCAACATCAGCGCGGTTCTTGACGCACTCGCTAAAGAGAACATTGCTTCTATCTTAGCTGAGCCGAACCTCACGGCGATTTCCGGCGAAACCGCTCGCTTCCTTGTCGGCGGCGAATTTCCCATTCCTGTGCCGCGGGAAAATGGGCAAGTCTCAATTGAATTTCGGCACTTCGGCGTGAGCCTTGAATTCTTACCTACCGTCCTCGACAACAAGCAGATCAATATTCGGGTAAAACCCGAAGTCAGTGACCTCACGTCACAAGGCGCCATTCAAATCAACGGAATTTCCGTGCCGGCAATTTCCACCCGCCGCGCCGATACGGTCGTCGAGCTCGCCAGTGGGCAGAGCTTTGCAATTGGTGGGCTCATCAGGCGTACCACCAGCAATAACATCAGTGCATTTCCCGGGCTCGGGCAGGTGCCGATCCTTGGCGCCCTGTTCCGTTCTTCCTCATTCCAAAAGGAGGAATCAGAACTGGTTATTCTGGTTACTCCGTACATCGTAAGACCAGGGTCGAGCCCCGTCCAGATGAGCGCGCCAACGGATCGAATGGGGTCGCGTTCGGATGGTGGGGAGGCTAAATCGGGTTCGCCCACTCGGCCGCGAGGCCGCGTGACAGTTCGCACGGGCGTGCCAGGCGCCAAGAGCGGCGTCGGCTATATTATCGAATAGCTGTGTTCAAATGAAATTGCGGATCAAAGTTCACCTGGTTGCTCTAGCAGCAAGTCTAAGTGGCTGCGCAAGCCCGCCGATCCGTGTGGAGCCGTCGGCACCCACCCTTATCCGGCAGGAGACCACCGTTCTAACTTTAGAGGGGCTCCACGCCTCGGAACGGCAGCGGTTGCGAGTTTTCCTTCAGAGGGCCAGCCGTGGTCGGCTTGATGCGCTTCATCTGCTTATCAGTGGGTCGCCCAGGCTCGGCGCAGAGGCAGTCCATCAGGCGAACCAGATGGGGATCAGCACATATAACATCCAATTGTTAAGCCAACACAGCAGCCGTGTAGCGCGTATAGAGGCGATCCTCTATCTTGCCCGCCCTCCTGTATGCCCGTCACTTTTCAGTCCGTTATCTGACGAGGTATCCGTCGAACAGACGCTTGGCTGCTCGACGCGCCATAACCTCGCCGTAATGGTGAACGATCCGCGCGATTTACTCGGCAACATGGCTGTCACGCAAAGCGACGGCGATCGTGCGGCCATACCGATCGCAAAATACAGGGAATTTACAATAGACAAGAGTGGTGAATGACGCCATTGGCGTGCGCCCTCGGCGGCGGCTTCATCTTGCTCGCACTGCCTAACGCAGACGCACTCACTTACTGATCCGGATTGGGTAATCTTGAACTACGCGGCATAACGGAACGACGGATGCTCGAAGTAGCTGCGGATCCGGTCGGGCAACCTGGCAAGCCGGCGCATGTGGCTGATGACGGCACGCTTGA
>NZ_JAMXFJ010000083.1:6073-6994 GCF_025460805.1 Microvirga sesbaniae | reverse complement strand
CATCCAATCCGACATACTGCTTCATGAGGATACTCTCCGTTGGCTTCCAGTTTGGCCTGATCACATCAGACCCTACTTTACCGTCGAAGGGCACCAGGCCCGGAATAACCCCATGTTGCATTAACCTCGGCCGTATAGCGAGGAGCGGTTCATCAAGGATTCGCTCCCGTGTCTCTGTTCAAGCGCCGTCGCTTCCCAGTCGAGATGATCCTGCTGTGCGTGCGCTGGTACTGCAAGTACGGGATCAGCTATCGCGATCTGTCTGAGATGATGCAGGAGCGCGGTGTCAAAGTAGACCCATCCACCCTCTTTCGTTGGGTGCAGCGCTATGCTCCGGAGATTAAGAAGCGGATGCGACCATACAAGGGTCATCGTTCAGGCTCATGGCGCGTGGATGAGACCTATGTACGAGTAGGCGGACGCTGGCGGTACTTATTTCGAGCAGTCGATAAACACGGTCGGTTGATTGCCTCCATGCTGGCCAGTCGGCGTGATACCGGAGCGGCTTATCGCTTCCTTCGTAAAGCCCTGCGGGCGGTGAGCGACTATCCTCCCTCAGCCATCACGACGGACAAACTGGCTTCGTATCCAAAAGCCATCCGGCGCTTGCAGAACGAAGGATTGCTGCCGCAGGATGTCGAGCATCGGACCTCGAAATATTTGAACAACATTCTTGAGGCGGATCACGGCGCGCTCAAGCGCGTCATCCGGCCGACACGCGGCTTCCAGACGATGAAAACCGCCGCTGCAACCCCGATGGGTTTTGAAACCATGCGCATGATCCGCCGCGGTCATTACAACAAGCAAGGATGTCGAGCGACAGGCGAAGTCCGTCTCTTCAATCAGCTCTTCGGCCTTGCAGCTTGAACGACCCGTTCGACGGGGTTCGTTATGCCCTTTTCAAGTTACTGCAACGGTGCC
>NZ_JAMXFJ010000083.1:0-6063 GCF_025460805.1 Microvirga sesbaniae | reverse complement strand
GAAGTCCGTCTCTTCAATCAGCTCTTCGGCCTTGCAGCCTGAATGACCCGTTCGACGGGGTCCGTTATGCCCTTTTCAAGTTACTGCAACGGTGCCTTTCGATCTGCCGGAGGGCTGCAGAGGTTCGTCAACGGGTTCTCTGCCGTCCGCAACCTGTTCGTTCCACCCCGCTCCCGCCGCTCTGCCCGCGCTACCCACCTTCACCGCCTCAGCGCGATGGCGGAGTGGAAAGTCGCGGCGAATGTTGCCTCTTGAAACTGTCATGCGGCCGAATCTGCCTCAATGCGCCCAATGCCGGTTCACGTGACAACACCGTCTCGGTGGCGTCATGCGCAATCAGAACGCGCAGCAGATTGGGCGGCCTTATTCTTCTGCCCCCATACTGGGACAGCCACAGAGCTGATCCCGAAGAGAAGCAAGGGCGTGCAAGTGACGTCGGACATTGGGATCGCGGACGGCTTGAGCGCGCTTAACCTCAAACCGCCGAACGGGGAAGTGCCTCTGAAAGGAAGATAATTACTCGCCAGCCTCAAAAGCACACACCGTCCTCGTCTTCTCACGACAAAGCATCCGCACTTCAGCCCGCGCGCGTATCCGCCAAAGGATTCTCCGTGACATCGCCAGTGATTGGTGGCTGGTTAAGCACTTGAGCGAACTGCCGTAGGAGGTCAACCGTGCTCGGCTCCATTTCCGCGACGGGGCCGAGTACGTAGCATGCAAGGAGGTAGGCGCGACGCCGCTGCTGGCGATCATTCAGTAGCAACGGTAGGGTATCGATGGCCTGCTCCCGTTCAAATGTGGCGATAGTAGTTTGCTGGCGAATGACTGAGGTCAGGCGATCACGAGGTAGAGAGCGGAATGGCTCGTCTTGGATTAATATGCGGGACCAGCGGCCCAGACGATCGCCGCGGATACCCCCGCGATCGTTAGCAAGCAGCGTCACCATGCGAGTGACGCCTTCGATGAAGCCGCCAGTTGCGATTGCGTCGAGCGCATCGCAAACGTCGGGGCATGACCGCAGTTCTCCAAGCACCGGTTGCCTCGCATTCACCTTAGAGGGGCTGCTAAGGTAGTGCTGCAAAGGATTATTCCACACGCTGTGGAACACCAGTTCATAGATCATCTCGCGCAGGTCGCGCCAGAAGATCATCGCCTGTTCGACGTGCTGGACATATAGTGCTTCTGCAATGAGGAACGGATTTTCCGCTCTGGCCCTTGCGCGATTGCGTCGAACCTGCTCGGCTAGAGACTGGACGCCAACCATCATCGGATTCTGTGAAGACATTAGCGCTCGCGATAAGCGTTTCGGGTGGAGACTTCGGCTAGCCTCGGCTGTGAGGTTTGTGACTGCAGCTCTGATGAACGGACGAGCAACTGTATGATAGATCTGGGCCTGAATCCGAGATGTGTGGTCGACAGCGTTGAAAGGAATCTCGTCCCGATAGCTGTCGTTAAGTGCACGAATATCCTTGAAGGTGCGGCTGACCAGTTCAACGCTGAAGTGCTTGCATCCATCATGCTCTTCAACATCTTTGATGCACATTTCGTAGAGCCCGGGCATCAACGTTTCGATCGCTTCCAGAATGGTGGCGACTTGATTGAACTCCCTATTGATAACTCTCGAAGATACAAAAATTCCGAGATGCCCGACGTCATTGTGTACCATGTAGATAATACGTTGGCCGCGAACCCGGACCTCCTCCTCGTTCTGGTAAACATCTGTGATCCAATTCAGAGCTTGCTGAGGCGGAGTGACGTTGTCACCATGGCTGGTGAAAACGACGATGGGCGCGCGGATCTGCTTGAGATCGATGTGCTGACGCTCCGATACTAAGTAGGTCAACATAAGACTTGCAACGCGAACGCTGCGGGTGTGTTCTGGGGAGCATGCAACACCATGATCACTCTCCCGAGACGTGGCTCGACGAGGCGGATCGCAAGCGGCTTGCTGCCGCGCTTGCTGGCGCCCGCGAGGCCCGTGTGTATCGCCGCCTCGAGGCGCTGCTGTTGGTGGCCGAGGGGCATTCTGCCGCCGAGGCAGCCCGCCGCTGCCGGGTCAACCGCTCCAGCGTGCATCGCTGGCTCGTCCAGTACCGGGCCGAGCATGAGACCACGGCCCTGATCGACCGGCCACGCAGCGGGCGTCCGCGCCGTCAGCCGAGGCTCACGCCGCGACGCCTGGCGGCGGCCCTGGCGCGCGACCCGCGCCGCTGCGGCTATCAGGCCACGAGCTGGACCGTGCCGCTGCTGGCCCACGACCTGGCCGCCAAGGGCCTCGCCGTCAGCCCCCAGACGCTGCGGCGGCGGCTGCACGAGGCCGGCTATCGTTGGAAGCGGCCGCGCTATGTCTATGTCCAACGCGCGGCGCATCTGGCGCAGAAAAAGGGGGCCTCACCCGACGTCTGAAAGCCAGCCGGCACAGGGGAGATCGGCTGCTGTGCCTCGACTGGACCCTGCTGCGGCTGTTTCCGCCGCTGCGCGCGGTCTGGGCGCTGAAGGGCACCCAGGCGGTGGTGCCGATCACCGGCCACAATGCCAAGCGGGTGCTGTTCGGGGCGATCGACCTACAAAGTGCGCGCCGCGTCGTGCTGGTCCGCCATCGCGCCGCTCAGGCCGATGCCCAGGCGTTCCTGCGTGCGTTGCGGCGCCGCTACCGCGGTGCCGGCTGGCTCTGGCTGCTGACGGATCGGGCCAGCGCCCACACCGCGCCGCAGACCCAAGCCCTGGCCGCCCGGCTGCGCATCCGGTTCGTGTGGCTGCCCCGGCAGGCACCCGAACTAAGCCCGATGGACCAGCTCTGGCGCGAGCTCAAGCGGCTGATTGCCGCCAACCGGCAGGCCGCCTCCATCGATGCCCTGGCCGCCGAGGCCGCTGAGTGGGTTCTGAGGCTGACGCCCCAGCAGGCGCGCCGCAAGGCCGGCATGCTGTCCAAACGTTTCTGGCTTAGAAAGCTGTTGCAGAACTTTTGGCGACCTACTTAGATTGGCCCGGTTTCTGGCGAGCCGGTTGCCGATGAACAGGTTCTCTAGAATCCAGCAGATCTCATTCTCGTGCAGCAGGCAGAAACTGCCCCACAACTTCTCCCTTGCTAGGAAACTTTCGCGCGCCGTGTCAACGTCGCGATAAATCTCAGCGTACTTCAGGAACAGCCGGCTCTCGGGATTGAGTAGTTCAAAGTTTTGTATTAGATAGGCGCCGTCGAAGATCCCGTTGCCGAGGTCGCATAGAAACATCGGTATCCATAAGCCCCCGAATATGCCGGCAATGTAGCGGAAACTGCTATCGCCGATGTTCCCCGATACAGCCGACACCGGCGACCCGTTGATGACAATGGGTCCTGTCAAGTCAGGGTTTGTTGCGGCCAGCACGAGCGTTGCCCAGCCAGCTTGGCAGTTACCAACGATTGCCGGGAGAGGGGCACGCGGATGCCGGCGCATAACTTCCCGAACAAAGGCGGCTTGCGCATAGGCGACATCGGAGAGTTGCTGACCCTGCTCCGGCTCGCGACGGAAGGCCACCAGATAAACGGGATGGCCTTCGCGCAATGCGACGCCGGCCTGACTATCGGCTGCGTGGGCGCCGACACCCACGCAGTGTCCGGCTCGCGGAGGGACAATAACAAATGGCCGGCGGGACGGGTCGGTGGTAACATCCTGAGGAGGAATAAGTCGTAGTAATACAAAGTTGGATTTTAGCGGAAGTTCCCGTCCGTCCATAATGGCGTCGTACTTGTAGAAAAGCACCGGTGGACAGCCCGCCGCCTCATGATCGAGGAAGATGTCGCCACTCTCTCGTACAGTATTGAGTAGAAGTAAAGCGCGATCAATCGCGTCTATGATGTATTCGGTCCAGTACTCCCCAAGCCGTCCGTTTTCATACAGATTTCGCAGACCTATGGCGAGACGTTCACCGGTTGCCAAGAATTCTGGTAGCCGCATGGAAGCCAGTTCGCCACTACGTTTAGCCCGCAGCATCAACGCGTCTCGCAGAATAGCGACAGTTCTGGCATTCGCCCCTACACTACGATCGACGTAGATGCTGAATGGGCTGCGGAAGAACGCACCGTCGAGTTCATCGCGTTGCGTTTTCATTGACGGGGTGCGATCGGACCATTCGAAAGCGCCAGACATAGTCCAACTTCCTTTGTTCTACACCAGATACCCCACCATAATGCTGACTTTCGCTGTGTTGCCGAACTGCTTATTGTGCGCGCTTCATCCAGTTAACAGCTTGCAGGCTAGCTAAGGCGTCACCCACGAATCGAGCCCGGTGTATTCCCACCGCCTTTCCAATTCTCCCACGCAAATTTGGTGCCATGCACGGTATAAAACCGCAAAAATATTGCTGTGAGACCCGTCTGAGGGAGGCTCGACCTGTGCCTTTTTGTGTGTTCAGTGGCACCGGACTTAACCGGAGCGGCCCGACGCACGCGTTAAGAGTTGGACGAGACGTCGTCGCCTTTGTCACAGATCAGACACACCATCGCTGCTCGACTGCTTCTCGCCAGATCGGCACCTGTGGTCCTCTACGCCAGTGTGGCCTTGTTCTCTTATTCTGGGGCTTCTGGTCAAGCCCTTTGAGCGGCCCTTTCCGTCAGTTCGGATGATATCAGCTGTCGCGTCATGGTTCTCTCCGCGGTTGACCTCATCCTGGATGTCTGGAAGCGTCGCCGCTGAGGTGACACGGGCGCAGTGGTCCAGCCGCTGTGTTAGTCTGACCGGCAAATTTCCTTGGGGGCTCAGGGGGGTCGCCATGCGCAAGAAGCGGTTTTCGGTCGAGCAGATCGTGGCGGCACTGAAGCAGGCGGAGCTGGGGCTGCCGGTGGCCGATCTGATCCGGCAGGTCGGCATCTCGGAGCAGACGTTTTATCGCTGGAAGAAGCAGTACGCGGGCCTCGAGTCGGACCAGGTGCGCGAGCTCAGCCTTGACAAAGCCGTGCTGCAGGACGTTCTGTCAAAAAAGTTCCCCTGGCCCGCGCTCCTGAAGCAGGAGGTGCGCTACGTGCAAGCGTCCCACGGCTACAGCGAGCGGCGGGCCTGTGCCCTGACCGGTCAGCATCGTTCGACCCAGCGCAAGCCGCTGATCGCAGATCCGCGTCTCGAGCTGCGTCAGCGCATGCACGAGATCGTGCGCACGCGGGTGCGCTATGGCTCCCGGCGCGTCCACATCCTGCTCAAGCGAGAGGGCTGGACGGTTGGGCGGAATGTAATCTACCGGCTCTACCGCGAGGAAGGGCTGGCCCCGCGCAGCAAGCAGCCGCGGCGGCGCAAGATGGTCGTTCAACGCCAAGCCCGCTGCCAGCCGAAGCGATCCAACGAGGCCTGGAGCCTCGACTTCGTCCACGATGCACTCAGCACCGGCCAGACGTTTCGGGCTCTGACGGTGATGGACCTGTTCACGCGCGAGGGAGCTGGCGATCGAGGTCGGGCAGCGGCTGCGGGGCGAGCACGTGGTCGAGGTGCTCAACCGTCTGGTGGGCCAGCGCGGGGCCCCCAGTACCTGTTTGCCGACAATGGCACCGAGTTCACCGGGCATCTGGTCGACCTGTGGGCCTATCATCATGGCACCCGGATTGATTTCTCCCGGCCCGGCAAGCCGACCGACAACGCCCATATCGAGACGTTCAACGGCAGTTTGCGGGACGAATACCTGAACCTGCACTGGTTCGAGACCATCGCGGAGGCCAAGCGGATCATCGAGGCTTGGCGGAGGGACTACAATGAGAGCCGCCCTCACATGGCGCTTGGAAACCAAACGCCGCAGGAATATGCTTTGCGGATAAGCCCTTCGCCACTGGCGCAGGGCTCAGGAGCCGGCGAAAGCTAACGCTGAGCCTGGACCACCAAACCCAAGCGCTTCAAGCTTGGTCCTGACCCATCAAACTGGTCCATTCCGAGGACAACTTTTCCGGGCATTTTGATCCTTGAGGAGGGTCAGTGCCATGAAGAGATCGCGGTATACGGAAGAACAGATCGCCTTTGCCCTGCGCCAGGTGGAAAACAGATCGCCTTTGCCCTGCGCCAGGTGGAAAGCGGCACACCGGTGGCCGAGGTGATCCGCAAA
>NZ_JAMXFJ010000082.1 GCF_025460805.1 Microvirga sesbaniae | reverse complement strand
GCGGTCCCGTCGCTCCAGTGGCTCCCGTTGGACCGGTCGCGCCGGTCTCGCCTTGCGAGCCGGTTGCACCCGTGGCACCTGTTTCGCCCTGCGGACCCGTCGCGCCGGTAGCACCACTCGGACCTGTCGCTCCGGCCTCGCCTTGCGGACCAGTGGCGCCGGTTGCGCCGGTTTCACCCTGTGGACCCGTGGCGCCGGTCTCGCCCTGAGGGCCGGTTGCACCCGTCGCTCCAGACGGACCTTGCGGACCTGTCGCGCCAGTGGCTCCGGACGGACCGGTTGCGCCTGTGGCGCCGGTTGCACCGATCGGGCCGGTGGCTCCCGTCGCTCCGGTTGCCCCAGTGGCGCCGTCGGCACCTGGGGTGCCCGTCGCACCCGTGGCGCCAGTCGCACCGGTAGCGCCCGTAGCACCTGTCGCGCCCGTGTTGCCCTGCGGGCCGGTAGCGCCCGTAGCGCCTGTAGCACCTGTCGCGCCTGTTGCTCCGGTCGCGCTGTTGTTGACGACCGCGATATTGAAGACGATGTCGTCTGTTCTGTCGTTGGCACCAGCGCCCGAATCGAAGCCTTGCTGTCCCGATTGGGAGACTCTGTCGATGAAAGTACCGGCTGGATTGGCATTCGTAACGGGATTGCCGTCTTCGTTATAGATGGTTCCGTTAAGATTGTTGTTGCCGGTGTTGGTCGGCGTATTCGCGTCGAAGAGGTTATTTCCCCCGGTGGCATCGGGGGCATAAAGCCCGAAATCGTAATTCCCCTCAGGGAGATTGGCCTGGAAAGTAAACTCGCCAACACCGTTTGAGGTGCCGCCAAACCCATTGCCGGTCGGTTCGACCGCTGTTGAGCCGAGGAGTTGCCACGTCGTCGTGCCATTCAGCCGGTAATAGATGTAAACAGTATTCTCGCCAGTGTCGCTGGTAGCCGGAGCCGTACCCTCGATTGTGATTGTCCCGTATTCAGGCATTTCGCTTCCCCTCGTGTTTTGATGCTGGGCAACCGGCGCACAAGCCGCCGCGCATTATGGCGATCATCAAGGGGTAGCTTAGCTCGCGACACTCTTTCCATATGACAGATGTCATAACTAGAACGAGCTAGTCCTGCCTGCCGAAGGCGCTGCGAGCCTTTCTATAACTTCGGTTATAAATCTTCTGGAGCATCGACTGTTCAGAATTTCCATTGAACTGGCTGTCTAAACTCGGTTCTGCTTGAGCAGGGGAGCAAGCATCCCCGTACTTCTGGATTTCTTTTGGCGAGCGGGCTTCGGCACTCGTAAACGTCTTTGAACAGAGGCTGGCGCATGGGTGCAGAGCTCGTCCTTCCCACACCGCATATGGCCCAGCCAGGGGCCGGCAATGCCCGGACCGGCGGGGCGCTCGATCCTGCCATGGAAGCAGCCAGCATCCGCCTTGACGCCGCCATGGCGGCGGCGCGGTTTCACGGCGCGGAGCTCGACCCCCGGGACTTCCATGGCGCTCCCGGCGAGACGGTGCCGCGCGCCGCATCCCTCGTACGATGGCTGCGCGAATCCGGCCTGTGGGCCAAGGAGGCGCGGCTACGCTGGCGCCAGTTCTTCCAGGTCAGGTCCGACGCGCCGATCGTGCTCTTGTTCAAGGACGGAAGCGCGAGCCTCCTGGTCGGGCACGATGCCGCGCAGGCGGTGGTGTTCCTGAAGGATCCGCGTCCCTCGGCGGACGGGACTCCCGTCGCCGTCGACGAGCTTCGCCTGAGCCAGATGTGGAACGGCGAGGTCGTGCTGGTGCGCCGCGCCCGCGGCGGCGCCACGGATGACGAGCCGTTCTCCTTCGGCTGGCTCACGCGGCTCGTTCTGCGCGAGCGCCGGAACCTGCGCGAAGTGATCGTGGCCTCGCTCACCATGAGCGTGCTCCAGATTCTGCCGCCGTTCCTGGTCATGATCGCCATCGACCAGGTGCTCACCCATCACAGCATGTCGACGCTGGCGCTGATCGGCCTGATCCTGGCGCTTACAGCGGGCTACGAGACCTTCCTGGGCTACGCCCGGCGCGAGATCGTCGAGGTGTTGTCGGCGCGGCTCGATGCGCGCCTCAACCTGCACGTCTTCCGGCGGCTGCTCGCGCTGCCTATCGATTACTTCGAACGCACGCCTACCGGCGAGACCACGCACCGCATCTCGCAGATCTTCAAGATCCGCGAGTTCTTGACCGGAAAGCTGGTCAGCACCTTCCTGGACATCTTCACCCTGGTGGTGCTGCTGCCGTTCCTGTTCTGGATGAGTCCGACGCTCGCCTGGATGGTGCTGGCGGCGGCGGTCGTCGTCACGCTGATGATCATGGCGTTCATGCCGGCCATGCGGCGGGTGTGGAGCAAGCTGATCGAGGCCGAGACCAAGAAGTGGACCGTGCTGGTCGAGACCGTGCACGGCATCCGGACCGTCAAGTCCCTGGCGGTGGAGAATGCCCGCAACGACGAGTGGGACGAGCGCGTGGCCGAGGCCGGCCATGCACGGCTCGAATCCGGCCGAGTCTCGAACTGGGCCCAGACGCTGATCACCCCCATCGAGCGTTTCATCGATCGCGGCGTGCTGCTGATCGGCGCCTATCTGGTGCTGACGATGCCAGCCGGCCTATCGGGCATCTCGGCCGGAAGCCTGATCGCCTTCATGCTGCTCGGCACGCGGGTCGCCGCGCCCCTGATCGGGCTCGCCAAGCTGATCCAGGACCTGGAGGACGTGCGCTCGTCCGTGGCGCAGGTGGCCGCCGTTCTCAACAACCCGACCGAGACCGCCGCCATGCGCCGAGGCCTGCGCCCGCGGCTCGACGGAGCACTCAGATTCGACGAGGTCACGTTCCGGTATGCGGGCGCGAAGAACACCGCCCTGGAGCGGATCAGCTTCGATGTGCCGGCCGGAACCATGCTGGGCCTCGTCGGCCGCAGCGGCTCGGGAAAATCCACCATCACGCGCCTGCTGCAGGGCATCAGCCGCGATTACAGCGGCTCCCTGAAGATCGACGGTGCGGACCTGCGCGAGATCAACCTCACCCATCTGCGGCGAAGCCTCGGGGTCGTGCTGCAGGACAACTTCCTGTTCCGCGGCACGGTGCGCGAGAACATCATCGCAGGCCGGCCAGGCCTCACCCTGGAGGATGTGGTGCGGGCCGCGCGTCTGGCCGGCGCGGAGGAGTTCATCGAGCGCCTGCCCTTCGGCTACGAGACCTATATCGAGGAGGGCTCCACCAACATCTCCGGCGGACAGAGGCAGCGCCTCGCCATCGCACGGGCGCTCATCACCGATCCGCGCATCCTCGTGCTCGACGAGGCCACCAGCGCGCTCGATCCGGAAAGCGAGGCGCTGGTCAACGCCAACCTGCTGCGCATCGGCAAGGGCAGGACGATGATCATCGTCTCGCACCGGCTCTCGTCACTGGTGGAATGCGACCAGATCCTCGTCCTCGACAAGGGACACGCCATCGATATTGGGCCGCACCCCGACTTGGTCGAGCGGTGCGCCATCTACCGCCAGCTCTGGCAGCAGCAGAACCGGCACATGGAGGCTCCCACCGGGCGCCAGCCGATGCTGCGCCCCGTGCTGGCAAGGGAGTAATCCACGATGACCCGTCATGCGCTCGTGCCCCGCGCCGCCATCCCGCTCGAGAAGACGCACGAACTGGTGCCGTCGACGCTCCTCGAATTCGAATCGCCCACCGCTGCCCTGCTGGCGGTGCCGGTCCAGCCCGCCGCCAGCAGGATGCTCTGGACGGTGGTGTCGCTGGTGGCCGCCTGCGTGGCGGCCGGGGCCCTCATCCCGGTCGACATGGTGGTGACGGCGCCCGGCCGGGTGGTATCGATGCAGCCGACCATCATGGTCCAGCCCCTGGAAACAGCCATCGTGCGCGCCATCAACGTCCGCGAGGGCCAGGTGGTGCGCGCCGGCGAAACCCTGGCGCGGCTCGACCCCACCTTCTCGGCCGCCGACGTGGACGCCCTGGAGGCGCAGGTCCGCAGTTACCAGGCGGAGGTCGACCGCCTTTCCGCCGAGGCATCGAACACGGCCTACCGCCCGTCCACCGCGGATGCGGCGGCGGCCGTGCAGGCGGCGCTCTACGGCCAGCGGCAGGCGCAGTACCGGTCCCTGGTGGAAGGCTACACGCAGAAGATCAACAGCGTGCAGGCGCAGCTCACCCGCGCCGAAGGCGACGTGAAGGCCTATACCGAACGGCTCGCCATCGCGTCGGAGCTCGAGTCGAAGCGGCGCGAGCTGGAGCGGCTGCAGGTCGGAAGTCAGATGAACCGCCTGGTGGCGCAGGACCAGCGCATCGAGATGGCCCGTAACCTCACCGACGCCACCGGGAACGCGGAGCGGGCCCGGCGCGAGCTGCAGCAGACGCTGGCCGAGCGCGACAGCTTCCGCCTGCAATGGCAAGCGCAGGTCAGCCTGGAGCTTAGCGAGCGAACCCGCAGCCTAACCGACGCAAAGGAGAGCCTGCGCAAGGCCACCCTGCGGCACCAGTTGGTCGATCTGCGCGCCGAGCAGGATGCGATCGTGCTCAATGTCGGGAAGGTCTCGGTCGGTTCCGTGATGCAGTCCGGCGAGCAATTCATCACCCTTGTGCCGCTGAATTCGCGACTCGAAGTCGAGGCCCATATTGCCGGTGCCGATGCAGGCTTCGTCAATCAGGGTGAGAAGGTGGTGATCAAGTTCGATACCTTCCCATATGTCCGCTATGGCGTTGCCGAAGGATCTGTCCGGACGGTGAGCGCCGACAGTTTTACCGGCGGAGACGACATGCGAAATGGAGCGGCACTCGGCCCGGGGCCGCAGCCTTCCGCCTATTACAAGAGCCGCATCGCAGTGGACGAGATCAAGATGCACGATGTGCCGGGCGGCTTCCAGCTCAAGCCTGGAATGCCGGTCACGGCGGATATCAATGTCGGCCAGCGGACCGTGCTGACCTACCTGTTCTCCCGCATCCTGCCGGTTGGAACCGAAGGCATGCGTGAGCCGTGGTGATCTCACCCTCCCGCACAATGGACAGCACATGAGCGTTTTCAATCGCCTCGTCGCTCCTTTCTCCGTCACGGCCCGCATCCGCATCGCCCAGGCACAGATCAACCGCGGCAAGGGGCTCGCAGGGTTCCGACGCCTCGCCCGCGACGCGCAACGCGGGCATGTGGAGGCGCAGTACAGGGTCGGACGCTGCTATCTCGAGGGCCACCAGGTGCCTCAAAGCAAGATCGAAGCCATGCGATGGCTTGAGAAGGCTGCCGCTCAAGGGCATTCCCATGCCCAGTTCCTCCTGGCAGCGATCTACCTGGGAGAGCCATTGCACGGCGCCGGCGATGCGCATGCCTCAACCAACACCCCGGATTATGACTCGGCTCTCCATTGGACCCGCCGTGCGGCGGAGAACGACGAGCCCGAGGCACAGGCTCTTCTCGGCCATCTGCTGTCTACAGGACCGGACACGATGCGCAGTCCTGGCCAAGCGGGCTATTGGTACAGCCGCTCGGCTCTGGCTGGATGCCCTCAAGGAGCGCTTGGACTCGGCATCATCCTTCTGGGGCTCGCCAAGGACGAGAAGGATCAGAGCGCGGCAGCGGCCGAGATCCGCAAGGCGGCTGCGGCCGACCTGCCGATGGCGATCTATCTGCTAGCCGTGATCACGGAACTCGGGATCGGCGTCGCGCGTGACGAAGTCGGGGCCGCTCAGCTCTATCGGAAGGCCGCCGAGACGGGGGTGCATCCGGCTCAGGTGCGCTGGGGCCTCGCCCTTTTGGAAGGTCGCGGCGTCGCGCGAAATGCGTTCGAAGGAGAATCCTGGCTGCGCCGAGCCGCCCAGCAAGGAGACGCGGATGCAGCCGCCTTGGTCGGGCACCTCTGCGCTCAGGGTGGCGATCTGCCCCCCAATTATGCCGAGGCGGCGATATGGCTGCAGCGTGCGGCGGAGCAAGGACACACGGCCGCCTCCCACATGCTGGGTCAGCTCTATTTCGTCGGGGCGGGAGTGGGGCGCGACCCTGAGTCAGCTCTGAATTGGTTCCGCCATTCCGCCGAACAGGGGGACCATGTCTCTCAAGTGGACCTCGCCAACGTGGTGCTGGCCGGAGGCGGCACACCCGACGACCGAATGTCCACCCGGCACTGGTTCGAAAATGCGGCCAATGGTGGCGATCTCATTGCCGCGTTCAACTTCGGCGTCTGCTTGGCTGAGGGCATCGGCATCGAGCGCGACGACCGAGTGGCGGCGCTGTGGATTCGCCACGCTGCGACGGGAGTGGCCGTTGCCAAGTACTGGTATGGTCGCATGCTCATCGAAGGACGCGGCGTTGAGGCCGATCCAGTAGAAGGTCGTGAATGGCTGGAGGCGGCCGCAACGGCCGGCGTAGCGGATGCTCAGGCGATGCTGGCCGAGATGATGCTCAACACAGAGGATGAGAGCGATCATGGCACCGCACTCGTCCTGTTTGAGCGTGCTGCACATCAGGGGCATCCAAATGCGATGTTCGCCTTGGGAGCAATCTACAATGGCGGATACTCCATTCCGGTGAATCCCGCGCTTGCGCAGCATTGGTTTCAAAAGGCCGCCGATGAAGGACATCCCGATGCGCAGCTTATGCTCGCGCGCTATCTGACCGACGGATTGGCTGGAGTGAGAGATCCGGCAACTGCTCAGCACTGGCTCGAAGCAGCCCTTGCGGCAGGTGTCACTGAGGCGCAGTTGATGGAACCCCAATCGGATCCTGTTGCATCGCTCAGCGTCGAACGAGCATAAGGCGAAGCGAACATTCGCCGCTTGAGCAAATGAGATGGCGCGTGAAAGGGCAGAAACTCGAGTTGGCGAATCCTGACCTTGTCCGAACTTGCCGAGCGCTGGGACGTAAGCGTCGAGACCGAGCACCGGATCGTGGCGCATGGCGGCTCAGGCCGCATTCGGGTTGGTGCGCGCCGGAGCGCACCAAGGCGCGTCAACATCGGGCAGCCCTGCCGGGTGCCAGAACAACACAAAGCCCCTGCGGCTTTTGCCGTCAGGGGCTTTTGAGTTTTGGTTGCGGGGACAGGATTTGAACCTGTGACCTTCAGGTTATGAGCCTGACGAGCTACCGGGCTGCTCCACCCCGCGGCAATGTCGGGCCTTCGACGCCGGCGTCGAAGGGGA
>NZ_JAMXFJ010000081.1 GCF_025460805.1 Microvirga sesbaniae | reverse complement strand
TCGGGTTCACGGTCTCCATGGCCGACAGGATCGCGACGCGCACGGGATCGACCCGGAGGGCCCGGGCGAGGTCGATGGCGTTCTGCACGATGTGAACCTTGTCCTCCAGGGTCGGGGCGATGTTCACCGCGGCGTCGGTGATGATCAGCGCGGTCTCATGGGTCGGAACGTCCATGACGAAGCAGTGGCTGATCCGGCGGGCGGTGCGCAGCCCGCCCTCGCGGCGAACCACGGCGGCCATGATCTCATCCGTGTGCAGACTGCCCTTCATCAGGGCCTCCGCCTGCCCGGACCGCACGAGGTCGACGGCCGCCTCCGCCGCCGCGTGGCTGTGTGGAGCGTCGACGATCCGGACGGAAGACAAGTCTTTCCCAAGCGCCTCCGCTGCGGCTCTGATCTTGGCCTCGGGCCCGACGAGAATCGGCTCAATCAGACCGAGCCCCACTGCCTCGAACACCGCCCCCAGGGAGGCCGCATCGCAGGGATGCGCAACAGCCACCTTCAATTTCGGCAGGGACTTGGCCGTCGCCACGAGCTTGTCGTATTTGTCATGTCGCCGCTGATCCTGGGACACACCTTGCGCTGTAGCCGCAATCGTCATGATTGCCTCCCTCTTGTGCACGCGATGGGTCGGCGCCATTGGCCGCCGGGTGCCAGAAGGGATCCGCGGAAGCGGGACATGCGCCCGGGTCCGCCGCCGCCCGGCCTGATTGCCGGAGCCAGTATGATCCCTTCCAACCTTGCTGCTTGACCCCTTGGGCCATTGCGTTGACAGTTTTGGACCGCCGGGCGCCCAAGGAGCGGGAACCCTGTCCGGGCCGTCCCGAAGGACATTTATGGCCCGCCTCCTGCCACTGGCCGGGTGGCCATGTCAGGAGGATCGCTAGTTCGGCTTGGGCGTCGGCGAGGGGCCGCACGGAGGCGGCGCGGGTCACGAGGCCGCGGCGCTTCCCGCCCCTGGAGATGATCGTTGCGCCAAGCCGACGGGGTCTGCCCGGACCAGCGCCGGAAGGCGCGCGTGAAGGCACTCAGCTCGGAGTATCGCAGGACCGCCGCGATCTGGTTCAACCCCATGTCGGTGTTTGCCAGCAGCTCGCACGCGATCTCGAAGCGGGTTTCGTTGGCCACTTTCCGGAACGATAGGCCTTCGGCGTTCAGGTGCCGGTTCATGGTGCGGCGGTGCATCGAGAACAGGCGGGCGACGCTGTCCGCGTAGCAGGTGTCCCTCAGCAGTTCGGTCCGCAGCACCCGGCGCAGATCCTGGGCCAGAAGCCCGATGTCATCGGCCGGATGCGGGTCGTCTGGCCGGTGGGCGAATGCCATTTCCATTGCTCTCTCTCCTCTCCGGCAAACTTGCGGGCTCAAGCATGTCCACTCCGCAGCCGCCCGCCTGAGCGCCCGTGTTGACGCGCGGTCGGAACAGCACTGTCTACGGGCAGCGGTAGACGATCTGGCCGTAGGAATTCACGACCTGCTGACAGCCCGGCGTCGCGTAATAGTAAGCTCCGGCCGCCGCGGCTCCAGCCGCAGCCCCATAGGCAACGGTTCGGCGGGTGGTCCGGCGGGCCACGCCCGCATAGCTCATGGGCGTTGCGGGGCGTCCGACCCGCGCCTCGGCCTGGCTGATAAGCGAGCCGGTCGGAAGGGAGCTATCACCGCCCCACAGCAGGGCCGCGCCACCGGCTACGAGCGCGAGGAGGGCACGGGACGTCAACGTCAGGCCTGACCTGTTCATTTCGCACCTCCAGGAACGACACCCGCTGGGATCTCATCGATGTCCTTGAGCAGAGTGATCGCGACGCCGGTGGAGCCCTCCGGCGGCTTGAACGCAAAGGCGTCCGAGGCTGGGCTGACGCCGGTCTTCCAGTCCCTGAGCCGCAGCGTGTACTGGGGCGCGGCACCCACCGCCTTGCTCGTGATGACGTACTTGCGCGGCAGCGGGCGTTCGCCGACCTCGACCCAGATCTGCCAGTCAGTGTCGAGGTTGCGGAAGGCGAGATGCTCGCACTCGACTCCTTCGACGACGCCGCGGCCGATGTGCTTGGCCTCCAGCACACCCGCCATCAGCTCCTCGTACGGCTTCGACAGCAGGAGATCAGCCCCCGGAAGTTCGAGCGAGGCCTCGTTGCGGAGCCGGTCGACGGCCTCGTCGAAGGAAGGCGACCCGGTCACCTGGGCGAACCGGTTGCCGCCACGGTCGAAGACCGTCACGTTCGAACCATCCGAGATGAGCTCGACATCGGCGTAGCCGCCGGTGCGGCTGACCCTGAACTTGTTCGGGCGGCTCAAGGTGACGTCGCCCGAGGCGCTGAACTGGATCTTCTCGACGGCCGGGGTCACCACCTCGACATCGGCATCATATTTCAGCGACAGGTTTTCCTGGCGGCCGACGTAATCCGACATCGCCTTCAGGATGTTCTGGGCCTCACCATCCTCCGCCGACGCGGCCGGCGCGGGAGCACCTGCGACGGTCGTTGCAGCGAGAAGACCCAACGCGGCCCTCGTGAGCGCCGCGCCTGGACGCGACCAGACCACTCGCCTCATTTCCCGACCCTCCCTCTTGGTTGCGAACGTCGGCGGCGAACCGGCAGGAGCGCCTTGGCCCTGCCCTGCGGGATCGTCAGCGCCCGCGAGACCACTCTAAGCCAGCCACAGCGCTATGCTTGACCAGTGAGGACAATCTCCTGACAGTTTGGGCCGCGGGTGCATCGCCTGGGAAGATCGTCTCCCGGCGATCACGGCTCGCCCTTCTGGCGCAACGAAACCTCGATCTTAGACTTCGCAGCCCTGCATCGTTCCTCGCTTGAGAATTCTTGGAAGACGACTGTCGGGACCAATCTCCACTCGGCTCTGTCGTTCGTAGCCGCAGAGCAAACTGAGTGAGAGAAGATGTCCATTAAAACCCAAATAGGTCGCACGGCAACCCGGCCTGAGTTCTGCGCTTGATCGGTATAGACGCCCCCTCGATACCTTGAGGCACACGCACGCCCTTGCGATAGTAAGCGGCCGCCTGAACTTCGAACAGATCTGTTCTTAACCCTTCCGACCTCGCGCCTGCGGCTCAAACTGTTAAGTACTTGTCCCTGATTATCAAGCGCAGGTCGCAGCTCTGCTTAGAAATGTTGCAAGTGAGGGAATTCCCTTGAAACAAGAATGAGGACTGAGCCGCCTCGAATTCGTGCCGCGTCTCCAGACCTCGAACAGGAGGACGCGCCATGACCCGCTCCAGCCAGGACGGCGAGCTGCTTTCCACACCGCCCGAACCCGTCAGCCCTCCTGCGGGCATCGACCGCCGGACATTCTTCATGCGCCATGCCGCGATCGGCGCGGCGGCCGTGATGACCGGCACCACCTGGGCGCCCGAGGCCCGAGCCCAGCAGGCCGCGACGGAAGCCGCCGCGCAGCAGGCCAAGCGGGAAGCGGCTGGCGGCGACGCCGGCCTCAAGATGAGTTCGGCACTGTCACCGGATCTCGACGTCGTCAAGTCGTCGAAGGGGCCGGTCATGACGGTGGCGGACGAGTTCTACAAGGTCGGCCCCGGTCCTTCGAGCTCCCATACCATCGGGCCGATGCGGATCACCTACGACTTCTACCAGCGCGTCGCGAAGCTGCCGGCGGACCAGCTCTCGCAGGCCACCGGTCTCAAGGTCCATCTCTTCGGCAGCCTGAGCGCCACGGGCAAGGGCCATGGCACCGAGCGCGCCGCCCTCGCCGGCCTGGTGGGCAAGGAACCGGCCACGGTCGACCCACGCTTCCTCGACGAGATGATCGCCAAGCCCGACCAGACCTATCCGGTGAAGGTCGGGAACAAGACGTTCAACCTGTCCCTGGCCGATATCGTCTATGACGCGACCAAGGGCGACTTCCCGCACCCGAACACCATGACGGCCCGCCTCATGGCGGGCGACAAGGTGCTCTACGAGCAGGAGTACTACTCGGTCGGCGGCGGCTTCATCGAGTGGAAGGGCTATGAGCCGCCCAAGAAGGGAGCGCCGAAATACCCCTACGCCACCATGAAGGAGCTGCGCCAGCACGCGGAGAAGAATAATCTCTCGATTGCCGACGTCATGATGGCGAACGAGATCGCCGTGTCCGGCAAGAACGAGGAAGAGATCAACGCCTTCCTGGACAAGATCGCCAACGCGATGATCGCCACGGTGAAGACCGGCCTGTCCTACAAGGACGACGTTCTGCCCGGGCCGATCAAGCTCCACTCCAAGGCCGCCACGGTCTACGAGCGGGCGATGGACGACACTTATATGAGCGACCGCGCCATCGGTCTGGTCTCGGCCTTCGCCCTGGCGGCGTCCGAGGAAAATGCCCGCGGGCACCTCGTCATCACGGCGCCGACCGGCGGGTCGGCGGGCGTGATGCCGGCCATCGTCTATGCGCTGACGCAGAGCGGCCGGGCGGTGCCGATGGACAAGATCCGACAGGGACTGCTGGCCGGCCTGGCGGTCGGCTACCTGTGCAAGCACAACGCCACGCTGGCCGCCGCGGAAGGCGGATGCCAGGCGGAGATCGGGGTCGCGTCCGCGATGGCCGCCGCCCTGATCACGCAGGTGCTGAACCAGCCGCCGCGGGTGATCGAGAATGCCGCCGAGTCGGCCCTCGAGCACCACCTCGGCATGACGTGCGATCCCGTCGCGGGCTATGTGCAGGTCCCCTGCATCGAGCGTTGCGCCTTCGGGGCGGTGAAGGCCTGGGCGGCCGCCATGATCGCCACCAACGAGATCGCGAGCCGGCACCGGGTCGATCTCGACACGACGATCAAGACGCTGTCCGACACCGCCAAGGACATGAACCCGAAGTACAAGGAAACGAGCGAGGCCGGCCTCGCCCAGAACCTGGTGCTCTGCTGAGCACCTGCCCCTGGTTCGGTGACAGGTGCGTGGTGTGGTTAGGATCCCTCGGCAAGAATCCTGCCAGCCCACCCATCTCTGAACCAGCCGTTCCGGAAAGCTCCGCCAAGTGGATCTCCGGTCGAAGGAGACTGTCGGCCGGGGCTGCCTTCGGATCAACGGTTTGACGGCTGGAGATGCAAATGCGGATCGCTCTGTTCAGCGCACGGGCCTACGAACGGGCACTGCTCGACGAACTGAACGTCCGTTACGGGCACGAACTCGTCTACTTCGAGACAATGCTCGGACCGGAAACGGTTGCCCTGGCGAAGGGCTTCCCGGCGGTCAGCGTTTTCGTCAACGATATCGTCGATGCCAATGCGCTGAAGCATCTCGCCGAAGGCGGTACTATGCTCGTTGCGACCCGGTCCACCGGGTTCAACCACATCGACGTGCAAGCAGCGGAGAGCCGGGGGATCAAAATCGTACGCGTGACCGAATACTCTCCAAATTCCGTCGCCGAGTTTGCGGTCGGCTTGCTGCTCGCACTCAACCGCAAGATACCGCGTGCCTACAATCGCACGCGCGAGGGCAACTTCTCTCTTGATGGACTGATGGGCTTCGATCTCGCCGGGAAAACCGTGGCCGTGATCGGCACCGGCAAGATCGGCAGGATCTTTGCGAAAATCATGGCTGGCTTTGGCTGCCACCTGATCGGCTTCGATGTCTATCATTCGCCCGAATTCGAAGCGATAGGCGGACGCTACGTCGACGCCGACGGGATCGAGGATGCGGACGTTATCTCCCTTCACTGCCCGTTGACACCGGAAACTCATCACATCGTCAATGAGCGAACGCTCGCCCGCGTCAAGCGGGGGGCGCTTCTGATCAACACCAGTCGCGGCGGTCTGGTCGACACCGAGGCGGCACTCGAAGCACTCAAGTCCGGGCAACTCGGCGGGATTGCCATTGATGTTTATGAGCAGGAGGCCGGTCTCTTCTTCCGGGACCTGTCAAGCACCGTGATCCCGGATGACCTGATCCAGCGCCTTGTGTCACTGCCGAATGTGATTGTCACGGGACATCAGGCATTCTTCACACGGGAGGCGTTGGGAACCATCCTCGACACGACCCTTGCAAGCGTTTCGGATTTCGCGGCGGGCCGTCCGCTGGTGAATGAGATCAAGGCGTGACCGCCCGGAATTCGTCCAGGTATTAGCATCATCCCGCACGGACATCGGGCCGGTCGCCACAAGCAAGGGCGGCCGGGCCTTCTGAACGCAACCGCAGGGAGAATGCGGATCCTGCGAGATGAAGAGCAGGCTGGGTGGTCGCAGAAGCCACTTCACCGTCCGCAATCCTGGGCTGACAACCATCACGGTCACGCCTCTTGGGAGTTCCTTTGCCCTATAGGGCGGCGTTCATCCGGGAATTGGTGCTGCCTGGCAACACCGCGCCAAATTGGCTGAGCGACGGAAATCCGCTTCTGCAATCTGGCTTGACCATTCCTCAGGGATCTGCCCAATTTTTCGGTAGTTTGGCAACTGACCCGATTTGGAGCTTGTACGATGGCGTCTGTGCGAACCCTGTTGCTCGGAACTGCGGCGATCATGTCCGGCGGAGCACAGGCCGCCGACCTGCCGGCCAAGAGCGCGGCTCCCGTCGAGTATGTCCGGATCTGCTCGACGCACGGCAACGGCTTCTTCTCCATCCCGGGCACCGAGACCTGCCTGCGCGTCGGCGGCCGCGTGCGCGCCGAATACGCCTATTTCGAGCCGACCGACCGGGAGGACGATTCCATCGGGTTTCGCGGCCGCGGCCGCATCAACCTCGATGCGCGCACCGCCACCGAATATGGCATGCTGCGCACCTACATCCGCTTCGAGCTGACGCACAACACCGGCGTCTATGGCGGCGACAGCGCCCTCGTGAAGCAGGCCTTCGTCCAGTTCGGCGGCCTGACCGCCGGTCGTGCGGTGTCGTTCTTCACGAGCCCGGACCTGCCGGCCCCGAACTTCGGCGATCTGCGCTTCGACGATCCGGCGAACGCCGAGGTGAACCTTCTGGCCTACACGTTCTCCTTCGGCAACGGCCTCTCCGCCACCCTGTCGCTCGAGGACGGGATCGGCCGCCGGATCAACAACGAGCTTGATTTCCCGCTGTTCGGAGTTGGTTCGACCTCGGTCTTCGCGCCGATCGCCTCGACCTACGCGGGTGAGATCGTGCCGGATGTGGTGGCGAACATCCGCTACAGGGGCACCTGGGGCGAAGTGCAGCTGTCGGGCGCCCTGCACCAGATCCGCGACGTGGCGGCGGGTCTCACGACGGTCGGCGGCGTGACCACGCCCGTGATCAACCCGATCACGGGACTGCCCAATCCGACCCATGCGGATACGGATTATGGGTTCGCCCTGGCGGCTCTCGGCTATGTCAACGTGCCCGCCCTCGGGGTTGGCGATACCGTGTGGATGATGGCCACCTACACGGATGGCGCGATCGGCTATCTCAACACCGGACAGACCAGCGCGA
>NZ_JAMXFJ010000080.1 GCF_025460805.1 Microvirga sesbaniae | reverse complement strand
CGCGGCTGCGGCTCGATGCGGCTCTCTACGAGCCGGCCCCATGGCGCCGGCCGGGGACGGCGGGCCGGCCGCGCACCAAAGGCGCTCGCATGCCGACCCTGTCTGAGGTGCTGAAGCGGACGAGCACCCGCTGGCGCCGCGTCACAGTGCCGGGCTGGTATGGCGACGGAGACCGTGTGATCGAATTCTGCTCTGCGACCGCGGTGTGGTGCCATAGCGGAAAGCCCGTCGTGCCGATCCGCTGGGTGCTGCTGCGCGATCCGCTCAGGCGCTTCTCGCCCCAGGCGTTGCTGTGCACCGATCCGAAGCGCGACCCGCTGCCGATCATCCGCTGGTTCATCCTGCGCTGGCAGCTCGAGGTCACCTTCCAGGAGGCGCGCGCCCATCTGGGCGTGGAGACCCAGCGGCAATGGTCGGGCCGTGCTGTCGCCCGCACGACGCCCTGCTTGTTCGGCCTATTCTCGATCATAACCCTTCTGGCGACCCAACTCGGTCAGCGCACCCGCACGGCTGTTTGGACCGACAGCTGGTACCGCAAGTCTCATCCGACGTTTGCGGATACTCTGGCTGCGGTGCGGGAGAACATCTGGCGCGAAACGGGTTTACTCACGTCCCGGCGCCGGCGCAAAATGCCAAAACCCTCACGCGCGCTTCAGCGATGCTTGCTATACGCACTTCGCCATGCCGCCTGATTGGCCAAACTCGAGCTTACATCGAGCAACAAAATTGTTCAACAGTCTCTCAGTTCAATCTGTGGCAAAGGTGCTCCCATGTCCGATAGATTTATTGACTGCGGGGATGATCTTATCTCCCCAGAGTTTGATCTGTTGGAGCATAGTCATCTGATTGAAATCTCCCAGCTGGGTCGGAATTGTAATCTGGGCTTTAGGATGTCCATCTCTTCCAGAAGGCGATCGATCACTCGGTTCACACTTCCGATCGGCAGGTTCGCGCGCATGACCCCAAAGGACATGTCCTGTTGCGCCGGCGTTTCCTGCAGCACATAACCATCCTGATTCTGCTGGCGGCGCTGATGCCGTGCTCCAGACAGTCGGCGTTGGAAGCGTGCGTTATCGAGATAGCTCGTGATCTCCGCGTCATTATCGCTGGCATAGCAGCAGCGAAAAAGCGATATCTTGGAGTCAGTGATGTTCTTTCCCTCGCAAGCCGCCGCTTCCTCGATATTTTTCGCAGGGTGCTTAAGCTCTCCGAGCCGTTGTGGAATGCCGTGACGAATAGATGGTGTCCCTCACGATAAGCCCGGCTCATGCTGCGCCCGGACGCGGTGGCGATTCAAATCGGCGAGGTCGGCTTCTGGATAGTGCGCAGCGAAATCGCCGCCAGAGGTAACTTCTCGTATTTGCCATTGTGCTCGAATACCTTCTGCTGCAAACCCTTGAGAGGGATGTCCAAGTATTCCAAGAATACGGCTCGCGCTTCATCAACATTGACGCCAAACCGCTCAAACTCGAACTGCTGGTATTCAGAACCGACGCCGAGCTCAAGGCGGCCGCTCGAAACAATATCGGCAAAGCCAATTTCGGAGAGAAGGCACTGCGGTTGATAAAGCGGCAGCACGCAGACGGCGGTGCCGAGGCGAATAGTGTTCGTCACTCCGGCACAGTGGGCCATCATCATTAATGGTGACGGAACTACGGCCTGTTAGTTCTTGAGCCAGTCGATTGCTGCGGCGAGGCAGAGCACGCCCATGAAGGATGAGGCGGTCTTCTCGTAGCGCGTTGCAACAGCCCGCCACTCTTTCAATCTGGCCCAGAGCCGCTCGACAACATTGCGATTGTTGTAAACCCTGTCCGGACAGGCGACCGGCGCCTCATTCGGCTTGGCCGGGATCGCTGGTCTCGCACCGAGGCTCCAGATGTACTCGCGGAAGCTGTGACTGGAAGAGCCACGATCGGCCAGCCCCAGTTCGGTCCCCAGGCAGAGAGGCGAGCAGCGGAATGGCGTCAGGCAGCTCGTGCGCGTGACCCGGGGCAAGGCGAAACGCGATAGCGCGTCCGAGACCATCGGCGATCACGCAAGCCTTGGTGCCATCGCCGCCACGAGAGCGACCAAGGGCTTCACGCTCGTCTCGTTGAGCTTGAGAGCCCCTTGTCGACGCGCTCCCGCGGCCTTCTGGTGCGCGCGCACGCTGGTGCCGTCGAGGAAGGTCATGCCAAGCTGGATGCCGCGCTCCTGCACCAGGTTGAGCAAACGCTCCCAGACGCCCAGGCGCGCCCAGCGGATGAAGGTCTGAGCGGCCCGCCACCATGGACCCAGTTCAGCGGGGAACGCCCGCCACTGAGCACCATTCTCATGCCGCCAGAGAATGTGGCATCCAGTGTCCGGCGCAGATCCCGCGGTGGGGTCTTGCCCTTCGGACGGCACTGTTCCACCAAAGGCTCCAGCATCGCCCATTGTGCGTCCGTCAGCATGGCTCCTCCTCAGACAGGACGAGCAAAACGCCTCCAAGTGCAAAGGGTTCAAGTTATAACAGGCCGTAAATACACGGTTACTATAGGAAGTATAGCGTTCAAGCATTACATTCATATGAAGTACACTCTCATATCTCCGAAGAAGTGCAGGCTTTCTTGAGCACGTAGATCAGGTCTTCTGGATGCGATGCTCCGATTGGCCGCCGGGGTCCGAACCGCTCCGACTCGGAGGCCGCTGGCGGGGTCTGGTCCTCGACCCAATCGTAGACGACAGTACGTTCCGCAATCCGCCATTCCCCTGCCCTCTTCTGAAATAAGTCGCAGTAGCGTCCGCAGAGAAGCACTTGATGTATGGCGCCGGCCTCGTCCAGTCCGCGTTGTAGCGCGGTGAAATAGCTCTCGACCGCAGCCGCTGCCGGGCCGATGAACTCAATCAGGATGTTCGCGATCTGGTGGGCGTTCCGCGGTCTGGTCTTGAAGGCACCGATCGCAAACTGGATCAAGTCCATGGCGGAGCCAGAATGAGCACCGTGATTGTCATGGGATCGGGCCAATACGAGCTACGCAGCGTGGCCTCGTCGGCGCGATCTATTCCACGGCAGTACCAATAGAGGCAGTCGCGGATCCCCTCCTGGTCAAGTAGTTCAGTAATCCTTGCTTCGTTCATTGGCTCTCTCGCGAATGCTGAGGTTGGCTTGGAACAGGCGTTCTCGGACCTCTGGTCCGCTGCAACGATCTCGAACGGGTCGACGCTTGCAGCTGAACTAGCAGCGAAGTTCGGCTGCTGGTGGCGCGCGGTGTGGCGCATCTCGATACTGGAGTGGAAGACGCCACTGCCCTGCTCAACGGGGAATATGGCAGAATTGATGACGCCCACCTCCCTCGTCTGTGTGCGGGCACATCGCGCCGACCTGTTACTTCAGGCCTCTATTCAGCTACAGGTGCCTCTGACTGAGTTCTCAGTTGCTAAGGTAGGCGAGCCGCCGTACAATCGTTCAGCAACTTCTCGAATCCCTGCGTGCGGCTTTACGACCTCGGGCATCGCTCTGGTGGTGGGTGCCTTGCGTTGCTTGGCCTGTTTGAGCGTCGGGCCGCGCGCTTGCGGAGGAAGCTCGACTGCAACGACCGATCGGGCCCGACTACCTTTGAGCTGTGGTCGATTAATGTGAGCATCGTCTGGGCCGTCTCCGCCCCCGACGCGAACTTGACTGGAACGTTTGTTGCGTGCTCGCCCGCGGTTTCGGCTGCGATGAATATCCCGTCTTCCGAAACACGCCGCCGCGGAAAATGCCTGTGGACTTCAGTTAGTTGTGGTTAATATCCGGCGGCCATGCACCGCTGACGGAAGCCACTCCTAATCCAAGCCGAGCCTGCCCTTGGACCGTATGAGCGGGCCTTCGCCTTCCTCTGAGCCGAAGCAGTTGTCGAAGTCTTTGCACTCCCGGCAACTGGTTGCGAGGCATGTCGAGAAACCTTCAGCCTCGCAGAGCCTGCGGTAAAAGTACTTCTTCCATTTCATGTTTTTGGCGTTTCCTGCCGCCAACATCGGGAAATGCGTCGCAAGCAAACGGCTGAGCTCAGCCCGGTTAAAGAGGCCGAGGTTCTGCCAGAGATGGTCATTGCGCAGCGCCCGCCGGGCGATGATCTTGGCGAAGCGGGCGCTTACCCGGCTGCCCGGTCTGGCATGCGCCAACAGGAGGTCGCGCAGTAGTCCTTCCTCGATATCCGGTTCCCGGTCTTTCTCCTCTTCTAAGGCGAAGGCGTTGACAGGGACAGCGGGGAAGTTGCGGCACAGGACATTACGCAACTCGGCAAGCGAGAGGCCCGTAGCCTCTGTCGCAGTCGCCTCACCGACATTGATCTCTTCAAGCGCGAGAGAGAGGACACAGGCAAGCACATGCTGGTCGAATTTCGTCTCCAAATCGATCGGCCGTTCGTCGATACTGCGTGATTGTGAGTGTCGTCGCTCATCGGACCAACAGGACATTCGGAGCCCACGAGGGATGCCTGTTCCCGATCGAACGCGGTTTTGACGCAGACCTGACATGTTTCTTCCCTTCCAGTGGTTCACCGAGCCGTGGCACTTCGACCGGTAGCTACCAGCTGCCCTAGGACGGGAGAGCTTCAAAACTCATGCCAACTGCGCCGCACCCTCTCTAGAAGTAATTTCTCCATCCTGGTCAACGGCTTGAGCGACGGGCAGGAACTCGGGCCGAACATCACCATGCCGCGAATGCGACAAACCTGACAGGAAATGTCGACGGCTTGGCGCCTCCCCCGGAGCGGCCGACAAGATTGCTCCACGGCAGCAATGCAACTCACCGGGATCCAACCGCGCTGAGTGTGGTCCGATATTCGACAATGTCCGACAGGCGACATGGCAGTGTTGCAGCCAACACATTGTTCTGGAATGCATTTTCCTTTCTGGCACAGGACATGCATGGTTCCCCGCAAATGCGTCGCGGTGTCAGGAGGCAGGCCTTGTCGGAACCTGATTGGCATTGTCCATCGGGCATGAGTGCTAATCGTCATAACGCGCGGGCGCACTCGGCGCGCCCTTTGCTCAACGCCGCCATTCCTATTGAGTGTCCGGAAATGCGTTTGTCGGAATTGCGCGATCGGGGGTCAATCGGCGGTTACGGCCGTAGGGAGACCGATTGGATAATCTGTCACGTTCAGGGCGCCCAGGCCGGTTGGGGCTTCGTCAACATTATCAGGTGTTCCTATCTCGGTCTGCCTTACGATCCTGTCGCGATCGCACTGCTACTCTTCCGCGAACGTGAGCAGCGGGTCGCCGATCTCACTTCCACCGCCAACGGTGCGGAAGACCTGCCCCAAGACATCAAGGTCACCAATATCGATGTCGATCGTGTGGCAAAGACCGCGGCCCAGGCTTCTCCCTATAACCGAATTGGAAAAAGGGTCGGGGGCAGCAGAGGTCCCGTCCCATGGCCGGGATCTCCGCCGAGTCCCGTGTTGCTTCACACCCCGGCCGAGAAACAATGCGCGAGTCTCTACTCTGGAGGAGCAACACCGATGGCAGTGAAAACGACAGTTCCCTTCGTCACCTTTCGCACGCGTGTTCGCGACGGCTCTCTAAGGGGACCGAATCCATACCGTTGGGAAGACAAGACATCCGACGACTATTTCAGGGGCAAACGCGTCATCCTGTTCTCGCTGCCTGGCGCCTATACTCCGACCTGCTCCACCTACCAACTCCCCGACTTCGAGAAGCTCTATGACGAGTTTGAGGCAGAAGGAGTTGATGCGATCTACTGCCTCTCCGTCAACGATGCCTTTGTAATGAACTCGTGGGGCAAAGCCTTGGGTCTTCAGAAAATCCAACTCATCCCGGACGGCTCAGGCGAGTTCACGCGAAAGATGGGGATGCTGGTTTCCAAGGAAAATCTTGGCTTCGGCATGCGCTCCTGGCGTTATGCCGCAGTGATAAACAATGGTGTGGTGGAGCAGTGGTTCGAGGAGGAAGGTTTCTCCGACAATTGCGAGACCGACCCTTATGGGATCTCGTCGCCGCAGATGGTTCTCGAAGCGCTAAAGGCCGCTAAAGGCCGCTAGAGCGCGCGGTCATCGCATGACCCAGACACGTCAACGTCTCACAGGCCCCACCTACGCACAGCGAAGTGCGTTGCTCGATAGGAGTTTTGCGCTAGCCATGAAGTCGTCCGCAAGCATACTCCAGTGTCAGAAGCAAACGTTCGTTGCTACACCTCAACTCATTGAGTCAATCCGCTTGCTGCAGCTGACGCATGCCGAACTACGTCAGTTCGTGGAGCACGAAATTGAGAAGAACCCGCTTTTGGAGCTGGCGTCAAACGATGGCGAGGCTTCAAGCGATGTTTTGTCAACTTCAGGGGGAGATGCGTACATCAGCGCACACGAGAACGTTGGCCATGGACTGACCACGTCCTGCGCGCTGGAACGGCTTAGTCAATCGAAATCACCGGGCGCGACAACCAACGTTCCGCCCATACAAGGCCTTGCCCGAGACCAGTTTACCGCCGAATCAGAAACATTGCATAACTATGTCGCTCGTCAGATTGCGCTCACTGTATTCCCTCCCCAGGACCAGCTGATTGCGGGTGAGCTTGCCGGTCACCTAGACGACACTGGGTATCTTCGGGTCGACCTCTTGGAGTTGGCCGGGAGCCTAAATGTCCGGGAGGCTGACGTGGAGCGGGTTCTTGGAACATTGCAGCGTTTTGATCCACCGGGAGTTTTTGCGCGAACACTCAGCGAATGCCTTGAGATACAGTTGCGGCAGCGCGACCGGTTCGACCCAGCAATGGCAGCTTTGGTCGCCAATCTTGAGATGCTCGCGCAGCGGGACTTTCAGGCGTTGAAGCGGCGTTGCGGGGTCGATGAAGACGACATTCTCGACATGCTGCATGAAATCCGCGCTCTCGATCCCAAGCCTGGAAACCGGTTCCAATCCGGAGGCCCCGAGTTCATTACTCCCGACGTCTTGGTCCAACCGGCGCCTGGGGGTGGGTGGCAAGTCGAGCTTGAGCCCGACACGCTGCCTAAGCTTCTGATCAACCAAACTTACTTCGCTGAAGTCTCACGCGCTACCAGCCAAGATTCGAGGGATCAGGCATTTCTCAAAGAATGCTTGCAAAATGCGAACTGGCTAATTCGCAGCCTGGACCAGCGCGCCAAGACGATCCTTAAGGTAGCGGCTGAGATCGTCCGCCAGCAAGATGCCTTTCTGGAACGTGGCGTCGCCCACCTGAGGCCTCTTAATCTCAGGGCTGTCGCTGACGCGATCAACATGCACGAGTCGACCGTAAGCCGCGTGACGTCACAAAAGTATATGCTCACCCCTCGCGGCGTGTTCGAGCTGAAGTATTTTTTCACCGTAGCAATCGCCTCCTCCGATGGTGGTGATGGGCACTCCGCCGAAGCGGTCCGCCACCGGATCAAGGCGATGGTTGCTGGGGAGCCGAACAATAATGTGCTGTCGGACGACGACATCGTCGCCCGACTCAAGGAGACCGGCGTTGAGATTGCCCGCCGCACTGTCGCAAAGTATCGCGACTCAATGAACATCCCCTCCTCCGTGCAACGTCGCCGGGAAAAGCGCATGAAGGCCTAGAGGCTGATGAGTAACTGTTTGGTAGCGGAACGTTGTTGGGACCGGGTGCGCTGGGCGATTGAGGAATATACTTGGCGCTTCGACGGCTCGCGGCGCCCACTGCGGGCCTGGTGGAGGATCTGATGCTGTCCCTTCATCCCCAAGCCCGCACCACCCCGGCGGT
>NZ_JAMXFJ010000008.1:79727-233307 GCF_025460805.1 Microvirga sesbaniae | reverse complement strand
CGTCGCCCTTGCGCACCTCGAAGCGCATGGTGTTGTTGTCCGGGGAGGAGAAGCTCCAACGTTCATCAGCATTATCGACCTTGAGCGGGCCGATGCTGGATGAGATGTACGTGCTTTCAGAAGCGGACGGGGTCCACTGTGACGGAAGGATCGTAGCCATTGGTAATAAGCCCCTTTGCCCCCGTTTTTGGAGGCATTGTTAATATTTTAGTCTTTAGCGAGTCTATGAAGATGGCCGCATGAACATGCGGAATATAGATGTGTGTCAGGAGATACTTACAGAGCTAGGCAAAGAAAGTTTTAACCATGTTGCTATGTGAAAACCGAATATGAGAATTTCTGCTGCCCAGTCTTGCTGATTTCTGCCAATTTTTTGTTCCTTTGCGCCAACTTGGCGATCAAGCGCAAATTATGTTTGAAACTTGGCAGTATTGTGGAGCACCCATTGGAGTGTCCAGCAAGCGCATCGAATATGTGACCCGGATTAATCGGCAAACGTTCGCCGTACTTGCAGCGCTGTTCGCAACGTCGAATTTCTGGCAAGCGAGCACACAACTCGATTGATGCCAGGGAATCTTGTTGCTTGAATTGGTTGGATCGGCTTACGTTTTGTTTCTCCGGTATGAGGAGGAGCGCTGCTGCGACGAGGACAGGTCCATACCGCGCTACTTCTTCGAGGCCTACAATGGTGAGCGCTTCGTTTCGGGCTCCAACGGGCTTGAGCTTCCGGGCACAGGGAGAGATGCTCTTCCTCGTGGCGATCAGCAGACGTATTTCATCTGTGTCAAGGACGAGACTGGACAGGTGCTGCTGCGGGCAGGCCTCAAAGGTCCGCATTCAATAGAGATGCACGCGCCTTCTCTCACATCAATGGCATCCGTGATCGCTCCGCGGCCTTATACAAGCTAAGGGTCGCTAGCGAGTCGGACGGCTCAGAGGGCCGCGTCCGCGGCCCGCTGGGTCCGCCTTATCCGATGCGCCGATCAAGAGAAGGAGCCTCGCACCCAAAAGCGGTGTCCGCTTTTCATGTTCGAGGCTCTAGGAGGCAAGGCGTCCCGTCCTTTGCTTCTGGTTGCGCGAGTGGCAGGAGCTGCAAGTACTTCACCGGCAGAATGCGGTAACACTCACATGCCGCTTGCTCGAGGAGAGGGCGGTCCAGGATGGTAGCCTTTCCTCGACCTTGATGGATCAAACCGGCTCCTTGGAGGTCCTTGGTTATCGTACTCACAGTTGATCGTTGGACTCCCAGCATCTCGGCCAGGTACTCATGCGCGAGGGGTACGTCGTCGCGGCCTGTCTGGTCACTTGAGGCAATAAGCCAGTGGCCTCGCGGCAGGTCCACCTCCTCAAGGTAGGGTTTCAGATGCTGAAGGTCGTCCGAACCCAAGGCCGCGAGAAGGCTGTTCGCGGGATAGTGGGCATGTAGCTCGCGCGTTGCCTAAATCGAGTCCTATTATACTCATAAGAACGCCGCATTTTACTTCAGGATGCTGACTTCTCAAGTATCCTCCCCGATCATAACGGCATACCTCCCCTTACATCTTCTACTTCGACTCCATCTCGCAGGAGGCTCATATGAATGTAGATGGCAGCTACGTTGTTCGGCGGGCTTACGGCGCTTATCAAGCATGTCTCATCATTCGCTCAGACAAGAGATGCCTATTTGTAGTGAATTTGGACGCTGAGAGGAAACCCAAGGGACGACAGAGTCTTCTGGTACGCTGCGGCGCTTTAGGAATATTCGCGACCTACGAAGAAGCTCTATGTCGGGCTGAAAACGCCAATGCGGTCGATCGAGAGTATCGCGCTCAAATTGATGCGCAGCGGGAAGCTCTTCGATTGGCGCGCATGAAACGGGATGAAGCCGTACGAGCTGCTCTGCATTCAGCTTAGACCGATGCCGCCCTTCTTCGGATCAAGCGACCGACCAGCGCCTCGGTCGTTGGCAAAAGGTCCAGCTCGTCCTCTACCAGCGATCGCCAAGTTAAGCCTCAGAAATCTTCATCAGATGCAGGAACTCCGCTCGGGATAGAGCCGAACGGGGACGGGGTCTCATGTTGGTCAGCTGCAACAAAGGGATTGGAACTGGACCCTTTATACCAGCTGGGAGTAGGCGGCTCATCGCCATGACCTGTACAGTGCTGTTGCAAGTACCTCTGCGACGATCGGCATCGCTCCAACTGGGAGAGCGAGCCTATAGGAGAAATCCGATCTCGAGAGAGTTTCGACGTCTTTGACCAGGACCTTGAAGGCGCTCCTACCATCGCCGTCTACGTCACCTCGGACAATCGCATTGTTTCCCAGATCCCGAATGCGAAGCTCACCGACCTGTCGGGGAACGCGTCGGTGCGAATGAACTTGAATGCATTGTTCCCGCTAAAGTCCTTATTGGCATCAATTGTCCGTAGGTCGGTGCCGTCCTGCCCAAAGCGCCCGTAAGGAAGTCGCGGCCGAGGCCACCAGCAAGGATATCAATGCTCCATTATCTAACGAATCAAAACCCGTATCACCGCGGAGACTACTCTCGCCCACATGACCGAAAAGGCCTGTTCAACATCGGCCTCAGACAGACACCGCGCGCTGACATCGAACAAAAGGTTCTTGAAATGGTCGGGAGTTGGCTGGCAGATCGGACGAATCGGAGATGCACTGGAGGCGCTTCTCAATCATGCATCTGAAGGATCTCGCCCCGGCCGAACGAGATGCGATCGATATCCTGCGAGGCCAACTGGCTTATGTGCGGCAGATAAAGCGAAACTCTACAAGCGGTGGCGAGGGCAAAGGTCGAAATCTCTAAAGGCGGCTTGAGCCTGAGACCCGGCTAACCCACACCTCCGGAACGTCATCTGCAGGTGTTTCGGACGGCTTCGGCGGCAGGCCGGGCCGATCACTGGAACCGGGAATGACGCCCGGGACTCACGCCGGCACTCCATTCGGGGCTTCAGTGCAAATGCGGCTATGCCCCAGAATCCAGCTTCCCACAAATGGGGATCCCACATCCATGCCTTCCAATCCTTTGAATTGGACATTTGTGTCAGCGTAACGAAACGGGTCACTTCAGGATTGTTGACATTCTCTTTCGGGTGATTTGGCCCGGGAGAGGCTCAGAGAACTTGAGCAAGTGTGAGAGCATATTCGGTGCGCTGGTCCGCACGGCAATAGGCGAGAGCCTCGGACGTGACCCAGAGGGCCACGTCAGCGACCCGAAGGGCCGCGTGAGCGAAAGGTGGACACCCCTTTCGGGTCCGAGGCTCCCTCTCTTGACCGGCGCATCGGATGGGGCAGCCCTCTGGGTCCGTCCGATGCGCTAGTGGCGCAGTGCGTAAGGATCGAAGCCATAGGGCGCAAATGTTTGGAGGAAGCCCGACCGCAACACGCAACCGATCAATTTCGTCCCGTGAAGGGTACCATGTCTTTCAATCAATTTTATTGAGGAGGGCTCTATGCCCAAGCCAGCGCTTTATTTCAACGCGGCCACAGAAGGGTTCGGAGCGGAACTCTATTTCCTCCCTCGTGGAGGCGATAAGCCGGGATCGATTGATCTTGTGCCCGGGCCAGTCGGATCGAACCCGACCGGCTTCATCGCACTGAAAGGTCAAATCTATTTCTCGGCCTATGCCCCGGAACACGGCTATGAGCTTTACCGCCTCTCTCCGGGTAGCTCCAAACCCACATTGATCGAAATTCAGCCGGGTCAGGGGAGCTCATATCCGCACAACTTCACGGTATACAACGACCAGCTCTTCTTCTCCGCCACAACGGCGGCTGCCGGCACCGAACTCTATCGCCTCTCTTCTCAGAGCGACACGCCGGCTCTGATCGACATCAATCCGGTCCCTAGCGGTTCCCGTCCCGATATCGTAGGCTCAGCTCCGAGAAACTTCCTTACGTATAAGGGGCAGCTCTACTTCACCGCCTTCACGGATAAGAGTGGCGAAGAACTCTACCGCATCTCGCCGGGTAGCGATTCCCCGTCCCTGATCGACATCAATCCCGACGAGCGGAGCTCGACACCGGGTATCTTTGGCGACTTCAAAGAGTACAAGGGGCAGCTCTATTTCACCGCCGACTCGCCGGAAAGCGGCATCGAACTCTATCGGCTGTCGCCGGGTAGAACGGAGCCCACGCTGATCGATATGACGCCTGGTGCTGGAAGCTCTTTTGTGAGTTATTTCAGCGGGTTCGTGGAATTCGGCGGCAAGCTGTACTTTGCTGGATTCAGTGCAGAGACGGGGACGGAGCTCTTCCACCTGGATCGTGGAAGGACGACGCCGACAGCGATCGATATCAACCAAGGCCCAGCCTATTCCTCCCCGAGTCACCTCACCGTCTTTCGAGGAAGTCTCTACTTCACGGCCTCGACAGAAGAGCATGGAACCGAGCTTTACCGCCTGCCTCGTGGCAGCACGCAACCAATCCTCGTTGACATCAACCCAGGTTCGGACAGCTCGTCTCCCCTTGACCTGATCGTTTTCAAAGGCAGCCTCTACTTCTCTGCCACCTCAGAGGAGCATGGCATCGAGTTGTACCGGATCTCTCCCGGCAAAACAAAACCAACACTGATCGATATCAACCCGGGAATGGACAGCTCTTTTCCGTCAGACTTTACCGACTCAGGAGGCAAGCTCTACTTTACGGCCAATTCGCACGATTTTGGCCGCGAACTCTACGAGCTATCTCCCGGCAGTCTGAAACCGAGCCTCATTGACATCAATGTTGGCTCGGCGGACTCGTACCCTCATGGATACTTCACCTTGTAAGGGTCATGAACGAGATGGACAAAACCAGAAAGGTTGCCGACGCTGTCCTGGCCGAGTTGGAGACAATGCAAGGCTTCCGTGACTGGTGGGCCAGCGTCGATCCGGAAATGCAGAACCAGATCCTGGAAGGGATTGGAACTGCCGCTATCGAAGCCGTCGAGAACAGCGAATAGGAACGGCCAGAGTGGGGGCCGACTCGGGGGGGTTAGCCTCAATCGAGCCCCACTGTCTTGGGCGTGCTGTCCACTTTTCGCTCACGCGGCCCTTCGGGTCGCTGACGCGGCCCTCTGGGTCACGTCCGAGGCTCTCGAGCTGCTTCCACTCGCGTGGAAGCACCTCTCTTCTTTGCTGTGCCGCATGTTTAACGGCGAACCGGATCCACTTCGCCGAACAATGCTCTAGGCGCGGGCCGTACTCTCCTCTTCCGAAAACCGCGACGTGCTCATGAGCATCTCCCTGTCGTGGGTCGGGATGATGCCGGGCGAGTGTGACGGGATGGTAATGGCTGTTTGGCAATTCAGCCGAGGCTCGCTCGTGTCCCACCGCGTGTCAGCCTCCGGGTCTTACCTGCGGTCGGGCGTCATTGTCGACATCTGGCTCCGGTTTGCAGGTTACAGATGCGTCCCGGCAGGCACCCGAAGACCTCTCGCTCGAACCGACGACCCCGCGCGAGCCGCGTGGTTTTTCGGACAGGTCGATCATGACCTGCTTTCCGGAGATGGGGTCGAGAACAGTCATCGATCGTCTTTCAAGCCTGCGTCCGGCTATGCGCATCCACGGTAGGAAAACGGCCTCGCGCCCGGTCCGTTCAGGCTGGCCGACGATCATGTGCGCTGGAGCACGAGGGGGCGAACGGCCGCGTCACGCCGGAGCAAGGGCTTCGCGAGAGATGACGGCACTTCACTGCGGACGCCGCTGCACCTTTCAATGCGCGCGGCGCGCGATGATCCAGACCGCATGGACGATGCCTGGAATATAGCCCAGGATCGTCAGGAGTATGTTGAGCCAGAACTGACCGCCCAGGCCGACGGTGAAGAACACGCCGACAGGGGGCAACAGGATCGCCAGAAGGATGCGCAGAAGGTTTGCCATGGGGTCGCGATGAGAGGTGAAGCCATGGAGAGAACGGCACCGTGGCCGTTCCGTTCCGGGGCTGATCGCCGTGATGCGATCTCGCAAGCATCGATACGGTCAGCGATCCCATTTGATGCTGAGAGCGCTGGCGACGAGCCGGTCGATGAGAACCGGCGCATCGGACGCCATGCGCTCGATTCCCGTCACGGCTTGGCGGGTCATGCGCCCGTTCAGAAATGCGTAATCCATCACGATCGCGCTGACGAGCGCGATCACGGTCTTGAAGGCGCGCGAGGCGAGATCGGACCAGGACATGAGGCCTCTCAAGGAATATTCGCTCGCCTCATGCCTGAAAGGTCAAGCAGGATCAAGCTTTCGCCAGCATCCACTCGTGGTCGGGATCGTTGTGGAATTTCCAGACCCGCTTCGGACCCGCCATCACGTTCAGATAATAGAGCTCATAGCCGTGCGGCGCGCCCACCGGGTGATACCCCCTGGGCACCAGCACCACGTCGCCGTTGCCGGCGGCCAGCGTCTCGTCGAGAGAGCGGTCGTCGGTGTAGACCCGCTGGAGCGCAAAGCCGGACGGCGGATTGAGACGATGGTAATAGGTCTCTTCCAGCAGCGACTCGGCCGGAAGCATGTCCCGGTCGTGCTTGTGCGGCGGGTAGCTCGACCAATGGCCCGAGGGCGTGATGACTTCGACCACGAGCAGGCTCTCCGCGGCTTCCGTCTCCGGCAGGATGTTACGCACGTGGCGCGTGTTCGTGCCCTGGCCGCGCGTCTCCTGGCCGACCTCGTCGGGGCGGATCACGCGAGCCGGAAGCTTGCCCTCGGCGGGTGCCGTGCAGACGGCGATCTCGCAGTCGGTCTGCGCCTCGAGCGACCACTCGGAGCGGGCCGGCGCGTAGAGCGACCACGGATCCGGCTCAAACGGCGACGTGCGTCCGCCGATCATGCCGAAATCCCGTCCCGAGGCCGCCACCCGGGCCTTGCCCGACAGGAGCACGATGCAGGCCTCCCGGTCCCCTGTCGCCTCGCGGAGGCTCTGGCCGGCTCTCAGCTGGTAAACTTCGAAGCCCACATAGGTCCAGCCGGCAGAGTCCGGCGTGATGGCGTGGATGCGCCCCTGGGAATTGGGCTTCGATGGTTTGACGAGAAGATTCGCCATCGCTTTCTTCCTTATCGCAGGCCGGCTTCCTTGAGGAACCGGGTCAGATTGGCATAGCCCATCTTGGCATAGGTCAGCGGATGCGCCTTCTTCGGATCCTGCTCCGCCTCGATCACCACCCAGCCGCTGTAGCCCGGCAGTTCCTTGAACACGGAAACGAAATCCACCATGCCGTCGCCCGGTACGGTGTAGACGCCTTCGATGACGGAATCGAGGAAGCTCCAGCCCCGCGCCTGCGACGTCCTCATCACGTCCTTGCGGACGTCCTTCGTGTGCACATGGCTGATGCGGCTGCGGTAGCGACGGGCGAGCGCGGCCGGATCCGCGCCGCCCCAGGTGGCATGGCCCGTGTCGAGCAGGAGGTGCACGGCCTCGCCCGTGAAACGCATGAAGGCGTCGATGTCGGCCTCCGATTCCACGATCGTGCCCATGTGATGGTGATAGACGACGCGCACGCCCTCCTGCAGGGTTCGCTCGGCAACCTCCGTGATACGGCGCCCGAACTCGGCCCAATCGCCGTCCCGCATGACCGGGCGCTGCGACAGGGGCTTTGAGCGGTCGCCATGGATAGCGTTGGAGGTCTCGGCGAAGACGAGCACGTTCGAGCCCATGCTCTTGAGAAGATCCAGGTGGGGGCGCAGCGCCTTCATCTCCGCTTCGGCGTCGCGCGTCAGCAGCTCGGCCGAATACCAGCCCGACACGCAGGCGAGGCCGAAGGGCGCCAGCGCCTTCTTGAGCGCTTCCGGCGCGCGGGGAAACTTGTTGCCGAGCTCCATGCCCTCGAACCCGGCCTCCTTGGCTTCTGCCAGGCACACCTCCAGGGGCGTCTCGCCGCCGAGTTCCGGCATGTCGTCATTGGACCAGCCGATGGGATTGGCCCCGATACGGATCGTCATGTTCGTCTTCCTCTGTCCTGATCAATCGCCCACGCGCTGCGTGGCGAGGGCCGTTTCATAATCCCTGCGGGCTTTGTTGACCTGCTCGCGCACCGACACTTCCGGCACCGCCACGTCCCACCAATGGCCGCCGGCGTCGGTCGAAGCGAGGGGATCGGTGTCGATGACGATGACGGTGCTGCGGTCCGCGCTGCGCGCCTTCTTGAGCGCATCCTCCAGCTCGCCGATGCCCTTCACCTTGACGGATCGCGCGCCGAGCCCGGCCGCGTGGGCGGCAAAGTCGATCTCGGGCAGAGTCACGTGGTTGGTGTGCTGCAGCAGGTTGTTGAAGCTCTCTCCGCCGGTGGCGCGCTGCAGGCGGTTGATGCAGCCATAGCCGCGATTGTCGAGCAGCACGACGGTGAGCTTATGCCCCAGCATGACGGAGGTGGCGAGCTCCGAATTCATCATGAGGTAGGAACCGTCGCCCACCATCACGATCACCTCGCGGGAGGGATCCGCCATCTTGACGCCGAGCCCGCCTGCGATCTCGTAGCCCATGCAGGAATAGCCGTATTCCATATGGTAGCCCAGCGCCGCGCTCGCCTTCCAGTGCTTGTGCAGCTCGCCAGGCAGGCCGCCGGCCGCGCAAACCACCACGTCGGTCGGCGATGAGGCGCGCTGCACCGCGCCGATCACCTGCGCGTCCGACGGAAGCTCCACGTTGGTCGGGTCCGTGTAGCGGGCCGCGGCATCGAACCAGCGGGCCTTCTCGTCGCGGGCTTTGACCGCCTGATCTTCCGGCGCCTTCCAGCCGCCAAGCGCGCGGCTCAATTCCTCGAGCCCGACGCGCGCGTCGGCCACGAGCGGAGCCGCATTGTGCTTGGTCGCGTCGAAGGCCTGTACGTTGAGGCCCACGATCCGCCGCTTCGGGTTTCTGAACAGGGCCCATGAGCCCGTGGTGAAGTCCTGCAGGCGCGTGCCCACCGCGATCACCACGTCGGCGTCTTCGGCGAAGGCATTGGCGGCGCCCGTCCCGGTCACGCCGATGGCGCCGAGATTGGCCGGGTGGTCGTGAGGCAGGCTCGACTTGCCGGCCTGCGTCTCACCCACCGCAAGACCGTGTTTCTGCGCGAAATCCGCCAGGGCGCTCTCGGCGCCCGAATAGAGAACGCCGCCGCCCGCCACGATGAAGGGCTTCCTGGACTTGCGGATAAGCTCGGCCGCCTGGGCGAGCTCCGTCTCGTCGGGACGGATCCGGCGCGGCGTCCAGATCTTCTCCGCGAAGAAGCTCTCCGGGTAATCGTAGGCCTCGGCCTGCGTGTCCTGGCAGAGGGCAAGCGTCGCCGGGCCGCATTCGGCCGGATCCGTGAGGACCGACATGGCGCGCTGGAGCGCGGGAATGATCTGCTCAGGGCGGGTGATGCGGTCGAAATAGCGGGAGACCGGCCGGAAGCAGTCGTTTGCCGAGATCGTGCCGTCGGCAAAGCTCTCGATCTGCTGCAGCACCGGATCCGGCCTGCGGTTGGCGAAAACGTCGCCCGGGAGGAGCAGCACCGGCAGGCGGTTCACATGGGCGACGGCGGCGGCCGTCACCATGTTGGTGGCGCCGGGCCCGATGGACGTGGTGCAGGCCATCATGCGCCGCCGCCGCGAGGCCTTGGCGAAGGCGATGGCCGCATGCGCCATGCCCTGCTCGTTATGGGCCCGGTAGGTCGGGAACTGGTCGCGCACCCCGTGCAGGGCTTCGCCCATGCCCGCCACGTTGCCGTGTCCGAAGATGGCCCAGACACCGCCGAAGAGCGGCAGGATCTCTCCGTCGATCTCCGTCTTCTGGGCGGTCAGGAAGCGGGCGACGGCTTGCGCCATGGTCAGGCGGATCGTGCTCATACGTGTACCTCTCGAATGGCGTCGCAAGGTGTTCAGGTTTTCGCGTTCATGGGAAGAGGACGGAGCCTTCCACGGGCTTCATCCTTGGTATGAGGCGGCTTTCGCCTGGCCCGAGACGCGCTGCCACGCGTCGACGAGGCGCTGGAAGCGGGAGGCCATGTCGCTGACGGCGGCTTCATCCGAGATCTCGCCCCTGAGCCACCGCCGGGCCGCATCGTTGAAGATGGTGCGGCCGACCGCAAAGCCCTTCACCTGCGGCTCCTTGGCGGCGGCCGCGAAGGCGGCTTCCAATTCGCTCTCGGGCGCCTCGAGGCCAAGCAGCACGATCCCGCGGCAATAGGGGTCGTTGCGGGTGATGACCGCCCCGATGGCATGCCAGGCGGCTTCGTCCCGCTGCGGTTCGAGCTTCCACCAGTCGGGCCTGATGCCGAGATCGTAGAGCCGCTGCAGGATGCCCGCCACCGTATCGGTCTGAAGCAGCCCATGCTTGCCCGCGATGATTTCGACCAGCAGTTCCCGACCGATGCGACGCGCTGCATCGTACAGGCGCAGCAGATCGCGCTCCTGGCGCTCCTTCAGCTCCGGCGGATCGTCCGGGTGGTAGAAGCACAGGCATTTGATGGTGTGTCCGACCGGCCATTCCACGAGCCTGGCGCCGAGCGAGCCGCCGCCCTCGAAGTCGAGGGGGCGCGAGCCCGGCAGCTCCACCGGCCTTCCGATCCAGAACGGGTGATCGGCGGCGCGAAACAGCGCCTCGCGGCCATAGGTCCCGTCGATCAGCATGCCGAAGCCGGAGCGCCCGTCGGCCACCCGGGCCGCCGCCTCGACGGCGAGCACCTTGAAGTCGGGAATGCGCTCGACCGGCGCGCTGATCTCCTTCGCCATCGCCTCCAGCTGCATGCGATGGTCGATGGCAAGCGCCATGAGCGTATCGGCTTGAGGCCGGCGCGTCGTCGCCCAATGGATGTGGTTGATGTCCTGGTCGAAGCGCAGGGCCCTGTGGGGGCTCCCGGTCTTCAGGAAGTGCTGCAGCTCCGGGAATGTCGGGATCTCGGGCGAGCAGAGCAGGCGCGACACCGCGAAGGCGCCGCTCGCATTGGCATAGGCGCAGCACGTCTCGAGCGGCTCGTCCTTCAGCCAGCCGCGCAGGAACCCCGACAGGAAGGCGTCGCCGGCACCGAGCACGTTATAGACCTCGACCGGGAAGCCGGGCCCCTTCACGCCGTCGTCGAGGGATACCGGAATGTCTCCCGGGAACACCACACAGCCCATGGGACCGCGCTTGCACACGATGGTGGCCTTCGAGATGGCCCGGATGGCCCGGATGGCGGACAGCGTGTCCTCGGACCCGCCCGCGATGTGCAGTTCCTCCTCCGTGCCAACCACGAGATCGCAATCGGCAAGGATCGGCGTCAGGTGCTCGGTCACCGCATCGGAGCGCACGTAGCGGGATTCTCCCGCGCCATGACCGAGGAGGCCCCAGAGGTTGGGGCGGTAATCCACGTCGAACACCACCTTGCGGCCGTTCGCCTTGGCGATCCGGATTGCCTTCTTCTGCGCGGCGGCGGTCGTCTCCCGCGAGAAGTGCGTGCCTGTCACGACGATGGCGGCCGCCGAGGCGACGAAGCCCTCGTCGATGTCATCCTCGTTGAGCGCCATGTCGGCGCAGTTGTCGCGATAGAAGATCAGGGGAAAGGAGTCCTGATCGCGGACGCCCAGGATCACGAGGGCGGTCAGCCGCTCCCTGTCTGTGACGATGCCGGCCGTGGTGACGCCTTCGCGCTCCATCTGTTCGCGGATGAAGCCACCCATGGCCTCGTCGCCGACCCGGGTGATCAGGCCCGACTTCAGCCCGAGCCGGGCCGCCCCGATGGCGATGTTCGCCGGACATCCGCCGACAGCCTTGGAGAAGGAGGCCATGTCCTCCAGCCGTCCGCCCACCTGCTGGCCGTAGAGATCGACCGAAGCGCGACCAATGGTGATCACATCCAGGCCCGGCTTCATGCTGTTCCTCCCGCTTCCGGTCTTGTAAACCGTGTGAGAGCCTCGTTCGGCTCTTGCCGTTATAGAATGTTTATTCTATTAGCACCTTATGCTGGAATATCAATTCCAAATTCTCCGTAAGCCGGCAAAGGATCAGGGGGAAACATGATCAGAATCGCCGTATTGGGCGCTGGCCGCATCGGCCGCATTCACGGGCGCAACGCCGCCAGCCATCCCGGCGCCCGTCTCGTGGCGGTGGCCGACCCGCATGCGCCCGCCGCGCAGGATCTGGCGGCCTCCACCGGAGCCGAGGTTGCGTCGCTCGACACGATCGTCGAGCGTTCCGACGTGGACGCGATCCTGGTCTGCACGCCGACCACCACTCATGCCGACTTGATCGAGCGGGGCGCGCGCGCCGGCAAGGCGGTATTCTGCGAGAAGCCGGTCGATCTGTCGAGCGCGCGCATCGAGGCGTGTCTCGCCGCGGTCGAGAAGGCCGGCACGCCGCTGATGATCGGCTTCAACCGACGCTTCGACCCGAATTTCGCATCGCTGCGCCGTCGTCTCGCCGACGGCGAAGTGGGCGAGGTGGAACTGGTCACGATCCTCTCCCGCGATCCCGGCCCGCCGCCGGTGAGCTACATCGCAACCTCCGGCGGCCTGTTCCGGGACATGATGATCCACGATCTCGACATGGCCCGGTTCCTGCTGCTGGGCGACGAGCCGGTGGAGGTCCATGCGGTCGGCTCGTCCCTCGTTGATCCGGCGATCGGCCAGGCGGGCGACGTCGACACCGCCGCCGTCATGCTGAAGACCGCCAAGGGCCGGATCGTGCAGATCTCCAATTCCCGCCGCGCCACCTACGGCTACGACCAGCGCATCGAGGTTCATGGGTCTAAGGGCATGATCCGTGCCGGCAACATCCACCGCACCACGGTCGAGGTGGCGAATGCGTCGGGCATCACCGCCGATCCGGTGCAGGACTTCTTCCTGGAGCGCTACGCCGAAGCCTATCGGGACGAACTCGCCACGTTCCTGAACGCGATCCGCGACGGCAAGCCGTGTGACCCCACCGGCCGGGACGGTCTCATGGCCCAGCGCCTAGCCGATGCCGCGACGGAGTCGGCGCAGAGCGGAAAACCGGTCCGGCTGTAAACGGCAAGGGCGCTGCGGCGCCCTTTCTCATATCGCGCGGGAGGCGAGAGCCTTTCAGCTCTCCGCCCGCTTCTCCGCCGTGCCGACGGCGAGCGCCATGGCCAGGGCGAACGAGGCGGAGAGCGACCGGAAGGCGCCGAAATCCGCTTCCGCGACTTCGAGCCAGACATCGGCATTCGTCACCAGCGGGCTGAAGGCCGAATCGGTGATCGCGACCACCGGCACGTCGCGCTGCGCGGCCGCCGCCGCGAGATCGGCCGTGACCGGCGCATAGGGCGTGAAGCTGATCGCCAGAACGGCGTCACGCTTGGTCGCGATGGCGAGCTGCTCGGGTCCGAGCTGTCCGACATGGTCGATGAGGATGGCCCGGATGCCGAGCTTTCCGAAGGCATAGGCGCAATAGGCGATGACCGGGAACACCCGCCGGGCGCCGAGAAGGTAGACGGTATCGGCCTTTGCCAGGGTCTCGATGGCGCGGGCCAGCTCCTCGGGGCGCACGGAGGCCCGCATCCGCTCCAGGGAAACGGCCGCCGCACTGGTGAAACCGTCGAGCAGGGATATCGCATGAACATGATGCCCATCGGCATCGCGCAGGCTGCGGAGCCGCTCGCGATAATCCGGAAACCGCTCCCGCAGACGGTCCCGGAAGATCTGCTGCAGATGGGAGAAGCCGTCGTAGCCGAGGCTCTTGGCGAAGCGCACCAGGGTGGAGGGCTGCACACCGGCATGCTCGGCGATGCCCGCGACCGTTCCAAACGCCATGTCCTCCGGGTGCTCGAGGGCGAAGGCGGCAATCTGCTTCAGGCGCTTCGGCATGGCCTCGCGGCGACTGAGCAGGAGCACGCGAAGGCCGTCATAATCGTCCGGCGTTTCCGCCACCGCCGCTTCCGCGCTGCCCATGCTGTCCTCGGTTCCCATCGCAGGCCTCTCGACGCCAGATCGGCCTTGACCCGATCCTACAAAAATGGAATAAAAATTCCAATATAGAAACAAAAAAGGTTCTGACGTTCCGTTTCGGCGGACGATCGGATCGGCAGAGGGAACGCTGTGCGGACGGTGATTCGCCCTTCGGCTCATTTGTTTTCTCTCTGCCCGCCAAGGCAAGCGGCAAGGCCGCGGCGATTGCCGCAGCGCACAGGCGTTGCGGCGCTCGCGGGAGAACCATCTGGGAGGAAGAGCATGAAATCCATCATCATCGGTCTGGCTGCCGCGGCAGCCCTGACCTTTGCGGCCGCCGCCCCGGTTGCGGCGCAGCAGAACACTCGCATCATCGTCGTCAGCCACGGTCAGGCCAACGATCCGTTCTGGTCGGTGGTCAAGAACGGCGTGGCGGCCGGCGGCCAGGACATGAAGGTCCAGGTCGATTACCGGGCGCCCGAGACCTTCGACATGGTCGCCATGGCCCAGCTCATCGACGCGGCCGTCAACCAGAAGCCCGCCGGCCTCATCGTGTCGATCCCCGATGCCTCGGCGCTCGGCCCGTCGATCCAGAAGGCGGTCGCGGCCGGCATTCCGGTGATCTCCATGAATTCGGGCTCCGACGTCTCGAAGAAGCTCGGCGCGCAGCTCCATGTGGGCCAGGACGAAGTCGAGGCCGGACGCATCGCCGGCGCCAAGCTCAAGGAGATGGGCGGCAAGGTCGGCCTGTGCGTGAACCAGGAGGTCGGCAACGTGTCGCTCGACCTGCGCTGCAAGGGCTTCACGGAAGGCTTCGGCGGCAAGGTGACGGTCCTGCCGGTCACGAACGATCCGGCCGATGTCCGCGCCAAGGTGAAGGCTGCCATCTCGGCCGACGCCTCGGTCGACACGGTCCTGGCGCTCGGCGCCGGCACCGCGGGCGAGCCCTCGGTCGCGGCCGTCAAGGAAGCCGGCAAGACCGGCGCCATCCGGGTCGCCACGTTCGACATGTCGGCCGGGTTCCTCAAGTCCGTGGCGGCCGGCGAAGCGGTCTTCGCCATCGACCAGCAGCAATACCTGCAGGGCTACCTGCCCGTGGTGTTCCTGGCCAACTACGCCAAGTATGGCCTCATGCCCGGCGGCAACGTGCCGTCCGGCCCGAACCTGATCACCAAGGAAAAGGCCAGCCAGGTGATCGACCTGTCCGCCAAGGGCATTCGCTGAAGCAATTCTGAGGAGCCCGCGGCCATGCCGGTCGCGGGCTCCTCTGTTTCATGGATTCGATGGGGAGGCGCTCATGGTCAACACCACTCAGCCGACCGCTGATCTCGCACCGGCAACGGCCGTCAAGACGATTCAGGACGAGCGCCTGCGGGAGGTCTCCCTCCTCACCAAGATCATGCGGCGGCCCGAACTCGGCGCCCTGGCGGGTCTCGTTCTGGTGACGATCTTCTTCCTCTCCACGGCCGACGCCTCGATGTTCACCCTCGCGGGCATCATGAACATTCTCTCGCCGGCCGCGCAGCTCGGCATCCTGGCCATCGCGGCGGCCCTCCTGATGATCGGCGGCGAGTTCGATCTTTCCATCGGCTCCATGGTGGCCTTCACCGGCCTCGTCTTCGGCGCCTTCATCACGCTCAGCGGCTGGCCGTTGCTGCTCGCCATCGCGGCGACCCTCGCCGTGGCGGCGGTGCTCGGCGGCCTGAACGGCCAGATGGTGATCCGCACGAGGCTGCCCTCCTTCATTGTCACGCTCGCCTTCCTGTTCATCCTGCGCGGTCTCTCGCTCGTCGGATTGAAATGGGCGACCGGCGGGTCGACGCAGATGCGCGGCATCGGCGACCAGGCGGGAGATGGGCTCGTCCGCGAGCTCTTCTCGGGGGTTGCCTTCGAAGGGGTGTTCTCCTGGCTCGCGGCGCACGACGTCATCGCCAAGTTTCCGAACGGGACGCCGACCGTCACGGGCGTGCCGATCTCCATCGTCTGGTTCGTTGTTTTCGCCCTGACGGCCACCTGGCTTCTGCTGCGCACACGGGCCGGCAACTGGATCTTCGCGGCCGGCGGCGATGCGAACGCGGCGCGCAATTCCGGCGTGCCGGTGGACCGGGTGAAGACAAGCCTGTTCATGCTCACCGCCTGCGCGGCCGCGCTGGTCGCCATTCTCACCGTGCTCGACGCGGGCTCGACCGATGCACGGCGCGGCTTCCAGAAGGAGTTCGAGGCTATCATCGCGGCGGTCATAGGGGGATGCTTGCTCACCGGCGGCTACGGCTCGGCCATCGGGGCCTTCTTCGGCGCCATCATCTTCGGCATGGTCTCCATCGGCCTCACCTATACGCGGTTCGATTCCGACTGGTTCCAGGTCTTCCTGGGCGCCATGCTGCTGCTCGCCGTGCTGTTCAACAACTTCATCCGGCGCAAAGTGACGGGAGAACGCTGATGGACAAGGACGCTCCCCTCATCGACATCCGCAACCTCGTCAAGCATTTCGGCTCGGTGATCGCGTTGTCGGGCGTGTCGCTCACGGTCCGGCGCGGCGAGGTCATGTGCCTGCTCGGCGACAACGGCGCCGGCAAGTCGACGCTGATCAAGACCCTCGCGGGCGTGCACAGGCCGACGTCGGGCGAGTTCTTCGTCGAAGGGCAGCCGGTCGCCTTCGCCAGCCCGCGCGATGCCCTCGATGCGGGGATCGCGACGGTCTACCAGGATCTCGCCATGATCCCGCTCATGTCGGTCACGCGCAACTTCTTCATGGGCCGCGAGCCGGTGAAGGGCATCTGGCCGTTCCGCAACGTGGATTTCGACCATTGCGACGAGGTCACGCGGGAAGAGATGCACAAGATCGGCATCGACGTGCGCGATCCCCATCAGGCCGTCGGCACCCTGTCGGGCGGCGAGCGCCAATGCGTGGCGATCGCCCGGGCGGTCTATTTCGGCGCCAAGGTGCTGATCCTCGACGAGCCGACCTCGGCGCTGGGCGTGGCGCAGACATCCATGGTGCTGAAATACATCCATCAGGTGCGCCAGAAGGGCCTCGGCGTGATCTTCATCACGCACAATGTGCGCCACGCCTATGCGGTCGGCGACGGCTTCACCGTGCTCAATCGCGGCAAGACCCTGGGAACGTACAGGAAGTCCGAGATCCAGATCGACGAGCTCCAGAACCTCATGGCCGGCGGCAAGGAGCTGCAGGCGGTATCGGAGGAGCTGGGCGGGATGGTCTGACAGCAGGGGCTGCCTTGTCGTCGATGCACAGGCCTCGGATGTCATGGCCGGGCCTGTCCCGGCCATCGCGATGCTGGAATGCGATGGGCTTCATGCACCCGAGATCGCCGGCACGAGGCCGAGGATGACAAAGGAAGTGAGCGTCCGGCCAGGTCCACTGGATGCGGATCGCGTTTTGTTCGTGAAATCGAGGAGCGCAATGGATGACGGCACTCGGGATCGGTCTCATCGGCACAGGCTACATGGGCAAGTGTCACGCACTCGCCTGGAACGCCGTTGCGGCGGTCTTCGGCGACGTCGAACGGCCCCGCCTCGCGGTCCTGGCGGAGGCCACGCCGGAGCTCGCTGAACGGAAGGCACGCGAGCTGGGGTTCGCGCGCGCCACAGGCGATTGGCGATCGCTCATCGCGGATCCGGCCGTCGACGTGGTGTCGATCACCACGCCCAACGCCTTCCATCCCGAGATGGCGATCGCCGCCCTGGAGGCGGGCAAGCATGTCTGGTGCGAGAAGCCCATGGCCACGCGCCTGCCCGATGCGGACAGGATGCTGGCGGCTGCCCGCGCGTCCGGCAAGGTCGCTGCTCTCGGCTACAACTACATCCAAAATCCCATCGTCCGCCTGATCGGCCGTCTGATCGACGAGGGCCGGATCGGCGATGTCAACCACGTGCGCATCGAGATGGACGAGGACTTCATGGCCGATCCGGGGGAGCTCTTCTATTGGAAGAGCGAGGCGGGCTCGGGCCACGGCGCCCTCGACGACTTCGGCGTCCACGCGCTCAGCCTGCTCTGGACCCTCTTCGGCGGCGTGCGCCGCGTCTGCGGCCATATGGCGAAGCCTTACGCCGATCGTCCGCTGAAGGATGGAGGGCGCCGGGCTGTGGAGACCTACGACATCGCCACCACCCTGATCGAGCTCGACAATGGCGCCTCCGGGGTGATCGCGCTCAACCGCTCCGCTTGGGGCCGCAAGGGACGCATCTTCGTGCAGCTCTTCGGCTCGAAGGGCACCGTCGTGTACGATCAGGAGCGGATGAACGAGGTGCAGCTCTATACGGTCGATGGAGCCAAGGAGACGCAGGGCTTTCGCACCATCCTGACCTCCCCGCATCACCCGCCTTATGATAGATTCATTCCCGCGCCGGGACATGGGCTCGGCTTCAACGACCTGAAGATCGTGGAGTGCCGGGAACTCGTGCGCCGCATCGCCGGAGAGGCCGCGCATCTGATCACGTTCGAGGAGGGCGTTCGCATCGAGCGGGTCGTGGATGCGATCGCGCGAAGCGCCCATTCCGGCATGTGGGTGGATGTTCCGGCCGGTGGAGACAGGCAAGCCGCTTGAGGAGGTTCGACCATGAAAGTCGGAACAACCGCGGATCGGATCGTCATCGAATACGACATCCGGCAGGCGCCGCAGAGGATCTGGGCGGCGCTGACCGCGCCGGACGCGATCGCATCCTGGTGGGGCGACCATGTGAACCTGGACGCGAAGGCCGGCGGGGCCTTTCGTGAGGAATGGACCGACGAAACCGGGCGACGGGTGGTCACCACCGGCACCGTGAGCCGGTTCGAGCCGCCGGAGTTCCTCGAATTGTCCTGGGCCGACGAGGACTGGCCCCAGCCCACCCAGGTGTCCATGGTTCTCGATCCGGTCGCCGAGACGAAAACGCTTCTTCGCCTGGAGCATCGCGGATGGTCGGTGGTTCCGGCCGATCGAAGGCAGCGGCTGATCGAACAGCATGCGGCCGGCTGGCATCATCACCTGCGGGACCTCGAGGCCTATCTCGGTCGCTGAGCCGCCGCTCAGGCCGCGTGCGCCTTCAGGACTTCCAGAAAGGCGTCCGCATAGCGGTCGAGCTTGGCCTGGCCCACGCCGTGGATCTCGCCGAAGGCGCGCACGGTGGTCGGCCGCTTGACCGCCATGTCGATCAGGCTGCGATCGGAGAAGATCACGTAGGCCGGCACGCCTTCTTCCTTGGCAAGCCGCGTGCGCAGCCCCTTCAGGTCGAGCAGCAGCGGATCGTCGGTCGGCACCACGGATTCCGCTTCCATGCGGGAGCGCCTGCGGCGGCGCTCGGCGGGCTTCATCAGCACGTCGGAGCGCAGCTCGATCCGCTCCTGCCCCTTGAGAACGGCCACGCCTTTGTCCGTCAGCGTCCAGCGTCCGTACTCCGCCAGCTCCAGCCCCACGAGGCCGGCCGCATAGATCTGGCGCAGGAGCGAGCGCCATTCGGTCTTCGAGCGGTCATTGCCGACCCCGAACGTCTTCAGCTTGTCGTGCCCGAAGCGGCGGATCGAATCCGTCTCCTCGCCCACGAGGATGCTGATGAGATGCTCCGTGCCGAAGCGCTCGCCGGTGCGCACGATGGCCGACAGGATCTTCTGGGCCTCGATGGTGCCGTCGAAGGACATGACGCCGTCGATGCACAGGTCGCAATTGCCGCAAGGTTCGGTGCTCTCGCCGAAATAGGCGAGCAGCGTCTGGCGGCGGCAGCGCGGCGCCTCGCACAGGGCGACGAGCGCGTTGAGCCGCTGGCGCTCGACGCGCTTCTGCTCGTCCGCGGCATCGCTCTCCTCGATCTGCAGGCGGCGCAGGCGCATGTCGTCGAGGCCGTAGAGGGTGAGGGTGTCGGCCGGCGCACCGTCGCGCCCGGCGCGGCCGATCTCCTGATAATAGGCTTCGATCGATTTCGGCAGGGCCGCATGGGCGACGAAGCGCACGTCGGGCTTGTCGATGCCCATGCCGAAGGCCACGGTGGCGACCATCACCACACCGTCCTCCTGCAGGAAGATGTCCTGGTTCTTGGCCCGGTCTCCTTGGGGCATGCCGGCATGGTAGGGCAGAGCGCGATAGCCGGCCTGGCTGAGCGAGTCCGCCAGCTTTTCCGTGGCGTCGCGGGACGAGCAATAGACGATGCCGCTCTCGTGCCGGTGCTTGTCGAGGAAGGAGAAGAGCTGGCGCTTGGAATGCTCCTTCGCCTGCATGGCGAGGCGCAGGTTCGGCCGGTCGAAGCCGTGGATGAAGAGGCGCGGCTTCTCCTCGAACAGGCGATGCATGATGTCGTTGCGCGTCGCCACGTCGGCGGTCGCGGTGAGCGCGATGGTCTGCACGTTGCCCAGGCGCTGGCGCACCTCGCCCAGCATGGCGTATTCCGGCCGGAAATCATGCCCCCATTGCGAGACGCAATGGGCTTCGTCGATGGCGAGCAGGTTGACGCCGGCGCGTCCCAGCCACTCGGTGGTACCGGTATTCGCCAGCCGCTCCGGCGACGCGTAGAGAACCCGCATGCGGCCGTCCCGCACCGCGTCGACCACGCGGCGGTTCTCGGCCGGGTCGTTGGCGGAGTTGAGGCTGCCCGCCTCGATGCCGAAATGGCGCAACGCCGCCACCTGGTCGCGCATGAGGGCGATGAGCGGGGAGACCACCAGGGTCAAGCCCTCGCGGGCGAGAGTCGGCAGCTGGTAGCAGAGGGACTTGCCGGCTCCGGTCGGCATGATGGCCAGAACATCCTCGCCGGCCAGCACGGCGCGCACGATCTCCTCCTGTCCTTCGCGGAAGGAGGGGAAGCCGAAAACGTCGTGGAGAATCTTGGCGGGATCGATCACGTCTGCCCTGTGGCCGAGGAGAGGCCTCCCGTCAATGCGGCATCGGGAATCCCCAGCCGGATCAGCGCCCCTCGCGCGGCCGCGATGCCGGTCGCGAAGGTCGCCTGGAGCAGGTAGCCGCCGGTGGGCGCCTCCCAGTCCAGCATCTCGCCGGCCACGAAGACGTCAGGCATCCGCCGCAGCATCAGATGCTCGTCGACCTCGTCGAAGGGGATGCCGCCGGCGGTGGAGATCGCCCGGTCGAGGGGTTTCGTTCCCGTCAGTGTCAGGGGCACCGCCTGGATCAGGCGGGCCAGCGCACGGTGCTCGGTCGGGAGGGACGGCGAGGCCTCCCGGAGCAGCGCGATCCCGACGGGGCCGAGACCCGCGGCCTTGCGCAGGAAGGTGGACGTGGATTGGCCCCTGCGCGGAGCCTCGAGGCGCTTTGCCAGAGCGTCCTCGGTCAGGTCGGGTCGCAGATCGAGGTGGAGCGTGGCTTGGCCCGTCCGCTCGATGGCATCACGGAGACGGGCCGAGAGGGCGTAGACCGCTCCGCCTTCGATCCCATCCGCCGTGACGACGGCTTCGCCCTTCACGCTCGTCCCCTCGAAGGTCAGGGCGATTCGCTTCAGGGGCGCGCCGGCGAATCGGCCACGCATGAGGTCGGACCAGGCAAGGAGAAAACCCATATTGGCGGGACGCAGGGCCGAGATGGTGACTCCATGCAGGGTAAGGAACTCCGCCCATGTCCCGTCGGAGCCGAGCCGGGGCCAGCTCGCGCCGCCCAGTGCCAGGATTGTGGCGGCCGGTCTGATCCGAACCGCCTGTCCGGCCGCCTCGGTGAAGACCAGACGGCCGTCCTCGTCCCAGCCCTGCCAGCGGTGACGCAGGGCAAAGCGGACGCCAAGGCTCTCGAGGCGCGACAGCCAGGCGCGCAGAAGGGGCGAGGCCTTGAAAGCCTTCGGGAAGACGCGTCCGCTGGAGCCCACGAAGGTGTCCTGTCCCAGGCTCTCGCACCAGGCCCGCAGATCCTCCGGACGAAAGGCCTCGATCGCCGGGAGCAGTCGCGGCTGGGCCTCGGCGTAGCGGGTGACGAAACGTTCGAACGCCTCCGAATGGGTCAGGTTCAAGCCGCCCCGGCCGGCCATGAGCAGCTTGCGGCCAACCGACGGCATCTGGTCGTAGACCGTGGCGGCGATCCCCGCATGTCCCAGCACCTCCGCGGCGATCAGTCCGGCGGGGCCGCCGCCGATGACGGCGACTTCGGGAGAGGAGGGGCTCGAGGGCATGCGGTCAGCTGACGCGGGAGAGGGAGGAATCTGGACGCTGGCCGTTCAACATGGCATGCAGCGTCATCGGGTTCATGGCTCCTGCACATGAATGCCACAGGCACTTTTTGCAAGGGGAGCGGCGCCTCAACGCCGCCCGAAGGGGATATTTCCATGCGTGCACTCATCATCTCGGGCCTCGTCGCCCTGGGACTGGCCGGCTGCGCGGGCGATTGGGCTCTCACCCCCAAGGATGCCGTTCTGGCGAGCTCGACGAGCGACGCTGCGGAAGCGGCCCGGCTGATCTCGGCCTATCGCGTCTCGAAGGGCTTGAGCCCGGTGACGGTGGACTCGACCCTGAACAAGGCCGCCGAGCACCAGGCCCGGGCCGTCGCGGCGGCGGGCCGGCTCAGCCATGGCAGCTTCGCCAGCCGCATGGACGAATACGGCGTCATCGGCTACTCGGCCGAAAATCTCTCGGCCGGTTCGGATTCGGTCGATGGCGCCATCGGGCGCTGGAAGGCCTCGCCCGGCCACAACAGCAACCTCCTGATGCCTCAGGCTCGAAAGATCGGGCTCGCCCGCGCCGACGCGAACAATCGTTACGGGCGCTATTGGGCCCTCGTGCTCGGTCAATAATGAAGGCACCAACGCTGGCCTGAAGCGTTAGGATCTCAGTTCCTCTCCTTCGCGCTTCGCATGACCCACCAACAAATGCTCTCCTTCGCCATCGTCGCCGGGATGATGGCGCTCTTCGTCTGGGGTCGCTTTCGCTACGATCTCGTCGCCGTCCTGTCGCTGCTGGTGGCCGTGCTCGTCGGCATCGTGCCGGCCGACAAGGCGTTCGAGGGCTTCAGCGACGACATCGTGATCATCGTGGCGAGCGCGCTTCTGGTCAGCGCCGCAGTGGCCAAGTCCGGGATCCTGGAAGCCGGCTTGAACCGGGTCGGACCCTATTTGCGCACCACGCAGATCCAGGTCGTCGTCCTGGTGGCCGTGGTGACGGTCCTGTCCGCTTTCGTGAAGAATATCGGCGCGCTGGCGATGATGATTCCCGTCGCCTTCCAGATCGCCCGGCGCACGAACACGCCGCCTTCGAGCTTCCTCATGCCGATGGCCTTCGGCTCCCTTCTCGGCGGCATCGTCACCCTGGTCGGCACTTCGCCCAACATCATCGTGTCGCGGGTCAGGCAGGAACTCCTGGGCGAGCCGTTCGGCATGTTCGACTTCACGCCCGTCGGTGTCGGCATCGCGCTGGCCGGCGTCGTCTTCCTGGCCTTCGGCTATCGGCTCCTGCCGCAGGGACGCAAGGGGGCCGCCTCCCTCGATGCGGCGCTCGACATCAAGGACTACATCACCGAAGCCCGCGTCACGTCCGAGTCCGAGGTGATCGGCCAGACCGTGGCGGACCTGCACAGGCTCGCCAACGGCGAAGTGAAGGTCGCGGCGATCATCCGCAACGAGACCCGCAGCTCCAGCCCGCTCCCCGATGCGGCCATCCGCGAGAACGACCTGCTCATGCTCGAAGGCGAGCCGGATGCTCTCGAGAGCGCCGTCTCCCGGGCCGGGCTGAAGCTCAGCCGGGAGCACCGTCAGCCCGAGATGGAAGAGGCGCAGGACGAGATTGGCGTGATCGAGGCGATCGTCGGCCCGAATTCCGCCCTGGCCGGCGCCTCGGCGGAGAAGATGGGCCTCTACGAGCGCTTCGGCGTCAATCTCATCGCGGTCAGTCGCAGCGGCCAGCGGTTCAAGGAGCGGCTGCGCACCATCACCCTGCGGTCCGGCGACGTCATCGTCCTCCAGGGCAATCTCAGGCGGCTGCCGGAGACCCTGCGCGAGCTCGGCTGCCTGCCCCTCGCGGAACGCGAGATCCGCCTCGGCAGCGCGCGCCGCAGCCTCCTGCCGGCGGCGATCCTGGCCGGCACCATGTTGCTTGTCGCCTTCAACATCCTGCCGGTGGCCGTCGCCTTCTTCGGGGCGGGCGTCCTCCTCGTCCTGTTCGGATCCCTGACCCTGCGTGAGGCCTACGATACGATCGAATGGCCGATCATCGTCATGCTCGGTGCGCTCATTCCCGTCAGCGAATCGATCCGCACGACGGGCGGCACGGATCTCATCGCAGGTTGGCTCTCGACGGCCGCTCACATGCTGCCGCCGACCGGGGCGCTCGTGCTCATCATGGTGGCGGCCATGGCGGTGACGCCGTTCCTCAACAACGCCGCCACCGTGCTGGTGATGGCACCCATCGCGGCGAGCTTCGCCAGCCAGCTCGGCTTCAAGCCCGATGCGTTTCTCATGGCGGTCGCCATCGGGGCAGCCTGCGACTTCCTCACCCCCATCGGCCACCAGTGCAACACTCTGGTCATGGGGCCGGGAGGGTATCGCTTCGGGGATTACTGGCGGCTCGGACTGCCTCTGTCGATCCTGGTGGTCGTCATCGGCGTCCCGCTGATCATGCTGGTCTGGCCGCTGCGGTAAACCCGTCAGCGAAAGATCGCCGTCAGGAGCAGGGTGGTGCCCGCCACGGAGGACGAGAGCGCGACGATCATGGCCCAGATGTGGAGCCGGTCGCGCTCCTCCTGGTTGAGCAGGGGCCGGTAGCGCGAATCCGACCGACCGAAGATGAAACTCGTATTGCGCGCCGGCCGGGGATCGTGCGGCAGCACGCAGAAGCTCGACCGCACCGTCTGATGGCGGACGCTGTAGGACGGGTCACGGGAGAGCGGCGGGGTCATGGCAGGACGCAGCATGGTGCAGATGATGACCGGGAGGTTGGCTCCAAAGCCGTGAAGGAGTGGTAAAGGCGGCCGGGTGTTGTCCATCGTCGTAAACCGAATCTTGATCGCCGGTTGATCTTCCCTGTGGATGGTCCGCTCCAATCAGGGCTGTCGTTTCTTTTTTCACGATGTTATGGTGATATTATGTCGTTACGTTAACCCAAGGGGCAAATCATGATCAGGGCTGTCACAGGCCTCGGCGCGCTTGCGATGATCTCCATCCTGGCCGCCTGCAATCAGACGGGGGCCGGATCGATCGCCCTGGGAGCCGCCACGGGGCTGGACCCGACCGGCCTGTCCGGAACCGCCGTGAGCCTGGTCCAGAGCGCTCAGCCCGAGCGGGATCCCGATCCTCAGAGCATCGACTTCAGCCGGTTCGCGTCGCGCCTATCCGACGTGGCGGCCGGCAACACGGCACGACCCGACCATCTCGGCGAGATCGACCGCCAGTCGAGCCTGATGATGGCCAGGCATGCGGCCGGCATGGCCAGCACGGTTGCATCGGCGGCGATCGGCGGGGCCATGACCGGCGGCGTCGGTCTGGCGGCCGCCGCTCCGTCCCTGGCCATGCAGGCCGCGGCCGCCGGCATGACGTCGAGCCAGCTGGCCGCCGCCAGAGGTCAGGCGAGTGCCAGCATCGCGCAGGCGGAGGCCCAGCGGGCGTCCCAGCAGCTCGTTCCCGATGCGGATCGCCCGGCGGAGGCGCGGGCGGTTCTGTCCATCCTCGCTGGCGCAGGCGCGTCCAGCGCGACGTGGCAGAACCCTGCGACCGGCGCGTCCGGCAGGGTGAGCCTGAAACCGACGAACAGGAAGGCGTTCGGCGAGCTCGATTGTCGCCTGATCCGCCGCGAATTGCGGAGCGGCGGGACGGCGCGGTCAGGCGAGATGCTCGCATGCCGCAGCAGCGGGGAATGGTACGACCTCTCCTGATCACAGAAAACGGGTCGCCTCGCGGTCCGCTTCGTGTCAGGTCTGGTGCACGAAATCCGGAACCGACCCGATGCCGCAGGCTGCCATCCATAAAACCATGACCGCGTCCGATTGGGCGCTCTTGACGGTCCTTTCGGTCGTCTGGGGCGGGTCATTTCTCTTCGTGGGTGTGGCTGTCCGGGAGTTGCCGCCCCTGACCATCGTGGCGCTGCGGGTGCTGACCGCCGCGGGGGCGCTGCTGCTCGTCCTCAGGCTCATGGGCGTCGATCTGCCTCGGACCCGCCAGGTCTGGGCCGCCTTTCTCGGCATGTCGATCCTCAACAACGTCATTCCCTTCACCCTGATCGCCTGGGGACAAAGCCATATCGCCAGCGGCCTGGCGTCCGTTCTCAACGCAACCACGCCGCTCTTCACGGTGATCGTGGCGCATTTTCTGACGGCCGACGAGCGGCTCACGGGCCAGCGGCTCGCGGGCGTGATCGTGGGCTTCATCGGGGTTGCGGTGATGATCGGGTCGGCGGCCGCCGCGTCGCTCGATGCGGGCATCCTCGCGCAGCTCGCCGTGCTGGGAGCGGCCCTGTCCTATGGCTTCTCCGGGGTGTTCGGTCGCCGTTTCAAGACGATGGGCATCCCGCCCCTCGCGACGGCTGCCGGTCAGGTCATGGTCTCGAGCGCGATTCTCCTGCCTGCCGCCCTGATCGTCGAGCAACCCTGGACACTGGCGGTGCCCAGCACCGCCGCCATGCTGTCCCTGGCGGCCCTTGGCCTGGTCTCGACGGCCTTCGCCTATCTGATCTTCTTCCGCCTGCTCGCGCGGGCCGGCGCCACGAATGTCGGTCTCGTGACGTTCCTGATTCCGGTCAGTGCGATCCTGTTCGGGGTATCGGTCCTCGGCGAGACCCTGATGGTGCGGCATGTGGCCGGCATGGTGCTGATCGGCGCAGGCCTCGTCCTGATCGACGGCAGGGTCCTTTCAGCCATCAGCGCGCGACTCGCCGTCAAGGAGCCGGCGTCGCGCGGAAACGGTTGAACATCATGTCGGGCGCGCTGGTGTTGTGCCGCGACGGCACCAGGCGGCCCATCCAGGCGTCGGTCGCCTTGGCGTCGCGGAAATTCATGATCGGCTCCTCGCGCCAGGACCGTGCCCCGGCCTCGCGGACGGCGATGCGGGCCACGTCTGCGTTGAACTCGGTCACGTACATGGAGCGAAGGCCCGCGAAGGGCAGGCCGGCGATCGCCTGATCGAACGACACGTCGAGGGTCATGCGCTCTTCGTTGAGGGCCTTGACCGCGACGATCGCCTTGCCGCCCTTCGCCAGGGTCAGGGTGAACGTCATGGTCTTCGGGTCGAAGGCGACGTCCTTCAGGTTCACCACGGGGCGCTGGTCGAATTCCACCGGGCCGACCAGGAAGGAGGAGCCGTAGGAGGTCCAGTCCAGATGCTCGGGCGGGAGCGGCTTGATGCGCCAGTAGCCGTCCCCAGGATAGATCACGAGCACCTCGACCGCCTTGTTGCCCCGCTTCTTTAGCAGCTGAAGGAGATGGATCTTGGGCGTGACCTTGTCGCCGATCGTCACCGTGACGTCGCTCGGGCGCCAGAACTCCGTAAACGACAGGCCCATGATTCGCAGATCGGCGTCCTCATAGAGGGTCGCCATGGTCGGATGAGGCTTGGCCGAGGTCTGTTCGGAGATGTCCTCGCAGGCGGTCCAGTCCGGCTCCCAGCGATCCTGGCGCAGGGAGCCCATATAGGCCGGATGCACGGCCTCGATCTGGAAATGCTTCACCTCCGGGGCGGCGAAATTGATCGCCACATTGTCCTTTTCCGCGCAAAGGACCGGCTCGCTGGTATTGGTCACGGTCACGGCCAATCCGTCGAGGGTGGCGGCACCCGTCGCGGAGGCGAAACCGATGAGGCTGAGGGCGACGAGCCGGGGCAGGAACGAGGACATGGGCGAGGACATGGGCAAAGAGGACATGGGCAAGGATCTTTGCGGAAGCTGAAGCGGAGGGACGCGCCAGAGATAGCGCGCACGGACTATGCCGTCGAGCCAAGGGACGTTTGCAGGCGAGCCTGTTGATCCGGCATGGCAGCCATCGCATCTATGCGATTAGGGATCGGGGGTGGCCTGTGGTAGGGTGGCGATCATCCTGAAGCCTGGCTTCAGAGGCCGTCTGGCCATCAAGACCCACAACCTGCCAGATCCGAGGCCGTTTTTCTCGAGTTTTCGACCATGCGCCTGACCTTGAGCCTGTCCGCCAATCCCGCCACGACCTCGGTCGAGCGGGCGATCATGGAGTTCCGCAGCGCCCGCCCGGTGGTGATCGACGGGGCGGAGGGCAGCGTGCTCGTGGCTGGCGTCGAGGACCTGGACGAGGCGATGTGCGTCGAGATCGACGCGGTGGCCGGCGGCCACGCCCATCTCGTCCTGCCGGCGGCGCGGCTTCGCCGCCTCGGCCTCGAGCGTGAGGTTTCCGGCCGGGTGGCTCTGCCCGTGGTCGACCGGAGGCGCGTGGAGGCTCTGGCGCTCAGGGTCGATGGCCGCATCGACGCACCGGTTCGGCCCGCCGACGGGCTGGACGGAGAGGCGCTGGAACTCGCCCGCCTGTCTCTCGTCCTTCCGGCCGTGATCGTGGTGCCGTTGGCGAAGGGCATCGAGATCGCCCCGTCGCTCGTGCGCGTGTCCGGCGAGGCCATCCGGGGTTATCGCCGTGCCACGGCGGCCGAGTTGAAGATCGTCAGTCGGGCGCCGGTGCCGCTCGAAGGGGCGCCGACCAGCGAATTCGTGGTGTTCCGTGGTGGCGAGGGCCTGCGCGATCAGGTGGCGATCGTCGTCGGCAAACCGGATGTCGCGAAGCCCGTGACCGTGCGGCTGCACTCGGCCTGCCTCACGGGCGACCTCTTCGGCAGCCTGAAATGCGATTGCGGCGACCAGCTGCGCGAGACGGTGCGCTTCATGGCCTCGGGCGAGGGCGGCATCCTGCTCTATCTCGATCAGGAGGGTCGCGGGAACGGCATTGCCAACAAGATCCGGGCCTACAAGCTCCAGTCGCAGGGCTACGACACTTATGATGCCGACGAGATGCTGGGCTTCGAGGCCGACCAGCGCCGCTTCGATTTCGCCGCCGTGATGCTCAGGGAGCTGGGCGTCGCCAAGGTCCGCCTCATGACCAACAACCCGGACAAGATCGCAGCGCTGACCAAGGCCGGACTCGAGGTCATCTCGGACCATCGGGTGCTGGGCCGTCCCACGGCCGAGAACGTCAGCTACCTGGCGGCCAAGCGCGACCGCGCCGGACACTACATCGACCTTGAGGGCATGCTGGCCTGCTCGCAGAAGGATTAAGCGGTTGATACCGCACGATCTCCCCTAAAGGTCGTATTGTCGCAGTAGAACAATGTTCTAGCTTTTCCATCAGGCGGAAAGACCGCTCCGGCCCGACCGCCATGCCACGGGTGCCAGCAGGTGCTGGCGGGTGAGGGAAAAGCTCATGTGGAGCCAAGTCTATAATCCATTCGGCAACGCGACGTTGTCGACCATTGCGGCGGCCATTCCCGTCGTTCTGCTTCTGGTGATGATCGCATCCGGCAAGGTGAAGGCCCATATTGCCGCGGTCGTCGCCCTTCTCGCAGCGATCGCCGTCTCGGTCTTCCTGTTCACCATGCCGGCCGGGCTCGCCACCCGTGCCGCCCTGTTCGGCGTCGCGACGGGCATGTTCCCGATCGGCTGGATCATCCTGAATGTCATCTTCCTCTACCGGCTGACGGTGGAGAGGGGATGGTTCGCAACGCTTCAGCAATCCGTCGGCGATCTCACGACCGACCGCCGCCTCCAGCTGCTGCTCGTCGCGTTCGCGTTCGGTGCCTTCTTCGAAGGCGCCGGCGGCTTCGGCACGCCGGTCGCCGTGACGGGCGCCATTCTCATCGGGCTCGGGTTCTCGCCCCTTGCAGCCTCGGGCCTGTCATTGATCGCCAACACGGCGCCGGTGGCCTATGGCGCCCTCGGCGCTCCGATCCAGGGTCTGGCCTCCGTGACAGGATTCGACCCTTACGTCCTCGGCGCGATGGTCGGGCGCCAGTTGCCGTTCTTTTCGCTGATCGTGCCTTTCTGGTTGATCTGGGTGTTCGCCGGGTTCCGGGGCATGCTGCAGGTCTGGCCGGCCATCCTGGTCTGCGGCGTGTCCTTCGCCATTCCGCAATTCCTGATCTCCAACTACATCAATCCCTGGATCGTCGACATCGGCGCGTCCCTGATCTCGATGGCCTGCCTCGTGGGCTTCATGCGGGTCTGGCGCCCGAGGGAGGTCTGGACGTCTCCGGCGCTGCGGACCCATGACATCTCGGCCGGCACCATGACGCAGCCCGCATCGCTGGGCGCCGGCGCCGCCCCTGTGGCGCCCAAGGCGAGCCGCGACGAAATCATCCGGGCCTGGGTGCCGTGGATCATCCTGTCGGTGATCGTGGCGATCTGGGGCACTGGCTGGTTCAAGGCGCTCGTCAACCCGATCTTCACCTGGAGCTATCCGATTCCGGGCCTGCACAACATGGTGCAGAAGGTTGCGCCCATCGTGGCCAATCCAACCGCGGAACCGGCCGTCTTCGCCTTCACCTACATGTCCTACACGGGCACGGGCGTGCTGATCGCAGCCATCATCGCGGGATTCGTCATGGGCTTCTCGCCCCTGAGGCTCGTCACGGCCTGGTTCGAGACGATTTGGGTGCTGCGCTACTCTCTCATCACCATCGCGGCGATGCTCGCGATCGGGACGCTGACACGCTTCTCGGGCGTCGATGCGACGCTCGGCCTCGCCTTCGCCGGCACGGGAATTCTGTACCCGTTCTTCGGCACCCTGCTCGGCTGGCTCGGCGTCGCCCTGACGGGTTCCGACACGGCCTCCAACGTGCTGTTCGGCGGATTGCAGAAGATCACCTCGGAGCAACTCGGGCTCTCGCCCATCCTCATGGCGGCGGCCAATTCGTCCGGCGGCGTGATGGGCAAGATGATCGACGCGCAGTCCATCGTCGTGGCGTCGACCGCGACCAATTGGTTCGGCCACGAGGGAAGCATCCTGCGTTTCGTGTTCTGGCATTCGATCGTGCTGGCCTGCCTGGTCGGCGGCCTCGTGATGCTGCAAGCCTATGTCTCGCCGTTCACGGACATGGTCCTGCACTGACGGGCAGCGAGAGACAAAACGAGAGCGCCGCCGGATCGTTTCCGGCGGCGCTCTCTTGTGGAGCGGCTTAGCGCATCGGACGGAAAAGTGGACCCCGGTTTGGGATCGGATCCGATGCTCACATCCTGAAGCGGCGCATCGTCCGGAACCCTGTCTTGATCGCTCGGCCCGATGGTCACCCCTTCGTGGTCACGGGCCCGTCCGATCCACCACCCCGTCATCACCGGGCTTGTCCCGGTGATCCCGCTTCTGTGAAGCGCCGCGCTCTCCGGATCAGGATGGCCGGCACAAGGCCGGCCATGACGTGTGGAGGGTGTCATCACCCGCTCTCACCATCCTCCCACGTCACCACCGGGTTCGATCCCAGCCTGGACCCGCTTTTCACGTCCGATGCTTTAGCGCGCCGGCATGCCGGTCTCGACGATCTTCGCCCAGAGCGAGACGCCGTAGGGGCTCGCCTCGTCGTTGAAGTCGTAGGCCGGGTGGTGGACGCCCGCCGTATCCCCGTTGCCGAGGAAGATGTAGGCGCCGGGGCGCTGCTCCAGCATGTAGGAGAAGTCCTCGGCCCCCATGAGCGGCAGCACCGTCGTGTCCACGGCGTTCTCGCCCGCGACCGCGCGGGCGACGCCCGCCATGAAATCGGTCTTGTCCGGATCGTTCATGGTCACCGGGTAGCCGCGATCGTACTCGACCTCGGCCTTGGCGCCGAAAGCCGCGCAGACATTCTCCACGATGGCGCGGATGCGCGTTTCGGCGAGGTCGCGGACCTCGGGCGAGAGGGTGCGCACGGTGCCGAGCAGCATCGCCGTCTGCGGAATGACGTTGAAGGCTTCGCCCGCCTTCACGGTGCAGACGGAGACCACCACGGAATCGAGCGGATCGGCGCTGCGCGACGCGATGGTCTGCAGGGCCGTGATCACATGGGCCGAGATGACGACCGGGTCGATGCAGTCGTGCGGTCGCGCCGCATGGCCGCCCTTGCCCTCGATAGTGATCGTGAAGCGGTCGGCCGCGGCCATCATGGCGCCCGGCCGGATGGCGAACTGGCCCACGGGAATGCCCGGCATATTGTGCATGCCGTAGACCTCGTGCACGCCGAAGCGCTCCATCAGGCCGTCCTTGAGCATCTCGTTGCCGCCGCCGCCGCCCTCTTCCGCCGGCTGGAAGATCACCACGGCGGTGCCGTCGAAGTTGCGTGTCTCGGCGAGGTACTTCGCCGCCCCGAGGAGCATCGCCGTGTGGCCGTCATGGCCGCAGGCATGCATCTTGCCCGGCACCTTGGATTTGTGAGGAACGTTCGTCGCCTCCTCGATGGGCAGCGCGTCCATGTCGGCGCGAAGGCCGATCACCTTGCCCGAATTGTTCGAGCGCCCCTTGATCACGCCGACGACACCGGTTCGTCCGAGGCCGGTCACGACCTCGTCGCAGCTGAAGCTCTTCAGCTTCTCCGCCACGATGCCGGCGGTGCGATGGACGTCGAACAGGAGTTCCGGGTTTTCATGGAAGTCACGACGCCAGGTGGCGATTTCATCGGCAAGGTCGGCGACGCGGTTGATGATCGGCATGAACGTTCCTCGGGTTTGGGAATCCGCAAGCCGTCAGCGAAGCAGAGGCGAGGCCGCTTCGTCAATCCTTCTGCGCGCGATGCCCGAGAGCATTTTTCGGTCAAGTGGATCCGGTTCACCGCAAGACAATGCGGCACAACGCAGACGAGACATGATTCCACGCTAGTGGAAACGGCTCTAGGCCATGCGGTGCAGAACGGCCTTGGGGCGCTTCGTGCGAAACTGTCCCCGCTCGATGGCCACGAAGATCAGCACCAGGGCCACGAGCGCGGTGAACCACCAGACCTGTGTGGTGCCGATGCCGAGACATCCCAGGGCGTAGGCGCAGGCGAACGCGGCCATGATGCCGGGCGCCACGCTGGCGCGGTGGCCTCTGGCGCTGACGACCGCCTGATACAGAAGCACGGACCCGGCCACGGCACCCACGAGGCCGAGCTCATACCAGATCTCGAACAGGAGGGTGGACGGTGCGCTGGGCGGCATCAATCCGAGGAAGCGGCCACGCAGGGCCGTCTCCAGGCCATGTCCCGTCAGCAGACGCAGCGGCTCGCCGAGAATGATCTGGCGCCACACCTCGAGGGCGAGGGTCGTGGGAGAGGTCGGGCCGAGCAGGTTCGTCGCAAGTGGCTTCAGGAGGAAGGGCAGGACCGGAGCGAACAGCAGGAGGCCCGCCATGACGAGGCCGGTCAGGCGCGGTCCGAAGACCGGATTCCATGCGGTGACGACGAACACGACGGCGCCGGCGACCAGGCCATAGAGGGGCAGGCCGTCCCGCGTGAGGAGCGAACAGACCGCGACGGCGAGCGCCAGCCCGAGGGCTTCCAGATTGCGGCCGCGGGAATGAAGCCACGCGATGGCCGGCCAGAGGAGCAGAACGAGCATCAGCATGCCGCGCTCCAGGCTCAGACCTTCCGGGTCGATGGTGCTGCCGCCGGTGAGCGCCAGGAAGACGGCAATCAGGGCCGCGAGTCCGACCCCGACCGGCAGAAGATAGAGATTGGCCGAGCGCATGCGCTCGGGAACGGCGAGATAGCCCCCCAGCCCCATGAGGATCATGCCTGTGATGTTGAGGAGCCGCTCGGAGGCCTGAGGCAGAAAGGGCGTCCACAGCAGGGACAGCCCGGCCCAGAACAGCAGAACCAGCCCGGCGATTCCCCCCGGGGACGTGGCAAGGGCCGCCAGCTTGTCCCAGGCATGCTTCGCGCTGCCGTCGAGCACCGACGCGAGGACGAGGAGGATGACCGCGAGAGGCGCCATCACCACGAGCGCGCGGCGCGTGAACAGAGCCGCCAGAGGCACGGCGAAGAACAGGATCGCGAAGCCGAGACGCCGCAGCATGGCGGCGGCATCGGCCGAGGGATTGGCCGCTTGGGAGACAGGACGGATCATGCGAGCAGGCAATCAGCGGTTGAATGTTCAGGAGATGGAAGCCTAACGGACCACGGGGCCGAATGCTGTAGGTGCAATGCAACACATCATTGTCTTCGTGGCCTCTTTCTTCGCCATGTCATGGCCGGGTTCGCTCCGGCCATGACATGTGGCCAGCCGTCAATCCTTCTGTCCGCGGATGAAGTTGATGATGCCGGAGAAGTCGTCGCCCTCGTGGCCGGCCTTGTTGAACAGGGCATAGAGCTGGGCCGCCTCCGCCCCCAGGGGCGTGGAAGCGCCCGAGGCGAGCGCGGCCTCCTGGGCGAGTTTCAGGTCCTTGAGCATGAGGGCTGCCGCGAAGCCCGGCCTGTAGCCGTTGTTGGCCGGCGAGGCCGGCACCGGGCCCGGCACCGGGCAATAGGTGGTCAGCGACCAGCATTGGCCCGAGGACGTGGAGGCGACGTCGAACAGCGCCTGATGCGACAGCCCGAGCTTCTCGCCGAGCACGAAGGCCTCGGCCACGCCGATCATCGAGATTCCGAGGATCATGTTGTTGCAGATCTTCGCCGCCTGGCCGGCGCCCGCCTCGCCGCAATGGACGACCTTCTTGCCCATCCGGGACAGGATCGGCTCGGCCCGGTCGAAGGCATCCTTCGCGCCGCCTGTCATGAAGGTGAGCGTTGCGCCCTTCGCGCCTCCGACGCCGCCGGACACCGGCGCGTCGAGGCTCGCGAGGTTGCGCCCCTGCTCGCGCGCCATGCCGTGCACCTTGCGTGCGCTCTCCACGTCGATGGTGGAGCAGTCGATCAGCAGCGCACCCTCCTTCACCGAAGGGAGAATGTCGGTCCAGACGGCGAGCACGTGCTTGCCGGCCGGCAGCATGGTGACGACGATCTCCGCGTCCCGCACGGCGTCGACCGTCGATCCGGCGATGGCCACGCCGTCGCCGCGCGCCTGATCGCAGGAGGCCGGCGACAGATCGAACCCGGTGACGCTGTGACCGGCCTTGACGAGGTTGGCGGCCATCGGGCCGCCCATGTTGCCGAGGCCGATGAAGGCGATGGTGGTCATGAAGATCCTCCCTTGGTGTGATGTGACGCCCGGCCGAGAAGCCAGAACGAGCCGGCCGCCATGACGAGGCCGCTGCCGGCATGAATCAGGAGATGGCCGGGGCTCGCGAAACCCCGTGCGAGAAAGACGAGAACGACGTCGCCAGCCGGAATGAGAACCGTGAGCCCGAGCACCGTGCCGACGATGGGCTGCGTCGCCAGACGCGCCAGGGCGGCGAGATAGGCCCCGAAGGCGAGATCGCGCAGCCCGATGGCCGTGACGTAGGACAGATCCGAGCCCTCAGGAGCGGGGATCCCGAACAAAGCCGCGCCGGCGCGCGGCGCAAAGACGAAGAGGAGCCCCAGCAGGACGAACACTCCCGCCAAGGCGACAACGAGCCAGGTGCTCGGCTCCCGCCAAGGCAGCCCCGAAGGTGCGCCCCGGCCCGTCATGGGCCTCGCGCCACCCAGAGGGCTCCGGTGAGCGCGAAGCCGTAGAACCACAGCATCAGCGAGCCGAAGACCTTGTCGAGGGCCGGGTCGAGCTGCGGAAAGAACACGGCGAAATGCGATCCCACGGCGGCCATGAGCAGCATGCCCGGCACGGCCGTCAGAGCCATGGCATGGCCGGCTTCCTTGCGCGGCACCTGCAGGATACGGCCGATCATCAGGCCGAGGCCCGATCCCAGCACGGCGCCTGCGGTGAAGTTGAGCTGGAATGGGCGCCGCCCGTCCTGGAAGAACAAGGGTCCTGCCAGCCAGAACAGAGCCAGGATCGCCGCCGCGATGCCGACGCCGAGGCCGAGCGACCGCACCATCATCGATTGCCGCGCCCCACCAGATCGCGCGCCACGATCAGTCGCATGATCTCGTTGGTGCCCTCGAGAATCTGATGGACGCGCAGGTCGCGCACGATCTTCTCGACGCCGTAATCGGCCAGATAGCCGTAGCCGCCGTGGAGCTGCAGGGCGTCGTTCGCCACCTGGAACCCCACGTCGGTCGCCATGCGCTTGGCCATGGCGCAGAGCTTCGTGGCATCGAGCGCCTTGGCGTCGAGCGCAGAGGCTGCGCGCCACAGGAAAGTGCGCGCGCATTCGAGCTCGGTGGCCATGTCGGCGAGCTTGAACTGGAGCGCCTGGAAGTCCGCGATGCGCTTGCCGAAGGCCTTGCGGTCCGCCGTGTAGGCAAGCGCCTTGTCGAGCGCCGCCTGAGCGCCGCCGAGCGAGCAGGCGCCGATATTGAGGCGTCCGCCGTCGAGGCCCGACATGGCGATCTTGAACCCCATGCCCTCGTCGGACAGGCGGTTGGCGAGCGGAACGCGCACGTCCTCGAAGATCACCGCAGCGGTGGGCTGCGCGTTCCAGCCCATCTTCTTCTCCTGCGCGCCGAAGGACACGCCCGGCATGTCCTTTTCGATCACGAGGGTCGAGATGCCGGACGGGCCATCCTCGCCCGTGCGCACCATGGTGACGTAGATGTCGGAGGTGCCGGCGCCGGAGATGAACTGCTTGACGCCGTTGACCACGTAATGGTCGCCGTCGCGCACCGCTTTGGTCTTCAGCGCGGCCGCATCGGAGCCCGAGCCCGGCTCGGTCAGGCAGTAGCTCGCGATCAGCTCCATGGTGACGAGGCGCGGGATGTAGCGCTGGCGCTGCTCCTCGGAGCCGTACCGGTCGATCATCCAGGTTGCCATGTTGTGGATCGACAGATAGGCCGACACGGCCGGGCAGCCGGTGGCGAGCGCCTCGAATATGAGCGCCGCGTCGAGGCGCGTCATGCCCGATCCGCCCACGTCGTCGCGGGTGTAGATCGCCGCCATGCCGAGGGCTGCCGCCTCGCGCATCACGTCCACGGGAAAATGCTTCTTCTCGTCCCATTCGAGGGCGTGAGGAGCAAGGTTGTCCGCCGCGAAGGCCAAAGCCATGTCGCGGACGGCGATTTGATCGTCGGTGAGGGAGAACTGGGTCATGGTCCTCAATCGTCATGGCGCCGGAGGTTGTGCACCCCGACTTTGGATCTAGAAACACAATGGCCGGGAGCGAGCCCCCGGCCATGCGTGCCGACTTACTTCATCGTCGGAATGGAGAATTCCGCCCCTTCCTTGATGCCGGACGGCCAGCGGGAGGTGACCGTCTTGGTCTTGGTGTAGAAGCGGATCGCATCGGGCCCGTGCTGGTTGAGGTCGCCGAAGCCCGAGGCCTTCCAGCCGCCGAAGGTGTAGTAGGCGAGCGGCACCGGGATCGGCACGTTCACGCCGACCATGCCGACATTCACCTTGGCGGCGAAGTCGCGGGCGGCGTCGCCGTCGCGGGTGTAGATCGCAACGCCGTTGCCGTATTCGTGCTCGGAGGGCAGCGCTAAGGCCTCGTCGTAGTTCCTGGCGCGCACCACCGACAGGACGGGGCCGAAGATCTCCTCCTTGTAGATGCGCATGTCCGGCGTCACCTCGTCGAAGAGGCAGCCGCCCATGTAGAAGCCGTTCTCATAGCCCTGCATCTTGAAGTCGCGCCCGTCGACCACGAGCTTGGCGCCTTCCTGCACGCCGAGATCCACGTAGGAGCGCACCTTGTCGAGGTGCGCCCGGGTGACGAGCGGGCCGAAATCGGCCGACGGATCGGTGGAGGGGCCGACCTTCAGGCTCTCCACGCGCGGGATCAGCCTGTCCATGAGCGCATCGGCCGTGGCCTTGCCGACCGGCACCGCCACCGAGACCGCCATGCAGCGCTCGCCGGCCGAGCCGTAGCCGGCGCCGATAAGGGCGTCCGCCGCCTGGTCGAGATCGGCGTCGGGCATGATGATCATGTGGTTCTTGGCGCCGCCGAAGCACTGGGCGCGCTTTCCGTGCGCCGTGGCGCGGGAATAGACGTATTGCGCGATCGGCGAGGAGCCGACGAAGCCCACCGCCTTGATGTCCGGATCGTCGAGGATCGCGTCCACCACTTCCTTGTCGCCGTTGACCACGTTGAGGATGCCGGCCGGCAGGCCCGCCTCCAGCATCAGTTCGGCGAGGCGCATCGGCACGCCGGGATCGCGCTCGGAGGGCTTCAGGATGAAGGCGTTGCCGCAGGCGATGGCCGGCGAGAGCTTCCACAGGGGGATCATGGCCGGGAAGTTGAACGGCGTGATGCCGGCAACGACGCCGAGCGGCTGGCGGATCGAATACATGTCGATGCCCGGGCCGGCGCCTTCCGTATACTCCCCCTTCATGAGATGCGGAATGCCGGTGCAGAATTCGGCCACCTCGACGCCGCGCTGGATGTCGCCCTTCGCGTCGGCGACGGTCTTGCCGTGCTCGCGGGCGAGCAAGTCGGCGAGCGAATCGGTTTCCTTGGCGATGAGCTCGAGGAACTTCATCATCACGCGGGCGCGGCGCTGCGGATTGGTGGCCGCCCAGGCGGGCTGCGCGGCCTTGGCGTTCTCCACCGCCTGGCGCAGCTCGTCCTTGGACGCGAGCGCGACACGGCCGAGGACCTCGCCGGTCATGGGCTGGAAGAATTCGGTGCTCCGTCCCGACTTGCCCGGAACCTGCTTGCCGCCGATGAAATGTCCGACCTCGCGCATGGCGTTTCCTCCTCAAGGATATCTTTTCGTGAGCCTCTTCTATCATTGTTGAAATCGCACGACTATGGGTGAAACCGAAGCACCGTTGTGCGAAAACGCCAATGTGTCAGGGGGCTGTGTCAGGGGGCGGCATGAGCGCATTCGATTGGGACGACCTCCGCTTCTTCCTCGCTGTCGCCCGCGCCGGCCGACTCACCGTGGCGGCGCGCCAGCTCGAGGCCGACCACACCACCGTGTCCCGGCGCATTTCGGCCCTCGAAGCGGCCCTGAAGGCCAAGCTGTTCGAACGCAGCCCCCAGGGCTACACCCTGACCGAGCAGGGCGAGCGGCTCCTGAAGCATGCCGAAACCATGGAGACCCAGGCCCTCTCCGTGGCGAGCGAGCTCGGCGGCGCGGATCTCGCACTGTCGGGCACCGTGCGCATCGGCGCGCCGGACGGGATCGGCACCTATTTCCTCGCCCCAGAGCTCGGGGCCCTGGCCGAGCGCCATCCGGGCCTCACCCTGCAGCTCGTGGCGCTGCCGCGCACCTTCTCGCTCTCCAAGCGCGAGGCCGATATCGCCGTGACCCTGGAGCAGCCGACCGAAGGGCGCCTCGTGTCGCGCAAGCTCACCGATTACCGCCTGAGGCTCTATGCCTCGCAGGCCTATCTCGACCGGCACGGGCCGCTGACGGAGCTCGCCGACCTGTCCGGCAAGACCCTCGTCACCTATGTGGCGGACCTGCTCTACAGCCCGGTGCTCGACTACTTCTCCGCCCTGGAGAAATACACCGCTCGCCGGTTCGAGTGCGCCAGCGTGGTGGCGCAGGCCGAAGCGGTTCGCGCCGGCGTGGGCATCGGCATCCTGCATGACTACGCGGTGCGCCAGTTCCCGGAGCTCCGGGTCGTGCTGCCCGAAGTGTCCTACCTGCGCACCTACTGGCTGGTCACCCATGCGGACGTGCGGTCCCTGCGCCGGGTGGAGGAGGTCTATTCCTTCATCCTGAGCCGGGTCCGGGCCAACCGGGGGCTGTTCGTGTGAGAGGCTGCTTCCTGCCGCTACGTCATCACCGGCCTTGTGCCGGTGATCCCGCTCGTTCGGAGCGCCGCGTATTTCTGAATCGGGATGCCCGGGACAAGCCCGGCCCCGACGGGGAGGTTTGATCGTCAGGGTGAGGGAAAATGGGTGTCACAGTCTCAAGGGCTTCACGTCGCCTTGTTATGGGACTAAGTCAGACCCAAAGGACAAACCCACGGAGATCCCCGATGCCCTCCAAGCTCGACCAATTGCGCGCTATGACGGTCGTCGTCGCCGACACGGGCGACCTCGACGCGGTGCGCCGCCTCAAGCCGCAGGACTGCACCACCAACCCGACCCTCCTCCTGAAGGCGGTCGAAATTCCGGCCTATGGGCACCTCCTCGAGGAGGCCCTCGCCTGGGGCCGCAAGCAGGGCGGTGCCCGCGAGGCCGTGGTGGCGGCGATCTGCGACCGGCTCGCGGTTGCCTTCGGGGCCGAGCTGGCCGGGATCGTGCCGGGCCGGGTCTCGACGGAGGTGGATGCCGACCTGTCCTTCGACACGGACGCCACCGTGAAGACGGCGCGGAGCATCATCAAGGACTACGAGGAGCGCGGGGTCTCGCGCGACAAAGTCCTGATCAAGATCGCCTCGACCTGGGAGGGTATCCGCGCGGCCGAGATCCTCCAGAAGGAAGGCATCGACTGCAACCTCACGCTCCTGTTCTCCCAGGTTCAGGCCCAGGCCTGCGCGGAGGCGGGCGTGTTCCTGATCTCCCCCTTCGTCGGCCGCATCCTGGACTGGCACGTGAAGGCGGGCGGCGGGCCCTATACGGGCGAGACCGATCCGGGCGTGGTCTCGGTGCGCAACATCTATGCGTCGTACAAGGCGCAGGGCATCAAGACCGTCGTGATGGGCGCCTCCTTCCGCAATATCGGCGAGATCGAGGCGCTGGCCGGCTGCGACCGCCTCACCATCTCGCCCGCGCTTCTGGACGAGCTGGCGAACGCGCAGGGCGAGTTGCCGCGCAGGCTGTCGCCGGACGATGTGGAGACGATCCAGCCGCCCGCCCGCCTCGACGAGAAGAGCTTCCGCTTCGCCCTGAACGAGGACGCCATGGCGACCGAAAAGCTCGCCGAGGGCATCCGCTCCTTCGTGAAGGATCTGCGCTCCTTGCGCACCCTCGTGGCCCGGCGCCTCGAGGAAGCCAAGGCGGCCTGATCGCGATGGCGAAGGCTCTCGTCATCATCGACGTGCAGGCGGGAATTCTTCCCGCCAAGGGCACGGAGCGTCCCGCGGTGCGGCAGCGCTTCGACGAGGTGCGACGCCGGATTTTCGGGCTCGTGGGCGAGGCCCGGCGCCAGGGTGTGCCGATCATCTTCGTCCAGCATGCCGGAGAGCCTGGGCATCGTCTCGAAACCGGCACGCCCGGCTGGGAGATCTGCGGGGATCTCGGCCGGACGGCCGACGATCTCGTGGTCGGCAAGACGGCCTGCGATTCCTTCTACAAGACGGATTTTCAGGCGGTTCTTGCAGGCCGGGGCGTCAGGCATCTCGTCGTCGCCGGTCTCATGACGCAGTACTGCGTCGACACCACCTGCCGGCGCGCCGTGAGCCTCGGCTATGACGTCACGCTCGTGGCCGACGCCCATACCACGGCCGACATGCCGTCGCTGACCGTCGAGCAGATCGTCGATCACCACAACACTCTGCTCGACGGGTTCGATGCCGGAAACGCGGCGATCCGGGTCAGGCCGGCGAGCGAGGCCTTCGAGGCTGCGATGGAATCGTGCCCGGGCCGCGCAGCGAAGGCCGGGAACGGCTGACCGGAGATCTTCGACATCTCACAGCTTTATGGCCGGACTCGTCCCGGCCATCTTAAAGCATCGGACGTGAAAAGTGGACTTGCCCGTTTGGGATCCATCCGATGCTCTAGCGCGGTGAGGCGCGGCGCTTCAGGCAATCGGGATCACCGGGACAAGCCCGGTGATGACGTGCGTGTGAGTTCCCGGCCGGACTTGGTCCGAGGCCTTTGCAAGGACGGCGCCTACTTCTTCCCGGCCAGCGCCTTGTCGCGGATCGCCGAGAGCGACATGGTGGGCGTGATGACTTCCGGGTCGATGATGCAATGGAGGATCGCCGGCTTGCTGGAGGTGAGCGCACGCTGCAGGGCGGGGCCGAACTCCTCCGTGTTCGTCACCCGCTCGCCATAGCCGCCGAAGGCCTTGGCGTAGGCCGCGAAGTCGGGGTTCTTCAGCATGGTGGCCGAGACACGGCCGGGATATTCCCGCTCCTGGTGCATGCGGATCGTGCCGTACATGCCGTTGTCGAGCAGGATCACCAGGATCGGCAAGTCGTACTGCACGGCGGTGGCGAATTCCTGCCCGTTCATGAGAAAGTCGCCGTCGCCGGCGAACACCACCACGGGGCTGTCGGGCCGGATGCGCTTGGCGCCGACCGCGGCGGGGACGCCGTAGCCCATGGAGCCGGACGTGGGCGCAAGCTGCGTGCCGTACTCGCGGAAGGGCCAGAAACGGTGCACCCAGGTGGCGAAGTTTCCGGCGCCGTTGCAGAAGATCGTGTCGGACGGCATCACCTTGCGCAGGTGAGCCATCACCTCGCCCATCTGCAGGCCGCCCGCGGTGCGGATGGCGCTCGGATCGCTCCAGGCCAGATAGTCCGCATGGGCGGTTTGCGTGCCCTCGCTCCAGGGCAGAGAGGCTGGCGGATGCACGCCTTCCAGCGCCGCCGTGAAGGCGACCGGCGAGGCGTTGATGGCAAGGTGCGGAGCATAGACGCGGCCGAGCTCGCTCGGATCGGGATGGACATGCACCAGGGTCTGCTGCGGCGCGGGAATGTCGAGAAGCGTATAGGCCTGGCTCGGAATCTCCGACAGGCGGCCGCCGACGAGCAGGACGAGGTCGGCCTCCTTGATGCGCGCGAGAAGCTTCGGATTCACGCCGAGGCCGAGGTCGCCGATATAGGAGGCATGATCGGCCGGAAACAGCATCTGGCGGCGGAACGTGCAGGCGACGGGCAGCTCGAAGCGCTCGGCGAAGCGCACGAAGCGCTGGACGGCGACCTCGGACCAGCGGCTGCCGCCGAGAAGGGCGATCGGCTTCTTCGCGCCGTGCAGCAGCTTCTGCAGCTCCGCCATCTGCGTCAGTCCCGGATGGGTCTCGATGACCTGGTAGCGCGGCGCGTCGGCGACCGCGGCCATCTCGGTGAGAACGTCTTCCGGCAGCGCGATCACGACCGGGCCGGGGCGGCCGGAGGTCGCCACATGGAAGGCGCGCGAAACGATCTCGGGGAAGCGTGCCGGATCGTCCACCTCGGTGGCCCATTTGGCGAGCGGACCGAAGGCTGCCCGGTAATCGAGTTCCTGGAACGCCTCGCGCTCGCGCATGCCGCGCTCGATCTGGCCGACGAACAGGATCATCGGGGTGGAATCCTGCTTGGCGATATGGATGCCGGGCGAGGCGTTCGTTGCGCCGGGGCCGCGGGTGACGAAGCAGATGCCCGGGCGTCCGGTGAGCTTGCCGTAGGCCTCCGCCATCATGGCGGCGCCGCCTTCCTGGCGGCACACCGTCACGGTGATGTTCGCATCGTGCAAGGCATCCAAGGCGGCCAGATAGCTCTCGCCCGGCACGCAGAAGATGTGATCGACCCCATGCAGGTTAAGCTGATCGACAAGAATCTGGCCGCCGGTGCGGGAGGGCGCTGTCATGGAGGGCTCGTGAATTAAGAGGGCCGATAACAAAACGGAGGGCTAAAGCATCGGACCCAAAAGTGGACTTGCACTTTTGGGATCCATCCGATGCTTTCTTCTTGGATGAGAGCATCGGTCAGAACGGAAAACCGGATCCACTTTTCCGTCCGATGCTCTAGTGCCCTCCGCTCGATGAGTTTGATAGGATCAGGCGTCGACGTCGAACTTCACGCCCTGGGCGAGCGGAAGCGTGGAGCCGTAATTGATCGTGTTGGTGGCGCGGCGCATATAGGCCTTCCAGGCGTCCGAGCCGGACTCGCGTCCGCCGCCCGTTTCCTTCTCGCCCCCGAAGGCTCCGCCGATCTCGGCGCCCGAGGGGCCGATATTCACGTTGGCGATGCCGCAATCGGAGCCGACGGCCGACACGAAGGCCTCCGCCTCGCGCAGGTTGAGGGTGAAGATCGACGAGGAGAGACCGGCGCCGACCGCATTGTGCAGCTCGATCACCTGGTCGAAATCCGAGTAGCGCATCACGTAGAGGATCGGCGCGAAGGTCTCGCGCGTCACCGGGCCGGTCTGGCTCGGCATCTCGACGAGCGCAGGACGGGCATAGAAACCGTCATTCGCCAGGTCGGTGTAGCGTCCGCCGCCATGCACCTTGCCGCCGGCCGCGCGGGCCTCGTCGAGGGCGCGCTCCATGCCGTCGAAGGCCGCCTTGTCGATCAGCGGCCCGACCAGCGTGCCCTCGGTACGCGGATCGCCGATCTTTACGCTGCCATAGACCTTTGCGAGGCGCGGCACGAGCTGGTCGTACACGCTGTCATGTACGAAGAGACGGCGCAGGGTCGTGCAGCGCTGGCCCGCCGTGCCCATGGCGGCGAACGCGATGCCGCGCAGGGCGAGATCGAGGTCGGCCGAGGGCGCCACGATGGCGGCGTTGTTGCCGCCGAGCTCCAGGATCGCCCGGGCGAAGCGCTCGGCGAGCTTCGGGCCGACCTGGCGGCCCATGGCGGTGGAGCCGGTGGCGGAGAGAACCGGCACGCGGCTGTCCTCGACGAGAACCTGGCCGACCTCGCGGCCGCCCAGAATCACCTCGCACAGGCCCTCCGGCACGCCGCCGAAGCGCTTGGCGGCGCGCTCGACGATGGCGTGCGTGGCGAGCGCCGTGAGCAGGGTCTTCTCAGAAGGCTTCCACACCACGCTGTCTCCGCACACGAGGGCGAGCGCCGCGTTCCAGGACCACACGGCCACCGGGAAGTTGAAGGCCGAGATGACGCCGCAGACGCCGAGCGGATGCCAGGTCTCCATCATGCGGTGATCGGCGCGCTCGGTCGCGATGGTCAGACCGTAGAGCTGGCGGGAGAGGCCGACGGAGAAGTCGCAGATGTCGATCATCTCCTGAACCTCGCCGAGACCCTCGGACACGATCTTGCCCGCCTCCAGGGTGACGAGGCGGCCGAGATCGTCCTTGGCGGCGCGCAGCTCCTCGCCGAGGAGGCGGATGAACTCGCCGCGCTTGGGTGCCGGGACCTTGCGCCAGGCCTTGAAGGCGGCATCCGCCCGGCCGATGGCGGCCTTGGCCTCCTCGGGCGTGGTCTCGCGCACATGGGCGATCACTTCGCCGGTGATCGGCGACCGGGCCGGACGGCCGGCGGCCGCGAAGGCGCTCTCCGGCACGCCGAGGCGCGCGAGAATGGCGCGGGCCTCGTCCGCGACGGAGTCGGGCGTGGAGGATACGGGTTTCAGGCTCGCGGTCATGGTGGGTCTCCCTCGGTGCGGGCTTGGGCACATGCCGGCCCGCCACCTTCGCTTGTCGTTGAAACGAAACGACGGCGGCTTTCATGCCACCGTCTTAATGCATGACCGGACGCGCTGGGAACTGCTTTTCCCGAATAGGGTCATGCCAAATGGTCAAGAACTCGGAACGCTCCCGCTTCCCGTGAAGCGGGAGCCCAGTCCAGTTCCTCATGCCGCCGAGTCGAGGCGGATGTTCTTCGCGGCCGGCTCGTGGCCCTCGTCCAGGCGCTCGCCCGCATAGACGCGGCCGAAACGATTGGCCAGGAAGGTGTCGAGATCGATCTCCTCCTGGCGCACGAAACCCTGGTTCGGCAGCTTGCCTTCCACGAGCAGGTCGAGCATGGCGCAGATTCCGGCCGCGGTGGTGACCTGGATGGCCGTGCGCTGGACGCCGGCGACCTTCTGGCCGTAGACGCTGCGGGCATAGGTTTCCTGTACGTAGCGTCCGCCGCGCTCGCCGGTCACGGTCACGAAGACGATGACCATGTCCTGCATGGTGGCCGGCACCGCATTCTCCAGGATGTCCTTCAGGATCTCGCGGCGGTTGCGCAGCTGCAGGTCGTTGAGGAGGACCCGCATCAGGGCGCAGTGGCCGGGGTAGCGGATGGTCTTGTAGTTCAGGTTGCGCACCTTGCCTTCCAGCGTCTCGCACAGGGTGCCGAGGCCGCCGGAGGTGTTGAAGGCCTCGTAGCGGGTGCCGTCGAGGGAGAACTCCTCGAGCTCCTCCATGGCCGGAACCTCGCGCAGTTTGCCGTCGACCACCGCCTCGCAGCGCTCGATGTACTCGTTGATGACGCCGTCCGTGCTCCAGGTGAGATTGTAGGACAGGGCGTTGGACGGGTATTGCGGCAGGGCGCCGACGCGCAGGCGCACCGTGTCGAGCTTGTCGAAGCGGCTCGCGATGTCGTGCGCCACGATGGAGATGAAGCCGGGGGCGAGGCCGCATTGGGGAATGAAGGCCGTGGCGGCGCCCTCGGAGAGCTCCTTCACCATGCGGGTGGTGGCCACGTCCTCGGTCAGGTCGAAATAGTTGACGTCCGCGAGGCGGGCCGCCTGGGCCACGTGGCCGGTCAGGTGATAGGGGGCGGCGCTCAGGACCGCGAAATGGCCCTTGAGCGCATTCTGGAGGGCGACCGCGTCATTGAAGTCGAGCTGAAGCGTCTTCACCCCATCCTTGGCGACGGCCTCGAGGGCGGCGTCCGAAGCGTCCGCCACGGTGACGCTGTAGTGGCCGGTCTCGTGAAGCATGTCGACGATGGTGGAGCCGATCTTGCCGGCCCCGATGACGAGGATCGAGTGCATGGAAATCTCCCTGTGGTTCTCTCAGAAAACGGCAAAGCCATGCAGAACGCCATGGACAAGCTGACGAAAGGACGGGTAGTTTTCGGCATATTGCCATTTCGATTGGTCACAATGATGCTCGACGCCACCGATCGTGCCTTGATTGCGCTCCTGAGGGAGAATGCCCGGATCGGCCATGCGGAGGCGGCGCGACGGCTCAGGCTCTCCCGCACCACCGTGCAGGCCCGGGTCGAGAGCCTGGAACGCCGTGGGGTGATCGCCGGCTATACCCTGCGCCTTGCCGAAGAGGTCGCGAGCCGCATGGTGAGGGCGCACGTGACCATCGTGGTGGCGCCCAAGGCCTCCGGCGGCGTGGTCTCGGCGCTGCAGCGCATGCCAGAATTGCGCGCGCTTCATTCGGTCGCGGGTGTCTTCGATCTTCTGGCGGTGGTAGAGGCTGAGGACGTTCCCTCCCTCGATGCCGCCATCGACAGGATCGGCGCCCTCGACGGGGTGGAGCGCACGCAATCCTCCATCATTCTCTCAACGAAATTCGAACGATGACCTCTTCAGTCTCTCTTTCCGCCGATGTCGTGATCGTCGGCGGCGCCGTCATGGGCTCCTCCGCGGCCTATCACCTGCTCGCCGATTCCGGCTTCAAGGGACGCGTGGTCGTCATCGAGAAGGATCCGACCTACCAGCTCTCCGCCTCGGCCCTGTCGGCGGCCTCGATCCGCCAGCAATATTCCAGCGCGGTGAACATCCGCATCTCGCTCTATGGAATCCAGTTCCTGCGCGGCATCGCCGATCACCTGACCGTCGACGGCGACCGGCCGGAGATCGGCCTGAAGGAAGGCGGCTATCTCTATTGCGCGTCGGAGGCCGGCGCCTCGATCCTGGCGGAGAACCAGGCGCTCCAGGCGGCCGAGGGGGCGGACATCCTGTTCCTGAACCCGTCCGCCCTGAAGGAGCGCTTCTCCTGGCTCAACGTGGAGGACCTGGCGGCGGGCACCTGGGGGCGTTCGGGGGAGGGCTGGTTCGACGGCTGGGGCCTGCTCCAGGCCTTCCGCAAGAAGGCCCGTGCGCTCGGCGCCCAATACGTGAAGGGCGAGGTGGCCGAGGTCGAACGGGACGGCCGCGCGATCGTCGCGGTGCGGCTGAAGGACGGCACCCGCATCCCCTGCGGCACGCTCGTCAACTGCGCGGGCTCCGGCGGACGCGCCGTGGCGGCCATGGCCGGGCTCGACATTCCGGTCCAGGCCAAGCGCCGCTACGTCTTCACCTTCTCCTGCAAGGAGCGGGTCGAGAACTGCCCGCTGCTCATCGATACCTCCGGCGCCTATGTGCGGCCCGAAGGGGAGGGGCATTTCATCTGCGGCGCCTCCCCCGAGGCGGATCTCGATCCCGACTGGTCCGACGAGGATCCGGCCAGCCAGGAGATCGATCACGCGTTTTTCGAGGAGTTCATCTGGCCGAACCTGGCGAACCGCGTCCCGGCCTTCGAGGCGATCCGGCCGGGCCGGGCATGGTCCGGTCCCTACGACATGAGCCTCCTCGACCACAACGCGATCATCGGCCAGGCCGGCGAGCTCGCGAACTTCTACCTCTGCAACGGCTTCTCCGGCCACGGCCTGCAGCAGGCCCCCGCAGTGGGCCGGGGCCTGGCCGAGCTGATCGTCCACGGCGGCTACCGGACGCTCGATCTGTCCGAGCTCGGCTACGAGCGCGTTCTCGCCAATCGTCCGCTGCTCGAACGCAACGTGATCTGAGCCCCGGCCCGGAACGGGCCTGGCCCTTTCGGGGTCCTTGCTCCTGGTGCGTTAGAGACCTGTCTCGTCGGCGGTGCGATAGGCCCAGATCCGGCCGCCCCGATTCATGTGGCGCTGCATCAGTCCGGGCTGGTCCGCATCGGGCCGGGTGTCGACGGCCAACTCGTTGACACCCTCCCGGTCGGCCCGCTCCTCGGCGCGGCGCGCGCCGGTGCCGACAGTCGCGCCCGAGCCCTGGTCGGTCTGGGCGAACGCGTCCGTCCTCAGGTCGGCGGTGCCGAGATCGTCCGCGCCGTCCGCCATGAGGCCCATGCCGGGCAGGGTGCCCGTGGTGGTCGTGCCGGCGCCCGACCCGCCGGTGATCCCGGCCGCCAGGGGCGCCCCCGCATCGGCTCCCGCCCGGTCGGACCCGCTCCCCTCGAGCCATTCGCGGCTGCTGCCGTCGAGGTCGACCGGATCGAACATCTCCAGCACCCGCACGGCCTCCTCGACATTGTCCCGGTCGACCTGAGCGGCGATCAGGACGCAATGCCTCCGCAGGCCCTGCTCGAAGAGGCGCTTGTCGGAGTCCGGCAGGTTCAGGTCGTGCAGCGCGTCGAGGGTGTCGTCCCGGGCCGACAGGCTGCGGAAGCCGGAGATCGACGAGATCTCGCGGGCCTCCGCATTGCCGGCGGCGACGATTCGGTTCTGGGCGATGCCCATTTCCAGCAGGGATTGCAGGGCTTGGTGGGCCTGGGCGGGATCCCTGAACAGGGCGGCGATCATCTGGGGCATGGGTTTCTTCCGTTAAGTTACTCCCTCAACGAAGAGGTGTTCCGGGCTGTTCCCGACATCGGCCGTTAAGTCTTTTGGATGAAAGGGCTTCCATTTTGAAGCCGGCTATGATTGTCATGTTTTCGTCATAGAAACGTCATCCGGCCTTAATGCCGGGGTGATGAACGACAAGAACGTCCCCGACGGGATGACATGGGAGAGATTACTATGATGAAGAAGTCCCTCCTCGGCGCTCTGGCCATCGGCCTGGCGACGAGCACCTCCGCCTTCGCCCAGACCGAGATCCAGTGGTGGCACGCCATGACGGGTGCCAATAACGACGTCGTGAACCGTCTGGCGGACGAGTTCAACAAGTCCCAGAACGAATACAAGGTCGTCGTCAGCTACAAGGGCCAGTACGCCGATACCCTGAACGCCGGCATCGCCGCGTTCCGCGCGGGCAACGCTCCCCACATCCTGCAGGTTTTCGAAGTCGGCACGGCGACCATGATGGGCGCCCGCGGGGCGATCAAGCCCGTCTATCAGCTGATGGCCGAAGCCGGCGAGAAGTTCGACCCGCAGGCCTACCTGCCGGCGATCACCGGCTACTATTCCACGGCGAAGGGCGAGATGCTGTCCTTCCCGTTCAACTCCTCCTCGATGGTCATGTGGATCAACAAGGACGAGCTGAAGAAGGCGGGCGTTAACGAGATCCCGAAGACCTGGCCGGAAGTGTTCGAAGCCGGCAAGAAGCTCAAGGCGGCCGGCCACGACACCTGCGGCTTCTCGAACGCCTGGGCGCCCTGGGCCAACATCGAGCAGTTCTCCGCCTGGCACAACATCCCGATGGCCACCAAGGCCAACGGCCTCGACGGCTTCGACACGGAGATGAAGTTCAACTCTCCGGCGCACGTGAAGCACCTGCAGAACCTCGTCGACCTGCAGAAGGACAAGACCTACGACTATTCGGGCCGCGACTCGAAGAGCGAAGGCCGCTTCACCTCGGGCGAATGCGCGATCTTCCTGACCTCGTCGGGCTTCTACGGCAACGTGAAGGCCAACGCGAAGTTCGACTTCACGTCCGTGCCGATGCCCTACTACCCGGACATCCAGGGCGCTCCGCAGAACTCCATCATCGGCGGCGCTTCGCTGTGGGTCATGGGCGGCAAGAAGCCTGAAGAGTACAAGGGCGTGGCCAAGTTCTTCACCTTCCTGTCGGACACCGACCGCCAAGCCAAGCTGCATCAGGAATCGGGCTACCTTCCGATCACCAAGGCAGCCTACGAGAAGACCAAGGCTTCGGGCTTCTATGAGAAGAACCCCGTCCTGCAGACCCCGCTGCTGGAGCTGACCAACAAGGAGCCGACCGAAAACTCCCGCGGTCTGCGCTTCGGCAACATGGTCCAGATCCGCGACGTGGTGTCGGAAGAGATCGAGGCTGCCCTGGCCGGTCAGAAGCCCGCCAAGGACGCTCTCGACTCAGCCGTGACGCGCAGCAACCAGATTCTGCGCCAGTTCGAGCGTTCCGTCAGCCGCTAAGCGATCTGACCGCACGACTTTCCATCCCGGGCGGCCCCGCTGCCCGGGATGATCTTATGGATCACCTTCGCAGACCGGTTGCCGCCGCCATCTGCCCCCATCATCCGGACAGCCGTAATCGCGATGGAAAAACGAGCTCATTTTTCAGGTTGGACGCTGCCACTTCTGCTGATCGTTCCGCAGATGGCGATCACCATCATTTTCTTCTATCTGCCTGCATCGCAGGCCATCTGGCAGTCGTTCCTGCGGGAGGACGCCTTCGGTCTCAGCTCCGAATTCGTCGGCTTCGAGAACTACAGTGCCGTGTTCGAGCAGCCTGAATATTATCGGGCCATGGTCACAACGGTGATCTTCTCGACCCTGGTGGCGTTCTTCTCCCTCGCAGTCGCGCTCCTTTTCGCCACACAGGCCGATAAGAGCCTGCGGGGCGGCCACGCGTTCAAGACTCTGCTGATCTGGCCTTATGCGGTGGCTCCCGCCATTGCGGGCGTCCTGTGGATGTTCATGTTCCACCCGACGCTCGGCACGCTCGGACGCCCGCTCAACATCCTGGGATTCAACTGGAACCCCATGCTTGACGGCAAGGATGCCATGATCCTGCTCGTGCTCTCCGCCACCTGGAAGCACGTCAGCTACAATTTCCTCTTCTTCCTCGCCGGCCTGCAGGCGATTCCGAAAAGCGTGATCGAAGCCGGCGCCATCGACGGCGCAGGGCCCGTACGCCGCTTCTGGACGATCATCTTCCCGCTGCTGTCGCCGACCACCTTCTTCCTTCTCGTCGTGACCATCGTGTACGTGTTCTTCGAGACGTTCGGCATCATCGATGCCGTGACGGGCGGCGGTCCGGCCGGAACGACCACGACCCTCGTCTACAAGGTCTATGCGGATGGGCGGTCCGGTGGTGATCTTGGCCTGTCGGCCGCCCAGTCGGTGGTCCTCATGGTCATCGTGATCGCGCTGACCGCCATCCAGTTCCGCTATGTCGAACGCAAGGTACAGTACTGATGGTCGAGAATCGTCCCTTTAGAGACTTCATGGCCTATCTGACGCTGGTCATCGGCGTCATCCTGGTGGCCTTCCCGGTCTATCTCGCGATCATGGCGTCGACATTCGACACCGCCACCATCATCAACGGCAACATGCCGCTGACCCCGGGCGATCAGACGCTGGAAAACTACTCCCGGGCGCTGTTCTACGGGGGCAAGACGGCCCGCGAGCCGGTGATGGGCATGATGATCAATTCCATGATCGTCGCGCTGGGAATCGCATTCGGGAAGATCCTGATCTCGATCCTGTCGGCCTATGCGGTGGTGTATTTCAGGTTCCCGTTCCGCAGGACGGCGTTCTGGGTCATCTTCATCACCCTGATGCTTCCGGTCGAAGTGCGTATCTATCCGACCTACAAGATCGTCGCGGATCTGGGCCTCCTTGACACCTATTCCGGTCTCATCCTGCCGCTCATCGCGTCGGCGACCGGCACGCTCCTGTTCCGGCAGTTCTTCATGACCATTCCCGAGGAGCTTCTGGAAGCCTCGAAGATCGACGGCGCGGGCGCGTTCCGCTTCTTCAAGGACACGCTGCTTCCGCTTTCCATGACGACGATCGCGGCACTCTTCGTGATTCAGTTCATCTATGGATGGAACCAGTATCTCTGGCCGCTGCTGATCACCACGAAAAGCTCGATGCAGACCATCGTCATCGGCATCAAGAAGATGATCACGACCACCGATGCGCTCACGGAGTGGAACATCGCCATGACGACGGCCGTGCTGGCGATGGTGCCGCCGGTGCTGGTCGTCATCTTCATGCAGAGGCTCTTCGTGAAGGGTCTGGTCGAAACGGAGAAGTGACGCGGGAAACGCGCAGGGCCCTTCCGTTTCGGCGGAGGGGCTCCTTCTCACATCATCGAAATTTTCGCCTGCGGCCCAGGGCGGCGCGGGCAACGATAAAAGGAACGAAACGATGGCAGGGGTCACACTCGATACCGTCAGGAAGATCTATGCGGGCAATGTGGAGGCCGTGAAGGGCGTCTCTCTCGGAATCGAGGACGGCTCCTTCTGCGTCCTCGTCGGCCCGTCCGGCTGCGGCAAGTCCACGCTGCTCCGGATGATCGCGGGCCTCGAGACGATTTCCGACGGAGAGGTGAAGATCGGCGACCGGGTCGTGAACCAGGTCGAGCCGGCCGATCGCGACATCGCCATGGTGTTCCAGAACTACGCGCTCTACCCGCATATGACCGTCTACGACAACATGGCCTATGGCCTGAAGAACCGCGGCACGCCGAAGGACGAGATCGAGAAACGCGTGAAGGAAGCGGCCCGCATCCTGGCCATCGAATCCTTCCTCACCCGCAAGCCGCGACAGCTCTCCGGCGGTCAGCGCCAGCGCGTCGCCATGGGCCGCGCCATCGTGCGCAAGCCCCAGGTGTTCCTGTTCGACGAGCCGCTCTCGAATCTCGACGCCAAGCTGCGTGTGCAGATGCGGGTCGAGATCAAGCGCCTGCAGAAGGCTCTCGGCGTGACGTCGATCTACGTGACCCACGACCAGGTCGAGGCGATGACGCTCTCCGACAAGCTCGTGGTGATGTCCGGCGGTCAGATCGAGCAGGTCGGCACCCCGTCGGACGTCTACCGCCGGCCCGAGACCCGGTTCGTCGCCACCTTCATCGGCTCGCCGCCCATGAACATCCTGCCCGGCAAGGTCGAGGGGCCCGGCCGGGTGTCGGTCGGCGGACAGGTGATCACGGTCACGGACATGCGCGACGGCCTTACGCCGGGCTCTGCCATCGAGGTGGGCCTGCGTCCGGAGGACGTCCAGGCGGGCGGCGCCGGCTCGAGCTCTCTCTCCATGGATGTGGACTTCGTGGAGGAACTCGGCGCGACCCAGCTCTTCCACGGCAAGGTGGCGGGCGCCGACTTCGTCGTTCAGGCCTCCACCGGTCAGATCCCGGCCGAGACCCGCCGGCTGACCCTGTCGGTCGACCCGGCCAACGTCCATCTCTTCGACCCCCAGACCACCCGCCGTCTCGGCAAGGCCTGACCTCCCGGCCGCCGAGCCGGCCGTCATGGAGACCAGGCGCCCCGGGCTTTGAGCTCGGGGCCCTTTCGCCGTGCGGGCGCCGTCATGTCCCTCGCCCCGTCTCCACCCTCATCCCGAGGCGGGCCGCAGGCCCGTCCCGAAGGATGGCTCCCGTGCGCCCCGGAGGGAAGGGTAATGGCCAGGGTCGTCGGTCGCGCGCCACGGGACCGGCTTCCTCGGCGCGTCATGGCTGGCCCTCAACGTCATCACCAGCCTCGTGCCGGCGATCCCGATGGCTTGGAACGCCGCGCCTTTCGGATCGGGATGGCCGGGACAAGCCCGGCCATGACGTCGGAGGGTGTCAGTGCCGGACCGGGTGTTCCCCCGCGACGTCGTCACCGGTACAGGCCCGGTGACGACGTCGAGGCGGTTGCACGGCGTTCGAAGCCTCGGTATCCCTTTTCCTTCAACGTGAGGAACAGCGATGACGGTCAAGCTCGACGGCGCCACTCTCGGCATTCAGGATGTGGTGCGCGTGGCGCGCCCCGATGCCAGCGGAGCCTTTGCGCCCGCCGCCCTGGCGCCGGAGGCGCGCGAGCGCATTGCGGCGACGCGGGACTACATCGACCGCACCTGGATGCACGATGACGCGCCGCTCATGTATGCCTTCAACACGGGCGTCGGCCTGTTCAAGGACCAGCGCGTCCTCATCAGCGACATGGCGGCCTACCAGCGCAAGACGGTCTATGCCCACGCCACCGGGGTCGGGGAGCCCTTCGCCGAGGACGTGACCCGCGCCATGATGCTCCTGCGGGCCAATGCGTTCGCGTCGAACTATTCCGGCCCGCGCGTCGAGCTGGTCGAGCGCCTCATCGCGTTCGTCAACGCGGGCCTGCATCCGGTCATTCCGCAAAAAGGCTCCGTCGGCGCGTCGGGCGATCTTGCGCCGCTCGCCCACATGGCCGGCGCGGTCTGCGGCTTCGAGGAGGCCGAGATGATCTATCACGGCCGCCGGTTGCCGGCCCGCGAGGCCATCCGGGCGGCCGGCTTCGATCCCGATTTCGAACTCGGCGCGAAGGATGCCTCCGCTCTCATCAACGGCTCGACCACGTCGCTCGCCCTCGGGGCGCTGGCCACGCACGACGCGCGCCGCCTGCTGAAGCAGGCCGACATCGCCATGTGCCTGTCGCTCGAGGCCATGCGCGGCGAGCTCGCGGCCTTCGATCCCCGCGTGCACAGGGCGCGTCCTCATCCGGGACAGGCCCGCGTGGCCCGCAACCTGCTGCGCATCCTCGACGGCACGAAGCGCTGCTCGCAGGCCGCGCGCGACATCGTGTTTCCCGACGAGCCGCGTCAGCCCGGAGCCCCGGCGGCTCCCCGCGTGCAGGACGTCTATTCCCTGCGCTGCACGCCGCAGGTTCACGGGCCCGCCATCGAGGCGGTGGAATACGTGGAGCGCATCATCGGCACGGAGATGAACTCTGCCACCGACAACCCGCTGATCTTCGACGACGGCCAGGGCGGCTACGTGTCGATCTCGGGCGGGCACTTCCACGGTCAGTACATGGCGCAGGCGATGGACTTCCTCGCCATCGCCATGGCGGATCTCGGGGCGATCTCCGAGCGGCGCCTCGCGCGCCTGATCGACCCTACCATGTCCTACGGGCTGCCGCGCAACCTGCTCGCCGGCAAGCGCGGTCTCAACACGGGATTTGCGACCGTGCAGTGCTCCCTGTCGGCGCTGGTGATGGAGAACCGCGGGCTGGCGACGCCGGGCTCGGTCGACTCCATTCCCGGCAAGTCGAATGCCGAGGATCACGTCTCCAACTCGACCTGGTGCGGGCGCAAGGCGCGTATTGTCGTCGAGAACGTGGAGCAGATCGTGGCCGGCGAATTGCTGATGGCCGCGCAGGCGCTCACGCTCGTGGAGCCGCTCGCGACGGATCATCCGCTCGGCAAGGGCTCGCGCGCCGCCATGGAGGCCATTCGGGCCGTGATTCCGCCGGCGCTCGAAGGCGATCGCTGGTACGCGACCGAGATGCGCCAGGCGCTCGACCTGGTCCGGTCCGGCGCGGTGGTCGAAGCCGTCGAGAGCGCCGTCGGAGAACTCGAGTAAGGAAAAAGGGCCCGGTGCGACCGGGCCCTCGATTCATCAGTGCTGCGCTTGATCAGCGGCAGCGGCGAACCTCGCGGTACACGATGCGTCCATTGGGCCGCACCACGCGCTCGCGCACCGTGCGGCAGCGATCGACCCGGCCCCAGCCCGGCCGCACGCCGCAATCCCGCACGGTCCGGAAGACCACCCGGCCGTTCGGGAGAACGGTGCGGACGCGGCGCGTGACGCACTGCACATTGTCCACAAGGGTCGGCGCCTGCAGCTGCTCGGCGCCGAAACGGGCCTGCGCCTCTTGCGGTGCAGCAAGGAAGCCGGCGCCGAGGACAAGGGCAAAGGCGGGGAGAATGATGGCTCGCATGGACCATTCCTTATGTTGTGAGGAGGGGCTGACGACAACGATGTGTGTATGCCATGGTTCCTGAAGCTGGAATGAACCTCATGTCGTCACGCGTTATGATCCGTCCCGTTCACGTCTCCGACGCGGCCGAGCTGGTTGCCGGGAATCTCGCCAGCATCGACCTGCATGAACCCTGGGTCTCTCCCTGCCGCGATCATGCGAGCTTCCTCGGCTATCTCAACCGCTGCGACGGCGACCGCTCCATCGGCTTCATCGCCCGTGAGCGGGCGAGCGGCAAAATCGTCGGCGTGGTGAATCTGAGCGAGATCGTGCGGGGCTTTTTTCAGAGCGCCTATATGGGCTATTACGGCATGGCCGGCATGAGCGGGCGCGGGCTCATGAGCCAGGCGGTGGGACTCGTCGTCTCGCATGCCTTCGGCGAACTCGGCCTGCATCGCATCGAAGCCAACATCCAGCCGGGCAACGGACCGTCCCGAGCGCTCGTCACGCGGCTCGGCTTTCGCCAGGAAGGCTATTCACCGCGCTATCTCAAGATCAACGGGGAATGGCGCGATCACGAGCGCTGGGCCGTGCTCGCGGATGAGTGGCGCGGATGATCCGCGTCAGGTCACGGGCCCGAGCTTCTTCTGCAGGAAGAAGCGGCTGCCGCCGACGGGATAATTCTCGAGTTCGCCGAAGATCTCGTATCCGAGGCGCCGATAGAGTTCGAGCGCCCTGGGGTTGAGCGTGTCGATCCAGGCCGAGTGGCAGCCCTTGCTTCGGGCCTCGTCCTCGGCCATCGCGATCAGCCGCGTGGCAAGGCCCATGCCGCGGAAGGCCGCGGGCACGAAAAGGAGCTCGATGGCGAGCCAGCCGCCGTTCATGCGGCCGCAGAGCCCCCCGACAGGCTCGTTGCTGTCGGGATCCCGGAGGGCGATGGCGAGATCGCGGCCCGGTGGAAGGCCGGCGAAGAGAGTTCTGTTGAAGTCCCGCACGCCCTCCAGGACGATCGGATGCAGCGCGGAGGCATCGTCGACGAACGCGATTGTCGGAACCTGTTTCATCACGCGGATCTCACGCGGCAACCCGCTTGACCGTGTCCATCAGCACGCGGGCCGCCACATCCGCGTCTTCGACGGTGATCGACTCCGCCGGGTTGTGGCTGATGCCGCCCTTGCAGCGCACGAAGAGCATGGCGGACGGGCAGAGTCCGGCCATCGCGACCGCGTCGTGACCGGCGCCCGAGGAGAGATGCAGCGGCTCGAGGCCGAGGCTCCTCACGGCCTCTTCGAGTTCCCCGGCCAAACCCTTGTCCATGGGCGTCGCGGGCGATTCCATGAACGGCTCGATGGTGAACGCCACACCCCGCCTCTGCGCGGCGGCCTGGCACTCGGTCACGATGTCCTGCACCATCGCAAGCCGCACCGCATCGTCCGGGGACCGGGCATCGAGGGTGAAATCGACCCGCGCCGGAATGACGTTGATCGCGCCGGGCTGCACCTGCGCCGCGCCCACGGTCGCCACCGTGTCGGTGCGTGTCGAGCCTGCGCGCTCGACGATGCCGATCATCTCGGCCACGGCCGCGAGCGCATCGCGGCGCATGGTCATCGGTACGGTGCCCGCATGGCCCGCTTCACCGATCACGCTGCAGCGCGCCCGCGTGATGCCGTTGATCGCCGACACGATGCCCACTGGAAGGTCCTTTGCTTCCAGAAGCGGTCCTTGCTCGATATGCACCTCCAGGTACCCGCGGTACCGCGCCGGGTCGCGGGCAAGCGCCGCGATTCCATCCGGGTCGCCGCCGAAGCGGATCAGCGCCTCGCGGAAGGTGATCCCGTCCCGGTCCCGGCCGTCGAGCCAGGCCCGGTTGAAGCGGCCCGCAAGCGCCTGGGACGTGGAGAGGTTGCTCGGAAAGCGCACATTCTCCTCGTCACCGAAGGCGACGACCTCGATGGGGCAGGAGGGGGCGAGGTTCTGCCGCCGCAAGGCTTCGACCACGGCGATGCCGAGCACGACCCCGAGATTGCCGTCGTAGCGGCCGGCATCGACCACGGAGTCGATATGGGAGCCGATGAGGAGGGCAGGGGCTTCCGGATCGGTGCCCTCGATCCGCCCGATGACGGAGCCGAGAGCATCGATATGGGCGTTCAGACCGGCTTCCCGCATCAGGCGGAGCGTGGCGTCCGCCGCCCGGCGATGGGCGTCGGAGAGATAGAGGCGGGTGAGGCGGCCGGGTTCGTCCGTATGCTGGGCGAGATCCTCGATCATCGCCATCACGCGGCGGCCGAGGGTGAGATCTGTCGTGCTGGTCATGGACCGGAGAGTTTCAGGAACCGGCCTGCTTCGCAAGAGGAAGAGCGATTGCCTCGCCGGCCCCGTGTCGGCGATCCGGATGGCGTGAAGCGCAGCGCTTCTCGACCGGGATGGCCGGGACGAGCCCGGCCATGACATGCAGAATTGGTCGGCGAAACGCGGCGTGAAAGGCCTCAGGCCGCGACGCCGAGCTTCTTTTGCAGGCTCGTGGACGAGGTCGTGTATTGAAACAGGAGTTTCTTCTCCGGATACACGTAGCGGTGCACTTTCTGGGCTGCCAGCGCGCCTTCGTGGAAGCCCGAGAGGATGAGCTTAAGCTTGCCCGGATAGGTGTTGATGTCGCCGATGGCGAAGATGCCGGACACGTTGGTCTCGAACTTCTCCGTATCGACCGGGATCAGGTTCTCGTGCAGGTTCAGACCCCAGTCGGCGATCGGACCGAGCTTCATGGTCAGCCCGAAGAACGGCAGCATCACGTCGCAATCGACCGTGAACTCCGAGCCGTCGTCCTTTCGGATCACCGCGCCTTCCAGGACGGGCTCCTCGCCCTTGAGAGAGGTCACCTGGCCGAGATGGAGATCCATGTCGCCGGAGGCCACGAGAGAGCGCATCTTCTCCACCGTGTGCGGCGCGGCCCGGAAGGCGTCGCGGCGGTGCAGGAGGGTCAGGCGCTTGGCGATGGGCTGGAGGTTCACCGTCCAGTCGAGGGCGGAATCGCCGCCGCCCACGATGAGCACCTTCTTGTTGCGGAACATCTCCATCTTGCGCACGGCGTAGTACACGCCGGTGCCCTCATAGGCCTCGATGTTCTCGATCGGCGGCTTCTTGGGCTGGAACGAGCCGCCGCCGGCCGCGATGATCACGGCCTTGCAGGTGAAGGTGGTGCCGTTCTCGGACGTCCTGACCCGGAACAGGGGCGCCTCGGGGGTGCCGATGGATTCCAGGCTCTCCACCATCTCGTTCAGGTGGAAGGTCGGATGGAACGGCTCGATCTGCGCCATCAGGTTGTCGACGAGGCCCTGGCCCGTCACCATCGGGAAGCCGGGGATGTCGTAGATCGGCTTTTCCGGATAGAGTTCGGCGCATTGCCCGCCCACCTTGGGCAGGATGTCGATGAGGTGGCATTTGATGTCGAGGAGGCCCAGTTCGAACACGGCGAACAGGCCCACGGGCCCGGCACCGATGATGACGACGTCCGTTTCGATATGGTCGGTCATGAACAGGCTCCTTCGAGAGACCCTTTCGAAACACGGTCTCTTCAGCTTTGGCAATGTGGCAGGGTGACGGTCAGGCCCCGGTCGGCGCGAGGGTGACCTCCAGGCCGTCGAGTTCGGGAGTCCAGAGGATCTGGCAGGAGAGGCGCGAATTGGGCTGCGTCATCACGGTGTCGAGCTGGTCCTCTTCCTCCTCGGTGGGCGGATAGAGCCTGCCGAGCCATTCTTCGGCGACGAAGACGTGGCAGGTCGCGCATTCGCAGGCCCCGCCGCACAGGCCCTCGATGGGCAGGCCCCAGTCCCGGATGATCTCCATCACCCGCCAGCCCTCGATGGCCTCGAGGGTGTGGCGCTGGCCGGCCCGGTCGGTCACATGGATGACGCCCATGAAGCGGGAATTCCTCTTGCGTGCAATCTGGGATGGGGCGCGGAAGGGGCTGCGCCGGATGGGCTGATATCGTCCTTTCGGCCCGCTCCGTCAACGGTTTAGGGCATCAAACCCCGAGGGTTTCCGCCCGCAGGGCCTCATCGGCCATGAGCTCGGCCATGGAGCCCTGGAAGCGGATCTCGCCGCGCTCGATGACACAGGCACGGTCGCTGATGCCGGCCGCGAAGGCCCAGTTCTGCTCGGACAGGAGGACCGCCACCCCCTCCGCCTTCATGGCCCGGACCGCCTCGGCCATCGTCTGGACGATGACCGGCGCGATGCCCTCGGAGGGCTCGTCGAGCAGGATCGCGTCCGGGTTGCCCATGAGCGTACGGGCGATGGACAGCATCTGCTGCTCGCCCCCCGACATCTGGTTGCCGCGCCGTCCCCGCATCTCGGCGAGATTGGGAAACAGACGGAAGAGCCGCTCCGGCGTCCAGGGCGAGCGGCCGGCCCCGGCGGGGCGCCGTCCCGTCTCCAGGTTCTCCTCGACGGTGAGATCCGTGAAGATGCGCCGGTCCTCTGGCACGTAGCCGAGCCCCAGGCGGGCGATTCTGTAGGTCGGCAGCCGGTCGAGGGAGTGCCCCTTGAAGGTCGCCTGCTTGGCTGAGGCCGAAACCAGCCCCATGATCGCCTTCAAGGTCGTGGTCTTGCCGGCCCCATTGCGGCCGACCAGGGCCATGACCTCGCCGGGATGAAGCCGGAACGTCACGTCGAAGAGGACCTGGGCGCGGCCATAGAAGGCGCAGAGATTCCAGATCTCGAGCAGCGGCTTGCTCATGCGGGCCTTGCTCCCTTTGGTCGCTCCAGGGCATGCTCGTCCCCGAGATAGGCCCGCTTGACCTCCTCGTTCCGGCGGATCTCGTCGGGCGCGCCGGCTGCGATGATCCGGCCGCGCAGAAGCACGAGAACCCGGGCCGCATGGCCGAAGACCACGTCCATGTCGTGCTCCGTGAACAGGACGCCGATCCCCTGCGTGTCGGCAATGGACGCGGTGAGATCCATCAGTTCCGTCCGCTCGCGGGGCGCCATGCCGGCCGTGGGCTCGTCCATCAGAAGGAGCTTGGGCTCTCCGGCCAGCGCGATGGCGAGTTCCACCCGCTTCACGTCGCCATAGGCCAGGGCCGAGCAGGGGACATCCGCGGCCTCCGCCATCCCGACCCGGGCGAGGAGCTGGACCGCCTTCTCGCGGTGACGCTCCCGGGCCGGCGACCAGAGGCCGCCGCTTTGCCGCCGGCAGCTGATCAGGGCCATCTGGATGTTTTCCGCGGCACTCATCGACAGGAAGGTCTGGGCTACCTGGAAGGTGCGTCCCACACCGCGGCGGAAGCGCTTCTGCGGCGAGGCATGGGTGATGTCATGACCGTCGAGCAGAACCCGGCCGCGATCCGGACGCAGCTGGCCGCCGACCATGTTGAACACGGTGGATTTGCCCGCGCCGTTGGGGCCGATGACGGCGAGCATCTCGCCGCGCGCGACGGTGAATTCCACGTCGCGGGCCGCCACCACGCCGCCGAAGGATTTCTGCAGGCCGCTCACGGAAAGAAGCGTCATTCGCGCGCCTCCCACCAATCCCGAACCGTGCCGACGAGGCCGCGCGGAAAGATCAGCACCATGGCGATGATGCTCAGGCCCAGCATCAGGCGCCAGAGCGACGTGAGCGGCATGACCCAGTCTCGCAAGGCGTGCAGGACGGCCGCCCCGGCGAGCGGGCCCATGACGGTCTGGATGCCGCCGAGGAGCAGCATGGTGAGCGCATCGACGGAGGTCGAGATCCCGAGCAGGCTCGGATCCACCGAGCCGCGGGAGAAGGCATAGAGCCCGCCCGCGAGCCCGGCTGCCGCGCCGGCGATCATGAAGGCGAGCCAACGGTGCCGGCGGATCGTCAGGCCGATCGCCTCCGCGCGGGCTTCCGAGTCGCGAGCGGCCCGCAGGGCATAGCCGAAGGGCGCGTCGATGATCCGTCTCAGGAGCAGCACGGCCACGACGGTCAGCGCGGCGGTCAAGAGATAGTAGGGCACCGGTCCGCCGGCCCAGCCCGCCGGCCAGACGCCGACGATGCCGTTATCGCCGCCGGTCACCTCCACCCATTGGAACGCGACCGCAAAGAGGATCTGCGCGGCGGCGAGCGTCATCATGGCGAGATAGATGCCGGACAGGCGGACCACGAAAGCGCCGATCAGTCCGGCGCCCAAAGCCGCCAGGGCGAGCCCGGCGGGAAGGGCGGCCTCCATGGACAGGCCGAACCACTTCACGGCGAGCGCTGCGCCGTAGGCGCCAAGACCGAAGAAGGCCGCGTGGCCGAAGCTCACGACACCGCCGACGCCGATGAGGAGCTGCAGGCTGAAGGCGAAGAGCGCGAAGATCAGGATTTCGGTCGCGACCTTCAGCAGATAGGCGTCGGCCACGAGCGGGAGACAGGCGAGCCCCGCCACGACGGCGAGCAGCATGGCGAAGCGGCCAGGCAAGGGTTTGCGGCTGGCGATTCCCACCGCATGGGACCCGCCGACCACCTCGGCGCGCCCGAAGAAGCCGTAGGGCCGGATCGCCAGCACCACGGCCATGAGCAGGAACACCACCACGAGGGTGCTCTTCGGAACGATCAGGATGCCGAAGGCCTGCAGCTGCCCGATGATGAGCGCGGCCAGGAACGCGCCGGGCACGCTGCCCATGCCGCCGACCACGGTGACGACGAAAGCCTCGGCGATGATGGACAGGTCCATGCCGGTATGGGCCGAGACGCGCGGGATCTGCAGCGCGCCGCCAAGGCCGGCCAGGAAGGCGCCGAGGAACAGCGTGCCGGTGAACAGCATCGCCTGGTTGACGCCGAGCGACGCCACCATGTCCCGATCCTGAGTGGCCGCCCGCACCAGCACGCCGAACCGCGTCCTGCGCAGGAGGAGCCACACGAGCCCGAGGACGACGGGGCCGGCCGCGATCAGCACGAGCTCGTAGGACGGGAAGCGCCTGCCGAGAATTTCAACGGGGGCGCGCAGGCCCGGGGCTCGGGGTCCGAGAATGTCCTCGGGCCCGAAGACCTGCACCACGAGATCCTGCACCACCAGAACGACCCCGAAGGTGGCAAGCAGCTGGAAGAGTTCCGGCGCGCCGTAGATGCGGCGCAGGAGCAGGACCTCGATGATGACGCCGATGAGGCCGACGATCAGGGCCGATGCCAGGATGCCGGCCCAGAAGGTCATGGGCCCGAAGGAGAGATCGAGCAGGCGCGGTATCAGGGTGGCGGCCGTGTAGGCGCCGATCATGTAGAGCGAACCATGCGCGAAGTTCACGATCCGCGTGACGCCGAACACGATGGTCAGGCCGCAGGCCGCGATGAAGAGCGATGAAGCGCTGGAAAGGCCGCTCAGGGCCTGGACGGCGAGAAAGGAGGGATCCAGCGCCAGCAATCCTCTAATCCTTCCGCACCGCCTTCACCTCGGCCTCGGTCGGCATGAACGACGTGCCGTCCTTGTAGGCCCAGTCCGCCATGCCGCCGGCGGCGCCCTTGAGCACAAGCTTGCCGACCCAGGCGCCCATGCTGGACTGGTTGTCGATGCCGCGCATGGTGACAGGGCCGATGACCGTGTCGAACTTCGCATCTTCCAGCGCCTTGATGATCGCCTCGGTGTCCGTCGAGCCCGCCCGCTCGACGGCGTCGCGGATCATGTACACGACCATGTAGCCGAGGAGCGAGCCGAGGCGGGGCGTGTCGTTGTACTTGGCCCGGTAGGCGTCGACGAAGGCCTTGTGCTTCGGCTCCGTGATCTGGTCCCAGGGATAGCCGGTTACGGTCCAGCCTTCCGGCACCTCGTCCTTCAGGGGCAGGAGCCATTCGGGCTCCCCCGTGAGGAGCGAGAGGACCGTTGCGCCCTCGAAGAGCCCGCGGGTGTTGCCCTCGCGGACGAACTGGGTGAGATCCGGGCCGAAGAGCACGTTGAAGATGCCGTCGGGCTTGGCCTGTTCGATGGCGGAGACGGTCGCGCCGGCCTCGATCTTGCCGAGCGCCGGATATTGTTCGACGACGATCTGCGCGCCGGGCACGCGCTCCTGGATGAGACGCTTGAACGCCTGCGCGGCCGACTGGCCATACTCGTAATTGGGCGCCACGATGGCCCAGCGCTTTGCCCCCGAGGCCTTCGCCTGATCGACCAGCATGCCCACCTGCATGGTGTTGTTGGGCCGGATGCGGAAGGTGTAGCGGTTGCCCTGCGCCATCGTGATGGCATCGGTCAGGGGCTCGGCCGCGATGTAGACGATCTTCTTCTGGTTGGCATAATCGGCCATCGCGACGCCGACATTGGACAGGAACGAGCCGAAAAGGAGAATCGCACCCTCGCGGGTCACGAGCTCGTCGGCCACGCGGGTGGCGTCGCCGGTGGTGGCGCCGTCCTCCCGGGAGACGATTTCGATCTTGCGGCCGAGAACGCCGCCTTTGGCGTTGATCTCGTCGAGGGCGAGCTGCCAGCCATTGCGGTAGGGGACGGTAAAGGCCGCCTGCCGGGCGTAGGAATTCAGCTCGCCGATCTTGATCGGAGCCTGTTGCGCGTGGACCGCCGGTGCTCCGAGCGCGAGCACTGCGCCGAGCGCCAGCCAGCGAATCGCGGAAATCTTCACCATTGCGTGTTCCTTGCCATCGAGAGCCTGCGTGGATTTAGGGCCAATCCAGGTTCGAAGAAAGACCAAATTGCCAAGCTCCGTGAATTCCTGCCTTGCTCGAGCCCGGGGAGCAATGACACATTCGCCGCCTTCGTTCCTTGAACATCGACAGGTCCCATGCTCCTCGACCGCGACCCTGCCCGGGCTTTCATGCCTTATCCGGCCGTTCCAGTCCCCCACGCCCCGAGCGGGCCGCTGTCGGGTCTAACCTTCGCGGCCAAGGACCTGTTCGACGTGGCGGGCTATCCCACCAGCGCGGGATCGCCCCACATGCTCGCCATGTCGGGCATCAAGACCCGGACGGCCCCCACGGTGCAGACGCTCCTTGATTCGGGCGCCCGTCTCGTCGGCAAGACCATCACGGACGAACTTGCCTTTTCCATGAGCGGCAAGAATGCCCATTTCGGCACTCCGGTGAACGGCGGGGCGCCCGATCGCATTCCCGGCGGCTCGTCCTCGGGATCGGCCGCGGCCGTCTCGAACGGATTGTGCGACTTTGCCCTCGGCACCGACACCGGAGGCTCGGTCCGGGCACCGGCGAGCCATTGCGGTCTTTTCGGCATCCGTCCCACCCACGGGCGGGTGAGCCTCGAGGGCTGTCATGATCTGGCGCCTTCCTTCGACACCTGCGGTTATTTCACCCGCGACGGCGCCACATTCGCCAGAGTCGGCGAGGTCCTGCTCGGCCCCGACCGCCATCCCCTGCCGCAGAGCCCGCGGGTGCTCCTGGCCCGGGATGCGTTCGCTCTGCTCGGCAGAGAGGTCCAGGACGCCCTGGCGCCGGCCCTGCGCCGGACGGAGGCCGTGCTGGGCACCCCCGAGCCGGTCGAGGCGGCGACGGAAGGTTTCACGGCGCTCTACTGGACGATGCGCTACATCCAGAGCCGGGAAGCCTGGACCGTCGACGGTCCGATGATCGAGCGCTACAGGCCGCCTCTCGGTCCGGGCGTGGCCGACCGGTTCGCGTTCTCGCAGGCCGTGACCGACGTCCAGGTGACGGAAGCCCAGGTGATCCGGGCGGCCTTCCGCAAGCGGTTCGGCGCGCTCCTCGCCCCCGATGCGGTGTTGATCCTGCCGACCATGCCGGATGTCGCGCCGCTGCTCTCGGAGAGCGACGAGGCGCTGAACGACTATCGCAACAACGCCCTGAATCTGCTCTGCCTGTCGGTCCTGTCGGGCCTGCCCCAGGTGTCGATTCCACTGGCCTCCCGCTCGGGTGCCCCGCTGGGGCTGTCCCTCATGGGGCCCGCCGGTTCCGACATGAGCCTCGTCACTCTGGCGCAGCGAATCGCGGACGGCGCAGCCGACTGACGGGACCCATCCCGCGCGGCCGGAGTTACCGGCAGGAGCCGGGAAGCACACACCGCCTCACAAGGGGAAAATCATGACACATCCAGCCGTTCATCCGGAAACGCCCCATGTGGCGGTCGCGAGCGCCTGCGTCCTGGGCGAGGGGCCGGTCTGGGACCACCGCTCGAACACGCTCTTCTGGGTCGACATCAAGAACCCGGGCGTCTGGCGCTACCATCCCGAAACAAAGGAGCATTTCCGCATCGACGCGCCCGAGCGGGTGGGCTTCATCGCGCTGACGCCCGATGAGGACGTGGTCATCGCGGGCTTCAAGTCGGGCCTTGCCCGGTTCAACCTCAGGACCGGCGATGTGCAGCCCCTCGTGTCCCCCGACAGCGACAAGCCGAACAACCGCATCAACGACGGTCACGTGGGGCCGGACGGCGCCATCTATTTCGGCACCATGGACGACGAGGAGAAGGAGGGCTCCGGCGCCTTCTGGCGCTGGGACGGCAAGGAACTGACCCAGTTCCATTCCGGCATCATCGTCACCAACGGACCGGCCTTCAGCCCCGACGGGCGGAGGCTCTATGCGACCGATACGATCGACGGGACGGTGTATGTCCTGGACGCGGAGAGAGGGCGGATCGGCGAGCCGCGCCCCTTCGTCCGCTTCGAGGAGGGCTGGGCCCATCCGGACGGCATGGCGGTGGATGCAGAGGGCCATGTCTGGGTCTGCCATTGGGGCGCCTCGCGCGTCACGCGCTTCGCGCCGGACGGGTCCATCGAGCGCATCGTACCGGTTCCGACCGCCCAGGTGACGAAATGCGCCTTCGGCGGGCCGGACCTGACCACCCTGTACATCACGACGGCCTCCATCGGCCGCGATCCGCATATCGACGTGATGGCCGGCCACCTCTTCAAGGTCGAGACCGGGATCCGCGGCCTGCAGGCTCATCTCTTCGAGGGGTAGGAATCATGACGATCGAACGTTTCGGCACCCTCGACGGCCAAGATGTTTTCCAGGTCTCTCTGCAGGGACCCGACGGCATAGGCATGAAGGTCCTCACATGGGGCGCCGTGGTGCGGGACCTGACGGTGCCCCTGGCGGGAGGCTCCCAGCGCGTGGTGCTGGGCCTCAATTCCATCGAGGATTACGTCGCCCATTCTCCCTATTTCGGCGCCATCGTCGGGCGCTATGGCAACCGCATCGGGAAGGCGCAATTCACCCTGAACGGCGAGACCTGCCGGCTCGATGCGAACGAAGGCGAGAACCAGCTTCACGGCGGCACGATGGGATTCGGCACGCGCCTGTGGAGCATCCTCGATCACGGAGCGGGCAGCCTGACCCTCGGCCTCGTCTCCGACGATGGCGACATGGGCTATCCGGGCCGCCTCGTGGCGACCTGCACCTATAGGCTCCTGCCTGGATCGCGCCTCCGGATCGCCCTCGAGGCGACGAGCGACAAGCCCACCCCGGTCAATTTGACCACGCACGGTTATTTCAATCTCGACGGCAGCCCGGACATTTCCTCGCACGAGTTGACGATCGCAGGGGATTTCATCACGCCCACCCGGCCCGATCTCATTCCGACGGGGGAGATCGCGGCCGTTGCCGGGACCGACTACGATTTCACGGCTCCGAGGCCGGTCCACGGGAATCAGCACACCCTCTACGACATCAACTACGTTCTGCGCGGACCCTATGGCGAGCTTCGCCATGCCGCGACCCTCGCTTCACGCCGGAACGGTCTCGCCATGGAATTGTGGACGACGGAGCCCGGCGTCCAGTTCTATGACGGCCATCTCATCGACATCCCGGTCCAGGGACTGGACGGTGCCCGATACGGGCGCCATGGCGGGCTCTGCCTGGAGCCGCAGCGTTTCCCCGACAGCCCCAATAAAGCCCATTTTCCATCGTCTATCCTGCCGCCCGGCCAAGTGTCCCGGCAGGTGAGCGAACTCCGGTTTGTCGGCTGATGACGGGAACTTTGCTGTAACAGAATTGTTCTTCTTTGTAGGCGTTGCGTTTCCGGTCCGACACGAACCAAGAAGGGACAGTCCCTCATGCCGGTGCTCGATGCGAAAGCCCTGGAGATCGATCCGAAGGGAGCGGCTTTCCTGAAGAGCGTTCTGCGTCCTGTCCCGACCCCTCAGGCGCCTCCCAGGGAGGCGTCCCGCATCGTCAAGATCCGCTTCTACGCCCTGAGACGGTCGAAAGAACTCACAGCAGGGTCGGTGTGACGGGCCTTTTTAGGCCCGTCGGCCGGGATCACGCATCTTCGACCATCGGAGCCAATCCGCGCTTGGCGAGAAGAGCGTCCGCCGTGGGCAGGCGCCCGCGGAAGGCCATATAGGCCTCGGCCGGATCGCGCAGGTTTCCGGCCGCGTAGATGAAACGCTTCAGCTTGGCCGCCATGTCCCGGTCGAAGGCGTCTCCCGTCTCCTCGAAGGCCATGAAGGCGTCCGCATCCAGAACCTCCGACCAGAGATAGCTGTAATAGCCCGAGGAATAGCCGTCGCCGGAGAACACGTGCGTGAAGTGCGGCGTGCGGTGGCGCATGATGATCTCGCGCGGCATGCCGATAGATTTCAGCGTCTCCGCCTCGAAAGCCGAGACGTCGAGGTTGCTCAGATCCCGGCGCCGGTGAAGCGCGAGATCGACGAAGGCCGAGGCCAGGTACTCCACCGTGGCAAAGCCCTGGTTGAAGTTGCGCGCGGCCATGAGGCGCTCGAGCAGCTCCTCGGGGAGCGGCTCGCCGGTCCGGTAATGGGTCGCGTAGCGGCGAAGGATCCCTGGCTGCGAGAGCCAGTGCTCGTAGAGCTGCGACGGCAGCTCGACGAAATCCGTCGATACCGCCGTGCCCGCGAGCAGCGGATAGGTCACGTCCGAGAGCAGGCCGTGCAGGCCGTGGCCGAATTCATGGAACAGCGTGCGGGCATCGTCGAAGCTCAGGAGCGACGGCTCGCCGGGAGCGCCCTTGGCGAAGTTCATCACGTTGACGATGATCGGCCGAACATCGCCGGTAAGCTTTTCCTGCGACCGGAAGGCGCTCATCCAGGCGCCGCTGCGCTTCGAAGGCCGTGCGAAGTAATCCCCGATGAAGGTGCCGATCGGGCGGCCGCCTGCATCCACGACCTGCCAGGCGCGGATGTCCGGGTGGTAGCGCGGGAAGTCTTTCAGCTCCTGGAAGCTGAGACCGAAGAGGCGCTGCGCCGTCTCGAAGGACGCCTCGATGATCCGGTCGAGCTGGAAATAGGGCTTGATGGTCGCCTCATCGAGGTTGTGGCGGGCCATGCGGACCTGATCGGCATAGTAGCGCCAGTCCCAGGGTTCGATGACGATGTTGTCGCCGATCGCCTGAGCTTGGGCCTGCAGATCGTCCCGCTCCGCGTTGGCGCGGGCGATCGCCGGCGACCAGACGTCGTTCAGGAGCTTCTGCACGTTGTCGGGCGTCTTGGCCATGGTGTCGGCGAGCTTGAAGTCGGAGAACGTCTCGTAGCCGAGGAGCTTCGCGCGTTCGGCCCGCAGGGCCGCCGTCTCGGCGATGATCGCCTTGTTGTCGGTCGCACCGCCGTTGTCGCCGCGCGCCGCCCAGGCCTTGAAGGCCTGCTCGCGCAGGTCGCGCCGCTTGGAGAATTGCAGGAACGGCTCAATGCTCGACCGGGAGAGGGTGATCACATGCTTGCCCTTCAGCCCGCGCTCCTCGGCAGCCTGCGCGGCCGCCTCGCGCAGGAAGGAGGGCAGGCCTTCGAGATCGGCTTCGCCGTCGAGGACGAGCTGGTAGGATTTTTCATCGGCCAGGACGTTCTGCGAGAACTGCGTGCCGAGACTCGCGAGCCGCTCGGTGATGGCCGCGAGCCGCTTCTTCTCGTCAGGCCCGAGCCTTGCTCCGGCGCGCACGAAGATGGTGTGGTAGCGGTCGAGGACACGAGCCTGCTCGGCCGAGAGCCCGAGGCTGTCGCGTTTCTCGTAGAGCGCCGCCACGCGCCTGTAGAGCGCCTCGTTCATGAAGATGCTGTTGCGGTGCTTGGCGAGAATCGGCGCCATCTCGCGCTCCACCGCCTGAATCGCGTCGTTGGTGTGCGAGCCCGCCAGATTGAAGAACACGCCGCCGACCTTCTTCAGCGTCCGTCCGCTCGTCTCCAGGGCTTCGATGGTGTTGGCGAAGGTGGGCTCCTCCGCATTGTCCGCAATGGCGGCGATCTGTGCCTGCTGTTCGGCCAGCGCGGCATCGAAGGCAGGTTTGTAATGCTCCGGCGCGATGCTCTCGAACGGAGGAAGGCCGAAGGGCGTGGTCCACTGCGTGAGAAGGGGGTTGCCCGCGAGTGCCGCGTCTGAAGCCGTCATGATCGCTCCTGTCTTTGAATCGAGGGTCTAGCGCATCGTGCGGCCCTCTGGGTCCGCCCCGAACGATACGCCGCATCAAGATGCTCTAGTCTTAATTGCGTCATCCGTCTGCGGGAAGAGGGCCGGTGTCCGCCGGAGCCGTCGTGCCGGCGAGATGCCGCCGGAGGAACGCCAGGGATCGCGCCGTCGCGTCGTCATGCGCCGCACCCCTGAAGCCGTGACCCTGTCCGGGATAGACCTTGATCTCGTGTGGCACGTTCTGCTGGCGCAGAAGCGCCTCGACCGCATAGGCGTTCGCCACCGGGACGATCGGATCGGCGGAGCCATGCAGGACCAGGGTCGGCGGCAGCCGGGACGTCGTGGCGATCGCACCCTGCGGCAGCGGTCCGAAATAGTTCACAAGGACCTTCACGCGCGGATCCGTGCTCGCGACCGCAAGGCCCAGCGCGGCTCCGAGCGAGATCCCGACGATGCCGATCCGGTGTGGGTCGGCACCCTGATGACCCGACGCGAAGGCGAGCGCATCCTGAACCGTGCTCATCCAGGGCATGAAGTTCTGAAACAGGGTGCCGAACGAGGCCCGCCTTTCGCCGGTGCGGTCGAGATAATGGACGAGATGAACCTGATAGCCGGCGGCCGCGACGTCCCGCGCACCCTCACGATATTGGCCGTTATAGCTCAGGCCGTCTGCGCCATGCAGCATGAGAACGGCCGGGCGGGAGGCGGTCCCATCCATCTGGAAGGTTTCGACGGCAATGGCCTTGCCGCCGCTCTTGAAACTGTTTCGCTGGGTGATGACGGGCATTTTGCTGGGCTTGCTTTGGAGGGCGTGGGCGGTCGGAGAGGCAGCCAGGGCTGCACCGATCAGGAGATTGCGTCGGGTGAGCGGCATGGATGTCGAGGGTCGGGGATCCGATGGGGTTCCGTTGAGATGGGGACCGGATCCCCGTGCTTTCAGATGGCAAAAGGTCCCAGCGTCCCGCCAGCTGTCGGGCCATATTGCTACGCTCAAGGATCGTTTGGCCGCCGAGGGCGTTGTTTGCACGTCGGCGAGAGTGTCTCGCGACTCAGCAGAGATCCCTCGAATGCGCCCTGGCCCCAACACCACGCCCCCCACGGAGACGGAGATCGAACCTCCCGGCGTCCCAGGCCTCTCCGGCCTCATGACCCTGGCCGTCGGGGTCGTGGTGCTGGCTGCGCTCTATGTGGGACAGGACGTCTTCCTGCCTGTCGTGATGGCGATCCTCCTCGCGTTCGTGCTGGCGCCCTTCGTCGAGGTGCTGCGCCGGTGGCGCCTCGGACGCGTCCCGTCCGTCATCATCGCGGTGCTGGTCGCCCTTGGAATCATCATCTCCCTCGGCACCGTCATCGGCTTCCAGCTGGCGGGTCTCGCCAGCGACCTGCCGCGCTATCAGACCACGATCGAATCGAAGATCGGGTCCCTGCGCGAGGGAACGCTCGGAAAGCTGCCGAGCCTCTTGAAAGATTTCGGCCGTCGCTTCGACCGGGCCGTTGCGGAGCCGCCGCCCGGCCAGGCGCCCGCGTCGCCGGCTCCTACGGCGGCACCGGCACAGGAGCCTCAGGACGCCGGCCCCCTTCCGGTCGAGGTCCATGAACCCGAGCCCACACCGATGCAGATGGCCCGGGACGTCTTGCTTCCGGTGCTCGAGCCGTTGGCCACGACGGGCATCGTGTTCGTGGTCCTGGTCTTCATCCTCATGCAGCGGGAAGATCTGCGCGACCGGATGATTCGCCTGTTCGGGGCGAGCGACCTCCACCGGACGACGGTGGCCATGGACGATGCTGCGCGCCGGCTCAGCCGGTACTTCCTGACCCAGCTCGCCTTGAACGCCTCCTTCGGCGTCGTGGCGGCCCTGGGCCTCTGGGCCATCGGCGTGCCGAGCCCGATCCTGTGGGGCGTCTTCGCCGCGCTGATGCGGTTCGTGCCCTATATCGGATCGTTCGTCGCAGCCCTGCCGCCCATCCTCCTGGCCGCTGCCGTCGATCCCGGCTGGTCCATGGCGCTGATGGCCATGGCCCTGTTCCTGATCGGCGAACCCCTCATGGGCCATGTGATCGAGCCCGTCGTCTATGGGCAAAGCACGGGTCTCTCGCCCTTCTCGGTCGTGATCTCGGCGATCTTCTGGACTTGGCTCTGGGGGCCCGTGGGCCTTCTCATCGCCACGCCCTTGACCCTTTGCCTCGTGGTCCTGGGCCGGCATGTGGAGCGCCTGGAATTTCTCGATGTCCTTCTGGGCGACAGGCCCGCTCTGACGCCGGCCGAGAACCTGTACCAGCGCATGCTGGCCGGCGATCCGGACGAGGCGCTGGATTCGGCGGAGCTCCTGCTGAAGGAGCGTTCCTTGACCTCCTACTACGACGAGGTCGCGTTAAGAGGGCTTCAGCTCGCCGCAAACGATGCGACGCGCGGGGTTCTCACCCAGCGCCAGCTCGATCAGGTCAAGGACGTGATCCGGGCCCTCGTGCAGGATCTCGCTCCCCACGACGATGTGGATCCTCATCCGCGCGAGACGAAGGATGATCCGGTCGCGGCGCCCGCCAGCGAGAAGCCTGCCATCAAGGAGCCGGCGGTGGTGCCGCCGATGCCGCCGGAGGGACATATCCCCGAGGCTTGGCGGGCCGATGGGGCCGTCCTGTGCGTTGCCGGCCGCGGGCCGCTCGACGAGGCCGCCTCCGAGATGCTCGCGCAGCTCCTGAGCAAGCATGGGCTCGGCACCCGGGTCGTGCCGCATTCGGCCGTGTCACGCCGGGAGATCTTCAACCTCGACATGACAGACGTGCAGATGGTGTGCATCAGCTATCTGGAGATCAGCGGAACGCCGGCCCATCTGCGCTATCTGCTGCGGCGCCTGAAGCAAAAGGCGAAAGCCCCGACCCTGGTCGGTCTCTGGCCGGCGGAGGACGCGGTGCTGAAAAGCGAGACGATGCGCGCCACGCTCGGCGCCGACTACTATGTCTCGTCCCTGAGGGATGCGGTGGTGCAGTGCCTGAAAGTGGCGAGCGGCGAGGAAAAGGTGCCGGAGGGGGCCAATACGTCCGCCGTCGAAGAGGCAACGGCAGCCAGGCGGCTGCCGCTGCCGGCGTGATCGCTCTCAGGCGGCCCGCTTGCGCGCCAGCCGCGCCTTGATGCTCGCGGGATCCGCCCGCGGCGTCGCCGCGAAGAGCGTCTTGGTGTAGTCGTGCTTCGGATCGGAGAACACCTCGTCGCGCGTGCCGTATTCGACCGCCTCGCCGAAATACATCACCATCACCTCGTCGGCGATGTAGCGGACCACCGAAAGGTCGTGGCTGATGAAGACATAGGTGAGGTTGAACTCGTCCTGGAGATCCGCCAGCAGGTTCAATACCTGAGCCTGGACCGAAAGATCGAGGGCCGAAACCGGCTCGTCGAGAACGAGCAGGCTCGGATTGAGCATCAGGGCCCGGGCGATCGCGATGCGCTGGCGCTGACCGCCGGAGAACATGTGCGGATAGCGGTTGTAATGCTCTTCGCCGAGTCCGACCTTTTTCAGCATGGCCATGGCCCGGTCCCGCCGCTCGTCCGCCGGGACGTTGCCGTGGATCACCAGCGGAGCGCCCAGCACGTCGCCGATCTTCTGGCGGGGGTTGAGCGAGCCATAGGGATTCTGGAACACGATCTGCACTTCGCGCCGAAGGTCCTTCGTGAGGTCGCCCTTCGCGATATCGACCTTCTTCCCCTGGATGAAGAGATCACCGGAGGTGGCCGGATCGATCAGGGTGAGAATGCGTGCGAGCGTCGATTTCCCGCAGCCGCTCTCCCCGACGATGGCGAGGGTTTTGCCCTTGTCCACCGTGAAGCTCACGCCTTTGACCGCGTGAACGGTCCTGCCCTTGGAGAAGAGGCTGCCGGCGACATGATAGTCCCGGACGATGTTTCGAGCTTCGAGAACAACACTCATGATACGGCCGCTCCGGCGATCTCGGTTCCGTCCTTGAAATAATCGGCGATGGTCGGCAGACGGTCGCCCGTCGCATTGTCCGGCAGCGCGGCCATGAGAGCCTTCGTGTAGTTGCTTCGCGGATTCTCGAACAGCGACAGCACGTCGGCCTCTTCCATCTTGCGCCCCTTGTACTGAACCACGACGCGATCGGCCGTTTCTGCGACCACGCCCATGTTGTGAGTGATCATGATCATGCCCATGCCGTGCTCGGCCTGAAGCTTCACGAGCAGGTCGAGGATCTGCTTCTGGATCGTGACGTCGAGGGCCGTGGTCGGTTCGTCGGCGATCAACAGCTTCGGATTGCATGCGATCGCCATGGCGATCATCACGCGCTGGCACTGGCCGCCCGACATCTGATGCGGGAACGAGTTCAGCCGCTCGGCAGGATTGGGAATACCGACCGCCGTCAGCAGTTCGATGGCCCGCGCACGCCGCTGCGATCGTCCGAGACCAAGGTGGAAACGCAGCACCTCCTCGATCTGGAAGCCGACCGTGTAGCAAGGATTGAGGCTTGCGACCGGCTCCTGGAAGATCATCGCAATATCCTTGCCGACGATCTTGCGGCGCTCGGAATCCGACATCCGCAGAAGATCGCGGCCATTGAACGCCATCTTGTCCGCGGTCACCTTGGCCGTCCACGGCAGGAGCCCCATGACGGCGAGCATGGAAACGGACTTGCCCGAGCCGGATTCGCCGACGATGGCCAGAACCTCGCGCTCGTCGACCTTGAGCGAGACGCCGTCGACTGCCCGGAACATGCCGGCCGAAGTCTGGAACTCGACGACGAGATTCTCGATTTCGAGAAGTGCCATGATCAGGACCTTTTCAGTTTCGGATCCAGGGCGTCGCGCAACCCGTCGCCCAGAAGATTGAAGGCAAGCACCGTGATGAGGATGGCCAGTCCCGGGAAGGTCACGACCCACCAGGCGCGGAGCACGAATTCGCGGGCATCCGCCAGCATGGTTCCCCATTCCGGAGACGGGGGCTGCGCGCCAAGGCCGAGAAACCCGAGCGCCGCCGCGTCCAGAATGGCGGTCGAGATGCCGAGCGACGCCTGCACGATCAGCGGAGCGGTACAGTTCGGCAGCACCTCCTTGAACATCAGGCGCAACGTTCCCGCGCCGCTGACGCGGGCTGCCGTCACATAGTCCTTCGAAGTCTCGGTGATCACCGCCGCACGGGCCAGACGCACGTAATGCGGCAGGATCACCAGGGCCACCGCCAGCATGGCGTTCATCAGGCCCGGACCCAGCACCGCCACGATCACGATGGCGAGCAGGAGGCTCGGCAGGGTGAGGACGATGTCCATCAGGCGCATGATGAAGATCTCGGTCAGGCCCCGGAAGAAGCCCGCCACGAGGCCGAGCACCGTTCCCAGGACGATGGAGACCGCCACCACCACGATGCCGATGAGGAGGGACAGCCGCGCCCCGTAGATCATGCGCGAGAGAATGTCCCGGCCGATGGGGTCCGTCCCGAGCGGATAGGTCAGCGAGCCGCCCTCCTGCCAGAACGGAGGCTTCAGGGCGATGGATGTGTCCGTAAGGTACGGCGAGTGAGGCGCGAGCACGTCGGCGAGGAGAGCCACGAGCACGACAGCGACGATCACCACGAGGCCGGCGACGGCCCCGTGATTGGCGCTGAAGTAGCTCCAGAACTCGCGGAGAGGGTGGGGAGGGGTGGCCGTGGGAGCGGCGACGGCCGGGGCTTCCATGGTTTCAGTGGTCATCGCGTATGCCTGATGCGAGGATTGATGAGCCCGTAGGCAAGGTCGACGAGAAGATTCACGCTCATGACGACAACGCCGAGCAGAAGGGCGCCGCCCTGCAGCACCGGATAATCGCGCCGGAAGATGGCATCGATGAGCCATTTGCCGACCCCGGGCCAGGAAAAGATGGTTTCCGTCAGGATGGCGCCGGTAAACAGCACGCCCACCTGCAGGCCGATCACCGTCACGACCGGAATGAGGGCGTTGCGCAGGGCATGCAGAGCCACGATCCGGAGCCGCGGGAGGCCCTTGGCCTTGGCGGTGCGGATGTAGTCTTCGCCGAGCACCTCCAGCATGGCCGAGCGGGTCATGCGGGCGATCACGGCCAGGGGGACGGTGCCGAGGACGATGGTGGGCAGGATCAGGTGGTTCACCGCCGACCAGAAGGCCTCCGGCTCGTCGGAGAGCAGCGTGTCGATCAGCAGGAAGCCCGTGATCGGCTCGATGTAATAGAGGACGTCGATCCGGCCCGAGACGGGCGTCAGGTCGAACTGCACCGAGAACACGAGGATGAGGATGAGGCCCCACCAGAAGATCGGCATGGAATAGCCGGTCAGCGAGATGCCCATCACCCCGTGATCGAAGATCGAATTTCGTCGGATGGCCGCGATGATGCCTGCCGGCAGACCGAACACGAGAGCGAAGATGATGGCGCAGAGCGCCAGCTCGACGGTTGCCGGAAACAGGGACGAAAACTCGTTGATGACGGGTTCCTGCGTGATCATCGACTTGCCGAGATCGCCCTGCAGGACACGCGTGAGATAGATACCGTACTGAACGATGATCGGCTTGTCGAAGCCGTATTCCTTACGGAGCTGTTCGTGGCGGGCGGGGTCGATGCCGCGCTCGCCGGCGAGTGTTTCGATCGGGTCGCCCGGCACCAGGCGGATCAGGAAGAAGGCCAGCAGCGTGATCCCGATGAAGGTCGGAATGATCAGGCTGACGCGGGTCAAAATGAATCTGAGCATCGTCTGAACGTAAAAAGGCGGAGCGGCTCGAGAAGCCGCTCCGCCATAGGGTTGAAGGGATTAGCTTACTTGCCTTTGAGATCCACGCCGTAGAAGGTGTGGCGGCCGAACGGCGAGAGCTTGAAATCCACGACTTCCTTGCGGACCGGCTTCAACTGCACGGCGTGAGCGATCGTGAACCAGGGAGCCTGCTCCTTGAAGATCTTCTGAGCTTCTTCGTAGAGCTTGGTGCGCTCGGCCTGGTTGGTCACGACCTTCGCCTTCGTGACGAGATCGTCGAACGGCTTGTAGCACCACTTGGCGATGTTCGAACCCGAAGCGCTCTGGGCCGAGGCGCAGCCGAGCAGGGTGTGCAGGAAGTTGTCCGGGTCGCCGTTGTCGCCGGTCCAGCCGAGCTGAGCCATCTGGTGCTCGCCGGCCTGGGCCCGCTTGCGGTACTCGCCCCATTCGAAGCTCTTGATCTCGGCCTTCACGCCGATCTTGGCGAGGTCGGCCTGCATGAGCTCGGCGATGCGGCGCGCATTCGGGTTGTAGGGGCGCTGAACCGGCATGGCCCAGAGATCGGTCTCGAGACCGTTGGGATAGCCAGCTTCGGCCAGGAGCTTCTTGGCCGCTTCAGGGTTGTACTCGTCGTCCTTGATGGACTTGTTGTACGACCACATGGAAGGCGGGATCGGGTTCGTGGCGGGAACGCCCGAGCCGAGGAACACAGCGTCGACGATCGCCTTCTTGTTCATGGCCATGTTGAAGGCCTTGCGGACGCGAACATCGTCGAACGGCTTCTTCGTGGTCTGGTAAGCGAGGTAGCCGATGTTGAGGCCGGCCTGCTCCATGACCGTGACGTTCGGATCCTTCTTCATGGCCTCGAGGTCAGCCGGGTTCGGATACGGCATGACGTGGCATTCGCCCTTCTGGAGCTTCGCCCAGCGGACGGAGGCGTCCGGGGTGATCGCGAACACGAGATCGTCGAGCTTCGCCTTGCCGCCCCAATATTCCGGGAAGGCCTTGAAGCGGACGATGGCATCCTTCTGGTACTGGACCAGATAGAACGGGCCCGAGCCGATCGGCTCTTGGTCGATCTTCTCCGGAGTGCCGGCCTTCATCATGGCGTCGGCGTATTCCTTCGACTGGACGCCGGCCCACTGCATGGCCAGGTTCGACAGGAAGGGGGCCTCAGGCCGGTTGAGCGTGATGCGGACGGTGTAGTCGTCGACCTTCTCCACCGACTTCAGCAGGGACGGCATGCCCATGTCGGTGAAGTAGGAATGGTTCGGGCTCGTGACCTTGAAGTAAGGATTGTCTTCCTTCCACTGACGCTCGATCATGAACACGATGTCGTCGGCGTTCAGGTTGCGGGTCGGCTTGAAGTTCTTGTTGGAATGGAACTTCGCGTTCTTGCGCAGGTGGAAGGTGTAGACCGTGCCGTCAGCCGAAATGTCCCATTTCTCGGCGAGGCCGGGAACCACCTGGGTGCCGCCGCGCTCGAAATCCACGATGTTGTCGTAGATGTGCTCGTTCACGTCGAACGACGTGCCGGTGGTGTTGATGCCGGGATAGAAGTTTTCCGGGCTGCCCTCGGAGCAGTAGACGAGGGTTTTGGCGGCCAGCGGAGCGCCGGCCAAGAAGGCCGGAACGCAGATGGCTGCGAAAAGGGCTGATTTTTTCATTACCTAGTCCTCTGAGACGGCTCTACTCGTGGCCGTTCTGTGACGGAGTTAAGGTGCGAAGCCCCGATAATGTCAATCTGTCCATGCAACAATGGATAACTTTTAAAGAAAATTAACCATTTTCTGCCGTGACGGCAGCCGGAATCGAACGCCAGAGCGTCAAATTTCCGCGATTTTGGTCTGTTTTCGGTCGAATTGGCTCAAGAGCGACTTTGCACAATCCGCCCGAGCATCCCTCAGGCTGTTGCGCTTCCATCCCGCCCCAGACGGGCCGCTTCGGCCACCTTCAGCGCCAAGTCGGCGCGGCTGAAGGGCTTGTGGAGCCGCAGATAGCTCTCCGGAAGCCGTTTGGGATCGGCATACCCGGTCACGAGCAGGATGCCCAGGTCGGGCCGAATCCCGCGTGCCTGATCGGCCAAGTCGGTTCCGGTCATGCCGGGCATTGCGAAATCGGCGATGAGGAGGTCGAGCCGGTTGTCCGCCTTGAGGATGTCGAGGGCCGATGATCCGTCGGCGGCCTCAACGACACGGTGTCCCAATTCGGTCAAATAGGCGGCAGTCACGGTTCTTACTTCCGCATCGTCATCGACGAGCAGGATGCGCACCCTAGGGGAATCCGCCGCAACAGCTTCTTCCTCGCGGGCTCCCTCCTCAGGCTCGACAACCGCCCGGGACAGGAAAAGCTCGACGGTCGTCCCTTCTCCGACCGTGCTTCGAATCGTGACGGTGCCGCCGGATTGCTGGGCCAGTCCATAGACCATCGGGAGACCGAGACCTGTTCCTTTGCCGACCTCCTTGGTGGTGAAGAACGGCTCGAGCACCCTGGTCAGCACCTCCGGTGGAATCCCGCTTCCGGTGTCCGTGACGGAGATCACCACATACTCGCCTCCGCTCAATTCGGGGATCCGTCCTTCGTCCAATGTCTCGTTGCGGGTCGAGAGCGTAAGAACCCCGCTTTCGGCCATGGCATCACGGGCGTTGATGCACAGGTTGAGAATCGCGAGTTCGAGTTGATCCGGATCGACCATGGCGGTCCACAGACCGTCTTGAAGGCGCCGCTCGATCCGGATGACGCCGCCGAGGGTTCGCGTCAGCAAGTCGTTCATGCCGGTGATGACTTGGTTCACGTCCACGGTCTGCAACCGCAGGTCGCGCTGGCGGCTGAAGCTGAGCAGCCGCTGGGTCAGGGAGGCGCCGCGCTCCGCCGCATAGGTGGCATTCTGCAGCAGGCGGGTCAGCCGGGGGTCGTCGGGTGCACGGCGCGAGGCGAGATCCAGACTGCCGAGGACGGCCATCAGGAGGTTGTTGAAATCGTGCGCGACGCCGCCGGCAAGCGTTCCCAGGGCCTGCATCTTGTCCGCTTGCCGCAAACGCATCTCCATCAGCTTGCGCTCGGTGACGTCGCGCTCGATGGTCGCGAGATTGGTCACATGTCCCGCCTCGTCGAGGATCGGGATGTGATTGATCAGGAACCATTGCGTCGTACCGTCGGGAGCAATCCGCTCCTCGATCACTTCATCGGGAATTCGTGCCGCGATCGCTCGCCGCTCCGCCTCCTCGATCATCGTGGCCCGTTCCGGTGCCACGTAGTCCCGCTCCTTGCGCCCTAGGCAGTCTTCCGAATGGCAGCCGAGGCTTCGTGCCTTGCTGGCGTTGAGGCGGACGAAACGCCCGTCCAGATCCTTGAACGAGATGAGGTCGCCGGTGCTTTCCATCAGCCCGCGCAGGAGTGCGCGCTCCGTATCGAGCTTGCGGGCCAGCACGCGCCGCTGGTAGGCCGCAGCGACCATGTTCGAGAGGGCGGCTGGATCCCAGGGCTTTGGAACATAAGCCATGATCCGACCCTTGTTCACCGCACCGATCACCGCTTTGAGATCCGCATAGCCGGTGAGAAGGATCGCATCCGCATCGGTCTCGTGCCGGGCCTTTGCCAGGAACTCGTCACCCTGCATCTCGGGCATACGCTGATCCGAGATAATGATGGCGATGTCAGGCTCCTGCCGGATGATGTCGAGCGCCTGGACCGGCGACGAGGCCGTCAGGACCCGGTAGTCGTTCTCGAACAGATCTTCGAGCGCGATCAGGATGTCCGGCTCGTCGTCGACGACCAGAATCGTGCCATGGGTTGAAGTCATCTCGCTCGGCAAGGTCATCAAACAGTATGCCTCGGGATCGTGATCGTGAAGCGGGCGCCTCCCAGGGAGCCAGAATCCACCGCAATCGACCCTTTGTGGGCCTGAACGACGCTATATGCGATCGCCAGGCCGAGTCCAGTTCCAGACCCGACGGGCTTGGTGGTGAAGAACGGTTCGAAGATGCGCTCCCGCAATTCCCCCGGAATGCCCGGCCCCGTATCGCTGATCTTGATGGTATAGGTTGTCTCGTTGCTCTCAGTTTCAATGTCTATGCCGCCGGTTCCCTTGATCGCATCGGCAGCATTGCCGACGATGTTCATGACGACCTGGTTCAGAAGAGCCGGCGAGCAATACAGGTCGGGGACGGCATCGTAATGGCGCCGCACGTCGATCCGGGTGCCAAGCTTGTGCCCCAGGAGGGCCAGGACGGTCTCGATGGACTCCGGAACATTGACGGTCTGGAAGTCGCCCTCATCCAGGCGGGAAAATCGTCTTAAATTGAGCACGAGCTCCTGGATGCGGGCAAGGCCGAGCTTCATCGCGGCCACCCGATCGCGCGACTTCTGCACCTGCCGCTCCAGTCCTGCCTCCGGAGGGAGTTTCGCGGCGATCTCGGCAAGAAGCCTCTCGACGGTTCCCTGATGCGCCTGAATGAAGGCAAGCGGATTGTTGATCTCATGGGCGATTCCCGCCACCAGTTCCCCGAGGGAGGCCATCTTGGCGGCCTGAACCAGCTGTGCCTGGGTGCCTTTCAGGAGATCGTTGGCTTCGGCAAGCTCACTGTTGGCTTTGGCCAGCGCTTCCGCCGAGGCGGCCTCCGCCCTGGCCTTTGCGAGAGCCAGCTCCCGCTCGCTGAGCTCCGCCTCGATCCGCCAATTCTCGTCCTGCATCAGTTTGCGCCGGACGAGCGCGCGGATGCGCACCCGCATCACATCGGCTTCCACCGTCGAGGGAACGATATCGTCCACGCCGGCCGCAAAGGCACGCGCAAGCAGATCCCCGCCCTCTTCATTGCCTAAGCCGACAATGGCAAAGCTCGGTGCATCCGTGCCCGGAAGCGGCGCGAGACCGCGATAGAGGTTGAGCTGACGGCACAATTCGACCCCATCGAAGCCTGGGCTCAGCAGATTGACCAGAATGCAGTCCCATGTGGCATTCGGCGCGCGAACCAGTCGGAGGGCCTCGGCCGGCTCCGTGGCCGGAGTCACGGCATAACCTTCATGGGCCAGCATGTTCTGAAGGTAGGTCCGCTGTGTCAGGCTGTCGTCGATGATCAGGATGCAAGCCCGGCGAAAGGTGCCGAAGCTCGGCGGTTCCCGCTCGTCTCTGGCATCGCTCAGGGGGGATGAGCGCCGGCGCAGCAATGCCTTGATCCGCAGGATGATCAGCTCCTGCTCGGCGGATTTCGAGATGTAGGCATCCGCCCCGCTTTCCAGGCCTTGACGCTCGACGCCCCGTTCCCGCGCTTCGGTCAGCATGATCACAGGAATCGCCCGCGTGCGCACGTTGAGGCGCATCTGGCGGGTCAACTCGTCCCCATTCATGCCGGGCAGATGATAATCGGCGATGACGAGGTCGGGCAGCTTCTCGTTCAGACTGTCGAGGGCTGCTTCGGCCGTGGAACGCCAGGACACGCTGAAGCCGTTCGTCTCGAGCATGTGGCGCAGCTGCAGGGCTTGAGTCTCGGAATCCTCCACCAGGAGGATCGCGGCGGCCTGCGCAAGGGATCCCGTGCTCATTCGCCCTGTCCTCGCGCGAGCCTTAGAATCCGGGGGGCGATCAGGTCGAGGGGCAGGCTCACATTGGCGCCGCCCATCCGGGCCGCAGCGGCCGGCATGCCATAGACGACGGCGGTGCTCTCATCCTCCGCCAGCCCATAGCCTCCCGCCTGACGCAACTCGACGAGGCCCTGCGCGCCGTCTTCACCCATGCCGGTGAGAATGACCCCGAGCCCCCGTCGGCCTGCCGATCTCGCCATCGACCGGAACAGCATGGTGGCGGACGGCCGCTGATTGCCGAGAGGCGGCTCGACGCTCACCCTTAGGGTGCCGGCAGGAGACAGCAGCAGATGGCGGTCGCCGGGGGCCACATAGACATGGCCGGCCGTCGGGATCTCCTGGTCCTGCGCCAAGCGGACTTTCAGAGGCATCAGCCCGTTCAGCCAGGAGGCGAAGCCCTCCATGAACGGAGCCCCCATGTGCTGGACGAGGAGGATCGGCAGTGGAAAGTCCTCAGGGAGAGCACCCAGGACTTTGGCAAGAGCGGGCGGACCGCCTGTGGAGGCGGCGATCCCCATGATGCTCGGGCGCATCGCACTCCATTCGGGATCGCGCCCGGGAGCGGAGGCGGTGCTCCTCTCCCGCCAGGGTGCGAACGAGCGCTGCCGGACCACAGGCACCTGGCTCATGATGTAAAGCTGGGTGCAGATGGTGCTGGCAATTCCGGCATAGCCGTCGCTCGAAAGACCGACAGGCTTCTCCACGACCGTGAGTGCGCCGGCCCGGAGCGCGTTCATCGAGATCTTGAGGGAGGAATCCTCGATGCTGTCGGCGATGACGACGATCGGCGTCGGGTGCTCCGACATGATCCGGCGCGTTGCCTCCAGCCCATCCATCCCCGGAAGGCGGATATCCATCGATACAACGTCAGGCTGCACGCGTCCGATTTCCCGCAGCGCCTCCTCGGCGGAGCCGACGGCAGCGGCGACCACGAGGCGAGGATCGCTGGCGATGATATGGACGAGCAGCTGCCGGACGACGAGGGAATCCTCGACAACCATCACCCGGATCCGCGAAGGAGGCGCCATACTCATCGCCTGACACTCACAATACCTGCCCGATCGTCGCCAAAAGCTCGCGCTGATCGAACTTCTGCTTGGTAATATAGGCGCTCGCGCCCAGATCGAGACCCCTGCGGACGTCTTCGGGGTCCGCGCGCGACGTCATGAGGATGACGGGAAGGGTGGAGAACCGCGGATCGTTCTTGATCGCCTGCAGCAGACCGAACCCGTCCATGCGGGGCATTTCCACATCGGCGATCACGAGATCGATCATGGCCTCACCCGAGCGCAGCACGTGAAGGGCATCGATTCCGTCAACGCTGAGGAGAACCTCATAGCCCTGAGCTTCCAGGATACTCTTCTCAAGGGTGCGCGTCGTGATGGAATCGTCGACCACGAGAATGGCCCTTGCCCGGCGCTCCTCCTCGGGAGCCCGGTGGGCGATCCCCAGACCGCCCGCAGCAAGCCTGCTCTCGTTGCGGATCCAGTGCTCGACCAACCTGTCCGGGCTCAGGACGAGAGCCGGCAGCTCATCGTCAAGAAACGTGGTGCCTGAGACCAGTTCGGACAGCCCGATCGCCTGGACATCGCTGACCAGCATCGTACGGACATCGTGGAAGGCATTGACGGCGAGCGCGCAGGTGCGCGAACCATGGCGGACGAGCACGGCCTTCACGTGTCCTGCCTCGGAGGGGAGGGGGGCATTCGGGGATCCTGTCAGGGCGGCCAGGGTGACGACTGGAACGACAACGTCCTGCCCCCCGATCTCGATCCGCGCCGTGGGGCGGCCCTCCACACTTTCCAGCGCATTGGCGGGCAGCCGCAGGAGGCGCTCCACCGCATGGGAGGGCAGGCCGAACATCCGCCCCTCGGCTTCCAAGAGGAGAAGAGGCTGGCGCGCTGCCGTGAGGGGCACGTTCAGCAGAACCTCCGTTCCATGGGGATAGCGCGGCCTGAGGAGAACGGAACCCTGCAGCTTTCGGACAGCCTCCGCAACGACGGAGAGACCGATCCCCCGGCCTGACAACCGATCGACTTCGTCCGCAGTCGAGAAGCCAGGCGTGAAGACGAGGGACAGCAACTGGTCGATCATGGGAGGAGGTTGGCCTGGATCGCGGGCTTGGAGCAGCCCGCGATCGACCGCGACCCGCTCAATCCGACGGAGATCCGGGCCGCGTCCGTCGTCACGGATGCTGATGGCGAGCCGTCCGCCACGGGAGGCGAGTTCCAGGGTCACCTCGGCCCGTTCCGCCTTGCCTGCAGCTCTTCGCTCGTCGGGCGGCTCGGCCCCGTGGCTCACCGCATTGCGCAGGAGGTGCATCACGGGATCCTTGAGGGCCTGAAGCACCTGCCGGTCCACTTGGACGTCGAGGCCGATGCTGCGCACGTTCACATCCCGGCCGGCCTTGCGCGCGATCTCGCGCACCATATGGCCGAATCCGCCGAAGACCGTCTCCGCCGAGACCAGGGAGACCCGGTCGATATTGTCGCGGACCTGACGGGCGGCCTGTTCGATCGACCAGCTGGATTGCCGCCTGTCGCGCGAAAGCGCAGACACCTTGCGAAATAACGCTTTCAGATCTTGATCGAAATCGCGCAGGCGTGGGAGGAATGATGGTTTGCTGCGGCTCTGCCCCATAGGAGATGGCAGGGCGTTCACCTGTGCGTGAAGGTGATCCCAGCTTCTCCTCAGGCCGCGGATCTCCAGTTCGATCTGCCGCAACGCGTCGTCGATTCCCGCATCGGCTTGTAGCTCTGACAGAAGCTGGTGCATGGAATCGGAGAGTTCCTCCATCTGTTCGGCGCCGACGCGAAGATAAGATCCTGACCCGGCATCGGCGGTGTCTGTCGCAGGAGCTCTCGAGTCGGCTCCGGGTGGTGCCGGTTTCGGCCCCGGAGCCGACAGCGGTCGTGTCGGCTCCGGCTTGAGGACGTCCGCAACGAGGTCCTCGATGAGATCGAGGTTCTGCCGCACCGTCGCGACGGTCGGTTCGTCCAGGGATTGCTGCCCGTCGAGCACGTGGGAGAAGAGCGCTTCAAGTTGGTGGGCGACCTCCTCCACGGCCGGCAGGTCGACGGCGCGGGCGGCGCCCTTGAGGCTGTGCGCCCGGCGGAAGACATCCGTCAGGTCGATCTCCCCGCCGCCCATGTGGTCGAGGGATCTCCGGATCGCCTGAAGATGCTCGCGGTGCTCCACTTCGAAGGCTGCCAGCAGCTGCTTGCGGATATCCGTCACGATACGGGCCTCGCCATCGCTCGGCCGGTTACAGACGGTAGCGCTCGGCGAGGCCGAGCAGTTGCTGCGCAAGGCTGGACAGGTTGGCGGCCGCCGTGTCGAGCTGGCGGGTGCCGGCGGCGGTCTGCTGGCTGGCCTGGCGGATGTTCTGGAGAGCCCCCATCACCTGTTCGATGCCGAGTTGCTGCTGGTTCGTCGAGGCGATGATCTGCTGGAAGGTCTGGACGCTCTCCTGGATCTGGCCGGAGATTCCAGTAATGGTTTGCTGGGTGATGTCCGTCCGCTCCTTGCCGGCCGCAACGCGCTTAACCGCCTCCTCCGTGAGCATGACGGACGAGTTGATGCCGCGCTGAATGTCGCCCAGAATCGAGCGCACCTGCAGGGTCGCGTCCTTGGCCTGATCGGCAAGCGTCTTCATCTCAGACGCCACCACTGCGAAGCTGCGGCCGTTCTCTCCCGCTGCAGCAGCCTCGATGGCTGCATTGAGAGCGAGAAGATGCGTGCGTTCGGAAATGTCATTGACCGATGCGATGATCTCGCCGACCGCCTGCGTCTTCTCGCTCAAGGCAACGATGTTTTCCGCCACAGCCTCCGCCTGCTCGCGGATGGCATCCATTGCACGTGCGGTTTCCTCCACGGCCTGCAATCCTGAGATGCTGGTCTGCGCAGCAGCCTGCGCGGATGCGATGACCTCCTGCGCACGCTTGCCGATCTGGGTGCCCGAATGCGTGATCTCGTCCACGGTCGCGGCGGTTTCCTGAACGGCTGCCAACTGCTCTTCGACGGAGGCGGCCTGCTCCTGGGTCGAGGCTCGGATCTCCGCAGCGGCCGCGTTCAGGTTCTCTGTCGCCTCACGGCTCTGCTGGGCGAGCTGGCGCAGGCCCTCGACCATGCCGTTGAGGGTTGCGCCGAGATGTCCGATCTCGTCCTTGCCTGTGACGGCCATCTGGCCGCCCAGTTCGCCGCGCCCAACCCGCTCGACGAAGTTCATGAACGCGCCGAGCGGACCTGTGATGGACGAGCGCAGGGCGTAGGTGATGAGGATGCTGAGAAGGGCCGCGCCCGCCACGGCCAGGATGATGGACATCCGGCTCTGCTCGTAGACTTCACCAATCCGCCTCTGTCCGATCGTGATCGCTTCGCCCAGCACGCTGCGGGCCTGGACCAGGTTTCTGTTCCAGGACTCGCGACTGGCGTTCAGAGCGTTCTGAGTCGCCGCCACCCCTGCGAGATCATTGCTCTGCTCCGCTGCGAACTGCCTCTCCGTCGATGAGCGGAGCTGGCGCAGGTCTCCGCTGGCGCGGTTGAGGATCTCGGTGATGCGACGCCAGGCTTCCGCTCTCTGGGAGGTGATCGAGCGCGCAGCGAAATCGCTCACGGTCGCAAGCGCCTGCGCCATGGAGGCTTCGGTCGCGGCGGCCTGCTGCTCCCAGGAGCGCGCCAGATCGTCCCCGGCGGCCTGCTGCTGTCCGAGGGAGCGCAGGTAGAAGCGGGAGAGGATTTCCTCTCGCAGTCCACGCATGTTGTTCTGAAGATCGCCGAGATCTTCGATCTGACGCATCACGGCGAGATCGCGTGTCACGATCGTCTCCGTCGATTGTCGGACGTCGTCGAGCTGATTGATGGCATAGATGCCGAGGCCGACCATCAGCGCGACGATGACGGCGAAGCCGAGAAGAATGCGGTTGGCGATCGAGATCGTCACGTTAGACTCCAGGAACAGAAGCTGTAGGCAGGAAGGGGCGCAAAAGGCCCTCGAGATCGAGAAGAGAGAGCGTTTCCTCACGATCTGCATCCCCGGACCGGACCTTTCCGTACCCGGTGACGGCGTCGTTGCGGAAGCTTGCAGCCTCCTCGCCCCTTAGGGGAAGAACGTCCGCCACGGCATGGGCCCGCTCGACCCGGAGGGCGACGTGCGGGTGTTCCCGACGCAGCAGGACGAAATGATGGTTCTCGTGATCCGGGGAGGCTTGTTCAAGGCCTAGCGCCAGGCCGAGATCGATCACGCTCACGAGCCTGCCGCTCCGCCCGAACAAGCCGAACAGAGCCGGCGGTCCGTCAGGAGCGGGCATGCAGTTTTGGGGCGGCAGAACCTCCGCTACGGCATCGATCGGAAGACCGAAGAGTTCCCGGCCCGCGCCGCAGAGCAGGACGCGGTGGAAAGCTTCCGTCTGGGCATCCGCGGCGTCCCGTCGGGCCGCAAGACGTTCCGTCCGCTCGTCCAAGATCTGCTGCGTGCGCTCCTCAACGGTTCGGACCCGGGCCCGTTCGATCTGCCTCAGCTTGCGACGCACCGATCTCGCCATGCTCATCTCCGGGGCCTGGGCGGCCTTGCCGCGTCGAGATGGGTGCGGACCAGATTCCGCAGCTCCAGAGCGGTGAGGCCGTCCGCCTCCTCGAGCCGCCGATCATCGGGCATCGCCGCCGCGATGCGGGCGGCATTGGTCAGGGCACGCCGGGCGGGATCGGATCGCCCCTCCGCGAGCAGCAGCAGTCCGAGATGGTAGTGAGCCATGGCAAAGCTTTTAGCGAGGTAGATGCATTTAAGAAAGCTCTTCTCGGCCGCATCGGGTCGTCTCAGCGCCTGCAGGACGAGACCCTGATAGAAGTGGAGGGCAGCGTTCAGGGGCTGAGAGGCGAGGGCTTGCCTGCACAGGGCATCGGCTGCCGCGAAGGCGCCGCCGTCGGCCAGGGCCCGGATCTCGTCCAGCAGGGCTCCCGGGGCCGGGACGGCAGGTGGTGCAGGGTGTGTCGATGGCGTTGGGACGGGGCGTGGCGGGGGCTGCCGTTTCGGCTGTTCGGTGGGTCTCGGAGCCGGGAGGAGCGGCACCCAATCCTTCAGAACCGGCTCGGACGCAGACGGCGACGGAGGCGTGTCGCCAGAGCGGGGCCGGTAGGCCACCGTCCCGGGCAGATTCAGGGTCTGCATCATGACCGAGAACGACGGATTCGGCTCCGCGTGACCCAGCAGCATCCAACCTTCCTCAGAGAGGCGGTCGCGCAGGGCTTCAACGACCCGGATCACGGTATCCGGATGAAAGTAGATCAGGACATTGCGGCAGAGGATCAGGTCGAAATCGGTCAGTTCCAGGGGCGAGGTGCCGTCGAGAAGGCTCAGCAGATTGTGCTTTTCGAACCGGACCAGGGAGCGGAATTCAGGCCGCACCTGCCACTGGTCCTTTCCGGCGTCCAGGAAGTAGCGTTCCCGCTCGGGAGCCGGCATCGACCGAAGCGCCCATTTGCCGAACTTCGCCTGCCTGGCCAGGGTGAGGAAGCTGTCGTTGATGTCCGTGCCGACGATACTGACACGCCAGGTCCCAAGGTTCTCGCCGAGGATCTCGTTGACGAGGATGGCAAGGGAATAGGGTTCCGCCCCGGTCGAGCAGCCAGCGCTCCAGATCCTCAGCCGCCGCGTGGCGGTTTTCCTCCCGATGATCTCGGGCAGGATCGTCTCGCGCAGGGCCGCAAACTGTTCCGCGTAGCGGAAGAAGAAGGTTTCCCCGATGGTGATCTCGATTTCCAGCTTGGCCCATTCGGCAGAGCCGGAGATGGCATCGTCCAGGAGGTTCAGATACTGACCTGAATCGGGGAGCCCCGTGGCGCGCAGGCGCTTGCGGACGCGCTCCCAGAGCAGCTCGTCCTTGTCCTGGTAGTAGAAATGCCCCGTGCGCTCGATGATACGGCTTTTCAGTTCAGGAAAGCCGGCATCGATCGGCGGGACGGCAGAAGCGCGTGCGGCCATCAGGCCGGAACCACCCATTGCGCGAGCCGGTTCTGGGCCTGGCGTCCGAGCTCCGCCAGAACCTGCTGCTCCTCGGCAAGGAGGATGCGATCGACCGAAAGCAGATGGACGAGGCGTCCATCCCACGTGACCTCCGCCTCGACGCAGCCGTTGAGGGAGCCTTCTTCCCGGACGGGTGAGAACTGGGACGTATCCACGCTGGCCACGTCGAGAACCCGATCGACGAGGAGCGCCGTTCCCCCGGATGCACCGAGCCGGTCGATCAGGATCAGATGTCGATAAAGATCCGCCTCTTGGCCATCGTCAACGGGCTGAAGTCCGAACAGGACGCCAAGGTGGAGTACGGGAACCGCATGGCCGCCCAGGTTGAAGAATCCGGCCACCGGGCGAGGCAGGACCGGCGGGCGCCACAGGTGCGGCAGCGGCAGGAACTCGCGTGCAGCGGTCCGGTCCAGGGCACATGCGGTGCCACATACGTCGAACAGGATGATCTGCGGGTTCGCCATGGATTCGGATCGATGAGGGAAGGATGAGGGGGCCGAGAGCCCATTCGACCGTTAGATAGGCGCAAACCTCGGCCAGACAACCGCCTGCGCCTGAGCCTCTCGAGCCTCGGACGTGACCCTCCGGGTCCGTGCGATGCGCTAATAGCGCATCTGGCCGGTCACTTCGGCGATGGCATTCAGTCCGGCGGCAGCTTCCTCGGAATAGCCCGTTTGCTGAACGGCACGGAAAACCTTCTCCGCGTCGTCGTAGCGACCGAGCTTGAGATAGGACCAGCCTCGAATGAGCAGAAGATCGTTCTGTTCCGGAACGATCCGGGCCCGCTCGCTCAGGGCGAGGAGGGTTTCCACGTAACGACCGTCACGGTAGGCCGCCAGCGCCCGCTGCGTCAGGATCGAGGCGCCGAGTTCAGCGCGGCGCTCCCGCGTCTGCGGGGCCTCGGCGGCAGCGATGGCCGCTTCGGACGTCAGGTTCTTGCGCAGGTATGCGAGGGACTTGCCGTAGGCAGCCTCCTCGCGGGTGCGGCTGCTGCCGGTGGAGAGGGCCTGATCGAAGGCGGCGACGGCCTCCATGGGTCGGTTGATCTCCATGAGGCACCAGCCGCGGGTGAGGGCACTGTCGCCGGTCAGCCCGGCGGGATTGCGCGTCATGGCGCAGTTGCGCCCGAGGGCTGAGCGGGCCTGGGTCTGCCGGCGTCGGACATTGACTTCGGTCCGGGCGAAGGTCTGCTCGGTCTCGACCTGTTCGGCCGTCACCTGACGCGATTCCGGCCGGGGCTGAACGGGCGGCAGAGTCGTCTCGCCAGGCTGCGCCATCGGAATGGGTGCAGCGACCACGGGCGTGGCGGCAGGCTGTCGTCCGGGTGTGCCGATCCCGTCCGCAAGGTCCGCGATCCGCTGCGAGCGGCTCCGCCATTGAGCGACCACGGCGTTGAAGCCCGCCCGGTCGTTGAGACGCTGGGTCGTGAGGGCCAATCCATAGGCGGAGGGCTCGTCGTCGGCCTTCCAGGTCAGGGCCGTCCGGAACCAGTCCCGCGCGGTGCGGATCTGCTGGGTGTTGTAGGAATACCAGCCCAGGGACTGGGCCGCGTCGGGGAAGCGCTGCGCCGTGACGACCGGGACGATCCGTGCGAGCACCTGCGGCTCGAGCCGTGGAGGCGGATCCTGGCTGAGGAGAGCCGTGGCCACGTCGAGATAGATCTTCATGTTCTCGGGCGCGCGCTCCCGCCATTCATAGGCGAAGGCTTCCGCATCCGAGATCCGCTCAAGGGCCCGCAGCGTCATGGCATAGCCTTCCGCCGCCTTGGTTCCGCCGTTCCGGCCAAGGGCCGTCTTGAACAGTTCCAGGGCACGCGCGGGGTTGCCGTGGTGGTAATTGTACCACCCGAGGATCAGCACAGGGCCGGCATCGCTCGAATTCTGGATCAGCCTCTCCACCACGGCGAGGTCCTCGGCCGAGGCTGTCATCTTGCTGTCGAGGGAGGCTCGCTCGACACGACGACGGGCCAGCTCGTCGCGGATGGAGCTGAAATCGTCCGGTGCCTCCCCGGTCTTGCGCTCGAACTGGAGCAGAGCGGCCACCTGGGTCTCGGGAAGCAGGGTCAGGGCCTTCTGCAGGGTGGCCAGGCGTTCGCCCGGATTGGCGCAATTCTGCAGGAGATAGGTATAGACGTCCCTCGTCCTGTTCACCTGGTCGGTCCGGGCGAAAGCTTCCGCCACTCGCCAGAGCACGTCCACATTGACGCAGGTGAGAAGGCTGGGCGCTTCCGTGGCGACCTGCAGAACCGTGCGCCACTGGCCCGTGTCCGACGCATTGGTCAGGCGGCGGCGCGCCTCGACCGTCTCGAGGGCGGCGATCAGCTCCTCGGGGGGCTTCCAGTTCGAATCGGAGGTCTGACGCTCGGCGATGGCAGCGCGGACCTCGGCGATCCGGTCTTCGCGATAGAGGTTCCACAGTCGCTCGATGAGCGGGTCGGGTGCCGCGGCCCCGGGATTGCCCGAGAGCTGCGATAGGTCACTCGGGGGAGACCAGTTGGGATAGAGCGCCCGCAACCGTGCGATTTCCGCATTCACGCGGCGAGTGTCGCCCTGCGATGCAAAATAGCGCAAAGCGGATTCGTCGACCTGCGGCTGTGATCCGTTTGCGGGAGGTGCCGGTGACGGCGGCGTTGCGGCGGGCAACTGATTGCCGTCCGAGCCCGTCTGCTGCGCGATTGCCGCGAAGCCCAGGATTGCGACCGCAATCGTTATGGCGCTGCCGACTAGACGCATTGCGGATATTTTTCACCAAGCAGGGACTTCGCCAAAAGGTACAGGGTCGACGGATAATAGAGGCTCGGCTCGAAGGTCTTCAGCGAGTCGGGAACAGGCGTTCCGTCGAGCGCACAGGCGAGTGCCGCGGGCAGGATGGCGTAGCCTTGATCGGTCAGTCGCTCCCGGACCTGTCCGGTCACCACATTGACCACGGCAACCCCTTCGTTCTCCGCAGACCAGCGCTGCTTGAGAGCCCTCAGCCACTCCAAGTCAGTCATACCAGCTCTCAACAGGTAAAGCGGTATCCTTAACGAGTTGTAACCGAACTCGGGAGGAAAACCATCCGCCGGCTGGGGCTGAAGTCCGTTCTGGAGCGAAATCCAGTCGGCTGGGAGCCTGATGCGGCCCGAAGTCCCCTGTTGTAGAAGCATGACCCCGTCCCGCCAGACGCGGCTCCATTCATATTCGGGCGCCAGGGCCGCAAGGACCGGAAAGGCCTCGAAAACCCAGTAGGAGAGGTTGACGACCGGGCCGTCGGGACGGTCACCCGAGCCGAAGCCTAGGACGCCGGGCAGGAGGATCAGGGAGCGCCCGCTTCGGCTGAACGTGCTTTTGCCGATCGCCTTGGCGAGCTTCTGCGCGGCTGTCGTGTAGCGCGGCTCATGCCAGGCGGATCCGGCCTTGGCCAACGCATAGGCGATGAGCAGATCGCCGTCGGAGGCGTTGTTGCGATCGGTGACCCGCGGCTTGCCCGCGGGATCCCATTTCCATGCGGCCAGGCCGTCGTCCCGGATAAGAAGTTCGGTGAATGTGAAATGCCAGATCTGCTCGAAGGAGCGTCTGTCGGCGGCCGCCAGAGCAAGCAGCAGCCCGTAGCCCTGGCCTTCGCTGTGACTGATGTTGCCGTTGGCGGTATCGACCACCCGCCCGGTATCCTCCACGAACCGCGAGCGATAAGCCTCCCAGTCCGCCGGGGAGACGCTCCCGACGACGTTCAAAGGCTGAACGGAAAGGCTCTGGGATGAAGCCATCGACGCCACCAGAAGGGAGAAGGCGGCGACGATCCAAGGCAGGAGCCGGGCAGGCGAGGGCGTCCGGTTCCTCATGAGCGACGCCCCAGACGGTTCAGGAGCAGGGAGGTCGCGATGCCCAGGAACGCACAGCAAGCCAGCAAGAGAATCGCATAGGGGAGAATGTTGGCGGACATCCAGTTTGCCGCGACGAGCCGCAGATTCGTCAGGGAGGGGGGCAGCGTCTGCACGAAGCGGTAGTCCTTGATCGGCTCGATTTGCAGCTTCATCTCCCGGGGTTCGAGGGCCACGGCCCGGCCTGCGACCTGGGACCAGAGCGTCGGATTGGCCAGGCGGGCCGTTTCGGCCGCCAGACCCTTATCCGTCCGGGCCGTCACGAGGGTCCAGACCCCGGATGATTCGGTGCGGCTTTGCGCGATGAGCAGGGAGGCGCGCTGCGGCGGCTCGTAGGGGGCCTCGGTGCGCTCATCCAACGACAGGGAGCGGAGGGAGAGGCTGAAGGTCCTTTCCAGCCAGTCCTGCACCGTACCGATCGTCTGCTGAACGACACCGCGCCTTTGGAACGTTTCCGACCACCGCTTCCGGACTTCGTCGGTCGAGGCTGCGGCGAGACGGTCGGGGGAAACCTGAGCGGCCGGAAGGCTGAAATCCGTGCTCGCCGTCTGCTGGCCGGTCTTTTCGCCGGCCGCCGGCGTCGAGGGCCAGATCATGCGCAGATGTTCCGATACCTTCACGCGGTTGAGCAGACCTGCGGGGATCTGATCGACAGCGCCGATGAAGAGCACGGATTCATCATCCGCCGATGCCGCGTTGGAGAACTGCGCGCGCACCGGGGTGCCGGCACTGCGTGCCATGCGGGCGAGCAGGGTGCCGGCTGCGGAATAGTTCGGGGGATCGAGCCGGGCCAGGACCACCGTCGTCGGAAGGTCGTCGTCCGGAAAGTGACCTGCGCTCATGACGGCGAGATCCGGCAGACGGCCGATCCGCCCATAGGTGGGAAATTCGAGCGTGGTCGTATCGAACAGGACGAAGCGGTTCGCTTCGGACAGGGTTTCTCCCGGGGCGCAACGCTCGTCCGCGTCCGTCAGCAGGATGGCCTCGACGGTGATGTGGTTGAGCCCCGACTTGAAGTTCTTGAGAGGCACTCTGATCTTGTGCCGCCGGACGATGTCTCCTTGCGAGGTGATCGTCATCTGCGTGCTGATCATGCCGTTGACGAACACGTTGACATGGCTGCCCGGGCGCACGGCTGACGTGTACGCCGCGTCGAGATTCAGGATGGCCTCACCATATTCCGTGGCGTAGAAGTCCGATGGCAGGTTGATGGAAAAGCCCGTCTTCAACCGCCGCCCCGAGAATTCCTGCGTCGGGACACCCAGATCCGCGAAACGGAAGGATTGCGCGCCGAAGGCGGTCGGAACCTCCGGCCATTGCCACGAGGCGGTGTCGATCATGCCGCGCTCGGTCTGCGTGGCATTGATGCCTCTCGCGCCAACGATGCCGATAGCGGTGTCGAGCTCCTGCCAGGTGGGTCCGGACACCACCAGGGTCGAGCCCAGGGAGCCTGTCTCCTGCATCATCATGGTCAAGGGCTGAACCATGGCGGCATCCGGCACGCCTGAAATCAAGCCGCGCAGCTCGCTGGCCAAGCCCATGGCGACCTTGATCGTCCCGACCGGGGAAGGACCGGGATCGGCTTCCACCACCTGGATCACAGGATGGGCATAGCGTCCGCGCAGAGCAACGAGCTGTACGAGGCGGAGCAGCCGGTCCCGGACTTCCGGGCGGTAGATCTTGGGGGCGACCACGCGAATCGTCGTCACGCCCGTATTGTCGACGCCGACGGCCGGCAGGTCGTCAAGGCCGCGCAGCGTCTTGGTCGCGCCGTCCGCGAACACGAGCTTCGTCGAGGCCGAGTCCACATCCGTCCAGAGCTCGTAAGTGGCCTCGATCGTGCAGTCGGTCCGGTGACGCTGGAAAGCTTCCATCCGGATGATGTTCTGCCCGGCCCGCAGGAGGCCGGGACGGATCGAAGCCGTCATGTGCTTGACGTCGGTTGACGACGAGATCGGCGTGTCGACGACCGACTCGCCGTTGATGGCGATTCTCAAGCGCGACCCTTCGGGCATCACCACGACGGCATTCTTGTAGCCGAGCGCGATGCTGGCCCCACTCGAGGCCTCGTCCTGAGTCAGATGAAAGGTCCAGGACCGTGCATCCGTCTCGCCCTCGAGGCGGATCGTCTCGAACGGAAGCACCGGCCGTTCGATGCGGGCGGGGTTGCGGACCGCCGCCGTTCCCGTCGCGGGTGGTGCGGCGGGTCTGGCGGGAGATGTCCCGGCCTGGCCTGGAGGGGCCGCGGGAGCCGGACGTTGCGGGCTCGGAGCGGATGGTGCCGCCGTGCCGGATTGCGGCGCCGGCGCTGCTGCGGGAGGGGGCGAGGGCGACGGGCCGGGCTGGCGCATCTCGAAAGGCGCCGCGGACGGGGCTTGCGGCCCCGGATCCTGCTGCGGCGCGGGCCGGATCGTCGATGGAGCGCCCGCTCCGCCGGGCGACATGCCGAAGGGAGCCTGTGCGACAGCGTTCTGCGCGACCAGGGCCTGAGCGGCCAGCAGAGGGAAGATCAAGACCCGACGCACGATAGACCTCTACTTGACGGCTGGAGCCACGGACGGCGCCGGAGGGTTGGAGGCGCCGATCCTCTGCAGGCCGAAGAAATAGGAGAGGCCTCGCCCAGTCTGATAGAACGCGACCATGAAGAACCAGAGCGTGCCGCGGAGGACGCCGATGTCATGGTGCCGGTTCTTCTGGAATTCGCTCCATTGATCCGCATTGGCGAAAACGAGATCGGCGATCATCCGACGATGTTCGGGCTTCTCGATCATGAATCGGCAGCCGAGCAGCAGGCCCTTGTCGTCCATGCCGACCTTACGGATCTCCATCGGCAGATGCTGGACCGGAAGACTGGTGAAAGGCTGGAATTCGAGCGTGCCCGACGCCCCCTTCTTCAGCTTGGGCTCGGCGGAAGGCGGGACGTGAACTCTTGCGCCGCCGACGGAAACGTCTCTCAGGACCGCATCGATGATCTCATCGCCCATGATGAAGCGGCAGGGTCGTTCGACCCGCACCCGGTGGCTCTGGCGCCGCGTGGCCCGCTCCGACACCACGCCGAGGGCACAGCCTGCGATGATGAGGTTGAGAACGTTCCAGGCGCCCGTCACCAGGGTGAGGTCGGCCTTGTAGGGCTCCGCCCAGACGCGGATGCCGGTGGCGATGACGCCTAGGATCAGGATGCCGAAAATGATGAAGTAGGGCGTCCCCAGTTCCGAAACGCGGCTTTCCTCCATCGATTCATTCTTCGCCGTGACCTTGAAGGTGGGTTTGCTGGGATTTGCGATCACCGAAAGGACTGCGGGCAGCAGGTAGATCGTCTGGATGTATTCGTAGAGGTCCGAGATCCACGGCCAGCGATAGCGACCATAGAGATAGTTCTGCATCATGAAGTTCACCATCATGTAGGTGAAGGTGTAGGCGAGGAATTCGCCTCCGGATGCAGTGAAGATTTCCAGCGAGAAGAACAGATAACAGAGCGGCGAGACGAGGAAGCAGAACCGCGAGAAAGGAAACAGCCAGAACATGCTGCTCGACATGTAGCAAAGGCGCTGCGAGATCTTCAGTCCGCGTTTGAAGGGCGGGAACTTGTAGCGCAGGATCTGCATCATGCCCTGAGCCCAGCGTGACCGCTGACCGATGAAGCTGGCGAAACTGTCCGGTTGCAGACCCGCAATCAGCGGCTTGTCCACATAGACGCTCGTCCAGCCGCGGGAATGGAGTTCCAGGGCCGTCTCGCAATCCTCGGTGATGCTCACGCCGCTGAAGCCGTTGGTCTCCTGGAGGGCCTCGCGTCGAAGCACGGCGGCCGAACCGCAGAAGAAGGCCGCGTCCCACTTGTCGAGACCGCGCTGGATCACCCCGTAGAACATCTCGTTCTCCGACGGCATCGTTTGGAAGGTGCCCAGATTGCGCTCGAGCGGATCTGGATTGATGAAGAAGTGTGGGGTCTGAACCAGAAACAGGTTCTTGTCCGTGGTGAAATATCCGACCGTTTCCGTCAGGAAGCTGCGCGCCGGGGCATGGTCGGCATCGAACACGGCCACCAAGTCCCCGGTCGAGTGCTCCAGCCCATTGTTGAGATTGCCGGCCTTGGCATGCAGGTTGCGTGCCCGGGTCAGATACTTGACCTCCATGAGGTCACAAAGCGCCTGCAATTCGGCCCGCCGCTCGCGGGCCTGCTGGGCCGTGGCGACATTGCTCGAATTGCACTTTTCGTCCGTGCCGCCGTCGTCCAGAAGCCAGACCGTAACCTTGTCCGTCGGGTACGTCATGGCTTTTGCGGCCGCCAGGGTCGTGGCCAGGAGATCGGCGCCCTCATTGTAGCTCGGGACGAAGACATCGACGGTCGGCAGATTTTGCGGGTCGATCCGCGGTGCCTTGCGCGATTTCAGGGGGCTCGACACCACGAAAAGGCTCAGGAACAGCATCATGACGCTGTACATCTCGGCCAGATACAGCAGGAAGCCCGGGATGAAGCTCGCGATCTCCGTGATCGGCGGGATCGTGCTGGTGGTGCGCCAGAAAACGTAGCGCAGGACGATCGCCGTACCGAGAGCCAGTGCGATCAGGCGCCAGATGCCCTGGGCGCGGAAGAACTTGAGGATGATCATGCAGGCCACGACCGTGAGGCCTGCAACGAGATGTGCCTGGAGGCTGATGGGGAGAGCTACGATCGAGACGATCAATACCGCCGCCACAGCCCACAAGGCCACGATAAGACCTGCCCGCATCGCCTGGATTCTCAGCTAAGATGTTCGCGTGGGAGATTGCACGCTTAGTCCAAGACTAAAGTCGGGTCCATTAATATATCGCCAGTGTTGATTAGGCCTAATGTCACAGCAGTAAATAGAGCGTTATCTTATGAAATAACGTTATGCGAATGCTCGCGCTACTGGGCGGGCGGCGGCGGGACGACCGGGAACCCGGCCGGCGGCGCCGTTTCCGAGGGGGCAGGGACTGGCGCGGCCGGCGCGACCGCATCCCTGTCGACAGCACGCCTCGGCACTCCCGCAGGAACGGACCGGCGAGGCTCGCCAGACACGATCCGCCGGCGAACGACCGTCGTGCCTCCTCCGCGGTCACCGAGTCCCAGGGGGTACATGGGCGCATCCCGTTCCCCGAAACTGGCCGGCGGCGAGGGCGGATCTCCGTACGGATTCCACGATTCCTGACGATAATAGGCCGCGATCGAGTAACCGTAGAAGACACGCAACAGTTGATCGACACTGGCGTCTGCATCGCATAGACGCAACCGGACCGAGACGGCGCCACCAGGCACGAAGATCGCCGGCTCGCCGGGCTCGATCCGCTGCCAGGCATAAAGGCACAGGTCGCCGGTGGCGGACCGTCCCGTGGCGAAGCCGAAGGGGCCGAACCGGTTCTGAACGTAGACCAGCGAGGTTTCCATCTCGACGCCCGGAATACGCTCTTCCATCTCTCTCTGAATTCGGTCCGGCGTCAGAGTGGGGAGGGACAGGCTATCGGAGATATCCATGCTGCCGGAGGTATTGTTCAGCAGGCTGACATAGAAGGCGTTCTGCCCCGTCGTCCGTGAGGCCGTCGAGAGGGCGATCTCCTGCGAAAGGCCGTTCTGGTACTGCTGCTGCAAGACAGCAACGACGGATGGACCGCCGGGTGGCGGAACGACGATTGCGCGCGTGGCTGGAACTTCCGTCATGAGGCTCGCAAAGCCCAGATCCGAGCGGCCCGCGCAGGCAGCGACCGTCATCAGAGCCGCGCCGGCAGCAAGAAGACCCAATGACTTGCGAAACATGGCCGCTCCCCAAGCGACTCCCCAGGCGACCGTGCCCGTCTGCGATGCGGACCGCGAAACACCGGGATTCGTCTGATGCGGAGGGATCAAGGCGGTCATGTAGGACTTTGATGAATCTGGAGCCGGTCGCCCGTGAGGACAGGTCTTCTGCGGATCAGCCCGTCCGGTCGGATGGTTAATCAGCTATGACCAGTCATGGTTAACGAACCGTAAGCATTATGGCCAGAGCGGACTATAATCCGGCCGCGGGTGACGACCGTCTTGAACCCGCGCACGGGAAGGCATACAAGCTGCACGCCTCCGGTTCTCACGGCCCGAGGTGCTCTCGGATCCTTTCTGCCCGCATTGCCTGACCCGTTCCTGCCATGGGCGGGCCGTTTTCTCTATCCCGGCCTGCGGTCGGGGCCTAGGAAAGCCGTTCTCCATGAATTCCGCCTTTTTGCGCAATGCGCTCGTCCTCGGCATGCTCTCGGCGGTCGGGCCTTTCGCCATCGACATGTATCTGCCGTCCTTTCCGGCCATCGCCCGCGAATTCCAGGTCGACGTCAGCGCCGTGCAGATGAGCCTGATGAGCTTCTTTCTGGCTGTGGCGGTCTGCCAGATCGCCTATGGGCCGCTCTCCGACCGGTTCGGCCGCAAGCCGCCACTCTATTTCGGCCTGGGGCTCTTCATCCTGGCGGGGATCGGGTGCAGCTTTGCGCCGAATGTCGAGACGCTCATCGCTTTCCGGTTCCTCCAGGGCGTCGGCTCCTGCGCCGCCATGGTGATCCCCCGGGCGATCATTCGTGACCTGCATACCGGGCATGAGGCGGCCCGGCTCATGGCGACGACCATGCTCGTCTTCAGCGTCTCGCCCATTCTGGCGCCCCTTGCCGGCAGCACTCTGACGGCGTTCTTCAGCTGGCGGGCCATCTTCTGGGCCATTGCAGCCATCGGCCTGGCGGGCCTCGCTGTCGTCCTCTTCCTCCTGCCGGAAACCCACCGGTCGAATGCCGGGGGAAAAGGCGTCGCGCAGGCCTTCGCGACCTACAGAAGCCTCCTGAAGGACCGCCGTTTTCTGGGGCTTGCCTTCATCGGCGGCTTCAGTCAGGCGAGCTTCTTCGCGTATCTGGCTGGATCATCGGTGATCTTCATCGAGCATTTCGGCCTGACTCCCTCGGCCTACAGCATGGTCTTCGCGTCGAACGCCATCGCGTTCATCGGCAGTGCGCAATTCAACAGCTTCTTCATGCGACGCTTCGGGGCGGAGCGGGTGGTGAGAACCGCCATCTCGGCCTTCGCCGCCCTGGTGATCCTGCTGTTCGCGCTCACGATTCTCGGTGTCGACAACGCCTATGTTCTGTGGGGGCTGCTCTTCGTCTCCTTCGGCTGTCTCGGCTATGTCATTCCCTCGACCGCCGTGCTGGCGCTCGAGGAACACGGTCCGGTCGCCGGAACCGCTTCGGCGCTCATGGGCACCCTGCAGCTCAGCACCGGTGCCGTCATCATCGTGCTGGTCAGCGCCTTCTATAATGGCACGCCGCTTTCGATGGTCAGCGCCATCGTGGTCTGCGGGATCGTGGCATTCACCCTGAGCTTCCGCACCATGAAGCCGAAGCAAGCCTACCCCTGACGGATCTTTCCCAGGATCCAGTCGCGGAAGGAACGCAGGAGCGGCGTCTCCGCCTTGTGCTCGGGATAGACGAGATAATAGGCGCCGCCGCTGACGAGAGCATGGGGAAACAGGATCTCGAGACGTCCTGAGGCGAGTTCGTCGGCGATCAGGAAATGCGGGATGAGTGCGGCGCCCAAGCCCGCCGCCGCGGCCTGGGCCACCATGGCGAACTGCTCGAAGCGGGGGCCGCGCAGAGGATTGCCGGCCTCGACGTCGACGCTGGCGAACCACTCCGCCCATGCGGTCGGCCGGGTGCTTTGCTGAAGCAAGGTGGCACGGGTGAGATCCTGAGGCGAAAGCAGGCCTTCCCGCTGCCGGTAGACCGGACTGCAGACGGGCACGACTTCCTCGGTCCTGAGAAGCTCGCAGACCGCGCCAGGCCAGTGCGGCTCGCCGAAATGGATGGCCGCATCGAAGGGCTCGGCGGCGAAGTCGAACGGGACGAGGCGTACGCCGAAATTGACCGTTGCGCCGGGATGGCGGGCGAAGAAGTCGGGGATGCGCGGGATGAGCCAGCGCGTGCCGAAGGTCGGCAGAGTGGCGAGGTTCAGAACGCCGCTCGTTCCGGAAAGCGCAATCGCCTGATGGGTGGCGTTGGAGAGTTCGGACAGGGTGCCGCGCACCTGGGAGGCGTACATGCGTCCCACATCGGTGAGCACGACCCGCTGCCGCGTGCGGCTGAACAGGGAGACCCCGAGGGACTCCTCCAGCTGCTGGATCTGACGCGAAACGGCGCTCTGCGTCAGGTTCAGCTCCTCGGCGGCTCTCGACACGCTGCCGTGACGGGCCGTCGCCTCGAAGGCCAGGAGGTTGCCAACATTGGGCAGAAAGCCGCGACGAAACAAACCTTCATTCCATTTCAGAATAACCTGCTGCGAAGATGTCGATTTACATTTCTCCTGTCCAGCGCGATTTTGCCGCCCAAATTCACAGCCTTGGTGAGCCTTCACGGCTGACCGCGCACGCTCTGGGAAGGATGATTGTCATGGCCGGTGCTCAGGATTACGCGAAGCTCAAGTGGGACGACCCGCTCCTCCTCGACGATCTCCTGACGGATGACGAGCGCATGATCCGCGATACGGCTCGCGCCTATGCCCAGGAGAAGCTCCTGCCGCGGGTGATCGAGGCTTATCGCGAGGAGAAGACCGATCGCTCGATCTTCAACGAAATGGGTGAATTGGGACTTCTCGGCGTGACCCTGCCCGAGGATTACGGCTGCGCGGGCGCCTCCTACGTGGCCTACGGCCTCGTCGCGCGCGAGGTCGAGCGGGTCGATTCCGGCTATCGTTCGATGATGAGCGTGCAGTCCTCCCTCGTCATGTACCCGATCTATGCGTATGGGTCCGAGGAGCAGCGCCGGAAATACCTGCCGAAGCTCGCTTCCGGCGAGTTCGTGGGCTGCTTCGGCCTCACGGAGCCGGACGCGGGGTCCGATCCGGCCGGCATGAAGACCCGCGCGGTCAAGACCGACGGCGGCTACCGGCTGACCGGTTCGAAGACGTGGATTTCCAACTCTCCCATCGCGGACGTCTTCGTCGTCTGGGCCAAGTCGGAGGCCCACGACAACCAGATCCGCGGCTTCGTCCTGGAAAAAGGCATGAAGGGCCTCTCGGCGCCGAAGATCGGCGGCAAGCTCTCCCTGCGCGCCTCGATCACCGGTGAGATCGTCATGGACGGCGTCGAGGTGGGCGAGGATGCCCTCCTTCCCAACGTGTCCGGACTCAAGGGACCCTTCGGTTGCCTCAACCGGGCCCGATACGGCATTTCCTGGGGTTCCCTGGGCGCCGCGGAGGATTGCTGGCACCGGGCGCGCCAATACACCCTCGACCGCAAGCAGTTCGACCGGCCGCTCGCCGCGACGCAGCTCGTGCAGAAGAAGCTGGCCGACATGATGACCGAGATCACCCTCGGCCTGCATGCTTCGCTTCGGGTCGGCCGTCTCTTCGACGAGGGCCGCGTCGCGCCCGAGATGATCTCCCTGGTCAAGCGCAACAATTGCGGCAAGGCTCTGGAGATCGCCCGTCAGGCCCGCGACATGCACGGCGGCAATGGTATCCAAGAGGAATATCATGTCATGCGTCATGCGCAGAACCTGGAAACCGTGAACACCTACGAGGGCACGCACGACGTGCACGCCCTGATTCTGGGCCGCGCGCAGACGGGCCTGCAGGCGTTCTTCTGAGAGGAGACTGGTAGCGCATGTCAGTTCGGATCACCTTGGCGGGATCGACCGGCTGGGTCGGTAAAGCCCTCGTGGCGGCCATTGCCGCCTCCGACGATCTCCTGCTCGTGGGAGCGGTCAGCCGCAGCGCGGCGGGCCGGGATGCCGGCGAAGCGGCAGGGCTTGCCCGCCTCGGGGTACAGGTCAGCGCCACGCTGGAAGAGGCCCTGGAGGCCCCGTCCGACGTGGTGATCGACTATACCAAGCCGGGTGCGGTCAAGGCTCATGCCCTGACGGCGCTGGCCCAGGGGCGGCATGTGGTCGTCGGCACGTCCGGACTGTCCGCCGAGGATTATGCCGAGATCGATCGCCGGGCGCTTGAAGCCGAGCGTGGCGTGCTCGCGGCCGGCAATTTCTCGATCACCGCGACCTTGTTGCGCCGCTTCGCCCTGGAGGCGGCCCGCTACGTCCCGGACGTGGAGGTCATCGACTACGCCTCCGCCAAGAAGCCCGACACGCCGTCCGGGACCGCCCGCGAGCTGGCGGAGCTCCTGAGCGAGGTGCGCCTGCCCGCCACGTCGAAGCCGATCCAGGATCTGACCGGGGTCCGCGAAACCCGCGGCGGCTCGCTCGGGGCGAAGGAGCCGGTGCAGGTGCATTCGCTGCGCGTGCCGTCCTTCGTCCTGTCCTGCGAGGCCGTGTTCGGGGCGGACAACGAGCGGCTCGTGATCCGCCACGATGCGGGCTCCTCGGCGGCTCCCTATGTGGCCGGCACCCTGCTGGCCGCCCGTCGCGTCCTGTCGTTCATCGGATTGAAGCGCGGCCTCGACGCCGTGATGGATTGACCGTCATGAAACCGCTCGAAGGCCTCAAAGTCCTCGAACTCGCGCGCATCCTCGCGGGCCCCTGGGTCGGCCAGCTGCTGGCCGATCTCGGCGCCGACGTGGTCAAGGTGGAGCGCCCGGGTGCCGGCGACGACACCCGCGGCTGGGGCCCGCCCTTCGTCGAAGGGGCGGACGGGGGCGATCTCTCGGCGGCCTACTTCCATGCCTGCAACCGCGGCAAGCGCTCCATGGCGGTCGATTTCGAGACGCCCGAGGGGCAGGAGCTCGTGCGCAGGCTGGCGGCCCATGCGGATGTGGTGATCGAGAACTTCAAGGTCGGCGGGCTGAAGAAGTATGGTCTCGACTACGAGAGCCTGAAGGCCGTCAACCCGCGCCTGGTCTATTGCTCGATCACCGGCTTCGGGCAGGACGGCCCCTATGCGGCCCGGGCCGGCTACGATTTCATGATCCAGGGCCTCGGCGGCATCATGGACCTGACGGGGGACCCTCAAGGGGAGCCGCAGAAGATCGGCGTCGCCTATGTGGACATCTTCACGGGCGTCTATTCGGTCGTGGGCATCCTGGCGGCGCTCCGCCGGCGCGACCGGACCGGCCAGGGGGGGCATCTCGACATGGCGCTCCTCGACGTGCAGACGAGCGTGCTGGCCAATCAGGCCATGAACTACCTGGCGTCCCAAAAGTCCCCGAGGCGCATGGGCAACGCCCATCCCAACATCGTGCCCTATCAGGTGTTTCCGGTCGCGGACGGCCATGTGATCGTGGCGGTGGGCAACGACGGGCAATTCGCCCGCTTCGTGTCCGTTCTCGGCAAGCCCGACCTGGCGCAGGACGAGCGCTTCCGGACCAATGCGGGCCGCGTCCGCCACCGGGCCGCGCTCGTGCCCCTGCTCACGGAGCTGACCCTGGCGTTCACCCGGGAGGATCTGCTGTCGGCCCTGGAAGGGCAGGGGGTCCCGGCCGGACCCATCAACACGGTGGCCGACGTCTTCGACGACCCGCAGGTCGTCGCCCGGGGCATGAGGATCGACCTGCCGTCCGAAGCGGCCAAGGGCGGAACCATTCCGTCCGTCCGCTCGCCCATCGTCATGGACGGGCAGCCGATGGTGGCGGGCCGGCCGTCGCCGCGTCTGGGGGAGCACACGGACGACGTCCTGCACGATCCGTCCTGGATGGCCTGAGGCCCGCCTGCGCTATTGAGCGATGCCCTTGCTGACGAGCCGGTCGATCGCCTTCACGATCCGCTCCCGGTCCTCCTCCGAGAACGGGCTGAGCTTGTGCATCTCCAGGCTGCTCAGCCCTTCGGTGGCGAGCCAGCCCAGCAGGGCGGAGTCCAGATCGTCCGAATTCGCCTTGAGCTGCTCCAGGGTGGTTCTGATCACCTGACGGACGGGATCGAGAAGGCTCGGGTTTTCGGCCGTCGCCGCCATCATGCCGGTGGCCATGTCCTGCATCTTTCCGCCGCAGCAGAAGTTCAGCAGGGTCTTCGTCACGACCCGTGCCTCGCGGTTGGGTCCGGGGGCGGCCTGTTCGCGCAAAGCATCCTTTTCGGACGCGACCTGGTCGATCATGCGCTGGATCATGGCCTGGAGAAGCGCGTCCTTGGTCGGAAAATTATACAGAAGCCCGCCCTTGCTGAGCCCGGCGCGCTCGGCCACGGATTCGAGCGTCAGCCGTCCGGCCCCGATCTCGCCGACGAGTTCTGCAGCGGCGTCGAGAATCTTTTCCCGGGAACTTTTTCGGCCTCTGGTACAGGAAAACAGCATCTACATCTCTTGTCTCGTGCGTCGTCGCACTTGCAACTAAACCGTCCAGACGGTATAGAAATTCACTCTCACGGCCTTGGCGTCAAGGTAAAGTTACGCTATTGCCGCACCCACCATAGTCGTACAGGGCTTGAGGATTGAGCCCTAACTCTCGGAAAAAGCCTATGAAACGGCGCATTGTAGTTGCTCTTGTCTTCATTCTTGCAATCGGACTTTGCGCCGGACTGGTCTGGTTCAACTTCTTCCGCGACAAGATGATCACCCAGTTCTTCGCCACGATGCAGCAGCCGCCGCAGACGATCTCGGCCGCCAAGGTCGAGGCGAAGACCTGGACTCCCAGCATCAGCGCCATCGGCACGGCCAAAGCGGCGAACGGTGTCGAACTCGCCTTCGAGACGGCCGGCATCGTCAGCCAGATCAAGTTCAAGGCGAACCAGGAGGTCCGCCAGGGCGAGGTTCTCGTCCAGCTCGACGACTCCGTCGAGCGCGCCGACATCCAGGATGTCCAGGCCAACGTCAAGACGGCCGAGAGCAGCTTCGAGCGCGCCAAGGCCCTGTCGGCGCGCGGCTACGGCACGGAGGCCAATCTCGACCAGGCCAGCGCCCTGCTCGCGGCGGCCCGCTCCCGCCTCGCGCGGCTGCAGGCGACGATCGAGCAGAAGGCCTTGAAGGCGCCGTTCTCGGGCGTGATCGGCATTCCGCGGATCGATGTCGGGCAATATCTGCAGCCCGGGACGGTCATCGCGAGCTTCCAGGACCTGTCGTCGATGAAGGTCGACTTCACGGTTCCGGAGCAGCGCGCCAGCGAGGTCAAGCTCGGCCAGGAGATCCACCTGGGTACGACCGAAGGCAATCTTCCGTTCAAGGGCCGCGTCATCGGCAAGGACCCCCGCGTCGATCCCAAGACACGGCTCGTCTCGGTCCAGGCTGTCGTCGAGGACAACAAGGACGGCGCGATCCTCCCCGGCCAGTTCCTCCACGTGGAGGTGATCCTGCCGCAGCAGCCCGATGTCCTGACCGTGCCGCAGACGGCCGTGATCGCCAGCCTTTACGGCGATTACGTCTACACGATCGACGAGGAGCAGAAGGACGGCAAGCCGGTCCTGATCGCCAAGCAGGTCTTCGTGAAGACCGGCCGCCGCCGCGGCGGCGCTCTCGAGATCGTCTCCGGGGTGAACCCGGGCCAGCAGGTGGTCGCCTCCGGGCAGAACAAGCTGCAGTCCGGGGCGGTCGTCAAAATCGACAATTCCATCGACGTGACGAAGCTCGACACGTCGAAGCTCGCGAGCGGTCAGTAGGCATCAGCCATGAGTTTCACTGAACTTTTCATCCGCCGCCCCGTCCTGTCGATGGTGGTGAGCCTCCTGATCCTGCTGCTCGGCGCGCAGGGTCTGATGAACCTGCAGGTGCGTCAGTATCCCGAGGTCGAGGAAACCACGATCACGATCACGACGACCTATACGGGCGCCAGCGCCGACCTGATCCAGGGCTTCATCAGCACGCCCATCGCCAAGTCCGTGTCGAGCGCGGAAGGCGTGGATTACGTGACGACGCAGAGCCGCCTCGGCATCAGCACGGTGTCGGTGCGCATGCGTCTGAACACGGATCCGAACGCGGCTCTCACCGAGGTCACCGCGAAGGTGCAGCAGGTCCGCGCCCAGCTTCCCTCGGAGGCCGAGGATCCGGTGATCATGAAGGGCACGGGCCAGAGCTTCGCCCTCATGTACATCACCTTCGGCAGCACGGAGATGAATCCGGAGCAGGTCTCCGAGTTCCTGACCCGCGTGGTGCAGCCGCGCTTCGCGACGCTCGAGGGCGTCGGCAACGCCGAGATCCTCGGCGGGCGCGACTTCTCCATGCGCGTCTGGCTCGATCCCGTCCGTCTGGCGGCCCGCGGCGTGACGGCCGGCGACGTGGTGCAGGCGATCAACGCCAACAACTTCCTCGCGGCGCCGGGCAAGACGCAGAGCGAGTACGTCGCCTACCGCCTCGACATGCAGACCACCCTGCAGACGCCCGAGACCTTCAGCATGCTGCCGATCCGCTCCCAGGGCGATCAGGTGGTGCGCCTGCGCGACGTGGCGGACGTGGAGCTCGGGCCCGAGAGCACGGACACCATCGTCAGCTTCAACGGCAGCCAGGGCACGTTCATCGGCATCACCCCGACCCCGTCGGCCAACCCGCTGACCGTCGCGGCCGCCGTCACGACGGCCATCGACTCGATCCGTCCGACCCTGCCGAAGGGCATGAGCGTCGAGATCGTCTACGACGCCTCGAACTTCATCTCGGCCTCGATCGAGGAGGTGTTCAAGACCATCGGCGAAGCGGCGCTCATCGTCGTGGTGGTGATCCTGCTCTTCCTGGGCTCCTTCCGGTCGGTGCTGATCCCGATCGTGACGATCCCGCTCTCGCTCATCGGCGTGTGCTTCTTCCTCTATGCGCTGGGCTATTCGATCAACCTCCTGACCCTGCTGGCCATGGTGCTGGCGATCGGTCTCGTGGTCGACGACGCCATCGTGGTGCTGGAGAACATCCACCGGCACATCGAGGAGGGCCTGAAGCCCGTCGAGGCGGCCATCGTGGGCATGAAGGAGATCTTCGTCCCGATCGTGTCCATGACGGTCACGCTTGCGGCCGTGTACGCGCCGATCGGCTTCACGCAAGGCCTGACGGGCTCGCTGTTCCGGGAGTTCGCCTTCACGCTGGCAGGCTCCGTGGTCATCTCGGGCATCATCGCGGTGACGCTCTCGCCCATGATGTCGTCGAAGCTCCTGAAGCCGCATGGCGGCCAGGGCCGGTTCGCCGCCTTCGTGGACCGCACCTTCACTCGGCTCGAGAACTGGTACGGCCGGCGCCTGAAGGGCTCGCTCGATTACCGCGGCGTGACGCTGGTCATCGTGGCCGTCCTTCTCGGCACCACGGTGTTCCTGTTCACCAAGACCTCCTCCGAGCTTGCGCCGGAAGAGGATCAGGGCGCCTATCTCGGCATCGTCAACGTGCCGAAATATGCGACCGCCGAGTACACGCAGGCCTTCTCGAAGCAGTTCACCAACGCGGGCGAGAAAATCCCCGAGATCGACGACAGCTTCCTCATCGTCGGCATCGACGGCGCCGGCGGCGGCTTCTTCGGCTTCAAGCTGAAGGAGTGGAGCGAGCGCGAGAAGAAGGGCGCGGTGACCAAGCAGGACATCCAGAACCTCCTCAACGAGAACGCGGGCGTCCAGGCCTTCGCCTTCGCGCCTCCGTCCCTGCCGGGCGGCGGCGACGGCCTGCCGATCCAGTACGTGCTGCGCACCATCGGCGACTCGTCGCAGGCCTTCGAGGTGGCCGAGCAGATCCGTCAGCGCGCCATGAAGTCCGGCAAGTTCATCGTCGTTCAGAACTCGATCTCCTACGAGACCCCGCGCGCCCGCATCACGGTGGATCGCGATCGGGCCGCCGCGCTCGGCGTGCCGGTCTCCGAGATCGGCACCACGCTCGGGGCCCTCGTGGGCGGCGCGCCGATCTCCAAGTTCGACCGCGACAGCCGGAGCTACGACGTGGTCAGCCAGGTCCGGCAGGAGGACCGCCTGAACCCGGAACGCCTGGCCGAGTACTATGTCCGGGCCTCCGACGGGTCCATGGTGCCGCTCTCTGCCCTGGTCAGCATCAAGACCGATGCCGCGCCGGCCGCCATCGAGCAGTTCAACCAGCTCAACTCGGCAACCGTCTCGGCGCTGCCGCTGCCCGGCGTGACCACGTCGGAAGGCCTGGCGACCCTGCGCTCCATCGCCAAGGAGGTCCTGCCTCAGGGCTTCTACGAGGATTATGCCGGCCAGTCGCGCCTGGAGATCCAGGAGGGCAGCTCGATCTTCATGGCCTTCGGCCTTGCGGTCATCGTGATCTATCTGGTGCTGGCGGCGCAGTTCGAGAGCTTCCGCGATCCGTTCATCATCATGATGTCGGTGCCGCTCTCCATGTTCGGCGCCATGATCTTCCTGAACCTGGGCTTGGCGACCCTGAACATCTACACCCAGGTCGGCCTGATCACCCTGGTGGGATTGATCACCAAGCACGGCATCCTGATGGTGGAGTTCGCCAACGAGCAGAAGGAGAAGCACGGCGTCAGCAAGCGCGAGGCCATCGAGGAGGCGGCCCGCGTGCGTCTTCGCCCGATCCTCATGACCACGGCCGCCATGGTGCTCGGCGTCGCGCCGCTCCTCTACGCCAGCGGGGCAGGCGCGGCGGCCCGCTTCTCCATGGGCCTCGTGATCGCGTCGGGCATGTCGATCGGCACGATCTTCACGCTGTTCGTGGTGCCGATGTTCTACACCTTCATCTCGAAGGAGACCGTGCGGGCCGGCCGAGCCGAAGAGGCGCATCCCCATCGCCAGGCTCTGGCGGCGGAATAAGGCGCGATCCCGCGAGCGGCCTCCGCTGTCGGGATTCGTCTCCAGCCCCGGGACAAAAGCTCCAGGACAAAGAAAAGGCCGGGCAATGCCCGGCCTTTTGCGTTTCAGGCGGCGGAAGGCAGAGGGATCGGCTCTGCCTTTCGTCGTCCGAGCTCAGTGGGCGATCTCGCCCTCGACTTCCATGAACGGAGAAACGGTCTTGAAGCCGGCCTGTTCGGCGGCCTTCCTGACGGCCTCCGCAACTTCGGTCGAGTGAACCTCGATGGTCTCGCCCGTCTTGGAATCGACGAACATGATCTTCATCGCGTTCACGTCCGGCTGTCCGTGGGAGATGACGTAGGAGTTCTGGGTGGCCAGACGGTGGACCAGACCGGCATCGCGCAGGAAGTCGAGCGCGCGATAGATCGTGACCGGGGCGAGGCGCTTCTTCTCGCTGCTGAGACGATCGACCAGGTCGTAGGCACCGACCGGGCCGCCGCTCTGGACCAGCTCGCGATAGACGCGCTCGCGAATCGGCGTGAGCCTGAGATTGTTCTGGCGGCACAGATCGTCTGCACGGCGAAGGAGGTTTTCCTCTTCTTCTTTCCTGAGGGCCTTGGTGCTCATGAGCCACACTCCTGTTATTACGGAACCTATATATTCATATAGGTAAAATGCGAATCTGACAATGTGCTATCATTACCGGTGGCGCTTGCAGCTGTGCATATTCCGCAAAGGAATCTGGCATTTGAACACAGACGGGGAGCGAAGCGCGGTGAATAGATACAGAGTAACGTATCTAAAAGGCCGATGTTCCCGAAGGGAGACTCACTTCGAGCAAGTCTCGCACAGGCCGCGAATCTCGACCGTGACCTTCTTGGTGCAGAAGGCGTGATCGTCGCCCCAATGGGAGAGGCGCTCGCTGATATGCGGGTCGGTGAACTCACGGACCAGGCCGCAGCTCTCGCAGATGGCGAAAGCCGCCATGTCGTGCTCCTGGTGCGGATGCTTGCAGGCCACGTAGGCGTTGAGGCTCTCCAGCCGATGGGCCAGACCCTTCTCGATCAGCTTGTCCAGGGACCGGTAGACGGTCGGAGGCGTCACCGCGCCCTTCGCCCGCATCTTGTCGAGCACCTCATAGGCCGAGAGCGGATTCTGCGCGGAGCACAGGATCCGGTGCACCCGCTTCTGGGTGTCGTTCAGGTCCTCGAGGCCATGATGCTGATGCGTGGAAGCCATCTTGAAAAATCGTCTCGTCCGCGTCTGGGCGTGATCACCCTATAGGTCATGATTGCGCGGTCGATTTCAAGGGAGCTGCACGGGGCCGGTGCGCCCGGTCCCGTGCGGAGCGGATCAGAGCATTTTTCGGTGAAGTGGATCCGGTTCACCGACAGAAAATGCGGCTCGGCAAAGAAGAGAGATGATTCCACGTGAGTGGAAGCAGCTCTAGAGATCGACCCAGGCCGCCTTGCGCTGCGAGGAGCGCACCGCCGCTTCGATGAAGCGCACGCCGCGCACCCCGTGCTCGACCGTGGGCACCTGAAGCGAGAAGGGGTTGGGCTCGCGGTTCTCGATGCGCGCCGCGATCTGCTCGGCCACGTCCGTGTAGAGCTGGGCGAAGCCTTCGAGATAGCCTTCCGGGTGCCCGCCGGGAATGCGCGAGGCCGCGCGCGAGACCTCGTCGGCCCCGTATCCGTTGCGGCGGATGGTCCGCGGCGGCTCGCCCAGGGGCGAGAAGGTGAGATAGTTCGGGTTCTCCTGATGCCATTCGAGCCCGGCCTTCTCGCCGTAGATGCGGATTCGCAGGCCGTTCTCGAGGCCCGCCGCCACCTGGCTGCACCAGAGCATGCCCTTGGCGCCGGACGCGAAGCGCAGCATCATGTGGGCATTGTCGTCGAGCCTGCGGCCCTCCACGAAGGTGTGCAGCTCCGCCGACAGGGAGGCGACCTCGTCGCCGGCGATGAACTCGGCGAGGTTGAAGGCGTGGGTGCCGATGTCCCCGACGGCGCCGGCCGGACCCGAGCGGGCCGGATCCGTGCGCCACTCCGCCTGCTTGCTGCCGGTCTCCTCCATGCGGGTCGCGAGCCAGTCCTGCGCGTATTCCACCTGCACGACCCGGATGGCTCCGAGCTCGCCCGCCTGCACCATGGCGCGGGCCTGGCGCACGAGCGGATAGCCCGTGTAGTTGTGCGTGACCGCGAAGATCAGACCGGAATCCTTCGCGAGCTTCGCCAGCTGATCGGCCTCGCGCCGCGTGGTGGTGAGCGGCTTGTCGCAGATCACATGGATGCCCGCCTTCAGGAAGGCGCGCGCGGCCGCCGCGTGGGCGTGGTTGGGCGTCACGATCGCCACCGCGTCGATGCCGTCCTTCAGCCGCCGCTCGCGGCGCGCCATCTCGTTGAAGTCGCCATAGATGCGGTCGGGCCTCAGGAGCAGGTCCTCGCCGGAGGCCTTCGCCCGCTCGGGATCGGACGAGAGCGCACCCGCCACCAGCTCCCAGCGGTCGTCGAGGCGGGCGGCGATGCGGTGCACGGCGCCGATGAACGCGCCGCGCCCGCCGCCGACCATGCCCAGGCGCAGGCGGCGATTGAGCTTCTGTTCCGGTGATCCAGCAATCGTCATGTGTCTGCCCCCTTGTCGCTTATGCGGCGTCGATGCCGAGCATCCGGCGGTTGGCCGCCTCGTCGGTCCCGCCGGCGGCGAAATCGTCGAAGGCCTTCTCGGTGACGCGGATGATGTGCGCCTTGATGAACTCGGCGCCTTCCCGCGCGCCGTCCTCCGGGTGCTTCAGGGCGCATTCCCATTCCAGCACGGCCCAGGAATCGTAGTCGTACTGCGCGAGCTTGGAGAAGATGGCGCCGAAATCGACCTGCCCGTCGCCGAGCGAGCGGAAGCGCCCGGCGCGGTTGATCCAGCTCTCGTAGCCGCCATAGACGCCGACGCGGCCCGACGGGTTGAACTCCGCGTCCTTGGCATGGAACGCCTTGATGCGCTCGTGATAGAGGTCGATGAAGGCCAGGTAGTCGAGCTGCTGCAGCAGGAAATGGCTCGGATCGTAGTTGATGCAGGCGCGCCGGTGCCCGCCGACCGCATCGACGAAGCGCTCGAAGGTAGCGCCGTCGTGGATGTCCTCGCCCGGATGAATCTCATAAGCGACGTCGCAGCCGGCGTCCTCGTACGCGTCGAGGATCGGCTTCCAGCGGCGTCCCAGCTCCTGGAAGGCGGTCTCGACGAGACCCGCGGGCCGCTGCGGCCAGGGATACATGAACGGCCAGGCGAGCGCGCCCGGGAAGGTGACACTGGCGTTCAGGCCCAGGCGCTTGGAGGCTTTCGCCGCCATCAGCATCTGGTTCACGGCCCATTCCTGCCGGGCCTTCGGGTTGCCGCGCACCTCGGGCGCCGCGAATCCGTCGAAGGCCTCGTCATAGGCCGGGTGGACCGCGACGAGCTGGCCCTGAAGGTGCGTGGACAGCTCGGTGATCTCCATGCCGTGCGAGCGCACGATGCCGGCGATCTCGTCGCAATAGGCATCCGATTCCGCCGCCTTCTGGAGGTCGATCAGGCGCGGGTCGAAGGTGGGGATCTGAACGCCCTTGTAGCCGAGGGACGCAGCCCAGCCGCAGATCGCGTCGAGCGAGTTGAACGGAGCCTCGTCACCTGCGAACTGCGCAAGGAAGAGGCCGGGGCCCTTCATGGTCTTCATGGGTGAACTCCCGATATGGCTTGAGTGAAGGCAGAAACCGGCAAGGATCGGCAAGGGCAAGGATCGGCAAGGGCAAGCCGCGCGACGGTCGAGCGGCTTGCCGTTGCCTCGCCTCTCCCGGGCGGGAGAGGCGAGAGCCACGTCGCCTGATTAGAACGGCGAGTTCGGGAAGTAGTGCTCCTTGGCGTTGTCCTTCGTGATCAGCTGGGCGTTGAGCACGTAGGTGCCGCGCATGGGAGCGTTGGTGTAGAAATGCGCCGCGGTGACGCCCATGGCGGTGGCGATCATGGACGGCGGATAGGATACGTCGGCCGGGATCATCTTGTCGCCGTCCATCACCTTCTTGACCATGTCCTTCATGCCGGCGCCGCCGAGGACGAACTTGATGTCCTCGCGCTTGGCCTGCCGGATCGCCTCCATGATGCCCAGCGCCATGTCGTCGTCCGAGGCCCAGACCGCGTCGATCTTCGGGTGCTTGGACAGGAAGTCCTGCATCACCTTGAAGGCGTCGTCGCGGTTCCAGTTGGCATATTGCTTGTCGATCACCTTCACGCCCGAACCCTCGAGAGCCTTCTCGAAGTTCGTCACGCGCTCCTCGTCGATCACGGTCGGGATGCCGCGGAAGACCACGACGTTGCCCTGCTTCAGGTTGTCGACGAAATATTTGCCGGCGACGCGGCCGAATTCCGGGTTGTTTCCGGCCACGTAGATGTCCTGGATCGACGGGTCCTTGAGGCCGCGGTCGACCACCGTGATGAGGGTGCCGCGCTTCTTGATCTCGCGGACGGGGTTCGTCAGCTCGTCCGAGTTGAAGGGCAGCACCACCAGGGCGTCGACCTTCTGCGAGGTCAGATCGTCGAGGGCGTTCGCCTGCGAGGCGCCGTCCGGCGAGGTCTTCACGATCACCTTGAGGCCGGGATAGCCCTTCTCGAGCTGCTTGGCCGTCTCCTGAGCGTGGTAGACGACGCCGCCGGTCCAGCCATGGGTGGCGGCCGGGATCGAGACGCCGATCGTCACGTTCTTCTGCTGGGCCATGGCCCCGGTGGCGACGCCGGCCATGAGGCCGGCCGCAACCGCGATCTTCAGTACCGTTGCTTTCATCTCATTCCTCCCTGAAGGGTTGACTAAGCCTTTTCTCCCTCGTCCGGTGGGCTTGGCACCGGATTCATCGCCCGCGGTGGACTGACCGTTGCACGAGCATGGCGATAATGATGATGGCACCCTGAACCGCGCCCACGAGGAACTCGGAGACGAAGTTCGACAGCACCATGATGTTGGCGACGAGCTCGAGAATCACGGCGCCCACCACCGTGCCCCAGATGCGGCCGATGCCGCCCTTCAGGGCGGTGCCGCCGATGACCACGGCCGTGATGGCCTGCAATTCCCAGAGAAGGCCCGTGGTCGGCGTGGCCGAGCCGAGGCGCGGCACGTAGACCAGCACCGCGATGCCGACGCAGATGCCCTGGATGATGTAGGTCAGCGTCCGCACCCGCCAGATCGGCACGCCCGAATAGCGGGCCACGTCCTCGTTGGACCCGAGCGCCACCACGTGGCGGCCGAAGGAGGTGCGATAGAGGATCAGCGCGCCGATGGCGGCCACCACGAGGAACGCGATGATCGGGATCGGAACGCCGAGGATGCTGTCGAAATAGACCGGCCGGTAGAGTTCGCGCAGCTCGAAATTGCGCATGGTGATGGTGCCGCCGGCCGCGAGCCAGATCACGAGCGAGCGATAGATGCCCATGGTCCCGAGGGTCACGATGAAGGGCTCGATGCGCCCGAAGGTGACGATGAGGCCGTTCGCCAGTCCGCAGGCCGCGCTCAGGGCGATGGCCGCGAGCATGCCGAGCGCCAGGGTGCCCACGTCTCCGCCACCCAGGTTGTTCAGGGTCAGGATCATGACGCCGGCCGTCAGCGCCGCCATGGAGCCGACGGAGAGATCGAGCCCCCCGCCGGCGATCACGAAGGTCGCGCCCACGGCGATGATGGCGATGAAGGCCGAGCGCGTCACCACGTTGAGCAGGTTCGACGCGGTCAGGAAATCCGGGTTGATCAGCGCGCCCGCGATGATGAGCGCCACGAGCGCGATGAAGGGGGAGAGGGCCCGCATGTCGATGGTGAACCGGCGCTTCTCGGCGCTCGAGCGTAGGACGGTTTCGGTCATGCGTGGCCTGCGGCGATTTCCGCCGCCCTTTCCTCATGGACGCCGGTGGCGAGATAAACGATGGAATCTTCCGACAGATCGGCCTGGGCGACCTCGCCCGCGACGCGCCCGTTGCGCATGACCACGACGCGGTGGCACAGACCGATCAGTTCCTGCATCTCGGACGAGATGACGACGACCGCGCGGCCTTCGGCGGCCAGGGAGGCGATGAAGCGGTAGATCTGCTCCTTGGTGCCGATGTCGACGCCACGGGTCGGCTCGTCGATGATGACGATGCGCGGCTCCGCCAGCATCATCTTGGCGAGCAGCAGCTTCTGCTGATTGCCGCCCGACAGCTGTCCGGCGAGAAGATCGCGTCGCCGGGTGCGGATGTCGAAGTCCTTGATCGCCCGGTCGAGCGCCGTCTCCTCGCCGGCCCCGTCGATGAAGGACCCATGGCTGAATTTCTCGAGGGCCGCCAGGGTCAGGTTGACCCGGAGATTCTGCTGGAGCAGCAGGCCTTTGCCCTTCCGGTCCTCGGACAGGTAGACGATGCCCGCCGCCATGGCCTCGCGGGCATCGCGGAAATGAACCTTCTGGCCGTCGAGGGTGATCGCGCCATGGCCCGGACGAAGCCCCACGAGCGCTTCGAACAGTTCGGTGCGGCCGGCGCCGATCAGGCCGCCGAACCCGAGGATCTCGCCGCGATGGAGGGTGAAGGAAGCATTCTCCACATAGCCGGGAACGACCATGTCGCGGACGCCGAGGAGGGGTTGGTCGGAGGCGGTTGCCGGCTTGTCCGGATAGAGCTTTGACATGTCGCGGCCCACCATGAGGCGGGCCATCTCGAGCGGCTCCAGGCCTTCGATGTCGCGGGTCGCGATGTGGCGCCCGTCGCGCAGCACGGTGACCCGGTCGGCAACCGCCTTCACCTCGTTCAAACGGTGCGAGATGTAGAGGACGGCGACGCCCTGGGACCGCAGCTTCCGGATGATGTCGAACAGGCTCTCGGCCTCGACCGGCGTAAGAACCGCGGTCGGCTCGTCGAAGGCGACCACCTTGTGCGGCACCAGCAGCGCCCGGGCGATCTGCACCAGCTGCCGGTCCGCGATGGAGAGGCGGCTGACCTCCCGGTCGGGATCGATGCCGGTGCCGAGCTCACGCAGGATCGCCCGCGTCCGCTCGCGCATGGCCCTGTCGTCGACGAAGCCGAAGCGCCGGATCTCGCGACCGAGGAAGAGGTTCTGCGCCACCGTCAAGTCGGGCGCGAGAAGGATTTCCTGGTGCACGAGAACGATGCCATGGCTCTCCGCATCCACGGGCCCCGAGAAGGTGATCGGCTGGCCGTTCAGATGCAGGCCTCCCTTCGTGGGCGCGATATGGCCTGACAGGATGCGCATCAGCGTCGACTTGCCGGCTCCGTTCTCGCCGATGACCGCATGGACCTCGCCGGGCTTCAGATCCAGCGAAATGCCGCTCAGGACCTCGATCGGTCCAAAGGATTTCGAGATGTTCTCTGCGCGAAGAACGGATTCCATGAACGGCTCCGGATGAGCGGCATCGCTCGCCTCCGCTCGGAAGACGGGCGTCAGGGGCATGTGCGGGCGAGGATCAGCTGGACGGCGCGTGAGCGGGCATTGATTTCCTCCTGGTCTGTCCGCCTGTCCTCTGCCGGGACATGGGGCGGGCTGGAACTGCATAGGGGGCAACGTCCCTATGTAATCGTTTACATGAAACTTTACCGAAACCTCGGCTTCTGTCAAACAGAACCATGGTAGGGGGAGGTCCATGGACGACATCGGGCAGAAGGACGAACCGGAGCAGTCAGGGTTTTCGGCCCGCGCAGCGCGGATTCAGGACGTCGCCAAGCTGGCCGATGTCTCGACCGCGACGGTCAGCCGGGCCCTCGCCACGCCGGAGCGGGTTTCCCTCGAGGCTCGGGCGCGGGTTCAAGAAGCCATCGCCAAGACCGGCTACGTGCCCAACCCGGCCGCGCGCACCCTCCGGTCGCAGAAGACCTACATGGTGCTGGTCGTTCTGCCGGACCTGGCCAACACGTTCTTCTCCAAGATCCTGCGCGGCATCGAGGAAACGCTTTTCGAAGCCGGATATGGAATGATCATCAGCGATCTCGACGGCTCGCCCGAGAAGGAGGCGCATTTCGCAGCCTTTACGGCGGCGGGACGAGTCGACGGCGCCATTCTTCTCAACGGCCATCTGTTCGGGCAGAGCCGCGACGGGGAGGGAAGTCCAGCCCGCCTGTCGATCCCGCTCGTGGCGCTCTGCGAGGCGATCCCGAGCGCCGATATTCCGCAGATCGAGATCGACAATCGCGCGGCCGCCTCCCGCATGACGCAGCACCTGGCCGCTTTGGGCCACAAGCGCATCGCCTATGTGAGCGGTCCGGCGGGCAACATCCTCGAGCGTGAGCGGTTCCAGGGATTCAAGGACGGGTTGGAACGGGCCGACCTGCCATACGATCCGGCCCTCGTCATCCCGGGGGACTACACCATCGAGGCGGGCGTGAGGGCAGGGCAGATCCTGGTGGCGCAAACCACCCGACCGACGGCCGTGTTCTGCACCAGCGACCAAATGGCCATCGGGTTGATGCGCACCGTCTTCTCCGCCGGGCTGAAAGTCCCCGACGACATCTCGGTGGCCGGCTTCGACGATATCGAGTTTGCCGCCGTGGCCGAGCCGTCCCTCACCACGATCCATCAGCCGCGCAGGGAACTGGGACAGGCGGCGGCCTCGGCCCTGATCGATCTGCTGCAGGGGCGGCCATCGCCCAAGCGAATCCGCCTGGAGACCGACTTGGTGATCCGCGACAGCGTGGTGCCGCTTCGATGACGATCAGAAGATCGAGAAGGCGCCCACGAACAGGACGAGCACCAGGCCGATGAAGCCGACGAAGGCATAAAGGGCCTTGCGGGAATCCCGATGGGCGTAGCTGTCCTTCTCGGCGCCGTCCTTCCAGCGGGCGGAGGATTCCTGGTGACGGGCCCGGTCGACCTGCTCCGGCGTGGGCGGCGTGCCGCCGGCCTCGTCATCGGTGCCGAGCGAGGAGAGGCCCGGATCGAACACCGCGTTCTTGTCGCCCGTACGGCCGCTGTTGATGTCGCCCTTCAGCTGCGCCGTGGTCGAGCCTTTGGTCAGAGGCGGCGCATCCATCGGCTTGACCGTGCGCGTCGGAGGAGTGTCGGCGTTGTGTGGAACATCTGAACGGGTGGACATTGATCTCTCCGGGGGCTCCGCTGAGGGAAAACCGCCGGGGTCACCCGATGTTCCGGCTTCGGGGTGAGAGGGTCCTCGGGCGTCAGGCAAGAAAAAAGGCCGTTGTTGCCAACGGCCCGAAGTTTAGGGAGGAAACGCCCAAGAAGGGCAGCAACGCTGCGACGCCAATCGCCGTGTTGCATTGCAATAATTAAGCGCCGCGCCGCCCTGTTTCAAGACCAAAAGGTCAGCATTCATGCCCAATTTTTCGCCGCCGTGAACGGACGGGATTCCAAGCCGATTGGCGGTGAAAAACAGGGCGCGAGCCCATAATTCAGGCAGGCAAGGATCTTCAAGAGGCCAGAGATGCCCCAGCTGAACGCCATTCTCGAGACAGCGCTTTACGTGGACGACCTGCCGCGGGCCCGGGCCTTCTACGAGGCTGACCTCGGCCTGAGGCTGCTGTTCGGCAACCGCCGCATGTGCGCCTTCGACGTGGGCGGCAGGAGCGTGTTGCTCCTGTTCCTGCGCGGCGGCTCGAACGAGCCGATGCACACCCCGGGCGGGACGATCCCGGCCCATGATGGCGCGGGACCGCTCCATGTCGGCTTTGCGGTTTCCGGCGATGAGCTGGGCGCCTGGGAGGCGCGGCTGCAGGAGCGCGGGATCCCGGTCGAGAGCCGGACAACCTGGTCCCGTGGTGGCACCAGCGTGTATTTCCGCGACCCCGACGGCCACCTGCTCGAACTGGCGACGCCGGGCCTCTGGGAAACCTACTAGCGCATCATGCGGCCCTCCGGGTCGCCGCCGCGGCCCTTCGGGTCACTGGCGTGGCCCGCTGGGTCCGCCCCGAACGATGCGCCGGCCAAGAGTGGAGCATCGGAATGGATCCCAAACCTGGGTCCACGTTTCACGTCCGGTGCTCTAGGCGGCGTCAGGTCACGACGCTTGGCTCGCTACGGCCCGTGCGGCTCGCGATCTCGGCGATCTCGTTGGCCGCCTGGACGACGGGCGCCAGAACCTCGGCGGTCGCCAGGTCGTGCCGCTCCGCATTCGGTTCGAAGCGCTCGAGATAGACCCTGAGCGTGGCGCCCGACGTGCCCGTTCCCGACAGGCGGAACACGGCGCGCGCATCCTCGGCGAACAGGATCCGGATCCCCTGCTTCGGCGTCACCGATCGATCGACCGGGTCCGTGTAGGCGAAGTCGTCCGCCGATTGGACCGTGAGTCCGCCGAAGCGCTGCCCGGGCAGGGTGGAAAGCTTCGCCCGGAGGGCATCCATCAGTGCATTGGCCGGCGCGGTCTCGAGCTCCTCGTAATCGTGGCGCGTATAGTAATCGCGCCCGAATGTGGCCCAATGCTCGCGCACGATCTGATCGGCCGGCTTCTTGGTGACGGCCAGGATGTTGAGCCAGAGCAGCACGGCCCAGAGGCCGTCCTTCTCGCGGATGTGGTTCGAGCCCGTGCCGGCGCTCTCCTCGCCGCAGAGGGTGATGAGGCCCGCATCCAGAAGATTGGCGAAGAACTTCCAGCCCGTGGGCGTCTCGAAGCAGTTGATGCCGAGCTTTGCGGCCACCCGGTCGGCGGCCCGGCTCGTCGGCATGGAGCGCGCCACCCCGGCAAGGCCCTTCGCATAGCCGGGGGCGAGATGAGCATGGTTTGTCAGGATGGCGAGGCTGTCGCTCGGCGTGACGAACAGCTTCGGCGCCACGATCATGTTGCGGTCGCCGTCGCCGTCGGAGGCGGCGCCGAAATCGGGCGCGTCGGGCCCGTCCATCAACTCCATGAGGTCATGGGCATGGACGGGGTTCGGATCGGGATGGTGGCCGCCGAAATCGGGCTTGGGCTCGCCGTTGACGACCGTTCCCGCCGGCGCTCCGAGGCGGTCCTCGAGGATGGCCTTCGCATAGGGGCCCGTGATGGCGCTCAACGCGTCGAAGCGCATGCGGAAGCCCGACCGGAACAGCTCGGCGATCCGCTCGAAGTCGATGAGCTGCTCCATCAGCTCCGCATAATCGGCCACGGGATCGATCACCTCGACGGTCATGTCGCCGACCATGGTCGACCCGATGCGGCCGAGGTCGATGTCGGCCCCCTCGACGATGGCGTATTCCGTGATCGCGCTGGCGCGCTTGAACACGGCTTCCGTGAAGGATTCCGGCGCCGGCCCGCCGTGGGACATGTTGAACTTGATCCCGAAATCACCGTCGGGTCCGCCCGGATTGTGGCTGGCCGAGAGCACGAGGCCGCCGATGGCCTTGTGCTTGCGGATCACGCAGGAGGCGGCCGGCGTGGACAGGAGGCCTTTCTGGCCGACCAGAACCCGCCCGAAGCCGTTCGCCGCTGCCATGCGGATCGCGGTCGCGACCACGGTTTCGTTGAAGAATCGCCCGTCGCCCCCGATCACGAGGGTCGAACCGTCCTTGTTCTCGACGGTGTCGAAGATCGCCTGAATGAAGTTCTCCACGTACCGGGGCTGCTGGAAGACGGTGACCTTCTTGCGCAGGCCGGACGTGCCCGGGCGCTGATCGGAATAGGGAGTCGTCGGGGTACGGGTGGTCGCCATCGGTGCAGATCACTTCCTTGAGCGGCCCTCGAAGGGCCAGGTCTCGAATGCTTCGCCGATCCCGGCACGGGATCTGAGGACCATTTTAGGGTCGCTCAAGGCATATGCCACTGCCAAGATGAAGGCCTCATGAAAGTGTGGGATTCCACCACGGTCTCTGACAGGCCGTGTCAACAGGAGCATGCCAGAGACCGGAGGATGCGACGATCAGGACTTGTTGCCCGAGGGCTTCTTCGGCGCATTGCCGGGCTGGGCAGGATCCGTGCCCTCGGGGGCATCGCAGACCGGCTTCACCTCGTCCGGATTGGACACGGCCTTGGTGACGGGCTCCCGTGCCGGCTCCTTCTGCGGCGGAGGGCCGGCGACGGCCGAGCCACCCATATAGGATGGCGGGTCACTGGCCGGGAACGAGTATTCCGAGCCGGCATCGACCAGATCGTCTTCTTCCTTCTTCACGCCCATGCGTCGTCTCCTGTCATGGATGGCTTTTCGTCGCTCATGGGGAGAATGCAGGGAATGCCGCCATGTTCAGCCGGAGCGGCAAAAAACCGAGCGCGACCGGGCGCCCGGCGGGGTGATCCTCAACCTAAGTCGGCATTGGTCGCGGCCTTCGGGTCCGCTATCTGCTGCGAGAGGCCTGAACCCTGTAACGGGACCCACATCCGGGAGAACGCCATGAATCCGACCCGACGCAGCATCCTCAGGACCATGGCCGCCGCACCGGCCGTCGCGGCCGTGGCGCCCTGGTCCGCCTCCGCCCAATCGGCCTATCCCACCCGGCCGGTCCGGGTCATCGTTCCCTATGCGGCCGGCGGCGGAACGGACTTTTTCGCCCGTCTCGCCTTCGGGGCCATGGGCGAGCAGCTCGGCCAGCAATTCGTCATCGAGAACAAGCCCGGGGCCGGCACCAATATCGGGGCCGAATCGGCGGCGCGGGCCGAGCCCGACGGCTACACGCTGCTCCTGGGCGATACGGCGACCTTCGCGACCAACCGCACCCTGTATCGGAAGCTGTCCTTCGATCCCACCAAGGATTTCACGCCCATCTCGCTGACCGGCCGCTTCGCCCTCGTGCTCCTCGTCAACACGAACAAGCTGCCGGTGAAATCGGTCCGCGAGCTCGTGGCCGAGGCGAAGAAGAACCCCGGCCGCATCAACTATGCGACACCGGGCCTGGGCAGCCCCTTCCACCTCGCCACGGAGCTGCTCTCGCAGGCCGCCGGGATCAAGCTCACCCATGTGCCTTACCGTGGCGCCGCCCCGGCCGTGCAGGACCTCGTGGCCGGGCAGGTGGACATGATGTTCATCGACTTCGCCACGGCGCGCTCGCAGCTCTCCGGCCCGATCCAGGCCATCGCGGTCGCCTCCCCGAAGGAGTTCGCCGGCCTTCCCGGCGTGCCGCCGGTGGCGGCCGATCACCCGGAATTCGAGGCTTGGGCCTGGCAGGGCTTCGTCGCCCCGGCCAATACCCCGGCCGAGATCGTCGCCAAGCTCAACGACGCCTATCGCGGTGCCGTGGCCAAGGCGGAGATCCGGGACAAGCTGATCGGCGCCGGCATCGACGTGCTCCAGAGCTCTCCGGCCGAGATGGCCGCCTACATGCGGGATGAAAGTGCGAAGTGGGAGAAGGTCATCCGGACCGCCAACATCACGCTCGAGTAGGGCCGCCGCGGGGAAGCGGATCCGTCAGTTCCGGTCCCAGCGATACATCCCGCGCTCCCCATCCATGCAGTTGGCCGGCACCTCGGCCTGGATCGTCCGGATCAGGGAGCTGTCGGGAAGAGCCGCGATCTCGCGAATGATCTTGGTGCGGATGGCGTCGGCGAATTGCTGGCGCTCCCGAACGGGAACGAGGAACGCCCCTTCGCCCCCGATGACGCAGCCCTTGTAGTAGAGATCGAGGTTCTCCATGTCGCCGAACCCGCTCGGGCGCTTGAGCATGATGGGAAGGCCATTGATGGTGATCCCTTTCGCGACGGCCTCGTCGCGGGCCGCGGCGACGCCCCGCCCGCTGCTGTTGGGACCATCGCCCGAAATGTCGATCACGCGCCGGACGGGCTCGACGCCCGTCTGCTCCAGCAGCTTCGCACCGAAATCGATCGCGCCCGAGATCGATGTCCGCCGCAGTCGCCCGATCGGGTTGTCGTGCAGACCGTCGGCAAATTTCAGGGCCGTCTCCGGGCTGTCGATGATTGTCCACGGGACGATGACGTTCTGGTAGTCGACGCCCGACCATTCGAAATAGGTGACGATGATCCGGCCGAGCATGCCGTTGCGGATCGCGTCATGGACCTGGGGTGAGCGGAAGGCCTCGATGAAGCCCTGGCGCTGGAGTTCCTGCTCGTCGGGATCCATGGAGCGCGAGACATCCACCGCCAGGACGAGCGCGACGTCCACCTCCGTTTCCGCCCGTGCGCCGGAAATCGGCAGCCAGAGCGATGCCGCCATGAAAGCCGTGACCATGCCCAGACGCCTGACACCCATTCCGACCTCCATTCGTTTGGAGAAAGCTGACACGAATCCGTCCCTCGGCAAGGTTGGATCGTCTCACGGACCGATGCGGAGGTCTCACTTTAGCGTGAGGAATGCGTCATTCTGTTGCGTCGCGGGAGTCTTCGAGGAGACCCGATGGTCGTCCCTCCCGACCGCGTTATAACCCGAACGGCGAAACCCGGGCCCGCCTCGAAGGGCCGATCACAAGCAGGAGGTCTGATCCGCATGTCCGCTACTCTCGATCGTTGGTCGCCCCATGCGCTGGCCGTCCTGAGGATCGTCACGGCGCTGATCTTCATGGAGCACGGAACGCAGAAGCTGTTCGGCTTCCCGGCCCCTCCCGAGGGTGGAATGCCGCCGCTCCTCTCGCTCTTCGGGATCGGCGCCGTTCTGGAACTGGCCGGAGGCTTTCTGATCCTGATCGGGTGGTTCACCCGGCCCGTCGCCTTCATCCTCGCCGGCGAAATGGCTGTCGCCTACTGGATGTTTCATGCGCCCCAGAGCTCATACCCGGCCCTGAACGGCGGCGATGCTGCGATCCTGTACTGCTTCGTGTTCCTGCTGTTCGTCTTCACCGGCCCGGGTGCTTGGAGCATCGACGGGGCGAGGCAGCCGACAGGGCCGCGTCATTCGTGGGAGCGCTGATTCTCGCTCGGGCGGCTCGGGCGGGAGGCCCTCGGTGCTGCGCCGGGAGACGCGGCCCGGCGCCGTTCGGACCCGTCGGGCAGGATATGGGGTTCAAAGATCGTAACTCGGAAGAGAAAGGTCACATTGCCGGCGTGTGCGATTATTCTTGGGAACGGTTTTCATGAACCGCTCGTTTTTCGGGTAAGCCCCATGACCTCTGCGTCAGAAGAGGATAAGGCAGGGCCCCATGTATTGCGTGGAGTAGGAAATGGCCGAGATCATCGCGTTCAAGGATCTCAAGAAGATTGCCGACCGGTGTGAAGTTTTGACGCTTTTCGAGCCCAAGCGTCCGTCGCGATCGAAGTCGCGCTCCGAGCCCAAGGCCTTCGAGTTTCCGAGCTCCCGTCCCTTCATCTCCGGAAATCTGACGGATCTCTTCGAGCAGGCGAATGCCGTCGCCATGCGCCACTACCACGGTGATCCGAAGGTCTCCGGCATCGTGGCGGAGAAGTGCATGGAGCTCATCCAGGCGCTGGAAGATCACGCGCAGCCCGAGTGATCTGAACCCATCCCTCGGGCCGGAACGTTCGGATCATCGACGTCGTCACGCACAGGACGGCACCTCATGGGTTCCAGGCATGCCGACGGGCACGGATTTTAACTATAGAATCGGAGACCTGTTGCAACCTAACCCATGTTAATGACTTTGTAGGGCCGCCATAGAAGGCTGTTATCGCCAGCATGAACTTGTGGCAGGTTGAGATATCGCCCGCACAGCGCGCGACTCAAAGGCATGATGCCCTCCTGCCAGGTCGGTGAGAACCCGACGGTTTCCATTCCTCAGACATTCATTCAACGCGATCCCGTCGCGACCTTTCGGTCGAGCAAACGCCGGCGATCGCTCCGGTGCCGACGTGTTGAAGAGCATTCTTTCGATCCTTTCCGTTCATCGTGCGAGCCTGCCTTTCATCCGCAGCGTCCTCCTGCCCGTTCTCTTCGTTGCCGCGGCGACCCTGTCCCTCGGGGCCGCGTCGATTCTCTGGGCGGTCGACAAGAGCAACGACGTCTCCGCCGAGCGCCAGCTTCGGGTGATGGACCGCAGCATCCGTGCCGTGGTCCAGGAACTCGCGCGAGAGCAGGAGATGGTCGCCATCTGGGACGATGCCATCACCGAGCTCGGCAAGAGCCCGATGGATCTGAAATGGATCGACGCGAATATCGGGGTCTGGCTCAGCCGCACATTCGGGCAGGAGGAGGTCTACATCCTCGACGGCCGCAACGAGCCGGTCAACGCGGTGATCGATGGAACGCGCATTTCGAACCACGAGTTCGAGCGCGTCCGGGACAGTCTCGGCAGCCTCGTCGCGGGAATACGCGGGGCGGCGGACTCTCCGCATCGGGAGCATGTGGCGGAGAATGCGGAAGCGTCGCACCTGATCACCGGAAAGGCCGTTTACGACGCTCATCTTCTCGAATTGCTGGGTCGGCCTGCGGCGGTCAGCATCATGAAGATCGTCCCCGAGTCGGATACGGTAGCATATCCTGAGGACAAGGAGTTCCTCCTGGTCGGCATCCGATATCTCGACGGAAACTTCATCAAGCGCATCTCCGAGCAGAACTTGATCGATGGATTGCGCTTTTCCGTCGTCGACAATCCGAGAGCCGGTGAGATATCGGTGCCGATCCGCTCGGACATCGGTGACCTCATCGGCTATTTCGTCTGGAAGCCGGAGCTTCCGGGGAACCGGCTTCTCAAAGCCGTCGGGCCCGCCATGGCGGTTGCGGCGACGATCATTCTCCTCCTGCTTGGCGCCCTCGTGCGGCGCCTGCGACAATCGATGTCGGCGCTGGAAAGAACCGTACTCGAGCTGAAGGCCAGCGAGGCTCAGGCCCATCATCTGGCCTTCCATGACGTGCTGACCGGACTGCCCAACCGGGCGCTGTTCGAGGACCGTCTCAACCATGCCATCGCACGCCGGCAGGATGGCGAGACGATCGCCGTGCTGATGCTGGATCTCGACCGCTTCAAGCATGTCAACGACACCCTTGGACATCCTGCGGGTGACAGCCTCATCCGGGAGTTTTCGATCCGCCTGTCCAGATTGGTCGGGAGGGACGACACTATCACCCGCCTGGGAGGCGACGAGTTTGCCATCGTGCAGGTCTGTGCGCCGGGAATGGAGGGACCGGAGACGCTGTGCGAGCGGATCCTTGCGCTGTCTCATGAGCACTATGACATCATGGGCAACCAGATCTTCGTCGGGACGAGCATCGGCCTCGTTCTCGCTCCCGACGCCGGAACCGATCGCAGCGAACTCCTGCGAAAGGCCGATATCGCTCTCTACCGCGCCAAGGCCGAGGGGCGAAGCTGTTACCGGGTCTTCACGCCCGAGATGGATGAGACCGTCACGCTGCGCCGGATCATCGAGGAAGAGCTGCGCGTCGCGCTTGCAAGCGGCGAGGGGCTTGAGGTTGCTTACCAGCCGCAGATCGCAGTCAGCGGGGATACGATCGTCGGCGTGGAGGCTCTTGCCCGCTGGCGGCACCCGACGCGTGGATACATCCAGCCGAGCCAGTTCATCCCGGTCGCGGAGCAAACCGGCTTGATCGTCCAATTGGGCGAGTGGATCTTGCGTCAGGCCTGCCTTGCCTCCCGACGCTGGCCCGATGTCTTCGTATCCGTCAATCTTTCGCCGGTTCAGTTCCGATCCTCCGGCTTCGCCGATCACGTGATCTCGATTGTCCGCGAATGTGGAGCGGATCCAGGCCGGATCGAGCTTGAGGTGACCGAGAGCGTTCTGCTGGATGAGGAATGTGGGTCGACCGACACGCTCCGCTCCCTGAGAGATGCCGGGTTCCGCATCGCTCTCGACGATTTCGGCACGGGCTACTCGAGCCTGGGTTATCTTCACCGCTTCGAGGTGGACAAGATCAAGATCGATCGCTCCTTCATCCAGAGCCTGGGCCAAGGAACCAGGGCCGCAGCCGTCATCAAGGCGATCGTATCGCTCGGGCATGCCATGTCCCTGACCGTCACGGCCGAAGGCGTGGAAACGGAGATCCAAAAGAGGTTCTTGCACACGGCCGGCTGCAACGAGATGCAAGGGCATCTGTTCTCCAGGGCGCTTTCGCAGGAGCAGATAACCCGGTTGCTCGACCGTCGGGCCTCGAAGGAGCTGCAATGTTACCTCGACTCCTCGGCCGTCACGGCCAGTTGAACAGCGGATTGCCGGGAGAATGCAGCAACCTCATTGGATCGACAGAGGGCAGCACGGCTCCGTCGTCTTGCTCCACCAGGCGGAGAGTTACCCCTTTCGGGACGATGGCCTCAAGGAACTAATCCCTCTACGGAATGTTGTCGCCACGCTTGATCCGATCGCGGATCGGCTACCCGGATCCGCCAGCTTCCGACAAAGGCTCACCCGCCCCACGTCATCTGTGAACGGCGAAACGATCCGACATGGTACATCGCAGAACGCTATTTGGGGGCACAGCAAAGATGAGACACGATGTTGTCTACAAGGAGCAGATTCTTCCCATCGCTCAGGACCCTTTCCAGAATGTCGCTACGGTCCTGATCTGTCAGAATCTCCTCCTGCGCACCGGCATCAGCCACATCCTCTCAGGAACGCGCTTCACCATCTCGCGAGAGGCATATGAGGATCTCTCGACCTTGCCAGCCTTCGCCGACGATGAGCCCGCGCTTTTCATCATCTGCGACAGCCGGTCGATCGTCGAGTATGCTTCCGCCGCGGAGGAGCTGAAGGCGCGGTGCCCATCCGCCAAGGTGGTCGTTCTGGCGGACGCGATGGAACCGGAAACCGTCATGGAACTCTGCCGCGCCGGGCTGGATGGGTTCTGCCCGACCAGCATGGACCGGCATGCCCTGGTCAAGGCCCTCGAGATCGTGATCCTCGGAGAAACCTATATCCCGGCCTCGATCGGGCTCATGCTCCTCGAACAGGTCCGGCAGGGACGGGCTCGTTTCAGCCACAGCAGCGCCCCCGCACCGGCCAACGATCCCGCAGCGCTCCAGAACAAGCTGTCGGACCGCGAGGCCCAGATTCTCCGCTGCCTCACGCAGGGGGCCTCGAACAAGGTCATCGCGCGGGAACTCGGTGTCGCCGAGGCCACGGTGAAGGTCCACATCAAAGCCATCCTGCGGAAGGTGAAGGCCTCCAACCGCACTCAGGCGGCCATGTGGGCGACCGGTAATCTCGACTTTGCACAGGAGAATCCGCGCTCCTTGGTTCCGGGGGAGTAGAGATTCTTCGCCAGCCCTCCTCCTTCTTTCTGGCTGAAATCCGCGAATCGCCTCATGCACTTAGGTTGTCGCCTCGCTCGCTACTCCCAAGGGGGTAGCCCTTGTGGCGAGTTGCGGATCAGTCGAGCCCGGCTGTAAGCCTGATCTCGTCCTGATGGCGGACCATACGCCCAACGATGTGAAAGCGTATTGGCGTCGCAGGATCAGATTGAAAACAAATCACCAGAACGGTGCAGTGGGGCATACATGGATTATCAGGTCGAGCTGGTCGCTCGTGCGTTTTACGATGCCGAGCATGAAGATTTCCTTTGGGATGGCGAAGCTGAAATCATCAAGGAAGAATTCCGCGAATACGCTCGCAATGCCATCAATCTTCTACATGAAGACATCGGAGTTCTTTTGATGGCGCTTGAACGCGCGGTGGGGGAAGAGCATCCGGATCGCTCGCGCGCCGCAGCCTAGAGCCTTGGACCCAAAAGTGGACACCACTTTTGGGATCGGGTCCGAGGCTCCCTCTCTTGACCGGAGCATCGGAAAAGGCGGCCCTCTGGGTCCGTCCGATGCGCTAAAGCATCGGACGTGAAAAGTGGACTTGCACTTTTGGGATCCATCCGATGCTTTCTTCTTGAATGAGAGCATCGGTCAGAACGGACCCGGCGGGCCGCGCCAGCGAAAACCGGTTCCCACTTTTCGCTGACGCGGCCCTCTGGGTCCGTCCGATGCTCTAGACCATTCCCCTCTCGAAGGAGAAGACATGAGGATCGCGCGTTCAACGCCCGATCCTCTTTTCATTGGGCCAGGGTTTCCCCCGGGCGGCCTGCGGAACCGGATCTCAATGGGCATCCGGGGGCAGATCGGCGATCCGCTTGATCTCGAAGACGACCAGCATCAGGACCACCGACATGATCACGAGGCCAAGCGCGTTCGTGAGCACACTCGCGCTCACCCCTGAGGCCGACGAGACGAGGGCCAGGAGAATGAGAAAGGGAAGGCCGAGGGCGATGCTGAGAACGGCAACGAAAGACCGTGACATGGGAATGGGCCCCTGAGAATTTCTGGAAAGGTTTGAAGTAGCCTAAGAATCGTGGAGAAAATGAGGTTGAGCCCTTCCTCCGCTTGAAACGTCCGGCTCAGAAATCCCAGCGCTGGGCCTTCGAGACGAGAAAGTCGCGGAAGACCTGGACACGCGCCACGGAGCGCATCTCCTCCGGATAGACGAGATAGCTGTCGAGGGTCGGCATCTGCTCGTCACGCAGCACCTGCTTGACCCGTGGGTTGTTGCTCATGGCGTAATCGGGAGCCATGCCGATTCCCGCCCCGTTCTCGATCGCCTGCCGGAGCGCCAGGCTGTCATTGACCACGAAGCGGCTGGGACGAGGGTCCTTGGGGTTTCGACCCAGGCTCGTCAGACGATGCAGGTTGAGGATGAAGGGTGGCTGATCGCCGCCGAGGCAGACGATGGAGTGCCGGTCGAGATCGTCGATGCTTTCGGGCTCTCCGAAGCGCTCGATATAGGTGTGGGCCGCATAGGCGTGATACTGGATGGTGAAGAGGCGGCGCTGGATCAGATCGGGCTGAGCCGGCAGGCGCAGGCGGATCGCGATATCCGCCTCCCGCATCGCAAGATCGAGTTCATCGTTGGTGAGAATGAGCTGGATATGCACCTCCGGGTAGAGATCGAGGAATTCCGCAATGCGCCGCGCGAGCCAGATGCCGCCGATGCCGACGGTCGCCGTCACCTTGAGCTCCCCTGCCGGACGCTCGCTCGTCTCGGTCAGGCGCTGGCGCGTTTCGTCCAGGCGGACGCGGATGTCCTGGGCGGCCCGGAAGAGCACGTCGCCATGCTCCGTCAGGACGAGGCCACGGGGGTGACGGTGAAAGAGCGGGACCTTCAGCTCATGCTCGAGAGCGCTGATCTGCCGGCTGATCGACGACTGGTTGACACCGAGCTTCTCGCCGGCACGGGTGAAATTCCCGGCGCTGACGACTTCGTAGAACAGTCTGATCTTGTCCCAGTCCAATGCAGATCCCTTAGGCTGGCGGCTCGACTTGCGGCCAAATGGAGAACACGCGAGCCCGTCAGGTCAAGCCTAATCTTCAAGAGGGTTGGTGCGAGGCATCGGTCTGATCGTCCTCGGGGCGCCCGTGCGATGAGGATGGGGCATCCATGATGGCTGTCCGCTGGTTGAGCGGAAACTCGATCACGCAGCGCACGCCGCCCGGCGTGAATTCAAGCTCCGTCGTCGCATCGACCTCGTAGGGGAGCGTGCGCTCGATCAGCTCGGTGCCGAAGCCGCGCCGGCGCGGGGCCGAGGCTGCCACGCGAACACCGCTCTCCCGCCATTCCAGCCTCAGCTTGCGGCTGCCGTCGACGGCTTCGATGCGCCAGGTGATGTCGATATGACCATCGGCCTCTGAGAGAGCCCCGTATTTGACCGCATTCGTGGCGAGCTCGTGGATCGCCATTCCCAGCTTTTCCGCCACGGGCGTCTGGAGCCGGACGGGCGGTCCGTCCACATGGGCCTTCTCGTCGTCCCGGACCGCATGGGCGAGCAGCTCGTCCCTGACCAGCTCTTCGAGATTGATTCCGGCATCGGCCGTCCGTGTCGCCATGGTCTGCGTGCGGGCGAAGGCTTCGATACGCCCTTCGAGATGCATGGCGTAGTCATCGACCGTCTCGCTGTTCGCGGCCGTTCGCCGTGTGATCGATCGCACGACCGCCAGGGTGTTGCGGACGCGGTGCTGCAGTTCGGCGAGCAGGAGCTTGGTATGCTTCTCACTCGCCCGCAGGGCCTCCTCTGCACGGACCCGCTCGGTGAGGTCGATCGCCACGGTCAGGCCACCCACCACCTGTCCTGCGGCGTCACGTCGAGCGCTGACGTTGTTCCGCACCCAGACGACCGAACCATCCGGGCGAAGGTGGCGCCCGTCCTGCACGAACGATTCGCCGCTGGAGACCGCACGCTCGAGCAGGGGCCCGTTGCGTCCCGCGTCCTCCGGATGGGTCAGCTCCTGAACCGTGCGGCCGACGATCTGCTCACGGGTCAGGCCGAGGATCGTGCAATAGCGATCGTTGACATAGATGACACGGCCCTCGCGATCCGTCATGGCAATGCCCACCTCGGCCTGCTCGGCCATGGCGCGGAACCGCTCTTCGCTTTCGCGCAGGGCCTGCTGCGCCCTCGTGAGGGGCGTGACGTCCGTGAAGGTGACCACCGCGCCCCCGATATAGTTATCGACGCTGCGATAGGGCAGGACGCGGATCATGTAGCGGGTGCCCGTCGTCGGATCCTCGATCTCGCGATCGACGCTGCCAAGCGTGCGTATCACGCGCCGGGCATCGTCCTGAAGCTCGTCATAGGCTACACGCGACTTGATATGTGCGATCGGGCGCCCGACATCCGTCTCGACGAGGTGGAAGATCTCGGTCACGGCGGGTGTGTAGTTCATCACCCGGATGTCGTTGTCGAGAAAGATCGTTGCGATCTGCGTGCTCTCCAACAAGTTCTTCAGATCGCTGTTCGAGCGACCGAGTTCCTGAACCCTATGTGCGAGTTCGCCGTTGACGGTGGTCAGCTCCTCGTTGACGGATTGCAGCTCCTCTTTCGAGGTCTCAAGCTCCTCGTTGGCCGATTGGAGCTCCTCGTTCAGGGACTGGTATTCCTCGTTCGACGACTTGAGTTCCTCGTTGGTGCTTTCGAGCTCCTCGATGGTGGCTTGAAGCCTTTCACGGGTCACGCGCAGTTCGGTCTCGAGGCGCTGCACATGCTCGTCACGCAGGAAGGAGCTGCCAGCCGTCGGGCCGGCATCCTCCACGACGGGAGCGGCGCTGTCCTTGAAGACGACGACGAATCCCGGTGCCGCATTGGGCTGATCGCGCAAAGGCTCGACGACCAAATCGACGATCAGGCTCCTGCCGTTCGAGCCCATCCGGAGGCCGTCGATCTGGACCGTCTTGTGCTCTTCCGCCGCCTTGGTCAGGGCCGCCCGGAGGTCCAGGCGCAGGTCGCTGTGAACGAGGTTCAACAGGTTGAGCGTCGCCGTGCCGCCGGCCGGCTCGATGTAGCGCCCGGTTCGCCCAGAGAAGTGCATGACGTCGAAGTTCTCGTCCGTCACCACATAGGCCGGAGCGTAGCGCTCGGCGATCATCTCGGCCTGACGCGCGAAGCTGCCTTCGATCCGCCGGGGCCGCAGGAGCGGCGGGCTCTCGGCGGGCTTGCGGTCGACGGCCGTGAAGGGGAAGTCCGGCAGGACACGGGCGCTCGTTTCCAGGCGTTGGAAGATGCGATAGCCGCGATCGACCGGCGCGAAGAGCCTCGTATGGCGAGAGATGTTCTCGGAGTTGCCGAGGAACAGGTAGCCCCCCGGCCTGAGCGCGAAGTGGAAGAGGGGGATCACCCGGTCCTGGAGATCCGCATTGAGATAGATCAGCAGGTTGCGGCAGGAGATCATGTCGAGACGCGAGAACGGAGCGTCCTTGATGACGCTGTGCTGCGAGAAGATGCACATCTCCCGCAGTTCCTTCACCACGCAATAAGTGTTGCCCTCCTTGACGAACCATCGGGCCAGGCGTTCGGGGCTTACGTCCTTCGTGATGGCTTCCGTGTACCGTCCCACCCGGGCGGACGCGAGGGCGCGGCCGTCGATATCGCTTGCGAAGATTTGCACGTGCGGCACGGTGTCCAGCCCTGCCATGTATTCGCGCAGCAGAATGCCGATGGAGTAGGCCTCTTCGCCCGTAGAGCAGCCAAGGACCCAGATCCGGATCTGGTCGCTGCGGGTCTTGCCCTCGAAGAGCCTGGGGATCACCTGGGTTTCCAGAAGCTCGAATTCCCTGCGATCCCTGAAGAATTGCGTCACGCCGATGAGGAGATCGTTGAAGAGGCTCTGGGCTTCCTCGGGATGGCTGCGGAGAAATTCCACGTAAGCGTCGGTCGTCTCGGCCTGGACGACCTGCCTGCGGCGCTGGACGCGACGGAGGAACGTGTTCGGCTTGTAGCCGTGGAAGTCGTGGCCGGTCTGGTTGCGCAGGATCGTGGCGATGCTGGCCAGGATGCCGGAGATCTCGGCCGCCTCCCCCTCGAGGTGGGCTGCCTCGCCGTAGCGCGCGAGGTGGCTCGCATAAAGCTGCACCCGCTCCGCCAGTTCCTCCGGCGGCAGGACGAAATCGACGAGAGCCGCGGGGCTGTGGTTGGGGACGATCCCTTCCCCGGCCAGTTCAGGACTTTCCTCCGCCAGCGTGAGGCCGCCGGCCTCCTTGAGAGCCGTGACGCCGAGCGTCCCGTCTCCGTCCGTTCCGGAGAAGATGACCCCGATGGCCTTTTCTTCCTGGTCCTCGGCAACCGAGATGAGGAAGCTGTCGATGGTGCCCCGCTCGCCCGGGGGCTCCTGCGCAGGGCGGATCTGGAAACGACCGTCCTCGACCGTCAGGATCGTGTTGGGAGCCGACCAATAGATCTTGCCGGGCTCGACGAGGGCTCCATGAGCCGTCGAGGTCAGGGTCAGCCCGTGCTCCGACAGCGCCGATCTGAATCGCTCTTCGTTCAAGGCCTCCCGTTGCTGGAAGACGAGAACGACGGAGATCTCCTCGCCGACCGTCAGTCCGGCCAGGAAGCGTTCGAGGGAATGGCTATCGGCCCCGGATGCTCCTACGGCAACGACCGAGAAAACGCCCCGTCGTCCGGTCTCGCCACTCGGGGCGGATTCTGAGGAGGTTGCCTTGTTGTTCTTAGCGGCCACGGTGACGATTCCCAGCTCCGGGAGGGGTTTGCCATACTATAAAGGATTGCACCACCTCTCAAAGTTCCGTCATGCTGCTGCACCCTATTCCTGGGTGTCCTGTCCGCCTTCGTCCACGCGGGGCGCGAGGGGGGTCATGGATTGGAGGACGGCCTGGCGCAGGGTATCAGCGTAACCGCGATATTCGAGAGCCCTCTCATCGTACAGATCGGCCACCGCTTTGCGACCGCTTCGGCGCCCATCCTCAGCCATGCGGGAGACCAGCTCGGCCCGCTCCTCGATGATGCGCAGGGCGACCCGCAGGGCTTCGTCCACGGCATTTTCCTGCTCCTTCGCCACCATGTCGGCCGTGAAGCCGTGACCGACCTGGCAGCGGAACCGGAGCGGCCTGCCTCCACGCACCTTGGACAGCACCCCGCTGCAGGAGGGGCAGGTGAGCGCCGAAGGATCGGCGAACTTGCCGATGACTTCGCTGTCGACCCGTTCCCCGGCCGCGATGTCGACCTCGAGCCGGATCTCCGGCGGAACCGGCAGGCTTGGGCCGGCGGCCTCTCGGACGAGATCGGAGAGCACGTCGCCGATCCGGACGCTTGGAACCGACAGATCGACCGATGTCGCCTCCAGGGCACTCCTCGGCATCTCGTCGGCGGCGGCCTCGGCCGGATCCTGCACGATAGCGACGCCGCCGCAGCGCTTCACGGCCTCCAGACCCGAGGCCCCGTCATTGAGCAATCCGCTCAGGATGATCCCGATCACCCGGGAGCCATAGGCGGCGGCAGCGGAGCGGAACAGCGGATCGATGGCGGGGCGGGCCATGTTCTCCCGCGGGCCCCGACCCAGCTTGATGCGCCCCTGGGTCAGGAGCAGGTGATGATCCGCAACGGCCAAGTAGACGTGGCCGGGAGTGATCGGCATGCCATCGGCGGCGGCAAGCACCGGAAGAGGGCCGGCCGCCGATGCGACCGTCGACAGGATGCCGATGCTCCGAGCCGGGATGTGGAGCACGATGAACACGGCCGCAGGCAGATCCGGGGGAAGCGCGCCCAGGATCGTCTTGAGGGGGGCCGTCGCTCCCGAAGATCCGCCGATCACGATGATGTCACGATTGCTCATGGACGGCTCTCGGGTTGTTCTGAAAGGGTGAACATCCGGTCGAAGCGTGAGTTCCAGAAGGGCGATGAGGGGGCGGATTTTTCCAGTACCGTGGGGAACTTAAGCCCTGGGAGCCGCGTCGGTACCGGGGACGCCCCATGATCGACGCGAGCGTGGCCATGCTGGATCGTTCAGCTGAACAGGAGGCTCTCGCCAAGGCCGAGAGCGATATTGCCGATGGGGAAAGGCGAGTGACCGACCAGATCGTCCTGATCGAAACCTTGCGTCGGGACGGCCACGACGTGAGCGAAGCAGAGAAACTGCTCCAAACATTTCGTGCGACCCTGGTGGCGTGGTACGGCCACCGGGACGAGATTCTGCTCGAGCTGGCGCGGCAGGGAGCGTTGCCTTCGAGCCATGTTCAGCCAAACGCCACGATGAAGGAATGAGAGGCGGCCATATCGTGCCCGAAAGGGACCTGCCCCTCGCGCCGAACTGGGCCATGTCGCTCTGCAAAGACGGTCTGGAGGTGCTATGATGAGCCTTGCCATGCACAAACAGGCCAGTCTCAATCCTTTGCTCTGGAAGCTGGACAGCATTGCGGATCTGTCCGATGAGGAGAAGCGGGCCATCCTGGACCTGCCGATGAATGTCAGGATTTTCGAAGCGGACAGCGACATCGTCCGTGATGGTGACCGGACGTCGGAATGCTGCCTAGTCCTGAGCGGGTTCATCTGCCGGTACAAGATCCTTTCGGACGGCAAGCGTCAGATCATGGGCTTCTATATTCCGGGCGACATCCCCGATCTGCAGAGTCTCCACTTGAAGGTGATGGACAACAGCATCGGGGCCCTCACCACGAGCAGCATCGCCTTGATCCCGCACGAGAGCCTTCGTGCCCTTCTGGAGCGGCATCCCGGCCTCGGGGCCGTATTGTGGCGTGACACGCTCATCGACGCGGCGATGTTTCGCGCATGGATGATCGGAATCGGGCGCCGTTCGGCTTATCAGCGCATCGCCCACCTCTTGTGCGAACTGCAGATGCGCCTCAGGGCGGTCGGACTTGCCGGCGAGCACGGCTACGACCTGCCAGTCACCCAGAATGAGCTCGGCGATGCCTTGGGACTGTCCACGGTCCATGTCAATCGGGTGCTTCAGGATCTGAGGAGCGAGGGTCTGATCGTCCTGCGCGGAGGCACGCTTCACATTCCCGACTGGGAGGACCTTCAAGCCGCCGGCGACTTCGACTCCGCCTATCTTCATCTCAAAGGATGACCTGGCCGTCCGGGTCACTGGCGTGGCCCGCTGGGTCCGCCTCTTCCGATGCGCCGGTCAAGAGAGGGAGCCTCGGACGTGAAAAGCGGGTCCAGGTTGGGATCGAATCCGGTGGTGACGTGGGAGGATGGTGAGAGCGGGTGATGACACCCTCCACACGTCATGGCCGGCCTTGTGCCGGCCATCCCGATCCGTTGAAGCGCCGCGCCTCTCGGATCGGGATCACCGGGACAAGCCCGGTAATGACGTGGAGGTGGGACGGGAGGGTGGTGTGAGCGGGTGATGACGGGGGAGGGTCACGCACGTGGCCCGCTTTCGTCCGCGTGATGCGCAGGCGGAAGGCCGGCCGGTCATCACCCGCCTCGTGCCGGCCATCCCGATCGTCCGATGCTCTAGACGACGGTAAAGTCGATCCTGAGCGTCGTATCCTGGTCGATCGTCGCTGTCTGTACCGCATCGACATCGATGCCGATCGCGCCATCGGCATAGCCGACATCGATGTCGGCGTCCTGGTCCACGTCGACGGCCTGTTTCACACCGATCGCGACCTTGATCGCGAACTTCTCCTCGAGTTCGTCGTCGATATCCACGTCCACGTCGACGTCCTGCCTGATATCGAGATGATTGTTGACGACGAACTGGCTCTTGCCGTGCCAGCCGTCCATCATCAGGTCGAGCTCCGTATCCTGGACGATATCGACCTCGTTCTTGAGATACAGGTCCACATAGAGAACGCCCTTGACCTCGTAGATGTCGAGGTCGATCTCGGTGTTCTGGTCGATCGTCATCGATTGGTCGAGGCGCAGGAAAACACGGTTGTTGTCGTCGACATCGAGCCGAACGTCGGCGTCCTGGGTCATGTCCGCGTCGTTGTCCATGAAGACGCGGATCTTGCTTTCACCCATCCAGCCATTGAGCAGGACGTCCGCGTCCTGATCCACGAAGGCGGTCTGGACAATGTGGATGTCGTCGCTGTCGGGAACGGCGATCGGGATGCCGGCCGGAACCGACGGATCCGATGGGAGACCGGCTCCCGGGAGCGTTGCAGGTGCTGCTGCGGCCTCCGACAACGGCGCATGCACGCCCCCGCCTTCCAGGGCATGCCCTGGATCCTTCTGCCCCTCGTCGGTTGCGGCCTCGCCCGGCATGCGATGGGAGGCGCCGCTCGGGACGCTCCCCGCGGCATGAGGAGCTGCTGCGGGAGAGCCGAAGGACGACCCTAAGACTGAAGATTGGCCCGACCCGGTGCCGTTGTCGTCGATATGCATGCCGTCCCGGATGTGCCCGCCGATGGCATCCGTCGAACCCTTCGGTCCCGAGGACGAGACCGCGTGAGAGGCCGGATCGTGTGCCGCCGGAGCCGGGTCCGTTCCAAAGGGCGACGTGGCGGGCTGATGGGCGGGATCGGCGCGGGCCGGCGCCGGATCGCTGGTCGGATTGGACGAATGGGGAGCCGACGGCCCAGGATCCGAGACCGGACGGACCGGGCTGCCCTCGTCCTCGGCCACCTGAACGATTCCGTCCTGCTTGTCAGCCAGGAGCGGGAGCAGGTTTCGGGTTCCCTTGTCGGGAGGCAGCATCAGAATCGACCTCGCGCGGCCACTCAGGAAGACACAGTGTAGAGCCCCGGTATCCCGCTGCGCCAGTCACCCATTCAGGCGCCTTGGCCCGCCTGCCTGGACGATCGGACATCGCTCGGCCGGTGCTCGGACGCAGAGCGGGCCGGCTCGGCCTCATTCGAACGGACGACACCAAATCGGATTACGGGCCTCAGCTCAAGCCATTGAGCTGACGGTGCCGGATGACCGCCTCCGTCCTGTTGGTGGCGTGCAGCTTTCGCATGATACGCTGGATGTGCACTTTGATGGTGTTCTCAGAGATGTTGAGCGAATGGGCAATCCATTTGTTGGACCATCCCTTCTGAAGAGCCTCCAGGACGTCCAGCTCCCGCGCCGTGAAGATGACCCCCGACCCGTTCGCCTCCGTCTTGATCACGTCTCCGGGTTGCTCCACGATCTCGAAATAGTTTCGTTCACCGGCATGCGGCAGGACAAGTCGTGTAGGCACCTCCGGATGGAGTCCGTGCCCATCCTTGGTTTCGGCGGCGACAGGCAAGTCTCCGTTCGCGAAGCGAGGGAAGTAAGTTCCTCCGACCATCACGAGCTGCAGGGCCGCGACCGCGACCTTGAAAGAAGTGGTCATCGGGATGATGCCGCGTACACCCATGGCAATCGCGTCCCGGACATCCTTCGTCCTCATGTACATGGAGAGGATGACGATCGGCACGTCCGGACGGTTCTGGAGGATGTCTCTGGTTTCATCGTTCAGCTGGCTTCCCGAGAGTGAATGCTGCTGAGACCTCAGCAGCACCAAGCCGACTGCCAACTCGCCAGCATGAGAAAATTCTTTGACCGAGGAAAATCCTACGACGGGGGTGCGTGGGAACGCACTGCCGATCGCGTGGACGAGACATTCCTGCGAGAACGGCTCATCATCGATGATGACGAGAGCCTCCTGCCTCATACCATTCGGGTCACCATCGGGCGCTGCATACGAAAAATGCATCACAACCCTCCTTCATGTGAGGCGAATCTCATTGAATGCGTTCCCAAGAATTTTTGCGTTCCCTAAGGCGACTGATATTACGCAACGATGGGGCGCTAAGGCCAAGCAGGCACTATTCACAGGGCTATCCTGCCATTGATCGTCCAAACGGCGGAACTCGGCACCTGACGCTCAAGACGCAAACGGCGCGCACTGGCTGTTCTACAATAATCACGCGCCTATTTTAACCGTTTTTCATGCCAGTTTCTAGTAATCGAACTGCCAGGCTCGGCTTCAATTTGATGATGCCTTGAAGCGTCAGCCGAGACTATTGCTCGCACTCTCTCAGGCCGGACAACCCCAAGGCCGCCGTGAATAGGTCAATTGTCACAGGCGCCTCCCCGGCATGATGAGAAAGGAAGCTTTCCCATCATCCAACTGGTTCGGCATTCACACGGATCAATTGACCGGCATGGGACCGGAGACAAATTAGCAGTACGTCCGACGGTCCGCCTCAATGGAGTGCTGAAAGCGATGTTTTGCGCAGGTGAATCATCGTCTTAGCCGATCCGAGACGCAGATGTCCCTTAAGGGGTACCTCATGAAATGACCTACCGGTTCGGCTGATCCGGCAGGTGCTCCACTGCATGTGAAAGAAGGCGCGTCACCCGAATGGGCGACCGGGTCCTTCTCCTCACCCATTCTGCGGCATGCAAATCGGCAACTTTCTCTCATGCCGCGCATGCAGGACTCTCTGCCAAACCGCCTTGCAACTCCACGAGGCGGCGGCAACCACGTGAGGAGCGCGAGAATGGCAGACCTATCAGACCTGCTCAGCGGATTCGGGTTCGATTTCGATCTCGACGTCGAGTTGAACAACACCCTCGATCAACTGCAGAGGCAGCACACCGACACGGATACCAGTCAGACCTCGGACATCGAGCAAGACAACGACAACGACGGCGCGGTCGATTACACCCCGGTGCAGCTGGCCTACAATGATGCCAGCGCCAACAACACGGCTGACACGGATGTCAGCACGGACAACGACTCTGACGTCGACTCGACCGTAAGCTCCGGCGGTGATTCGACCGCCACCACCGATAACGACGCCTATGGCGGCACCGCGACGGCGGGCGATCCAACCGGCGGGGCGGCCACGGGTGGAGACACTTACGGCGGACCGACCTACAGCGGCGATTCTGCGTCCGGCGATACATACGGGAGCACTGCGGGCGCGGCCGGCGGTGCAGGCGGCGCCGCGACAGGTGGCGACGGCACGAGCGGACCGATCTATTCCGGCGACGCATCCACCGGCTATGCCGAGGGTGGCGACTCGTACAGCGGCGATGCATCGGGCGGCAACGGCCCCGGCGGCGACGGGTACTCCGGCGACGTGACGACGGGCGCCTCCGCGGCGACCGGTGGCGCTGGTGGCGCCGGGGGAGATGGAACAGGCGGCTACGGCGAGGGCGGTGACGGCACAGGCGGAGCCGGTGGCGCTGGATCTGGCGGCTACGGTGGTGCTGGAACCGGCGGCTACGGTGAAGGCGGCTATGGTGAAGGTGGCTATGGTGGCGATGGCGGCTCCGGCACCAGCGCCAGCGGCGACGGCACCTCGGGCACAGGCACCGGCGGTGCGGGCTATGGTGGCGACGGCACCAGCGGCGACTCCGCCGGCGGTGACGGCACCAGCGGTGGAGCAACCACCGGCGCCGCCACGGGTGGCGACGGTACGGGTGGCGCTGCCACGGGCGGCGCCGGCGGTGCCGGCACAGCGACGAACGGCGACACGACCGGTGGCGACTCCGCTTCCGGTGCGGCCACGGGCGGTGACACGGCCGGCGGCAACACAGTCGGCGGCTATGCGGCCGGCGGCAATGCGAGCGCCGATGGCGGCACGGCCGGCGGAAATGCCGGGGCGCACTCCGACAACGACGTCATGTCCGACATCGACTCCACCGCCAGCGGCAATGCCGGGGCCAGCGTGGAGCAGGGCGGTGGCGGAACCGCGGCCTCCGATCAGGATATCGGCGACTTCGACTTCGGCCAGAACAACGACTCCGACGCCACCTCCACCCAGGACCAGGCGGTGACGGTCGATCTCGACCAGACGATGGATGCCACGCAGGATGCCAGCCTGGCCTTCACGTTCGACTTCGGCGACTTCGACTTCGGCTTCACCGTCTGAAGTGCCGGCCACGGCCATCCGGGACCGCAGCGAACCTGCGGTCCCGGATTGGCGCTCGTACCCTGCTCCCGCCGTACAAGCGCTCGCCCAATTCCTATGACGTGCCCGGAGATCGCGTATGGCCCTGAACTGGATGAAGGCCCGCCATCAGACAGAGGTGGAGCACGCCTTCCGGCTTTGCCGTTACTCGCTGGCCCTCGTTGCGGGCTTGAGCTTCTTCGTCAATCTGCTCGCCCTGACCATGCCGCTCTACCTGCTGCAGGTCTACGACCACGTCTTGTCGAGCCAGAGCCTCGACACGCTCTTCATGCTTACCCTCATCGTCATCTTCGCGCTGGCGCTCCATGCGGTCATCGAGGCCCTGCGCCGCGAGATGCTCGCCCGCATCGGTGGCTGGCTCGAGGAGCGCCTGCAGGCTCCCGTGCTCACCGCGGCCGTGCAGGCCGCGCTGCGAGCCGATCCGGCAGGAGCCGCACAGGCCTGGCGCGATCTCGGCACCCTGCGCCAGTTCTTCGGTGGATCGGCGTGCACGGCGCTGTTCGACCTCCCGTGGACGCCGATCTTTCTGCTCGCCATGACCCTCGTGCACCCGCTGCTGGGCGCCATCGGGATCGTGGCTTCCCTCATCCTGTTCGGCTTCGCATGGCTCAACGAGACCGTAACCCGGGCTCCCTTCGCGCGGGCCTCCGCGGCCTCATCCGAAAGCCAGCACCGCTTCGAGTCGCTGATGCGCAATGTGGAGGCGATCACCGCCATGGGCATGCTGCCCGGCGTGGCGCGGATCCTGTCCGATGAACAGGCGCATGCCAAGGCCGCCCAACTCTCGGCGGGATCGCGGGCCTCGGCCATCCAGGCACTGGCCCGCTTCGTGCGCTTCCTCGCGCAGGTGCTGGTGATGGCGGCAGCCTCGTTCCTGGTGATCCGGCACGATGTCAGCCCGGCGGCGATCTTCGCCGCCTCGATCCTGCTCGGCCGCTCCCTCGGCCCTGTCGAGGGAGCGATCGGCACCTGGAAGGCCGTCACCAACGTGCGGCTCGCCTACGACCGTATCCGGCGCATCATGCAGGCCGCGCCGCCGCCCGTGAAGGGTATGGAGCTGCCCCCGCCCAGCGGCCTCCTGGAAGTCGAGCAGCTCACCTATGTGCCGCCTGGATCGACCGAGCCTGTCGTGCGCCGCCTCTCGATGATGGTCTGTGCCGGCAAGGTGCTCGGTGTCGTCGGGCCCTCAGGGGCCGGGAAATCGACCCTCGGTCGCCTGATCGCCGGCACCGTGCCGCCGACCACCGGGCATGTGCGCCTCGACGGGGCCGACGTCGGGGTGTGGATGGCCTCCGGGGGACATCGCTACTTCGGCTATCTGCCCCAGGACGTCGAGCTCTTCGCCGGGACCGTTGCGGAGAACATCTCCCGCCTGTCCGAGGCGAGTTCCACGGATGTGATTGCGGCTGCGCGGTTGGTGGATCTTCACGACACCGTCATGCGGCTGCCCAAGGGATACGACACCCATATCGGCGAGGGCGGAGCGCGGCTCTCCGGCGGTCAGCGCCAGAAGCTGGGGCTTGCGCGTGCGTTTTTCGGCGACCCCCGTCTGATCGTTCTCGACGAGCCGAATGCCAGCCTCGACCCGGAAGGCGAGGAGGCGCTCCGTCGGGCCATCGACGAGATGAAGTCTCGCGGTGCAACGATCATCGTCATCGCCCAGCGCCTCGGCATTCTGTCGGTCGCCGACAACGTGCTCGTGCTCGACAACGGCTTGGTCAACGCCTACGGCGAGCGCCGCGAGATCGCCGAGAAAATCGCCCAGGGGCGGACGGCCATCAGGGTCGCCCAGCAGGCGAGGGCGAAGCCTGAAGCGCGCATGCCGAAGGTTAACGAAGGGCCGATGATCGCCGCACCGGGTCAGCAGGCCGGCAAGGGAGCCGCGTGATGGCCAGAACATCTCCCGTCATCGACCTCTCGGATGTCCTGCCCCCGCCGCCCCCCACTCCGTTCCACCGGATCCGGTGGCTGACGGCCGTCGCCTTCGGGCTCGTGGTCGTGTTCATCGGCGGCTTCGGCATCTGGTCGGTCACGGCGCCGCTCGAAAGCGCCGCCATCGCGGTCGGTTCGGTCGAGGCCGAAACGAGCCGCAAGACGGTGCAGCACCTGGAAGGCGGCATCGTCGCCAGGATCCTGGTGAAGGACGGTGATGCCGTGACGACCGGCCAGCCGCTGATCCAGCTCGACGATACGCGGGCCAGATCCAGCGCGGAGGCCCTCCAGGGACAGCTGCGCGAGGCGCAGGCCCGGGAGGCGCGGCTGCTCGCCGAGCGTGACGGGACCGACACGATTCAGTTCCCGCTGCCCCTGCGCCAGGCGGCGGAGACGGACGCGGCGCTCGCCGAGATGCTCGCCGGACAGCAGCGAATCTTCAACAGCCGTCGCCAGCTCTATCAGTCGCAGCTCGCTGTGCTGATCCAGCGGCAGCAGCAGATCTCGCGCCAGATGCTGGGCCTGCGATATCAGGTGAGCGCGGCGGCCAAACGTGCGGAGATCATCAAGAAGGAAATGGAATCCATTGCGCCCCTGGTCGCCAGAGGGATCATCGCGCAGCCGCGCAAGCTGGCCCTCGAGCGCGAGCAGGCCGAGATCGACGGGCGCCAGGGCCAGGCGCAGGAGGAAATGGCACGTGCCGAACAGGGCGTGGGCGAAGCCAACGCTCAGATCCTCAAGCTGCGCAGCGATCGGGAGGCCGAGATCGCTCAGAGCCTGCGCGAGGTGCAGGCGCTCCTCTACCAGCTGTCCGAACGGGCCGAGGCCGCTCGGGACGTCCTCGCCCGCACCCAGGTGCGCGCCCCCGAGGATGGGGTCGTCACCGATCTCCGGATCCGGACGCCCGGCGGCGTCGTAGGGGAGGGGCAGCCATTGCTCGACCTCGTGCCGAAGCATGATCGCCTCATCATCACCGCCCAGGTGAGACCCGACGACATCGACGTCGTCCATCCCGGATTGCCGGCGCAGGTGCGGCTCATGCCCTACAAGCACCGCCGCGTTCCTCCTGTGGAAGGAACGCTCACCTATGTGTCGGCCGACCGCATGACCGACAAAACCACGCAGCGCTCGTTCTACACGGCGCGCATCCGTCTCGACGAGCATTCGCTCTCATCCTTGCCCGGTGTCGAGGTCATGGCCGGCATGCCCGTCGAGGTTCTGATCAAGACCGGCAAGTTCACCGCGGCCGGCTACATGCTGCGCCCCGTGATGGACAGCTTCAATCGCGCGTTCCGCGAGGATTGAGGCCAGCTGCCGGGTTCATTCAGCGGCCGAGTGTCCCTTGTTCCCGGATCCCGTCTGAGCGTCCCGCTCCATCTCGACCGCATTGTGGTGGTCATCGGTCGCGCCCGTGACCTTTGTCGCACCCTCTGCCTTGGGCTGAGGCTCGAGCACGACCCTCTGCTGGTCGCCGTCCCAGCGCGCGGTCACCCGGTCGCCTTCATGGACCTCGTCCGCCAGCATCGCCCGGGCCAGCTGGGTCTCCAGCTCGGAGCGGATGAGGCGCCGCAGCTCGCGCGCGCCGAACTCCGGCCGGAAGCCGGCGGCCGCCAGGTGGTCGACAAGGCTGGCGTCGATCTCAAGATCGACGCCTTGGCCATGGGCGGTCCGCCTGACGCGCTCCAGCTGAAGCTCGACGATGGAGCGGATCTCGCCCCGCGCCAGGGCATGGAACACGATGATCTCGTCGATGCGGTTGATGAACTCCGGTCGGAAGTGGCCGCGCAGCACGTCCATCAGCTCGCGCTTCAGACGGGCCTGATCGTCCTCGGCCGTGCCGCGCAGGTTGAGGTGGCGCTGGATGATGTCGGAGCCCAGGTTCGACGTGGCGATCAGGATCGTGTTGGTGAAGTCCACGACCCGTCCCTTGCCGTCGGTCAGCCGGCCATCGTCGAACACCTGCAGCAGCACGTTGTAGACGTCCGGATGCGCCTTCTCGATTTCGTCGAGAAGAACCACCGAATAGGGCCGGCGCCGCACGCGCTCGGTCAGCTGCCCGCCCTCCTCGTAGCCGACATAGCCGGGCGGCGCGCCGATGAGCCTGGCGACCGCGTGGCGCTCCATGTATTCCGACATGTCGAGCCGGATCATCGCGTCCTCCTCGCCGAAGACGGTCTCGGCGAGAGCCTTGGCCAGTTCGGTCTTGCCGACGCCGGTGGGGCCGAGGAACAGGAAGGTCGCGATGGGGCGGCGCCCCTCCCGCAGGCCGGCCCGCGCCAGGCGCACGGCATCGCTGACCGCCCTGACCGCCTCCTCCTGGCCGATCACGCGCTGGTGCAGGCGCTCTTCCATCTTCACGAGGCGCTGACGCTCCTCGGTCGTCAGCTCGTTGACCGGAACACCCGTGAGCTTGGACACCACCTGGGCGATATCCTCGGTGCGCACCTCCGTCGAGGCCGAGCCGCGTTCCCGCCGCCAGCGTTCGGTCGCGTCCTGGAGCTCCTTGCTGCGGGCATCGTGCCGGGCCTGGATGTCCGAGGCGCGGTCGAAGTGCTTGCGGGAGGAGGCGTAATCCTGCTCGCGCTTGAGCTGGCGCACCTCGGCTTCCATTTCCTGCACGTCCACGGGCTTGGCGGTGGCCGAGATCTTCACCCGGGCGGCCGCCTGGTCGACGAGGTCGATGGCCTTGTCCGGCAGGAAGCGCCCGGTGATATAGCGGTCGGAGAGTTCGGCGGCCGCGATCACGGCCTCGTCCGTGATGGTGACCTTGTGGTGCGCCTCGAGGGTGTCGCGCAGGCCGCGCAGGATCATGATGGTCTGGGCCACACTCGGCTCGGGCACGAAGACCGGCTGGAAGCGACGCTCCAGGGCGGCGTCCTTCTCGATGTGCTTCTGGTATTCGTTGAGTGTGGTGGCGCCGATCAGGTTGAGCTCGCCGCGCGCGAGCGCCGGCTTGAACACGTTGGCGATGTCGAGACCGCCTTCGCCGCCGCCTTGGCCGGCCCCCACGATGGTGTGGATCTCGTCGATGAACAGAACAAGCTCGTCCTCGCGCTCGGTGACCTCCTTGAGGATCTGCTGGACGCGCTCCTCGAACTCGCCCCGGTATTTCGAGCCGGCCACCATCGAGTTGATCGACAGCTCCACGAGGCGCTTGTCGCGCAGGCTCTCGGGCACCTCGCCGGCAACGATGCGCTGAGCAAGCCCCTCGACGATGGCCGTCTTGCCGACGCCCGGCTCGCCGATGAGGACCGGGTTGTTCTTCTTGCGCCGGGCCAGCACCTCGATGGTGGTCTCGATCTCCCTGGCGCGGCCGATCACCGGATCGAGCTTGCCGTCGCGGGCGAGCTTGGTGAGATCGCGGGAGTACTTGTCGAGGTTGGGCGTGTTGGTGGGGGTGTCGACCCGCCCTTCCTCGGCGCCGCGCCCGACCACCTTGGTGACCTGCTGGCGGATGGCCTGCGGGGTGAGGCCGTAGCGGTTCAGAACATCGGGCCCGATGCCTTCTCCCTCCTCGGCCAAGCCGATGAGCAGGTGCTCCGGCCCGACATAGGAATGGCCGAACTCACTGGAAGCCGAGAAGGCCCGGGAGAGGGCGCTCTTGACCCGGGGCGAAACCCCGATCTCGCCGCCTTCCTCCGGGTTGAAATCGCCCCGCGGGCTTTCCGCGACGATCTGGTTGCGCAGGTCATCGAGGGAGACCTTGAACTGGTCGAGGATGGTGCGCACGACATCGCTCTCGGTGAGGGCGAGGAGCAGATGCTCGGTGTCGACTTCCCGCCGGCCGAAATCGCCGGCCCGTCGTGCGGCCGCCTGCAGGATCTCCTCGGCATGCTCGCTCAGACGCTCGGCGACGCCGGCGGCAGACCCCCGTCCGCGGGCGCGACCCCGCCCGGACCGGACCGGAATGGGCGTGCCGCCGTCCCCCGTGTCGGAGGGCTCATCGGCAGGCCTTCCTGCGCTGCCGCGCGGGCTCTCGCCGAAAACGTCGCCACCGAAGAAGTCGTCGAACAGGCTGCCGCGCCCGCCGAAGAGGGACTCCAGCGGCGAACTCGGCCGCTGCTGCCGCGCCAGCCGCCGGTAATCGACGTCACAGAGCTCCATGGTCTGGCGCTGGCCGTTGCTGACCACCTGCGCTCGAACGGTCGCAGGCCGGACACCACAGATGTCACAGATTCCGTCCGCCATGGCTTCCTCCACGTTGGCTGTTCTGCCTGATTAGGTGTCGTGGCCCGGCAGATGTCCGGCCCAGCGCGACTTCGGCTTAGTCGTTCCTCATCGGCTGCTGCTGTGGCCGGTACGCAGACCTGTCGATCCCAGAGGGAGAATACGATTTCGCGAGGCGTTTGCTCTGGAGCGGCCGTTCTTGTTCAGACCATCACGAGATCCGGATCAGCAGCGGGCAGCCCGACGAAAAATGGAGGGCTGCCATGACCAAGCTTGGGCTTGAAGACGACTCACCGAAGAGCAAGTCATGATAATCCGAATGGGCGCGCCCAGCAAAAGAGGTGTCGGATCGGTCACAAAGGCACCGTGGCCTGACAGACCTTTCCGGCTGCGGACGCGTTTCAATGCCACTGAACGCCACACAAGCCTGAAACATCCGCCATCGACGAGGCAACCCATGTCGCACGCGAAACTCTTCACACCCTTCCGGGTCGGGGATCTGGAACTCGCCAACCGCATCGTCATCGCTCCCATGTGCCAGTACTCGGCCGAGGATGGCTGCATGAACGATTGGCACATGATCCACCTGGGTCAGCTTGCTCTCTCCGGCGCGGCGCTGCTCACCATCGAGGCGACGGCAGTCACGCCGGAAGGCCGGATCACCTACGGGGATGTTGGCCTCTATTCGGACGCGTGCGAGGCCGCCATGGGCCGCGTTCTGGATGGGATCCGGCGCTGGTCCGACATGCCGGTCGCGATCCAGCTCGGCCATGCCGGGCGAAAGGCCTCGACGGAAGTGCCCTGGAAGGGGGGGCGGCAGATCGCCCCCGATCATGCCCATGGCTGGCAGACGGAGGCGCCCTCCGCAATCCCGCAGGAGAGCGGCGAGGCTTCTCCGGCGGCTCTGGACCGGGATGGTCTTGCGCGGGTGCGGAACGCCTTCGCCGAGGCGGCCGTCCGGGCTGCGAGGCTCGGCCTTGACGCCGTTCAGCTTCATGCGGCTCACGGCTATCTGCTCCACCAGTTTCTGTCGCCGCTGTCCAACCAGCGGGACGACAGCTATGGCGGATCGCTCGAAAACCGGATGCGCTTTCCGCTCGAGGTGTTCGATGCGGTTCGGGCCGTGTTCCCGGCAGGGCGCCCGGTGACGGTGCGGGTATCGGGCACGGACTGGGCGCCAGGCGGCTGGACCATCGATGAGACGGTGGAATTCGCAAAGGCCCTCGAGTCGCGCGGCTGCAGTGCGATCCATGTCTCGAGCGGAGGTCTGACGCCGGCACAAAAGATCCCCGTAGGACCGGGCTATCAGGTGCCGCTGGCCCGCGCCGTGAAACCGGTCGGCATGCCGGTCATCGCGGTCGGTCTCATCACGGATTTCGTGCAGGCGGAATCCATCCTCGTCGCCGGGGACGCCGATCTGATCGCCCTTGCCCGCGCGATCCTCTACGATCCTCGCTGGCCCTGGCACGCGGCTGCGCATTTCGGCGCTGCGGTCCGGGCCCCGAGCCAGTACCTGCGCTCGCAGCCGCGGCAATATTCGGATCTCTTCAAGATGCGCGCGGACGATTGAGGGCGGCCCAGGCGCAACGGAGCCGGATGCTGCGGGTCCTCCGTGAACCTATCGCCAGTCCGTTGCGCCTGAACGCGCCTGATCCCGACCGGATCGGGCGTGCATCTCGGCAGTTTCGGGTCGGGCCTGAGCCTTCTCATCCCGGGCCATCCTCTGCATGGCCGGACCGTCGGTGATCAGGCGCGCCCCGCGCTGATAGGTCAGGTAGTTCCACAACCAGCTGAACGCCACGACGGCACGGTTACGCAGGCCGATCAGGAAGTAGACGTGCGCGAAGCCCCAGAACAGCCAGCCGATGAAGCCCGTGAGATGAACCGACCTGAGCTTCACCACGGCGGCCTTGCGCCCGATCGTGGCAAGGTCGCCTTGATGGTGGTACCGGAACGGTCCCGGCAAGGGTCTGCTCCCGACCCGCGCGGCGATCACCTCGGCCACATAGCGACCCATCTGCTTGGCTGCCGGCGCGATCCCCGGCACCGGCTTGCCGGCCGCATCGGTCACCGCGGCGGTGTCGCCGATGACGAAGATCTCCGGCCTCTCCGGAACCGTCAGATCCGGCTCGACCCTGACCCGTCCGGCGCGATCCTGGTCCACCCCGAGCCATGCGCCGGCCGGAGAAGCAACGACGCCGGCGGCCCATATGACCGTTCCGGCCTCGATCCGTGCCTCCTCCAGGTCGACCCCGGCCTCATCGCAGTTCGTGACCCGCGCGAGCGTCCTGACCTCCACGCCCATCCGCTCCAGGGCTCGATGGGCATAGGTTGAAAGATCCTCCGGAAAGGCCGGCAGCAGGCGAGGCCCCGCCTCGATCAGGATCACCCGGGCGGCATGCGGGTCGATCCGCCGGAATTCGGCCGGAAGGGCATGATGAGCCACCTCCGCGATGGCGCCGGCCATCTCGACGCCGGTGGGGCCGCCGCCCACGACCACGAATGTCAGAAGGCGGCGCTGTTCGTCAGGGTCGTTCGTCAGCTCGGCGTGTTCGAAGGCGAGAAGGATCTTCCGGCGGATGGACGTCGCATCCTCGATCTGCTTCAGCCCTGGAGCGGCAGAGGCCCATTCCGGGTGTCCGAAATAGGAATGGGTCGCGCCCGTCGCGAGGATGAGAAAGTCGTAAGGGACGTCCACCGGGCCCGCGCGGACGTTGCGCGCGTCTCCATCGATGCCGGTGACATTCGCCAGGAGGACCGTCGTGTTCTTCTGCCGCCTGAGGATACCGCGGATCGGCCAGGCGATGTCGGCCGGCGACAGGGCCGCCGTGGCGACTTGGTAGAGAAGAGGTTGGAAGTAGTGGTAGTTGTGACGGTCGATGATCGTCACGTCGACTGGCGCCCGCGCCAGGGTTTGAGCGGCCGTCAGCCCTCCGAAGCCCGCCCCGACGATCACGACCCTTGGTCTTTCAGCGGTCATTCCGCCTCTCGCTGCTGTTGGGTGGAACGAGCATGCCCCTCGTCGGGCGGCCCCAGCCATTCCCAATGGTCGGAGATCCGCGATGTTCCGCCCTTATGGCAATTTTATTGCATCTCCTCCCGGATATCCAGACCTCCCCAGGCTTCAGGGACTTGCCCTAGGAAGCGCCAGGGTCGCCCGGAAGGGCCGGGCTCCTCCCAGGGTCGACTGGCGACCGCGGTTCCTTGTTCCCTAAATCTTGAGCGGCTCACCCGATCTTCGGGGTATAGCGGTAGCTCTGGGTCGGGCGGTCCAGCACCCGCCGCCCCAACAGGCTTGCCACGAGATCGACCATGAGCAGGGCCGTCCGGCCGCGCTCGTCGAGGAACGGGTTGAGTTCGACGAGGTCGAGGCTCCCCACGAGGCCGCTGTCGTGAAGGATCTCCATGATGAGGTGCGCCTCGCGGAAGGTCGCGCCGCCGGGAACCGTGGTGCCGACGCCGGGCGCGATCGCCGGATCGAGAAAATCCACGTCGAGGCTCACATGGAGTGTCCCATTGGCCGCGGCGACGCGTTTCAGGAAGGCGTCGAGGAGCGACACGACGCCGTTCTCGTCGATGGACCGCATGTCGTGAACCGTTACGCCCGCGGTCTGCAGGGCTGAGCGCTCCGCCGGATCGACGCTGCGGATGCCCATCATGCAGACGTTCTGCGGCTTGATGGGCGTGGCGAGGGCAGGAAAGTAGCCCTCGAATCCGCTTCGCCCGGTTGCATAGGCCATGGGCACCCCGTGCAGGTTGCCGCTCGTGGTCGTGGCAAGCGTGTGAAAATCCGGATGCGAGTCGAGCCACAGGACGAAGAATTCCCGGCCCTGCTCCGCGGCCCGGCGCGCAAGCCCCGTCATGGAGCCGGCCGAGAGGCTGTGGTCGCCGCCGGCGAAGATCGGAATCCCGTCGCCGGCCGCCCGGTAGGCCGCCTCGGCGATGGCCTCGGTCCAGGCGACGGTTTCCGGAAGCGCCTTGATGGCCAGATTCGGATGCTGCAGATCGCGCAGCGGCGCGGGCGCGATATTGCCCCGGTCTTCCACGATATAGCCGAGATTCTGCAGCTCGGTGATCAGTCCGGCGGTCCGGAAGGCGCTCGGCCCCATATCGCAGCCGAGTCGGCCGGCGCCCTCCTGAACCGGTACGCCCAGAACGATACACGGCTTCGATGTCATTCCGTTCTCCCTTCGGGTTCAGCGGGGTCCACCCACGGCGCCCCTGACTTGAGCAGGAAAGTTTGACAAAAGGATAATGCGGGCGGGCCGGATGCATACCCTCGAGCGGCCGGGTGTGGCGGCGCCTTCGCGCCTAAGCGGGCTTCTGCGAAGCGTGAGGGGCGGCAGGCGCTTGGCCGTCGGGTGCCGCCGCGGCTGGAATCGGCGCGAAGATCGGGATCGGCTCCCTGCGCCCGGCGAGAGGCTCGAGTCCGATCTCCCGCCAGGCCGTGCGGTCGGGTGAGCCTTCGACGGCCGCCCCGGAGGCCAGGATCATCTCGCCATAGCGCTTCGTCGCCTGCTCGAGACGGGAGGCGACGTTCACCGCATCGCCCAGGACGGTGAACTCCATCCGTTCCTCGTCGCCCACGATCCCGCAGAAGACCTCGCCGACATGGATCCCGATCCCGATCCGCACGGTCTGGGGCAGCTCGCGGGTCGCGTTCCAGGCAGCGACGATGCGGACGAGATCGTGCGCGAAGGCGAGGGCGCGCGCGGCGTCGTCGCCGCTCTCGTCCGGCACGCCGAACAGGATCAGCGCCCCGTCCCCGATAAACTTGTCGACGAAGCCGCGATGGTTGCGGACGGCTCCCAGGATCCGGGTCCTGAAAGCCGTGAAGAACTGCGACAGCCGCTCCGGATCCATGCCTTCGGCCAGACCGGTGGAGTCGCGGATATCGACGAAGACGATCACGGCTTTCTGGCGGCGCCCGCGGCGCAGGTCGACGTCGCCGGCCGCCACCCGAGGGGCGATCTCGGCCGGGAGGAAGCGCGAGAGGCTCGCCCGCCCGATGGCGTCCCTGACGGCGGAGGACAGGAGGCGCCGCGAGCGGATGATGCCGAAGGCCGTGGCGGCTCCGGCGAGGAGGAGCAGCTCGAGCCGCATCACGTTGACCGGCATCGAGAACAGGCGGTGCCACGCGGGCGCCGCCATGGCGTCGGGATCGAGCACGAGACGATGGTCCAGCGCGACGGCGATCCCGACCAGTCCGATCGCCAGGAGAGCGATGGCACAGAGCTGAACCTTCACGTCGTAGCGGAGGGCTCCGACGGCCAGGACGAGCGGCGCCGCCCAGGTGATCGGCGCGGACGGCAGGGCATTGCCGGGCAATCCGCGCTCGCCGACGGCAAGGAACGCGATGACCAGGACGAGCCCCACATCCAGCGCCATGAACAGGTAGGAGAAGCCGTGGCGCCAGCGCTGCGGCACCGCGAGCACGATGCTGACGGCGCCGACAATCAGGAAGCCGAACGAGGCGATCCAGGCATTCCGCTCGAACATGTCGAGGGAGATCCCCGTCAACCGGAGCAGAATCCGGTCGGCGAGGATCACGGTCACGAAGATGCACAGGCCGATGGCCACGCGCAGCCATCCGATCAGCCGCTCCGCGGCAACCTCGTGACGCCTCATCAGGGCCGCGACGAGGTCTCCCTCGAGGGGGCGATCCGGCAGGTTGATGAAAGGCTCTGTTTCCCGGGATGGATCCTTCGCGCGCAGATCTGGCCGCATGATGGCCTCCCGGCTCCCCGGCTCCATGGCTCAGGCGATGAGCCCGATTAGAGCACGAACCGCCCCTGCGCGGCCAGAGGGGGCACGTGAATGTCCCCCCTTCCATTCTCGTCAGCCTATCGGGGCGAACCGCTAGCGCATCGGACGGAAAAGTGGACCCGGTTTTCCGCCTTATCCGATGCGCCGGTCAAGAGAGGGAGCCTCGGACCCAAAAGTGGTGTCCACTTTTGGGTCCGAGTCTCTA
>NZ_JAMXFJ010000008.1:0-79717 GCF_025460805.1 Microvirga sesbaniae | reverse complement strand
GCCGGGAAACTCTTGCTTCCCGCGCACAAACTGTGGTGGTCATTTTTGGGGCCCGAGGCTCTAGAGCATTTTTCGGTGAAGTGGATCCGGTTCACCGTCAAAAAATGCGGCTCGGCAAAGACAAGAGATGATTCCACGTGAGTGGAAGCAGCTCTAGCCCTTGATGAAGGCGAGCACGTCGGCGTTGAACCGGTCCGCCTCCGTCTGCGCCAAGCCGTGGGGGGCGCCCGGATAGACCTTGAGCTGTGCGCCCCTGACGATCTTCGCGGTCTTTTCCGCCGATGCCTTGATCGGCACGATCTGGTCGTCGTCCCCGTGAATCACGAGCGTCGGCTTGTCGATCTTCTTGAGATCCTCGGTGTAGTCGACCTCCGAGAACTCGTGGACGCAGTCGTATTCGCCCTTGATGCCGCCCATCATGCCCTGAAGCCAGAAGGAGTCGCGCAGGCCCTCGTTGACCTTCGCGCCGTCACGGTTGAACCCGTAGAACGGCATGGTGAGGTCCTTGAAGAACTGCGAGCGGTCGCCGGCGGTATTCTGGCGGATGCCGTCGAAGACCTCGATCGGCGTGCCTTCCGGGTTGGATTCGGTCTTCAGCATGAGCGGCGGCACGGCGCCGACGAGGACGACCTTCGCGACGCGGGCCGAGCCATGGCGGCCGATATAATGCGCGACTTCGCCGCCGCCCGTGGAATGGCCGATCATGATGATATCCCTGAGATCGAGCGTCTCGATCAGTTCGGCCAGGTCGTCCGCATACTGGTCCATGGAGTTGCCGTTCCAGGTCTGGTCCGAACGGCCATGGCCGCGTCGGTCATGCGCGATGACCCGGTAGCCCTGCTGGCCGAAGAACAGCATCTGGCCGTCCCAGGCGTCGGCCGAGAGCGGCCAGCCATGCGAGAACAGGATCGGCTGACCCGCTCCCCAGTCCTTGTAGAAGATCTTCGTTCCGTCCTTCGTCGTGATGGTCCCCATGGGGTCCTCTCCTTGTTAAACGCTTCAACGCGGGTGTCGGCCCGGCCTTTCGACGGCCAGGAAGTGCTGGACCAGGGGCGGCTCGATGCCCTGGTGAAACTGCCGGGCCTCGGCCTGGAGGTCCGCGTCGGCCTTCGAGATCCGCTTATGCTGGCGCAGATGCTCGGCCCAGGATTCGACGAAGAACCACTCGACGATGTGCTCGGGATCGGCGGCATCCTCGGAGATGCCCCAGGAATAGGCGCCGTCCCGCCAGCGCTCCTCGGAGAGGCGCTCGAGCGCGGCCAGGAAAGCGGCGCGGTCGGCCCGCAGGATGCGGTAGGTCACCATGATCAACACTGGTCCCCGGTCATGCGCGACGGGTTCGGCCATGGCCGGCTCCGGCCAGTGCAGCGACGGCGTCAGGTCGCTTTCCCCGGCCGGCAGGGCCGCCCGATGAGCCAGCAGGGCAACCGCGACGAGGCTGAAGCCGGCCGTGATCAGGGTGGCGTCGGTGCCGATCTCCTGCGCGAGGAAGCCCCAGCCGAGGCTGCCCGCCGCCATCGCGCCGTTGAAGGCGGTCAGGTAGATCGCGAGGCCGCGTCCCCGGATCCAGTTCGGCAGGATGGCCTGCATGGTGCTGTTGAGGGTGGTCAGCATGGCGATCCACGCGATGCCGAGCACGAAGGTCGCGACGATCGCCACGATCTCGGAATTGGTGAGGGCGAGCAGGATGGTCGCGGCGGCGGTCACGAGGGTTGCGGCGAGCACCAGCCGGTCCTGCCCAAGCCGGGCGCGGGCCCGCGGCAGAAGGACGGCGCCCGCGATGGCGCCGGCCCCGACGCTGCCGAGCAGGAGGCCGTAGAAGCCCGGCCCGCCGCCGATCTCCTGCCGGGCGACGATGGGGAGCAGGGCCCAGACGGCGCTGGCGAAGGCGAAGAACACGACGGCCCGCCACAGGATGCGATGGAGGTCGCGGCTCGCCCGGGCGTAGCGCAGGGCGGCGCGCAAGGCCCCGCCGAAATTCTCCCTCAGGCCGTCATCGGCATCCGCCTCGCGACGCCACCACAGCAGGGCGCCTCCGACAAGGACATAGGTCAGGACGTCGAGCCCGTAGACGGCTGCGGCTCCGAGAAGCGCCAGCAGAAATCCGCCCAGGGCGGGCCCGATCGAGCGGGCGATGTTGATCCCGAGCGAGTTGAGCGCCACGGCGCCTTTCAGGTCGGATCGCGGAACGAGTTCCGGCGTGATCGCCTGCCAGGCCGGGGTCGCCAGGGCCGCGCCCGCGCCGCCGAGGAAGGTGAGGGCGATCAGGCTCTCGACGGACACGGATCCGGTCCAGGCCAGAACAGCCAGCAGGGAGCTGACGCTTCCGAGAACGACCTGAAGGGCGATGAGAAGGCGGCGCCGGTCGAGGATGTCGGACAGGACGCCGGCCGGGATGGCGAGAAGGAAGAACGGCAGCGTGCCGGCCGCCTGGATCATGGCCACCGAAGCGGGCGAGGCGGAAAGCCCGGTGACGAGCCAGGCGGACGACACGTCCCGCATGAAGGTGCCGATATTGCCGACCACCGTGGCGGTCCAGATCACCGCGAAGAGGCGGTGGCGGAGAGGCGCGAAGGTGCCGGGCGGCGGGGATTCCGGCGCCGTTGCGAGGCCGGCCGGAGTCTCGCTCATGAGCGGGCGCTCCGACCCTGCGAAAGCAGAGCCGCGACAGAAAGGCCGCCGACAATGGCGACATGTTCGAAGAAGGTCGCCGTCTGACGGCCTCGATCGGCCCCCTCGAAAGCCCAGAAAGGATGCGCCAGAAGGGTTGCCAGAACCGTGAACACGGCCAGGATCCCGGCGCCGAGCCAGCAGGTCCGGCGGGCAAGGAAGAGGATGGATCCGGCGAGCTGCGTGGCGACCACGAGGGCTGCGATCGCCGTGGCCGGCTGGAGGCCAAGGCTCGTGACCTCATCCACGGCACCGCCGAAATCGGCGAGCTTCACGATCCCGCTGATCAGGAACGGCGACGCAAGCGCGAGGCGCGCCAGGGAGGCGAAGCCGGGCAGGCCCAGCATGCGAGCGATCGGCCGGGGAACGGCGATGTCGGTCATGGTGCTTCCCTCAGAAGGCCCAGCATGAGCAGCCGAGCGCGCCCCAGAAGGAGCGTGAATCCGACGTCGGTGGGGTGGCGCCCCAGGCGCCCGCATGGGCATGGCCGTGCACCCCGCAGGAATTGGCGCAGCCGCAGGCCGCCGCCGCGAAAGCGTATTTGCGGTCGGTCTCGAGGCCGGCGCGGCGCTGCTGATAGCCGCCGAAGCTCCGGACGGGCGACCAGTCCGGCATCGGGGGAGGCAGCGGCGGCGCGAGGTCCTTGAACTCGGCATCTGCGTGAACCGGCCGGCCGCCGAGGAGGGTGAGAACCGACGCGATGTCCTGAATCGAGTCTTCCGGAACGGAGAAGTAGTCGTCGGACAGGACGGCCAGATCCGCCAGCTGGCCCGCCTTGATCTGTCCCTTCTTGCCTTCTTCCGTCGAGAACCAGGTGTTGGCTTCGGTCCACAGGCGCAGGGCGGTTTCCCGGTCGAGGCGGTTCGCCGCCGGATAGAGCGTCAGCCCTCCCAGCGTCTTGCCCGTCACGAGCCAGGACAGGGAGACCCAGGGATTGTAGGAGGCCACCCGGGTGGCGTCGGTACCGGCGCCGACCGGCACGCCGGCCTCCAGCATCCGCCGGACCGGGGGGGTGCGCTCGGCCGCCCTGTCGCCGTAGCGCTCCACGAAGTCCTCGCCCTGGAACGCCATCCGGTGCTGGACCGCGATGCCGCCACCGAGAGCCGCGATTCGGTCGATGTTGCGCTCGTCGATGGTCTCGGCATGATCGATGAACCAGTGCAGGCCCTCGAGCGGCACGTCCCGGTTCACCCTCTCGAACACGTCGAGAGCCCGGGTGATGGTCTCGTTATAGGTGGCGTGCAGGCGCCACGGCCAGCGGTTCTGGGCGAGCAGGCGGACGACGGGCTCGAGCTCGGCCTCCATCGAAGGCGGCATCTCGGGACGCTCGACCTTGAAATCCTCGAAATCCGCGGCCGAATAGACCAGCATCTCGCCGGCGCCGTTGTGGCGGTAGAGATCGTCGCCCTGGCCCGGCGTGACCTGCTTGGCCCAGGTGTCGAAATCCTTCAGCTCCTCCTTCGGCTTCTGGGTGAAGAGGTTGTAGGCGAGGCGCACCGTGAGCTGGCCCTCCCGGTGCAGCTCCTCGATGATCCGGTAATCGTCCGGATAGTTCTGGAAGCCGCCGCCCGCATCGATGACGCCGGTGACGCCAAGCCGGTTCACCTCGCGCATGAAGTGGCGCGAGGAGTTCTTCTGGTATTCGGGCGGAAGCTTCGGGCCCTTGGCGAGGGTCGCATAGAGGATGGTGGCGTTGGGCCTGGCGATGAGCAGGCCGGTGGGATTGCCCTGCGCATCCCGCTGGATCTCGCCGCCGGGCGGGTCCGGCGTGTCCTTCGTGTAGCCGACGGCCCGCAGGGCCGCGCCGTTCAGCAGCGCACGGTCGTAGAGGTGCAGGATGAAGACGGGCGTGTCGGGCGAGACGGCGTTGATCTCATCGAGGGTCGGCAGCCGCTTCTCGGCGAACTGATGCGCCGTGAAGCCGCCGACCACACGCATCCATTGCGGCGCCGGCGTGCGGTCGACCTGATCTTTCAGCATCCGCATGGCGTCGGCCAGGGAGCGGACGCCGTCCCAGCGCAGTTCCATGTTGTAGTTCAGGCCGCCGCGGATGATGTGCATGTGGCTGTCGATCAGGCCGGGGATCACCCGGCGGCCGTTCAGGTCCACGCGGCGCGTGTCGGGGGCGGCCAGGGTCATGATCTCCCGTTCGTCGCCGACGGCGAGGAAGCGTCCGTCCCGGATGGCCACGGCAGCCGCTTCGGGCGCCTGACGGTCGAGGGTCGTGATCCGTCCGTTGAACAGGATCATGTCGGCGGACGTTTTCATCGTCTGGGCCTCCAGGCTTTTGGGAAGAGCAAATCCGGCCCCGAATGCGCCAAGGCCGGCGAGCACGGTACGACGATCATGAGGCATGGACATAGCCGGCTTTCGCTCGCGTCGTCCGCGCATGGCAGTCGACGGGACATCGATCAGGATGGTGCGGATGCAGGGACGGTCCCCGCACCCGCCGGAGGGGGGCTATTCCGCCGCGGCCGCCGGGGTGCCGTGGGCGCCCTCGCTCGCGCCGAACATGGTCTTGGCGTAGATGATGCCGAGGCCGTAGGCGCCGCCGTACTTCTTCGCGATCCCCGTCGTCATGTCGTAGGTTTCGGTCCGGGCCCAGTCGCGCTGCAGCTCGAGCAGGTATTGCAGGGCGGTCATCGGCCGGACGCCGGCCTGGATCATGCGCTCCACCGCGCGCTCGTGCGCTTCGGTCGAGACATCGCCGCACGCATCGGTCACCACATAGACCTCGAAGCCCTGATCGAGCGCCGACAGCGTCGGGCCGACGATGCAGACCGACGTCCAGAGACCCGCGAAGACGAGGCGGCTCTTGCCGATCCGGTTCACCTCGTCGATGACGGCCGCGTCCTCCCAGGTGTTCATCGACGTGCGGTCGAGAAGCCTCTGGCCCGGAAAGGCGTCCGTGACCTCGGAGAACATCGGTCCCGAGAAGCTCTTCTCCGCGACGGTGGTCAGGATCGTCGGAACCTTGAAGCCGGCGGCAGCCTGGGCGATCATGGCTGCATTGTTGCGCAGGTTCACGGCATCGATCGATTTCGTCGCAAACGACATCTGGGACTGGAAGTCGATGAGGATCAAAGCATGATCGTCGGGGTTGATGAGTTTCGAGCCGGGCGTGGGGGATGCTTTGACGGACATGATCGATCCTGTTCTGGTGAGGGCTGCCGGAGAACAATCGAGCCATTGGTCTCGATAATCTTGTCGAAAATGAAACGGACTTGGACGATTCGGGCGTGGCGTTCAGGAAAGTGTCAACGCCGGGCGAAAGAGGACGAGACAAACGCGATGGCCCGTCGATAGGGTGGCGGAAACGATACACCGGAGTGCAGCCATGGCCGGACGCGGCCTTCATCACGTGACGCTGATCTCGAGCGACGCTGAGCGGAGCTGCCGCTTCTATGCGTGTTTCCTCGGCATGAGGCTCGTCAAGCGGACGGTGTCCCACGAGGATCCGGGCACGTTCCACCTCTGCTTCGGAGACCAAGTCGGCCGGCCCGGCACCCTGTTCACCCTGTTCCCGTGGCAGCGGGTGCCCCGCGGCAGGCGCGGCGCCTGCGAGGCATGGCAGACGTCGTTCCGCATTCCCCCGGGAGCGCTCGACTGGTGGGAGCGGCGCTTTCGGGAAGCGGGTGTTCCCCACCGGCTGGAACGGACGGCGTTCGGCGAACCATGTCTCACCTTCGAGGATCCGGATGGCGCGATGCTGTCCCTCGTGGAGGCAGACGCACCCGCGGCGCCAGCCGGCTGGAACCGTGCTGATGTGCCTGCCGCCTACGCGCTCCAGGGCCTTCACGATCTTGTGTTGAAGGTGCGCCGGGCCGATCCGCTGAGCGAGTTGTTTCGAGAGGTTTTGGGCTTTAACGAGAGAGGCCGCCAGGGCAATCTCGTCCGCCTCACGGCGCATGACCAGCCGGGCGGCACCATCACGCTCGACGAGGCCGGCCTTCTCCCGCGAGGCCAGCTGGGAGGAGGGAGCATTCATCATGTTGCCATTCGGGCCCGCGACTCCCTCGATCAGGATGCCCTTGTGCGTGCGCTCCACGACCGGTACGGAATCGCCGCGACGGAGCCCAGGGATCGAGTCTATTATCGGTCCGTCAATTTCCGTTCGACCTGCGGTCTTCTCCTGGAGCTCGCAACCGACGGGCCAGGGTTCGCAATCGATGAAACTCCTGAAAGGCTGGGCATGGGCTTGAAGCTTCCTCCCTCCCTCGAGGAGAGGCGCGGCGAGCTGGAGCTGCTCCTGCCGTCTCTGCCGCTCCCGACATCCCAGCGACACAAATCCGAGGAGATAACATAAGCGCCGATCCCTCTGCCGCGTGCGGATCGCGACGAGCCGAGGGTCCAACCTGCAGGCCACGATCTCAATCGATTGAAGCGAGTTGACATGCCAGCTGTTCAGGAAAACACGCAATCCGGGTTGTTCGGCCGACGGCTCGGACGTCATGTCGAGATGGTCACTCAGAGCATCCTGCAGGTCTCGAAGGACGACCGCCTTTCCCTCGCCGTGACGCGGCTGACCTGCACGCGCCAGGATCGGGAACGGACGGTCCTGATCGAGCCCGAGGCTGCCTTCAGCGCGACCTATAAATTGAAGGACGTGGAGGAGCACGAGTTCTGGCTCAACGGCCGCATGCGGTACGCGCGGGGCTTCGCGGCAGGGACGGTCAGCGCGGCCGACCTGTCGGAAGATCCCCGCAGCCGGATCCGTGGACCGTTCGACGGCATGCAGTTCTACATGCGCAAGGAGGCTCTCGACGATCTGGCCTATGAGCGCGGCGCATCGCCGATCTCGAGTCTGCGCGCCATGCCCGACGCCACCGACCCGATCCTGGGATCGATGTGTGCCTTCCTTCTCGCGGCGCCGCCGGAACTGTCACAGACCAATCCACTGTTCGTCGATCAGATGGCGCTGAGCCTGCTGACCTATTTCGCGGAAGGCTACGGGGGCGTGCATCTCCCGGCGATTCCCGACAACGGCAGGCTCGCACCGTGGCAGGAGCGCCGCGCCAGGGACATCATGCACTCCCGGCTTGCGGCCCGTCTGACCATCGCCGACATCGCGCGCGAATGCCGTCTCACGCCAAGCTACTTCGCCAAGGCGTTCCGCCGTACGACAGGAATGAGCCCGCATCACTACCTGACGCAGATCCGCGTGCAGGAGGCCAAGAGCCTTCTCGTGTCCTCGACCCTGCCCCTGGCCGACATCGCGCTCATCTGCGGCTTCGGCGACCAGAGCTATTTCACCCGCGTCTTCACGCGCTGCGTCGGCGCGAGCCCTGGAAAATGGCGGCGGGCGATGCTTCGCTGAGTGAAGGCCATGGGCCCTGGCGGCCCTGCAATCGGCACCATGACCAACGGTTCAGCCTCCGGTTTCAGGATGGCGATCAGGATTGGGAACCAATCCAAAGCTTGACCGTTGACTGGGGCTGTTGTTTGCCCCGAGTGCGACCATGCGCGTCAGAATTGCCTGGTTCATCCTCGTCCTGCTCGCCCTCGGACCCGCGCAGGCCCAGGAAGACCGCGCGGTCCGGGCCGGCTTGCTCAGGTTCGGCACCGTCGCCTGGGAGATCGACACCCTCCGCCATCACGGGCTCGACCGGAAGCACGGCATCACGGTCGTGCCGGTCGAGTTCGCCTCCAACGAGGCCGCCAAGGTCGCCCTGCAGGCGGGCGCGGTGGACGTGATCGTTACCGACTGGCCCTGGGTCGCCCGCCAGCGGAGCGAGGGGGCCGATTTCAGCTTCGTTCCCTATTCACGGGCTGTCGGCGCGCTCATGGTCCCGCCGGATTCCAAGATCGGAAGCCTCCGCGATCTCAAGGGCAAGCGCATCGGTATTGCAGGCGGACCCCTCGACAAGAGCTGGCTGCTCCTCCGGGCCTATGCGCAGAAGGAACTCGGCGTCGATGTCGCGGAGGCCGTCGAGCCGGTCTTCGGAGCTCCGCCGCTCCTGAACGAGGAACTGTCCCGCGGCCGCATCGACGCCGTCTTGACCTATTGGCACTATGCGGCCCGCCTGGAGGCCGAGGGCGCCAGAGCGCTCCTGTCCGTCGACGACATGATCCGGGGCCTCGGCATCGATCACGAGGTGCCGATGCTGGGCTATGCCTTTCGGGAAGGCTGGGCCGTCCGCGCGGATGCGGCCCTTCAGGGCTTCGTCGCGGCTTCCCGGGATGCGAAGGCGCTGCTGGCCGGCTCGCGGGACGAGTGGATCCGTCTGGCCCCGCAGATCGGCACCGACGACCCGACGGCTCTGGCGGCCCTCCAGGATGGGTTTCGCAGCGGGATTCCGGATCGGTGGTCCGAAGCCGAGAGACGGGCTTGCGCCGATCTTTATGCTATTCTCGTGAGGATCGGGGGCGACAAGCTGGTCGGGTCGTCGAGGGCACTGGATGCGAGGACCTTCTGGCCCGCAATCTCCTATTGAGGCCGTCGATGCGTGGTGCTGAGGTCGAGGGCAGGGGGGCATGGCAGGGCATTGCCTCTGTCCTGCTCTTCCTGTGCCTGTGGCAGATTGGGGCCGGCTGGGCCGGGAGCAGGCTGTTTCCCGGTCCCCTGGCGGTGCTGCAGAGCCTCGTCCGTGAGGCCGTCGACGGACCCTTGCTTCATCACCTCGGCATCACCCTGGCGCGGGTCGGCATCAGCTTCGGGATTGCCATGGTCGCCGGCACGGCCCTGGGCGTCGCCCTCGGGCGCCTGGGATGGCTCGACCGCTGGCTCAATCCGTGGCTCGTCATCCTGCTCAATGTGCCGGCGCTGGTGATCATCATCCTGACCTATGTGTGGCTCGGCCTGGTCGAGACCGCCCTCCTGGTGGCGGTGGCGCTCAACAAGATCCCCAACGTCGCCGTGACGCTTCGGGAAGGTGCGAGAGCCCTCGACCGGGACTACACGGACGTCGCGCAGGTCTACCGCTTCGGCGCATGGACGACGCTGCGCGAGGTCATTGCGCCTCAACTGGCGCCCTATGCCCTGGCCGCAGCCCGCAACGGGCTCGCGCTGGTGTGGAAGATCGTTCTCGTGGTCGAGCTGCTCGGACGCTCCAACGGGGTCGGGTTCCAGCTGCAGAGCTATTTTCAGCTCTTCGACGTGCCGCGGGTCATGGCCTATGCGGCGGCCTTCGTCCTGTGTGTCCTGCTCATCGAGGCCGTTCTCTTCGCGCCGCTCGAACGCCGCTCGGGACGGTGGCGTCGATGACGATTCGGATCATGATCGCCCGGAAGATTCATCCGGCGCAAGGCGGTGCTCCGCCTCGCGTGCTGTTCGACAACCTGGCGCTCGAACTCGCCGACGGCGAGGTTTGCGCCATCGTGGGGCCATCCGGCATCGGCAAGTCCAGCCTCCTGCAGATCGTGGCCGGGCTGGACGCGGACTTCGAGGGATCCGTCACGGGCTTGCGGCAGCCCGTCGGCTATCTCTTCCAGACGCCGCGCCTTCTCCCGTGGCGAACCGCGCGCCGGAATCTCGAGCTTGCTCTTCCAGACCAGCCCGCAAAGGCCGGGGAATGGCTGCGTCAGATCGGTCTGGCGGGCTCGGAAGACGTCTACCCGCATCAGCTTTCGCTCGGCATGGCGCGGCGCGTGGCCCTGGCCCGTGCGCTGGCGGTGGAGCCAAAGCTTCTCCTCCTGGACGAGCCCTTCGCGTCTCTCGACGACGATACGTCCCGCGAGATGCAGAATCTTGTGGCGTCCCATGTGCGCCGGCTGCGCCCGACGACGCTGCTCGTCACGCATCACTGGCACGAAGCGGCGGCCCTCGCCCATCGCGTCATCACCTTGGGCGGGTCCCCGGCCCGGATCGTCGAGGACCGGCCCTTTCACGAGGCGAGGGCCGCTGAATGAAGATCGTGCTGGTCCTGATCGCCATATTCCTGTCTGCGCCTGCTCTGGCCGAGGAAGGCGTCATCACCATCGCGGTCGTCTCGCAGGAGCGCGATCCGGTCGAGCCGGTTTCGCCCCTCGACCGGCCGATTCGGGACCAGGGGATCGCAGGGGCGCGCCTGGGTCTCTCCGACAACGCGACCACCGGCCGGTTCACGGGACAGAGCTTCACGCTCGTGGAGCGCGGCGTCGGGAAGGACGGCCATCCCGAGGACGTCGTCCGGGAGCTGGCGCGGCAAGGGATCCGCCTCGTCGTCTCGGATCTCGATGCGTCGCTCCTGCTGAAAGCAGCCTCCGTGCCCGAAGCCCGTGAAATGCTGCTCATCAACGCCCGCGCGCCGGATGACGCGCTTCGCAACGAATCCTGCCGCGCCAACGTGCTCCACACCATCCCGAGCCGCGCCATGCTGGCCGACGCGCTCGCGCAGTACCTGATGTCCAGGCGCTGGCGGCGCTGGTTTCTCGTGACCGGCGGCACGTCCGGCGACAGGCTGCAGGCCGACGCGTTCCGCCGCGCGGCTGCGCGCTTCGGGGCCGAGATCGTCGTCGAGAAGGAATGGACCTTCAAGCCGGGCCACGCGCGCACGGATACCGGCCATGTGGCGCTGCAGACCGAGATCCCGGCATTGACCCAGGTTGCCGACCACGACGTGCTCGTCGTCGCCGATGAGGCGAACGAGTTCGGCGAGTTCCTCTCCGGCCGCACAGCGCGGCCCCGTCCCGTCGTCGGCACCCACGGGCTCGTCGCCACGGGCTGGAGCCCCGTGGCGGAGCAATGGGGGGCGACGCAGCTTCAGTCCCGGTTCGAGAAATCCGCCGGCCGGCGGATGAGCGCCGTCGATTACGCCGCCTGGGCGGCGGTGCGCGCCATCGGCGAAGCCGCTGTCAGGTCCCGCAGCATCGATCCGGCCGGAATCGCGTCCTTCCTGCGCGGCCCGGATTTCATCCTTTCGGGCTTCAAGGGACAGGGGCAGAGCTTCCGGGCCTGGGACGGGCAGATGCGACAGCCGATCCTCATCGCGGGGCCTCGGCTTCTCGTCTCCGTCTCGCCGCAGACGGGCTATCTGCACCGTGGATCTGAACTCGATACGCTGGGGACGGACCGGGAGGAGAGCGGATGCAAGCTCTGATCGTCGCAGTGCTGGCCATCGCGCTCAGCCTCCAGGCGGCTCTTGCCGAGACGGTCTATGTGTCGAACGAGCAGGACAACACCGTCTCGATCATCGACGGGACGACCCTGGACCAGACCGGTACGATTCCTGTTGGGCGCAGGCCGCGGGGCATCGGGCTGAGCGCGGACAGGCAGACGCTCTACGTGGCGGTGGGCGACGACAACCGGATCGATGTGGTGGATCTCAAATCCCGACGCGTGGACGGCTCGTTGCCGTCCGGCGAGGATCCGGAGTTCTTCGTGCTGCATCCGGACGGGCGCCGTCTGTTCGTGGCCAACGAAAACGACAACCTCGTGTCCGTCCTGGACATTCCCGAACGGCGGATCGTCGCCGAGGTGCAGGTGGGCGTCGAACCGGAGGGAATGGGCGTGAGCCCGGACGGCCGCTTCGTCGTGAACACCTCGGAGACCACGAGCATGCTCCACGTGATCGATGCGCAGACGCTCGAACTCGTCGACAACGTGCTCGTCGGCACGCGGCCGCGGGTGGCGCAGGTCTCGGGCGACAGCCGTCAGATCTGGGTTTCGTCCGAATTGCGCGGAACCGTGGAGGTGTTCGACGCCGGGACGCGCGAGCCTCTGGCCAGGATCGGCTTCGAGGTGCCGGGGGTTCCACGCGAGCTCGTGCAGGCGGTCGGCATTCAGCTGACGCCCGACGGCTCCCGCGCCTATGTGGCGTTGGGTCCCGCGAACCGCGTCGCCGAGATCGACGCGAAAACCTTCAAGGTGCTGCGCACCTATCTTGTCGGTCAGCGGGTCTGGCACATCGCCCTCTCGCCGGATGGGAAACGGCTCTACACGGCCAACGGCAATTCGAGCGACGTCTCGGTGATCGATCTCGACAACAGGGAGGTGGTGAAGACCATCGGGGTCGGCCGCTCGCCCTGGGGGCTCGTCGTCGCGCCATGACGGCCCTTGCCATCGACAACCTGAGCCACGGCTTCGGCGGACGTCGGGCGTTGTCCGAGGTGAATCTGTCGGTGGAACCCGGCTCCTTCGCGGTGCTCCTGGGCCCGAACGGCGCCGGCAAGACGACGCTCATCTCCCTGGTGACGGGACTCTACAATGCGCAGCACGGCGATATCCGCATCTTCGGCCACTCGATCCGCCGTGACCCGCTCCCGGCACTCGCCCGCCTCGGCGTCGTTTTCCAGATGCCGACCCTGGATCTGGATCTCACCGTCGGTCAGAACCTGACCTATCATGGCGCCCTGCACGGGCTTTCGCGCCGGGAGGCGCGGGAGCGGGCGCGCGACGAGTTGGAGCGCTTCGGCATCGGCGACCGCCAGGGCGACAAGGTGCGGTCCCTCTCGGGCGGTCTGCGCCGGCGTGTGGAAATTGCGCGGGCGCTTCTGCATCGGCCCAGGCTCCTGATCGTCGACGAGGCGACCGCCGGTCTCGACCTTGCCGCCCGCCAGCTGCTCCTGACCCATGTGCGCGACCTCTGCCGCAACGGGTTGGGTGTTCTCTGGGCCACCCACATGCTCGGCGAGGTCGAGCCTTCGGATCAGCTCGTGGTCCTGCACCAGGGGAGGGTGCACTGGGACGGGAGGGCAGGCGACCTCGCACCAAGCGCCGCCCTCGAAGCAGCCTTCCTGCGGATCACGGGAGGGCCATCATGAAGATGCGCTATGCCTCGCGTGCCCTGATCGGCATCATGCATCGGGAGATGCTGCGTCTCGTCGGGCAACGCGGGCGATTGGCCGCGGCGGTCGTGCGGCCGCTGGTCTGGCTTGGTATCTTCGCCGTGGGGTTCCGCTCGGTGCTCGGGCTCTCGATCATCCCGCCCTACCAGACCTACATCCTGTACGAAGTCTACATCGTCCCCGGACTCGTCGGAATGATGCTGCTGTTCCACGGCATGCAGAGCTCGCTCTCCATGGTTTACGATCGCGAGATGGGGTCGATGCGGGTGCTCCTGACCGCCCCATTGCCACGCTGGTGGCTGCTCGGCGCCCGCCTGCTCGCCAACACCGTGACGGTGCTGCCCATCGTGTATCTGTTTCTTGTCCTCGCGCGCTTCTGGGACGTGCGGCCGCCCGCGCTCGGTTACCTGGCGGCGATGCCGGCCCTCGGCCTCGCCGGCCTGATGCTGGCGGCCTTCGGTCTTGCCCTCTCGTCCATGATCCGCCAGCTGGAGAATTTCGCCGGCGTCATGAACTTCGTCATCTTTCCGCTCTTCTTCGCCTCGACGGCGCTCTACCCTCTCTGGCGCCTCGAGGAGGTCAGCCCGATCCTCGCGGCGATCGCCGGGCTCAACCCGTTCTCCCACGCGGTCGAGCTGATCCGCTTCGCGCTCTACCTGCGGTTCGAGCCCGTGGCACTCGCCGTCTGTATCCTCGCCCTCGCGGTCTTCTTCGCGCTCGGGGTCTGGGGCTATGATCCCGGCCGCGGGTTCTGGGCGCGCCGCATCGCCAAGGGGGCCTGATCGTGCCGCGGGAACAGGAGGCCTCGCTTCACGGTTGCTCCCATGGCAGGAACCGTACCGGTGATCGACCATGACAGAGCCGCAGACCAGTTCGTTGCGAAAGGATTTGCGGGTTTTCCGCGAGCCGGGCTTTCTGGTGACCCTTCTCCTGATCGGGCTCCTGACAGCCATCGGCGCCTACATTCTCGTCGCCGCCGCCAACGATTACGGGATTCCGGTGCGGGATTACTGGCGCTGAGGCCTCATCGAAGTTCCCTTACGTTAGGATCACATTTTCGGGAACATACCTGAAGCGCCACAGTTAGAGTCGAGCCGCAGCCGACGCGGCGCGTCCAAGCGTTCCGGAGGACCATCTTGGGTGGAGTTCGTCTTGCCCTCGTTCTGGCGCTCTCGCTGATCTTGCAGCCTGCCTCACCGATTTTGGCCCAGTCCACGCCCCCGCAGCCTGCCGCGCCATCCTTCGCTGCCACGCCCGAAGACGGCCAGTGGACGATCCCGCAGAAGAACTACGCGTCCACGCGCTACAGCGATCTGTCCGAGATCAACACCGAGACGGTCAAGAACCTCCAGGTGGCCTTCACCTTCTCCACCGGCGTCAACAAGGGACAGGAATCCGCGCCGCTCGTGGTCGGCGGCACGATGTACGTGCTCTCTCCCTATCCCAATATTCTCTATGCCCTCGACCTGACGCAGCCCGGCGCGCCGATGAAATGGCAGTACAATCCGAAGCCGGCCGCGGCCGCTCAGGGCGTGGCCTGCTGCGACCTGGTCAACCGGGGGCCTACCTTCGCCAACGGCCGGATCGTCTTCACGACCCTGGACGCCCATGTGGTGGCGGTGAACGCCGAGACGGGCGAGGAGGTCTGGAAGACCAAGCTCGGCGACATCAACCGGGGCGAGACCATGACCATGGCGCCCCTGGTCGTGAAGGACAAGGTGATCGTCGGCATCTCCGGGGGCGAGTACGGCGTGAGGGGCTGGATCCAGGCCCTCGACATCAATTCCGGCCAGAGCGTCTGGAAGGCCTACAACACCGGTCCGGATCAGGACGTGAAGATCGGGCCGACCTTCAAGCCCTTCTACGACAGCGACAAGGGCAAGGACCTCGGCGTCACCACCTGGCCGGCGGATGCCTGGCAGCAAGGCGGCGGCACGGTGTGGGGATGGCTGTCCTACGATCCGGACCTCAACCTTCTCTACCATGGCACCGGCAATCCGGGTCCCTGGAACCCCAACCAGCGCCCCGGCGACAACAAGTGGACGGCGGGCATCTTCGCCCGGGATCCCGATACCGGCGAGGCACGCTGGTTCTACCAGACCGCGCCGCACGATCTCCATGACTGGGACAACATCAACGAGCTGATCCTCCTCGACATGGAATGGGACGGCAAGCCCCGCAAGGTGCTGGTCCATCCGGGCCGGACCGGCTTTCTCTACATCATCGACCGGACCACGGGCGAGGTCCTGTCCGCGAAGCCGTTCCACGCGCTGACGGCCGTGACGGGCGTCGACCTCAAGACGGGCCGCATCGCGTACAACTCCGAGAAGGAGCCGGTGAACAACCGGGTGGTGCGCGACATCTGCCCGACCGCGCCCGGTGCGAAGGACTGGAACCCGAGCGCGTTCTCCCACAAGACCGGTCTTCTCTACATCCCGCACATGAACATGTGCATGGACTGGGAGAGCGTCGAGCCGAACTACATCGCCGGCACGCCTTACGTGGGCGCGGAAGTCCGCATGTATCCCGGCCCCGGCGGCCATATGGGCGAGTTCTCCGCCTGGGATCTTCAGGCGGGCAAGGAGCTCTGGACCATCAACGAGCGCTTCCCGCTCTGGAGCGGCGCCCTCGCCACGGCCGGCGACGTGGTGTTCTACGGCACCATGGAGGGCTGGTTCAAAGCCGTGCATGCGCGCACCGGCGAGGTGCTGTGGCAGTTCAAGGTCGATTCCGGAATCATCGGCCAGCCGACCACCTATCGCGGACCCGATGGCAAGCAATATGTCGCCATTCTCTCCGGCGTCGGCGGCTGGGCCGGGGCGATCGTCTCGGGCGATCTCGACCCCCGAGACAGCTCGGCCGCCAAAGGCTTCGTCAATGCCGTGCGGGACCTGAAGAACGTCACCACCAAGGGAGGAACGCTTTATGTGTTCAAGCTTCCTTAAAGGTGCCGCTCTTGCCGCGCTGCTGGTCATGGCCGGCGGCGTTCAGGCGCGGGAGCTTCGCGTCTGCGCCGATCCCAACAATCTCCCGTTCTCCAACGAAGCGGCCGAGGGTTTCGAGAACAAGATCGTCTCCTTGATCGCCCGGGAACTCGGCGCGGAGGTCCGCTACACCTGGTGGGCGCAGCGCCGCGGCTTCCTTCGCAACACGCTCAAGGCCGAGATCTGCGATCTGGTGCCCGGTCTCCCGGCGAATCTCGAAGGCGTGCGGACGACCGCGCCGTACTACCGGTCGTCCTATGTCTTCGTCACGCGCGCGGGCGGTCCCGAGATCGTGTCGTTCAACGATCCGGCTCTGCGCGCCGTCACGATCGGCGTTCACCTCATCGGCGACGACGGCTCGAACACGCCGCCGGCGCACGCCCTCTCTCGCCGCGGCATCGTGGAGAACGTGCGCGGTTTCATGATCTATGGCGACTACAACGAACCCGACCCGCCGGCGCGGATCCTCAAGGCCCTGGCGAACGGTGATATCGACGTCGCGGTGGTTTGGGGACCCCTCGGGGGCTACTTCGCAGGGCGCGAAACCGTTCCGCTGAATGTCACCCCGGTGCGACCGATCTTCGACGGGCCGCAGCTTCCCATGGCGTTCGATATCTCCATGGCCGTGCGAAAGGAGGATGAGTCCCTGCGCCAGGAGGTCGATGCAGCGCTCGCCCGGCACCGGCCGGAGGTGGATGCCATTCTTGCGGCCTACGGGGTCCCGCGTCTCGACACCGGCATGAAGCAGGCAGGGCGCACGCCATGAGAACGGTTCTGATCCTGTCGCTCGCCGCCGTCGTCCTTGCCGCCTGCGAGAGGGAGGACCGCGATTATCGGTCCAACCCGGTCACGGCCGAGACGAACGAGAAGATTGCGCTGGTGCCCTTGTCGGCAGGGCCTGGCGGGCCGACCGAGCAGAGGTCGGGCCTGGGCAAGGACTACGAGGAGAACGCCTATCACATCTCGCAGGGCCAGCGCCTGTATACGTGGTTCAACTGCAACGGCTGCCATGCCAATGGCGGCGGCGATTCCGGACCGGCGCTCATGGACGACCGCTGGATCTATGGCGGGCAGATCGAGAACATCGTCCAGACAATCCGGGAAGGTCGGCCGAACGGCATGCCGTCGTTCCGCGGCAAGATCCCGGACGATCAGATCTGGCAGATCGCGGCCTATATCCGGTCCATGGGTCGCAACGTGCCGAAGCCGGCAGCGCCGAGCCGCAAGGACGATATGAGTCCCGGTCCGGCCGAGCAGCGCCGGCCCCCGGGCGAGGTGATCGACGGCGGTCAGATCCCGCCCTCCGCCCAGATGCCGCAATGAGGCGGTGATGAGGAGGATTGGTCCATTTCTCGTCCTGGCCCTCCTGCCGCTCGGAGGCTGTCAGGGCTGGCAATCGGCCCTCGACGCCCACGGGCCTGCCGCGGGCGCCCTGGCCCGCATGTTCTGGATCTTCGTTGCCGTCCTCGCCACGGTGTGGGTCCTGACCATGATCGCCCTTGTCCTGGCGCTGCGCAGACGGCGCGCTCCTGATGCGGATCCGCTGGCCACGGATCCCGGAACCGAGCGGCGCATGACCGTCACGATCTCGATCGCCATCGCCCTGACGCTCGTGACGGTGGTTTCCCTGACGGGCCTCAGTTATGCGGCCCAGAAGGTTCTGTTCGCCCACAAGGACGGGGGCCTGTCGCTCCTGGTCAAGGGACAGCAATGGTGGTGGCAGGTGACTTACGAGGACGCCCAGCCGAACCGTGTCTTCACCACGGCCAACGAAATCCACATACCGGTCGGCGAGCCCGTGCTGATCAAGCTCGAATCCTCCGACGTGATCCACTCGTTCTGGGTTCCGAGCCTCACCGGCAAGATGGATGCGATCACCGGCCGCCAGAACCAGATCCAGATCCAGGCGGATCGTCCGGGCGTGTACCGCGGACAATGTGCGGAGTATTGCGGCCTTCAGCACGCCCATATGGGTCTGCTCGTGGTTGCCGAGAGCAAGGAGGATTTCGAGCGCTGGCGCGAGCAGCAGATCTCCTCCGCCATACCGCCGACCGATGACGAGCGGCAGCGCGGCATGGAGATCTTCATGTCCAAGCCCTGCGTCATGTGCCACCAGATCCGCGGCACGGATGCCGGCGGCAAGGTCGCCCCGGACCTGACTCACGTGGGAAGCCGCCGCACGATCGGCGCCGGAACCCTGGAGACGACGCGGGGGAATATCGCGGCCTGGATCGTGGACCCGCACGGCGTCAAGCCGGGCGTGAACATGCCGACGATCCAGCTCGATCCCGACGAGGTTCAGCCTCTCGCAACCTATCTGGAGGGGCTGAAGTGACCCGGGCGATCACACCCCACGATCTCGACGGCGTCCCCGAGATTTCGCGTCTTGCGACGGGGGAGCGCGGCGGCCTTCCCGGCGTGCAGAGCGAGGCGGATGCGCCTCCGAGCCCCGATGAGCTGCGCGACGATCAGGTGGACGGAGCCGAGCTGACGGCGCGGCTCGCCAAGACCTGGGGCACCGACAGGGGGCTCGTCGGCACCCTGTCCACGGTGGATCACAAGATCATCGGACGCCGCTACATCGTCACGGCGATCCTCTTCCTCTTCCTGGGCGGCCTGTCCGCCGTGGTCATGCGCATGCAGCTGGCTGTCCCTGAGAACAGGCTCGTCGGGCCGGATCTCTACAACCAGCTCTTCACCATGCACGGCACCACGATGATGTTCCTCTTCGGCGTGCCGATCGGCGAGGCCTTCGCGGTCTATCTGGTGCCGCTCATGGTGGGCACGCGCAACATCGCGTTCCCGCGCCTGAACGCATATTCCTACTACGTCTATCTCTTCGGCGGCCTCATGATCTGGGTCGCGTTCATGCTCAACATCGGCCCGGATGTCGGGTGGTTTGCCTATGTTCCGCTCTCCGGTCCGGAGTTCTCCCCCGGCAAGCGGGCGGATTTCTGGGCGCAGATGATCACCTTCACGGAGGTGTCCGGCATCGCGGTGGCGATCTCGATCATCGTGACGGTGTTCAAGCTGCGCGCCCCCGGCATGACTCTCGACCGCATCCCTCTGTTCGTCTGGGCCGAGCTCATCAATTCCTTCGTCATCATCTTCGCTCTGCCTGCGGTTGTAACCGCGTCGGCCACCCTGATGATGGACCGGCTCGTCGGCACGCACTTCTTCAACCCGGCGGAAGGCGGCGACGCGCTGCTCTACCAGCACCTGTTCTGGTTCTTCGGCCATCCCGAGGTCTATATCATCTTCCTGCCGGCCACGGGCTGGGTCTCGGCCATCGTGGTAACGTTCTCCCGGCGCCAGGCCTTCGGCTACATCGCCCTCGTGCTGTCCCTCATCGCGACCGGCTTCCTGTCCTTCGGCCTGTGGGTGCACCACATGTTCACCACCGGCCTGCCGCAGCTCGGCGCCAGCTTCTTCACCGCGTCCAGCATGCTCATCGCCATCCCGAACGGCATTCAGATCTTCTGCTGGATCGCGACCCTGTGGGATGGAAGGCCGGTGTTCCGCGCGCCGCTCCTGTTCATCCTGGGGTTCTTCTTCATCTTCGTGGCCGGAGGATTGTCGGGCATCATGCTGGCCTCGGTGCCGCTCGACACCCAGGTCCACGACACGTTCTTCGTGGTCGCCCATTTCCACTACGTGCTCATCGGCGGCAACGTGTTCCCGCTCATCGCCGCCGTGTACTACTGGTTCCCTAAATTTACGGGCCGCATGATGAGCGAGCGGCTCGGCAAATGGCATTTCTGGCTCGCCTTCATCGGCTTCAACGTCACCTTCTTTCCCATGCACATCACGGGCCTGATGGGCATGCCGCGCCGGGTCTACACCTATCTGCCGGAAATGGGCTGGGCGAACCTGAACCTCCTCTCCTCGGCCGGGGCGGTCCTGTTCTTCGGGAGCTTCGTGCTCTTCCTCTACAACATCGTGTCCAGCGCCCGCCGCGGCCCTCTGGCCGGCCCCAATCCCTGGAATGCCGGAACCCTCGAATGGGCGTCGGCCTCGCCGCCCATGCCGCAGAATTTCGACCGCATTCCCGTCGTGACCAATCGCGAGCCGCTCTGGGCCCACCGCGGCAGCCTTCCGGTGGTCGCGGGCCTGAGCGTCGAGAACCGGGAGCAGATCGTCTCGACGATCACCCATGGGCGCGCGGACCTGCGGGAGTCGACGCCCGAGCCCTCGATCTGGCCGTTCATGGCGGCGATCGCGACGACGATCCTCTTCGTCGGCTCCATGTTCACGCCCTGGGCTCTGGTGTGGGGCAGCATTCCGCTCGCGGTGACGCTCATGGGGTGGTTCTGGCCCAAGCCGAGCACGGAGGACGAGCGATGACGATGGACGCTCATTCGCGCGACGCCATGCTGCCGCATCGGATCGTTCTGAACGCCAGGCACCTGCCGGCCTATGCCTACGGCCCGCGCAGCCCGATCTGGTGGGGCACGGTGGGGTTCGCGGCCGCCGAGGGCATGGGATTTGCCCTTGCCGCGGGCATGTATTTCTATCTCGTCTTCATCAACGGCAACTGGCCGCTGAGCGCGCCGCCGCCGGATCTTCTCTGGTCGAGCCTCTTCACGGTCCTCCTCCTCGTCAGCATCTGGCCGAACCAAATGGCCAAGCGGGACGGGGAGCGGGAGGACCTTGCGGGGTCCCGCCGCGATCTCGTGATCATGAGCGTGATCGGCGTGGCTCTTCTGGGCATCCGCGTGTTCGAGGCCGGGACGCTCCACGTGCGCTGGGACCAGAACGCCTACGGGTCCGTGGTCTGGCTCCTGCTCGGCCTGCACACGCTGCACCTCATCACCGATCTGGGCGACACGATCGTGCTCACCGTGCTGATGTTCACCCGTCACGGCCACGGCAAACGCTTCTCCGACGTGGGCGACAATGCCTTCTACTGGTATTTCGTCGTGGCCTCGTGGCTGCCGATCTACGTCATTCTCTACTGGTTCCCGAGATGGTGGTGAGCCCATGGCAGGAATGATCTCGCGCGGTCTGCCATCCGCCGGCGTCTTCGCCGGGCCGATCGCCTGGCTGGCCGACACGCAGGTCAACTACGCGGCCGTGCCCTGGGTCTGCGCCCATCAGGTGCCGTTCATCCCTGTCTTCGCCGCGGCCATGGCGGTCATCAGCCTCGCCGGCGGATACCTCTCGTGGCGCGGCTATGCCAGTGAGGCGCCGACGCCGGCGCCTGATTCCACCGGAGCTGGGCGGCCGCACCGGTTCGTGGCCCTCATGGGCATCGCGATCGCGGTCCTGTTCACGCTCGTCATCCTTCTCCAAGGCGCAGCCGGACTCGTCTTCCACGGGTGCGAGCGATGAGAGCGATTGCCGTCCTGCTGCTGTTCGTGCTGGCCGGGGAGGCGCAGGCCCATGCCGGCCACGTGCACTGGACCGACACAGCCGCGACCTGGACCTGGAATCCGTGGGTCACCCTTCCGCTGACGGTCTCGGGCTCCCTGTACGCGGTCGGTACGGCCCATCTCTGGCGCCGGGCCGGCGTCGGGCGGGGCGTCAGGATCTGGCAGGCCCTGTGCTTCGCCGCCGGCTGGCTGCTGCTCGTCTCAGCGCTCGTTGCGCCGCTGCACTGGCTGGGAGAGCGCCTGTTCGTCGCTCACATGATCGAGCACGAGATCCTCATGACGGCCGCAGCCCCGCTCCTCGTCCTAGGCCGGCCGGTGGCGATGCTCTGGGCCTTCCCGGCACGCTTGCGGTCGCGCATCGGCGGATGGGGCCAGTCGCCCGTCGTGGCGCGAGCGTGGCTCTGGCTCACCACCCCGCTGCCGGCGACGCTGCTCCATGGCTTGGCGCTCTGGATCTGGCACGCCCCCGGACTCTACGAGGCGGCCCTGGCGGATCCCTGGATCCACTGGCTGCAGCATCTCAGCTTCTTCGTCACGGCCCTCCTGTTCTGGCGCGCGCTCCTCATGGGCCGGGAACGCACCTACGGCGCGTCGGTGTTCTACCTTTTCGTGACCTCGCTCCACACGGGCTTTCTCGGCATTCTGCTCGCCCTGTTCCGCAGGCCGATCTATCCGGCGCAGACGTCCCAGGCGGCGGAGTGGGGTCTCACCCCGCTCGAGGATCAGCAACTGGCCGGCCTCTTCATGTGGATCCCCGCCGGAATGGTCTATGCGGGTGCGGCGCTGATCCTGGCCGGCCTGTGGATCGCCCGGTCCGCGCCGCGACACCTCGGAGGCAAGCATGCTCATGCGGCGCGCTAGGGTCCTGGCCCCATTGGCGGCAGCGCTGGCCCTTGGAACGGCATGGATCTTTCTCAAGCCCCGGCGCATCGGATCGGCATCGCGCTCCAGGCGGAGAGAGCCTGCCCCATTCAATCCCGAGGCTCACCTGCGGGGCATCCGGGTTGCCGGACCCACCCGCTTCCGTACCCGTTCCGTCTCTCTCGTGCTCTGTCTGCTCGTGCTGATCGGAGCCGGCGTCTATGCCGGATACCAGATGAAGTTCGACCGGGAGGCCCGCGCCCGCGCTGTGGCGCTCACCATGGGGGATCCCGACCTGGGACGGCATCTCGCGCAGCGCTATGGCTGTGCCGGCTGCCACACGATCCCCGGCGTTCCCGGCGCTCAGGGCAAGGTCGGACCGACCCTCCAGGGGTTTGCCGCCCGGGTCTATATCGGCGGCGTGGCCATCAACTCACCGGACAGTCTCATCCAATGGATCGAGAATCCGCGCGCCATCGATCCCAAGACGGCCATGCCCATCACCGGGATCTCCCGCGCCGAGGCGCGGCATGTCGCGGCCTATCTCTACACGTTGCGCTGAGGTGCCTCCGGCCATCTGAAGCAGGCCCTCGATGGACCGATGCGAGCGTCATGGCGACCCGGCGGGAGCCGGACTCAACGACGCTGCTTGCGCAGATAGTCCACGAGGACACGCAGCTTGAGCGGCAGGTTCCGGCGATGGGGATAGTAGAGGTAAAAACCCGGAAAGGGCGGGCAAAACGCTTCGAGAAGCGGCACGAGCTCAGCCTGAGCGATATAGGGGCGGAAGGTCTCTTCCATGCCGAAGGTCAGACCTGCTCCGGCGCGGGCCAACTGGATCATCACCCGCATATCGTTGGTGGTCACGCGCGGGTCCACCGCCACGCCGAAGTCGCGCCCGCTCTCCGTGAACTCCCACCGGTAGGGCGCGACGCGAGGACTCGGACGCCAGCCGATGCAGCAATGCCCGGCCAGATCCCGTGGGTGGGCCGGGGCACCATGCAGGGCCAGATACTCGGGTGAGCCCACGACGATCTGCCGTTGCTCCGCCGAGACCGAAACGGCGATCATATCCTGCTCGATCACCTCGCCGAGGCGAACGCCGGCGTCGAAGCCTTCGGCAACGATGTCAGACTCCTCGTCGGTGACGGTGATATCGAGGCGGATGTCCGGATAGGCAGCAATGAATCCCGCCAGCAGCGAGCCACTCAGGAATCGTTCGGCAATGGAGGACACCGCCAGGCGCAGCATGCCGCTGGGCCGCTCGCGCATCTCGCCCATGGCGTCCATCGCCGTGCCGAGGTCGGCGAGGGCCGGACGCACCGACTCGTAGAGCCGCTCGCCGGCCTCCGTGAGACGGACGCTCCGGGTCGTCCGCTGGACAAGCGCCATGCCCATCCGCTCCTCGAGCCGCCGGATGGCCTGACTCACGGCCGAGCGGGTGACGCCCAGGCGTTCGCTGGCGGCCCGAAAGCTCCGCGCTTCCGCGACAGTCACGAAGACGGTGATGCCGGCAAGGTCCATGGTCATTGGTGACAGAAACTAACCAGCCTGTGCAGAATTGGCAAGTCGATCATCCCAATAGGTCAGACTACCTTAAACCCACGAGCGCGGTGCCGGACCAAGCACAGGACGGCACGGGCACAAACGAGAATGAAAGGAGCATTCGATGGCTGAGACAAAGATCGTTCTTGTTACAGGCGCCTCCAGCGGGATCGGCGAGGCCGTTGCGCTGGAACTGTCGAAGGCCGGCCATGTCGTGGTCGTGGGCGCCCGAAGGACCGACCGCCTTGACGACCTGGTCGGCCGGATCGAAGCATCCGGCGGCACCGCCCGCGCCCACCGGCTCGACGTGACCTCGCGGGATGACTTTGCCCGGGTCCTGTCCGCAACCCTCGAGGAATTCGGCCGGGTCGACGTCATCGTCAACAATGCGGGCGTCATGCCGCTGTCCCCCCTCAGGGCCCTCAAGGTGGATGAGTGGGACCAGATGGTCGACGTCAACATCAAGGGCGTCCTGAACGGGATCGCGGCCGTGCTGCCTCATCTGGAAGCCCGGGGCTCCGGTCATGTCGTCAACGTTGCGTCGATCGGGGCGCATCGTGTCTCGCCGACCGCTGCGGTCTATTGCGCCACCAAGCATGCGGTCTGGGCGATCTCCGATGGCCTGCGTCAGGAGACGGACCGCCTGCGGGTCACGGTGATCTCTCCGGGCGTCGTCACGAGCGAACTGGCGGAGACGATTTCCGATGACACGGCGCGTGATGCCATGCGGGAATTCCGAAAGGTCGCCATCGACCCGGACGCGATCGGACGAGCGGTTCTCTATGCGATCGAACAGCCCTCTGACGTGGATGTCAGCGAGATCATCGTCCGGCCGACCGCAAGCCCGCACTGATGACGGAGGCGCAGCGATGACGTGGAAGGCTCCCTGCCTTGCCTTCGCGGCTCTGCTGGGCGTCGCCCCGACCGCAACCGGACGGGCAGAACCCAACGATCAACATCAGGTCAGGACATCGACAGACATGGCAGATCACCCCTATCTCGGCATGTGGATCACAAAGGATGGCCTCATCCGCCAGGAACTCCTCCCGAACGGACGCTACGATGAGGCGCGGGACAGTCGCAAGAGCGCCTATCAGGGGCGCTACGAGATCCGCGGCAACCGGATCGAATATTGGGACGATACCGGGTTCACGGCGGACGGTGAGTTCATCAGCGATGTCCTTCACCACGGCGGAATGCTGTTCTATCGCGAGAAGCAGCTGAAATAGCGTCGTTGGCACGGCCCTCGATCCGGACGCATCCGGTGCTTGGCGGTCTTCCGATCGCGTTCACCGGGACAAGCCCGGCGCTGACGAGGAGAAGGTTGTGGGGGCCGGTGGCAACACCCTCCACACGTCATGGCCGGGCTTGTCCCGGCCATCCCGATGCGGAGAAGCACGGCGCCTCTCAGAAGCGGGATCACCGGCACGAGGCCGGTGATGACGTGGAGAGGGTGACCATCGCCGTGGCGTGACCTTTCCCACGCCCCTCCCACGTCATGGCCGGCCTTGAGCCGGCCATCCCGATCGGAAGGGCGCGGCGCCTCACAGAAGCGGGATCACCGGGACAAGCCCGGTGATGACGTGGAGGATGAGATACCCGGCTCGCACCACCCTCCTCGTCATGGCCGTCCGGTCATCACTCGCCTCTTGCCGGCCATCCCGATTGTCCGAGGCTCTAGACCGTACGATGGTCCTGAAGAACGAACCTCAGAAGAGCAAGGATCGCCTCGGCCTCGGAGGTTCCGTTTCGGAATGCGCCGGCACCGAAACGAGGATCCATCTCGTCTGGCGTCGCTTCCACATAGGCCATGGACCAGGTCGGAAATTCCCGCGCCCTGACAGGGACATAGTCGAGCAACGTCACATCCGCGTGGCGCCCGTCGCAGGCAATATGCCCGAACAGGCTTTTGACGGCGTGGGGTGGTCCCTCCAGGACCTGCGCAAACCGGCGGAGGTCGAACAACAAGGCGCCGGAGATGCCGGTTCGCCTGTTCCATTCGCGCGCCCACGCCAGAATCCGCCGGATCTCGTCAGCCACGGCTTGCGGTTCGACATCAATGGTCATCCGACTGCTGTAGATGAGCCGGCACAGGTCCGGCGGGGCTTCCTGCTCAAGATCCATTCTCACTTGCACGTTCGCGCTCACAATTGCCCAGGTATCAGAACGGAAAGGTCTTAGCAGACATGAGCGTTCGGTCCCTCACATAAGCTATGGTACGCGACCATAAGGTTGGGTAAGGACTGATTGAAGCCCACGAACCCTGCCGGACGCCGTTCGATGGGCCCCCATGAGCAGGCTCTGTCACTATCCCGAGATGTCAGCCTGCGACGGGGACACGCAGCAGGATCGCCTCCATCGGCTCCACGAGGCTTTCGGCATCATGTGCTCCATCGCCCGCCTGATCTGGCGTGAGGAGCCAGGCTGGAGGTCTCCGGATAATCCCAAGCAGTGCCGATCGGATGGATCCGTCGTGGCGCTCAGAGACTCCAAAGGAACCCTCGACGTGCTCTGACGGGATGCACAGCATCGAGATCGTTACAATGTTCCGGCAGAACTCGCCTGGGAGGCCATGCCGGAGCCGCGCTCCAACATGACGCACCAGGTGAACGAGACATATCTTCGGGAGGTTCATCGGCCATGGCGCACCGATCCGGCCTAGAATTCGAGGGCCATGATCGGCGGGTGGTGCGGCAAACGAGTCCGGGGGAGTGATTTCGGGCGAAGTTCCTGCTAGAGGGCAGCTATGCCAAATGCCGTTCGAAACCGTTCAGAGACGATCTATTGCACTATCCTTTTCCTCCCAATGAAAGTGCACGTTTAGAAGCCCTTCGCCGGCTCTCGATCCTCCATATGCCTCCGTCTCCGGCCCTGGAGCGGATTTGTCGTGTCGCTCAGAAACTTCTCGAGATCCCGATCGTCCTCGTCACGTTGGTTGATGCGGAGCGCGTCCGATTCAAGGCCGGGCTCGGCCTCGGCGACCTCGCCGAACCGCCCCGCGAGCATGCATTCTGCGCCTACACGATCCTGCATGACGTGGCTTTCGTGGTGCCGGACGCGAAGGTGGATCGCCAATTCGCATCCTATCCTTATGTCGACGGTGGACCGCAGATCCGGTTTTACGCTGGAGCGCCCCTGATCACCGAGCCGGGCATCCGACTCGGTTCCCTGTGTGTTCTCGATACCAAACCGCGCCAGTTCACGCCTGACCACACCGCCATGCTGCGGGGCCTCAGCCGCCTTGTCGTCGATGAAATCTGGCTCCATCACCTGGAGCAGAGCGGTCGCGTCGATCGCGACCTTGCGTCCCTTCCCCATGAGCAGCCCGAACTCGCCTTTATGCTCGACAGACCACTCACGGGAGCCCAGGTCAGAGCAGCCCGGGCCCTGCTGAACTGGTCCGTCCGGGAGCTGGCGGAGGCCTCCGGCGTGTCGCCGATGACGGTCAAACGCATCGAGGCTCAAGGAGGCGACACGGTTCGCAGGGAAAGCCTGAAGGCTGTCGAACAGGCTCTGGACCGGGCCGGCATAGGGTTCCGGTCCTCCTCCGACCTTCGGTGCGGAGTTGGGTTCCGGGCCGACCGGCGCGTCGATCGACAGGTCCGCGAACCGACCTAGAGCATCGGACGGACCCAGAGGGCCGCGTCAGCGACCCGAAGGGCCACGCCAGTGAAAAGTGGATCCGGTTCACCGTCAAACAATGCGGCTCGGCAAAGAAGAGAGATGATTCCTCATGAGGGGAAGCAGCTCTCAGTTTCACGTCTCAATCTTCACGCCTCATTAAAGCTTTCTGATCATTCTGGGCTCAGTGCAGTCGAAGGACGAGCTTTCGATTCTTGCCAGCCGGCGCCTTCGACTCTCACTGAGGGGGATCGTGTGAGCGCCCAATGCCGATTGGGGCCGACGATGTTCATGTTCCGCCTAGCCCATGAGACGAATGCCAAACTGTCTGCCCTGGATCGTTCGCAAGCTATCATCGAGTTCAAGCTCGATGGCACCATCCTGACGGCCAACAGCAACTTCCTGTCGGTCATGGGGTACAGTCTGGCCGAGATCAAGGGCAGGCACCACAGTCTCTTCGTCGATCAGGCCACCCGTGAGACGCGGGAGTACAGGGAGTTCTGGACCTCGCTCAACCGGGGCGAGTTCCAATCCGGCGAATACAGGCGAATGACCAAAGAAGGCCGCGAGGTATGGATCCAGGCCTCTTACAACCCGATTCTGGGGCGCGACGGCAAGCCAACCAAGGTGGTGAAGTTCGCAACAGACGTCACGCAAGCGAAACGTCGGAATGCCGAGTTCGAGAGCCAAATCAACGCGATCGTTCGGTCGCAGGCCGTCATCGAGTTCGATCTCGATGGAACCATCTTGTCCGCAAACGAGAACTTCCTGACTGCCTTAGGCTACCGGTCAGACGAAATCATGGGCCGCCATCACGGCATGTTCGTCGAGCCGCCGTATCGGGACAGCCCCGAATACCGTGAGTTCTGGGCTTCCCTGGGCCGCGGTGAGTTCAAATCCGGCGAATACAAGCGCGTGGGGCGGGGCGGCAAAGAAGTCTGGATCCAGGCTTCGTACAACCCGATTTTCGACATGAGCGGCCGCCCGCACAAGGTGATCAAGTTTGCAACCGACATCACGGCGCAGGTGACGGAGCGGCTCAGGCGGGCCGAACTGCAGAAATCCATCGCCGTCGATCTGGGCGAGATCACGAATGCTGTTGCGAATGTCACCGAGCAGACCTCGGACGCGGCTGACGCCTCCGGTGAAACCTCCCTGAATGTCCAAGCCGTGGCGGCCGGTGCAGAAGAACTCGCAGCCTCCGTGCACGAGATCAGTCAGCAGGTCAGTCATGCGCTCGCAATTTCGACAGAGGCCGTCGCCCAAGGTCAACAGACCAGTGCCATCGTGTCGGGATTGACGACGTCCGCGCAGAAGATCGGCGAAATCGTTACGCTCATCGACAAGATCGCCTCTCAGACCAACCTGCTGGCGCTCAACGCCACCATCGAGGCGGCCCGTGCCGGGGAAGCTGGCCGAGGGTTTGCCGTCGTCGCCTCGGAAGTCAAGGATCTGGCCACGCAGACGGCGAAGGCCACCGAGGAGATCAGCGGACAGATCGAACGAACGCAGATCGCGACCCGCCAGGTCGTCGATGCCATCGATCTGATCACGACCACGGTCGTGAAGATCAACGAGATCTCGGTTGCCGTCGCAGCTGCGATCGAAGAGCAGTCCGCAGTGACACGCGAGATGTCGATCAGCATGCAGACGGCCTCGCACCGTGTCTCGTCGATCAGCGGCAGCATGACCGAGATTGTCCGCTCCGCCGAACTCGTCAGCACCGCAACGCGCAAGGTGCGGGAAGCATCGGCCGCCATGGCCTAGAGCACTGAAAAAGTGGGAACCGGCTTTGCGTGAAAAGATGCTTCAAACCAAAAGCTTGAACCATCGGGCGTGAGTTCGAGCACACGTCCTATGGTTCAGGCAAAGAAGAGAGATGTTTCCGCGTGAGGGGAAGCCGCTCTGGATTGAGCGCTTGTTGCGTGGCGGGTGGCTTTCGAGAACCTCGCACCGCCCCGCCTGAGTGACAGGGGCGTTCGAAGGCTCCTCTCACCGCTGCTGTCGCGGGACTCCTCCCGCAGACTGGACGGAAAGGCTGCCAGCCTCGATCCCGGCCGCCACGCTTCTTTCGAGATCGGATGTGTCGAGCCATGTGTGCAGGAAGCCTGCATTGAACGCATCGCCGGCTCCGGTGGTGTCGACCACGGTCACTGAGGGGGCCTGCACGGACAGGAAGGTGGAGCCCTGGGATGCGACAGCGCCATGTTCGCCACGCTTCAGCACGACCAGGGGAAAATGCTTCCGCAGATCGAGAAGGACGGCTTCCGTCGATGTCCCGCCTGTCAACGCTTCTCCCTCCTCGGCATTCGGGAGGAAGACGTCGATCCCGGCGCATCGATCGAAGAAATCCGTATCGCGACGGATCAACCGGTCGTCCCAGCTCGGATCGAGCGAGACCGTCAGCCCGCGCTCCTTCGCCATGGCGATCACGTCGGGATTGTCCTTGAGGGTCGCGAACTCCGCGATGTGCAGATGGGCGATGTCGGGCGCGGAAAGTGCCTCCTCCAGAGTGGCCGGCCGGGACGTTCCGGCACGCCGGGAGACGAAAGCTCGTTCGCCGTCCTTGACCAGGGCAACGGTCGGCTGGGGCCCGGCATCGTCCGACCGTTCGACGAAGGCGAGGTCGACACCGCTCCCTTCAAGCTCAGCTCTGAGGCTCTCCGACAAAGGGTCCGTTCCCAGGCGTGTGAGCAGCGCGACCGGCCGGCCGAGAGACGCCACATGAGCTGCCGTGATGTAGGCGCCGCCGCCCGCGACAATGGTCACGGCTTCCGCGAAACGCTCGCGCCCGAGCACCGGCATTTCCTGAAGGCCCGTGAAGATGATGTCGCAATAGGTTCGCCCAAGGCACAGCACCTTGGTCCGCTTGGAGTCTCTTCCCGTCATTGGACAGCCAGTGTTCTCTCTGTCGTCCTGTCGAAGTAATAGAGCCTCTCCGCCGGAGCGTGCAGAGTGAGTTGCTCACCGATTTTCGGGACCTCCCGCCCCGGCGCGGAGCCGACGATGGTCTGGTCTCCGCTTTCGATGTGGACGAGTGTCTCGGAGCCCAGGGTTTCCACGACGACGACCGTGCCCGATGCGGACATGCCCGATGATCCGGCCTCGGCCGGGGTGAAATCCTGCGGACGAATGCCGACCAGGATATCGGGTGTCGAGGGCGACAGGGATGGTACCTTCACGGAGCCCCCGATCGACAGATCGGCCCGACCTTCCTTCAACGATGCGGGGATCAGATTCATGGTCGGGCTGCCGATGAAGCGCGCCGTGAAGACGTCGACAGGCTTCTCGTAGAGTTCCAGGGGCGAGCCGACCTGCAGGATCCTGCCGTCCCGCATCACGACGATCCTGTCGGCCATGGTCATGGCTTCGACCTGGTCGTGGGTCACGAAGACGGACGTGGTGCCGAGCCGATGATGGAGCCGCTTGATTTCAATGCGCATTTGGGTGCGTAGCTGAGCATCAAGGTTGGAGAGAGGCTCGTCGAACAGGAATGCGGCAGGATCGCGGACCATGGCGCGTCCGATGGCGACGCGCTGGCGCTGACCGCCTGACAGCGCCGATGGACGGCGCTCCAGGAGATGCGAGAGGCCGAGGGTCTGCGCGACCTGTTCCACCCGCGCACGCTTCTCGCTCTTGGCCAGCTTCGAACGATAGAGGCCGAAGGCGATGTTGTCGGCAACGGTCATATGCGGATAGATGGCATAGTTCTGGAACACCATGGCGATGTTCCGGTCCTTGGGCTGGAGGTCGTTGACGACGCGGCCGTCGATTTTGATCTGCCCATCGCTGATCTCCTCAAGCCCGGCGATCATTCGCAGCGTCGTGGACTTGCCGCATCCCGAGGGGCCGACCAGGACGACGAACTCGCCGTCTTGGATCGCGAGGTCGATGCCATGGACGACGGCCGTCTGCCCATATCGCTTGACGAGTCGATCGATTTCAATGGTCGCCATCAGCGAGCTCCGAGAAGTGCATTGAAGCGGGTTCGAAGATCCCGGGCGCAGGCTTCAGCGCGGGTCTCGGTGTCCTTCAGCCGTGTGCCGATCTCTGCGATTTCCATCTTGTACCCTGCAATCGCGCGAGCCAATGCTCCCGGGGCCGGTCCGCCGAAACGGTCGCGGACGGCAACGAAGTTTTCGGGCGAGACGATTTCGCCGAACTGGGCCGGGGTGACCCGTGTTCCACGACCGGTACAGCGATGGAAGGCTTCCTGAAAAGCCTCGTAGCCATCGCCCGCGATGTCTCCTCCGATGGCGACGACGGATCGCGCAACCTCTGCCGCGATCTCGTGCGCTTCGCGGAAGGAGAGCCCCTCCAGGCGAAAGAGGCTGTCGGCGAGCTCCGTCACAGTGATGCAACTGCGGCGAATGTTCTGACGAACCCGATCGGCGTCGATGCGCAGGGACGGGATGAGGGCTGCGAGGAGATCAAGAACCCGGCCGCCGCTTTCGAAAGCGCCATAGCCGAAGCCCTGGCTTTCCCCTTCGCTGTCGTTCATGTCGGTGAAGGGCGTGTTGTGCATGATCGTCAGCATCGCCTGCGCCCGCCCGACGGTCTGGGACGACAGATGTCTCATATGCTCGATCGGAACCGGATTTCGCTTCTGCGGCATGATCGACGAGATCTGCACGAAGGCGTTGGGAACGTAGACCTGTCCGACCTCGAAGCTCGTCCAGAACTGGAGGTCCTGGATGAAGCGGCCGAGATGCAGGAAAATCAGTTCGATGGCGGAATACGTGGACGTGATGTAGTCGATCGAGGCAATGCAGCCGTAGGAATTCTGCAGGGGACGGCGGAAGCCGAGCAGATGGGCCATCAGGTCGCGATCGATGGGAAAGCCGCTCGTCGTGATCGCGGCGGCGCCCATCGGGCTCCGGTCGACGATGTCCCGTGCCGCTTCGAGACGGGCGATGTCGCGCAGCAGGGTCTCAAGGACGGCCGACAGGTAATGACCGAAGACGGTCGGCTGCGCGGGCTGACCATGGGTATAGGCAACGATCAGTGTCCCGCTTTCCCGCTCCGCTACGGATGCGAGGACGTCTGCCAGGCGCACCAAGCGCTCCAGCATCGGGTCGATGCGGTGCTTGAGGCCGAGCTTGAACAGCGTGTGGTCGATGTCGTTGCGCGAGCGTGCGGTATGCAGGCGCCCGGCAAGGTCCGGCCCGAGGCGGGCGCGCAACTGCTTTTCGATGAGGAAGAAGAAGTCTTCGACTTCGCCGGTGTAGGTCAGGGAGCTGACGTCGACCTCGCGGTCGATGGCTTCGAGCGCCTGGGCAATCGGCCGGGCCTGCTCCATCGTCAGGATTCCCGTCTCGTACAGCATCACTAGATGCGCCCTGTCGATGAGACGGAAGCCCTCCACGTGGTGATCCTTGGCGCCATCGAAGAGCGGACGCAGCACCGTCTCCTTGTAGACCGGATCCGGGAAGGTGGATGTGTCGTTGAAAGTGCCTGAGGTCATCGGCTTCAGCCTTTAAGTCCGGCCAGCATCACGCCTCGGACGATGTAGCGTTGGAGGAACAGGAAGATGACGAGCGTGGGAAGAGTGGCGATGCTTGCTCCCGTCATGATCTTCTCCCACTGGATGGATTGCTCGACCGCGAAGCTGGAGAGCCCGACCGGCAGGGTATAGAGCTCTGCACTCGTCGTCACGATGAGCGGCCAGAAGAAGGCCGTCCAGTTGCCGAGGAACGTGAAGATCGCAAGGGCCGACAAGGCGGGGGTCACGAGAGGCATGGCGATCTTCCACCAGATGGTGAACTCGTTCAGGCCGTCGATCCTCGCGGCCTCCAGGAAGTCGTCGGGAACGCTTTCGAAGAACTGCTTCATCAGGAAGGTCCCGAACGCCGTCATCATGCCTGGGAACATGATGCCCCAATAGCTGTCGAGCCAGCCGAACCGGCTCGCCATGAGGTACCAGGGCAGGACCAGCATTTCGGTCGGGATCATCAGGGTGGACAGAATGGCGATGAACACGATGTATCGGCCCCTGAACCTGAATTTCGCCAGGGTGTAGCCGACCAGACTGTCGAAGAACACGTTCGAGAGAGTGACGATCACCGCCACAATCGTGGAATTGATCAGCCAGCGCGTGAAGCGCCCGTCGCCCAGGATCTCGATGTAGTTGTCGAGGGTTGGCGCCGCCGGGATGACGCGAAGGTCGTAAACCTGCGAGGCGTCCTTGAGGGATGTGGAGAGCATGAAGAGGAGAGGCGTCACCATGATGATGCCGCCGATGAACAGGAGCGTCCAGGAGACGATCCGTCCGGGCCTGATCCGCGACATGGGGAGAGACCCGCGGGAGGATGCGACAGAGGTCATCAGCGGTCCCTCATGATGCGCAGCTGGACAAGGGAGATGACGAGGAGGATCACGAAGAGAACAACCGTCTGGGCAGCCGCGTACCCCATCTCGTAGGAGCTGAACGCGGTCTGGTAGATCATCAGCACGAGCGGCTTTGTCGAATTCAGCGGCCCGCCGGGATCGTTCGTGTTGATATTGTAGACCTGATCGAAGATCCGCAGAAACCCGATGGACGAGAACACGACCAGGAAGACCAGGGTCGGCTTGAGCAAGGGGATCGTGATCCTGCGCAGGATCGCGCCTTCTGAGAGACCGTCGATCCGCGCGGCTTCGTAATAGGTCACCGGAATGGCCCGCAACCCGGCCAGGAAGATGATGATCTGAAAGCCGAGCCCCGCCCAGACGGCCGGCGCGAGGACGGCCGGAAGCGCCTGGGTGGTCGAGCGAAGGAAGGGCTGCTGCGGAATGCCGAAACTCGCCAGGATGTCGTTGATCACGCCTATTGGAACGGGCTGGTAGAACCAGCGCCAGACCCATGCCATTGCGGCCGCCGTGGTGAGAAACGGCAGGAAGTACAAGGCGCGGATGAACGAGTGCATGAAGCGCACCCGGTCCAGATAATAGGCCACGGTGAACGAGATCAGCAGGCTGATCGGCGTACCGAGGATCAGGTAAAGGAATGTGTTGCGGAACACCTGCCAGAAGAGCGCGTCGGCAAGGAGCCTCTTGTAGTTCTCGAGCCCGACGAAGGCGGCAGGTCGCGTGATGGTCCAATCCGTCACGGACAGATAGAAGGCCTGAAATGTCGGCCAGAAGCGGATCACCACATAGAAGAGAAGAGGGACCGCAAGGAAGCCCCACGCCCAGATCCGCTGCTTCTGGCCAAGACTCATCCTCGACCAAAGGCCGCCGGCGGCGACCTGCTGATGTGCGATGACGGACATGGGATGTTCCCTGCGGTCTCGATGTGTCAGCGCTTGGCGCGATCGATGATCGCCTGCTCGGCTTCGGCCGCCTTGGCGAGCGAGGTCTTCGGATCCTCCCCGCCGATCAGGACCCGGTTCACCATATCGATGGCGCCCTGCCGCTGGGCCGTCTCGTCCTTGAACAGGGTCGTGTGGGAGTATTCCAGGCCTTTGAGGAATGGACCATAAACGGGATGGGCGATGTTCTCGGGCGTGAGAGCGGCGGCACGCCGCGCCGGCAGTTCGCCCACGACCTCCATCCAGATCTTCATGGCGTCAGGAGAGGAGACGTACTTCAGGAACTTCTCGGCGGCCGCGAGCTTTTCGCCCTCTGCCTTCGTGGTGATCGCGTTGGCGAAATAGCTGGCGTAGTTGCTGCGCACGCCCTGTGCATTGGCGGGAAGTTCGGTCACGCCCCACTCGAAGCTCTTGATGGTGCCGAACGAGCCGAGGCGGAAGGTGCCGTCGATGGTCATGGCTGCGAGGCCCGCGCGGAAGGCGGCCTGCCCTTCGTCCATGAAGCCCGTCTGGCCGACCTTATGCTTCTTTTGCAGATCGGTGTAGAAGGTGAGCGCCTTCAGGCCCGCTTCATCGTTGTAGGCGACCTTGGTGTCGTTGTCCGTGTAGGGCACACCGCCGAACTGGCGGATCAGGACTTCCCGCCACCATTGGTGGTCCTGCCCACCCATATCGAGCGTCATCCCCGCGGAGGTGATATTGCCGCTGCCATCGCGCTTGGTGGTCTTCTCGGCGGCTGCAACAAGCTCCTCAAGCGTCTTGGGCGGGTTGTTGGGGTCGAGGCCGGCATCCTTGAAGATCTTCTTGTTGTAGAAGAGCGCGAGGGAGCGAACCGCAGTCGGCAGGCCATAATAATCGTTGCCGCGCTTCATGGCGCTGATGATCGGGAAGAAATCACGCTCGATTTCCGCAGCCGGAAAAGCCTCGGCGCGAAGCGGGCGGATCATCTTGCCGGCGATGAAATTGTCGGTCCAACCATAGAAGAGCTGCACGACATCCGGTCCCTGACCGGCCAGGATCGCCGCGGCGACCTTCGTCTGGTAGTCGGCGTAGGGAAACGTGGTCTGCTTGACCTTGATGTCCGGATTGGCCTCCTGGAACTTCGCGATCAGCTGGGTCATCGCCTTGACGCGGGTGTCGAAGACATATTGCCAATATTCGATCTCGACGGCTTTTGCCCCTGAGGCAGCCAAGGTGACGACGCCTAGAGCGACGCTCGCGAGCATGTGACGAAAACGCATATCCCTCTCCATTCTGCAGGCGCCTGGGCGCCGAAAGATCTCTGGCGGCGGCCTTCGAACGGGCCTTTCCGGGGTCAAGGCTCCTCCAGAGAGACGAGCCTGTCAATAAGATAATTAACTTGAGTTATTCATTACTTCAGGTCATCGTCGCTTTGGTGGAGTGGTCGAGATGCCGAGAAAAGGAAAATCAGGAGCGCCATCGACGATCGGAAGCAATCCGGAGCGGAACCGCTTCCACAACCGACGCGTGGTGCTGGACGTGGTCCGGCAACTGGGGCCGGTCGGAAGAATGGAGATCTCACGCCACGCGCATCTGAGCACTCAAGCCGTCTCGAACATTGTTGAGGATCTTGTCGCCGACGGGCTGCTGATCAGAACAGGCCGGCTCCGCGTGGGGCGCGGCCTGCCGCCGATCCAATTCGCCGTGAACCCGAACGGCGGGATGACGGCCGGGGTCGAGATCGCGGCCGATCATGTCTGCACGCTCCTGATCGACATCGGCGGGCGCATTCGGGCCCAGCGCCACATCCCGATCCCGCGGAACGACCCTGAAACCGTGCTTCCCGTCATCAAGGCCGAGATCGAGGCCGCGCAGGCGCAGTTGAAGCCTCCCGTGCCGCAGCTCCTCGGTGTCGGGGTCGTGATGCCTGGGCCGTTCAATGTGGAGGGCATGACGTCCGTCGGGCCCACCACCCTGTCCGGGTGGCTGGATTTCGATGCGGTCGCCCATATCGGCGGCATGCTGGGAGTGCCCGTGACGCTGGAGAACGATGCCACTGCCGCCGCCGTGGGCGAACGCCTCCATGGCGTGGCCAAGGATCTGAAGACCTTCTGCCTGATCTATTTCGGGCAAGGACTGGGTTTGGGCATCATGATCGATGGCCGTCCGTACCGTGGGGCGAACGGCAATGCAGGCGAGATCGGGCACGTGCTGGTGGAGAAGGGAGGACGCCTCTGCTCGTGCGGTCAGAGGGGCTGCCTTGAAGCTTACGCCTCCTTCCATTCGCTCGCTCAACAATTGGAAGCCGCCGGAGTTCATGCCATCGACGACGCGGAACTCGAGCGCTTGCACCGCGAGAGGCATCCCGTCGTTCTCGCGTGGATCCAGGAATCCGCCGGGTATCTGGCTCCGCAGGTCGCAATGCTCGAAAACCTCTTCGATCCGGAGGCCATTGTCCTCGGCGGCGTTCTCCCGCCCGGATTGCTGGAAGATCTCGTAGAGGCCATGCAGCCCCTTCCCCTGTCGGTCGCCCGGCACAGGAACCGGAGCGAGGCGCGCCTGATCCATGGGCGGACCGGCCGCTCGACGGCGGCGCTCGGCGCGGCGGCGCTGCCGCTCCTCGAGACCATGACCCCGCGTCTCGATAAGGCTCATGCCGCCCGACGTGAACAACCGACCGAGGAGATCTCCCTTGCTGGATGACCGTCGCCGTCTCGCCCGTGCCGTTCACCAGCCGGCCCTCGTTCGCCTGCACCGGGCCCTGAGCCGGCTTCCCTCCGTGCTCACCGTGATGAACACGGGCGCACATCCGGACGACGAGATCAACGGGATGCTGGCGGCCTTTCGCTTTGCCTACGGCATGCGGATCGTGGTCGCGTGCTCGACGCGAGGTGAGGGGGGGCAGAACGCTCTCGGCCCGGAGCGAGGCGGAGCGCTTGGCGTTCTCCGAACGGCCGAGATGGAGGAGGCGGCGCGGCGCATCGATGCCGACGTGGCATGGCTGGGTCATGGGCCCGACGATCCGGTTCACGATTTCGGGTTCTCCAAGAACGGTGACGACACCCTGCGGAGATGGGGCGAGGAGCGGATCGTCGAACGGCTCGTCCGGGCCTATCGGCAGGTTCGACCCGACATCGTGATCCCGACGTTCCTGGACGTGCCCGGACAGCACGGCCATCACCGGGCCATGACGCGTGCCGCCGAAGCGGCGCTGGCATTGGCCGCCGACCCGGCGGCGTTTCCCGAGCACGCCGCACAGGGCCTCGCACCCTGGCGGGTTTCCAAGTTCTATCTTCCGGCATGGTCGGGCGCGGGCTACGCCTATGACGATGAGGTGCCGCCTCCGCCGGCAACGCTCAGCGTTGAGATCGCCGGTGGCGATCCGGTCACCGGCTTGGCCTATCGCCAGCTCGGGGAGTGGTCCCGCGCCGCGCATGCGTCCCAGGGAATGGGGGTGTGGCGGGACAATCCGGTCGATCAATGGGCGCTTCACCTGAAGATCCAGGCCGGCGCCGCGCCGGGGGCAGAGCGGGATATCCGCGATCATCTGCCTGCAAGCCTTGGCGATCTCGGCCGCCTGCCGGGATTGACGGAGACGCATGGCGGCTCTCTGCGGGAAGCGCAGGAGCTCATCGATGCCGCGCTGGCCGCATTCCCTGATCGTGCAAAAATCGGCAGGGCCCTGAGTGACGCGGCAAGGCTGATCGAGGACACGCGGAACAGCATGGACGGGCCTGCTCTCGACCCATGGGGGCACCGCCTCGACCGAAAGGTGCGGGAGATCGATGCCGCGCTCTTCGAAGCCCATGTGAAGGCCGCGAGAGCGATCTTTCGCGGAACGGCTCATCCGGGTGCCGAGATCGGCCTGGATGTGGCCGTCGATGCGCCCGGCCTCGCGAAGCTCTCCGTCACGCCGCGAGTTCCGCCCGGGATCCGGGCGACGGAAGTCTCCCGCGATGCGGGGTTCGTCCGCTATGCGGTCAGCATCCCTGAAACGGCTCCTCACACGGCAAACTATCCGGAAGCATTCGATCCTCTCGGCGGTCATGGTCAGGCCGGCATTCTCATCACGGGCGAGCTCCATGACCGCATCGTCCGGATCGATCTGGACACCGAAGAGCCATTGACGATCGGGCCATCTCATTCCCTCTCGCTCGAGCCAGGTTTCGCGGTGGTGAACTCCCTGAGCCCGGTCTCCGGGATCCGGGTGCGGACGACGGGAGCGAGCCCTGCGGACTGGCAGGTGCCGCCGGGTTGGAGCATCCGGCGCCAGGACGAAGAATGGATGATCGAGCCGCCCCATCGGGCGGAGCCCGGTCTGGCGAGTCTCATCCCAATCGTCGAGGGCAGGCCTGCCAGCACGGTGAGAGCCATTGCCTATCCTCATACCCGCCCGACAGCATATGTCGCACCGGCGGAGTTCAAGGTTCTGACCCTCGACCTTGCACTGCCGAACGACGCCCGTGTCGGTTATGTCGGCGGCGGAAGCGACAATGTCGGCCCGCATCTGCGCCTCCTCGGGCTCGATGTGACGGATCTGACCGAAGCCGATCTGAAGGACGGCTCTCTCTCGAAGTTTACCACCATCGTCATCGGCATCTTTGCTTTCGGGTTGAGGCGCGACCTTCAGTCCGCGACCGCGCGACTGCATCGGTTCGTGGAGGAGGGCGGTCATCTCGTGACGCTCTACCATCGCCCGACGGATGGCTGGGATCCGGATCGGACACCGCCCCGGCGCCTGTCCATCGGCTCGCCGTCCCTGCGGTGGCGCGTGACGGACCCTGCCGCCCCCGTGACAGTGCTGCGACCGGCTCATCGCCTGCTCTCGGCCCCGAACAGAATCGAGCCGAAGGATTGGCAGGGCTGGGACAAGGAGAGAGGTCTCTACTTCGCCGCCGATTACGACCCGGCCTATGAAGAGCTTCTGTCACTTCACGATCCCGGCGAGAGCCCGCTCATGGGTTCTCTGATCTCGGCTCCCGTCGGCCGAGGGCGGCACACCCATGTGGCGCTGGTGTTGCACCATCAGCTCGACAGGCTCGTTCCGGGGGCCTTCCGCCTCCTGGCGAACCTCGTTCAACCAGCCTGAGAGGACATGGCAGCCGAGTCGGAAGGCAGGTCGAGCCCGCCTCCTGTTCCGCTGTGGATCAGCGCAGGATGGCTCCTGCTCGACATGGCGCTGGTCACGACCATGCAGGCCATCGTCAAGGCCGAGGGCGAGACCTATCCGGCGGTCCAACTCGTTTTCCTGCGCTCGCTGGTGGGATTCCTATCGGTGACGCCGCTGGTCTGGCGCCACCGCGGGAAGCTGACCGACCTTTCGAACATTCGCGGCCATCTCGCTCGCGTAGCCTTCAATTCGGCGGCTCTCACCCTGAATTTCGCGGCCTTCGCGGCCTTGCCGCTGGCGTTGGTGACCGCGATCGGCTTCACGAGGCCTCTCGTGCTTCTGGCGATGGCAGCCGTCATGCTGGGAGAGCGCGTGAGCCGGACACGCTACGCTTTCACGGCACTCGGATTCCTCGGGGTCATCGTCATGGTGCGGCCCGACGCGATCCCGTGGAACATCGGCCTGCTCGCCGCTTTCGGATCCGTATTCTTCGGCTCCCTCGCGGTCATCCAGACGAGGCGTCTTGCCGGCCAGGACACCGTCGTCCTGATGCTCTTCTACACGGTCGGCCTGACGCTCCTGACGGCGATCCCAGCCGCACTCGTCTGGGTGCCGATCCCATGGAGCGAAGCACCGGATATCATCCTCGTCGGCGTCCTGGCGCAGCTGGGTCAATATTGCTGGCTGCAGGCCTATCAAAAGCAGGAGGCTCGCCTCCTGGCGCCCATCGGCTATCTGTCGATCCTCTTCTCCGGATTCGCGGGATGGCTCTACTTCGGCGAGATCCCGTCCCTGTCCATGTGTGCCGGCGCGGCGATCGTGGTTCTCACCACCGTGCTGGCGACACCGGCCGAGCGCTGGCTGAAGAATGCCAACAGGGCGTGAGGACAGGGCCCTGGCGATCATCCCCGTCGCCCTGTCGGATTCCTTGTCATTCAAGCGGTGAGACGGCGATCGAGGTGCCGGGGCAAGCCGGGTGTCATCGCCAGTCCAGCGCCGGAGCGACGTGCTTCAGGATGGCCTCGATGACATGGGCGTTGTAGTCGACGCCGAGCTGGTTCGGCACCGTCAGAAGGAGCGTGTCGGCCTCGGCAATGGCTTCATCGGCCTTGAGCTCCTCCACGAGCCTGTCCGGCTCGGCCGCATAGGAGCGGCCGAAGATCGCCCGCATGTCGTCGATGACGCCGATCTGGTCGCTGTCCTTGCCGCGCCCGAAGTAAGCTCGATCGCGATCGTTCACGAGTGCGAAGATCGAGCGCGAGACGGACACGCGAGGCTCGCGGGCGTGCCCCGCCTCCACCCATGCTTGCCTGTAGCGGCGGATCTGCTTGGCCTGCTGAACGTGGAAGGGCTCGCCTGTCTCGTCCTCCTTCAGGGTCGAACTCTGGAGATTCATGCCCTGCTGCGCGGCCCACATCGCGGTGGCGTTCGAAGCGGATCCCCACCAGATGCGCTCGCGCAGGCCCTCCGAATGCGGCTCGAGACGCAGCAGGCCAGGAGGGTTCGGGAACATCGGCCTCGGGTTCGGCTCGGCGAAGCCTTCCCCTTTGAGAACGTTCAGGAGCACCTCCGTATGGTGGCGGGCCATGTCGGCATCGCTTTGACCTTCTTCGGGCGCGTATCCGAAATACCGCCAGCCATCGATCACCTGCTCGGGCGAGCCGCGGCTGATGCCGAGCTGCAGACGCCCGCCGCTGATCAGATCGGCGGCACCTGCATCCTCGGCCATGTAGAGAGGGTTCTCGTAGCGCATGTCGATCACGGCGGTGCCGATCTCGATCCGTTTCGTCCTGGCGCCGATCGCCGCCAGCAGCGGGAACGGCGAGGCGAGCTGGCGTGCGAAGTGATGGACGCGGAAATATGCGCCATCCGCGCCAAGCTCCTCGGCCGCCACGGCAAGATCGATGGACTGGAGGAGCGTATCGCGGGCCGAACGCGTCTGTGACTGCGGCGAGGGCGACCAGTGCCCGAACGAGAGGAATCCGATCTTCTTCATGATGCAGTCCTGTACGAATGCGTTCGATCGATTCGCCACGATAGAGCATCGGACCCACTTTTGGGATCGATTCCGATGCTCCACTCTTGGCCGGCGCATCGTTGAGCGCGGCCCGCTGGGTCCGTCCGATGCGCCAGCAGGTCGATAGGGTGTTCGTGCAGGGGCTTCCCCCGCGAGCCCAGCGCCGCCGGATCAGCGAGACCGGGCGAGGGGTGCGCCAGGAGGGCCGGGGCCTTCGGTGGCCTCGGCCGCTCCGGTTCGGAATCGGGCCGTTCGCCCGCGGGGAACGTCAGATTTGAACCTGACCACCATCGACGAAGAGCTCGATGCCATTGACGAAGCTGGCCTCGTCCGAGGCGAGAAACAGCACGGCCCTGGCGATCTCATCAGGCTGACCGATCCTCCCGGCCGGGATGAGGCCGGCGAGATAGTCCTTGGTCCGCTGTGCCTGGTCGCCGCCGCCGAAGAGTTCGTTCAGGCCCGCGGTCTCGGTGACACCTGGGCTGACCGCATTCACCCGGATGTGACGGTCCTTCAGGTCGAGGATCCAGGTGCGGGCGAAGTTGCGCACCGCCGCCTTGGACGCCGAATAGACGCTGAACCCCGGCGTGCCGGAAATGCTGGTCGTCGACGAGGTGAGAACGACCGACCCACCGTCCTTCAGAAGGGGCAGCGCCTTCTGAACCGTGAACAGCACGCCTTTCACATTCGTGTCGAAGGTGCGCTCATAATGCTCCTCGGTGATCGAGCCGAGGGGAGCGAACTCGCCACCGCCCGCATTGGCGAAGACGACGTCGATCTGCCCGTGCTTCTGCTGAACCGCATCGTAGAGCCGGTCGACATCGGCCAGCCGGCTCATGTCTCCCCGGATTCCCGTCACATGGCCGCCGATTGTTCTCACGGCCTCGTCGAGCGCCTCCTGCCGGCGCCCGGTGATGAATACCCAAGCGCCTTCGGCCGAAAACGCTTTTGCTGTCGCCAACCCGATTCCGCTCGTCCCGCCGGTGACCACCACGACCTTGTTGTCGAACCTGTTCGTCACTGTCTTCTCCATGCTTGGCCGTGATTGGCCCCTGTCGACAGAGATGTGACGAGAACGATGATGCGAACAGACCGGTTCTATGGCACATAGCGTTCCATGAGAGGAACGCTGATGCGGAAAGATCTCAACGATTACGCCTACTTTGCCGAAGTTGTGGCTCATGGCGGCTTTGCCGCCGCAGGTCGGGCGCTGAAGGAGCCGAAATCGAAGCTCAGCCGCCGTATTGCCGGGCTCGAGGCCCGATTGGGCGTTCGGCTCATCGAGCGCTCGAGCCGCCGGTTCCGGGTGACAGAGGTGGGGCAGGCCTTCTATGAACGGTGTCGCACCCTGCTCCTGGAGGCCGAGCAGGCCGAGGCCCTGGTCGCCGAGGCCAAGGCGGAGCCGCATGGACGCATCCGGATGAGTTGTCCGACCGGCCTCGTCGAAGTCATCTCCGGGACGATCCAAAGCTTCCTGACGCGCTACCCGAAGGTGAAGCTGCAGCTTCTCGCAGTCGATCGCCCGGTCGATCTCATCGGCGAACGGATCGACGTCGCTCTGCGGGTGCGAACCGCCCTGACGAGCGACGCGGCGCTGACCATGCGTTCGCTGGGCACCTCCCGCCGCATCCTCGTGGCCAGCCCTCAGCTCGCCAGTCGGCTCCGTGCGGACATTCCATCGCTCGCGGCCCTCCCCACGCTCGGAACGAGCGACGACCCTGGAGAGATCGAGTGGACGCTGGAACGCGATGATGGTGCCGTCCATGTGCTGCGGCACGAGCCGCGCATGACCTGCGGGGACTTCGCGGCGGTCCGGGACGCGGCAGCCCATGGGTTGGGGATCGCGCTCCTGCCAGACCACGTGTGCGCGGAACACCTTGCTCGCGGCCAGCTCGTGCATGTCTTGCGAGATTGGAGAGGGCAGCAGGGGATCGTTCACCTGGTGTTCACGACCCGGCGCGGGCTGCCCCCGGCTGTTCGAACCCTCATCGACCACCTGGCGGCAGGCTTTCCCAGAGAAGCCCTCGGGGCCGATCACTGACGATGCGGCGCCTTGGTCTGAGTACGACGCACGACGACGTTTCCTCGTGGCGAGAGACGGTTCCCCGGATGGGCGGACCTGCTCCCGTCCCGTTCGCTCGTGACGGTGTCAGTCGCATCACGGGGTCCATACCCTCCGTGGGCCGTCGTATATGGACGATCCGGCTGATGATCCTAAGTCTTGAGCGAGGCCGACAGGTGCCGGTCCATCTGCTTTGCCACCTGTCCCGCGCACCGGAGACATCAGCGCCGACCATTGCGGCTTAGACACAGAGCTGGAGACTGAAGATGCAACTGGGAATGGTTGGCCTCGGCCGCATGGGCGGCAACATCGTTCGCCGTCTCATGCAGGCAGGACACGCGGGCGTCGTGTATGACCGCGACCCGGAAGCCGTCCGCGGTCTGGTCCGTGAGGGCGCTGCGGGAGCCGAGACCCTGGAGGATCTCGTGGCGAAGCTGGAGGCGCCACGGACCGTCTGGCTCATGCTGCCCGCCGGCAGGGTGACCGAAGAGACGGTCCAGCAGCTTGCCGGACTGCTCGAGGCGGGCGACACCATTATCGATGGCGGCAATTCCTTCTGGCAGGACGATGTTCGGCGAGCCGGCCAGCTCCGCAGCCGCGCCCTCCACTATATCGATGTGGGCACCAGCGGCGGGGTGTGGGGGCTCGAGCGTGGATACTGCCTGATGATCGGGGGTGAGCCCGAGGCGGTCGAGCGCCTGGATCCGATCTTCGCCGCCTTGGCGCCTGGGCGTGGCGATCTGCCGGTCACCCCGGGACGGGAGGGCGGAGATCCGCGGGCAGAGCAGGGCTATCTCCATGCCGGGCCGAACGGCGCCGGGCACTTCGTCAAGATGATCCATAACGGCATCGAGTACGGCCTGATGCAGGCCTATGCCGAAGGCTTCGATATCCTGCGCAACGCATCGAGCCCAGCTTTGCCTCCCGAGCATCGCTTCGACTTCAAGGTCGCCGACATCGCCGAAGTGTGGCGCAGGGGAAGCGTGATCACATCCTGGCTGCTTGATCTCACCGCCACCGCCCTGTCCGCAGACGAGCACCTCAGCACCTATTCGGGATATGTCGAGGATTCCGGCGAGGGGCGCTGGACCGTCCAGGCTGCCATCGACGAAGCGGTCCCGGCCGAGGTTCTGACAGCCGCCCTCTACGCCCGGTTCCGATCGCGCCAGGAGCACACCTTTGCCGAGAAGATCCTCTCGGCCATGCGCAAGGGTTTCGGCGGTCACATCGAGGCGAAGAGGCCGGAGGGAGAAAAGGCATGACGCAGTCTCACGCACCGGCCGCCGACCCGTGCTGTTTCGTGATCTTCGGCGCCTCCGGGGATCTGACAAGCCGCTTGCTCCTGCCGGCTCTCTACAATCTCGCCGCCACTGGCCTCCTCCCGGAGCGCTTTGCCATCGTGGGCGTTGCCCGCAGCGCCCGAACGGCCCACGAGTTCCGGGAGGATCTTCTGACGGCGTTGAAGGCGCATGCCACCCGTGAGGTGGACCCCGACTTGGCCCAAAGGCTTGTCGCTCATGCCGCCTACGTGTCCGGCAGCATCGACGACGGCGAGACCTTTCTCCAACTCAAGGCGGTCTTGGAGGAGCTTGAGGCAACGGCAGGCACGGGCGGCAATCGCCTGTTCTACCTGGCCATGCCGCCGGATACGTTCGAGCCGATTGCGCGCCAGCTGGCAAGGGCCGGTCTGTCCGACGAGGGCCCCTCAGGCACTCCGTGGCGCCGGGTCGTCGTCGAGAAGCCCTTCGGGACGGACCTGGCCTCGGCCCGGGCTCTCAATCGAGCCCTTCTGGAGGTGCTCGCGGAAGATCAGATCTACCGCATCGACCACTATCTCGGCAAAGAGACGGTCCAGAACATCCTGCTTCTTCGCTTTGCCAACGGGCTGTTCGAGCCGATATGGAATCGGGATCACATCGATCATGTGCAGATTACGGTGGCCGAAACCGTCAATGTCGAGAGGCGAGGGCGCTTCTACGACAGGACGGGAGCCTTGCGGGACATGGTGCCCAACCACCTGTTCCAGTTGCTGGCGCTGATCGCCATGGAGCCGCCGGCCCGGTTCGAGGCGGAGCGCGTCCGCAATGCGAAAGCTGAAGCCCTGGCGGCCATCAGGATCCCGAGCGAGGCCGAAGCGCTCGCAAACTCGGTGCGCGGTCAGTACCGCGCCGGCCGCGTCAATGACGAAGCCGTGGTGGCCTACCGGGACGCCGAGCACGTGGCGCCCGGCAGCACCACGGAAACATACGCGGCTCTCCGGCTTGAGATCGATAACTGGCGATGGGCCGGGGTGCCGTTCTACCTGAGAACCGGCAAGGCCCTCACGGCCCGCCGGACGGAGGTGGCGATCAAGTTCAAGCAGGCGCCGATCTCGATGTTCGAGCAGACCTCCGTCGATCGGCTGGGGCAGAACTTCCTCGTCCTGCGCATTCAGCCCAACGAAGGGATCACATTGCGCTTCAACGCGAAGGTGCCGGGACCTGTGCTCGCGGCGGAGAGCGTCGATATGACGTTCAAGTACAAGGATCACTTCGATGTCGCTCCGAGCACCGGATACGAGACCCTGATCTACGACTGCATGACGGGCGACGCCCTGCATTTTCAAAGGGCCGATGGAGTCGAAGCGGGCTGGGCCATCGTCCAGCCGTTTCTCGATGCTTGGGCGAAAGCAGGGGCCAGGGGGCTTGAATACTACCCTGCGGGCTCGTCAGGGCCGGAGGAGGCAGGGTTCCTGCTGGCCCGCGACGGACGCCGCTGGAGGATCATCGAGTAGCGACGATCCACCCTCGCACGCCGTTGGCGACACGAACGACGGGGCGGAGATGGTCTCTCTGCAGGGCGTGAGGGACGCCGGGGCTCCAGGCGGTCTCCAGGCGGGCCTGCAATGCTTCGGGCGTCACTCCAGCCCGCAGCGCTTCAGTAGGTAGCGGCGTTGAGCGTGACAGGGACAGGCGGGCCGGCCTTGAACGGTGCGCTGCCCCGCGCGAGCAGCCATCCATCCGCACGCTCCAGGCGTGCAACGATCTGCAGCGTGGGCGAAGGAGCCAGGTTAGCCGGCGCCGAAAACGAAAAGGCGAGAGTCCTCGACGTGCCGTCGGTCTGAATGCGCGTTCCGGCCGCGCGACGGCGCGCTTCGTCCCGGATCGACCGGTCCTCGAGATAGATCTCGAGCCGGCCTTGCGGAATCGCCGCGCCTCCTTCGAACGTGACTGCGCCGCGGATCTCTTGCGCTTGTGCTGCGGCGGGCCCTGCCGCGGCAGCGACAGCCGCAACGCCGGCGGCCATCCATAAAGTGCGGCTGTCGGTCGGGCGTTTCATCACAGGCTCCATGATCGCCCCGCAGGACTGGCGCATTGGGGCTTTTGCCGCTCCGCGTGTGGTTCGGACACGAGAGACGGATTGCCATCCAACGAGAAGGCGGGGCGCCTGGAAGCGCCCCGCCAGGGTATGGGTTAGATGATGACGAAGTCGGTCGCCGCGACATTCAGGTTTTTGCTCAGCCGCGCAAACTGAACGGCTGCACCCTGTCCCGACCCGTCGGCGTCGTAGAACAGGGCCCCGCTATCGGTATCGTAGATGATCCGATCGTCGGCGTCATGAGCAACGCCCGCCTTGCTTTTGTGGAACGCCCCCAGGGCGAGAGCGCCATCGCCACCCACGTTCCCGAAGATGAGGTTGTCCAGCAGGAACGTGTCATCGCTGACCTTGAAGTCCGTGATCCGGTCGACGTTGCCGTTCCCGAGCGCCGTCGAGAAGCGGAAGCTGTCCTCTCCCGCGCCGCCGGTGAGCGTGTCGGCTCCCAGACCGCCGTCCAGCAGATCGCTGCCGCTGCCGCCGTTGAGCTTATCGGCTCCAGCAACGCCCGGCTGAGCCGGCGCAGGGGGGAACTCGACCGACACGTTCACCTTGTAGGTCGAGCCTTGCGGCACGGCTTCGGACCAGCCGTCGCCCGGCGCCGTGTCTGACCAGCTGCCCTCTAGGATGTAATAGGTACCGGTCTCCTTGACGACGAATACCAGGCTCGAGTCACGGTTGCTTGTGGAGCCGGGATCACTGCCGCCGTCGTCGTTCTGGGCGATGATGTTGCCGCTGCTGTCGAGCAGCCTGAGCCAACTGTCATGGACGTTCGGATCGGCGATGCCGTCGATGTCGATGGTGATGACGGTGCCGGCCGCCAGATCGATCTTGTAGTATCCGCCCTGGCCGGTTCCGGTGGCGTTGACGGTCGTATGAAGAACCGTCGTCGAATCGAAGATGTCGGGATCGCCGGCGAGGGAGAAGTTGTTGGAGAGGTCGAACGCGGTGGCGATCGAGTTGTTCGTCGCATCCGGTCCCAGCGTGGCATAGCCGGTTCCGAGCCCCGGGCGAGGGGGCGCGTCGCCCTGATAGGCGAAGTCGCCGAGCAGGATGTCGTCGCCGCGGCCGCCGTCGATCGTGTCGTTTCCGCCTTGGCCGGTCAATACGTTGGCGGCATTGTTGCCGGTCAGTCGGTCGTTGTGTCCTGAACCTGCCAGATTTTCGATGGACACATAAGTATCTCCGCCAGACTTGCCCCCAGCAAGAGTAAGCCTGACGCCGCTCGTCGCGCCGGCATAATCCGCCGTGTCGCTGCCGGCTCCGCCGATCAATCTGTCGGCCCCGCCGCCACCGGTCAACGTGTCGTTGCCCGCACCACCCGAGAGCTTGTTGGCCCGGGCATTGCCGATGAGATGGTCGTCGAAGGACGAGCCGACGGCATTCTCGAAGCCGGCAAGAATATCGTGCCGGATCGTCGTGCCTCGGCCGACGATCTGCACCGGACCGTCAGCGTCGCCGCCGCTGGCCGTGCCGTTCGCAAGATCAATCGTGACGCCATCGGAGCTGCCAGTGTAGACGACCGTGTCGGTGCCGGAGCCGCCATCCAGGTAATCCTGGCCGGCGCCGCCGATGATCGTATCGTTCCCGGCTTCTCCGTAAAGGATGTCGCCGTCGTTGCCGCCATCCAGGATGTCGTTGCCGCCGCCGCCGTTGAAGTAATCGCCGCCGCCACGTCCCCAGAAGTGGTTTGCCGCGGATGTGCCGATGAACCGGTCGATGCGATCGTCGGAGCCGATCAGGTTCTCGATGCTGTCGAACGTGTCACCCGACGCGGTGCCGCCGCTGGCGGTATTGGTCGCCAGGTTGACGAGCAGCTGGAAAGGGCTTTCCTTGCTGTAATCGACCGTGTCGACGCCCGCGCCGCCCCTGAAGACATCCACGCCGTCCTGGCCGCTCAGCGTGTCGTCGCCGTCGCCGCCATCGAGGATGTCATTGCCTTGGCCACCGAGAAGGGTGTCGTTGCCGCGGCCGCCGTAGAGCGCATCGTTGCCGTCGTCGCTCTCGGTCTGGTCTGCGAGATCTTCCACATCGATCGTGTTGTTGATATCCCGGCTGGCGAGCGAGTCGCGGCCGCCGATGATGAGGTCGTCGCCTCCCTGCCCGAAAATCGTGTCGTCCCCGGCGCCGCCATCGAGCGTGTTATTTCCATTGTCGCCGAAGGTAATGCTTGTCAGCGTGTTGTCGCCGGCACTGGGCGGGGTCTCGCCGCCGCCACCGGGCTGAAGGGTCGACACGTCGGCGTAGATGATGCTTTCGACGTTGGCGATCGTCCTGATCCTCAAGTCCCTGGAGAGGAGGATGACCGTGTCGTTGCCCCCATTGACTTCCTCCCGGACGATGTCGTCGAGCGAATCGACGAAATAGATATCGTCGCCGCCGTTGCCCGCCATGCGGTCAGCCCCGCCGCGCCCGTCCAGGACGTTGGCGCCGTCGTTGCCGATCAGGATGTCGTCATACCGGCTGCCGACGCCGTTCTCGATGTAATAGCCGGTTCCATCCGCGTTGTGGCCGGCGAAAATGGAGACGTTGTTGCTGTGTCCGTTGACGCTGGAGAAACGTCCCGGACGCAAGTCGAGGATCGTTCCCGCCGTCGAGCCGGAGAAGTCGATCGTGTCCGTTCCGCCCGTATCATGGATCGCAAAGCCGATGTCATGGCGCATGCCGGAGGAGGTCAGCTGATAGCCGAGCTGCGTGCTGCCGAAGCCATAGACGTTGTCGCCGGTGTTCAGGTCGATCTGCTGATAGGTGCGCACCCCGTTCGCGTCGACGGTGGAGAAAAAGCGGCGAATGACAGCCTCAATGTCGGCCATGAGCGGCGACGAGGCGGACCAGCGGCTGGTCTCGCCGACGTCGATCCCATCGAAATAGGACATGACGCTGTATTGCTGGCGATCATAGGTCCAGGTCGCGTTGTTCAGATAGTTGATCTGCACGCCTCCGGGGCCGCTGTAATTGTAGAGCCCCGGGTGGTTGAGGCCGAACTCATGGCCGAATTCATGGATGAAGGAATCGAAGACGTACCCGCCCACGTCCGTCTTGTTGGGTTCGGTGTCGTGGAAACGCTGACCGATGCTGACATAGCGGTTGCTCGAATAGGCGCTGCCCTCGTCAGCTTCTCCCAGCTCCGGGCTGACGACCTCGATCCAGTCCGTTGCGCGGTTGAACGACGCGTCGTCGACGATCTCGAATTTCAGTGGTGTGACCGCGGACCACATCTGAAGGGCTCCGATCGCGGCCGCCTTATAGTCGGGGTGGTCATTGAGTTCGTAGACGTTGATCCTCAGCGTTCCTGCCGCGAGCGCGGGGGTCAGGCTGCGGCCCAAGGCGCCCAGATAGCCCAGAAAGGACTCGTAGTCCTCGCTCTTGCCATAAGGGTTGTCCGGCGTCTGATCGTTGACCCACCACTGATCGCTGGCTTGGCTCGGTTGCGGCATCTCGGGGTTCCTCTCTGACTGATTGTGCGCTGCCGCGAGGCCGCGCTGGTTTGACGTACCAATGTCCCCCAGGCATGCGTTGCGCGTGCCTGTCAGCCCTTCACGCTTCGCAAGTAATGTGTCCGGAATTTTTGACTTGTCTACCCCTGAGGAAGTACCCTTTTTTCTCGAAAGACGTCGGGAGGATTCGCATCGCACGCGGACATGACGAAGAGGTTCGGCAGTAAAGGCCACAAGCGGCGGAGTAAGTGACTGATCGAAAAAGCTTAAGCCCTGCTCAAGCGGGCATGAGGCCGATTGGGCCGTGAACGACGGCCCGTTGCTCGGAGCCGAACAGAAGCGAATGCCGTGCTGACGTCATCATCGCAGTCGCGCGTTCACGATCGGCAACTGTGAGGCCGGCGGCGGTATTCGCCATCTCGGCTTCGAGGGATCGGGACTGCGAGTGGAGATGCGCGGCGGAATTCGGTGTTGTCTGGCGGAGAAAGAAGGTGCGCCCTGTCATGGATTGACCCGAAACGGTGCGCCCGATCTTCTGATCTGCGTCGCTTTCTGGCGCCCTCCCGGGGCTGCATCTGGTTGATCTCTGTTCGACGCATCATCGGTTGAGCCCCGGTGCCTGCAGTGCCCCATAGGCTGATTCCGGCACCCGCTACCTGCCATGGTCCGCGGGGCGACGCCCCACGGTTGCGCCCCGTGAAATCCTGCCCGACCTTCCTGACCCGCCGATACAGCGTTTCATGATGGGCCGAGATCCCACCGGCAGCCAACCCCGCCGGGATCCAGAGGCTCGCCACGCAACACAGACACGAAGATCAGGCAGAGCCGTTCTCCTTGCGCCCGTCGAGGCGGCTCGTGAGGTCGTCTCCTGACCGGTGACGTCGGACCGCCTTCAACCGGGGACCGCACCTTCATTGTCACGCCTTGTCTTGACATCGAGGACGCGCTGATCCAGCCTCAAAGTTGTCAGACCAATTCCGGAGCGCGTCTGCTTCGGGGTGACGCAGCTCGGTATCGGAGGCTGGGGCGCAGTGGAACCAGAATGGGGAACTCAGGTCCGTCGCACCACGTCCGCACGCATGTCGGGCGCGATGCAGGCCATCGCCGAGTATATCGGCCATTCGAATCTGCAGCCGGGAGATTGCCTGCCTCCCGAGCGTGAGTTGATGGGTGAGCTCTCGGTCGGCCGTTCCACGATTCGCGAGGTTATCCGTCACTGGCAGGCACTCGGGGTGGTCGAGAGCCGCAGGGGCAGTGGCACTTACCTCCTGCGTCGGATCTCGCCCGAGACCATGCACCTTCCGCTTGCGGTCGACAGCGGGCAGAACGGCCTTCTCCAGATGCTGGAGGTTCGCCGTGGCCTGGAAGTCGAGGCAAGCGCCCTCGCGGCCATGCGGGCCGGTGCCGCCGATCTCGAGCGGATCGAATCCAAGCTCCTGATCATGGAGGCCGTTCACCGCGAGAAAGGCTGCGCTGGCCCCGAGGACCTGGCATTTCATCTCTCGATCTATGACGCCAGCGGCAATCCGATCTTCAACCAGCTCCTGTCGCAAATGCGGGAGAGCGTGCAGACGCTGTTCGGCATGTCGCGGGTCCGGGTGGATTTCGCCGCCCGATCCTTTCCGTTCCATCGCGAGCTGTTCGAGGCCATCGCGGCCAAGGATCCGGATGCAGCCCGCTTCAAGACGCTTTCGATCCTCGCCATCGTGGAGGAGGATATCAAGGACATGATCAGATGAGCACCTCCGTCGATCCACTGGCCCGTGCCATGGCCATCCTTGCCCATGATGGCGAGCATGCCTACGAGGCTGTCGTGCCTCCGATCGCGCAAACCTCTCTCTTTACCTTCAGCTCATATGCCGAGATGGAGGAAACCTATCGCGGCCAGAAGGTGCGCCCCACCTACACCCGCGGGCTCAATCCCACGGTTCGTCTGTTCGAAGAGAAAATGGCCGCCCTGGAATGCGGGGATGATGCCATCGGATTTGCCAGCGGCATGGCGGCCATCGCCTCTACCGTCCTGGCATTCGTCCAGCCGGGCGACCGGATCGTATGCGTGGAGCACGTCTATCCTGACGCGTACCGGCTCTTCCAGACCTACCTCAAGCGGATGAACGTGACGGTCGACTATGTGGATGGTCGTGACCATGACGCAGTCAGACGCGCCCTGCCCGGCGCCAGGCTCTTCTACATGGAGAGCCCGACGAGCTGGCTCATGCATGTCCACGACGTAGCGGCGCTTGCCGGAATCGCACGCGAAAATGGTGCGATCTCGATCATCGACAACAGCTGGGCGAGCCCCATCTTCCAGCAGCCGCTGACCCTCGGGGTCGACCTTGTGGTCCATTCCGCCTCGAAATATATCGGCGGCCACAGCGACGTGGTGGCGGGCGTCGTCGTGGGCTCGGGTGGGCTCATTGGAGAGATCCGATCCCGCATTTATCCCTACCTCGGCGGCAAGCTGTCCCCATTCGATGCATGGCTTCTGCTGCGTGGTCTTCGCACCTTGCCGATCCGCATGAGAGCCCATGAGGCAGCGGGTCTGCACGTGGCGCGCGAGCTCGCGAAGCGACCGGACGTGGTGGCGGTCTATCATCCCGGCCTGAGCAATGGGCTGCTCGACGGGCTGCAAGGCACATCCGGCCTGTTCTCGTTCGAGTTCGACGGCAGCGTCGACATCGCCCGGTTCGCGGACTCGCTCCGGTTTTTCAAGCTCGGCGTGAGCTGGGGCGGACATGAGAGCCTTGTGGTGCCTGCCCAGGTGGTCCGGGCCCAGGCGGCAGGGCCCAATTCGGCGATCGATTTCGGCGTCTCCGATCGTGTCGTGCGGCTTCATGTGGGCCTCGAGGGCCAGGATGCCCTCGTGGCCGATCTCTCACAGGCCATCAGGGAGGCGAAGATGAGCTAACCAAACTGTCGTCAGGAGCGGTCGAACACGTTCGAGACAAGATCAAAACAGAGGGAAGACCATGATCCAACGCCTGCTGCTCGCTACTGCGCTCGCCACGACCTTCGTCGGCAGCGCCCTTGCCCAGACCACCCTGAAGCTCACGGAAGTCATCACCAGCCCCGAGCGGACAGAAACGCTCAAGGGCATCGTGAAGGGTTTCGAGGAGGCAAACCCCGGCGTGAAGGTGGAAATCACGTCTCTGCCCTGGAGCCAAGCCTTCGAGAAATTCGCCACCATGGTGTCCGCCGGCGATACGCCGGACGTTGTCGAGATGCCGGATCGGTGGCTTTCGCTCTACGCGAACAACGGCGCCCTGGAGAGCCTCGAGCCTTACCTGAAGGCTTGGGCCCATACGGGCGGGTTGAACGAGAGAGCCCTGGAGGTCGGTCGCAGCGTCAAGAATACCGCCTACACGATACCCTACGGCTTCTATCTGAGAGCCATGTTCTACAACAAGAAGCTTTTCGAGCAGGCCGGCGTGAAGGAGCCGCCGAAGACCCTGACGGAGTTCGAGGAGGTCTCCAAGAAGGTTTCGGCCATCCCGGGCAAGTACGGCTACTGCCTGCGGGGTGGTCCCGGCGGCCTGAACGGCTGGGTGATGTTCGGCGCCACGATGGCCGGCGACAACGCCTTCTTCAAGCAGGACGGGACCTCGACCTTCGCCGATGAGGGATGGGTGAAAGGCCTCGCCTATCTCACCGATCTCTACAAGAAGGGCTACGCTCCGAAGGACAGCGTGAACTGGGGCTTCAACGAGATCGTCGCCGGGTTCTACTCCAGCACCTGCGCCATGCTCGATCAGGATCCTGATGCACTGATCGCCATCGCCGAGCGCATGAAGCCGGAGGAATACGGAGTCGCGCCTTTCCCCAAGGGCCCAGCAGGCAAGGCCTTCCCGACGCTGGGCTATGCGGGTTGGTCTATGTTCGCGAACAGCAAGAACAAGGAGCTGTCCTGGAAGCTGCTTGCTGCGCTCGCCGGCCCTGAGGGCAATATCGCCTGGAACAAGAAAACGGGTGCGCTGCCGATCTACAAGTCGGCCGAGAACGATCCGTTCTATTCCGGCCCGCAGTTCAAGGGATGGTTCGAGGAACTCGCCGACAAGAATGTCGTCCCGACGATCATGCCGACCTACCTGCAGGAATTCGCCTTCTTCGCGGACTCGCTCGCGGTGAAGACCAGCCAGCAGGCTCTTCTTGGCCAGCTCGCCCCGAAGGACATGGCGGCTCAGTGGGCCGATTACATGACGAAGGCACAGAAGAAGCACCTTGCTTCGAGCAAATGAATCCGGATCGGCGCGGCGTCCGAGCCGCGCCGTCCGCTTGTTTTGTCCTGTCAAGGAGCGCCGCATGTCAACGATGCCCCTATACGAGGAGGCTGCAGGCCGCCGGCGTGCGCCGCTGCGCAGGCTCGTGTCAGGCCTCGAGCCTTACCTGTACATCGCTCCCTCGGTCGTCCTGATTGCGGTCATCATGCTCGTGCCGCTGACGATCGGCTTGTCCTACGCGTTTCGGGACATGCAGCTGATCAACCCCTTCAGCGGCGGCTTCGTCGGTCTCGAGCATTTCCGGACTCTCTGGACGGATGCGGCGTTCTGGCTTTCCATGAGGAACACCCTTGTTTGGACCTTGGCTTCGGTTGTCCTGCAATTTGCCTTCGGCCTCGTGCTGGCACTCCTCCTCAACAATTCTTTTCCGGGGCGCGGCGTCATCCAGGCATTGGTTTTTCTGCCCTGGGCAGTGCCGACGTTTCTATCCGGCCTGAACTGGGCCTGGCTGTTCAACCCTGTTGTCGGTCCCCTGCCGCACTGGATGGCGGCCCTCGGAATCCTGCCTGCTCCCGAGAACATTCTGTCGGACCCCCATCTCGCGATCTGGGGGCCGATCGTCGCCAATGTCTGGTGGGGCATCCCGTTCTTTGCCATCACGCTGCTTGCGGCCCTGCAATCGATCCCGCAGGATATCTATGAAGCGGCCGCCATCGATGGCGCCGGTGCCTGGCGGCGCTTCATCGACATCACCCTTCCGTTCCTGGCGCCCACCATCGCGATTACGGTCATGCTGCGGACCATCTGGATTGCGAACTTCGCCGATCTGATCATCGTCATGACCAATGGCGGACCCGCGGATCAGACGCAGATCGTTTCGAGCTACATCTTCACGCAGGCATTCCGGCGCCTCGATTTCGGCTACGCATCCGCGATCGCGATGGTGCTGCTCGGGCTTCTGCTGGCCTATTCCTTCGTCATCATCCTGATGCGGCAGTCCCTGCTGAGGCGATGAGGAGAGCCCTATGACATCGTCCGCCCGCAGCACCCCGTACTGGATCCTTCACTATGGGCTGCTCGCCCTCTATGTCGCTTTCGCGCTCTTTCCCCTCTACTGGCTGCTCAAGGTTTCTGTCACGCCGAACAACCTTCTCTACAGCGAGGGCATCCGGCTCTGGCCTTCCCGCTCTTCCCTGGCACACTACACGTTCGTCCTCGCCCATAGCGACTTTCCGCTGTTCTTCAAGAACAGCCTGATCGTCTCGGGCAGCACGGCCGCGACGGTGACGCTGATCGCTGCTCTTTCGGGCTATGCGATGTCACGGTTCGATTTCCGCGGCAAGATGTGGCTCGTCGGGCTGATGCTCATCACCCAGATGTTTCCGCTCGTCATGCTGGTGGCTCCGATCTTCAAGCTTTTCTCGCCGCTCGGTCTCACCAACAGCCTCACCGGTCTCGTCATCGTCTACACGGCCTTCAACGTGCCGTTCGCGACCTTCCTGATGCAGTCGTTCTTCGACGGGATCCCGAAGGATCTGGAGGAGGCTGCGATGATCGACGGCGCTTCGCGCTTCCGTGCCTTTCGGCAGATCATCCTCCCGCTCACTCTGCCGGGCATTGCTGCAACCCTGGGCTTCGTTTTCACGGCAGCCTGGAGCGAGCTGCTCTTCGCCCTCATGCTGGTGTCGAAGGCCGATGCGAGCACGTTTCCGGTTGGTCTGCTCAGCTTCGTGTCGAAGTTCTCGGTCGATTTCGGGCAGATGATGGCGGCAGGCATCCTGGCCCTGATCCCCGCATGCCTCTTCTTCCTTCTCATTCAACGCTATCTCGTCCGGGGTCTGACGGCGGGCGCGGTCAAAGGCTGAGGGTTAGCATCATGGCTTCCATCGATATTCAGGGTGTCGGCAAGTCCTATGGGGCCGTTCCTGTCCTTCACGAGGTCGACCTGTCGATCCAGGATGGGGAGTTCGTCGTGCTGGTCGGGCCTTCGGGATGCGGCAAGTCCACGCTCCTGCGCATGATCGCAGGACTGGAGGGCATCACCCGCGGGGACATCCGCATCGCCGGGAGGGTTGTGAACGAACTGGCGCCGAAGGACCGGGATATCGCCATGGTGTTCCAGTCCTATGCCCTCTATCCGCACATGACGGTTCGCGACAACATGAGCTACAGCCTCAAATTGCGAGGAACGCCTTCGGAGCGGATGGCCCAGGTCGTGAATGCGGCCGCCGCCAAACTGGGGCTCGAGTCCTTCCTCGACCGAAAGCCCCGCACCCTGTCGGGGGGACAGCGGCAGCGCGTCGCGATGGGGCGCTCCATCGTGCGCAAGCCGAAGGCGTTCCTGTTCGATGAGCCGCTGTCCAATCTCGATGCGCGTCTTCGCGAACAGATGCGCGTGGAGATCAAGAAGCTCCACCGGGAGCTCGGCACGACGTCGATCTATGTGACCCACGACCAAGTGGAGGCCATGACCCTCGCCGACCGGATCGTCGCGATGAACGCAGGCGCCGTCCAGCAGGTTGGAACGCCGCTCGATCTTTACGAGCGCCCCACGAACCTGTTCGTCGCCAGCTTCATCGGGTCGCCTGCCATCAATGTGCTCGACGGCACCCTGCATGGTGACGGCGAACGTCGGTTCGTCGCCCTCGGGTCAGGCGAGACGATGCCGGTCTCCGATCGTATCCAGGGCCGGGATGGCCAAGCCGTGAGGGTCGGGGTGCGCCCTGAGGACGTCCAGGTGTCGACGAGGGGGGAGGGGGATCATACGGGTCAAATCGAGCTGGTGGAGCCGATGGGCCTAGGGACGATCCTCCATATCAGAACCGTCTCTTCCGCTCTGAAGGCATTCGTGCTGGAGCGGGCGCATTACCAGATCGGCACGGACGTCGCCTTCAGCCTGCCCGCGCCCAAGCTCCACATTTTCGATGCCCAAACAGGTCAAAGGCTTCCGGATCAGGCCGTCTCTCCTTAGAAAGCGCGGATTTCTCTGCTTTGAGTGGCAGGGCCCAGAGCATTTTTCGGGGAACAGGATCCGGTTTTCGCTGGCGCGGCCCGCTGGGTCCGTTCTGACCGATGCTCTCATTCAAGAAGAAAGCATCGGATGGATCCCAAAAGTGCAAGTCCACTTTTCACGTCCGATGCTTTAAGGAAACCGAACGATGCGCTCCTCGAAAATCATCCACGTGGTCAGTTGCCATGCCGAAGGCGAAGTGGGCGACGTGATCGTCGGTGGTGTCGCGCCTCCGCCCGGAGAGACCGTATGGGAACAGTCACGCTGGATCGCACAGGACAAGACGTTGCGGAATTTCGTCCTCAACGAGCCGCGCGGCGGCGTCTTCCGTCACGTGAACCTGCTGGTACCCCCCAAGAACCCCAGGGCGCAGATGGGCTGGATCATCATGGAGCCGGAGGATACGCCTCCCATGTCCGGCTCCAACGCGATCTGCGTCTCAACCGTCCTGCTGGACAGCGGCATCATCCCCATGACCGAGCCGGAAACCCGCATGGTCCTGGAGGCTCCCGCGGGGTTGGTGGAGGTCGTCGCGGAGTGCCGCAACGGCAAGGCTGAGCGGATCACGGTCACGAACGTGCCGAGCTTCGCCGCCAGGCTCGATGCGACGCTGGAAGTGCCGGGGCTGGGTACGATGACGGTCGATACCGCCTATGGCGGCGACAGCTTCGTGGTCGTCGAGGCCGAGACGCTCGGCTTCAGGCTGGTCGCGGACGAGGCCCGCGCACTGGCCGAAATCGGCATCAGGATCACCAATGCCGCCAACGAGCAACTGGGCTTCTCCCATCCCGAGGACACCGGATGGAATCATATCTCCTTCTGCGCTTTCGCCGGGCCCTTGTATCGGGAGAACGGACGATTGATGTCGCGCTCGGCGGTCGCCATTCAGCCAGGCAAGATTGATCGGTCGCCGACCGGCACGGCGGTATCGGCCCGGATGGCGATCCTGCATGCCCGCGGCCTGCTCAAGGAAGGGGAGACGCTGACCGGCGTCTCGATCATCGATACCCAGTTCATCGGCAGGATCGTGCGTGAGACGACGGTGGCTGGACAGACGGCGATCGTTCCGTCAATTTCCGGGCGCGCATGGATCGCCGGAACCTCCCAACTCATGCTCGACCCGTCCGACCCGTTTCCCGGAGGGTACAAGCTGTCCGACACTTGGCCGATGCTCAAGTAGGCGCCCCCTGGACAGCCAGACTTCTGGTCCGCGCGATGCGCTAGAGCATTTTTCGGTGAAGTGGATCCGGTTCACCGTCAAAAAATGCGGCTCGGCAAAGACAAGAGATGATTCCACGTGAGTGGAAACAGGTCTGGTCTTCCAGGGCTTCCTCTTGCTTTCTGGCCGCTGTCACCCATAACGCTACAATCCGCCTTGCCGAAAGCAGGATCATGGCCTCACCACGCGATGCCTGCCCTCAGGCTCCGCTCCATCCCGGTGGCATGCTGCGCGATCAGGTGCTGCCCGGGCTCGGCCTTTCCGTAAGCCAAGCCGCCCGCGAACTTCGCATCGCCCGCCAGACGCTCCACCGGGTTCTCGCCGGCACGGCCGCGGTCAGCCCCGAGATGGCGACCCGCCTGGCCCGCCTGTCGGGAACCGCCCCACGGCTTTGGCTCGATCTCCAGCAGCGCTATGATCTCTGGCATGCCGAGCAGGCCCTGGCCGGGGTGTTGACGCTGATCCCAACCCACATCCTGCCTCCGGTCATCCTGGCCGAGATCGGACTTTCGAATGACCACACCATTCAAGCCCCGCCCTAAGGCGAAAACCGGAGTCGAGGGGCTCGACGACGTTCTCGTCGGCGGCCTCGCGCCAGGGCACGTCTATCTCCTGGAGGGCAGCCCCGGCACCGGCAAGACCACCATCGCGCTCCAGTTCCTGCTGGAAGGCGCCAAGGTGGGCGAGACAGGCCTCTACATCACCCTCTCCGAGACCGAGCAGGAGCTTCGCAACGGTGCGGCCTCCCACGGCTGGTCCCTGGACGCTGCCATCCATGTGTTCGAGCTCGTGCCGCCCGAAAGCCTGCTCGACGAGGAACATCAGCAGAGCCTCCTGTACTCGTCCGATCTCGAGCTCGGCGAGACCACCAAGGCGGTGTTCGCGGCCATCGACCGGGCCAAGCCGGTGCGCATCGTCCTGGACAGCCTGTCCGAGATCCGCCTCCTGGCCCAGAGTTCGCTGCGCTACCGCCGGCAGATCCTGGCGATGAAGCACTACTTCGCCCAGCAGGGGGCAACGGTCCTGATGCTCGACGACCTGACCACGGACACCAACGACAAGACCGTGCACAGCATCGCCCATGGGGTGATCCGCCTGGAGGGGATGACGCCGATCTATGGGGCCGAACGCCGTCGTCTGCGGGTGGTCAAGTATCGCGGCCAGAGCTTCCGAGGCGGCTATCACGACTTCACGATCGCCGAGGGTGGGGTCCAGGTGTTCCCGCGCCTGGTGTCGGGGGAGCACAAGACGGGCTTTGCCCGCGACGTGCTCACCAGCGGGATCAGGGAACTCGATGCTCTGCTGGGCGGCGGCATCGAGCGGGGCTCCAGCACCTTGGTCATGGGTCCGGCCGGAAGCGGCAAGTCGCTCCTCGCGGTGCAGTTCGCGGTCTCCGCCGTTCAGCGGGGCGAGAAGGCGGCGTTGCTCGTTTTCGACGAGGAGCTCGGTCTCCTGCTCGACCGCACCAGGCTGATGGGCATCGACCTGGAGGCGATGCGCGCGGCCGGCAACCTGTTCATCGAGCAGGTCGACGCCGCCGAACTCTCGCCGGGCGAGTTCACGCACCGGGTCCGGACCCAGGTGGATGAGCATGAGGTCAAGACCATCGTGATCGACAGCCTCAACGGCTACCAGGCGGCCATGCCGGAGGAGCAGTTTCTGATCCTGCACATGCATGAGCTGCTGCAATACCTGAACCGGCAGGGCGCCTCGACCTTCCTGCTCGTGGCGCAGCACGGGCTCGTCGGCGACATGAAGGCGCCGGTCGACGTCACCTACCTGGCCGATACGGTGATCCTGCTGCGCTACTTCGAGGCCTTCGGCCAGGTGCGGCGGGCCCTGTCCGTCATCAAGAAGCGCTTCGGCTCGCATGAGAGCACCATCCGCGAGATGCGGGTCGACGGCAGCGGGATTGCCATCGGCGCGCCGCTCAGGAGCTTCCAGGGCGTGCTGCGCGGCGTGCCGGTGATGGCGGAGGAGGACCGCGCCTCCCTGCTCGAAGATCGCTGAGCATGGACGCCGTGTCTCATCTGCACTCCATGCGGGCTCTCATCCTGGCCCCGCATGGGCGGGATTCTGCTGTTGCCGCCGATCTTCTGCGCGCGGTGGGGATTGCCGCTGAGGTCTGCCCCGACCTGCCGGGGCTGGTCCGGGAGCTCGAGCGGGGAGCCGGCTTCGCGCTCATTACCGACGAGACGTTCCGCACGGCCGATTTGAGCGATCTGTCCCGCTGGTTGGCGGACCAGCCGCCCTGGTCCGACTTTGCCTTCGTGCTGCTGACCCAGCGTGGAGGAGGGGTCGAACGCAATCCGGCCCTCGCTCGCCTCACCGAGATCCTCGGCAACGTGACCTTCCTGGAGCGCCCCTTTCACGCCGGGACGCTGGTCAGCGTGGCGCGGACGGCCCTGCGCGGCCGGGAGCGGCAATACGAGGCGAGGGCGCGCCTGGAGGAAATGCACACGGCGGAAAAGCGTCTGATGGCCGCGCTCGACCAGGCGAGGCGCGCCGCCGAGCACCAGGCATTGCTCATCGGCGAATTGAACCACCGCGTGAAGAACACCCTGGCCACGGTGCAGTCCATCGTCATGCAGACCCTGCGCACGAACGTCACGTCCGCTCAGGCAAAAGAGGCCATTCAGATGCGGCTGTTGGCCCTCTCGCGGGCGCACGATGTGCTCACCCGTGAGAGCTGGGAGGGTGCCGACCTGATCGAGGTCGTCACGCGGGCGCTCGAGCCCTACGAGGCCGTGAACGAGAACCGGCTTCACATTGCCGGGCCGCATGTGCGGCTCACGCCCCGCATGTCGTTGGCCCTGGCGATGGCTCTCCATGAACTGGCGACCAACGCGGTCAAGTATGGCGCCCTCTCGAACAAGCTCGGCATCGTGGACGTCTCGTGGACGGTGCAGCAGAGCGCGGGAGCGCAACCCCGGCTGAGCCTGCGCTGGACGGAAAGCGGCGGTCCGCCTGTGAAGGCTCCCTCTCGCCGCGGCTTCGGATCACGCCTCATCGAGCGAAGTCTCGCGCAGGATCTCGATGGCCAAGTGGAGATCGCGTTTGAGCCGACAGGGGTGGTATGCACGGTCGATGCTCCGGTCGCGTAGGGCGCGGCTCCCCGCCGATCGATGATCTTCAGGGGCATGTTTCGCGCCCGATGCTTCAAGCTTTTGTTTCAAGGCATCTTTTCACGCGAAACCGGTTCCCACTTTCGCGCCCGATGCTCTGGACGCCGGACGGGTGACGCGTCTGCGCGTCGCTGCCTTCAGGAGCTTGCGGAAGGTTGGGCATTCCAGGTGCGACGGGGCGGGGCACTCGGCCACGTGCCGAAGGGCATCCCGCAGCACGCGCAGGTCGCGCATCTGCCGCTGCAAATCATCCGCCTTGGCGTGCAGCTGATCGCGGGGAATGTCAGGCCGGCCGTCCTTCCCGAACATGCCCGCGATCTCGGTGAGGGAGAAGCCCGCCGTTTTCCCGAGTTCGATGAGGGACAGCTTCAGGAGGACGTCGGCATCGAACTGCCGCCGTAGCCCATGCCGGCTGATCGACCGGATCAGACCGATCTCCTCGTAGTAGCGCAGTGTGGAAGGTGGTACGCCTGACCGTTGAGCAACCACGCCGATATCCATCATTCCCATGCTTGACCTCAAGTCGACTTGAAGTCGTACCGTGTCTCGAATCGTCACTTCGAGCAAGAGGTCAGCTATGAACGTCACCACGATTTCGAGACAGACGCAGGTCTGGCGGGACCCGCGAGCGATCTCGCTGCTGATGGCGGCATCGCTCACGACCATGGCCAATGCCACGATCAGTCCCGCGCTCCCCGGGCTCGAGCGCCTGTTCGCCGAGGATCCGAACGCTGCGATGCTGGTACGCCTGCTGGTACCGGCGCCCTCCATCAGCGTCGCCATCCTCGCGCCGTTCGCCGGTCTCGTCGCCGATCGGTACGGCCGGCGGCGGATGCTCCTGGCGGGGGTCATCCTCTTCGTCGCCGCGGGATGCGCGGGGCTGTTCCTTCCCGACCTCCCGAGCATCTTCGCCAGCCGCTTGGTGCTGGGGCTGGCCGTCGCCCTCATCATGACGGCCCAGACCGCGCTTGTCGGCGACTACTTCACCGGAGACGATCGGACCGCGCTGTCGGGACTACAGATATCGGCCCGGAACTTCGGGGGGCTGGTGTTCATCTCACTCGCGGGATGGTTTGCGGCGATCTCACCGCGTCTGTCTTTCGTCATCTACGGAGTGGCCGCGCTCTTCCTGCCTCTCATGTGGAGGGTCATCGTCGATCCGCCGAGGACCCCGCCTATCGTCCATGCCCGCCTGGAGAGCAACGCCTCCCATCCTTTATCATGGCGTTTCGCCATCGGGCTGCTCGCGCTTCTTCAAGCCGCCACGAACATGATCTTCTTCGTCATGCCGACCCAGTTGGCGTTCTACTTCGCAGAATCACGCTACAGCAGCCCAGTGATGACCGGCTCGGCGCTCGGAGGCCTGATGCTTTCCGGCGGCTGCCTGGCGCTGCTGTATGGCCGGGTCCAGAGGGCCATCGGCTACGGTGGCGTTTTCGCTCTGGGGTATGGTGTGATGGCCCTCGGTTTCGTGTTGCTGGCCCGTGCTATGAGTCCTCCGGCTTGGTTCGCCGGAGCCGCGGCCATCGGCGTAGGCTATGCGCTGGTCTCGCCGAGCTTCGTCACCCTCGCCCTGGGGCTTGCCCCGCTCTCCCGGAGGGGGACGGCCGGAGGCATCCTGACCGCCTCCGTGTTCATCGGCCAGTTCTGTTCGCCTCTCGCGAGTTCACCATTGGTTGCGGCATACGGTTACGAGGGGCTCTTCTCCATCACCTCATCGCTTGCCGCCGCGATGGCGGGTGCGGCGGTCTTGAAGGGCTGCGCGAGGGGACTTCAAGCCTTGAAACCCGCGCTTCCAACGATGGACTGGCAACACCCGACGAATCCCTCAGGCCGATCAGCGCCGCGCCTTCCGGTGACAGCACTGAGACTTAGTCGGCCTCGCCATCGTGTTCGTCAGGATAGACCAGCGTGGCGCACCGGACATTCCAAGTGACCTCCCAAGTGACTTCCCAAGTGACTTCATCGCGATATTCCAGCCGCGCGTGCATCGTGGCCACGGAGGATGGAATGGCCCGGGGCGTCACATCCGTGGCCCGGATCAGCTCATTGGCGAGCATCGCCGCCGCAGCGCGGTCGTGCGGATTGGTCAGGTGGAACGTCGCGAGAAAGGCTAGCGCACCGTGCGAAAAAGTGGACCCGGTTTTTCGCACGGTGCGCCGGCCAAGAGTGGAGCATCGGATCCGATCCCAAAAAAGGGAGGAGAATGGGGGAGCGGTCGCGAAGGGCGAGAGTGCACCATCGTCTCCTAACCCACAAGTGGGTCCACTTTTGGGATCGGATCCGATGCTCTAAGCGGTCGTCGTCGCCGGTCGAGATCGTCACGGGCGGAAGGGTCTCTTGCTTGATCATCGTGTCCACCACCAGCCTCAAGCCTAGGTTATGCTGCCCGGACTGCGCATGAGCGCCGAGGCTCCGTCCAGGAAGCGAAGGCCGATGCCCTCCACGACCACCTCATGGACCGCGCCGTCTGTTTCCACGAACGACATGCAGTCGCCGACACGCAGGCCCAGGAGCGCCGTTCCCAGGGGCGTGGTGACGGAGATCTCCGTGCCGGATGAGATCAGATCATCAGGGTGGACGAGCAGGTGCGCACGCGCCTTCGGCTCGTCATCGATGCGAAAGATCACGCGGCAGTTCGTCGACACCACATCCTCCGGCAGTGCCGATGGATCGCAAACCCGCGCGCGACGCAACTCCTCGAGCAGGAAGTCGGACGCAAAGTGGCTGTGCTTCTGCTGGATCATCGCCGTGAACAGCAGGCGGTTGTAGTCGCTGGCTGCGATGGTGATCGGCGGAGGATGGCGCTGCACGTTCATGAACATCTCCTCGGTGACGGTCCTCCTGGGAGCGCGCTTGCGCATCCGAAGGAGGAACAGGCATGACCGACCCGACATGCGGGGGGCATGCAACGGATCGACAATGGATGGAGAAGGACTTCATGTCCCCGAGCGCCGGCGACCGGAAGAGTCCAGCCGGGTCTCGGGGCCTACTGGCCTGCTTTGAGGCAGCCCGCGTGCGCGAAAAGGCGGAGGTTTTTCACAAACGTTCTCATGACACCCTCAAAGTAGGCCTATTGCCTGCGAATGCAAGGATGCCGGTCATGCATGCGTCCGAATGACCTTCGAACGCTTTTCGATTCGTCGGCCGCAAGGCTTGCGGGCATCCCGCGACGGCCGCAGTGCTTGAACCTGAAGTTTTGATGCTTACGTACATACTGTCATGATTGCCTCGCATCATATCCTCCTCCACCGCGGAGGCCGCCTCCTGGCAGGCGGCTGAACCCCGAACCTGCGCGGGCGCCTTGCGCCGCCGCCGTTCGGGGTCATGACACATCCTGCAAAGTTGAATTCGGCATGCCCGATCCCGGGTGAGTGTGGGCGTCCGCCTCAAGGCCGCGCGTCCGTGGGCCCGGGTCGGTGCCGCAAAGGAGGACTCCATGAACGGAACCGTTGAACTGCCGCGCGTCACCATCGCGACGCATGATTATAACCGCCTCATGTCCGTCGCGGCCATGGAGGGCCAGCGGTGCAGGCGAGATCGCGAGTTCCTGATGTCGGAGCTGCGTCGGGCCGTGCTCTGCCACCCCGACGCGTTGCCCGACGACGTGGTTTCGACGAACGCGAAGGTCACGTACCGGATCGATGGCGGCCGACCGACCGCACACGTCCTGGTCCATCCGCAGGACCTGCTCTGGCCCGGTGCGGAACTGTCGGTGCTGACACCCTTGGGAATTGCCCTGCTCGGCCTTCGGGTGGGGGACCGTATGCCCTTCCGCACGAACCGAGACGGACCGGGGCACGAGGTCGTGGTGGAGGATGTCCAGTTCCGGCTTCTGCCGGATGAAGGCGACCCTGCCTGGGATGCGCCTGATCATTCGGACCGTAGGGACCGCAACACGCGGGACGATCTCGACCGCCGGCTCGACGAGGCACTGACGGAAACCTTCCCGGCCAGCGATCCGGTCTCGATTATCGTCTGCGGACGGTCCTGATCCCGACAACCACAATGCGTGCTGCCTTCCCGTGGCCGTGCGCCGCGACACAAAGGAGAAGACAATGAAACAGGTGACCCTTCCGCCCATCACGATCTCAAGGGTCGATTACGACCGGCTGGCCTGGATCGCGGCCGCTGGCGTCAACAGCCGACGCTACACCGTCGCCGAGATGCTCGCGGACGAACTCGATCGCGCGGCGATCGCGGCGCCCGGCGCCATCCGCCCAGACATCGTGACCATGCACTCGGAGGTCGAGTACCAGGACGAGGTCACGGGCGACGTCCGTCGCGCCACCCTGGTGTATCCGGGCGAGGAGGATCTGGATGCCGGACGGATCTCGGTCCTGACCCCGGTCGGTGTCGCCCTGATCGGCCTGTCCGAGGGACAGTCGATGGAGTGGCAGGGGCCGACGGGCGGACGGCGCAAGGTGACGGTGCGACGGGTGCGTTTCCAGCCCGCGCGCATGGCCGGCCTGAGCGCCTGAACCCTGACACGCAACAAGCCGCAGGGACATGCTCCCGAGCAGCAATGGAGAAGAAACATGAAATCCGAAAGCAAGATCCCCATCACCACGAAGCCGCGCAATCCCCGTTCGACTGAAGCGAAGGCAGTCGCGGTTCCTGCCTGGACACCGCAGCCCAACCCGCTGAGCCGCGAGGAGATCCGAAAGCTGGTGATCGACCAGATCGGGTAGCGGCGGCTCCCTGCCGCTGCTACCCTGCGACGGCCATGCGCGACAACTCCGAGCCCTCGAGACGACAGGAGACGAGCCCATGCACATTCTGGCGGCAACGGACTTCTCGACCCGCTCGCAACGGGCCGTGCGGCGCGCCGGCCTGCTCGCGCGGGATTGCGGCGCCGAGCTCACCCTCGTGCACGTGGTCGACGACGACCAGCCGCCGGACCTGGTCGCGCTCGAAACGCGCGAGGCCGAGCGGATCCTCGGCGAGCAGATCGCGGCGGTCGCCGAGCTGCGCGGGCTCCCGTCTCGCCCGCTGGTCGTCGCGGGCGACCCGTTCGACGGCATCCTGCGCGCCGCCGCGTCCACGGGCGCGGACCTCATCGTCATGGGAGCCCACCGCAAGCAGCTCCTGCGCGACATCCTCGTGGGGACGACCATCGAGCGCGTGATCCGCACGGGACCGCATCCGGTGCTGATGGTGAACGGGGAGGTGGAGTGGCCCTACCGGACGGCCCTGGCCCCGGTCGACCTGTCCGAGCCGTCCGTGAACGCCATCAGGACCGGCATGGCCCTGGGGCTGCCTGGCGGTGCCCGGCTCGCGCTCATTCATGCCTTCATGCCGCTGGCGAAAGGGCAGATGTTCTACGCGGGGCTCGACTCGGACACCATCGACCGTTACGTGGCCGACGAACGCGTCCGGGCCGCCAGGGAGCTGGCCGAGTTCCTGGAGGCGAATGGTCTCGATGATCATGAGAAACCGGTCCGCATGGTGGAGGAGGGCGCCCCATTCCAGGTGATCTCCGCGGCCGTGGAGCAGGTGAAGCCCGAGGTGCTGATCATCGGGACGCACGGCCGCTCAGGCATCGCCAAGGCGCTCCTGGGGAGCGTGACCGAAGAGGTTCTGCGCTCCCTCGATGTCGACATCCTCGCCGTCCCGCCGACCTGATGAGGCGGCAGGTTCACCGCCCGGGATCATCCCGGCGGCCGGCCAGTGATCGACATCCGCGGCCTCGGACGATCCACGTTCCGCTTGGCCGATCTTCTTGTGTCCGGCGTCGAGCGGCCTAGCGCACCGTGCGAAAAAGGGGACCCGGTTTTCGCGTCGAACGGTGCGCCGCGCAAAGGCTCGAGCATCGGATAATCGGGATCACCGGGACGAGCCCGGTGATGACGTGGGAGGGTGGAATGAGCGGGTGATGATACCCTGCACACGTCATGGCCGGCCTTGTGCCGGCCATCCCGATGCGGTGAGGCGCAGCGCCTCAAACAATCGGGATCACCGGGGCAAGCCCGGTGATGACGGGCGGTGGATCGGCCGAGCGATCAACACAGGGTCCCGAACGGTGCGCCAGCCAAGAGTGGAGCATCGGAATTGATCCCAATCGTGGGTCCACTTTTGGGTCCGATGCTCTAGATCCAACCATAATGGGCAACTTCACGTCCGAACCAGAACACCCCGGATGCCGCCACTCACCCCCGAGCAATGCCGTGCCGCCCGTGGCCTCCTGGACTGGACCCAGGAGGAACTCGCCGAACGGGCGGACGTCTCGCGCAGTACCATCCGTGACTTCGAGAACGGGCGCCATACCCTGCACATGGCGACTGCCGCCCAGGTCGTGGCGGCCTTGGAACGGGGTGGGGCGCTGCTGATCCCATCCGACCATGCCGGTCCCGGGGTGCGGCTCCGAAAGCCCGTGGCCTAGAGCCTCGGAGGTGAAATGTGGACACCACTTTTCACCTCCGAGGCTCGAGGATGCGCACGCTCCCTCGCGCCTGGTCCTATCCGGGAGGGGGCAGGTCCGACACCGACTCGGCTGCCGGAACCTCCCTGCTGCCCTCCGTGCGGTCGCGGTAAAGCGCCGCCCTGACGAGCAGCATCAGCGTCACAGGCGTGGTCAGCGTGACGAAAACGGCGATCAGGATCTCGTGCACGACCGGACGCGCCTGGAGAGCGCTGAAGAACAGGGCCGAACCGGCCAGGATGCAAGCCATTCCCAAGGTCGTGCCGAGCGTGGGCGCATGGACACGGGCGTAGAACGTCCCGAGCCGCAGGAGCCCAAGCGATCCAATCAAGGTGACGGCCGCTCCGACCAACACCAAGAATGCGGTCGACAATGCGGCCCAGGCCGGCAGGTCCCCTGCTGCGCTCATTCGATCACCTCGCCGCGCATGAGGAACTTGGCCAGGGCCACGGTCGAGACGAACCCGAGGAGGCCGATGACCAGCGCCGCCTCGAAATACAGGGTGCTGCCGACACGGATCCCGAACGTGACCAGCATCAGCATCGCGGTCGCGTAGAGCGTGTCCAGCCCGAGGATCCGGTCCTGCGCCCGCGGGCCGGCGACGACACGGAAGGCGGCACAACACATCGCCAGGCCGAGCAGGATCTGAGCGATGCCGACGGCCCATTCGAGGATGACGGGTGCACTCATTCGAAGATCTCCATCAGCAGGCGTTCGTAGCGGCCCTTGATCGTCCTGATCCACACGGTCTCATCGACCAGATCCAACACGTGCAGCAGGAGGGTGCCCCTAGCGGCGTCGTAGTTCACCCAGATCGTGCCGGGCGTCGAGGTGATGATGATCGCGAGCACCGCGAGCCCATGGCGGTTGCGCAGGTCGAGCGGGATCGTCATAAAGCCCGCGTTCACCCCCGGCTCCCGGGAGCGCACGATGATCCGCCCGACCGCAAGGTTGGAGCGGAGGATGTCGGCCAGCACCATGCCCAGAAGCCGCAGGGCTGCTCCCGGTCGACGGATGCGCGGCTTCTCGGGCCGCAGCGCTGCCATCGCCCAGGAAGCCAGCACGGCGAGGACACTCCCCAGCACAAGATGGCCGGGCGAGACGCTCTGGTTCAGCAGCAGCCACAGCAGGAGCAGGGCCAGCGAAAGCAGCGGGTAGGGCAGGATCCCGTTCATGGCCGTGCCTCCCCGGCGGCGGATCCCAATCTCGGCGCAGCCAGCACGCCCGTGACGTAGTCTTGCGGGGCCTGAAGGGCCTGCGCGGTCGCCTCCATGTAGCGCATCGCCGGACCGCCGCCGACGGTGAGGCCGAGGCAGAGCAGCAGGAGAGCGAGCACGGGGGCCATCTCGATGACGCGGACCCGGGGAACGCCGTCGTGCATGCGGGCCCAGAACGAGCTGATGCCGCTCCGCGTCATGGCGATCAGCGTCGCAAGCCCCGACACCGTCAGGAGGCCGATCATCGCCCAGGTTGAGGCTTGGACCGCAGGGCCGTCCGCCTTGAGCATCGTCGCCATGATGGCGAACTTGCCGACGAAGCCCGACAAGGGCGGCAGGCCAGCGAGGAGCAGGGCGCAGGCGATGAAGCTGCCGCCGAGGATGGTGATCGTCGCCGGAATGGCGATTCCGATCTCCTCCGCCAGGCTCTCGTCGTCGCCCTCGCCATAGGCCTCCATGGTGACGGCGAGCACGTCGGCCCCTGGATCGCGAATGCGCTCGACCAGTTCGACAAGCAGAAAAAGGGCCGCGATCCCCAGGGTGGAGCTGACGAGGTAGAACAACGTGGCGCCGATGACCGCCCCACTTCCGGTGCCTATGGCGGCGATCAGGGTTCCGGAGGAGACGAGAACGCTGCACCCGGCGAGCCGCGACAGAGTTTGCGAGGCCAGGATGCCGATCGTGCCGAACACGATCGTCAGCATGCCGCCGACGAGCAGCCCCTCGCCGCCGAACCCGGCGAGGGATCCCGCCCCCGGGCCGAACACCAGCGTCCACAGGCGCAGGATGACATAGACGCCGAGCTTGCTCATGACCGCGAAGATCGCGGCTGCCGGCGCGGAGGCCGCCGCATAGGTGGTCGGAAGCCAGAAGTTGAGCGGCCACGCGCCCGCCTTCATCAGGAACGCGGTGCCGAGGATCGCCGCCGCGGCCGCGAACAGCGCCGCATCGCCTGGCGCAAGGGCCGGGATGCGGCGGGCGAAATCGGCCATGTTGAGCGTGCCCGTGACGCCGTACGTCAGGCAGGCGCCGATCAGGAAGAGGAGGGAGGCCACTAGGTTGATGGCGATGTAGGCCAGGCCGGCCCTGACCCGGGCGGTCCCATCCCCATGCAGGACGAGGCCGTAGGAGGCGGTGAGCAGCACCTCGAAGAACACGAAGAGGTTGAAGAGGTCGCCGGTCAGGAAGGCGCCGTTGAGGCCCATGAGCTGAAGCTGGAACAGCGTATGGAACCGCGGCCCCGCGCGGTGCCAGCGTGCAAGGGAATAGAGCAGCGCCGCGATGCCGAGCGCGCTCGTCAGCACCAGCATCAGGGCCGAGAGCCGATCCAGCACCAGGACGATGCCGAAGGGAGCGGACCAATTGCCGAGCTGATATGTCCTCACGCTGGATCCCGCAGGCATCATGTCGGCCTGACGCAGCAGGGCGATGGCGACGACCAGCAGGGCCATCGTGGCTGCGGCCCCGATACCGCCCTTGAGGCCGCGACGGCGCTCGTCGAGGAGCAGCATCACGGCTCCCGAGACGAGCGGCAGCAGGATCGGCACGACGATCAGATGGTCGAGCAGGCCCGTCATCGCGGATCATCCCGGCCGTCGACGTGGTCGGTGCCCGTGAGGCCGCGCGAGGCCAGAAGGACGACGAGGAACAGGGCCGTCGTCGCGAAGCTGATCACGATGGCGGTCAGCACGAGCGCCTGCGGCAGCGGGTCGGCATAGAGCGCCGGATCGACGGCCTCGGGGTTCTCCAGGACCGGTGGTGCCCCGACCCGCAGGCGGCCCATGCCGAAGATGAACAGGTTCACGGCGTAGGACAGCAGGGACAGGCCGATGATGACTTGGAAGGTGCGCGGACGCAGCAGGAGCCACACCCCCGAGGCGGTCAGGATGCCGACCGCGAGCGCGAAGACGATCTCCATCATGCATTCTCCTTTGTAGGGGCAGGCCTCTCGGCCGGGAGCGGCGGACGGGCGGCGCGCGGTGTTCTGACCGACTGGTGCGCCAGGGCGACCAGGATGAGCACGGTGGAACCCACCACGACAGCGAAGACGCCAAGGTCGAACAGCAGCGCGGTGGCAGCGGGCACCTTGCCGATGGCGGGCAGGTCGACATACCGGAAGGAGGAGGTCAGGAACGGGTGGCCGAACGCCCAGGCCCCGACCCCCGTGAGGGCGGCGCAGAGAAGCCCGAGGCCGATCCAACTGACGGGAAGGATCCGCAACCGCGCCTCGACCCAGCGCGTCCCGCCCGCCATGTATTGCAGGATGATGGCGATCGACATCGTGACCCCGGCCGCGAAGCCTCCGCCCGGCATGTCGTGGCCGCGCAGGAACAGATAGATCGCGACCATGATGATCACCGGGAACAGCCACTGCATGATGATGCCCGGGATGGTGAGATAATCGGCCAGGGTATCACCTACCGCCCGATCCGGACGGGCTCTGTCGTAGGCATCCTGGACCTGCTGCTGCTCGGGCGCGTCAAGGCTCTCGGGCGCCGGGCGGAAGCGGCGCAGAAGCGAGAAAATCGTGATCGCCACCACAGCGAGCACCACGACCTCGCCGAAGGTGTCGAAGCCGCGGAAGTCGACCAGGATGACGTTGACGACGTTGCGGCCGCCCCCTTCGGAGTAAGCGTTCTCGATGAAGTAGCGCGAGATCGTGTTGGGAAGCGGCCGCGTGAGCGTGGCGTAGACGAGCAGTGTCATGCCCGTGCCGGCCGCGACGGCGAGCATCAGGTCCCGCGCGCGCCGCATCCTGTCATGGGCTCCCATCGAGAGGCTCTCGCCCATGACCTCGACCCGCTTCGGCAGCCAGCGCAGGCCAAGAAGGATCAGCACGGTCGTGACGATTTCGACCAGGAGCTGGGTGATGGCGAGGTCGGGCGCCGAGAACCACACGAAGGTGATGCAGGTGACGAGCCCGGCCCCGCCGAGCAGGACCATGGCCGCGAGGCGGTGGAACTTGGCCAGCCAGGCGGCGCCGATGGCGCACAGGCCGCCGACGATCCAGAGCAGGAGGAAGGCGGGGTCGAAGGCCGTGCCCGGGCGGGAGCCGGCCTCGAAGCCCCGACGGTAGAGCGGCCAGAGGGCCGCGAGCACGGCGAACCCCACCAGCAGGCGCAGTTGCGGCTGAAGCCGCTGGGTGCCGACGACGCGCTCCAGGGACCGGGCCCACTTCCACGACAGGGTGACGAGCACGCGCTCGAAGATGCGCTGGCCCTTGAGGCGGCGCATCAGGGGAGGACCGTCGATTCCCTTCGCTAGGTAGCCTTGCAACAGCCAGTACAGGATGACGCCGCCGGTGAGCGCGATCAGGCTCATGAGCAGGGGCTCGTTGAAGCCGTGCCAGACGGCCAGGCTGTAGTAAGGGGTGTCAGGCCCCAGGACCGCACGCACTGCCGTGGCGAGGAACGGCTTGATGGTCATCGCCGGGAGGATGCCGACGAGCAGGCACGCCAGGACGAGGAACTCGACGGGAAACCGCATCCAGTGGGGTGGCTCGTGCGGCGTGCGCGGCAGGTCGACCGGCGGAGGGCCGAAGAAGACGCCGTGAATGAACCGCAGGGAATAGGCGACGCTGAAGGCGCTGAACAGCATGGCAAAGTAGGGCAGGGAATGGTCGAGCAGCGAGTCGACGTGGAAGGCCGCCGCCTCGGCGAAGAACATCTCCTTGGACAGGAAGCCGTTGAGCAGGGGGACGCCGGCCATGGCGGCGGCCGCGACCATCGCCAGGGTGGCGGTGATCGGCATGAACCGGAACAGGCCGCTCAGGCGCCGGATGTCGCGGGTGCCCGACTCGTGGTCGATGATGCCGGCCGCCATGAACAGCGACGCCTTGAAGGTCGCATGGTTGATGGTGTGGAAGATCGCCGCCACGGCGGCCAAGGGGCTGCTGAGGCCGAGCAGGAGCGTGATCAGGCCGAGATGGCTGATGGTGGAATAGGCCAGCAGACCCTTGAGGTCCTGCTGGAAGATGGCCGCATAGGCACCGAGAAGCAGGGTGCAGAGGCCCGCCGACACCACAACGTAGAACCACGCTTCCGTGCCGGACAGCACGGGCCAGAGCAGGGTCAGCAGGAACACGCCCGCCTTCACCATGGTGGCCGAATGGAGGTAGGCCGAGACCGGCGTGGGCGCCGCCATGGCGTGCGGCAGCCAGAAGTGGAACGGGAACTGGGCGCTCTTGGTCAAGGCCCCGAGCAGGACCAGGATCAGGGTCGGCAGATACAGGCTGCTGCTGCGGATCGTGCCGCCCGATGCCAGCACCCGGTCGAGATCGTAGCTGCCGACGACATGGCCGATCAGCAGGACGCCTGCGAGCAGGCACAGCCCGCCGGTGGCCGTGACCGTGAGCGCCATGCGAGCGCCGTCGCGCGCGCTGGCGTTGTGGTGCCAGTAGCCGATGAGCAGGAACGAGAACAGGCTGGTCAGCTCCCAGAAGAAGACGAGCTGGATGAGGTTGCCGGACAGCACGATGCCCAGCATGGCGCCCATGAAGGCGAGCAGGAATGCGAAGAAGCGCGGCACCGGGTCGGCGGGCGACATGTAGTAGCGCGCGTAGAGCGCCACCAGGAACCCGATGCCGGCGACCAACATGGAAAACAGCCAGGTAAAGCCGTCCATGCGCAGGGTGAAGTCCAGGCCAAGGGTCGGCAGCCATTCGGCGCTGATGCGCAGGGCACCGCCCCGATGGACGGCCGGATACTGGATGGCCGTCAGCACCGTGGCGCACAGGGCCACGGTCCCGGCCAGGAAGGCGGCGCCATTCCTGGCGTCCTGGCGCAGGAAGGCGGCCACGAGGCTCCCGATGAAAGGAAGGGCGACAATGGCCAGGAGGAGCATGCCACTGGACATGGATTGGGGTGTCTCCTTCCGGGTGGGGAGCGCAGGCGAACTCCAAAACTGGGGCGATATCGCCCAATATGGTTGACGTCAGCGGCCAGACCAAGGGTTCGCCTCGTAAAATTCGCGCCAAGCTTCCGCCGGGCTTCGGACGGAGCTGGACCGCATTCCTTGGTGTGTCGGCCGCGGCCGCCATGCACCGACCTGCTGCCACGGCAATCCGTCGACCACACCGATCACCTTGCGCGACAGGCCGGACACGCTGGCCCGGTGCAAGGCCTCGCTCGGGCTGCACCAGCCGGGTCGTGCGGCCTTCCCATGTTCGAGACCACGGGTCATTCCTGTTGAAACAGGAGCAGAGATCCTTAGATATTCCTGCCGAACTGCGCAGCTTGCGCCTATCCCTGGAGCAAGCGGCCCTACCATCAGTCTTCGGATTGCACGGAGTGTCCATGTCCGCCGTTCTTCAGCGCAACAATGTCAAGGTTGTCGGCAAGGGTCAGCAGCCGATGCTGTTTGCCCACGGCTACGGCTGCGACCAGAACATGTGGCGCTTCATCACGCCCGCCTTCGAGGATCGCTACAAGATCATTCTCTTCGACCACGTCGGCCACGGCCAGTCGGACGCGACCGCTTTCGACCCGGCGAGGTACGGCTCCCTCCACGGCTACGCCGAGGACGTGCTCGCGATCTGCCGTGAGCTGGAGCTGAAGGACGTGATTTTCGTCGGGCACTCGGTGAGCGCCATGATCGGGGTGTTGGCCGCCATCCAGGAGCCGGACCGATTCGACCGGCTGGTGCTGATCGGCCCGTCGCCGCGCTACGTCAACGATGGAGATTACATCGGCGGGTTCAAGCAGGAGGACATCGAGGGCCTGCTCGACGTCCTCGACAGCAATCATCTCGGCTGGTCGAGCACCATGGCGCCGGTGATCATGGGCAACCCGGACCGGCCGGAACTCGGCGAGGAACTCTCCAACAGCTTCTGTCTCACGAATCCGGAGATCGCCAAGCACTTCGCCCGTGTGACCTTCCTGTCGGATAACCGGGCCGACCTTCCCAAGGTGAAGACCAAGGCGCTCATCCTCCAGTGCTCCCAGGACGTCATCGCCCCGGAGACGGTCGGGCGCTACATGCACCAGAACCTCAGGGGCAGCCAGCTTGTTCTGATGAATGCGACCGGGCACTGCCCCAACCTAAGCGCACCCGAGGAGACGATTGCTATCATGGAAGCCTTCCTGGGCGAGCCGGCCCCGATCAAGGCGGCAGCAGAGTGACCATCGATCAGGGAGCGCTGACCGAGACGGCCGAGGAACTCTACGAGAGCGCCCCCTGCGGCTATCTCTCGACCCTTCCGGACGGCACCATCATCCGGGCCAACCAGACCTTCCTCACCTGGATCGGCATGGAGCGGCAGGACCTCGTCGGCCACAGGGGCTTCCAGGACCTTCTCGGCATCGGCGGCAGGATCTTCTACGACACGCACTTCGCGCCGCTCCTGCGGATGCAGGGATTCGTCAACGAGATCGCGTTCGATCTCACCTGCGCGGACGGGCGGAAACTACCGGTTTTGGCCAACACCGTCCAGAAGCTGGACGCCGCCGGCCGCCCAATGGTTCATCGCATCACCCTGTTCAATGCCACCGACCGGCGCAAGTACGAGCGCGAGCTCCTGTTGGCCCGGCAGAAGGCCGAGCAGGCCACGGAAGAACTCAGACGGTTGAACGAGACCCTGGAGGAGCGGGTCGCCCAGGAGGTCGCCGAGCGCATGAAGGCCGAGGAGGCCCTGCGGCAGGCCCAGAAGATGGAAGCCGTCGGTCAGCTCACCGGCGGCATCGCGCACGACTTCAACAACCTGCTGACCATCATCGTCGGCAACATCGAGCTGTTGCAACGCCGTCTGCCCGACGGCCACGAGCGGCTCCAGCGCGCCGCCGATCATGCCATGGAGGCGACCCGTCGGGCCGCCACTTTGACGCAGCGACTGCTGGCCTTCTCCCGCCGGCAGCCGCTCGATCCCAAGCCGGTCGACGCCAACAAGCTGGTGGCCGGCATGTCCGAGCTGCTGCGCCGCACCTTGGGCGAGACGGTTGTGCTGGAGACGGTTCTGGCCGGCGGCCTATGGCGGACGCAAGCCGACCCCAACCAGTTGGAGAACGCCATCGTCAATCTGGCGGTGAACGCCCGCGATGCCATGCCGAATGGCGGCAAGCTCACGATCGAGACGGCCAACACCCGCCTAGATGAGGCCTATGTGGAAGCCTTGGCCGAGCCCGTACCGCCCGGCCAATACGTGCAGGTGTCGGTCTCGGATACGGGAACCGGCATGGACAAGGCCACGATGGAGAAGGTGTTCGAGCCTTTCTTCACCACCAAGGCAGCTGGCAAGGGAACGGGCTTGGGCTTGAGTCAGATCTACGGCTTCGTGCGCCAGTCCAATGGGCACGTCAGGATCTACAGCGAGCTGGGTGAGGGCACCACGATCAAGATCTACCTGCCTCGCCTGATCGGCTCCGACCAGGAGCCTGCCGAGGCGCTGGCAAAGCGCCCGGCGATGGTGAAGGGAGCTGGTGAAACCATTCTGGTCGTGGAGGACGAGCGTGATCTGCGGACGTATGCCGTCGAGGCGCTGCGCGATCTTGGATACCGCGTGCTCGAGGCAGCTGACGGGCGTGAGGCTCTGGCAGCTGTCGAGCAGCATCCCGAGATCGCATTGCTATTCACCGATGTGGTGCTGGCCGGCGGGATGAACGGACGGGCGCTCGCAGACGAGGTCACACGCCGTAAGCCCGGTCTCCCCGTCTTGTACACGACCGGCTATACGGCCAATGCCATCGTCCACCACGGCCGCCTCGACGTCGGGACGCACCTGATCGGTAAGCCCTTCACCTATGCGGAGCTGGCCGCCAAGGTGCGTCGGATGCTCGATGGTGCGTGATGTCAACGGCTTATGAGCGTGAGGTGGCGAAGGACTGCTCTTGGCGGATTGTGTTGAGAAACTCCGCAAGTGCCGCTTGTCCCGTAGCCGGCATGCAGGATGCCGGGCCTGATCTGGCACGCTGACTCCCGTAAAGGACCGGTGCAGCGGCACTCGGGAGTTCTCCAAAAAAAATCGGTCCGTAGCAGAAGGAGACTGGGTGTCTGCCCATGCGGCGTGAGCGGACGATTCTCGCGGTCGTCCGGCGAGTCGCGCTGATCCAGGCTTGAGCGCGAAGCAGTCCCGCGACCTAAAGCATCGGACCCAAAAGTGGACTTGCACTTTTGGGATCCATCCGATGCTTTCTTCTTGAATGAGAGCACCGGTCAGAACGGAAAACCAGGTCCACTTTTCCGTCCGATGCTCTAGAGCATTGTTCGGTGAAGTGGATCCGGTTCACCGTCAAACAATGCGGCTCGGCCAAGACGAGAGATGATTCTACGTGAGGGGAGGCAGCTCTAGAGCCTTTTCCGACTGTTGCGAGTCGGAGGGATTCCGCTTTGAGATCTGATGTGGCCTGCTGTCTTCCAGACATGGAGGCACGGCATGGCACGCGCTCACAGTCAGGATCTGCGGGACCGGGTGATCAAGACAGCCCTGGGTGGCGCCTCAGTGCGACAGGCCGCCGCCCGCTATGGGGTCGGCATCTCAACCGCCGTTCTGTGGGTGCGCCGCGCCCGATCCGGCGAGGTGGCTGCCCGCCGGCAGGGTCAACCCAGGCGCTCCAAGCTCGACGCGCATGCGGCTTTTCTCCTGGAGCTGATTGAAGCCTCCTCGCATATCATTCTTCACGAAATGCAGGCGAGGCTGAAGCAGGAGCGCGGCGTCTCGGCTGGCATAGGCACGCTCTGGCGCTTCTTCCACGCGCGGGCGATCACCGTCAGAAAAAACCGCCCACGCCTGCGAGCGCGACCGGCCCGATGTCAGAGCCGCGCGCCAGGCTTGGTTTGACGGGCAGCTGGATCTCGACCCGGGACGATTGGTGTTCATCGACGAGACCAGCGCCTCGACCAAGATGGCACGCCTGTATGGACGCTGCGCGCGGGGCCAGCGCTTGCGGGTCGGACTGCCGCACGGACATTGGAAGACCACCACCTTTGTGGCCGGTCTACGCTTGAGCGGGTTTACCGCGCCGATGGTGCTGGATGGGCCGATGACCGGCCCGTGGTTTGCGGCTTATGTCGAGCAGATCCTGGTGCCGACCCTCCGGCCGGGCGACGTGGTGATCCTGGACAACCTGCCGCCGCACAAGAGCGCGACGGTGCGGGAGCTTGTTGCGGCAACAGGGGCGACGTTGAGGCGCCTGCTGCCGTATTCCCCTGACTTCAATCCAATTGAAAATGCCTTCGCCAAGCTTAAGGCACTGCTGCGCAAGGCGGCTGCCCGCACCAAGGACGCGCTCTGGCAGACCATCGGTGAGCTGTTGGACGAGTTCTCGCCCGAGGAATGCGCCAACTACTTCAGGGCCGCTGGATATGAACCGGAGTAAGCGGAAATGGCTCTAGGCTGAATCGACATTCAGCGCATCCATTGTAGTGCCGCGGCGATCAGAATGAAGCTGAGGAAGTTTGCGGTCCTTCGGTCATAACGGGTGGCAATACGGCGGCAATGTTTGAGTTTGTTGAAGCAGCGCTCGATCAGGTTGCGCGCCTTGTAGGCCTCACAGTCATAAGGGATCAGGACCTTTCGCGTGGGATTGCAC
>NZ_JAMXFJ010000079.1 GCF_025460805.1 Microvirga sesbaniae | reverse complement strand
CGGCCGGGCTCACCATCGACCAGTTCGCCCCGCGCCTGTCCTTCTTCTGGGCGGTGGGCATGAACTTCTTCATGGAAGTGGCCAAGATGCGCGCCGCGCGCCTGCTTTGGGCGAAGCTCGTGAAGGGTTTCGACCCGCAGAGCGACAAGTCGCTTCCCTTGCGCACCCATTCGCAGACCTCGGGCTGGTCGCTGACCGCGCAGGACGTGTTCAACAACGTCACCCGCACCTGCATCGAGGCGATGGCGGCCACGCAGGGCCATACGCAGTCGCTGCACACCAATGCGCTCGACGAGGCGCTCGCCCTGCCGACCGACTTTTCGGCCCGCATCGCGCGCAACACGCAGCTTTTCCTCCAGCAGGAGAGCGGCACGACCCGCATCATCGACCCGTGGGGCGGCTCCTATTACGTCGAGCGCCTGACCCACGCGCTCGCGCAGAAGGCCTGGGCGCATATCCGGGAGGTCGAGGAACTCGGCGGCATGGCGAAGGCCATCGAGGCCGGGATCCCCAAGCTGAAGATCGAGGAGGCGGCGGCCCGCACGCAGGCACGCATCGATTCCGGCCACCAGAAGATCATCGGCGTGAACGCCTTCCGCACCGCGGACGAAGCCGCCATCGACATCCTGAAAGTGGACAACGCGGCCGTGCGCGCGAGCCAGATCGAGAAGCTCACGCGCCTGAAGGCCGAGCGCAGCCAGGCCGACGTGGACGCGGCCCTGTCCGCCCTCTCCACGGTCGCCGCCTCGGGCGAGGGCAACCTGCTCGACCTCGCCGTGAAGGCGGCGCGGGCCAAGGCCACCGTGGGCGAGATCTCCGACGCGCTGGAGAAAGTCTGGGGCCGTCACCGGGCCGAGATCAAGGCGATCTCGGGCGTGTACAAGCGGGAGGTCGGCATGGCGTCGCCAGCGGTTGAGAAGGTTCGCGCCCTGGTCGAACAGTTCGAGCACGACGATGGCCGGCGCCCGCGCATCCTGGTGGCCAAGATGGGCCAGGACGGACACGACCGCGGCCAGAAGGTGATCGCCTCCGCGTTCGCCGACCTCGGCTTCGACGTGGATATCGGCCCCCTGTTCGCCACGCCGGCGGAAGCGGCCCGCCAGGCCATCGAGAACGACGTGCACATCATCGGCGTGTCGTCGCTGGCGGCCGGCCATCTCACGCTGGTGCCGGAGCTGAAGGGGGAACTCGCCAGGTACGGCCGCGACGACATCATGATCGTGGTCGGCGGCGTGATCCCGCCGCAGGATTTCGATGCCCTCCATCAGGCCGGCGCCGCGGCGATCTTCCCGCCCGGCACCGTCATCGCCGACGCGGCCGTCAACCTGATCGACGACCTCAACCGCCGCCTCGGCCACGGGCCGAAGCAGGCCGCGGAGTAAACGCGAGCCGCCTTGAACAAGCCTCTGCATGTCATGGCCGGGCGTGTCCCGGCCATCCCGATTCCGTGAAGCGCCGCGCTTATCCCAATCGAGATCACCGGCCCAAGGCCGGTGATGACGAGGAGGCGCCAATCAGGACCGCTCGATCGCCCGGTCGTCGCTGGAGCCGATGACGGTAATCGTCTTCGCGTCGGGCCCGAGGCGTTCGAGCCGTGGCCTGTTAATGCGGCCTTCATCATCGCCCGAGAATAGGTAGTTCCACCTAATTGCCTGTGCCCGCCTCCGTGAGAAGCTTGTCTCAAAGACAAAGCTTTTCATGCATTCCTTTGCGGAGCACCGATGTCGCTCAACCTCGACGGGTATTCACTGACCTTCTCCGACGAATTTACAGGCTCCTCCCTCAATACGTCGATCTGGAGCACGCAATACTGGTGGGGCGGCCGCACGCTCGCGAGCAATGGCGAGATGCAGTATTTCGCCGACCGCTCGACGCCGGTCATTCAGCGGAACCCGGCTCTCGATCCCTTCGCCATCGTGGCGGATCCGAGAGAAGCCGGCGACGGCATCCTGACCATCACGGCGCGGCCCTCGCCCGATACAGGTCTGACCGACGGGCTTCCCTACGTGTCGGGCCTCATCAACACGCACGGCACCTTCTCCCAGACCTACGGGTACTTCGAGATCTCGGCCCAGGTGCCGTCGGGCCAGGGATTGTGGCCCGCCTTCTGGCTTCTGCCGCAGAGCGGCAACTGGCCGCCGGAGATCGACGTCCTGGAACTGCTCGGACACGATCCCTCGACCTACTACGTCGGCTCGCACTGGACCGACAGCCATGGGAGCCATGCCTACGACACGCGGGGCATCTCCACGGGAATCGATCTCTCGCAGGGCTTCCACGCCTACGGGACGATGTGGACGGCCGATAGCATCACCTTCTATCTCGACGGGACGGCGGTCTATTCCATGCAGACGCCCGCGGGCATGAGCGAGCCGATGTATCTGCTCGCCGGGCTCGCCGTCGGCGGCAACTGGCCGGGCGCGCCCGACCAGACGACGCGCTTCCCGGCGGAGTTCCAGATCGACTACATCCGCGCCTGGTCGGCGGACATCCTGCCGTCGACGCCGACGATCACGCCAAGCCTGAAGGGAACCTCCGGGGCCGACCTCCTCGTCGGCGACGCGAATGCGACTGCTCTCAACGACATCGTCTTCGCCTACAGCGGCAACGATACGCTGGAGGGCCTGAGGGGCAACGACACGCTCGCCGGCGGCCATGGGGCCGACACGTTCCTCTACCGGACGGGCCCGAGCGGGAACGACGTCATCGTGGACTTCGATCCCTTAAGCGGCGACGCGGTGCGCGTCACCAAGGCCATCCTGGGCCAGAAGAACTTCTCCGGCCTCTACCGGATGATCAAGGACAACCCGTCGGGCGATGCGGTCCTCAAGCTGGCGGATGGGGGCTCGATCACGTTCGAGGGCGTAAGCAAGGCGCAGCTCGGTTACGACGACTTCTTCATCGTGTGAGATGGCGGCAGGCGGGCGCGGCGTCGCGCTACGACCGCTCGATCGCCCGCTTGATCACCTGCTGCACGTCCTTGTTCGTCAGGAACAGGTCGTGGTTGATGATACCGCCGCCGAACTCGGAAGCGTCGGCCACGCGCACGCCCAGGGATTCGAGCCGCTCGCGATCCGCCGCGCCGGCCCGGATGATGCCGCCGGCCAGACGGCTCGAGACGGCAAGCGCCCGGTCGTTGGTGGAGCTGATGACGGTGATCTTCTTCGCGTCGGGCCCGAGACGTTCGAGGCCGCGGGCGAACAGGTCGATGTCGATGTCGGGGGCCGCCAGCACCACGGCGCCGATGCGGTCCATGGCGTTCTCGCCTCCGGAGGCGCGCAGCATCCGCAGGGTCTCGAGGGTGAGCAGGGTGCCCATGCTGTGGGCCACGATGTGGATCCGCCCGCCGCTCGGAGTCTTGGCGATGGCGGTGAGCAGATCCTCCAGGGCGTCGCGGGACCACATGGCGCTTTCGCGGTCGGCCACGTAGCTGAAGGTCGAGGCCGCGGACGGCCAGGTGAACAGGCCCGTGACCCCGGCGAACCTGATGCCCTCCGACAGGTCGACGGTCGAGGTCGCGGCGGTCTCGAAGCTCTCGCGATAGCCGTGGATGTAGAGCAGCAGGTTGTGCCCGAAGGCCGCCTGGGCGAAGGCCTGGGCGGCCTTGCTGTGATCGACGTTCTCGACCTTCGCGATGCTCCAGCCGCTGTGCCCGAGCAGGGAATCCGCCGGGGGCGCGAGGCGCGCCTCCGCGAAGACGAGATCGGCCGAGCGCTCGCTGCTGAACCAGGGCTTCTTCGGCGGATCGCCCACGGGGAGCCGCGTGGTCGCCACGAGGAGCTTCGGATCCCGGGCGAGACCGACCTGCGACGAGACCGGGCTGGTGAGGGCCGAATCCTCTCCGAGGCATCCGGACAGGGCGAGGCCGGCAAGGCAGACGAGAGCAAGGCGGGAAACGGGGAAGAGCATGGGGCCGGGTTTCAAGAGACAAGGAGGGCAGTGCTGTGTTGTCCCCGATCATGGCATGCGCAAGGCAGAGGACCGTCGACCGCGCGTTCAAGCAGGAAGACGGTAAACCAAAGGTGAACGACGGTGTCCCCGTGTCGCCTTGATGGGGCGCGGGCGCATCCGTACCTTCGGGTGATGCTTGCCTTCCTGTCCCGGGTCCTCCTCGTCATCGTCGGCCTGTTTCTCCTGCCTCTCGGGGCTCATGCGCTCTGGTGGGCGCTGCGCGACGACGTGGCGCCGAGCTGGCGGGCCGCCGACTGGTCGAGCGCGAAGCTGCTGCCGGCGGCCTCCGAGGCGCCTCAGGCCATCGTGGCCGTCTATGCGGCCCGCGTCGGGCGCTGGCGCGGCATCTTCGCCCACCACACCTGGGTGGTCGTGAAGGAGGCCGGCGCGAACACCTATACCCGCTACGACAAGGTCGGATGGGGCAGCCCGGTCCGCACCAACGGCTGGGCGCCGGACGGCCGCTGGTTCGGCAACGCGCCGCATCCGGTCGTCCTGATCGAGGGCGAGGCGGCGGAGCGCCTGATCCCGCAGGTGCGCCGCGCCGTGGCGAGCTATCCCTACCAGACCTTCGGCGCCTACAATGCCTGGCCGGGTCCGAACTCGAACACCTTCGTGGCCCATGTGGTGCGCTCCGTCCCGGAACTTGGGGCCGCCCTCCCGCCGACCGCCCTGGGGAAGGACTGGCAGCCGTGGCGCGACATCGTCGGCCTGACGCCGAGCCGCACGGGCATCCAGATCTCGCTCGGCGGCTATGCGGGCCTCGCACTCGGCTGGGTCGAAGGGATCGAGATCGACTTCATGGGGCTCGTCGCCGGCCTCGACCTGCGCCGCCCCGCCGTCAAGATTCCCGCCTGGGGACGGATCGGCATGGATCCGATCACCTGGTAGGCGCGGCGTCGAGGCGCTTCCGGTCGCGCCGAGCGCAACCGGGGACGCGGCCCTCTGGGTCCGCACGATGCTCCACTCTTGCCTGGCGCATCGTTGAGGGCGAAAAACCGGGTCCACTTTTTCGCACGATGCGCTAAAGCTCTCCCATGACCGGGGGCTCACAGCGAAAGACCGAGATCACGGCCGAAGCCGTGGCGGGAGGCGACCGCGCCGCGCTCGCGCGCGCCATCACCCTGATGGAATCGCGCCGCCAGGATCACCGGGAGGCGGCCCGCGCGCTCCTGCAGGCGCTGATGCCCCGCACCGGCCGGGCGGTCCGCATCGGCATCACGGGGGTTCCCGGCGTCGGCAAGTCCACCACCATCGACACCCTGGGCGCGATGCTCACCGAACGGGGGCACAAGGTCGCCGTTCTGGCCGTGGACCCCTCGTCCACCCGCACGGGCGGCGCGATTCTCGGCGACAAGACCCGCATGGCCCGGCTCGCCGCCGATCCCAACGCCTTCATCCGCCCCTCCCCGTCCTCCGGCACCCTGGGGGGCGTCGCGGCCAAGACGCGGGAGACCATGCTGCTCTGCGAGGCGGCCGGGTTCGACGTGATCCTGGTCGAGACGGTCGGCGTCGGGCAGTCGGAGACCGCCGTCGCGGACCTGACCGATTTCTTCCTCGTGCTCATGCTGCCCGGCGCCGGCGACGAGCTGCAGGGGATCAAGAAAGGCATCCTGGAGCTCGCCGACCTGATCGCCGTCAACAAGGCGGACGACGCGGGCGCCAAGGCCAAGGCGGCCGCCGCCGAGTACAAGGCCGCGCTGCACATCCTGGCACCGGCTTCCGCCGCCTGGACGCCGCCCGTGCTCACCATCTCGGGGCTGACCGGCCAGGGTCTCGACGAGGTCTGGGCCAAGGTGCAGGACCATCGCGCGCGCCTGGAGGCCACCGGGGAGCTCGCCGCCAAGCGCCGCGCCCAGGACACCCAATGGATGTGGGCCCTCGTCCATGAACGCCTGCACGAGCGCCTGCACCACGATCCGGCCCTGCGCCGGCGCGTGCCGGAGCTCGAACGGGCCATCGCGGACGGCACCCTGTCGCCGACCGCCGGGGCCATCGAGATCGCGACGCTGCTGGGGCTCTAGCGCATCGGACGGACAAGTGGACCGGGTTTTTCGCCCTCAACGGTGCGCCAGCCAAGAGTGGAGCATCCTTGTGATGCCACCCTCCGCACGTCATGGCCGGCCTTGTGCCGGCCATCCCGATGCGGTGAGGTGCGGCGGCTCTCAGAAGCGGGATCACCGGGACAAGCCCGGTGATGACGTGGTGTATGTGTGAGGCGGTGCGAACACCCTCCACACGCCATGGCCACCCTCCGCCCTTCCTGCTACCCTCCGCACGTCATGGCCGGCCCTGTGCCGGCCATCCCGATGCGGAAAAGCGCCGCGCCTCAAACAATCGGGAGGAAAAGCGCCGCGCCTCAAACACTCGGGATCACCGGGACAAGCCCGGTGATGACGTGGTGGGGGTGGCATGGGTCGGTGACGACACCCTCCCCCGTCATGGCCGGGACAAGCCCGGCCATGACGGGACGAGCCCATGAATCCCGCCGTCCCTATCCGGAATTCCACCTGATCTCGCGCGCGAAATCCGCTTCACTCGACGGGTGCCCGACGGGCATCCGCAAAGAGTGAACCGGGTCGTGATCGATCGGCTGCATCAGCTGCCCATTTTCATGGGCGCCGTCATCGTGTGCCTCTTCTTCCTGGTGCCGACCCTGATCGGTTCGGTGCTGCTGCAGCCTGCCGTCGGACGCCTCCTGCGCGACGAGCGGGATCCGAACACGCTCGTCGGGCTGCTGCTGAACTCCTTCACCCTCTATTACGGCGTTCTCCTCGCGCTGCTCTCGATCGCGGTGTTCGACAATTACGGCAAGGCTCAGGACGCGGTCGGGCGCGAAGCGTCAAGCATCATCGCCCTCTACCGCACCTTCAGCGGCTATCCGGAGCCGGTCCGGACCTCCCTGTTGGACAATCTTCGCCAATACGTGGACGAGGAAACCGGGCCCGGCTGGTCGTTCCAGCGCCGCGATCAGCCCTCGACCCGCGGAACGCTCCTCGTCGACCGGCTCAGCCACCAGCTCTTGAGCTTCCGTCCCAGCCGGGAGGCCGGCGAGGACCTGATCCACCAGGCGGCGCTGCGGATCTTCGAGAATTTCATCGAGCAGCGTCGCCTGCGCATCCAGGCGGCCGGGACCAGCATTCCCACGGTCATCTGGTCGGTCGTGCTCGCGGGCGCGGCCCTGAACGTCTTCACGCTCTGGCTGTTCGACCTGAAGCGGACGACGCATCTCCTTCTCGGGGGCGTCCTCATGACCTTCGTCGGGCTGGTCGTCTACATGGTGGGCGTCCTCGACCGGCCGTTCCATGGCGCGCACGGGCTCAAGCCCGACGACCTCCTCCACGCCCGCCAGCAGATGAATCCCAGACCATGAGGCTTGGCTTAAGGAGGCTTGGCGTAAGGAGGCTTGGCTTAAAGCGCCCCCAGGACCTCGGAGGCGAGGCGGATCCGCCCGACCTCGATCCCGTTCCAGTTCTTGAACACGGGCTGAGCCAGTTCCTCGACCGCCCGGCGTTCCGCGGCGTCCAGGGTGAGGAAGCGCAGCACCAGGCCGGCCATTATGGCCTCGGCCGCGCGGCCGTTGCCGTCCTCGGCCTTCAGGGCGACGCCGTAGCCGAGGTCGGGGAAGGACGCGCAATAGACGCCCTCGGCCCCCACCTTCACGAAGGCGCGCTCGCCGAGAAGCTCCATCAGCCTGGTGTCGAAGCGGCCGGTGCCGGCGACCATGAAGGGGTGGCGCGCCACGGCCCGGCGGATCCACGCGGCGGCGGCCCTTCCATCGCCCGGAAGGCCGCTCCCGGTGCCGAACCGGGCGAAGCCGAAGGCGAGCGAGGGGAGCGGAATCGCATAGGTGGGGATCGAGCAGCCGTCGATGCCGCTCTTCTCGACCGTGTGGCAGGCGCCGGTGATCTCCTCCAGGGCTTCGCGCACGCTGCGCTGCACCGGGTGGTCCGCCAGCACGTAGCCCTTCGGGTTCCGGCCGTGACCGCAGGCCAGGCAGATGAAGCCCGCATGCTTGCCCGAGCAGTTGTTGTGGAGCGCGCTCGGGGTGCCGCCCGAGGCGGCGAGCGCCCGGTTGGCCGCCTCGCCCATGGGCCAGTGCACGCCGCATTCCAGGCAGCCGACATCCTGCCCGGCCTTGGCCAGCATGGCCTTGGCGGTCGCCGCGTGCTCGGGCTCGCCCGAATGGGACGCGCAGGCCAGCGCGATCTCCTCGTCGGTGAGCCCGTATTTGTCCGCAATCCCGCTCTCGACCAGCGGCATCGCCTGAAGCGCCTTCACGGCGGAGCGCGGAAACACGCGCCGGTCGACATCGCCAATCGACAGAACTGTGGCCCCTTCGGAATCCACCACCGAGATGCTGCCCCTGTGGCGCGACTCGACCAGGTTTCCGCGGGTGACCTCGACAAGAAAAGGATTGTCCATCAATGCCCCGTATGAAAAGCGGCGGTGTTGTGGAGGCACTTATTCGAGAAGTCAAAGGGGGCATTGTTGCAAAAGCCAAAAATGGTGCCTCGGAACCGTCCGGCGGCACGGGTTGCCGTGAAGCCCGCGCCACTCTAAACCCAAGGTTCGAACAGACAGGGAGTCTCTGATGCGTGTCGCGATGATCGGAGCCGGCTATGTGGGGCTGGTGTCCGGCGCCTGCTTTGCCGATTTCGGGCACGAGGTCTGCTGCGTCGACAAGGAGCCGGCCAAGATCGAGGCGCTCAACAGGGGCGAGATCCCGATCTTCGAGCCGGGCCTGGACGATCTGGTGGCCAAGAACGTGCGCGAGGACCGCCTGACCTTCACCACCGACCTGGCGCAG
>NZ_JAMXFJ010000078.1 GCF_025460805.1 Microvirga sesbaniae | reverse complement strand
ACTCAAGCGGGCAACGGTCAGCCATATGCGTCGCCTGTCGAAATCGCCCGGGTGCGTGCGAAGCTACTTCAGCCACAAACCCGTCCGCTACGCCGCATGCTCAAGACAATGAGGACCGGATCAATAAAAAACCGTCGCGGACTGGGTCCGCCTGTGGGGTCAGAAACAGCTTGCTGGTAGTCTGATCCCGGAGGGGAGCGGCCGTTACCTTATTGGTGGCGCATTACCCCGTTAAAAACGTGGTCCATGGACTGTTGCGCGCTTGAGAGTGGTGACGCCCCAGGGTGATCCCGGTTAGGAATTTGACCTTTGGCGCAGTCCAGCCCCTCCCACCCCAAGGAGGAGCCGATGAGACGCAAACGAGAAGCCGGCAAAGATCGCCTGAGCCTGCCGGTGGTTCACCCCCATGCCGCAGCCATCGATGTCGGGGCCACGATGCACATGGCCGCCGTGGGACCGGACCGGACAGATGAACCCGTGCGCAGCTTCGGGACCTTTACCGCCGACCTGCACCAGTTGGCCGACTGGTTCGAGGTTTGTGGCGTCACCTCCGTCGTCATGGAATCGACCGGCGTTTACTGGATCCCGGTCTTCGAGATCCTGCAGGACCGCGGCTTCGAGGTGTTTCTGGTCAATGCGCGCGACGCGAAGCGGGTGCCCGGACGCAAGACGGATGTGAAGGATGCGCAATGGCTCCAGCGGCTGCATGCCTATGGCCTGTTGCGCGCCAGCTTCCAACCCAAAGCCGAGATCGCGGAACTGCGCGCGTATCTGCGCCAGCGTGAGCGCCTGCTTGAGTATGCCGCCTCGCACATCCAGCACATGCAGAAGGCGCTGACCGAGATGAACCTGCAGCTGCATCACGTGGTCAGCGACATCACTGGCGCCACGGGCCTGCGCATCATCCGTGCCATTCTGGCCGGCGAACGTGATCCGGCAGTCCTGGCGAACTTAAGAGACGTCCGGTGTCACTCCAGCTCCGAGACGATCGAGAAGGGATTGACGGGTCATTATCGCGCCGAGCATCTGTTCGCGCTCGAACAGGCGCTGGCGCTGTACGACACCTATCAGCACAAAGTGGCGGCGTGCGACCGGAGGATCGAGGCTGTCCTGAAGGGGCTGAGCCCCCATAAGCCCGATTCCGCTTCCTTGCCGCCTCCGCGCCGACGCATGAGCCGCCAGCCCAATGAGCCGAGCTTCGATCTTCGTGGCGCCCTCTATGCGGTTCTGGGCCAGGACCTGACCCGGATCCACGGCCTAGGGCCGTCCTTGGCGCTCAAACTGATCGCGGAGTGCGGCACGGATCTGACGGCTTGGCCCAGCAGCAAGCACTTCACATCGTGGCTCTGCCTCGCGCCTGGCAACAAGATCTCCGGTGGCAAGGTGCTATCCTCCCGAACGCGCCGGTCAGGCAGTCGGGCGGCGGCCCTTCTGCGGCTGGCGGCCGTGACGATCGGCAAGACGGAGACGGCACTGGGTGCCTTTTACCGGCGCCTGTCGACGCGGATTGGCAAGGCTAAGGCCGTCACGGCAACCGCTCGCAAGATTGCGGTGCTGTTCTACAACGCCCTGCGCCATGGCATGGATTACGTTGATCCGGGAGCGTCGTACTATGAGGAGCGGTACCGGAAGCGGGTGATCGATAACCTGCACCGACGCGCCAAGGCGTTTGGCTTTGTGCTCCAGGAGGTCGGTGTCGTCGCACCCGCGGGAGCTGTTTCTTAGGAAGCCATCGGCATCTTCGCGGAGGTGCCGAAATGAGGTTCGGCTTCATCGAGCAACATGCCCGCACCTGGCCGGTGCGGCTCATGTGCCGCGTGCTCGGGGTGTCCGCCAGCGGCGGCGGTCCCGGCCGGAGAGCCATCGGGCGATAGCAAACCGGCGCCTGCTGCAGGAGGTGCATCAGCTTCATGCTCGGCATAAGGGTCGCTATGGCAGCCCACGCATGCACGCAGCCTTGCGGGCCGAAGGGCACCGGATCAGCCGCGGCCGGGTCGAGCGGGGGCACTATTTCGCTAGCACCCGGATGTTGTGCGACCTTGATCTCGCAAATATGTTCCGGAAATCCTGTCCAGTCACCTCTTCCCGGCCCAACTGCTGACCGATATCGCCCAGAAGCTCGAGGGAAAAGCCCTCGTATGTGCCAAAGATGGCACGCTCGGCAAACCAGCATCGTGCTTCATGTGATTGAGCCAGAAAGTTTTGCTGCAGGCCGCTATGGGTCTCCAGGAGATTTGGCGCCGAAGCCAGGATCTGATTAGCGCGACCAAACTGGTAGTTGTTACTGTCAAGGGCCGGGGTATGCGACGTTGGCGGCTTCAGCGAGGGAAGCCCGAGAGCTTGCTTCCTTTCATCAAACTCAAGCACATGCTCATAGAGCTGCGGTCCGTCGCCGATGGCGACGGTGTCGCAGTCGAAGTCACTATCAAGCTTTTCCTGTCCGCCGGTTGGGATGGCAACCAAAGAGCTGGGATAAACACCCCGGTGGCATGTAGGATGCCCAAGCAGTCGAGCCGCGTGTCCTCCTTGACACGACCCTTGCCTGTTGCCCAGTTCGAATGTGACTCGACGTTCTCGGCGGACATCACCAACGCGCGGTCGGCGTAGGCGGCCAGCCATATCTCGTTCGGCACGACGATCAGAATGCCATCGGCAAAAGGTAGGATCGTCGACCGCGAGTTCTTCCCGAAACTTCTGGGCGACATTAAAGCTGCTCGAGGATTTCCTCTCGGTGATAACGGTCGGCTTGAGGGTGTCACCACAGCGTCACTCTGGCGCGAGAAACAAAGGTTACTACATCCCAAGGCGCGCGAACTGCATCGACGCGTGCTCCGCCTCGGGAAGGGGGTAGCATGGGGCGATGCTCAACAACGACTTACAGAACGCAGGCGTGAGCTTGCCACGGTGAATCACGACGTCCTCGTGGCCCATCGCAGCCCGGGCGGTCTGCCACTGCCGATTGTGGCCGCGCTGTTCATTGGACTTCACGTGGCAAGCGGCGAAGTCGGCCACATCCAGCGTCGCCAACTGCCTTTCATGTACCGGCAGCTTCGTATGGATGTGCACCCACATCGGGCTTGGCATCGCACCATTGCGCAGCGCTTTGGGCTGCAGCCTGATCTCGAACAGCGTCCCTGGCTCGCCCTTCAAGGCGCGCGGTCGGTCCACAGGCGCCAGTTCCTCGGCCGCCCTGAGCTGTTCGAGGTACTTCTGCGACGGGAAGGCGTAGGTCTTCATGCAATCGATCATGATCGCTGTCTTTCGCGCGTTCAATGAGTTTGCCTGTCCCTGCACCTCGGACAACATCGCCTTAAGCCGGACTGTTTTGTCGTGCACTTCGCGCACTTGCGCAGGCGTGAAAAGGCCGCGTCGGCGAGGCTCGTCGAGCGCGGCTACACAGGCCTCAGTCTCGGCGGCGTGCGTCTGCAGGCGCTTGACGACGAGATCCACGACGTGGTCGGCGTCCTCGGGCTTCATCTGGCGCGCTTGCGAGACAGCTCTTTGCTGAGCCGGCAGATCGAACTGCAGCAGCTCGTCCAATCGCTCGAGTAATCCGGCCAGTGCTTTCCTTGAGGGCGGAGCCTGCCACATCTCCAGATGTACGGTTGCCGACGATGACTCCCTCGCAAGTGCCTCCTCTTGGCTCGCGAGCTTCTTCGTACCCAAATCCGAGAGTACGATAAGCTTGGCTGTCGGGACCGTGTCAGCGTCGCGCCTGGCGAGCTGCGGTTCCGGCACCCCTGCCGTCGAACTCCCCTCCCCTGCGGCCGGTGTGCGCTTGCCCTTCCCCTTCCTGCGCGCCGCGTGGCCCTCAGCCACTACAGCAGTATTTTCCAGTTTCGCAGCCACGGCCAGTGGTTCAATCATGGCTGGCGTCTTTGGCTGCACTGCCAGAAGTTGCATGACTTCGTGCGCCGTCCCCCATGCACCTTCGACGATCTGGTCCAACAGTTCCAATTGAAGGTCGGCACCCTTTCCCGCCTCCCTTAAGCTGGCAACAATGCCGTGCACCCCTGACCCGAATTCCGAAAGCCGCTCCATGACTCCTTCCAGAACGGCGCAGTGCTCTGCGTTGAGTGCGCGTCCTTTGCTGTACAGAACAGCGTCAGACGTCGAGAGGAATGCCGGAAAAGCGTCCTCGATGAAGGTTCCCAGCAGACGCACCCGGCCGTTCCCAGCCATGAGGATTTCCCTCACGGCTGGTTCGACCGTGCTCGCCTGAGGCTCAATCATTAGTTGCGCGAGAGCGATCCGCGAGTGCAGATACATGCACTTCGTATTAAGTGCCCAGCCCGTATGCAGGCGTAGCGCCGCCTCTTCGGCCTTCCGCATTTCAGGCGTGGCGCTTGGCAAGTTGGCGGTGGCGGCGCAAACGGACTGCATCCGTTCCGAGCGCAACACCTTCTTTCCCCACCACTCCATGCAGGCCACGTAGTGCTTCGCCACACTGGGCACCGCCCGGCTCAGCTGGTCGGGCGGAGCGTTGTCAGCTCGCATCTTGTCGAGTACACCTGCTGCTTTCTTCCTCCGTGGCTCCAACTCGTAGATAGTCGCAGTAGCCAGATTGTTGCATTCGTCTGCTGCATCAAGCACCTCGTCGCGGAGTTGACGAGCCTGATCGTCGGACAGAATGCTACGCGCCACATGTGGGGGCAGGCTCGCGTAGTAGTCCAGAGCTTCCGAGCCTGCCTTGACGATTTGATCGATCAGCTCTTGCGCCTCCGAGGGGTTCCGGGCTTGCGTGGCCGCTCTACGACAGAGATCAAGGTCGTCAAGCAGGCTACGCATTTTTCGTTTCGCTGCCTTGATCTCGTCGCCTCTTGGCGCTGCCACACCCGAAGTTAGTGACTGGCTCACGAGCGGGGCAGTTCTATCTTGGGGCCGAGAGCGCATCCGCTCCACGACGGAGTCGAACGATTGGCTGCCTTCACTAGGGGCAAGACGTGTCTCCGAGCGCGAGCTGCTCGATCCCCACGTGCTGTCGGCTCCAGCACTCCCAACGTGCGATTTCCCAGCTCGGCCAATCCCCGTCATGTTCCACCTCCAGTCAGATCGAGAATGCTCAGCATGCCTGGATAGGCTGGCTGGCTGACGAGTAGCTGACGGAAGGCGCTTTTTCCGGATGCACAAGAAAACTCAGATCACTGTGGATTGCAATTCCATGGGTTACGGTGTGCTGTTGGAGACATCGGGGATGACCGCGTGATGTAGGATAGCCAGCTGCAGTGAATGACTGCGGCCTTCTGCTGCCTCGCCCCAACCGCCATCAGGATCCGCACTGTCAGGCTGCGACAGAAGCGGCCGTGACGGCGATCCGGAAGAGTCCGCCGTATGCCGGCTGCTTTGTCTGTAGGGACCTGGCAAAGACCATCCCGAGTTGCGGAGCGCCGCCACGAGAGCTCGCTTCCTGAAACGGACTGGTTGATTGTGGTGAGGCAAAAACACCCGCCAAATATCGATTGGCAGACCTTCGGCAGCCGCACGTCCTGTTCTCCGGGAAGGAGATGGGCATCCGAAAAGCTTACGGATCCGGCGGTGATGCAGCAGTCCTGACCAGAGATCGAACGTCGGTCAAACCACGTTTTCTCGCCCCACGGCCGAATTCAAGCAAATCCGATGTCGCGCAGCTCCATTCCAATGTACAAGCTTGCCGAAGCTGCCGCCCGTCCCCGGCCCAGGGTGCAGGGTCGTTTCGCGGTCGACAGGTGTCGCCGCATGATGGCGCTTCGCGGGCGGAGCCTTCCTATGTGGACGACGCACTCGGCTGCATCAGCGGTGCATTCCATCGCGCGGAATGGTTCGGCTCACGTCTCAGCAAGGACGTCTCAGCGCGCTCAGAGCCTGAATGTAATCCTCAACTGGTCAAGCTGCTGCGCCGATGCTCCGGTCGAAGAAGGTGCCGGCCTTGAGCAGCGCGTGCATGATGACCACCAACTTTCGGGCGACCGCAACCGCCGCACGCTTAAAGCCGACCCGCTCTCGGAGCTTGAGGCCCCATCTCCGCAGGCCGCTCTCGGCTGAACTGCGGGCGAGGATGACCGTTGCGGCCTTGAAGAGGAGCCCCCCGCACATGGCGGTCACCCCCGGCGAGAGATATGGCCATCGTAGTCGACCTCGCCCGACTGGTAGCGCCGCGTCGTCAGACCGAGCCAGGCGCCGACCGAGCGGGAGTTCTTGAAGTTATTCGGATCCTCGACAGCGGTCGCAAACGATGTCGCGGTGATCGCTCCGACCCCGGGGATCGACATGAGAATGCGACAGGCTTGGTTCTGGCGCGCGCCGGCCACGAGTTGGCGGCCGAGTTCCGCGGCCCGGATGCGCAGGCCGCGCCACGCCTCCAGCATTGGCAGCACGATGGCAGAAAGCCCGTCATGGTGGACCAGAAGGCTACGGACATTCTTCTCGAATGTGCTGCCTTTGCCGGCGGGTACGACCAAGCCGAAGGTCTTCATGAGGCCGCGGATCTGGTTGGAGAGCTCGGTGCAGATCCGGACCAGCCGGGTGCGGGCCGCCACCAGCGTGCGGGTCAGCATGCTGTCGAAGCCTTTCACCCGCACCTCACGATAGAAGCCCACCTCCGCCAGATGGGCCAGACCGTCGGCATCATCCGCGTCAGTTTTGTTCGCTGCCATGTCGAGGGCGGCCTTGGCATGACGCGCATCGATGCAGATCGCCGGGAGCCCCTCGTCGCGCAGCGCATGATAGAACCACACCGACAAGGGGCCGGTCTCGAAGATCACCCGCTTCGCAGACGGGGCACGTTTGCGGATCAAGTCAGCAATCAGCTTGGGATCGGACGGGCACTTGCCGCGCCAGACGCGCTTGCCGCCTCTGCGGATCGACACCGCCGTCACTTTCATCGACACGTCGAGTCTGATATAATCGTCCATGGCTGTTCTCCATTCGATGCCTGGGCCCGGCTTCCCGTCGTGAACCCGGTCTCCGTCTTGTCGGGGAACAGCCACCGGCTTCCATGCACGTGACTTGTTCGGGCGACCCGCTCCCGCGATGACCCCATGTGGACGGCCCCAACCGCCTTTGGCATGGACGGATTGGGACGAGTTATGGGTGAGTGGGTTCCCAAATCAGTCCGGTGATGATTCATGGCGGGCCAGCTTCAGGAGGCGCGACCATGCTGACGGGAGTGACGGAGGACGACTGGGCAACGGTGCTGCGGGTGTTTACCGCCTCATGCTCCCGGCGCAAGGGCCGCAACGACCGCCGCTTCCTAGAGGCGCTGCATCACTTCACCATCCACGACATTGCCTGGCGGGCGCGGCCCGCGTGTTTCAGAAACTGGAACTCGATCTGATGACGGTGCCTGATTGACTATTCAGGCACGAGCGCTGAATCGAGCTGGGTTTCCTCGTTCGTCCACAGAACGCCCACGTCAGCTTATCGTCAGCTAGGCTGACTACCGTGCGCTGCAGGGCATAACCAGCCTCGAAAATGATTCACCTTAGGAGTGAGAATCCTCATGTACGGTCGAATTGGTGGCATTTCCGACGAGTGGAAACGCAATGGCTTGGCTGACGAAACGGATTCGTGGGCGGCCGACGGCGAGCAAACCCAAAGTTTCTCGGACACATTCGCCAACATGCACTTAGCCGCAGCGGACTCCAGCGCTCGCTCATCTTCGCCAGCACCGGCGTATTCCCTCGTTCCCAAACCTCCTGTGCTGGAGATTGACAAGTTTACATTCAGGGAAGAGGCGAAGGCGTTTCATAGTAAAGAAATAGAAGATATCGCCAACAACCCGCAGGAGTATTCTAATTTCATATCTACGCGAGCCAAAAATGCCGCCGAGATCGCAAAGAAATACGGCACCACTACAGATACAGAACAGGCACGATATTTCAGCTACAAGTTAGGACGCAAAACTGTGGCCCTCCTACGAACGGAGGGCGGATGCCCTATGGATGACTTCGAAGGCGAAAAGTGGCGGGAACTGTTTCCCGGGCGAACTGAGATCACCTCGACTGTCGATCTTCAGGTTGCACATCCGCTTGTCGAGAACGCAGGCGATATTCTGTTGGAATACCAACTTCGGCGCGACGGCGAGCGACCGTTGCTCCTCTCTCGCCCTGGCAACGCGGAAGCAAAAGCCCGCGCGGCTAAGATGGGTTTCGTCGAAGTGGACAATTGCAATATGGTACTTGATCCTACCCAGCATCCTGACAAATGGACGACGAACAGCGCCGGTGAATGGCTGCGTGTAAACAGACCTCAACAATTTCTCTCCAAAATTGAGGAAAGCGAGGGCGGAGATAATCCTATAGCAAGCTCCGGCTACGCGTACGAGGACGACTTTATGTGACGTTAGGGCATGTGGACGGATTGGGACGAGTTATGGGTGAGTGGGTTCCCAAATCAGTCCGGTGATGATTCATGGCGGGCCAGCTTCAGGAGGCGCGACCATGCTGATGGGAGTGACGGAGGACGACTGGGCAACGGTGCTGCGGGTGTTTACCGCCTCATGCTCCCGGCGCAAGGGCCGCAACGACCGCCGCTTCCTAGATCCTCGGCGCAGTGATTATGACCGTTTGGCGAGTGGCTCGAGAGGAGCTGTTTTGGGATAGGCACGGCCCATCTTGGTGCGGGCCTTCTCTGTCGTGAACATCCAGGTCATGCGTGTACCGGCGGCGTTGCGCTCGCGCTCCCAGGCGGCGATTTCCCGCTCGAGCCCCTCGCGCGTGTCGATCCGCCGGTCCAGGCACTGGCCCTTGAGCACCCCGATCTCGATCTCGACCATATTCAACCA
>NZ_JAMXFJ010000077.1 GCF_025460805.1 Microvirga sesbaniae | reverse complement strand
GTGCAATCCCACGCGAAAGGTCCTGATCCCTTATGACTGTGAGGCCTACAAGGCGCGCAACCTGATCGAGCGCTGCTTCAACAAACTCAAACATTGCCGCCGTATTGCCACCCGTTATGACCGAAGGACCGCAAACTTCCTCAGCTTCATTCTGATCGCCGCGGCACTACAATGGATGCGCTGAATGTCGATTCAGCCTAGAGCTGCTTCCACTCACGTGGAATCATCTCTTGTCTTTGCCGAGCCGCATTTTTTGACGGTGAACCGGATCCACTTCACCGAAAAATGCTCTAACGCCGGAACGACTCGATCAGCCGCTCCGCCGTGGCGGGGTTCAGCGCCATGGGGATGTTGTAGACGAGGGCGAGGCGCATCAACGCCTTCACGTCCACGTCGTGGGGATGGGGCGAGAGCGGATCGACGAAGAAGAAGAGGGCGTCGATCTTTCCCTCGGCGATCAGGGCGCCGATCTGCTGGTCGCCGCCGAGCGGGCCGCTCTTCAACCGCGTGACCGAGAGGGATGGGCAGCGCTCCATGACACGCCCGCCGGTGGTGCCGGTGGCGAACAGGACGAAGGGCCGGATGTCGTTCTCATACCTGGCCACGAAATCGGCCATGGCGTCCTTCTTGGCGTCGTGGGCCACGAGCGCCAGCGTCAGTTGCTTCATGGGCAGGGCCGCTCAATTGCTCCAGCGGTCACGCCACTGCATCTCGCCGGCCATGCAGTTGGTGCGCGGAGGGGACTGGATACGCTCGATCAGCGGCTGGGCGGGCATCAGGTTGGCAACTTCCAGCAGGATCTTGGTCTTGATCGCCTCGATGAACTGGTCGCGCTCCCGCACCGGAACGGTGAACGAGCCCTGGCCGCCGATGACGCAGTCCCTGTAATAGATGTCGAGATCCGGAATGTCGAGATAGCCGGGCTGGCGCAGCATGATCGGCAGGCCGTTGATGGTGATGCCCTTGGCGAGGGCCGCGTCCCGGGCCTCGATCACGAGCCGCCCCTGATTGTTGGGGCCGTCCCCCGACACGTCGATGACCCGCCGGGTCGCGTTGAGGCCGCTCTCCTCGAGAAGCTTCACGCTGAAATCGATGGCGCTCGAGATCGAGGTCCTCTGTGCCCGGCGCAGGGGCGTGGACGAGATCCTGTCCGCAAAGGCCATCAGGCTCTCGGAATTGTCGAGAACCGTCCAGGGAACGATCACCTTCTGGTCCGGCGAGCCGGCCCATTCCATGTAGGTGACGGCGATCCTGCCCAGCATCCCGCCGCGGATCGCATCATGGACGAGCTTGGACCGGAACGCCTGGGCGAAGCCCTCCCGCTGCAGGGCCTGCTCGTCCGTATCCATGGAGAAGGAGATGTCGACGGCCAGAACGAGGGCCAGGTCGACCTCGGTCTCCGTCTGCGCCCGGGCCGGAAGAGCCAGAAGCGCGCAGAGACAGGCCAGCCCTGCGGCGAGGCGGATGAAGCCGGAACGAACCATCGGTGTCTCCTTCTCGGAGCCGGATTGGTCATGGAAGTGTGCCAGCTTCTGAAAGTAAGGCAAGGGCGGGCCCGGACCAGAGGTCGGACTTGGGCATGACGTGGAGGGTGGCGTCACCCGGTGATGCCACCCTCCACGTCATGGCCGGCCGGTTATCACTCGCCTCGTGCCGGCCATCGCGATCTTTTGGGGCGCGGCGCTTCACCGGATCGGGATCACCGGGACAAGCCCGGTGATGACGTGGAGCGTGGCATGAGGCGGTGATGCCACCCCCTCACGTCATGGCCGGCCTTGGGCCGGTGATGACACGGGACGGGCTTATGCGCGGGTCATCGACGCTCGCCGGCTCTCCACCAGGTCGAGGGCGGCCTGGAAGGCGCCATCGGCATCCAGATGCGTCGTGTCCAGGGTCATGGCGTCGGCGGCCGCCTTCAGGGGGGCGGTGCTGCGGTTCATGTCCCGCTCGTCCCGGCGGCGGATATCCACCAGGATCGTCTCGTATTCCGCCTGCTCGCCCCGGCCCAGCAGCTCCCGGTGACGCCGCCGCGCCCGCTCCTCGGGGGTGGCCGTGATGAAGAGCTTCACGTCCGCGTCGGGGCAGACCACGGTGCCGATGTCCCGGCCGTCGAGCACCGCACCCGGCTCCTTTGCGCCGAACTGGCGCTGGAAGGCCAGCAGGGCATCCCGGACCGGCTGGTAGGCCGACACCACGGAGGCGGATTCGCCCATGGCGGCGCCGCGCAGGCGGGCATCGTCCTCCAGGTGACCGACGTCGAGGTTGCGGGCCACCTCCGCGGCCGCGTCCCGCTCGGTGAGCGGGATGCCCCGGTCCATGAGCACGCGGGCGACCGCCCGGTAGAGGAGGCCGGTGTCGAGATGGGCGAAGCCGTAATGCTCGGCCAGGCGCCGGCCCAGGGTTCCCTTGCCCGAGGCGGCTGGGCCGTCGATGGCGATGATCATGGGCTCCCTCAATCCTGGATCGTGGCGCCGAGCTCGCGCATGAGCGGGATGAAGGAGGGGAAGCTCGTCGCGATCATGGCGCCGTCGTCCACGGTCACCGGCTGGGCCGTCGCCAGGCCCATGACCAGGAACGCCATGGCGATGCGATGATCGAGATGGGTCGCCACCGGATTGCCGCCGCCGCGGACCTTGCCGTTCGAGCCGTGAACGAGGAGGTCGTCGCCCTGGATCTCGTGCTCGACCCCGGCCTCCGCGAGGCCTGCGGCCACGGCCGCGAGCCGGTCGGATTCCTTGACGCGCAGCTCGTGCAGCCCCTGCATCCGGGTCGTGCCCTGGGCAAAGGAGGCCGCGACCGCCAGGATCGGGTACTCGTCGATCATGGCCGGCGCGCGGGCATGGGGGACCGTGACGCCGGTGAGGCGGCTGTGGCGGACGCGCAGGTCCGCAACCGTCTCGCCGCCCTCGTCGCGCTCGTTCAGGCGCTCGATGGAGGCGCCCATCTCGATCAGGGTCGTGATGAGGCCGGTGCGCAGGGGGTTCATCATCACGCCCTCGAGCACCACGTCCGAACCCGGCGTGATCAGGGCCGCCACCAGGGGGAAGGCCGCCGAGGAGGGGTCGGCCGGCACCACGATGTCGGTGCCCCGCAGCTCCGGCTGGCCCTGGAGCGTGATGGCGCGGCCGTCGGCCCCGTGAGGGGTGATTTCGACGCTCGCCCCGAAATGGCCCAGCATCCGTTCCGTATGGTCGCGGGTCGCCTCGCGCTCGATCACCGTGGTCCGGCCGGGCGAGTTGAGGCCGGCGAGCAGGACCGCCGACTTGATCTGGGCCGAGGCCGCCGGGGTCTCGTAGGTGATCGGGATCGTCTCCCGCGGGCCGCGCAGGGTCAGCGGGACCCGCCCGCCCTCGGCCTCGCTCACCACGGTCACGCCCATCTGGACGAGCGGATCGAGGATCCGGCGCATGGGACGCTTGCGCAGGGAGGCGTCGCCGTCGAAGGTCGAGGTGATCGGGTGGCTTCCGGCCACGCCCATCATCAGGCGCGAGCCGGTGCCCGCATTGCCGAAATCGAGCACGTCCTTGGGTTCGCTCAGGCCGCCGACCCCCACGCCCGTGATCCGCCACCGGCCGGGCGCCTCGCGGGTGATGGCGGCTCCGAGCGCCCGGCAGGCTTCCGCGGTGCGCAGCACGTCGTCGCCCTCGAGCAGCCCCTCGACCCGGGTCTCGCCGATGGACAGGAGGCCGAAGATCATGGAGCGGTGGGAGATCGACTTGTCGCCCGGAACGCGGATGCGCCCCTTCAGGGGCGTTCCAGGCCTGCTGGCGACCGGTGACGGCGATCCGTGCGCGTGCGACATTCTCGGTTCCTTGCTCGGGTTCCTTGAGACTTCTGATCAGGGCGGGCTCCTAACACGCGGTTTTCCCGCCGTCACGCGCAAGCTGGCGCGGGCCCGGGGCTCTCTTGCAATTTCCTATTTGACAAGGCATCCCCTCACGACTAACGGAGCGTTCCCGACCATTCACACTCACAAGGCAATCACCCGTGGCCAAACCGGAACTCGGCTTGAAGCGCCAGTGCATGAGCTGCGGCGCGAAATTCTACGATCTCAACAAGGACCCGGCCGTCTGCCCGAAATGCGGCACCGTCTTCCAGGCCGTGGCCATGAGCCGGGTGGCCGCTCCCGTGGTGGCGCGCGCCGCCGCACCCGATGACGACGACGAGACCGAGCTCGAGGCGACCGGGCCGGAGATGGTCTCCCTCGACGAGGTCGAGGCCGGCGAGAACGAGAAGGACATCCCGGTCGACGACGACATCGACGTGGGCGACGACGTGGCCGACGACGACACCTTCCTCGAGGACGAGGAAGAGGGCGACGACGACGTGTCGGATCTGATCGACAGCGATCTGGAAGACGACGAAGAGGCTTGAACCTCGCAGCAGAGGCGACTATAGAGACGCCTCTGCCGAACACGGCAGACCCCGCGGTGCCCGGCACCGCGGATCGAGATGGGGCCATAGCTCAGCTGGGAGAGCGCTTGCATGGCATGCAAGAGGTCGGCGGTTCGATCCCGCCTGGCTCCACCAATTCCCCAAAACAGCCGCCGCCCAGGCGGCTTTTTTGTTGCGGGACCGCCCCGGATCGCCGGCATCTACATCTAAAGCATAGGAATCGGGGCCGATTCTTCGCCCTTTTTCTCATGGATGCGGCGGCGATCTTCATTTTTAGTCGCAGTGCCTTAAGCTAAGGCAATGTCCTTTTGCCACCGAAAGCGGGAACGATGACGCGCGTCCAGACGAACGGCCTCCAGGTTGCATCGGTTCTTCACGATTTCATCGAGCGGGAGGCGATTGCCGGCACGGGCCTGTCGAGCGCCGTCTTCTGGGGCGGCCTGGCCGGGCTCGTCCGGGACTTCGCGCCCCGCGACCGCGAGCTGCTCGCAATCCGGGACAGGATCCAGGGACAGATCGACGAATATCACCGGGACCGGGCCGGCAAGGCCTTCGACCAGGCGGATTACGAGCGCTTCCTGCGCGACATCGGCTACCTGCTGCCCGAGCCCGAGGATTTCACCGTCCAGACCCAGCACGTGGACGACGAGATCGCCCGGATCGCCGGGCCGCAACTGGTGGTGCCGGTCTCCAACGCCCGCTATGCGCTCAACGCCGCCAATGCCCGCTGGGGCAGCCTCTATGACGCGCTCTACGGCACCGACGCCATCCCGGAGGAGGACGGAGCGACCCGGTCCGGCGGCTACAACAAGGCCCGCGGCGCCAAGGTGGTCGAGCGCGCCCGCGAGGTGCTGGACCGGGCCGCACCGCTCGCCGCCGGCAGCCACCGGGATGCGGTCTCCTATGCCGACCAGGGCGGGGCCCTCGTCGTCACCCTGCAGGACGGCACCGAGACCGGCCTGATCGATCCGACCCAGTTCATCGGCTACCAGGGCGAGGCCGCCAGCCCGACCTCCGTGCTCCTGCGCCACAACAACCTGCACCTGGACATCCGCATCGACCGCTCGCATCCGATCGGCGCCGAGGACCCGGCCGGCATCGCCGACGTGGTGATGGAATCGGCCGTCTCCACCATCATGGACCTGGAGGACTCGGTCGCCGCGGTGGACGCCGAGGACAAGGTGCAGGTCTATCGCACCTGGCTCGGGCTGATGAAGGGCGACCTCGTGGAGAGCTTCGAGAAGGGGGGCAGGACCGTCGAGCGCCGTCTCAATCCGGACCGGGTCTACAGGATGCCCAACAGCGGCGAACTGCGCCTGCACGGGCGCAGCCTCATGCTGGTGCGCAATGTCGGCCACCACATGTTCACCGATGCGGTGCTCGACGAGGAAGGCCGCGAGATTCCCGAGACCATCCTCGACGCGGCCGTCACGTCGCTGATCGCCATCCACGACCTCAAGGGCTCCGGACCGATCCGCAACAGCCGCGCGGGCTCGGTCTATATCGTGAAGCCCAAGATGCACGGGCCCGACGAGGTGGCCTTCGCGAACGACCTCTTCGGCGCCGTCGAGGACATGCTGAATCTCTCCCGCAACACGCTGAAAATGGGCATCATGGACGAGGAGCGGCGCACCACCGTCAACCTCAAGGCCTGCATCAAGGCGGCGGCCGAGCGCATCGTGTTCATCAACACGGGCTTCCTCGATCGCACCGGCGACGAGATCCATACCTCGATGGAAGCCGGCCCGATGGTCCGCAAGAACGACATGAAGGCGACCGCCTGGATCAAGGCCTACGAGGACAACAACGTCGATGTGGGCCTCCTCTGCGGCCTGCCCGGCAAGGCGCAGATCGGCAAGGGCATGTGGGCGGCGCCCGACAAGATGGCCGACATGCTGGCGCAGAAGATCGGTCATCCGCAGGCCGGCGCCAACACCGCCTGGGTGCCGTCGCCCACGGCCGCGACGCTCCATGCGCTGCATTACCACGAGATCGACGTTCCCGTGCGCCAGGAGGAGCTGAGGGAGCGTCCGCGCGCGAAGCTCACCGACATCCTGACCATTCCGGTCTCGCAATCGAACTGGGCGCCCGACGCGGTGCAGCAGGAGCTCGACAACAACTGCCAGGGCATTCTCGGATACGTGGTGCGCTGGATCGACCAAGGCGTCGGCTGCTCCAAGGTGCCGGACATCCACGATGTCGGCCTGATGGAGGACCGCGCCACCCTGCGCATCTCGAGCCAGCACATCGCCAACTGGCTGCGTCACAGCATCGTGTCGAAGGACCAGGTGATGGAGACCCTGCGCCGCATGGCTGCCGTGGTGGACCGGCAGAACGGGGGCGATCCGCTCTACCGTCCGATGACGCCGAAATTCGAGGGTCCGGCCTGGAACGCGGCCTGCGACCTGATCTTCAAGGGCGCCGAGCAGCCCAACGGCTATACCGAATGGATCCTGCACGCCCGTCGTCGCGAGGCGAAGGCCGGTGGAGCACCCGACCGCAGCGAGGAAAGCGGCGTCAAGACAAAAACCAAATAAGAGGAACCGGGCGTCGCGGGTGCGGCGCCCCGTTCGTTTAATCGTCCCGGTCGGCCGGGCCAAGCGCGAGCGCGTTGACCGTGCCGCCGATCAGGTTGCGGCTCAACAGGTGCTCGGTCGTGAGCGCGAAGCGCACAGGCGTCAGGCTCGCCGGCAGGGCCGCGATCCAGTCCTTGAGCCGGCGTGCGGCCGCGACGGCCTCGTCCCGCTCGACCGCCTTGAAGCGCAGGCTCATGCCCGGGCGCAGCTGCGCGAAACGGGCGAGATCGGCGCTGATCACCGTGGCGATCTTCGGGTAGCCCCCGGCCGTCTGCCGGTCGCGCATCAGCACGATGGGCTGGCCGCTGCCCGGCACCTGGATATGGCCGTCCACGATCCCGTCCGACACGATGTTGAATCCCCGGGCATGCGCGAGGCGCGGCCCGGTGAGCTGGAAGCCCATGCGGTCGGCCTGCGGGCTGACGGTGAATTCACTTTCCAGGAGCAACGAAATGGTTTCCGGCGTGAAGTAATCGTCCTGCGGGCCGAGCATGACCCGGATCGGCCCCGCCTCCTCGAGAGGGTCGACGGCGAGCTGCATGGGCTCGCGGTCCTGCGCTTCGGGGCGGCAGGGAAGGCGGTCGCCGGCCTTCAGCGGAGCGCCTTTCAGCCCGCCGAGCCGCGAGCGGAGATGGAACGAGAGGCTTCCGAGTTCAGGCTCGACGGCGATTCCTCCGGCGATGGCGAGATACGCGAAGGTGCCGGTGCGCGGATGCCCCACCTCGAGGCTCTGCCCCTTCTTGAGCACGACGGAAGTCTGCGGGGCGACGGGCGTCCCGTCGATGCTCAGCGAGCACCCGGCGCCCGCGAGCGCCACGTGCAGGTCCCCGCCCTCGCAGGTGAAGGCGCCGCCGAGGTTCATGAACTCGATGGCCGCCATGTCGGGCGGGTTGCCGACGAGGGCGTTCGCCATGGCCAGGGCGCGCCGGTCCATGGCTCCGGACGGAGAGACGCCGAAGCCCTGATAGCCGATGCGTCCGCGATCCTGCAGGGACGTCATGGGGCCGCAGGACGTGATGACGAGATCGCTCATGGGCTCACCTCCTCGGCGACCGGTTCTCCGGCCCGGACGGCCTTCTCCAGAGCCTCCCAGCGCGAGGCGTCGACGGGCTCGAACACGATCTCGTCGCCGGCCGCGAACAGGAAGACCGGATCGCGCCCGGGCGCATAGGGCCGGACGGGCGTCAGGCCGAGATTGTGCCAGCCGCTCGGCATGTCCATGGGGGCGATCCCCGCCTGCTCGCCGCCGATCATGATCGTGCCGGCCGGGATCTTGGCCCGGGGATGGAGCCGCCGCGACGTGGCGATCCGCTTGTCGAGGCCGCCGAGATAGGTGAAGCCCGGCAGGAAGCCGATCATGTAGATCCGGTAGACGGCCGAGGAATGGATCTCGATCACCTGGCTGGGAGTCAGGCCGTGCAGGCTCGCCACCTCGTCGAGATCGACGCCGTACTCGCCGCCGTAGACCACCGGCACGCGCCAGCGCCGTCCGACCGCCCTGCGCGGGGCCAGATCCTTCGTCGCCTCGCCCAGGAGCCCGGTGAGGGCGTCATAATCCATCGTCGCGGGATCGAACTGGATCGTGAGGGAGCGGTAGGTCGGCACCGTCTCGATCAGGCCGGCCGGAGCCTGCGCCCGCACGATGGCGTCCAGCGCCAGAACCATCCCGTTGATGTCCGGGTCGATCGTCTCTCCGAACTCGACGGTCACGGCGCTGTCGCCGCAGGGGAGTATTTTCGGTGTCGGCACAAGGCACCTGTTGACAATCCGGGACGGCCAGACAACCCGCATCTCATATTGCAGCCGATCCGGCAACGGGGCGGCGATCCCCGGCGCCATGCGCCGGAAGCAGACGAGGGCCTTGCCCGGGGATCATCCCGGCATGCTTCTTTTTGCTAGGCTCACCCTCACGGCGCCCTCCGTGGTATGCCACCCTTGCAATGATGCCTGGAGCCCAGGCTTTGATGGAGGAGATCATGACTTTGACATCCAGGACGGCCGTCGTGACCGGCTCGACCAGCGGCATCGGCCTCGCCATCGCCCGGGCCTTCGCCAAGGAAGGCGCCAACGTGGTCATCAACGGCTTCGGCGACGCGGAGGCCATCGAGAAGGAGCGCGCCGGCATCGAGCGCGAGTTCGGCGTCAAGGCGATCCATTCGCCGGCCGACATGTCGAAGCCGCACGAGATCGAGGAGATGATCCGGCTTGCCGAGCGGACCTTCGGGAGCGTCGACATCCTGGTCA
>NZ_JAMXFJ010000076.1 GCF_025460805.1 Microvirga sesbaniae | reverse complement strand
TCGCGCTGGTCTGTCCGGTGTTGAGATAGCCGATCGCGCCATCCGTGTAGGTGGCCATCATCCACACGGTATCGCCAACCCCGAGGGCGGGCACGTTGACATAGCCGAGAGCCGCCAGGGCGAACCCGTAATCCGTATCCGCATGGGTCGGATTGGGCAGTCCCGTGATCGGGTTGATCACGGGCGTGGTCACGCCGTCGACCGTCGTGAGACCCGCCGCCACGTCGCGGATCTGGTGCAGGGCGCCCGACAGCTGCACTTCGCCCCAGGTGCCCCTGTAGCGGATGTTGGCCACCACATCCGGCACGATCTCGCCCGCATAGGTCGAGGCGATCGGCGCGAAGACCGGGACGGTCGCACCGGCGCCGAACAGCGGGAAATCGAGCTCGTTGTTGATGCTGCGCTCGGTTCCGTCCTCGAGCGACAGGGTGGCCGAGAGGCCGTTGCCGAAGGAGAACGTGTAGGCCAGAAGGTTCACCTCGGCGTTCGCCGGATCGTCGAAGCGCAGATCGCCGAAGTTCGGGGCCGGCAGGTCCGGGCTCGTGAAGAACGACACCGCCCGACCGGCGGTCAGGCCGCCGAACTGGACGAAGGCCTGCTTCACGATGGCGCTGTCGCCGCCATAGACGCCGGTGTTGTGGGTCAGCTCGAAGCGGATGTAGGTGCGCAGCATGCCGTAGGCGGTGGCGGTGCGGGCATCGAGGTTGATGCGGCCGCGGCCGCGAAACCCGATGGAATCGTCCTCCCGGTCGGTCGGCTCGAAATAGGCGTATTCGGCGCGCACGCGGCCGCCGACGCGCAGGCAGGTCTCGGTGCCCGGTATGGAGAAGAAGCCGTTGCCGTGCGTCGAGCAGATCCGCACGTACTCGACGGGAGCCGCGCTCTTGGCCGGCAGGTCGGCGGCCTGTGCTCCGCCGGACATGATCGCCGCAGTTCCGAGCAACAGGGTTCGCACAGACGCCATGATACAAGCTCCAAGACTACGCCCAGCCGTGTGATGAAGGATTGTGCAGACGGGCGCGGAACGGTCAAGCAGACCCGGACGGGCTCGCCCAGGGCGGCGCGCAAATCCGGCTTGGTGTTGCCGGCCCGCATCATGCGGGGCGCTCGGATCAGCTCAGCAGAACCTGGACGGCGATGATCTTGACGATGGTCATGCTCGGGAAGCAGATCGCGTAGCCGAGATCCGTCCGCTCCGTCGGCGCAAGGCGTCCCGCCGCGACCAGGATGGCGGGATTGCCCGTCGATCCCGCGCACACGCCGAGCAGGTCATCGAAAGGAATGCCCAGGAGGTAGCCCGCCACCAGGGTGATCAGCACCAGGGTGAGAAGGACGGCAGCGCCGCCGAGCAGGATCTGGATGCCGCTGGAGGCAACGGTCTGGACGAAAGGGGTGCCCGCCCCGATGGCGACCGCACCGATGAATATCGAGAGACCGAGGTTGCGCAGGACGAGATTGGCGACGACCGGGATCCGCCAGCCCAGCGGGCCGGTTCGGCCGAGCCAGCCGAGGACCAGCGCCATGACCAGGGGACCGCCCGCGACGCCGAGGCTGAAGGTGCCGCCACCCGGCAGCGGCACGGGAATCATGCCGAGCAGGAGGCCGAGCGCGATCCCGACGCCGATCGACACGAAGGACAGTTCGGCGTTGCCCTTGATGCTGTCGCCGAAGTGACGCTGGAGGTCCGCCTTCCGGTTCGACGGGACCGCCGCCACCAGGAGGTCGCCGAACTCGAGCGTCAGGTCGGACGACGCCATGATGTCGGCGTCGCCCCGGCGGACATGCGAGATGACCACGGGAAAATCCGGAAGCGGGATCTCGTGGACGCCTTTGCCCACGAAGGCCGGCTTCGACACATAGACCCGCGCTACGTCGTAGTTGGCCCGGTCACGGCTGATGCGCCCGGGCTCCTCGTGTCCCATGGCCGCCTTCGCCCGCTCGATGCTGGCCGGGTTGCCGACCAGAAGCAATCCGTCGCCTTCGTGCAGTCTCGTTCCGGCGACCGGCGGCGCATTCACGTGATGCTGTCGGACCGCCACGATCTTCAGGTCCGATGGGAGGATTGCGGAGACCTCCTCGACCGTCCGATCCTCGCATGTGGACTCGAGGGTCAGCTCGGCCACCCGGACGCTCTGGGACGGGGCCTTGAACGTGGGTTTGACCCAGGCGGCCATGACGGTCATCAGGATGATCGGGCCGACGACGCCGAAGGGATAGGAAACCGAGTAGCCGATGGCGGGATCCTGGTTGCCCGCCGCCGCCAGGGCGGCCTGCAGGGTCGGCGTGCTGGTGCCGGAGCCGGCGAACAATCCGGCGGCCGTTCCCATCGAGATGCCGAGGGGGCCTGCCAGCGCCATGGCCATCAGGAGCGAGGCGACCACGGATACGGTCGCGAGGGCAATGTACTTGAGGCCGGGGCCTTTCAGGCTTGAGAAGAACTGGGGACCGAACTGAATGCCGACGCCGTAGACGAACATGACGAGGCCGAGCGTGCCGACCAGTCCGGGAGGCGCCGCCTTCGGGGCGATCGCCCCGATGATCAGACCGGTGAACAGCACCGCGCCGGCCCCGAAGGAGACGCCGGCGAACGAGATCTGTCCGAGCGCGTAGCCGGCCGCAATGGCGAGGAACAGCGCCAGCAGGGGCGAGGCCTCGAGCAGGGTGCGAACGAGATCGAGCATCATGTCCTCTCATCTTGCGCGACAGCCGGCATCCCGGAATTGGCCTAGGACCCGTTCCACCAGCGCGGGCGACGGGGAGGGCGTGTCGGACAGCTCGTAGGTCAGGCCCATGGCCTTCCACTTGAAGGCGCCCATCTGGTGGAACGGGAGGACCTCGACCCACTCGACGTTCTTCATCGGCGCGACGAAGCGGGCGATGCCCCCGACATTGGCGGGATCGTCGGTCAGACCGGGAACGAGCACGAACCGGACCCAGACCGGCTTGCCGAGGGCCGCCAGCCGCTCCGCAAACTGCAAGGTCGGCCTGACGTCCTGGCCCACGGCGCGGCGATAGGTCTGCGGGTCCCAGGACTTGATGTCGAGCAGCACGAGATCGACTTGGCGCAGGTACGCGTCGTCGGCCCGCGCGCCGAGGAAACCCGACGTGTCGAGGGCCGTGTGCAGGCCCATCCCCTTGGCGGCCGCGAAGAGCCGCTGGGTGAAGTGGAGTTGAACCAGCGGCTCGCCGCCCGAGATCGTCAGGCCTCCGTCCATGGCGCGCAGCGGCGCGGCATAGGCCTGAAGCGCGGTCCTGGCGCGCTCGAACGACACCTGCGTCCCGTCCTTGAGATGCCACGTGTCCGGATTGTGGCAATAGAGACAGCGCAGCAGGCAGCCGCTCATGAACACCACGACCCGGATTCCAGGCCCGTCGAGGGTGGACCCGGTCTCGTAGGAATGGATCCACCCGAAATCGCCTCTGGGATCGTTGAAGCCTTCCGTCTCCGGCGCATCCGGAGATCGTGCCTGCTGCAGGTCGTAGCGACTATGGGCCCAGGGCTCGTCGGCCATGGCGTCAAGCCTCACTCACCGTGGAAGGTCCGGCTGATCACGTCCATCTGCTGCTCCCGGGTGAGACGCACGAAGTTGACCGCGTAGCCGGACACCCGAATGGTCAGTTGCGGGTACTTGTCGGGATGCTCCATGGCGTCGAGCAGGGTGTCGCGGTTGAGGACGTTGAGGTTCATGTGGAACCCGCCCTGACCGCAATAGGTGTCGAGCACCTTCACGGCCTGCTTGATCTTCTCGCCCTGGTCGAGACGGTTGAGGCTCGGCGTGATGGACACCGTGTAGCTGATGCCGTCCTGCGCATCCGCATAGGGGAGTTTCGCCACCGACAGGCAGGAGGCCAGCCAGCCGTGGCTGTCGCGGCCGTGCATCGGATTGGCGCCCGGGGCGAACGGCTCGCCGGCCTTGCGGCCATCCGGCGTATTGCCGGTATGCCGGCCGTAGACGACATTGCTCGTGATCGTCAGCACCGACTGGGTGTGAACCGCGTTGCGGTAGGTCGGATGCTTGCGGATCTTCTTCATGAAGGCGGAAACGAGATCGGCCGCGATGGCGTCGACGCGGTCGTCGTTGTTGCCGTATTGCGGATAGGCGCCGGTGATCTCGTAGTCGACGATCAGGCCGTCCTCGCGCCGGACGGGCCTGACCTCGGCATGCTTGATCGCCGACAGGCTGTCGGCCACCACCGACAGGCCGGCGATGCCGAAGGCCATCGTGCGCAGGATCTGCTGGTCGTGCAGCGCCATTTCCAGGCGCTCGTAATAGTACTTGTCATGCATGTAGTGGATGCAGTTCATGGCGTGGACATAGGTCCTCGCCAGCCATTCCATCATGCCGTCGAACTTCGCCATGACGTCGTCGTAGTCCAGGACGTCGCCGGTCACGGGCGTCGATGCCGGGCCGATCTGTTCGCCGCTGACCTCGTCCCGCCCGCCGTTGATGGCGTAGAGCAGGCACTTGGCGAGGTTCACCCGCGCCCCGAAGAACTGCATCTGGTTGCCGATGCGCATGGCCGAGACGCAGCAGGCGATGCCGTAATCGTCTCCCCAATAGGGGCGCATGAGATCGTCGTTCTCGTACTGGATCGACGAGGTCTCGGCCGAAACCTTGATGCAGTAGCGCTTGAAGCCGTCGGGCAACTGCTTCGACCAGAGCACGGTCATGTTGGGCTCCGGCGCCGGACCGAGATTCGTCAGGGTATGCAGCATGCGGAAGCTGGTCCGGGTGACCAGGGGACGGCCGTTGAGGTCCATGCCGCCGACGCATTCGGTGGCCCAGTACGGGTCGCCCGAGAACAGGGCGTCGTAATCGGGCGTGCGCAGGAAGCGGACGATGCGCAGCTTCTGGACGAGCTGGTCGATGAGTTCCTGGGCGCCCGCTTCATCGAGGGCGCCGCTCTTCAGGTCGCGTTCGATGTAGATGTCGAGGAAGGACGAGATGCGGCCGATGGACATGGCCGCGCCATTGGCCTCCTTGATGGCGCCGAGATAGCCGAAATACGTCCATTGCACAGCCTCGCGGGCATCGGCCGCGGGCCGCGTGACGTCGCAGCCGTAGCCCTTCGCCATGGCTGCGAGATCGGCCAGGGCCCGCATCTGCTCCGCCAGCTCCTCGCGGTCGCGGATGACGTCGTCGGTCGGCCACTTGGCGTCGAGAAGCGCCCGCTCGCCACGCTTGGCCGCGAGCAGTTTGTCGGTGCCGTAGAGAGCGACCCGGCGATAGTCGCCGATGATCCGCCCGCGGCCATAGGCGTCGGGCAGGCCGGTGATGATGTGGCTGCGCCGGCAGGCCATGATCTCCGGCGTATAGGCATCGAAGACGCCGTCGTTGTGGGTCTTGCGGTACTTGGTGAAGGTCTCGTGCACGATGGGATCCGGCTCGAAGCCGGCCGCCTTCAGTCCGGCTTCGACCATGCGCAGGCCGCCATAGGGCATGATGGCGCGTTTGAACGGCGCGTCGGTCTGCAGGCCGACGACGACCTCGTTGTCGCGGTCGATATAGCCCGGCGCGTGAGCCGTCATCGAGGATGGGGTCTTGGCATCGACGTCGATGACGCCCTTGCGGATCTCCTCCTGGAAGTACGGTTGCAGCTTCGCCCAGACGGCCTTCGTCCGTTCGCTGGGACCGGACAGGAAAGTCTCGTTACCATCATAGGGCGTGACGTTGCGCTGGATGAAGTCGCGGACATCGACGGTGGTCTGCCAGCGCCCGGGCGCGAAGCCGGCCCACGCGTGCACCGAAGCCGCGTCGTCCGGAGAGGCGCCGCCCCGGCCCCGTGGGGCTTGCGGCTCTCCGACGGGGTGCTTCAGCGTATCGGCGGATCCTTGCGCAGCAACAGCTTCATCGGCCATGACGGTCTCCTTCCACGATGCCTATGGCGGCATCGTTCGGTACGCTCACGCGGCTCGCACGCGCCGCCGGGCGCCTCAGCAGAGCACCAGGTTCTGGGCGAGGCCGGCCTCGCTCGTTTCCTTGTACTTCGGGTTCATGTCCTTGGCGGTGTCGGACAGCGTCTTGATCGTCGTGTCGAGATCGACCCGGTGCCGGCTCGCGATCTCGTTGGTGGCGATCATGGCGGCCGCCCAGGCCTTCACCGCTCCGAACGCGCAGCGCTCGATGCAGGGAACCTGCACATAGCCGGCGACGGGGTCGCACGTCATGCCGAGGTGATGCTCGAGGGCCGACTCGGCGGCATTCTCGATCACCCGCGGCGGCTGGTTCAGGACCTGGGTGATCAGGGCCGCGGCCATCGCGGACGCGACGCCGATCTCGGCCTGGCAGCCGCCTTCCGCGGCGGCCAGCGTGGCGTTGTGCTTGCACAGGTAGCCGACCGCCAGGCCGGCCAGAAGACCTTGGCGGATCTTGTCCATCGGCACCGCCCGGCCGCTCTGGGTCAGGGCATAGACGATGGCCGGCATCACGCCCGCCGACCCGCCGGTCGGCGCCGTGATGACCAGATGGCCGCGGGCATTCTCCTCGGACGCCGCCAGGGCGAAGGCCGAGACCAGACCGATGGCCCGGTCGCTCATGTAGGTATCGTCCATCGCCCGCTCGTAGACCGTGGCGGCCTTGGAGTGGAGCTTGATCGGCCCGGGCAGGACGTCGTCCTTGTAGGACAGGCCGGTCTTCACCGTGGCGATCATCGCGTTGGCGATCTTGTCCAGGAAGGCGTTGATCTCTTCCTCGTTCCTGCCGGACACGGCGACCTCGTTCGCCATCATGACGTCGGCAATCGAGAGATTATTCTTCTCCGCGTGCTGGCGCAGCTCCTTCATGGTCGCATAGGGGTATTTCGGCGCTCCCTTCTTGGGCGGCTCGTAGCCCTTCCACTCGATGAAGCCGCCGCCGACCGAATAGTACTCCTGCTCGTAGAGGACCTTGTCGCCGGCCATGAGGCGGGCCGTCATGGTGTTCGGGTGCGGGAAGTCGCCCTTGGTCGCATCATAGACGATGTCGGCGAGCGACAGGTTGAACGTCTTGTTCCCGACCTTCACGGGATAGGTCTGGTCGGGCTTGGCGATCATCTCGTCGAGGAAGCGCGGGTCGACCGTCGCCGGCTCCTTGCCCACCAGGCCGGCGAGGGCGGCGCGCTCGGTGCCATGGCCCTTGCCCGTGGCGCTCAGGCTGCCGAAGAGATGGACCTTGAGGCCGGTGGCCTGCGAGAGCTGGTCCGCGGGGAGCTTCGCGACGCGCTGGTAGAAGTCGTAGGTGATCCGCATCGGCCCGATGGTATGGGAGCTCGAAGGACCGGGGCCGACCTTGTAGAACTCGTCCGCCACCGTCATGACCGGCCCCTTCGACGACTTGACGACGTCGAGATCCGGTGACAGTGCCGAACTCATCTTGAGGCCGGCGTCGCCGCCAGCCGCTTCCCGCTTGGCCTGCTGCGCGGCGGCTTCCGTCGCGGCCTGCTGGGCTCGGGCCTCGGGCGCCCAGGTGGTGCCGGTCATCACGGCCGCGGCGCCGATCGCGGCATGGCGGACGAAGAAGGTCCGGCGGTCGATGCCCGCGGGAGGGCTGACGGGTTCGGACGGTGTGGAAAGCAGCTCGTCGTCCTGGCTGGAGCGAGTCATGGCGCGTCCTCCTGTTCGGAATTTGGAGGCGCCACGGGCCTGCGGGCGTCTCCGCTTCCGTTCTTGCCGGAAGGATATCCTTCCCTTGAGCATGATCTTAGGATGCCCGGGCGGCGGTGCTTGACCGAAAGGGACATTCGCTTGACACTTTGAGAAGTGCAATGCCCGATCGACGGGACAGGCCGGACTTCAGTCAAGCTGGAGTCTCGATCATGCGGCGGCCGAACCGACGCGCGTGCGGGCAGGTGCCCCGGCTTGAAGCGGGATGCCGCCGTCGCGGACGGCCTGCGGCATAAACTGTCAAGAGATTGTCCAGACCGGTCAAGCATCCCGCTCCCCTTGGCCTAGAATGCTTCCGCGTCGTCGACCCGGCAGGGCGGAACGCGGCCGTTCCCGTAACGTAGCGTCCAAGAATGCCCAGATGGGATCTCGCCCGTGCTCTGTGGATTGCGCGCGGGGCTGAACGGTGCAGGAAAGGGGAAGGAGCGATGGAGATGTCGTTCACCCGCCGGGCGGACGAAGCGCCCTCGGCCTCTGGACTCGACTCCCTGACCGACGATCTTCGCCGGGTGCTTCGGATCGAACTGTTCCGGGACACCTGCTCCGCGGTGAGCGTCGCCCGTCTCTTTTCCATGCACCGGCGCACCTTGAGCCGGCACCTGCGCAATCAGGGCCTCGCCTTCCGGCAGGTGGCGAACGAAATCCGCTTCGAGATTGCCTGCGATCTTCTTGAAAATACCGACATGCCGCTGAGCCAGATCGCGGCAGTCTTGAGATACTCCGAACTGAGCGCGTTCACGCGCGCCTTCCGGCGCTGGTCGGGACACACGCCTTCGGCATGGCGCAGCGATCACCCAGGTCTTCGCAAAGCGCCCCGGATCCACAAGCGGCGCCACCGGGATTCCGGCGTTCCTTCGAGCCGCCGCACGGGCGATCCCACCTGACATGGCCGTACGTGACGGCCGGTCATTTCGGGACCGCAGTCCAAAACTGTCAACACGATGGCCCAACAGGTCAAGCAGCCGGGAATGGAGCCGCCATACTCACACCTCCGGCAACCTGAGGCGACCGTCTAGCGCATCGTGCGGACCCGGAGGGCCGCGTCATCCGATGCGCCGGTCAAGAGAGGGAACCTCGGATGAATCCCAAAAGTGGTGTCCACTTTTCACGTCCGAGGCTCTAGCGGGAGCAGAGCGCGGAGGCCAGCATGACGGTTGCGGTTCAATCCCAAGACATGTCCCAGGATCGGCGGCGGCACGACAAGTACGACCGGCTGGTGGCGGTCGCCCAGTCCCTGCCGAAATTGAAGGTGGCTGTTGCGCATCCCTGCGATGCGGCCTCCCTGGGGGCCGTGTTCGAGGCGACGGATCTCGGCCTGATCGAGCCGATCCTCGTCGGGCCTCAGGCCAGGATCACGGCCACCGCGGCGGCGCTCGGCAAGGACGTGTCCGCGATGCGCATCGTCGATGCCCAGCACAGTCACGCCGCCGCAGAAGCGGCCGTCGACCTTGTGAGATCCGGGCAGGCTGAAGCCCTGATGAAGGGCAGCCTGCATACGGATGAGCTCATGGGCGCCATCGTGCGTCGCGAAGGGGGCCTGCGCACCGCCCGCCGGATCAGCCACTGCTTCGTCATGGACGTTCCGACCCATGAGACCGCGCTGATCATCACCGACGCGGCCGTGAACATCGCCCCGACCCTGGAGGACAAGGTTCACATCGTGCAGAACGCCATCGACCTCGCCCGGGCCCTCCGGGTCGATCCCGTGCGCGTCGCGATCCTGTCGGCCATGGAGACCGTGAACCCGA
>NZ_JAMXFJ010000075.1 GCF_025460805.1 Microvirga sesbaniae | reverse complement strand
CCATGCGATCACCCTGACTTGTGGTGGTCACTGCCGCGCCGGCAAAGCGCCTGTCGACCTCGGCAGGGCTGAGAAAATGAACCGTTGCCTTGCCCGCCTGCAGGGCGTGACCACCGGAGACCTCGGTCACCGCTTCAGACCCAAAGATCGCCCGATAGAGGTCGGCTGTCTCCGATGGATCATCGGCCACGATTGTGAACTCGATGATATCGACGACACCATTGGGATGCTGGCGCCATTCGTCACGCCAGACGAGCTCCGGTGTGAAATGATGGCAGAAGAATACGCGGCCGTTCGGGATCAGCTGTGACCCAAGCCTCACAACCCGAAACGCCGCATCCCGGGTGCCGCCCGGAAGGGCGACGGGACGCGAGAACTCGGCCGGGTTCTCGACAGACACTCCTTTGTCGGCAAGCGTGGAATGAAGAGCCAAAGACTCTGTTGTCTTGAACACCAGCCCTGTCAGGCCCGACGGATGCTTCCACAGATCCGCACGCTCAGTCTGCCGCCCCGGTTCATGCCCGAGCAGCTCGAGGTAGTTCTCGCCGAAGATTGCGAGATGATTGCTCGATCCTAACGTGTGGTGCCCCCGCTCGGTGAGTTGAAACCCCAGACGTCGGTACAGATCAGCCGCCGAATCGAGCTGATCGAGCACGTTGATAACCACATGGTCGAGCGTCGGTATGATCTGCTGCATTGTTAATGCCCTTCGGTGCTCAGCCATTGGCTGTCTGAACTTTCTCCAACTTGATCCAATGGCATCCGCCACCACGATCGTGGCCCCAAGTAAGGCTGGGAGAGGCGCCACCTGCTGCTCCAAACAGGCCTTGCCAACAGATCCAGCACGTCTGCATAGCTGTCCAATGCGCTCTGGAGAGAGGCCGAGGCTGACCTGTACGAGACATCGATCTTACACAACTGCTGAATTCATCGTCGGATAGATCCTTCGAACCTCCTGTCTAATGAGTTCATTCAAGAGAGTCAGTTGTGCGCATTGCAAGCTGATGCAAGCGGCGTCGTATGACCTGAGATCAACGATCGATCTAGGCTTCGCTTCACATTCTGCTACTCGGAGATCATTGTGCATGGATCGACCGGTTCTGCCGAGGCACCAGACGATCGGGCCGGAACGGCGCGAGTGCCTCATCCGGGCGCCCTTCGAGCAACTCTGCTGCAGCCATGGAGCCTATCACCGGCGCGAGAGTGACCCCACTGTGCATGACTGAAATGTAGTATCCGTCGATTTCCGAAGTAGGCCCGACTGCTGGCAGTCCGTCCGCCGGAATGGCTCGTATCCCAAGTTTGACTTCGCTGGCCTTCATGGAAGTCAGCGCCGGAATAACGTGGCTCGCCTCTTGAATGAGAGCATTGGCCTCCGGCATTGCTGGACCAACGATGGAGTTGGGGCCAAGCGCGTGGATTGCATCATTCTTGCAGATTAGAAGCCTACCTGACGTGTCGGGCCTGATGTGGCAACGCGGTGTGAACAGCACTCGGTTTAGGTGTATACCCGGGGCCTGCACATACACGAGCAAGCCATAGCTGGGATTCATCGGAACACGAAGTTCTTCCGGAAGGACAGGATCGTCAGCCCACCGGCCCATACAATTGACAACGGTGTCAGCCCGATAGGAGGTGCCTGTCTCTGTCCTGACGCCCACAACCTTCTTGCCGGCCCACTCGACACCAGACACCCTTGTTCTGGTTACCACCGTTGTACCAAGCGCCGAGGCTGCCGCCAGCAAGCCACGCACATACGAAGCTGTGTCGACCCATCCCTCTTCAGGGAAAAACGCTACGGGAGCCTCGCCTATTGTGCCGGCGTCGATAAATGGTGCGAGGCTCAGTGCCTGATCGGCTGAGATCCAGCGTGCCTTGTAGCCCCAGCCCTGAAGACGCTCGACATTGGTGACATGCGCTTCCTGGTCGCCCGCCTCGCGCCACTCCAGGCAGCCGGATTCATGGTACCAATCTCCGTCGAGTTCTTCGGCCAAGCGCCTATGGGCGCCCATCCCGGCGACGTTGAGGTCATGATACACGCGTGGGCTCTTATCGTGAGCATTGACCCAAGCGAAACTGGTTGAGGATGTCCCCCCGCCAATATCCCCAGCCTCGATCACGGTGACTTTTGCTCCACCTTGTGCAAGCCGGAACGCGATCGAGGCCCCAACCACTCCTGCACCGATGACGATGAATGACTGTCGGGACACAGGACCTTCCTTCCTAATCAGTTGATGCCAACGTGGCAGTGACGGTTATTACTCACCGGCTTCAGGGCTTACCGAAAGTACCGGCGCGTTTGAAGATCGGTACTGTTCAGCCTCGTTTCCCACTGTGCCCGCAGAACTATCTGGAGGATCCAGCGCAGATGAGCATGTACCCATTGATGCATCGCGTGATCCTCCTTCCTGGCGTATCCAGAAGATACCCCTTAGAATCTCGCGTACCGACGCGGTCTGAGGCCCGCATGGAACCAGTTTACCAGCGAGACGGTATCGTAGACGGGAAGCCCAACGGCTTCGCTGATATCGGCCGAGAAGGGAGACAGATTCGTGCATTCCAACACGAGTGCTCCGATCTCGGGATGATCTGACACGAAGCGTTTGGCGACCTCCAGAACTTCAGACCTGAGATTCTCATAGGGCACGCTGGTGTCACCATGCTTGATCCACCGGACAAAATCCGAGCTCTGGGGCATACCCGCGACGGGCGTGTCGTGCGGAATGCCAACCGCATCGAAGTATCGCCCATTCAGAACTTCGCCGTTGTATGTCATCACGCCCACGCGCTTGCCCGTCGGGATCAATTGCTGAACCATCGGGACTTGGAGGAGACTGCTGGTCGCTACCGGAACAGAGCAAAAGTCTGCCAGTTCGCGCTGGTAGATCGATAGGAACCCACATGTCGTGGTGATCCCGTCGACTCCGGCGTCGATCAGCTCCTGCGCGGCTCTCTTGAACGGCTCAAGCAAGCTCACATTGTGAAGGTCCGTCATGCCTGTAGGGACAGCGTCCTGAACAATCTTGTACTGGACCGGAAAGTCCCATGTCTCGGCATTGCCGATGTCGCCAAGGTAGCGTTGGAAACTCGTGTTGACCATCAGGATACCGATGGTGACGCCATAATATGTCTTTTTACGCATGTGCTATCCAATTACAAACATGATGCCACCCAGGGGCTGGAACACGTTAAGCGGGCTCCAGCTCCACCACGAACGGTTCAAGGTAGTCATCCAAGTCGACCTCGAGGACCGAGTTGAAGATGTTCGTGGCGACCATCGTTCCGGCAAAGCCAATCAGCGTGACGACCCCAGTTTCATCAAAGTGCCGTCTGAGTTCCTGCCAGATGTCGTCGGAGAGCTTCCCACGCCGTTCTCCGATCGCTTGTCCAACCTTGAGAAGGATGGCCTCGATCTCGGTCGGGTTGAAGTCCCGGGGCTCAATCCCCGCCTCTTTCAACAGTCGGCGGAAGAAGGTGGCGCACAGGACGCAGTCGGAACCGGTCGAAATGGCATACGCGAAGACATTGAAGGCCCGAACCCCAACAAGATCTTTCGCAGCTTTCTGCAGTTCGTAGAAGCCTTTGTACGTCCGATAAGCCGGAAGGGAGTGCAGGATCGCCTTTTTCATATTCGTGACTTGGCCGACGCGAGCGACCTCGTCGTCATATGCCGCATCCTGCTCAGAACTCCCGCGACCACGCTCGACAGCACTAACCCTGCTCATTGTAACCTCATGTGTATCAAGTGTCTCGATGTGTTTGATCAGTTCTGGAACTGATGAGGTGTCCTGCTACCATGCGGGAATGACGGTGCCATTGAAGCGCTGAACAATGTAGTTTTTGATCGGCTCAGATTCGAAAACAGCGATGAACCGCTTGATTTGAGGATCATCGACTTTGTCATTGCGTGCGCTCCAGACGATCGCCCACGGAGACGTCTTGTCTTCGAGCATAATGGCGTTCTTCGGATCGAGCCCCGCCAAGACGCCCTTGTTGAGGGTTACAAACGCGGCTCCGAGATCGCTTAACGACCGGGGCAGCATGATCTCGTCAAGCAGGATGATATCAAGGTTCTTTGGATTCTCAGCGACGTCACGAACGCTGGCGCTGATCGAGGCAGGATCCTTGAGCTTGATCAAGCCTGCCTTCTGAAGGAGAGCCAAGGCGCGAGACTCGTTTGCCGGATCGTTCGGAATGCCGATTTTTGCGCCATTCGGGATTTCGGCAAGCGACTTGTACTTCGCCGAGTAGATGCCGCCGGGCGCGACATAAGCAGGTTTGATGGCAGAGATCTTGTAGCCTCGTGACTCGTTCTGCCTCTGCATGTAGGGCACATGCTGGAAGTTGCTGACGTCGATATCACCCGCCTGGGTGGCCTCGTTGATCTGAGTCGGTTCAGTGAATTCGGTCACTTCGACTTTGAAGCCTTCCGCATTGGCTTTCTTGGCAGCTTCCTTCAAGAAATCAGCAAAAGGACCTGGAGATGCTCCAACGCGAAGGGCCGCATCGGACGCATAGCAAAGACTGCTCAAACCAATCATAATTGCTGCAGTGGCGGTGCGAAGGTTACTGAATTTCATCGAGCCATTCTCTTAGTGGTTGAACGTAAGCGTCAGGATCAATGGGTCACGATCGCTTAAACTCGGAAGCGAGATATTCGCGATCAAGCCTTGCAGCTGGCTACCCCTAAACCTTGCTTGGAAACGTGGTTATGACACTTGGGCGCGAGATACCGGGCGCGCTTGCGGCCGGTATCCCTTCACCTTACTTAACGAAGCCGGCCTCCCGGAACGCTTTTTCGGCACCAGGATGCAGTGGGACGGGCTGAACCTTCGCAGCCAAGGCCGGATCGTAGCGACCCATTGCTTGGTAGATATTCGCCAGTCGCGAGCGGTTGGACATGATGGCCTTGGTCATCCCGTACACGAAATCTTCGGGCAGATCGGATGACACCAGGTAGATATTGCCCATTGAGCTGACTGAGACGTCGGCGCTCTGGAGCTCCGGGAAGGTGCCTGCTTTGATCACGCCACGACTGTAGCCGTACTTCTCGGAGAGATTCTTCTGCAACTCTTCCGGAAATGAAGCAAACTTCACCTTGCGGCGTCCATCCACGATCTGGCTAGCAAGCCCGGACGGAATTTCGCCGGCAGTCCAGAGCACGTTGAACTGATTGTCGTTGAACCCTTGGATGAGTTCGCCATAGGACGAGATCACTACTTTGCCGCCGGCTTCACGGATCTTGGCAAAGGAGTTTCCGTAAAATTCGAGGGCGCGCTGAAGCGTCAGGTGCTCGGAGGTCGCCGGCGCCGTGACGCCGATCGTGAGTTTCGGGTCAGCTAAAATCTCCGCAAGCGAACGCTTCTCTTCCACCGGTACATAGACCATGTAGTAGACGTCGACGCCGGTTGAGCCGAGGGTCCGTAGCTTGTCGTGCTTCTGCTTATAAGGTTCCTCACCCTTGAAGGCTGCAGCACTCAGGAAATCGATTCCCATACCAATCTGGCTGAGACCAGCCTGGATGCGGGTCGGATTGTCTTTACCGCCACCCGGAACAACGCGGATGCTGGTATCGGGTATGGCTTCCATTACGAGAGTCGAGACCCCCGTCGTCTGGGTGAACCAAGCACCGCCAGGCGAGCCGGAGGCCCATTCCAGGTTTTTCGTTTGAGCTGCGGCCGGAAGCGGTGCGGCGAGGATCGCGCCAAGCAGCGCAAGCTGTGACAGTCTTGAGAATAGACGGTGCGACATAGGATTAGCTCCCTTCGTGCGGGTTAGAGGGACGGGCATCAGGTTGAAGGTGGAGACGCGGGGCCTCTTCAGCTTCGAACTCGGCAAGGGTCGCCGCATCGGCGGGGTACAGTCCGACCAGCTGGGCTCCGGCAGCAACACGCCTTTGAACCCAGGCCTCAAACCGGTTCTGCTTCTCCCCTCCAGTGGCGATGTCCTCAGCAAGGTGGGGTGGTACAACAAGAACTCCGTCCTCATCGGCAACGATCAGGTCCCCTGGCCAAATTGCCGCGTCGCCACACCCAATCGGTTCACCCCAGCCGGCAAAACTCAAACCTCCAATGGAAGGCGGCGAGGCGGTGCCACTCGCCCAAACAGGAAGGCCAACCTGCCGCAGGCCAGGGAGATCCCGCACTACACCGTCGCTGATGATGCCCTGAACACCTTGGATACGAAGCCGGTCCGCGAAGATATCGCCCACCGTGCCTGCGCCCTGATGCCCGCGCGCATCAATGACAATGATGCTGCCTGCGGGAGCGGCATCGATGGCAGCAGGAAGAGCGTCGCGCCAGCCGTAGCTCGCGGGCACGGCTTTGTCGTCACGCTCCGGTACGAAGCGCAGGGTAAAGGCTGGGCCGCAGATTGCTTGGTCTCCAACCAGTCGACGGGGGCCAGCGAGAAAACTCCGGCGCATCCCGTTCTTGATCAACTGGCTCGACAGCGTCGGGGTGCCGACGGCCGCAAGGCGGGCCGAGAGTGCTGGAGACGGCAGGGCAGAGTGATCGCGGGATTCGGACATGGCGGCTCACTCGAACGCAGGATCGACAGGAACGCGGTAGGCTGTGACGAGCCGGTTGGTCTCGTTTGCCATGCCGATGACCGCGACAAGTTCGGCGAACATCGCGTCACTCATACCAGCCTTTCGGGCTGCAGCGCTGTGGCTGGCGATGCAATAGGTGCAGTTGTTCGTGACGCTGACAGCTAAATAGACCATTTCTTTGACCAACGGATCGAGAGCACCTGGCGCCATCACCTCCTTGATGCTTTCCCAGGTCCGCTTCAGGGTCTTGGGATCGCGGGCAAGATACTTCCAGAAGTCATTCACGTCGGCCACGTCGCGTGTCCGCTTGATATCGTCGATCACGGCTTGGGCGTCGGGTGCCATGTCCTCATAGGAAATCGGCTGCGGCCTGCTCATCGCTCTCTCCCATCGCTGTCCTCACCGCATTGCTTGCAGAACGCCACCGAGTTCGTTGGCACTTCTCCTCTTAGGGGGTGCGCCTGTGTGCGTGCATCGAGCGACATTCACTGCACCTCTCCTTCCGGATGGCTGGCCAGCGCCGGCTGAAGCAGGGGATTGCTCTCGCGCGCGGCCATCGAGCGGCTTATCAAGATCATGGCACCGACCAGCGCTACGCCAACGGCGCCGCGTTGCCAGACGGGAACGGCATACCAGAGCGAGCAGAAGCACCCAGCTGTTATGAAACCGAGGCGCAACCACGCCGGAAGAGGTCCCCAGGCGTAGCCGACGAGACCTGCGGAGATCAGAACGAGCCCGGTTGCAAGAGCGGCGGCCGTGGCTCCAATGTCAAAGAGTGAGCCGCTCAAGATAAGGCCGGGCTCGTAGATGTATGCAAGACCCGTCACGAAGCCTCCGAGCGCGAAGCGGCACGCATAGAAGCCCGTCTTCATCGGAGGCGATCCTGCGATCGTCGCCGCGGCGTCCGCAACCGGAGCCACAGGCGGCGAGGCGTCCGCCAGAACGGCGAAGTAGAAGATGAAAAGGTGAATCGCGATCAGCGGCACCCCATGCTCGGCGATCAGCGGCGCGCCAATCGCAGCTGTGATGATATAGGCCGGCGTTGTTGGAATACCGACGCCAAGGAAGAGGCAGGTACCGGCGATCAACAATGCCAGCAGCAACAATGATCCACCGGCCGCTGCCTTGATCATCCCGGTGAAGGCGAGCAGGAGACCAGTATTGGTCAGTGCTGCGGTGATGATGCCTGCCGATGTGACCGCGACCGCAATCATCGAGATAAGGTACCCGCCATCCCGCAGTGCCACGAACACGACGCGCGGTCCCATGCGGGTGTGCCGCCTCAGCGCAGCGACGGCGACGGTTGCAATCGTCGCCCAGAAGGCCGCCAGATACGGCGAGAAGCGCATCATCATCAAGGTCACGAGGAGCGCCAATGGCAGAACCAGATGGGCATCGCGCCCGAGATCTCGCAGGCTCGGCAGATCGCGCCTCGGAATGGCGCCGATACCAAGTTTCTTTGACTCGTAGTGGACCGCTGTGAGGATGTTCACGTAATACAGAACCGCCCCCATGGCAGCCGCAATGATGATTGCCGAGTAGGGGACCGCAATCATCTCGGACATGATGAAGGCTGCGGCACCCATCACGGGCGGCATCAGCGGCCCGCCGACACTGGAGGCGGCCTCAATGCCCGCGGCAAAGACCGGCCGGAAACCAAGGCGTTTCATGAGCGGGATCGACATGGATCCGGTCACGACGACATTGGCGACCGAAGAACCACTCATCGTCCCGAAGAGGGCGGAAGAGATCACGGCCACTTTCGCTGGGCCACCCGTGAAGCGTCCGCCTGTCAGGGCTCCAAAGTTACCGAAGAGGCGGCTCATGCCACTGGCCTGCATCAAAGACCCGAAGATCAGGAACGACGCAACGATGGTCGCGCTCATGACCGTCAAGGAGCCGTAAAGACCGCTGCCGACCGACAGGAAATTGATCTCTGTAATATGAGCAAAACTCAATGGTCGGGAATACCAAGCGCTTGGCAGAAGGTGGCAGACTGCCATGTAGCCGATCACAAGCAGCACGAGCCCGGCTAGCGTGTAGGAGATCGAACGCCGTGTCGCTTCGACAATGGCGAGCACCATCGCTGTGCCGAGAACATACTGAATGGGCGTCAGCGGATCGATAAAGCTCGTACGCTCATAAATCTCAGCCTGGTTGAAATAGATATAGACGTTTGGGACGAAAGCGCCGACGGCGAGCAGGCCATCGAGAATAGTGGGCCTATCCTTGGGAGAGGCAGGGCTTGCCGGAAAGATAAAGAAGACCGGCGGCACGAAGAGCGCCAAGTGCAGTGCGGCTAACTCCAAGGGCTCCGGATAGCCGTACCCGGCGAAGTAGAGGTGTAGCAGCACCGCCCCTACGGACCATAGGCCAAGGATCGCTCCAGGCACTCCCTCGATTTGCCGCATCATCGGTCCCTCACGGTGCGAACGGATCGGAGGTCAGAACTGGGTCTCCGAAACCGGTACGTTGACTTGACCTTCGAACATTCCCTGCAGCGATTGTCGATTGCATACAATGATCAAAACAGCTTATACTCGTCTGGTCAATTCCAAAGAGCGGGCGCTTTGGAGAATAAAATTCTAAATGGCGAACGTTTCGTACGATAAGCCGAACACAATGATGCAATCAAGCCTATTTCTGGTGATTTTCTGCTGCATAAAGGACAGCCTTGGGCCAAATGCTCGCGCACGATCACGCACAACGGTGCCAAGCACGAGAAGGGGGGCTGCAAATGATCGGGAATGAGGACCCATCGCCGATAGCCCGTGCTGGATCATTCGACGTAGGGTCGGTGCCGGTTGCGGCCCAGCCGCTGCCGCAGCAAATTGCTGCACACCTGCGTGACTTGATCATTCATGACATTCTGAAACCGGGTGAGCGCATCCGCGAGGTGCCGCTTGCAGAAGAACTCAACGTCTCCCGGACCCCGCTTCGTGACGCCCTGAAGATCCTCGCGGTCGAGCGGTTGGTCGACCTTGCTCCTAACCGCGGTGCTGTCGTCACCGATCTGAGTATCGAGGAGATGCGCGATCTGCTGCGGGTTTATTCCTCGCTGGAGGCGTTGGGCGCTCAGATGGCCTGCGAGCGGGCACAACCAGCCGATATCACGGCAATCCACGGCTGGCAGAACGAAATGCTGGCCGCTTACGAGCGGAACGACCGTCTCCGCTACTTCCGGGCCAACCAAGCCTTCCATCTCAGCATCATCAAGGCCTCGCGTAATGCTTCGCTCATCGAGGTGCATGCGCAGCTCAATCTGCGGCTCTACCGCGTCCGCTATCTTGCCATTATGCAGCAACAGGACTGGACCTTCGTCAGCAGCCAGCATGAAGCCATTCTAGCCGCCCTCGATCGACGCGATGGACCGATGCTCTCGCGTCTCCTCGTCGAGCATCTCTCCGGTGCCAGGCGAGCGATCGCAGCACTGGAGGCTGCGGGCCTATCCCAGGATCAGGAGACACCGGCCCGCTCGCTCGCCTGACCGGAGGGCAGGGCAGGCGGCAGTCTCCAATAAGGACGGACGATGCTACCATCACCAGACAAACCGACGCTGGCGACGCACTGGGGCACCTACCGGGTTCAGCTTGAGGAAGGCGTACCGGTGTCGCTTGCCCCGTATGAGGGTGATCCGGATCCCTCGCCGATTGCTAACGCAATGATCGCTGCCAGGACCAGCCCCGCGCGTGTTTTGCGGCCAGCGGTGCGACGCTCGTTCCTGAAGAACGGT
>NZ_JAMXFJ010000074.1 GCF_025460805.1 Microvirga sesbaniae | reverse complement strand
AAAGTGATCACTGCAAGCGCGGCCGATGCTGCCGTGGCCGTCAGCCAGAGATCGATGGCCTGCGGCCGGTGAGAGACAAGTCGCTTCATCAGGGCACAATTCAAAAGATCAGGTGAGGAGCAATGGAGGGCTGCGAGTGCATACTGCCCAGCCGTAAACCCGGAACGATCGATCCGGTTCCCAAGCGGATCACATTTCGACATTAGCCCAATATCTCAGAAGGCGGGCCTGCTTATGGACGAGAATACATTCCAATCTATTCCCGAAGCCCGACCTCGATATCGTGGCAGAACTCCGCCGGGACCCTTAGCGACCGGTCATGCTCTCATCTTGACGCTGAAGGGCTCGACGCTGATATGGCGGATGGATTTCGGCCGAACGGGTTGAGCGCAAGGAGAGCGATGTCGGAACATGTTCGAGACCGAAAGAGCTCGCGCGAGAGGATTCTCGACGCGGCTGCGGAGCTGGTGAGCGAGATCGGGTCGGGACGACTGACGCTGGACACCGTGGCCGAAAGGGTGGGTCTCAGCAAGGGTGGGCTTCTCTACAACTTTCCCACCAAGGACGCGCTACTCCAAGGCATGGTCCAGCGCATTGTCGACGAGGTTGCTGCAGAGCGGGAGGCACTCCGCGCTCAAGCCGAGCCCGGGCGCAACCTCGAAGCGCGCCTGTGTACGGCGGCGTTGCTCAAGCTGCGTCAGGGCAGGACGAAGGAGGTCGCCAATGGCATGCTGGCCGCCTCGGCCGAGAGCCCGCACCTGCTTGATCCGGTGCGCAAGGTCATCCAGGCGACCCTGGAGGACTTGAAAGCGACATCGGACGATCTGGACGCGGCGCTTCTCGGCTGGCTAGCCATTGAGGGCCTGAACAGCCTCGAGATGCATGACCTCAGCCCTTTCTCGGAGGAGGAGCACAAACGGGTCGTCGAAGCGGTCAACCGCCTGCTCGTCAGAGGAATTGCTGAGTAGGATGCCCAGGCGCAGGGCAGACGCATCGGTTTGGAGGCGCGACGCCGATCTTTCATGCTGCTTGAGGTGGAACAACGCGGGTAGCGAAATGCCACGCCAGACGTTGCGCCATCCAGGAGCTGACATGCTGCCTGGAACTCACAAACGAGAACGCCCCGACAGAGGTAGCCGGGCAGGGCTCGCTGTCAGGGCGCTTGTGTGATGCCGGTTGCAACACCATGCTGTAGTAGTACTCCAAGTGCGGCAACGATTCAACGCGCGCTGCGGGCAACCGCGGAACTTCTTACTGAAAGGCCGAGCACCGGACCTTCTACCAAGGCCCATGCGATTTGTTTGGACTAACGTCATTTCAATACGGGCGCAGCAGTAATGATCGACGGGTGCATCCGCACAGCATCAACCGGTTTGACCATTTCTGCTCGCGATGCACGGGTCGTTACCCGTTTCGGCTTCTGTCGATGCCGAGGAGTCGCCTCTTTCGCCTGACGGATGTCTGTTTAATTCAGCCCGCAGCCGTGATCATGATCTCGACCAGAGTATCTTTGCCAAGATCAGCGACGCCCACAGTGGCCCTCGCAGGGAAGTTCACCGGTGATAGCCATCACTTCCAGGCTGCATCCATCTCGGCTTTTCGATTGAGATCTGTCAGGAAGATGGTTGCAGACAGCAGACGGGTTTTGTCCGTGCCGGCCGTCCTGAGATACTCGTCGAACTTGGCGAGGATCTGCTCCGTCTGCCCCTCGAGTCCTGCCGACATATCGTCAGCAACCGTCCCGCCGACGAAGACCAGTCCGTTGTGCACAACGACGCGATGCATGATGGGCGTTTGAATATGCCGCTCAGTCACTTGGATTTTCCTTGGTTAGTTGGCCTTCGAATGGTGTGTGTCGGCGAGGTCGGCCAGAACCGCGACTTTGGCCGCATCTGACTGCGGCAGCGAAGCCAGTTCGCGCAGCCTCAGTGGCTTGATCGGGAACCGCAGCCGGTAATAGCCGACCTTGTCAGGGCTCACGCCGCGTTCGCCTGCAATCAGTTCGGCGACCGTCAGTCCGCAGAGCCGACCCTGGCACGGTCCCATGCCGGAGCGCAGGAACACCTTCATCTGGTTCGGGCCGATCGCGCCCGCGCTCACCGATGCCCTGATCTGGGCAGCGGAGATTTCCTCGCAGCGGCAGACGATGGTCTCAGGATTCTGCGGCACCCGGAACGCCTTGGAAGGCCGGTAGAGGGCGTCAAGGAACTCCCGGCCTCGTGTGACTTTCGTGAGCTGGACCTTGAGCGAGGACGCATGCCGATTGCGATCCTCACCGCCGATCAAGCCGAGCCGGGCCGCGCACCCGACCCCTGCCAGCTTGCCCTGAAGGGCCGCCGCCTCAGCACCGCGAATTCCTGCTCCATCCCCCGCGATCGCGATGCCGGGAAAGGAGGTTTCATACCACTCATCGACCTGTGGTCGGAAAGCGAGCTGCGTCTCGTCCCACACATGGTAGCAGCCGGCCGCATTCGAGAAATTGACATTGGGAACCACACCCTGATGAAGCAGGAGAAGGTCTGCCGGCGTGCGATGCTCCTGCCCGCCCGCCGTCCACACGACCTCCTTCAGTTCTCCCTGTCCTTCGGCCGACAGGCCTGAGATCCATCGCACCACTTTCGTACGGCGCTGCACCGTGCGCAGGAGCCGCAATCCCTTGCTGCCATAGGGTGAGGTCAGGAAGGCCGGCATATGGCGCAAGGCTTTCAGCCAGTTGCTTTTGGGTGTCGTGTCGAGAACCGCTGTGACTGTGGCGCCAGCCTCGATCAACTGAGCGGCCAGGAGATACAGAAGCGGTCCCGTCCCGGCGATGACCACCCTCCCCTCCGGAATGAGGCCAGATGTCTTCAGCGCGATCTGGGCGGCGCCGGCCGTCATGACACCGGGCAGCGTCCATCCTGGAATCGGAAAGGGCCGTTCCAGGGCACCCGTCGCAAGCACAACCTGCCTTGCGCGGATCAAGCGCGCCGCTCCACCTGCTGAGACTCCGACTTCATGACCGATGAACTGGCCTCCCTCATCGTTTGCTGGCCCAATGCTCCACGCCGTCGTTGCGGGAGCGTACTGAGCCCCCGCACGAAGGAATGTTTCGGCAATCTCCCGGCCCTTCCAGTAGTCCTCTCCCAGACGCTCGCGATCTGCCGTCTGTGCAAGGAGAACGGACCGGTAGATCTGGCCACCGGGCGTCTGGTTCTCGTCGACAAGAAGCGTGCGCGCTCCAAGGGTCGATACCGTCGTAGCTGCGGACAGTCCGGCAGGCCCAGCACCGATGACGATAACGTCATAGGCATCGGCGAGGTCCTTGACCGTATGGGCCGCTTTGCCCCCTGTGGTGGATGTCATGGCACCAGCTCCGCTGACAGGACGTGCGGACCCTTCTGTGTTTCGACCGTCATTCCTTCTCGCACCGGGACAAGGCACCCCTGCCGATTGCCCACACCGTCGATCCTGACCAGACATTCGAAGCACACGCCCATCATGCAATAGGGTCCTCGCGGTGCGCCTGAAACGGGCGTTGTGCGGCAGGCGCGGATCCCTGCCGCAAGGAGTGCGGCAGCGACGCTGTCCCCTGCTGACGCGGTGATCGGAATTCCGTCGAAAGTGAAAGTAACCTGATCCCTGATGCGATCAGGCGCACGCCGGAACATGAAACCTCCTGGTTCCGAAGACCGAAATCTCATCCGGGATCCCCCCGGCAGCGATCGCCTGCGCCAGATCGTACGCATGTTGGGGGGCCAGGGTGACGCCTGAATGGGCCATCGTGACGAAGGCGCCGGGATAGGATCGAGACTGTTCGTAGACAGGGCAGCCGTCCAGCGTCATGACCCGAAGCGCCGACCAGGTTCTGACGACATTCAGGTCTGCCAGCAATGGGAACATCCGGATAGCTCGGTCGGCCATGACAGAGGAGATCCCATGATCAATTGTGAGGCTTGCCCCATCCGCCTCCTCGCTGTCGCCGATCATAACGCCGCCCTCGTCGGTCTGGCGAACTGTGACGACCGGATAGCAGAGGAATGGGGCGGCCTTTTCGGTGACGACAATTTGCCCCCGGCTCGGCTTCAGCGGAGCGTCCAGTCCTACCATTGGTGCCAGTCGGGCATTCCCAAGGCCGGCCGCGAGGACGATCTTCGGAGCCCTGATCTCGCCCCAGTTCCCTTTCAGCAGGAATCCACCAGCTTGAGGCTCGATCACGTCAACCACATGATCTGCCCGGTAGTCGACTCCGCCGGCTTTGAAGGCGGTGTGCAAAGCCCGGAAGAGCCGGAGCGAGTTCACGTGCCCGTCCAGGGGGCAGTAGATCGCTCCGCTCACGTCAGGGCCGATCGCAGGGAGGAGCGCCCTCGTTCGCCCATGATCGAGCACCTCGTAGGGGTGTGCCACCGCGCCGGGCTGATTGTGCAGTCTTTTCAGCGTATCGACATTGGCCTGCAATTCCCGGTCGGAAAGACAAAGGGTGAAGCCGCCGGGCTGATCGAGGCCGACGTCAATCCCGGTATCGGACTTAAGGTCCGAAGCCAGCTGGGGCCAAGCTGCGGCTGCGGCTTTCGTCCAGGCGGTGTAGGCGGGGAACCCGAAGCCCTTTCCCTGAACCCAGATCAGGGCGAAGTTCGCTCGCGATGCGCGTAGCGCGATGTCGCCCTCATCCAGCACGCAGACGCGCAAGCCCTGCCGTGCCAGACCCCACGCCAGGCACGCACCCATGAGACCACCACCGACAAGGGCGATGTCGGATTCCGCGTGTATTCGACTGACTGCCATTGCTGTCATCCGCAAACGCGGGGCGCCCATGAGCACCCCGCCGGGCATGATGAGCCTCAGCCTTGAGGCGTGATGTTGGTCTTGAACCACTTCATCGAGAGCTTCTGGATCGTACCGTCCTTGATGGCGCTCTGGATGGCCTCGTCGAAGGCCTTCTTGAGATCGGTCTCATCCTTGCGCAGGCCGACGGCGATGCCAGCGCCGAGCAGGCCGCCCGTCAAGGATGGGCCCACAACGGCATAGTCCTTGAAGTCAGGCTTCGCGAGTGTGCCAATGATCTGGGCTGCCCCAGCGAAAACGGCGTCAATTCGCCCGGCCGCCAGGTCGAGGTCGTGCTGTTCCGTCGTCTTGTACTCGCGGATCTCGGCGGTGCCCTTCAGGTACTTGTCAGCGAAGGAGGCTTGGATGGTCGAGGTCTGCACGCCAATAGACGTTCCCTTCAGGAGCGGCTTGAGATCCTCGATCGCCTTCTCGGCAGCCGCCTGCTGGGTCGAGAGGTTGAACGCCTGACCAGTGCCTGGAAGCTTGGCCAACGGCGAGTTCTTTGCCGTCAGGAATACGCTTGGGGTATCTGCGTAAGGAATGGAGAAGTTGATCACCTCCTTGCGCTTATCGGTGATCGTCATGCCGGCCATGATGGCGTCGTACTTCTTGGCCTGAAGCGCCGGGATGATGCCGTCCCAGTCTTGAGCCACGATCTCGCACTTCACCTTCATGCGGGCGCACAGATCGTTAGCAAGATCGATCTCGAAGCCCTCGAGCTTGCCACCCGCGCCCGTGAAGTTCCACGGGGCATAGGCTCCTTCCGTGGCGATCTTGACCCTCTTCTCCTGAGCCGCTGCTCCGTTCGCAGCCGCTAGAACGCTGAGGGTGACAGCCCCCAAGATTCCCAACGTGTTCATCTTCTCTGTTCCTCATCTGGCTTTGAGACCATCAGCCAGCCAACCTGTTCAAGCTGATCCCCGATGTTCCACCGGAGACAATGATAGGAGCGCTTGCATAACGTCAAATCAGATCTATTCATCTCAGTATGTCTTGATGTTATGCTAGGCTGCCGCCAATGGATATCAGTGCTCGTCAAATCGAGGCCTTTCGCATGGTGATGCTCACGGGCAGCATCACCAGTGCCTCTGAGGCTCTGTTCGTCACGCAACCGGCAATCAGTCGGCTCATCCAGAGCCTCGAGGGGGCAACGGGGCTTACCCTGTTCGAGAGGCGTGGGAACCATGTCGTTCCCACGGCTGAAGCGACAGCCCTCCTCGTGGAAGTCGAGCGGTCGTTTGTTGGGCTTTCGCGTATCGGAGCCTTCGCGCAGGCACTCCGGGAGCAAACAGCCGGTTCGCTGCGGATTGCTGCGATGCCAGCACTTGCCGGAAGTATCCTGACCCGGTTCGCCGCCCAGTTTTCCACCAGCAGGCCGGGTGTCCATATCTCAATCAGCGGAGTGCCGTCTCACCTCGTGATTGACGCGGTCGCAAGTGGTCAGGCTGATTTCGGATATGCTGATGGTCCGCTTGACCGGATGGGGATGGAGACCGAGGCTATTCCGGTGGCTGCGGTCGCGATCATGCCAAAAGATCACCGTCTGGCGCGGCATGACTGCATCACGCCGGCTGACCTTGAGGGTGAGCGTTTCGTAGGGGTCGGTCGGGGCACCCTCTTCCGATCCAGGATCGACACGGCTCTTGCAGGAATCCCACGAACCGTTTCGCTCGAAACGCCTCTATCCCACATCGCCTGTCTTCTTGTGGCTGAGGGGGGCGGCATCAGCCTCGTGGATCCCTATTCGGCAGCGGAATTTTTCGACAAGGGCATCGTTGCGAAACCGTTCGCCCCCTTCATCGACGCTGGGTTCGTTGGCCTACGCTCGCCCCAGCACCCAGCTTCGGCATTGGCAACAACGTTCATGCGCGGATTTCGACAGTATGTTGGCAGTTGGACGCCGTCATGATGCTACTACGCAGCATGCTTACGTCCTAAGCTTGAAGGGTCCGACGCCGCATGATCGAAAGTCGAAGCGCAGCTCGAGCTCGGTTCAGAATGCGATGCAGTGCAATGTCAGTAAAAGTCTGCTCAAGCAAGATTCATGTAATGCGAGACAGAAATTCCAGGTCTGCAGAACGGTGGGATCAAAGAGTTTGGTAGCACCAAGATCCCAGGGATGAACACATTCGGACATTGCTCAGTGCTGGCAATTTAACTTTGCGCTTACAGAGGCACCTCGCTGAACATTCTTATAGAACCTAGACTCATGTGGTACAGAACCACAGCTTACTTTGGGGAATGAATGTTTCCTTCCAAGCTGCCGGATAAAGACATTGTTTTTGGAGTTTATGGCGCGGGAGCGGAGAGATGATACTCTGACTTCTAGCTAGACTGATGATCTTTCCAAAGACAACAGTGTTGAGAAAGTGTAATAGGCGACGTATCAGCACGCCGCCTCCCAATGTACGAGCAAGGTGAGTGCGACGGCCCTAGTGTGCCTCCCGAGTGCTCCTGATGTAGTTTATCAGCGCATTCGTCGAGCTGTCGTGTGCTGTCACTTCCTTAACTGCTCGCAACTCCGGTAGGATCCGGGAAGCCAATTTTTTACCAAGCTCGACTCCCCATTGGTCAAAGCTGTTGATCCTCCAGATAATGCCTTGGACGAAGATCTTGTGTTCATAGAGGGCGATCAGCGAGCCGAGACGATGCGGCGTCAGCTTCCGGTAGAGGAGCGATGTCGTCGGCCTGTTGCCCTCAAAGATCTTGTGGGGGAGGAGCGCCTCAAGGGCGGTCTCAGACAGCCCCTTCTTTGCTAGCTCCGCCCTCGCCTCTCCCTCAGTCTTGCCGAAAGCGAGCGCCTCCGTTTGAGCTAGGACATTGGCGAGCAGCTTATCATGGTGGTCTCCCAACGGCGTCTGGCTTTCCACGGCAGCGAGAAAGTCTGCTGGGATTAGCTCCGTGCCCTGATGGAGAAGCTGGAAAAACGCATGCTGGCCATTGGTGCCCGGCTCGCCCCAGATCACCGGCCCGGTACAATAATCCACATGGCGGCTATCCCGTCGCGTGGACTTGCCGTTGCTCTCCATATCGCCCTGCTGGAGGTAAGCGGCAAAGCGGTGCAGATGCTGATCGTATGGCAGCAAGGCCCGTGTCGGGGCATCGAGAAAATTGCGGTACCAGATGCCGAGGAGGCCCATGATCACGGGGGCGTTGTCATGTCTGGATGGCGCCCGTTTGGCAATGTGCTTATTGATGATGCTTGGGCCTAGCGGGGCGGGTGCGGTCATGTCTCCGGCCTTCTAGCGCGGCATTTCACGACCGCTGGCCCTGATGTTTTACGCTGAAGCTGGTCCCTCTCACGTTATCGCGCTTGGCTGACGCAAGACAACACCACGGGTTGTCCAGATCCGGCGGTCCATATCCGCTGTGGCTTCACATCATCTCATCATCACCGTGCCAACTGAGTTGCCCTGCGGGGCGAATAGTCTGAACTGGATGCCTATGCCGCCGCCGCGACAGCTCCCTGGCTCCCGGGCTCGTAAGCCGTGCTTCTGGCCATCACCGCCCAGGCGATCCGGGCCATCTTGTTGGCCAAGGCGACGGCGACCACCTTGAACGGCTTCTTGGCCAGCAGAGACCGGGCCCAGTCCGCCAGGGCCGTCCTGGTTTTGCCGGACTTCATGCTGTAGAGCGCCGCGTGCGCTCCCACGACCAGCAGCTTGCGCAGGTGCCGGTTGCCCATCTTGGAGATGGAGCCCAGCCGCGCCTTGCCGCCGGTTGAGTGCTGCCGGGGCACGAGGCCGAGATAGGCGGCAAACTCCCGACTGCCCTGGAACAGGTTGGCATCTGGAACACTGGCCGAGAGACAGGAAGCAACAATCGGCCCAATGCCGGGAATAGTGGCCAGTCTGATGCTCACCGGATCACTGCGGTGGGCCGCCAGAATGGCTTTGTCGAGCCTGGCAATCTGCGCCTCGATCTCGAGCAGCATCGCCGCCAGAGGCTGGAGAGCCATCCGAGCCGTGGCGGGGAGATCAGGACTGGCGTCATCATGGATGAGGGCGATCAGCTGGCGCGTGTTGCGAGCGCCTTGCGCCACCACGATGCCCAACTCGGCGAAGTGACCGCGCAGAGCATTGATCAGGGCGGTTCGCTGCCCGATCAGGAGATCGCGGGCCCCGTGCAGCATGAGGGTGCTTTGCTGCTGCGGGCTCTTGACCGGGACGAACCGCATCGACGGCCGCGTGACGGCCTCACAGATCGCAGCCGCGTCGGCGGCATCGTTCTTCTGCCGGCGCAAATAGGGTTTGACGTAGGCGGGCGGGATCAGGCGGACCTCATGCCCGAAGGCCATGAGCGTGCGGGCCCAGTGGTGAGCGGTCGCGCAAGCCTCCAGCCCGATCAGGCAAGGGGAAAGAGTTTTGAAGAAACCTGGTACCTGGCTGCGACGCAGTGATTTGCGCAGGACGATCTTTCCGCTCTTGTCGATGCCATGCACCTGGAAGACGTTCTTCGCGATATCAAGGCCGACCGTGGCAATCTCTGGCATGGACGTGGATCCTCTCCGGTTTTGGACATGCCCATTCTGGCACGTCTGACGCTGGTGGAGGGCGCCATCCACGACATCACGTTATTGAGCCGGCGCTCATTGTCTTGAAAGGATCATGGATGGCTCCAGCTTCATCAGCATGAAGCACGTGGACATGCGCAAGCTGCCGGCGGCGGCTCAAGAGGAGCGCCGGCGGCAAGTCGTTGGGCTCCGGGAGCGCGGGCTGACTTACCGGGCGATTGCGGCCCAGGTTGGGCTGTCGCCAACAGGGGTCTTCGACATCTGCCAGCGGTTTGCGGCCGAGGGCGCGCAGGGGCTGGTGAGCAAGCCACGCGGGCGCAAGCCGGATGAGCAACGGCTGCTGGATGCCGCCCAGGAGGCCGAGATTCAGCGCCTGATCTGCCGGCACACCCCGGACGAACTGGACCTGCCGTTCGCCCTATGGAGCCGGGCGGCGGTGTGCGCGGTGATCTGGCAGCGCTGTGGGATTGCGCTGGCCGTGCGAACCGTGGGCAAGTATCTGGCGCGCTGGGGCTTTACCGCGCAGAAGCCGCTCCGGCGGGCGTACGAGCAGAACCCGGCCGCGGTGCGGCACTGGCTGCGGCGGGAGTACCCGGCCATCGTCGCGGCGGCCCGGCAGGCGCGGGGCACCATCTTCTGGGGTGACGAAACCGGTCTGCGCGCCGACGAGGTGCGCGGCCGCGGCTATGCGCCCCGGGGCCGGACGCCGGTGATCCGGGTCTGCTACCGGCACGCCGGGCTGAGCCTGATCGCGGCGGTGAGCAATCGCGGCGCCGTGCGCTGGATGATTGTCGACGGGGCGGTGACCGCCGCAACCTTGATCCGCTTCCTGCAACGCCTGATCCGCGACGCAAAACGCAAGGTGCTCCTGATCCTGGACCGGCTGCGGGTGCATCGAGCCGCCCGGGTCCGCGACTGGCTCAGCGCGCATCGGGCGAAGATCGAGGTTTTCTACCTGCCGGCCTACAGTCCGGAGCTGAACCCGGAGGAGGGCCTGAACGCCAACCTGAAGCAGGTTGTCACCCGCCAGGCGCCGGCGCGCAGCAAACAGCAACTCAAGCGGGCAACGGTCAGCCATATGCGTCGCCTGTCGAAATCGCCCGGGTGCGTGCGAAGCTACTTCAGCCACAAACCCGTCCGCTACGCCGCATGCTCAAGACAATGAGGACCGGATCAATAA
>NZ_JAMXFJ010000073.1 GCF_025460805.1 Microvirga sesbaniae | reverse complement strand
GCAGAACCGCCTCGCGTTTGCGATGGCGCGACATGCGCCCACCGCGGCCCGGACCGGCCGCATCCTTCATCGTCTCTGTCATCGTCATCACCCTTCTGCGGATCCCGTCCGCTTATAGGGTGTCTCAGGAAACTGTGAGGCGGAGGAAGTCGACGCTCCGGTAACGGATTGGTCTGCCGAGGCGGAGAAGGCAGCGCGGGAGGCCCTATAGCCGCCTAGTTTGGCACAGATGCGAAGGACGGAAGCCCAAACAGCCTTAGAGCACCGGAACGAGCTGCAAACCATTGGCAACGAATTCAGGGCCTTTCGGGTCATACGCCAAGCGATCAGCGCACAACCCCACGCTGAGCGATCTCTGACAATGGTCAACCGGATGAAATTGGAGCTGAAGGCCCGCCTCGGTAGGCTGATCAAGTAACCCTTGTTCTGATTGCTAAGAATTAGCAGCCCCTCTCCTGCAAGCTGCTTTGACCGCCTTCAGGCTTCCATCTTCGCGCCACTCTCAGGGGTTACACTTCAGAGACGTGAGCTTCCCCGAGGCATCATCTTGAGATAGTATCGCGGCTCCGCAAGCATTCGTGTGATTCAGCATGCTGGTTTGGGGCAGCAAATGCAAAATGACCGGCTCGAATTTCTCGACAATCTGCGCGGGATTGCGGCTCTCTACGTGCTTCTTTTCCACGTCTATCGGGTGTCGACGCCGAACCTAGCGCCCCCTCCGGCGTTCGCGCCCTTGATTGAGTTCGGGTATTCAGGAGTGTGGCTGTTCTTTGTAATCAGCGCATTTTCCTTGAGCCTGACGATGCCGCGTCATATCGCAACTGGCATGCCTTTGGTGAGCTTCGCAACCAGCCGCTTCTTCCGGATTGCGCCCCTTTTCTATACAGTAATCATCTACTCCACTTTACACTATTGCATAACAAGGTGGAGTGCGCCCGACTGGGGGCTAATCGCTGGGTCCGTTTCGTTTCTCTTCAATCTCGTTCCGAAATGGAGCCGGAGCGCCGTTGCAGGAGGGTGGGCGGTTGGCGTGGAGATGATATTCTATGCCATCTTTCCCCTGCTGTACTTCTTCGCCAAGGGCATCAAGGCACGCCTCATAACCTTCTTTGTGGGGCTCGTTATCTACTACATCTTTGCCAATCACTTTTCATGGTTGGTTTCTAACCCGCGTTTGTGGGCGCAATTTGATGCTGGCTCGATAGTGCGCTTCTTCCCCTCATTCACGTTGGGCTTGCTTGCCTTCGAAGCCTATGTCGCACTCAAGGTGAACCCGCGGGCCAAACTTTTCGGCTCAGCAGCTCTTGCTGCAGGCCTGCTCCTGTTCTCATGGCAAGTATCCAGGAGCCTGGGATGGGGCATCTTTCATCGAGTCCATGTCGACACCATCGCCTACGCCTTGATCTTACTGAGCGCCGCTTTGTGCCAGCCTCGCGTTCTGGCATCCCGTATTCTGTCGTACTATGGGCGGATCAGTTATTCTGTGTACCTTTGGCACATCCCGCTGATTGTACTGAGTGGCCCAGTACTGCAGCGCGTGTATGCCAGCGATGGTCCTCAATGGCTCCGTTTCGCTGCCGTCTCAGCAATCGTGCTTGGCTTAGCTACCATCATCGCCCACGTCAGCTATCACGGGATCGAGCGCCCGTCCGTGGAGTACGGCAAACGTCTCGTCAAGAAGCTCTCAGAGGCACAACGTCAAACCGAATAAAGTAGCCCCCGAATTGACCGGACACAATCTCCCACCTCGCTAAGAGACAGGAGTAGTGTTAGGCCCATGATTGGTTCATCCTCGAAGTTAGAGCATCGGACGCTCAAACGGACACACATCCAGATGCCCCAAAGAAATTCCAAGATTCTTGCGGCTCAGACAAATCGCAGATATCGCAGAGGACGTGCCAGAGCGCATCAAAGGTTAGGACTTTGGTCTTGCCGCCTGACGAGTGCCTTCCGATCGATGCATTGTGTGCTATACCAGTTACCGTAAAAAATCCGTTTGAATGGTGCGCTCGGGACTATGCTCGTGCCGGACCAAGCGCTCATGCCCATCCGGGAACTTCGGATCGCGAATGCTAAGTAGTCGGCCCTGAATAATGCGTCGGCACGAAGCTGGCGTTGGTTTCAGGCGGCTTGAGAAGTATCCGGTTGCGCGGATGAGATGATCAGAGCTGCCATGAGCCAGGCCACAAAAAGCCTGAGCCAGTTCAGGATCAGCCGCAGATTGTGCCCGGCGGCCACCAGCAGCGCATTGATGGCGTCGCCGGCGGCTCCGAGCAGGTGATTGCGTCCCAGTCGCCCGTCCGCCTTCATGTGTCCGATCATCGGCTCGATCGCCGATCGTCGCCTGAGTTCCCGTCGGATCGTCGGTGTGAGTCCCCGCCGCTGTCGCGTGATGAACACCCGATCCGTCTTGGCATAATCATGCCCGCGATAACCCTGGTCGACATAAGCCCGCTCCGGCTCGACGCCTGTCAGCACGATGACCTGGCCGATGGTGGCGTCCAACGTATGGCCGTCATAAGGATTGCCCTCCGGCGCCTTGGAGGCGAGCACGAAGCCTTCCCGGTTGGTCACCGCCAGTGCGACCTTGGAGCCAAACTCGTACGGGCGATGCGCCTTGCCCTTGGCGATGCACACCACCTCGGGCGCATGCAGGCTATAGAGCTTGTTCTTGCTCGTGCGCTCCTGCACCAGCAGGCGCTCCACGAGGCCGAGCAGAGGAGCAAACCGGCGTGAGAGAACCTCATCACCGGCGACTTTGCGGGTGACATCGCGGTACACGCGTCCGAGATAGATCTTCAGCCGCTTCAGTTCGCGGCGCATGCGCCGCATCTGACGGGCATGGGCGTAGCGGCCGACCTGCACGGCCGCGCGTTTGGCCAGACGGGTGTGGGTCTGCCGCAGCTCGAGGCCATGCCGCTTGGCCTGCCGCACCAGAGCCTGCAGCGCCTTGAGATAGAGCTTGGCGTCGGTGGGATAAGTGATGGCTCTGGGCTGCACGGTGGTGTCGACGCTGATCCGCTCCAGGCTCGAGGGCAGCACCGCGCCGCTGTCCAGCCCGGCCTGGATGGTGGCCGCCAGCAGGCTCTCGAGTCCGTCGGGGCCGAGCCGCTTGCGCCAGCGCGTCAGCGAACTGGGATCGCACGGCAGCTGATGCTGGAAGTACTCACAGCCACAGAACCACTGGTAATACGGGTTCTCGATCCAGCGCTGCACCACCGCCTCATCGGACAGGTTGAAGGTGTGCTGGAGATACGACAGCCCGACCATCAGGCGCGTGGGTTTGGCGGGCCGCCCCAGGGGCCGATAGAAGCGGCCGAACTCCTCATCAAATCTGTCCCAGTCGATCAAAGCAGCCAGGCGGAACAACGCGTGGCGGGGATCGAGGATCTGGTCGAGGCGGCTGCGGTAGAGATCGCCGGAGCTCGGCATTGTCGGCTTGGGTCCCATGGCAAAACACCAGGTTTGAGCGGGTCCGTCCCCAGATGCTGGCATTCTACAATGCTTCGTGACAACGAAGAATCCTTCTGCCTCAATCAGTTGTGGGTTATTCAGGGCCGACGACTTAGTGATAAAACACCGGCTCGGAGAATATCCTGCGAGGGGTCGTCAACTGCATCTGGCTGACACAGGCGCAAAACGTTGGCAGTGTCGTTCGTGGCGCATCGCTCTCTCGACGAGGTTCTAGCAGACTCGTCACCCGTCTCAATACACCGCCCTTCCAACACCGTCATCACTCAGCTTCTGAAATCACTCGCGCTGAGTAAGGCCCGTGGTTTGGAAGAGATAGTAACTGGTAAATCGCACCCCTGCCTGTGCCGCCCGGCTGAAGAAACCGAGCGGTGTCGCGTCGGCAGGGCGAAGCACCTGATCAAACGCCCAATCGTTCGAGTTAATGAAGCTAGGTACAGGACAATGCTCAGGCACAGCGCAGATGATTTTGGGGAGGTGCCGGTTTCTGAATAGATTGTAGGTGTAGTCCCGTGTTACTGGTGCGGCAGGAGTCACGTGGTGAGCAGACATCATGGGGCCTCTCCCCTAAAGCCAGCGTTTGAGAGTTATTGATTTTCTATGCCCGGTACATTGTGCATAAGGGCGCTGCCATCGCGCAGTACTCCTCGAGAGTCTTCGTGAATGGACTGTAGCGGGATTTGCGGAGGCTCTAAATCCTGACAGGATAGAGCCATGACGAGGAGAACACCACCGTAGTCACCAGAGATGACGAACCTCTGCGGTGATCGGCCCTTGTGACAGACCATGCTCCTCACACCAGGCCTGGAGCGTTTCCGCCGCTGCTGCACCGGTCAGCCGGCTGCTGAGGTCATGAATCAGGGCATGGGGCATGGGGTGGAGTGTCATGACGGTTGCGGCGCTTCCGCACTCATCCTCGCCTGGTGGCCGATCACATGCGGGTCCAACTCGAGCTCGCGATCGTCCAGAGCTTTCGGCGGCGGAATCAGGAGAACATTGTTGATCAGGCGCGTAGGCCCGCCATAGGCGGCCACGCAAAGAGCGGTCGGTTTCTCGGCCAAGCCCTGGATAGCGCACACGGTCCTGGCATCCTGCAGCTCGAGATACTGCAGCTGGTCGACCTCGGTCATCTGCGATCGGGCAACTGCGATCAGCCTGTCGCTGACGCACTCGCCCTCCCCGTACGCAGTTTCCGCGGCGAGCAGGCTGCGGTCGAGGCAGAGCGCTCTCGTACGATCGGTCGGGCCGAGGTTGCTGTTGCACCTGATGAGTGCCAAACAGTCGGACTCGCGCACCGTCGGAACCGTGACAACCTCGATGGGAAGATTGAGATCCCGCACCATCTGCCGGATCACGGCGCATTGCTGGAGGTCCCTCTGGCCGAGGAAGCTAGCGCTGAAGAGTCTTGCTGCACCCATGGTTGGTCCCTATCCGCGCAACATGATCCGATTTCTCAGTGATGCGATTGCCGAAAACAGAACAGCGCCACTGATCGCTCCGAACAGTGATGCTCCAACAACATGCGTGTAGACATTCTCCGGGATCTGCATCGAGAAAGAGGAATAGATCTGATGGACAACGCTCAGTGCAAAACCGGTCAGCCCGCTATAGCGCAAGCTGGCTGAAATGCTCGACGTCAGCGTCGGCCTAAGAGGCTTTACCATGGGCGGCAGCCGTCCGATCGGCCTCCTGTGCGTCTGACACTAACAGTCGGGGCCTCACTCGACTGTGCCGCGACGTGAGAACCGGCGACGCAGTAAATTGGATGACCCAGTGAGGCTCGATCGACACCTCCACAGCAGTCTTTGGATTGTGCTGCAAGCGCTGAGCCTTGTCGTGCATAGTAACGATGCCGAATGAAGAGAGCTTCACGCTCTCACCGTCCTCCAGCGCCGCGGAAATTGTCTTGAAGACCTGCTCAACCAGATCTGCGGCGTCGTCCTTTGTGACGTTGCCCTGCTGGTACATGGCTGCTGTTAAATGGGCGTGGGTTACGCGCTTGCCTATCATCAGCACTCTCCTACTGGGGTTGGAAGGGGGGGCGTCCGTTACCAGAGCCCAACTTTAGGAGGAGCGACATCCTCCGAGGAGCGCAATCACAGAGTAAACGGGAATCGCGCAAATCTCTTACCATTTTATGTCAGCATTTGAACACTCGTCATGTGAAGGTAGCTGATTTCGGCTTTTTACCTATCAAGCGCAAGATCCGTGCCAGAAGGCAACAGTTTAGGTCACACAAAGCGCATTGTTCTCATCTTGCCCCCACACGTTACCCGAGGTACCTTTCTTGACCACTCGGAACTCTTGGCGACTGTTGCGAACCTCGCTAACGTTGAGCTTCAGTGGGCTGTTGCAGCTAGAAAACCGGCGCCGGATATACAGTATCGCGCCTCGGAAGCTAGTAATGCTGAAATTGAAGAAGACGATGTAGAGCGACCGTGGTGTCATTAGTTCAAGGGCGACATAGGAAGATTTCATGGAAAGAAGAGCTGGCTCGGGAAATTTGAACAGCGGGATAAGTGGAGTTTCTGCCTGACTGTAGCCAAAATGGCTGCCAGACAGGAGAGACCATGAGCAAGCGACCCCGCCGGAACCACTCTCCGGCTTTCAAAGCGAAGGTGGCCCTTGCCGCCGTGAAGGGTGAGAAGACCCTGGCCGAGCTGGCCCAGCAGACCGTATGTTCGTTGCCGGCGGAGGTGGCTCGTCCACACTATGCGATGAGCGAGGGTTGCGCCGGATGGGCCGGCGTCGAGCCTCCCGCGCAGGGGACGAGCCATGCAGCAGAAGAGCAAGGTGTTTGTCGGTCTGGATACCTCGAAACTGAAGATCTCCGTCGCCGTGGCCGAGGACGGCCGCCAGGGCGAGATCCGTTTTCTCGGCGAGATCGACAACACCCCGGAGGCCGTGCGGCGTCTGGTGAACAAGCTGGCGAGCCGGCACAGCGAGTTACTGTTCTGTTATGAGGCCGGTCCAACCGGCTATGGCCTGCAGCGCCAGATCTCCGCGCTCGGCCATGACTGCGCGGTCATCGCCACCTCACTGATCCCCAAGCGCCCGGGCGAGCGCGTGAAGACCAATCGCCGCGATGCCCTGAGCCTGGCCCGGCTGCATCGGGCCGGGGAGCTGACCGCCATCTGGGTGCCGGATCCAGGCCATGAGGCGGTGCGCGAGCTGGTGCGGGCGCGCGAGGCGGCCATGGAGGATCTGCGCGAGAAGCGCCAGTACCTGCAATCCTTCCTCTTGCGCCATGGGCGGATCTTCTCCGGCCGCAAGCCGTGGACCCGGGCGCATGCGCGCTGGCTGGCCGAACTCATCTTTGAGCATCCGGCTCAGTACTTGGTCTTGGGCGAATACCGGCAGGCGATTGCGGATGCCGAGGCCCGCTTGGAACGACTGACCCAGCAAGTCGCTGAGGTGGTCTCGACATGGTCGATGGCACCCGTGGTCGAGGCTTATCAGGCCCTGCGCGGGGTGGCGCTGCTCACCGCAGTGACCTTCGTGGCCGAGATCGGCGATGTGCGCCGCTTCGAGAGCCCGCGCCAGCTCATGGCCTTTCTGGGTCTGGTGCCATGCGAAAGCTCGACCGGCGAGCGGGTCCGACGGGGCAGCATCACCAAGGCTGGCAATACAAGGGTCCGTCGGGTTCTGATCGAGGGCGCCTGGACCTATCGCTTTCCGGCCCGGATGAGCCGCGTGCTGCAGGAACGCCAGGAGGGCTTGCCGGCAATCGTGCGGGCGATTGCCGGGAAGGCGCAGCTGCGGCTGTGCGCGCGCTATCGCCGGCTGATGGCGGCCGGCAAGCGCCAGACTGTGATAGTCACCGCCATCGCGCGGGAGATGGCGGCGTTCCTGTGGGCGATCGGCCGCGAGATCCAACCCCGTTCGGCCGCCTGAAGGCGCACAAGGACAAGATCTCACGAAGAACCGGATCACGTTCGACTGACATCTGTGATTGCGCAGCACCGGAGGCAGAGCCTCGGTGGGGAATCCTCGTACGAATTGTGTGGCCGATGGGACATCATTGACGCCCGCCAGCAGATCGAGGCAGCCCCGGACGAACACACGGAAATGCGGTGACCAACCCGCGCATCAGAGTCTGCTCGACCGTCGTCTTGACGGCTCTGTCTCCGGCCCTGCGCAATTACTCCATCCTGCCACGTCCGGCTCCCGTCTTGGGATCGTACTCCCACGTCCAAGCTCATTGACAACGAACATCAGAGTTCGATGTTCATCCCAACCAGATCACCCAGTGGAAGGCGCAGTTGCTCGAGGGAGCCGCCGGCGTGTTCGGGCCCGAGCCCAAGGCCGGAACGGGCACGCCGCCGCTGGATGTAAAAACCTTGCACGCCAAGATCGGCGAGCTGACCCTGGCCAACGATTTTTTGGAAAGCGCGCTCGGCAAAGCCGGAGTGTGGCCGAGCGCAAAGCGATGATCGACCGCGCGCATGCCCTGCCGCTTAGTCGGCAGGCTGCGGCGCTCGGGATCAGCCGGGGCTGCCTCTATTATCGACCGCAGCCTGCCTCGGCGGCCGATCTGGCCCTCATGCGGCGGATGGGCGAGTTGCACCTGGAGTATCCCTTTGCGGTCAGCCGGATGCTGCGCGACCTGCTGCTGGCGGAGGGCTTCACAGTCGGACGCCTGCATGTTTCCACGTTGATGAAGCGGATGGGCATTGAGGCGCTCTATCGCAAGCCAAACACCTCCAAGCCGGCACCAGGGCACACGGTCTATCCCTATCTCCTGCGCAAGCTGTCGGTGACGGGGGCCAACCAAGTCTGGGCCATGGACATCACCTACATCCCCATGGCTCGCGGGTTTGTCTATCTCGCGGCAATGGTCGACTGGTTCAGCCGGCGGGTTCTGGCCTGGCGGCTGTCGATCACTCTGGAGGCCGCCTTCTGCATCGAAGCCGTGGAGGAGGCGCTTGCCCGGTATGGGCGGCCGGAGATCTTCAACACCGATCAGGGGCGCCAGTTTACGTCGATGGCCTTCACGGATGTCCTGCTCAAGAACGAGATCGCAATCAGCATGGACGGTAAGGGCGCCTGGCGCGACAACGTCTTTGTCGAGCGGCTCTGGCGCAGCGTCAAATACGAGGAGGTGTATCTGAGGGCCTATGACAGCGTGTCCGAGGCCCGCGCCTCAATCGGCCGCTATCTGACTTTTTACAACAGCCGGAGGCCTCATTCATCCCTTGACCGCAAGACACCCGATCAGGCTTACTTCGACCCGCTGCCGCAGCTTGCGGCGGCCTGACCCCGGCAGACGCTCCACTTATCCAGCCGAAAACGCTGTTCAAACAAACCAAGCCACCTCAGTCTTCTAAGGCGCTTGAGCGCCGCTGGCCCGCGATTTGCCTCTCTTGTTGAGTAAGCGACTCGGCCTGCTGAATACCGCCAGGTCCTAAAGGTTCAAGATGCAAGAGGACACAAAACGTGGATAGCGGCAGCAGTGGCGGAACGTTGGCGTGGCACCAGCCGATAAGTGGTTTCTCGGCGGATCTGTCCGTCCTCGGGATCGCATTGGTTTGGGGTGCAAGCTATCCAGTGGCGAAAGGTGCGCTCGTTTTTGCACCTGTTCTCGTCCTCATCTTTTACCGGTTCCTGATCACTGCAGTCGCCATGTCCTTTGTCGCACACAAGGAAATTGCCGCAACCTTCGTGGGGATTGTGCGCGCGGCGTTGTACTGGGGGCTATCCTGTTTGCGATTCTCTTAGCAGAGACCTATCGCGTGTCCTCAACGAACGCCTCAAATACCGCGCTGATCATCTCATTGTGCGTTGTTTTCACGCCCATCTTTGACTATGGACTCTCAAGAAAGTTGCCGCCGATTGGCGTTCTGGCCGGCGCCGGATGCTCTTGCTTAGGTGTCGCCACCTTGATGGGAGGAACGACCGCTTTCACCTTCGGGGATCTTCTTGTTCTGAGCGCCGCCGTATTGCGGGCTATTTTGGTGGTCACGACGAAGCGGCTGATGGCCGGTCGCCCTGTATCGTCAGCCGCCTTGACGACCCTTCAAGCCTCCACTGTCGCCATCCTTACGGTTACGCTCTTCCTGCTGCAGAGTGGCGCTTCCGAATAGGCGGTGGTCAGTTCTGGGCATCCGTCGCCTTCCTCTCACTCCTTTGCACAATTGCGGCCTTCTATGTTCAGAACGCTGCCATTCGGGGCAGCACGCCGACCCGCGTTGGCCTGCTGATGGGTACCGAGCCGCTCTTTGGCCTCCTATTCGCTGCCGTTATTGTGTCTTAACCGCTGACACTTCCCAGCCTCTGCGGGGCCGCCCTCATAATCGTCGTAACCACCGCCGGTACTATCGTTGAGAGGAAGATGGGATCATGAACACTCCAGCGTCACCCATAAATCGGCTGATTGGTCGTATTGAAAGCTTTGAAGATATCGTGACCTTTAGCGATCACTCTAAACCGGTCGTGACAATGTTCAGTGGCGGCTTGGATAGCACTTACCTGCTTTCAGACTTCAGGAACTCGGCTTTCAGAATATCGATGCCGTTGCGGTCGGCGCGGGCGAGCCCATCGACCAGCCACTGCTGGAGCAGACCGCCGCAAGGTTCGGCGCCCGTTTTATCTGCCTTGATGGCCGGGGGGCTTTCATCGAAAGGGGCGTCAAGCCGGCCATTCGGGCCCATGCCAAGTATCTCGGCAATTACCCGCTGAGCAGTTCGTTGAGCAGGCCGGTAATCGCGAGTATAGTTGCCGATCATGCGGCGACCATTGGATCGGAGCTGCTCCTTCATACGGCAAACCTGTCGCAAAATAGCCTGCCGCGCCTCAACAACAGTATCAAGCGACACGGCTTTTCCGGTCTTTTCGGCAGCCCCTATGTTCAGTCCGTTGTCTCGAGGCAACAAAAGGCTGCGGCCCTTGCCAGTATCGGGCTCACTTTCCTGACGGATCGCAATGTGCTCGTCCGCTTCAGCACCTCAGACAGGGTCGGCATGCGAGCGCCTTTGGTGCGCGGCCGGCCCGCCGTCCCCGGCCGGCGCCATGGGGCCGGCTCGTAGAGAGCCGCATCGAGCCGCAGCCGCG
>NZ_JAMXFJ010000072.1 GCF_025460805.1 Microvirga sesbaniae | reverse complement strand
CAGGCTGCGGCTCTGATCGAGGGCCTGCCCGCCCAGGCGGTGTTGGGCGACACGGCCTACGATGCCGATCATCTGCGCCAGGCCATCGCTGACAAAGGCGCTCTTGCGGTGATCCCCAACAATCCCGCGCGGGCCAGGAAGCACCCGCTCGACAAGCACCTCTACGCTCAGCGCCACCTGATCGAGTGCTGCTTTGCCAAGCTCAAGCAGTTCCGCCGCGTCGCCACGCGCTTCGAGAAAACGGCCCGAAACTATCGTGCCGTCGTCACCTTGGCCGCCATCGTCCTATGGTTACGATAAGTGTCCACACAGCCTAGAGCGTCGGACCCAAAAGTGGACTTGCACTTTTGGGATCGGATCCGATGCTCCAGTCCTTGAAGAGCGCATCGTTCGAGCGGAAAACCGGATCCACTTTTCACTGGCGTGGCCTTTCGGGTCGCTGACGCGGCCCTCTGGGTCCGCACGATGCGCTAGGAGGCCGCGGGAGCGGCTTGCCCCGGGCGCGGCAACGGGCCAGGATGGTTGTGCGGTGGATCGACATGGCGAAGCCTCTCAAGCGAGTTTCCGTTCCCTCCCTGGGCATGCCCGGCGTGGTCGCGTCCGCCGTCTATACGGGTGGCCGGCGTCTCACGGAGATTCCCATCGAGGAGGCCGGGGAGTGGTCCAAGAAGCCCGGTCACGTGGTCTGGATCGGCCTGCACGAGCCGAGCCTCGAGCTCCTGAGGAAGGTGCAGTCCGAGTTCCACCTGCACGAGCTCGCCATCGAGGACGCCCTGAAGGCCCATCAGCGGCCCAAGGTCGAACAATACCACGATGCTCTGTTCGTGGTCGCCCGCACGGCCCAGATGGTGGAGGGGCGCATCGCCTTCGGCGAGACGCACCTGTTCGTCGGGCGCGGCTACGTGGTCTCCGTCCGCCATGGCGCCTCGACGACCTATACGCCTGTCCGGCAGCGCTGCGAGGCGGCCCCGAAGGCGCTCGCAGAGGGCGAGGACTTCATCCTCTATGCCATCCTGGACTTCATCGTCGACAACTACATGCCGGTCATCGAGATGATCCAGGCCGAGGTGGAGGAGATCGAGGACAGCATCCTGACCGCGAGCCAGCCGCAGGACCAGATCGTCCGGCTCTATCAGCTGCGGCGGGATCTGCTGCGCCTGCGCAATGCGGCCGTTCCGCTGGTGGAGGTCTGCCGCCGGCTCGAGCAGCCCGGACTGCCCGGGATCGACGGTGCGATGCAGCCGCTCTTCCGCGACGTCTCCGACCACATCCGGCGGGTCCAGGAGGAGATCGAGTCCCTGCGGGAGGTGCTGGCCTTCGCGTTCGAGTCGAGCCTGATGACCGGCCAGTCCCAGCAGAACGAGATCACCCGGAAGCTCGCCGCCTGGGCGGCCATCCTGGCCGTCCCGACGGCGGTCGCCGGCATCTACGGCATGAATTTCGACGTGCTGCCCGAGCTGCATTGGAAATACGGCTACCCCTTCGTGCTGACGGTGATCGTGCTGGTCTGCGCGTGGCTCTACTGGCGCTTCCGGGAAAAGCGCTGGCTTTGACAAGGCCGGACGGCCCCTTGCGCCCGCACCTCACCCCCACCCTCCACGTCATGGCCGGCACGAGGCCGGTGATGACGTGGAGGGTGGCGGGACGGGTGGAGGGTGCCATGATGGGGAGGGCGACCGCGACGCCGAGGGCGGCGATGGGGCGGCCGCGGAACCGCCATGGCAAGCCCCCGGAGCCCTCATCTCCCGGACCGGCCGGACACCCCCGGCCGGGCGGGACACCCCGGGCCGGATGGCGCGCCCGGGCTTCAGGCTCGATCAGGATCCGGGGGTTCGGACATCCGCGGGGACGAACTTTGCCGTGAATCTCAGGGTTTCACCTGATAGCCAGGACGATGCCGGAGGCTGGAGTATCGGACCCATCAGGGGCTGCACACCACGGCCGACCTCGTGCGATACGCGGTCCACGAACCGCATGGTCGAGGTATGAGGCCGCATTCGCCGGCGGGTGGAGCGCTCAGGTTTCTCCTGAACCCGGGTCCGGGCTTCCCCGAAGGTGGCCGGGTCGGCCATGATGCAATCCGGAGCACCGGACAAGAGGGGGAGGAAGCGTGATCAAGCGTCGCCATGAGGCATGTCTCGGGTTTCTCGGGCTGATCTGCGGTCTTGCGAGCGTGCCGGCGCTCGGGACCGAGGGCGGGGCGAGCCTCTACCTGCCCGGTCTGCGGGGCCCGCTCGCGGGCATCGTGCCTCCGCCCGGCTTTTATTTCAGCAATGACTTCCTGGCCTATTCGGGCGAGCTGAGCGGCGGTCGCCGCATCCAGATCGGCGGGGCCGTGCTGGCCGACGTGGAGGTCGAGATCCGCGCCGACTTCCTGACCGCCACCTGGGTCTTCCCCCTGGAGGCCCTGGGCGGGCGCATGGCCATCGGCGCCAGCCTTCCGCTGGGCGTGCCGCGGGTGAGCGCCGGCGTGCTGATCGAGGCGCCGCGGCTGGGCCGCGCCTTCGCGTTCAGCCAGCGGGACGCCTCGTTCGTGCTCGGCGATCCGGTGGTCACGGGCATCCTCGGCTGGGACGCGGGCAAGTTCCACTGGTCCCTCGGGGCCAGCGTCAGCGTTCCGGCCGGCGGCTACGAGGAGGGCGAGCTCTCGAACCTTGCCTTCAACCGCTGGGTCGGCGACCTCTTCGCCGCCGCCACCTGGTTCGATCCGGAGACCGGCCTCGATCTCTCGGGCGCCGTGGGCTTGGAGATCAACGGCGAGAACCCGGATACCGACTACCGGAGCGGCAACGCCTTCCACCTCGATCTGGCGATCACCAAGAACCTGACCAAGGAGCTCTCCGTCGGGGTGCTGGCGGGCTACTACGACCAGGTCTCCGAGGACCGGGGCGAAGGCAACCGGATCGGCCCGTTCAAGGGGCGGGTGACGGCGGTCGGCGCCAGCGCCACCTACAACGTCACCGTGGCGGGAACGCCGGTCACGACCCGCCTCAAGGTGCTGCGCGAGGTCGACGTGGAGAACCGCCCTCAGGGCACCATCGGCCTGTTCACGGTGGCGTTCCCGCTCGGCGGTCCCGCGCCGCCGGCCCAGGAGCCGATCCGGGCGCGGTACTGACGCGCGGCCGCCCGGCCGGGTGCGGGCCTGGAGCATCGGACGTGAAAAGTGGACCCACCTTTCACGTCCGATGCTCAAGCCTTTGAGCGGCGCACCGCTCGGGCCCCTGTCTTGATCGCCCGGCCGATCCACCACCCCGTCATCACCGGGCTTGTCCAATCCACCACCACGTCATCACCGGCCTTGTGCCGGTGATCCCGATGCGAGAGGCGCGGCGCTCTTCCGATCGGGATGGCCGGCACAAGGCCGGCCATGACGTGCGGAGGGTGGCAGGGAGGGCGGAGGGTGCCATGACGTGTGGAGGGTGTTCACACCGGGTCACACACACACCACGTCATCACCGGCCTTGTGCCGGTGATCCCGCTTCCGTAGGGCGCCGCGCCTCACCGGATCGGGATGGCCGGCACAAGGCCGGCCATGACGTGAGGGTGGCGGGAAGGGCGGAGGGTGCCATGACGTGGGGAGGGTGTCATCATCCGCTCACACCACCCTCTCACGTCATCACCGGGCTCGTCCCGGTGATCCCGATTGTCCGATGCTCCACTCTCGGCTGGCGCACCGCACGACGCGCAAAACCGGTTCCCACTTTTGCGTCCGATGCTCTAGAACGGATTGACGTAGTTGAGGATCGCCGTCTGGCGCAGGACGACCTTGCGGATCACGTGGGCTGCCTTGACATGCTCCGTGTAGATCGCGGCGACTCCCGTGCTCCCGGCCGGCAGTCGCCTGGCCACCTCCCGGTCGTCGAGCCGGACGCGGACGACGAACGGCGCCGCCTGGACCTCGGACGGGGCGACGGCCGTGCCGCCGACCTGCGTCTGGCCGCTCGCGACGGCCTGCAGCACCGTCTCGACGCGCCCGGGGAAGACCTCGCCGGGAAGGGGCTTGAACGTGACCTCCACCGGCTGCCCGGCCTCGATGTAACGGACGTAGATCTGCGGGACCTCCGCGCCGAGGATTGCCTCCGAGGTGTCGATGAAGGCCATGACGGGCGACTGGGCCGTGACCCGCGCGCCCTTCCGCAGACCCAGGTTCGTCACGTAGCCGTCCGCCGGCGCCCGCACGGTGGTCCTGTCGAGGCTCCACCTGGCGCCTTCGAGCTGGGCCCGCAACTGGTCGACCTCCGCCTGGCGCTGCTGCACGTCGAAGGCCCGACCGCTGTCCCGCCCCTGAAGCTCGGCGAACTGGGACCGCCGCAGCTCGGCGAACTTGAGCTGGGCCTCGATGGTGTCGACCTGGGCCTGGTACGTGGTCGGATCGATGCGGAACAGCACGTCGCCCGCCTTGACCGGGGTGTTCGCGGCGACCGGCACATCCACCACCTCTCCGGCGACGGACGGAACGATCTGCACCGAGTTGCGCAGCAGGGCCGCCGGTCCCGACGGCGCACCCCATCCCATGGGGATGAACAGGCCGACGAGGAGCACGAGCAGCACGACGATCGGAGAGATCTTCCAGAACGTGTTGAACGGAATGAACCGCAGCCAGACGAACAGGGCGAGCAGCGCGATATAGGAGTTGAGCAGGACGACGATCATCGCGGCGTCCCTCGCCGCTCCGGCACGTCGACATAGGCCCAGATCAGCACCAGCGGCCAGAACACGAAGCCGAAGACGAGCGTCGCCCAGCTCCCCACAGTCACGGCCTCAGGCCAGGGATGGCCGCGCTTGCGGGCGATGCGGCCGGGCATCGTCCCCAGCGCCACGACGATCGCGACCAGCGTCGCGGCGAGAACGATCAGGACGATCCAGGCGAAGATGTCGATCAAAGACATGGTCGTGATCCTTCAGGGTTCGAAGGCGAACACCTTCTTCCAATCCCGCTTCATGTCGACGACGGTCCATCCTCTGGCGGTTGCCTCGTTGAGGGCCTTGTCGAGCCTGCCGATATGGGACTGGCGGCCGTAGGCCCATTCGCGCTCCGCGTCGGTGTGGTGAACGATGGCCATGAAGCGGGGGCCATCGTCCGCCGCCGTCCATTGCAGCATCTGGAGGTCGCCGTCCGAATTGCCGAAGGCGAAGATCGGCCGGCGGCCGATGAAGCGGTCGATGCCGACGGGCTTGCCCGGGCCGTCGTCGATGAACGCGACCTCCGGCTCCTTCAGGAGAACGGGCTTGCCGTCCTGGCCGATCTGAAACTTCGTCACGCCGGACGAGCCCACGATCTGCTCCGGCGGAATGCCGTAGACCCGCTCGGCGAAGGCCCGCATGAACTCGACGCCGCCGCCCGAGACGATGAAGGTCTTGAACCCGTTCGCCCTCAGGTACCCGAGAAGTTCGATCTGCGGCCGGTACACCAGGTCGGTGTAGAGACGCCCCTTCGTCGGATGGCGTGCCGTGGCGAGCCAGTCGGTCGCCGCCTTCATGAACTCCGCCGTGGTCATGCCCGAATGGGTGACCGACATGATCTCCAGAAGGTCCTTCTCTCCCGCCGTCAGGAGGGCTCTCAGGTCGCCCTCGACGACGGACCGGAACGGTTCCTTGTCCTTCCACTCGGGAAACCGCGGCGCGAGGCGCTTCACCTCGTCGAGGGCGAAGGCGACCTGGAAGTAGACCGGTTGCTCGGCCCAGAGGGTGCCGTCGTTGTCGAAGGTGGCGATCCGATCCTCGACGGCGACGAAGTCCGGCCCGCCCTCCCGGGTGACGCGGGCGACGAAGTCGACGATCGCCCGCTTCGGAGCCGTGTCGCTCCAGGACGGCAGCGGGTCCGATGCGGGGGATTGCGCCTGAACGGGTGCGGGCGATGTCCAGAGGGCCAGCAGGCCCGCTCCGAGCAGCGAGAGCAGGTGGCGTCGGATCATTCTAGGCTCCTGTCGGTTCCCGCATGCGCTCCTTGGCGCGTTCGTGCTGGAGTTCGCGGATCTCGGTCAGGTCCCGTTCCAGGAAGAAGTTGAGGAAGGTGCGGATCACCGCGACGGCGCCGAGCCGAGCGACCGCCTCCCAGCCGGTCGTGACCGAGGTCTCGATGATGTCGGCCCCGAGCTGGAAGGTCAGGCCCGCCACCAGGGTGCGGGCGTAGCGCAGCCAGACCTCGCGGCGCTGGATGTTCGTCGCTTGCCCGGTCAGCATCGCGCGAAAGCCTGCCAGGAACGCCTCCAGGGTGCCGAACAGCACGATGGCGAGCGCGATCGTGTCGATGAGGAGAACGGAGTATTCCGTGACCGTGACCAGCCATTCCTTCATCGCCGCCTCCACCCGCGATGCCTGCTTCTCCCACAGCGTGTCGCTCTCCGCCGGGCGAGGCCTCGCCCGGCGGAGAGCGGATGATCGGTCAGTCTCCCGTCGCGGCCTCCGACATCTTGGCCATGGCGTCGTCGATGGTGAAGGTGTTCGGCTTCTGGATGGCTGGGAAGTCCTTGAAGGTCTCGGCGAACTTCGCCGCGACCGCCTGCACCGCATAGATCAGGTACGCGTGGCGGAACATCCAGTCGTTGTAGGTGTTCGAGGTGACCGTGGCGAACTCGAACGGGTCGGTGCGCAGATTGTAGATGACCGGCGCCCTCAGCCGCGTGAACGGGTCGCGCCAGACGGCCAGCGTGCCTGCGGTGCGCTGCTCCATGAAGACGATCTTCCAGTTGTCCATGCGGACCGCCAGCATGTCGCCGTCGTCGCTGAAATAGAAGTAGAAGTTGCGCGGGCTCTTCTCTTGCTCGCCGGTCAGGTACGGCAGCAGGTTGTAGCCGTCGATGTGGTTCCGGTAGGTGCGTCCGATGGCCCGATAGCCCTTCTTCAGCTTCTCGACCACATCCGGATCGCCGGCCATGGCCAGGAAGGTCGGCAGCCAGTCGTGATGCTGCACGATCTCGTTGCTGATGGAGCCGGCCTCGATCTTGCCCGGCCAGCGCACGATCAGCGGCACGCGGAAGGCGCCTTCGTAGTTGGTGTTCTTCTCGCTGCGGAAGGGCGTCGTGCCGGCATCCGGCCAGGAATTGCGGTGCGGGCCGTTGTCGGTCGAGTACTGCACGAAGGTGTCGTCCGCGATGCCGAGCTCATCGAGGTAGTCGAGGACGTCGCCCACCAGCTTGTCATGATCGATCATGGTGTCGTGATAGCCGGATTGCCAGCGTCCGGCCTGACCGCGGCTCCCGGGCTTCGTATGGGTGATGAAATGCATGTGGGTCGTGTTCAGCCACACGAACCACGGCTTGCCGGCGTCCTGCTGCCGCTTGATGAAATCCTTGGCCGCGGCGGCGAACTCCTCGTCGACCGTCTCCATGCGCTTGCGATTGAGCGGTCCGGTGTCTTCGATCCTCTGCTTGCCGACGCGGCCCCAGCGCGGCTCCTCGGTCGGGTCGTCCCTGTCGGTCGCCCACGAGCGGATGACCCCGCGCGGTCCGAACATCTTGCGGAACTGCGGAAAGTCCTTCTCCGACGGGTAATCGTCCATCTCCGGCTCTTCCTCGGCATTGAGATGGTACAGGTTGCCGAAGAACTCGTCGAAGCCGTGGTTGGTCGGCAGCATGGAGTTGAGGTCGCCGAGATGGTTCTTGCCGAACTGGCCGGTGGCGTAGCCCTGTTCCTTCAGCAGCGCCGCGATGGTCACGATCTTGTCCGACATGCCGATGGGCGCGCCGGGAATGCCGACCTTGGACAGTCCCGTGCGGTAGACGCTCTGGCCCGTGATGAAGGAGGAGCGTCCGGCGGTGCAGGATTGTTCGCCGTAGGAGTCGGTGAACATCATGCCTTCCTCGGCCAGACGGTCGATGTTGGGAGTCTTGTAGCCCATCAGGCCGTGCGAGTAGCAGCTCAAATTCGAGATGCCGATGTCGTCGCCCCAGATGACGAGGATGTTCGGCTTGTTGCCTTTGGGTGACTTAGCCATGACATTGCTTCTCCCTGTAAGGTTCTGACGCAACTGAGTATTGTCCTGCCATGGGACTCCGGCAGGGTCGGAACAAGAGCCCCGGCGCATCGTTGTTGGGAGCCGGCATCCCGGCTTGCCTCTCGAACCGCGGCCTTTGTGGCGCGGACGGACGTGGCGCGTGACGATTTCGGAGAGTGGCGTGTTTCTCGATGACAAGTGTTTCGCTGGCGGCGGACGAAGCGGTCCGTCGTGCCAGGCCTGCAAGCGGCCGATCCTGCCGAGCGAGCGTCAGACCAGGGTGGAGTTCCAGAACGACCCGGACGGATCCAAGGGACTGACCGGCGACTACCACCTGGCGTGCGGCAGGCGGTTCGAGTCGCTCGCTCATGTGATCAACATGAAGCCGTGGAGCGGGAGCTAGGCGCCTTGCCGGCGCGCGGGACATGACCTCGCTGCCGGCGTGATGGTCGATCCAGGCACTTGCGGCATGGTCGGCTGCCTCGACACGAAGGTGTCCCGACCGGTCGGGCCGGTGCCTCGTCACCCGAACGGCCCGGCCTGAAAGAGCATGCTGATGACGGCCGCCACGCCGATGAGGAGGAGCACGATGGCGGTCAGCAGCGTCAGCGAGACCGGAAAGCGGCTCTCCCCATGGACGAGGCCGGCGGCCTTCATCGCCTCGCGCTCCTCGCGCAGGCCGATCATGAACCGGACATGGTAGACGATCCCGATGACCAGCATCGCGATGCCGAGCAGCACCAGGGCGACGCCGAAGTTGCGCGGCGCCGCCGCATGCGTGATCGTTCCGGCTTCCCGGAGCTTCTCGAACACCTGGTAGATCGTGAAGCCGAAGCTGATCAGCGACAGCGATGTGCGCAGCACCGACATCAGCGTCCGGTCGGCGCTCATCCGCGTGCGCTGGAACGACATGCCGGTTCGGCGCGAGGACAGCTCGACGGAGATCCGATCCGAATCGGACTGCGCCGTGACCGGTGTTGTCCCGGGGGCAGGGGCCATGACACGTCACCTCTTCGAACCCGTTGGTGGAGAGGAGTCCCCATGCCGGGCGTTCCACCAGCTCACGAGACGTGCGATGGGCCCGCGCAGCAGCACATAGGGAAGGAAGGCGAGCAGGACCGCGATGAGCACCATTTCGCCCGGATAGAAGGTGCCGAGCACGGTCGTCTGGTAGATCCCGTCCATGACGAGGCCCAGGAGCAGGATCCGCGCGGTCGCGACCAGGCCTTCCCACAGGCGCCCGGCGGCTCCATCCGAACCGGTGATCACCGACCAGAGATAGGGAGATCGTCCGAGGCGCGCGTCCCTGGATCCGTCGCGGTAGGCCGCGACGGCGGCCATGCAAGGCTGAAGGACGAAGCGGAAGGTCATCGGGCCGCCCGGGCGGGCGGCCATGTCGCTCCAGATCCGCCGGTGGACCTCCGCCGAGCCTCCGTACCAGTACAGGCCGAGCCCGAGGAGGAGAGCCGCCACGATGACCACCAGCCGGGCCAGGAACACCTGCGTGGGCGTCGCCGCATCGGCCATCATCGCGCCTCCCGCCCGCGAACCACGCACCGGAAGCCGATGTGGCTGCTCGAGGTGTCGACGGGCTGCGCGTGCCGCGCCGCCGGACGGTAGCGGCGGCAGTAGTTCGGCGCGCACAGGTGCGATCCGCCCTTGAGCACCTTGCGGGGGATCCGGACCTGCGGCTGCCGAGGATCATAGCTGTCGGCCTCGCGTCCGCCGCGTGGGTTCTCCGGGATGCAGCACGCCTTGGCGGCATCGGCGGGATGCTGCGAGGCGTACCAATCCGACGTCCACTCCCAGACGTTGCCGATCATGTCGTGCAGGCCGTAGCCGTTGGGCGGGAAGGCCGTCACGGGCGAGGTGCGCTCATAGCCGTCGCTCGCCAGATTCTGACCCGGGAAGGCGCCCTGCCAGGTGTTGGCCATGTGCCGTCCGCCGGGAGTGAATTCCTCGCCCCAGGCGAACTCGGCGCCATCGAGCCCGCCGCGGGCCGCGAACTCCCATTCCGCCTCGGTCGGAAGGTCCTTGCCGGCCCAGCGCGCATAGGCCTGGGCGTCCTCGTAGGCCACGTGCACGACCGGATGGTCGTCGAGACCGGCGATCGATGAGCCCGGACCCGTCGGATGCCGCCAGGTCGCGCCGAACCGGAACTTCCACCACCGGCTCCAGTCGCGCAGGTCCACGGGCCCTCTGGGCGGCTTGAACACCAGGGAGCCGGCCTTCAGCATGTGGGGGAGAGCCCCGGGGTAGTCTTTGGGATCGGGCTTCCGCTCGGCCATGGTCACATGGCCGGTCGCGCGGACGAACTCCCGGAACTGCCGATTGGTGACCGGCGTCCGATCCATCCAGAGGCCATCGACGGTGACGCGATGGACGGGAGCCTCCTCGGGGTAATGTCGGTCCGACCCCATGCGGAATGTTCCGCCGGCGACCCAGATCATGTCCGCATGGGGCGGGCTGGTCCGGAGCGGAAGCGTCTCATGCTCGAGGAGCGTCATGGCAGACCCCGTCGCTACTCGGCCGGTGCGGCGGGCGTGACGCCGGTGACCTGGGCGGAAGGCTCCTCGCTGAGCCAGCGGTAGAGGATCCCGCCGATGGCCCCGCCGATCAGGGGCGCGACCCAGAACATCCAGAGCTGCGCCAGGGCCCAGCCGCCGGCGAACAGGGCCGGGCCGGTGCTGCGGGCGGGGTTCACGGACGTGTTGGTGATCGGGATGCCCACGAGGTGGATCAGGGTGAGGCCGAGCCCGATGGCGATGGGGGCGAAGCCCA
>NZ_JAMXFJ010000071.1 GCF_025460805.1 Microvirga sesbaniae | reverse complement strand
GCCGGGCGGACTCGACGATCACCCGACTGGCGTCCTGCGCGGTCGCTTCGCTGGTCGCGGACGCGCAGCGCGCAAAGCTCGCCATCCCGGAGGTCTGAGCCATGATCCCCGTCCTCATCGTCCTCAACGCCGGCTCGTCGAGCCTCAAGTTCCAGGTCTATGACATGGTCGACGGCGCAGAGCCACGGCTCGTCTGGAAAGGGCTTTACGAAGGTCTGGGGGGCGCCGCGCGCTTCGCCGTCAAGGACAAAGGCGGGGCGATCCTCGAAGAAAAAACATGGGACGCGGGTGACGAAACGGGGCACGAGGCGGCGCTCATGCACCTCGTCGCATGGTTGAGCCAGTTCCGGGAGGAGCGCAAGCCCGTGGCCATCGGGCACCGGGTGGTGCATGGCGGCGAGGCCTTCTCCGTTCCGGTGCTGGTCGACGAGTCCGTCCTCCAGCGGCTTGAGGCTCTGGTGCCGCTGGCTCCGCTGCACCAACCCCACAATCTGGAGCCGATCCGGATCGTCCGCCGGCGCCTGCCGGGGATGCCGCAGGTCGCCTGCTTCGACACCGCCTTCCATCAGACGCAGTCCGACATTGCCACCCTGTTCGCCCTGCCGCGCGAGATGCGCGAACGCGGCGTGCGGCGCTATGGCTTCCATGGGCTCTCCTATGATTACGTCGCTTCGGTGCTGAAGGACTACGACCCGCAACTGGCGAAGGGGCGGGTGATCGTCGCCCATCTCGGCAACGGCGCGAGCTTGTGCGCCCTCAAGGACGGCGTCAGCACGGCGACCACCATGGGCTTTTCGGCCCTCGATGGCCTGCCGATGGGCACCCGCTGCGGCGCCGTCGACGCCGGGGTGATCTTCTTCATGCTGCGGGAGATGAGGCTCAGCCCGGAAGAGGCCGAGAGCGTGCTGTACAAGAAGTCCGGTCTTCTTGGGGTGTCCGGCATCTCGAACGACATGCGGGTGCTGCGCTCCAAGGCGGCGGGCGACCCGAACGCCAGGCGCGCCATCGACCTGTTCGTGTACCGCATCACCCGCGAGATCGGCTCGCTCGTGGCGGCGTTGGGAGGGCTCGACGGTCTCGTCTTCACAGCTGGCATTGGCGAGAACGACGTGGCGACCCGCGCCGAGGTGATCGGCGGCCTCGCATGGGCCGGGCTCACTCTTGATGAGGCGGCCAACCGCAGCGGCGGCCCGCGGATATCCGCCGGATCCGGACCCACGGCGTGGGTGGTTCCCACCAATGAGGAACTGGTGATCGCACGGCAGACGCGCAGCGTGCTCGGCGCGACACAAACCAAACTTGCATCCTGACCAAGGAGATCGATGTCATGGAAGCCTTGAAAACCAAGCCAGACGAGAAGGCCAAGCAGGAACTCGGGGACGAGACGTTCATGTCGGCGCGCGACCTGCGCAACTACATGACCGAGATGCAGATGGCGAAGGCGTCCAAGTCGCTGGAGGGCATGGACCGCGCCGAGAAGGCGCGCCAGGACCTGATCAAACGGATGGCCGAGCCCATCGACCTGACGCCCGAGCGCCTGCAGGAAATCCTGCAGCCGCTGAAGGCGAAGCTGCGGTCGGCGGCGGAGCGCGGCCAGACCGAGCTGATGGTGATGCGCTTCCCCAACGCGCTGTGCACCGACCATGGGCGGGCGATCAACAACTCGGATCCAACCTGGCCGGACACCCTCACCGGACGGCCGCGCCAGGCCTATGAGCTCTGGCGTGACCAACTCCGGGATGCCGGATTCAAGCTGAGCGCCTTGATCATCGAATGGCCGGGCGGGCTGCCGGGCGATGTCGGCTTCTTCCTCAAATGGGGCGAAACCAAGCAGTGAGCGTCTCCAGAAGCAGCCACTGACAGGACAAGAGCCATGCAAAAAGTCGAATCCAGGACCGAAGAGCGGGCCGACGGCGGGCAGGCCCAGCTGACGGAGCTCGCCCGTTCGCAAGCGAAGATCACCGAGGTCTATCACGAGCGGTGCACCAAGGCGCTACAGCGTTACCTCGATGCGATGAAGGCCGCGGGCGAGCCGTTGAGGGAGGCGCCGATCCGTTCCGCATCGCCCCTCGATTTCTGGCGCGACGCCAGCGCCTATTGCCTCGACTTCACGCAGCGCTCGATCCTGTTCTGGGACACGTTGCGCCAGCGCGGCAACAACTGGATCGAGCACGAGAAGGCCGGCAAGCCGCCGCTGCTGGCCTTCGAGTGGGAGATGGTCTCGGATGCCCGCACGTTCGAGCGGCCCGTGAACTACGCTCTTGTGCGCATCATCCCACCGGCCGGCGTCAAAACGGATCCTGATCTCCGGCCGTTCGTGATTATCGACCCGCGGGCCGGCCATGGGCCCGGCATTGGTGGGTTCAAGCAGGATTCGCAGGTGGGGGTCGCGCTCAAGGCGGGGCACCCGGTCTACTGCGTGATCTTCTTCCCCGATCCGGAGCCCGGGCAAACCCTCGCGGACGTCTCCCGCGCCGAGGCCGAGTTCCTGCGCATGGTCGGCGAGCGCCACCCGAAGACCCGCAAGCCTGTTCTCTTCGGCAACTGCCAGGGCGGCTGGGCCTCCATGCTGGTTGGCGCCGTCGAGCCGGATCTCGTCGGCCCCATCGTGATCAATGGGGCGCCGATGTCGTATTGGGCCGGCAACGACGGCGAGAACCCGATGCGCTACGCCGGAGGGATGCTCGGAGGCACCTGGCCGGCATTGTTGGCGAGCGATCTGGGCGCCGGCACGTTCGATGGAGCCAATCTCGTCGAGAACTTCGAATATCTCAACCCGGCCAATACCTACTTCGACAAGTACTACACGCTGTTCTCGAAGATCGACAGCGAGCCGGAGCGCTTCCTGGAGTTCGAGCGCTGGTGGGGCGGGTTCTTCCTGATGAACCGGCAGGAGATCAAGTGGATCGTCGAGAACCTGTTCGTCGGCAACAATCTGGCGGATGGTGACGCCGAGTGGTCCGAGGGCAGGGCCTTCGACCTGCGGGCGATCAAGTCGCCGATCATCCTGTTCGCGTCGCTCGGCGACAACATCACGCCGCCGCAACAAGCCTTCAACTGGGTGGCCGACCTTTATCCGACCACTGAGGCGCTGAAAGCCAACGGGCAGGTGATCGTCGGCCTGATGCATAAGAGTGTCGGCCATCTCGGCATCTTCGTGTCGGGTGCGGTCGCCAAGCGCGAATACACCCAGATCGCTGACCTGATCGAGTACATCGAGCACCTGCCCCCCGGTCTGTACAGAATGCAGGTGGAGGAGCAGAAGGCGAACGGCAGCGTCCGCTACGACGTGCTGCTGACCGAGATGCCGGTCGAGGACCTGAAGGTTCTGCAGAAGTACAGCCGCAAGGACGAGATGCCGTTCGCGGCGGTCGAGAAGACGTCGGAAGCGCTCGCATCCGCCTACGAGACCTTCGTGCACCCGTTCGTGGCGCCGCTGGTCACCCCGGCCGCGGCGGGGCTCATCCGGGCGTTCAACCCCCAGCGGGCGCAACGCTGGGCGGTGTCGGACCTCAATCCGTTCCTGTGGCCGCTCAAGGGCATGGCCGACATGGCCAAGGCCAACCGGGCGCCGCGGGACAATGACGGCCCGATGGCCATGATGGAGCGCTGTTCCGCCGCCATTACCTCCGCCTCGTGGGATCTCTATCGCGACCTGCGCGATGCGGCGGTCGAGAACACCTTCTTCCGCACCTACGGCCCGGCCGGCATTGGCTTGGCGGGAGCAGAGAAGGAGACCACCGCGGAAGAGCCCATCGACGTGCGCAATGCCCCTCTGGTGAAGGAGGCGCTGGCGCACATCGAGGAGGGCGACCGGACAGAGGCGATGGTTCGCGCCGTGCTGCTCTTGATGAAGGCCGGCACGGGTCGGCGCCGTCTCTCGACCATGAAGCGGGCTCGCGACCTCATCAGCCGGGACCTTGGTCTGCTCGACATGCCCACAGAGGCCGCCCGCGAGATCATTCGCGAGCAATCCTTCATCGTCGACTTCGAGCCGGTGAAGGCGCTCACGGCTCTTCCCAAGCTCCTGCGGACCTCCGCGGATCGGCACCGGCTCCTCACCATGCTCGACCATCTGGAGGGCCGGATCGAGGCCAACGAGAAGCAGGTCACCCTCCTGGGCGAGATCCGGCGTCTCCTGTCCGAAGAGGAGGCGGGAGACAAGTCAGGCGGCAGGGCAAAGGCCGAGCCGATCACCGTGACCTTGGTGGAGCACCAGCCGAAAGACCGCCCCGGGGCGGCCGCCAAGACCGCCAAGCATGGTGCCACCCGCCGCTCCAGTGACACCCGACGCACGAGGGCAAGCTCATGAATGATCAACCCACCGACCTGACCAAAACCGCCATCCAGTCGAAGATCCTGCACGGCAAGCGGGCGCTCGTCATCGGCATCGCCAACGAGCACTCGATCGCCTATGGCTGCGCCCGTGTGTTCCGCCAGCTCGGGGCGGACCTTGCGATCACCTATCTCAACGAGAAGGCCCGACCCTACGTCGAGCCCCTTGCGAAGGAGCTCGGCGCGCCGATCTTCGCGCCCTGCGACGTGGGGCGCGACGGCGAGCTCGAAGCCGTGTTCGGGCGGATCGGGGAGACCTGGGGCAGCCTCGACATCGCCCTCCATTCCATTGCGTTCGCTCCGAAGGACGATCTCCAGGGCCGTCTTCTGGACAGCTCCGGCGAAGGCTTCAAGGTGGCGATGGACATCTCCTGCCACTCCTTCATCCGTATGGCCCGCCTGGCGGAGCCGTTGATGAAGGAAGGCGGCACGCTGCTCGCGATGAGCTATCACGGCGCCAACAAGGTGGTCCCGAACTACAACCTGATGGGGCCGGTGAAAGCCGCGCTGGAGAGCGCGGTGCGCTATCTCGCGTTCGAGCTGGGCGACAGGCACATCCGGGTGCATGCCGTGTCTCCCGGTCCCTTGAAAACCCGCGCGGCCTCCGGACTGAAGGACTTCGACGTGCTTCTCACCGAGGCCATCGAGCGGGCGCCCATCGGCGAGCTGGTCGACATCGACGACGTCGGCCTGACCGCCGCTTACCTGACCACACCCTTCGCGCGACGGCTGACGGGGACCACCACCTATGTCGACGGCGGCCTCAGCATCATGGCATGAGGTTGAGCCCGCGTGAGTGTCCGATCAACAGGAGGTCGCGATGACTTCCAGTCCCTTGCACCTGAACTGGCAGGTCGGCGTCGGTGCCGCCACCCTTCTTCTGGCAAGCGCCGCCTGGGCCCAGGCGCCGGACCAACAACCCGCGTCCTCTGACCGGCCAGTGCTCCGGCAGCCGACACCGTCGTCTGCTCAGCAGCAGGAGGACGGGCAGGGCGCCGCCGAGAAGCGCGAGACGGAAGCGGATAGGAAGCTGCGCGAGATGGATCGTCGTCTTGCTCGCACCCTGCGCAGCGTCTGCAGCGGATGTGAGCGGTAGCCCGCCAGGGAGCGAGCCCATGGACGTTTCCGCATCAGCAAAGCCCGCCGCCCAGCCGTTCGCGCCCGGGATGCTCAAGGGTCGGGCGGCCGTCGTGACCGGCTCGACCAGCGGCATCGGCCTCGGGATCGCCGCAGCCTTCACTCGAATTCGCCACCCCGCTGCAGATCCGTGGCGCCGCCCTGTCGGTCGATGGTGGCTGGGCCGCACAATGAGGAGGTCACAATGAAGACGATCACACTCTCGGACGCCGTCGCGATGATCCCAGCAGGGGCCACCCTGATGATCGGCGGCTTCATGGGCGTCGGGACGCCGGAGCCGGTGGTGGATGAACTCGTGCAGCAGCAGAAAGGCGACCTGACGGTGATCGCCAACGACACCGCAGCGCCTGGCATCGGCATCGGCAAGCTGATCACGGCCAAACTCCTGCGTCGGGTGATCGTGAGCCACATCGGCCTCAATCCGGAGACGCAGCAGCAGATGCTTGCGGGCGAGCTGCAGGTGGACCTCGTCCCGCAGGGCACGCTCGCCGAGCGCATCCGCGCCGGCGGCTTCGGGCTCGGAGGCATCCTGACCGCCACCGGCGTCGGCACCATCGCGGCGGAAGGCAAGCAGACGGTGGCGGTGGGCGGCCGCGACTACCTGCTGGAGCCCGCCCTGCGGGCCGACTTCGCGCTCGTGCATGCCTTCATCGCCGACTACCTGGGCAACCTCCAGTACGCCCTCACGGCGCGCAACTTCAACCCGGTGATGGCGATGGCCGCAGAGACCGTCGTGGTCCAGGCGGAGAATATCGTGCCCGTGGGCGTCATCGCGCCGGACCATGTCATGACGCCCGCTCCGGTCGTCGACTACCTCGTCGCGAAAGGCTGACACCATGAATGCGCAAACCCTCATCGCCCAACGCATCGCGCAGGAGCTGCGCGACGGTATGCTGGTCAATCTCGGCATCGGCATTCCAACCCTCGTTGCGAACTTCGTCCCCAAGGGGATGCACGTCTTCTTCCAGTCCGAGAACGGCCTCATCGGCACTGGGCCGGTGGCCGATCCCGGCATGGCGCTGCCGTGGCTGACCGACGCGGGCGGAAAACCCGTGACCGCGCTGCCGGGGGCGTCGACGTTCGACAGCGCGATGTCCTTCGGCCTGATCCGGGGCGGCCATCTCGACCTCACGGTGCTCGGCGGCCTGCAGGTCGATCAACATGGCCGTCTCGCGAACTGGATGGTGCCGGGCAAGATGGTGCCCGGCATGGGCGGCGCCATGGACCTCGTGGCCGGCGCCAAGCGCGTCATCGTCGCCATGCAGCATACCGCCAAGGGCCGCCCGAAGATCGTCCGCGAATGCTCATTGCCGCTCACGTCGGACCGGCCGGTGGACCTCGTCGTCACCGAGCTCGCGGTGATCGGCTTCTCTGAAGGTCGCGCGACACTGCTGGAGACGATGGACGGGGTCACGGTCGAAGAGGTCGTCGCAGCAACCGAGGCCGACCTCGCGCTAGCGCCTGAGCTGTCCCAAAAAGGTGGGGCGAAGCCTGTCCCGGAGAGTGCCCCAACCGCCGCAGTGGGAGAAACAGTATGAGTGCATCGCTCAATCCTGCCGCCCCCCATCATCTGCCGATCTTCATCACTGCGCCGGGCGGGACCGACGTCCTGATGGTGGTCGTGGCGGTGTTTCTGGTGCTCGCGGTGCTGGCGGTGGGCCTCTTGTTCCTGCGGCTGCACACCTTGCCCGAACGCATGGCGCACAAATCGCACAAGCTGCAGTTCGAGATCGTCGCCGTGTTGGGTCTGCTGGCCCTGTTCACGCACCAGCACATCTTCTGGGTCGCCGGCCTGCTGCTCGCCCTCATCGACATTCCCGACTTTGGGAATCCGCTGCGCCGGATGGCCGGTTCCCTGGAGAAGATCGCCGGCCTGAGGCCGGGCGAAGGCGCAGCCCAGGAGCCGGACGAGATCGGCGCCCACGGCCCGCCGGCCGAGCCGGCGAGGGAGGCCACCGACGAAGCGGCCGCAGAAGCAACAATCGATGTGCCGAAGACCATCGCCCCCGCCCGGATGCCCTCCCGTCCGAAACCGCAGATCTCTCCGGTCAACACAGGGAGCTGATCGATGCTTGAGCTTCTCCTCTGCTCCATGCTGACGATCCTGCCGGATTATCTCTACCGCCGCTACGGCCAGGGCAAACGGATCGGCAAGGAGATCACCCTCTATTCGGTCTGGTTCGAGCTGCGGTGGGGCATCGTCACCTGTCTGATGCTCACCATCGGGCTGATCACGGTCGTGTTCTACAACCACCCGTCGACCACGAACGCCACGGCGTACTTCCGCACCATCCCGATCCTGCCCGAGACCAACGGGCGTGTCGCGGAGGTCTATGTCGACGGCGTGAGCGGCACGGTCAAGCAAGGCGCGCCGATCTTCCGGCTCGACAGCTCGAAGCAAGAGGCCGCCGCGGAGACCGCCCGCCGCAAGATCGCCGAGACCGATGCCGCCATGGTGGTGGCGCAGGCCGACATCCAGGCCGCCGAAGGCAAGATCGTGGAGGCCAAGAGCGCTTACCAGCAGGCGGTGGACGAGCTGGAGACCAAGCAGGAGATCTACCGGCGCAATCCTGGCGCCGTGGCCACACGGGATATCGAGAAGCTGCAGGTCGCCGTGCAGGGCCGCCAAGGCACCATCGATGCTGCCACCGCCGCCAAGCAGCAGGCCGAGGCGCAGCTCTCCACGCTGCTCCCCGCCCAGAAGTCCAGCGCCGAGGCCGAACTGGCCCAGGACGAGGTGGATTTGTCGAAGACCGTCGTCCGGGCCGGGGTGGACGGGCGTGTGGAGCAATTCACGCTGAGGGTGGGTGACATCGTCAACCCGCTCATGCGTCCGGCCGGGGTCCTGATTCCGGAGGGAGCCGGGCGGGGGCGCCTGCAGGCCGGCTTCGGGCAGGTCGAGTCCCAGGCGCTGACGGTCGGGATGGTGGCCGAGGCCACCTGCGCTTCGAAGCCGTGGACGATCATCCCGATGGTGGTCACCGGGGTGCAGGACTACATCGCCGCTGGTCAGATCCGCAGCGGCGAGCAGTTGCTCGACCCGCTGCAGGTGACGCGGCCCGGAACCGTTCTGGCCTTTCTTGAGCCCCTATACGAGGGCGGCTTCGACGGCGTCACCCCTGGCAGCAGCTGCATCGTTAATGCCTATACCAGCCACCATGAGGAAATCATCGCCCCAGAAACGGGCGCGATAAGGGGATTCGTTCTCCACGCGGTGGATGCCGTCGGGCTCGTGCATGCCATGATCCTGCGCATCCAGGCGCTGGTGTACCCGATCCAGACCCTCGTGCTCGGCGGGCACTGAGATCGACAGGGCGGTTTCTGCCCGCCGCCCGGAGGAGGCGAGGGGGGCATCGTTCAGGGTGAAGAAGGATTTCGTTCAAGGAGGACAATCCATGGCCACCATGCCGAAGAGTTCAGGAACATCGGACATGCTGCGCAGCGGTGCCGTGTTTGCCATGTCAGGCGACAGCAACCGCGCCCTGGCGAACGCCACGGAAACGTGGTTCGCCGCGGCCACCGAATGCCAGCGCGAGATGATGAGCTTCGTGTCCATGCGCCTTGAGAAGGACGCCGAGACCACCCGTGAGATGATGGGGTGCAGGAACCTCGGGGACACGACGGCCATCCAATCCCGCTGGATCGAGGAAACCCTGCGCGACTACAATGCCGAGATCACCAAGCTGATGACCATCTTTACCAGGTCTGTGAACGGCGGAGGCCGTGACGGACGCTGACAGCCTCCCGCAAGACGGCGGGGCAAGAGGTGCTGGCTGATCGAGACCAAGCGGTTCCGGCCATGACGGCCCGCGTCAGGCGGATCGCGCTGAAAACCTTACCAGGCGCTTGAGCGGACCTGGGTGATGGCCGCCGCCATCAGCTCCGCCGTCTTCTGCCGGATCTGGTCTGCGGACTGGCTGACGCCATGGGCTTTGAAATCGGCCTGGAGCGTCTCGACGACATTCTCGTCGACGACCTGCGCCACCACGCTCCTCGCAATCTTGGCGAGGTACTCGTCGGCCTTGGCACCGGTGAGGCCGAGTTGGGTGGCGGCCCACTGCCCCAGCAGCTTGTTGCGCCGCGCCAGCGCCCGGAAGCGCGCTTCCTCGTCATGCACGAACATCTGCTCGAAGGCCTGCTCGCGGTCTTGGAAAAGGGTCATGGGGCACCTCCGGGGTGCGGGACGGGACCTGCAGGTTGTCGCCAATGTCATCATACACGAAACCGCTGTGCGCCTGATCAGGATCGCGACCTGACCGGCATCACATCCGCGGGCGTCCGGGACCGCATCCCATGGAGAGGACCGCCGGAGCAGGTACGGGATCATCACGTGGTTCTTACGGCACAAAGTGCCAACCGCCTGTCCCAGACGATCAAGCAGGTTTCCCCAACGGGATCACAATGGACGGCACGACAGCCTGCCTTGTGCCGTGCTGTGCACTTGGCGGCGAAAGGGAGGATGCGATGAACAAGCTTCTCTTGGCGTTCGGCGCTCTTTTGGCGAGCGCTCTTCTGATCCCGGGCGACGCTGAAGCCCGGCGTGGCGGTGGCGGTGGCGGAGGATTTGGTGGAGGTGGCGCCCGCATGAGCGGTGGCGGGTTCGGTGGAGGCGCAGCCCTGCGGGGCGGCGGCTTTGGGGGAGGCTCCAGGATGTACATCCCACGTGGTGGCGTCGGCGGCTCCCGGGTCGGGATGGGCGGTTATCGCGGTCGGGCGGTTGCCGGCAGGCCCGGCGGCTATCGTCAGGCCGCGATCAGCAATCCAAGAGGCCGCTTTGACAACCGCGTTGGCTATGGTGGCCGGTACGGCGCGCGCTATCCCAATTATGGCCGCTATGGCTACCGCACGGCCGGCTATTATGGTGGGCGCTATCCGTACTACGGCGGCTCTTATGGCCGGCGCTACCCGTACTACGGCGGGTACTATGGGAACTATCCGTATTACGGTGGCTGGGGCGCCGGGCTTGTCACAGGCAGCATCGTCGGAGCGGCGGCAACGTACCCCTATTACAATTACCCGTACTCCACGAACCAGACCCCGATCTCATCGGCAGCGGGCGGATACTGTGCGACCTCGGTGCGGACCTGCGCCCTGAGCAATTCGGCACCGGTGGGAACCGGCTGCTCCTGCCGCACGCAGGGCGGACGGGCGCGCGGCACTGTGGTGGGGAGCTACTGAACAATCCCGCTCCGGGGCGGGCAGCCCAGCCGCTCCTGACCCGCGCGGTTCGCGCAACTTGAGGAGAACCACATGGACCTGCACAACAGCCAGAACGTCCACCGCTGCGTGGCCGAGGGCATCGGCACCTTCTGGCTCACCTTCGCCGGCTGCGGCAGCGCGGTGATCGCCGCCGCCTTTCCCGACGTCGGCATCGGGCTGCTCGGCGTCTCGCTCGCGTTCGG
>NZ_JAMXFJ010000070.1 GCF_025460805.1 Microvirga sesbaniae | reverse complement strand
CTTCTTGAAAATCAAGCACTTCAGGCGCATCGCTACCCGCTACGAACAGACCCCACGGGCGTTCCTGTCAATCCTTTGCCTCGTCAGCGCGTTCATCTGGACCAAATGAATGTCAACGCGCTCTAGGGGGCATGAGAGAGTAGGAGTCGCCTAACGAGCTTTCCTCAGGCTACTTTCGCAAATCGGATGACGCTCTTACCAATGTTCTGGTTTTTCAGCATGGCAGGTGAGGGAGGAGCGATCTGGTCAGATCCATGATACCCAGTGGCCTCATGAGGACTTAGTCGCAAACTTGGCGCCGAGACGAGAAAGAGGAGAATTTGACCCGCTCATGCGGCGAGACGATCGAATTGCTCCGCAGAGGCGAAATAGGAATTGTAGGCGTACTCGCCTGTCCTTTGCGCATCAAGTGGACTATCTCGAACCCACCCAGGCTATGCTAAGAACGGCCCATGAGCGAGGAGTGGAGATCGAGGTCCGTGAGGGAGGTGATCGTCCAGAACGTGTGGCACGGCAGGTGTGGTAAGGGGGCGGACTTTGGCCAGCACCATGCATCTGAAGCTCCTGTTCGGCCAGTCAGCGCCGGAGAAGATGCTGCCGCCGGAGTTTCTCGCCCGCATCTGGCGTTGGAAATCAGGACCGGGCACCTTCCGCATGAATGTGACGCTCTCTGAACTGCCGGGCTTTATTGCGGTGGCATATGGCTAAGTGCTGCTGGAACAAGGCCCCTGCGGGCGAGGGGGGGCGGTTCGGTCGAGCAGTGCCGAGAGAAACGGGGCAGTGCATATCCGCGGCGCCTTCTTCGCGCAATAGCCATACTGGGGTGAGGCTCTTGTCGATTCGCATTCATGATCGAACTTGCGGACGCTGACAGGTCTACGACATAGCTGAGGCTGCAATGCAGAAATGTCTATGTCAGATGAGACTGCCAAACCATTTCCACGCCGTCTTTCCGCGCGTAACGAAACTAGAATCGTCGACCGAATGGGTTCCGCCAGCTGGAGCTCCCTCTAGCGCGAATATGCTTAGCATGGCTGACGGCGGGTCTCAAGGAACCCTCCATGTATTTGCATTTCGTGTGTGACTTACGTCCTCCACAGTCTCACACAAAATGCACAAATCGGCGTCCGAGTTGTGAAGTGCAAGTCGACAGCTTCCGCAACTCGCGGGGGCTTAAACCCGGCAGCCTCTCCACTTCGCCAACTGAAAAATTGTGCGGACAATCTGACCTACCTCGGTGCTTCTCGTTCGGCACCAGCGACCGAGGTAGACCACGGTCGGTATCTCGGGTGACGAAGCGACCTCGGTTCGCAGACGCTATACACAGAAGCGCCTGCTGCAGGCGAACCGTTCGTCACAATCGAACAGCACGGCGTGGACGAACGGTCATGCTCGGGTCGGGGCGTGGCAATGAGGGCCGACATCAAGCTCCTCAATGAGGTGGCGAGCCAGCCCCAGTGAAGGTAACATCGCGTCATGCATCAAGCGCTGGCGGCGCTCCTCCAATGCAACCGCAGGTGGACCCTCCAACTGGAGCCTAAAAGGAGATTACGAGCAATGTGCCTGCATAGGGCAGAGGCTATGGCAAGAGGCCTCTACACGATTCGGGAGGTATGGGGCTAGGATTGAGAGCCTGACCAGCTGAAAGGGAGATTCCGCGCGGAGCCTAGGGCTGCGGTTGCCGTACTTGATCAGCATGACAGGAAGGATCACGCCCTCAGTTCAGCTCGACCGCTCGCGCCGGACGGCCCTCGGTTCAATCGAATCCGCTCCGCCGCTTCCACGCAGCCGCAACATGCTCAAAGGGCAGATTTCGAAGCGTCGGCGAGGGCCTCCTTCGCGTCCAATTGCATTGGATTCATGGATGAGTGCTATCCAAACAATGGATTTTACCAGTACCGCTGCTGCAGCTAAAAGGAACTTGAATTTGAGCGGAGGCGAGTCCTGCAGGATCCGATGCCACCAACCCGGCCGGCCTCGTGGTTGATCGAAGACGAGATTGTCGTGGCAGGCACGCAGAAGCTGAACTTGACGCGGCAAGAGGAGGTGCAGCAGTCTTTCTCGCCAATAAAACCACTTGCGGTTGTAGTGGCGGCAGCGAAGGGAGGTAGTATTCTAGCAAATGACGCTGTGCCTGCCGGCTTCACCTGCCCGAACCTGACGATGAAGGCCAACATGATCGGGGGGTGATTTAGACGTGGCGTTGAGAAGCTTCTCTTCCTCGCATCGATTTGCATCTATCCGAAATTCACTTCGGGGGGGCGCAAAAAATTCGAATATGCGTCTCTTAAGTTTTAGCTGTATGCCGCAGTAGTCGGGCGGGTCAGCATACGTTTCTGCCAGATTAGCTCATCAGGGAGTTGGCACGCGCTATTCAACGGTGCCAGGTGTGTACAAGCGCGCGCTCAAACAGTCCGCTGGGGTGATGATCGGGCGGCTGTTGCCCTGATCCAACTCAGACCAAGAAAGTGGCATGCGAATGGTGAGGCTCCTCGAGTGAAGGTCTGGCTCTCCGCACGGGCGGTCGGATGTCAGCAGTTCCGATACAGGTGTGAGATCAACGATCCCATAGATCATTCTTGAGCGGCGGCGCTTCGGACGCAGAATCTTCGCGTGTACGAGTGGGCAAGTGATCGAAAGTAACCGTCAAGACGAGACGCATGCGAGCGCTCGAGAGACGAACTGCTGATTTCAGCTGGGGAGCGCCCGTTTGACCTCTGCTTTTTAGGAGATGTCATGTTGAACCGCCTTATGAACGGACGGCCAGGTATGGTCCTTGATCTATGTCTCTTGATCTCTGCCGGTTCATCTACGCTCACGGCGATCTATCTCTGCTCTCAATTGCCATAAGCAGGCCTGTAGCATGGCAGCATTTCGTCACATACAGCCAGATAGGGTGGAACGGAGATACGAGATCAAGCCCAAGGCGCGGGCCCGGTTCAGGTTCGCCCTCGATGGCAGGCTGTCCGATGCCGATGGATGGAGACGTCAATGATGCAGTTCCGATTGTCTTCTCGAGGGCACCCGCGCACGAAGGGCTGCGATACCGGCTCTTTCAAACTCAGCATTCTTCGCGCCTATGTTCAGCTCACCGCCGTGCTGGATCGGGCCAGCGGCGCGAAAACGGCCACGTTGGTGCGGTTTGGATTGGTCGAGGTGGGGCTAAGCGAACTGACTCAGGTAGAAGACGCGGTGACTCGGTTCCCACCATACTGGCTGGAGGTTTACTGCCATGCCACCGGTATAACTCTCGACAGCTACGGCTACTTCACCCTCGATAAGCCCGTGCTGGCTGCTGCTGCCGACCTCATCTGCGCGGCCGAGCGGATCGCTGCGCCCGTGGCTGGGGCTCATTGCTTCGCTGCGGCAACACTCATGGAGCCCCAAGGCAGCGCAGGGGTGCGACCGTGAGCATGTCGGGCAGAATTTGTCTCCAGTCTTGTGAATCGCAGGCCAGCGGCCTGCACCGGTCTCCCTGTCAGCCCCGCTGGCAGCGGAGGAGGTGGCCTCCGTCTCGGTCACCTTATCTCCCTCTTACAGGGAGATGTCCTCTGAGACGGCCCTCCCAACCTTGGGCTCGCTCGGCATCGCCGCGGCGAGCCCCTTTTGGGTTGCAGAGGACGGGCACGCCTCGCGAGTGCGACACCAGGGACAGACTGCTCACGGATAATGTTGGGACCGTGAGCTTCCTGGGCAACCTCCTTCGGAACCGGATCGACTCGCCGTGTCTGCAGCATGGGGTACACCCCGCGCGATGGCCGCAGCCTAGAAGGTCAACTTCGGTTACCGCGTAGCTCGCCAAACCGCTGTGCACGACCAGATGAGCTGGGTCGATTGCGTCGGAGCATGTCGACCTCCGATCACGCCCTAGCGACATCTCCGATCAGCATCAGCGTATGACTGCCAAGATGCCGACGCTCAAGGTCATAGGATTCTGCCATGTCACTTTCCTCTCGTTGTTCAAGTCATCGGACCAATCACCTACTGTCAACGCTGCTATCGGACGATTTCGCCTTTCTTGAGCCACACCTTCAACTGGTCGACCTGCACCGGGGCACGGTGATCTATGATGTTGGCGACCGCATGCCCTTCATCTACTTTCCTCACGAGGCGATTGTCTCGCTCGTGACTGTTCTGGCCGATGGCAAAACCATCGAGATGGCGAAGCTAGGGGGAGAGGCCATGTTTGGCCTCGCCAGTGCCCTCATTACGCGCCGTTCGCTAGGGCGCTATGTCGTGCAGAGCACCGGCAGGGCCTCGCGCGTTGACACCGAAGTCCTGTATCGGGGGTTTGTGGCGCGCCCGACGCTCCGTGACCACGTCCTTCGGTTTGCGGAGGACTTGCTGGCGCAGACGCTGCACTCCATGGCTTGCAATGCTCTGCACAGTGTGGAGGCGCGTTGCTGCCGTTGGATCCTCACGATGCAGGATCGCACGAGCCAGGACGTCTTGCCACTCACTCATGAACACCTGTCGCGCATGATGGGTGTGCAGCGCTCAACCATCAGCGCGGCCATGCACGCCCTCCAGGCCGCTGGTGCGATCCGCCAGGGACGCGGGGTCGTCACGGTCATTGACCGGCGCGGCCTCGAACAGACTGTATGCGGATGTTATGAGATCATCCGTCAGCAGTCAAAGCAGGCGCAGTGCCCTGAAGTGCGAATCTAATCACGCGAGAGCAAGAGGGGCTCCATGGTGACAAGCATCATCGTGAGGGCTATGAACACCCTCGCACCGAAACTCCGCTTCATTTTGCAGCGCAAGGCCATTCGAGCGTCCATCGTTCACCTCCTGCACGAGCAATCACGATGCGGAGCACGCCCCCGTTCTCTTTGAGGACGGTACCAGCGTCGTTCCGTTCGCTGCCCTGGCCCGGTTGTACACCCTGTGCGCGGCGCGCACGCGCTGCCCGCATTTGGGACTGCTGGTCGGCCGGCGGGCCGCCACTCGGACCGTGGATCTGGACACCCCTGTCCGAATGATGAATGAGGCTGGTTCGCCGCAGAGGCTGCCGCTCGTGGAGAGCCTGCTCGAGAGCATCAAGCACGAACTCGGCCCGGGCCGAGCGTGACACGCGCCAGCCCACGATCTTGCGAGCGAAGGCGTCGATCACGAAGGCCACATAGACGAAGCCCGACCAGGTCGCCCCATAGGTGAAATCGCTCACCCACAAGGCGTTCGGCCGCGGTGCCGTGAACTGCCGGTTGACCCGGTCACGCGGGCATGGGGCTGCGGCATCACTGACGGTGGTTCTGATGCTTTTGCCGCGCACCACGCCTTTGAGGCCCATCTGCCGCATCAGCTGGGCGACCGTGCAGCGCGCAACCGCAATCCCCTCGCGCTGCATCTGGCGCCAGACCTTGCGCACCCCATAGACCCCGAAGTTTGCTGCAAAGACCTGACGGATCTCCTGGCTGAGTGCGGCGTCCCGGCGCTCTCGGGCCGGTCGGCGCTCAGGATCGGCCTTGCGGGCAGCGTGCTCGTAGTAGGTCGACGGGGCGATCGGCAGCACACGGCAGATCGGCTCGACCCCATAGTCCTCACGATGCTCGTCGATGAACGCCGTCATGGCTTGAAGCGGCGGTCGAGCTCCGCCTGGGCACAAGACGCGCTGGCCTTGCGCAGGATCTCGTTAGCCTGGCGCAGTTCGCGCACCTCACGCTCGAGCGCCTTGATCTTCTCCTGCTCCTGGCTCGTCGGCCCGGGCGAAGGCCCTGGTCGCGCTCGGCCTGGCGCACCCAGTGGCGCAGCGTCTCACGCGAGCAGCCGATCTTGGCCGCAATCGACAGGATCGCCTCATACTGGGAGGCGTACTCGTCGCGGTGCTCGAAAACCATCCGGACCGCCCGCTCGCGGACCTCTGGTGAATAGGGGGGTGTTCGCTTTGTCATGGCTCCATCCTGTCAGGAGTTGGAGCCTCCGGGAATCCCGGCGCGGTTCACAGCGTGGCGTCCGTCTTAGGGAAGAGCCACCGGCCGGTGTCCGGATGGCGCGCCACGACAATGGTTCCATTGTGGATGCGGCGGTGGATCCAGTGCGGCGAGACAGCGAGTTCACGCGCGAGTTGCGCCACCGTCCAGCAGCCTGGAACCGTGCGCGGGCACGACAGCCACGGCGCGCGCAGAACTCGATGGCGCAAGCGGATCACCTTGACGGCATGCGCCGCCAGCGGCGCGCATCGAGCGGACCGAACCCCTCCGTTACCAACAGGGCCGCGATGGCGTCATCGTCCATGCCAGCGCGGCTCAGGGCGACGATCCTGGCCTCCATCTCGGCGCCGCGGCTCGGCGATGAGACCGCGTGGACGGCAATGTCGATGGCCAATTCCGTCGTCTCGCCGCCGCGCCAGACAATCCGAACGGCGACACGGTCGCGCCGTTGACGGCACAGCACCACCTTGTCGATCAGGCAGCGCAACAGCGCCTTCCGGTGGGTCCAGGTCACACCCGGCTGCTGCCAGTGATCCGGCATGTGTGGGGCAAGCGCCAGGAACGCCGCTCGCTCCTCGGAGGTCAAAGCGGACGGCTCAACCACCGCATGCCGGCGTCGGGACAGGGCGTCTTCGGCTTGCCGCAGATCGCGCAAGGCCAGTTCCCAGCGCCGCTCCAGCTCAGCGGCGATCAGGCGGTGATTGGTATCGACCCGATTGAACTGGCGCTGGGCCAGAGCAGCCTGATAGCGCAGCCGCTCAACCTGCTGGGCCTCGGCCCGGTCAAGGGCCGCCGTCGCCTGCTGCCGGGCCGTCTCCGTCTGCTCCCAGGCCTCCAACTCGGCCGGCGCCACCGCCTCGAAGAACGCGGCGACCACCCGCGCATCGATCGGATCCGCCGGCAGGTGCTGGCAGACCGGGGCATTCTGGCTGCGGTGCAGGGCGTTGCAGATGTAGCGGGTGCCGCCCTTGTACTGGACCCGGAGCTTATGACCACACGCCCCGCACCATACCATCCCTTGCAGGAGAGCCGGCCCGTTGCGCGGGGCGCCGCGGGTCGCCTTGCGGGTGTATTCGGCATAGTTGTCGTGCAGCATGGCCTGGATCCGCTCGAACCCGTGCAAGTCAATGTAGGCCGGATAGCGATCCTTCACCACGATTGTCCACTCGGCCATCGGCACCGCCGTCGTCTGACAGCGCCCGCCCGGAGGTCTGCTGGTGCGCGTGCGCCCATAGACGAAAGCCCCTGCGTAAGCCGGATTGGTAAAGATCGCATACAGGGCGTTGGCGGTCGGCACGCGCCAGCTCACCTCATCCGGAACGGTTCGCCGTGCAGGCTGAGCCCCCGGGCCTGAAAGACCCGCACGAGCTTGGTAATGGATCCGCATTCCAGAAAGGTGGCGAACACCAGAGCAATCCGGCTCTGCACTTCGAGATCGGGATCCTTGGTCACTGTGCCGCTGGCATCGCGCGTCAAGCCTGTCGGGAGCAGCAAGGCCAACTCGCCGCGCTGGGCCTTGCTCAACAGGCCTGCCGTGAGACGGCCGCGCAACGTGTGTAATTCGACTTCCGAGATCGTTCCCTTGAGGCCCAGCAGCAGGCGCCCATTGGGCGAGCCCGGGTCATAGATCCCGTCCCGATCGGCGATGAGACAGCCGCGATAGCCGCACAGATCCAACAGCGGATACCAGTCGGAGCAGTTGCGGGCCAGCCGGGTGACATTGTAGGAGAGCACGAGGCCGACTTCGCCCAAGGTCACCCGGGCGATCAGGTCCTTGAAGCCGACGCGGTGATCGGCCGACGCGCCGCTCAGGCCGAGATCCCGGTCGATGATGTCAATGTCGCTGTCGCTCCAGCCGAGAGCGCCGGCGCGCTGGCGCAGCGCATACTGCAAGTGCAGACTTTCCTGATGGGTCAGCACCTGCTGCGGACTGGACTGGCGGATGTAGATCACTGCTCTGCGGCTGAGATGCCGCGGGGTGACGAGTTCGGACGTCATGGCTCATCTCCGACAAGAGGGCGACGAGGTCATTGAGGATGCCGCGGCGGCAGTCGGCACAGAGGCTGGGCCAGACGCGATGGGGCTCGACGGGCATGGCGATTCACCCTCGGTTACGAGGCGAATCAGATCGCGGATTGCCTCGCGGGTGAGTTTGGTCACCGGTTGACGGCCCGACGGTGGGCTCAGGTCTGTGGCCGCGATAGGAATCCGCAAGACGGCGTCGCCATAGGCGACACGCACATGGCTCCCGATGCACAGGGACCGCGGGACCGAGACCAAGACAAAGCGGCGTCCGTACAGCGGGTGGCCAGGATCTGTGGCCGTGACGTCCTGCGAGTCGGCAGGGCTGTCTGAAGACGGTCGCAGGGTATCAAGATATGGGCTCGAACAGACGCTCGCCATCGGCAAGAAGAACCCCGAACAGCGAGCACAATTCCAGCAGCTGATGCCAGTCGCGGTTGTTGCGCGCCAGCCGTGAGGCGTCGAGGCTCATGACCAGGCCGGCATGGCCGAGACTGATCTCGGTGATCAGCTTCTGGAAGCCCTGGCGTTCGGTCGTGCCGGCGCCGGATTTGCCCAGATCCTCGTCGATGACCTGGATACGCTCGCGGGGCCAGCCCAGATCAGCGGCACGATCAACCAGGCGGTACTGCAGTTCGGTGCTCTCCTGGTGATGCTTGATCTGGGTCACCGTGGACTGGCGCACGTAGATATAGGCCAGCTTGGCGCGGCGGGCCGCGGTCAGCCGCTCGTCAGAAGGGTTCGTGACGCTCAGCATCGGTCGTCTCCCTGATCGGCGGCAGCGGATGCATCCGTCGCACAAGCTCGGCCAGAAGCTGAGCCATCTGCGTTTGCGTCTCGGTCGGGAGGTTCGGCCACGGCCGGATCGGTGGTGCCGAGAGCGGTGCAGGTGCAGCCTGGTCGGAGAAGCGGGCTTCCGGTTCAAGGGACAGCGTTGGGCCATGGTGGATCACCCTCTGTTCAGATGCGGTGATCATGGTGGCCAAATGCTGCGCCAGTGGGAGCAGGGTGCGAATGCTGACCCGCAGGGTCTCATCCGCCGTGCCTGGATGCTCGCCGTCGCCGGCCGCAGCCAAATCGGTGATGGAGCGGCGAATGGAGCGCCGACGGCCATCGGGCAGGGCAATGACGACAAACGAGGCTCCGCGCGGGGAGTGCATGGGCACGGGGTCGAAGTGCTGTCCGCTCAGCGCGTGTCGAGGATCGATGATCGTCACATGAGAAACGAGCCGATCAAGGATCGAGGCATTCTGTAGTGTTCGGGGATCCCACTCTTGGAGATGCCATTTTGGATCGTCTTGTCCACAACGCCCACCGCCTTCAACTCACCGGAGAAAGCATGAGAAAGCAGAACGCCAGAGCCGTCCTCTTGACGGCAGCCAAAACTCCTGACTCCATCACCACGTCGGCCGACGCGACCGCTCACCATCGCGTGAAACGGCTGCTCACGATCCGCGAGATGCGCACAAAAGGCTGACCGGACAGACAGAAAAACGCCTCAACGACTGAAGCAACTCCATAATCCAAAGAGCCTGTATGAAAGCCGAACATTCACAGTTTACCCCTGACTTTACGCAGGAGTTCCGCCATCAGCTTCGCGAGCTGTTTGTCTGGCGCCGGGATGTTCGTCACTTCCGGTCAACTCCGGTCTCGCCAGACGTGCTCACGTATCTGCTTGAACTGGCTCATCTCGCACCTTCGGTGGGCCTGAGCCAGCCTTGGCGCTTCGTTCTCGTTGAGGATCCGCAGCGGCGGGCCGCCATCGTCCAGAATTTCGAGGTTTGCAACGCGCAGGCCTTGATGAATGAACCTGTGGAGCGGGCTCAGACTTATGCCAGACTCAAGCTGGCCGGGTTGCGGGAGGCGCCGGTTCATCTGGCCGTATTTTCCGAGGGCACCACGCTGCGAGGTCATGGCCTGGGCCAGCGCACCATGCCGGAGACTTTACAGTATTCGGTAGTGATGGCCAGCCATACCCTATGGCTGGCGGCGCGAGCCGAAGGGATTGGAGTCGGGTGGGTATCCATCCTGGATCCTGCCACCGTTGCCACGATTGTGGAGGTACCTTCGCACTGGACGTTAATCGGTTACCTGTGTCTAGGTTATCCTGCTCACACCGATGACACGCCGGAACTCGAACGCCAAAGCTGGGAGGCACGGACAACGATGCAGCTTCTACGGCGCTGAGTCTGGTTGACGTCTTTACGGGGAATGAACATCATCTGCGCTTGGGTAATGGGGAGATGTTAGGCAAGCGCCGGTTGAAAAGGGGGGCGAGACATCGTTGGGCTCTTGCTCAATCCCCCGATCATGCGCTGTTGCCGTGTGGTGACGAGAAGTCTCAGATCTAGGCGCTCGCCCGCAGCGAGGTTCTGTTGCCGATGCGCCAGGCAAGCCGAGCAGCGCACGCATGACGGCGGCATGGGGCCACTTCGCTTTTTGAGGCCCTTGACGTGAAGGCCGGCACTACGATCGGCAAGTGCATGGCGCGCCACTGGGGTAGCGAGTTCCGCCAACTTCCGGACGAGGTTGAGAAGAACAGGCCGACTATGCCGCAACGATATATTCTTTTCGGATGTTTGATTTGGCTCCCTCGGTTCCTGGCCGACTGGGAAAATGCCCGAATGCCGTAAAGTTTCTTACATAGGCCATTAGCAGCGGCTGGAGGGGCCTCGCCGGAGATAAATAATCGTGCCATGCCTTCGGCGTCTGGCCCGACTAGCGCCGGAGGGCGCGAGTGAAGGCGCTCGCCCCGGAACAACCCGGCGTCGACGCGATCTCTCCAAGCGGCACCTCGGTCTCCTCCAGCAAACGTTGGGCAATTTCAAACCGGATTTCATTGGCGATCATCTGGTGCCCCTGCCCCTCAATCAGGGACAGAGGGCGCGGCGGTGCATGGCCAGCCGGTCGGCCATGTCCTCTGCCGAGCAGCGGTTGCTGTTCAGCTGGGTGCACAGCAGCCGACGGACGCTGTCCGAGAATTGCGCTGACAAGCGTGCTCCCCAACCGGCGGCTCCCGGCCGCTCTGCACGAGTAGAGTATGAGTACCAACGGCAGGGCACAGCCAACCTGTTCCTGTGCTTTGAGCCGCTGGCGGGCTGGCGCCATGTGGAGGTGACGGCACATCGGACGACCAAGGATTTTGCCGAGCAGGTTGATCCTCCCTCGCGTTGGTGGACACCTCTGCTAAGCTCCTGCGGGAGTTGGAAGGTGTTTGATGACGAAGACGAGACGGGACTTTACCCCGAGTTCAAACGAGAGACTGTTGCACTTTTGGAGAGCAGCGGTCGACCTCTCATGCAGATCGCAACGGAGCTGGGGATTTCTCCCTCCATGCTGCGCAACTGGCGGGCGGTTGTGAATGGTGGTCCACCTCGATCCAGGGCTGGTAGCAAAACCCCATCGCCCAGCGCCTCTCCCATGGCCTCTCCGGCCGATCAGGCGGCAGAGATCGCGCGGCTCCGGCGTGAGCTCGATCGCACGCGCATGGAGCGCGATGTGTTAAAAAAAGCCATCGGCATCTTCGCGGAGATGCCCAAATGAGGTTTCGTTTCATCGAGCAACATGCCTGCGCCTATCCGGTGCGGCTCATGTGCCGCGTGCTCCAGGTCTCGCCCAGCGGCTATTACGCATGGAGATCCCGGCCGGAGAGCCAAAGAGTCCGCGCCAACCGCGGCCTGCTGCAAGAGGTGCATCGGCTCCATGATCAGCATCAGGGTCGCTATGGCAGCCCGAGGATGCATGCCGCCTTGCGAGCTCAGGGCCATCGGGTCAGCCGCGGCCGGGTCGAGCGGCTGATGCGCCGGCATGGCATTCGTGCCCTGGCGCGCCGGCGCTTCCGGCCGACCACGACCGACAGTCGTCATCAGCTGCCGATTGCGCCCAACCTGCTCCTGCAGAAGTTCACTGTCTTTGAGCCGAACCGGGTCTGGCTGGCCGACATCACCTACATTCCCACGGGCGAGGGCTGGCTGTATCTCGCCGCGGTGCTGGATTTGGCAACCCGGAAGGTGGTGGGGT
>NZ_JAMXFJ010000007.1 GCF_025460805.1 Microvirga sesbaniae | reverse complement strand
GAAGGCGGCACGCTGCTCGCGATGAGCTATCACGGCGCCAACAAGGTGGTCCCGAACTACAACCTGATGGGGCCGGTGAAAGCCGCGCTGGAGAGCGCGGTGCGCTATCTCGCGTTCGAGCTGGGCGCCAGGCACATCCGGGTGCATGCCGTGTCTCCCGGTCCCTTGAAAACCCGCGCGGCCTCCGGACTGAAGGACTTCGACGTGCTTCTCACCGAGGCCATCGAGCGGGCGCCCATCGGCGAACTGGTCGACATCGACGACGTCGGCCTGACCGCCGCTTACCTGACCACACCCTTCGCGCGACGGCTGACGGGGACCACCACCTATGTCGACGGCGGCCTCAGCATCATGGCGTGATCGGACCGCCCTGGGACCGAGGGGCGACAAAGGGAGTTGCCGATGATGACGTTCGATGTCCCGTTGCCCAATCCGCCGGCCGCCCCCGGGCCGGCCGTCCTCGGGCCCGGAGCCTGGATGATCTTGGGAGAGCCTTCATGGCCGCGTCGCTGAATCTGCATCCTGCCGCCCCACAGCACTTGCCGATGTTCATCGCCGCGCCGGGCGAGACCGATGTCCTGATGGTCGTGGTGGCGGTGTTCCTGGTGCTCGCGGTGCTGGCCGTCGGCCTGCTGTTCCTGCGACTGCACACCTTGCCCGAGCGTATGGCGCACAGGTCGCACAAGCTCCAGTTCGAGATCGTCGCCGTGCTCGGGCTGCTCGCCCTGTTCACCCATGTGCACCTGTTCTGGGTGGCGGGTCTCCTGCTTGCCCTGATCGACCTTCCGGATTTCGGCAATCCGCTTCGCCGGATCGCCGGATCGCTTGAAAGGATCGCCGGCCTGAAGCCCGGCGAGGGTGCCGGCGAGGCGCCGGACGAGATGGGCGAGAGCGCCACCACGGCGGAAGCGGCCGGCAGTGACCCGGTTCAAGTGCCGAAAACCATCGCCTTGTCCCGGACCCCGAAGGAGCGGACCCATGCTTGAGCTTCTTCTCTGCTCCCTGCTGACGATCCTGCCGGATTATCTCTACCGCCGCTACGGCCAGGGCAAGCGCCTCGGCAAGGAGATCACGCTCTTCTCGGTGTGGTTCGAACTGCGCTGGGGCATCATCACGTGCCTGATGCTCACGATCGGGCTGATCACGGTGATCTTCTACAATCATCCGTCGACCACGAACGCCACGGCGTTCTTCCGCACCATTCCGATCCTGCCCGAGACCAACGGGCGCGTTGCCGAGATCTTCGTCGACGGCGTGAGCGGCGCGGTCAAACAAGGCGCGCCGATCTTCCGGCTCGACAATTCGAAGCAGGAGGCGGCGGCGGAGACCGCGCGCCGCAAGATCGCCCAGGTCGATGCCGAACTGGCGGCGGCGCGGACCGATGTCGCGGCGGCGGAGGGCAGGATCGTCGAGGCGAGGAGCGCCTATCAACAGGCGGTCGACGAGCTGGAGACGAAGCAGGAGATCTACCGCCGCAATCCAGGCGCCGTCGCCACGCGCGACATCGAGCGTCTCCAGGTCACCGTGCAGGGGCGCCAGGGCACCATCGACGCCGCCACGGCGGCCAGGGAACAGGCCGAGACGCGGATCTCGACCCTGCTTCCCGCCGAGAAGGCCAGCGCCGAAGCCGAGCTGGCTCAGGCCCAGGTGGAGCTGGACAAGACCGTGGTGCGGGCGGGCGTGAACGGGCAGGTGGAGCAGTTCACCCTGCGCGTGGGCGACGTCGTCAACCCGTTGATGCGTCCTGCCGGCGTCCTGATTCCGGAAGGGGCCGGGCGCGGGCGCCTGCAGGCCGGATTCGGTCAGATCGAGGCCCAGGTCATGAAGGTCGGCATGGTGGCGGAAGCGACCTGCGCGTCGAAGCCCTGGACGGTCATCCCGATGGTCGTGACGGGCGTGCAGGACTTCATCGCGGCCGGCCAGATCCGCAGCGGCGAGCAGTTGCTCGACGCGCAGCAGGTGGTCCGGCCGGGCACGATCCTGGTCTTTCTCGAGCCGCTCTACGCGGATGGGTTCGATGGCGTGACGCCGGGCAGCAGCTGCATCGCCAACGCCTATACGAGCAACCACGACCTGATCGCCTCGGGGCAGGTCGGCACCCTGAAAGGGCTCGCCCTTCACGGGGTGGATGCCGTCGGACTCGTGCACGCGATGATCCTGCGCATCCAGGCGCTGGTGTTTCCGATCCAGACCCTGGTGCTCGGCGGGCATTGATGCCAAACGGAGGACAAGACATGGCCACCATGCCGAAGATGTCAGCCACGTCCGAGATGCGGCGCGGCAGCGATGCACTGACGATGGCCGGGGACGGCGGTCAGGCCCTGGCGAAGTCCGCCGAGACGTGGATCGCCGTCGCGGCCGAATGCCATCGCGAGATGATCGAATTCGTCTCGATGCGGCTCGGAAAGGACGGCGAGGCCGCCCGGGACATGCTGGGCTGCAAGAGCCCGACGGACGCCACGGCGATTCAGACCCGCTGGCTCGAGGAGACCCTGCGCGACTACGGATCCGAGATGACCCGACTGATGGCGCTGTGCACCAGGGCCCTGAACGAGGGAGGCCGCTCCGGACGGTGAGGGGCTTTCGCAGGAGCTCTCGACACCGGCAGGGCTGCCGGCCCGTCTCAGGCTGAAGACCGCTCCATCCGGAGCGATGAGTCGTCCCGCGCCCGGTCGGCCTCCGGGTCGATCAGGACGAACCCCGCGGAGGCGCCGACGACGGCGAGAAGGCCTGCAAGCAGGAGTGCGTTGCGGGTTGCTTCAGGCGTTCCGGCACCGGCATCGATCACCAGCCCCATGAAAGTCGGGGCGAGAGGACCCGCCAGCGTCGTGACGGCGTTGACCATGCCGAGGGTAGCCCCGCGCTGCGCGACCGGTGTGACCTCGGCGACCAGGACGGGGCCGAGCACGAACATCACGTTGCAGAGAGAGAACGCCACCACCGTACAGACGATCACGAGCAGCGAGCCGGTGGCGAGCGACATCAGGATCACCATCAGGCCCGCCGCGAGGACCGCCGCGCATCCCATCCATCCGCCCGCGATCCGGCTCGAAACGCCCCGCTGCTTGAGCCCGTCGGAAAGGCCGGATACGCCGGGCAGCAGAACGATCTGGCCGAGAGAAACCAGCATCATGATCCAGCCGGCCTGGATCGGCGTGTAGCCGAAGGCCTGGTGCAGGAAGGCCGGCAGCCAGACGATCGCTATCGTGAGAAGCCAATAGGCGCTGAAGCCGACGATCTCGACCCCGACCACCGTTCGGCATCCGAGCAGGCGGCGGTATGGCATCGGCTTCTCGGATTCGACGATGCTGCCCGCGACACGGCCCTTGTCGACAAGGGGGCCCTCGCGGGCGACCATCAGCCAGGCGCCGCACCAGACGAGGCCGAGCACACCGAGCAGCCCGAAGGCGGCCTGCCACGACCAGGCGGCAATGATGGTGACGATCACCGGCGCCACGATCCCGTTACCCGCCAGGGCTCCGACAGCTATCACGCTCGTCGGCAACGCCCGGCGCTCACTCGGGAACCACTTGTAGGCGGCGTGCACCGCCACGGGGTAGGCGGGGCCTTCGCCGAGGCCAAGGAGCACCCGGTTGGCCACCAAGGCCGCGACGGTGGCCGGCAGCAGCAGCGGCAGCTGGCACACGGACCAGATCAGCGCAAGACCGGCCAGCATCCACGTGGTGTCGATCCGGTTCACCAGGAAGCCGCCGATCACGGCGCTCAGCGAGAAGAAGGTGAAGAAGCTCGCGGCAATCAGACCGAACTCGGTATGGCTCAGCCCCAGGTCCCGCATGATCGGGACAGCGGCCAGACCGAGAACCGCTCTGTCGGCGAAGTTGACGAGCATGAGCAGGCAAAGCATGCCCACGACGATCCAGCGCCGGGCTGGAGCCGCCGCTCCATCCGGGGACACGGCTCGTGGGCTCACCTCCGTCATCCCCCGATGCCCTCCTCACTGCGAGGGAGCCGCGGCGACCGGTTCATCCGGGTCCGGGCGCATCCGGGCCGAGTCACGACAGGCCGTGCCCGTGCCCCGCGACACGCAGGCACGGGCGGCTTCACGACGTGCGGACGGCATCGTCCAGAGCGCGACATCCTCAATAATATCGGCGGTAGGCCACTCGGGGCCCCAGGTAGCGCGGACCGTAGTAACCTCGATAGGCGCCATAGGAGCGGGGAGCGTAATAGACCCGGCGCGGATAGACCCGCGGGCCGTAATAGGCCGGGCGAGGATAGTAGGCCGGGCCGTAATAGACCGGCCTGGGATAGTAGTAGGCGGGACGGGGGTAATAGTAGCCTGGCCACGGGGCGTAGGCAGGATAGCCATAGCCGTAGGCCGGATAGCCGTACCCATACCCGTAGGCAGGGGCCGTGGCGGCCGCGGTGATCAGTCCACCGAGGATTGCTCCGCCGACCAGTCCGGCCGCAACGGCGCCGCCGCCCCAGCCCGACCGATAGTACCCACCATAGCCCCAGCCCGGCCCGCGCCAATATTGTGCGTCGGCCGTCCCGACACTGCCCGTCAGGATCAACGCGGCCGTGGCGAGTGTTGCAAGTTTCTTCATGGCAGCCTCCAAGGGCCCGAGGTCCGCTCGGGTTCTCTAGAGCCCCGGACCCGAAAGTGGACACCACTTTTGGGTCCGAGGCTCCTTCTCTTGAATGGCGCATCGGATGAGGCGGACCCGAAGGGTCGCGTCAGCGAATACCGGGTCCACTGTTCCGTCCGACGCGCTAGGGGCCTTCCGGACCTGTGCCGCCTCGTTCATCGGCGGCGCTCGGGTTTGGCTCGGCCACGCGCACCGGGCCCACATGCCCCACAATCCCGGCGGCGCAGATGACCCGCAGCCCGCAACGGGACAGCTTATACCCGCCGGAGGGTCGTGCTTGATCGCTTGGGACAGAGTCTTGACAGTTTGAGACTGTCCTCAACCGGCCGAAGGGGAGGAGCGGCGCCCCAGGGTCGGTTCATTTCCCGACTCTCACCGGGAGCACTGCTTGTACTCCGTGCCGGTCGTATCCCGCTCGTTGAAGTAGCGCCGCAGCGAGCCGTCGGGTTGCAGGGACATGAGAACCCTGACCTCGCTGCCTGCCACCGAATTGGCGCAGTCGAGGACGAGGAGCTGACGGTCCCCGGTCGCCCGGGCGGACTTGATGCGGCACGTCGCCTGGGGCGTCCTCAGGCGGCTGCCGGTCACGATGAAGGCGGGCGCGAAGATGTCGACCGGTCGCTTGAACGATGCTTCCTTGCCGGACGAGGCGTAGACCTCCGCGCAATCCGCGCTGCCCGACAGCCATGCGCCCTGGAACCGGGCGAGCCCGCTCTGGGCCGCCGCGCCGGACAGGGCGGAGGACATGGCGGAGCACATGATCATGATCAGGCCGAGCCCGGCAGCGCCCAGGAATCCCGCAAGTCTCATCGTGACCTCCCCGAGGACCGAATCGTCGTCCTCTGCTGCCCACCGATGCAACATGGTAGGCGGGCCGCACCACCGTGCTTGACGGAAGAGGACAAGCGCTTGGCAGTTTGGGCCATGGGCGTCGCGTCGATAGCGGGCGCTGCGACGAGGCTGGGATCAAGGCGGATCCTTCGGTGCTCCGATGGGAACGGGCGGCGATCGGCTCGCCGAGATCGCGCCATGCGGCGGCGCAAAGTGTCAAGCGGTTGTCCCATCCGATCAAGCGCCGCGTTCCTGCTCGGGTATGGTGCCTTTCGAAAGGCGGAGAAGCCATGAGGGCGCTCCTGGTGGCCGCGGGCATTGCGGGCTTCGTCACGGGTGCCGGCGCCCAGTCCGGCTCGACGACCCTTGCGATGACCTGCGCCCAGGCCAAAGGGATCGTGGCTTCGCGGGGCGCGGTCATGCTGCGCACCGGACCGGCAACCTACGACCGCTACGTTCGCGATGGGAGCTTCTGCGCCTTCCAGGAGACCGTGCGTCCCGCCTGGGTCAGGACGGTCGACGTCGCGCAATGCCCGGTCGGAGGGGTCTGCGGCTCGGTCGAGATCGACAACGGGCGGTGAGCCGAGCTGTTCGGACCCACGCGGGAAAGAGACGAGGCCATGACCGACAATCCCTATTCCGATGCACGCCTCGCCCCCCAGGCCGCCTGGCTGAAGCCATCTCTTCTGTGGCTCCTGGTTCTCGCGCCCGTCGCCGCCGGTCTCGACCGTGCGGGCATCGCTCCGGCCGGAGTCATCTTCTTCTGTGCCGCCCTGGCCATCATGCCGTTCGCCAAGCTCATCGTCCAGGGAACCGAGCAGGTGGCCGCCCATACCGGGGCGACGATCGGGGGTCTGCTCAACGCGACCTTCGGCAACCTGCCGGAGCTGATCATCGCCATGACGGCCCTGCGCGCCGGCCTCGTGGAGATGGTTCGCGCCTCCATCGTCGGAGCGCTGCTCGCCAATCTGCTGGTGGCGCTCGGCCTGTCCTTCCTGCTCGGCGGCCTCCGGCATCACAGTCAGAAGTACAATCCGGATGCGGTGCGAACCTACTCGTCGACTATGGTGCTCGCCTGGATCAGCCTAGCCCTTCCAAGCGCCTTCCACCGTGTCCTGGAAGAGGAATCGCACCTCGGGGTGCATGCCACCCTGGATCTCGTCGTGGCCGCCGTCCTGCTCGCGCTTTATGGGCTCTTCCTGCTCTATTCCTTAAGAACCCATCCGGAGACCTTCGCCGAGCTGAGCACCCCCGCCGACACCGGAACGCACGATCATCCCAGCCTCGCATGGGGTGTCGCGACGCTGCTGGCCGCGTCCCTCGGTGCGGCATGGATGAGCGAGATCCTCGTGGGCGCAGCCGAGCAGGCCGGCCACTCGCTGGGCATGTCGCAGATGTTCATGGGAGTGATCGTGCTCGCGCTCGTCGGCGGCGCCGCCGAGTCCGGCTCGGCCATTGCCATGGGTCGGGCCGACCGGGTCGACCTGAGCATCGGCATCGCCCTGGGAAGCTGCGTGCAGATCGCCCTCTTCGTTGCTCCCGTCCTCGTGCTGATCGCACCGGCCATCGGGCCGGCGGAGTTCCGTCTGGTGTTCTCACAGGCCGAGATGTGGATGCTGTTCGGGGCGGTGCTCCTGGGGGCGACGGTTGCGACCACGGGCCAATCCAACTGGTTCAAAGGCGCCCAACTGGTGGCGCTCTACGTCATCATCGCGGCCATCCTGTACCTCATCCCGGCGCCGCAATAGGTAGGCCATGTTGCGACAGCTTCTCGTGGGTGGCGCCGTCAGCCTGGGCAACATCGCCATCCATGCCGTCGTGATGGCGGCGGTCGTGGCGACCGGCCGCCGGGCCCTGACATGGAAGCACAGTTCGGCCCAGACCTGGCTTCCCGTCCTCATGGTGGCGGTCGTCGGAGTGCTCCTGGTCGCCCACATGGCGGAGGTCGTCACGTGGTCGCTCGCCTATGCGTTCCTCGATGTCGCTCCGCCCGGGGCCGACGTGCTGTACTTCGCCTTGGTGAACTATACCACGCTGGGCTACGGCGACGTCCTGCCGGGAGAGCGCTGGCGCCTGCTCGGACCCATGGCGGCCATGAACGGCGTGCTGCTGTTCGGCTGGTCGACCGCGGTCATCTTCGAGGTGATGAGGCAGGGGATGCGGATCCGCGATCATAAGACCGAGTTGTGATCGCATGCAGGGGGGCGACACGCCGACGGCCATCGCCCGCGACAGCGAGGCGCTTCCCGCGCCCGCACCAGCCGATTCTCCGCGTGATCGGCGCCGATCGCATCGTCCGGCCCATCCGCGAGGCCTGGATCGACCGTCCCCGCCAGCCGCGACCATGGTGTCCGGAGCGCCGGGCGACCCTGGCTGAACAAAAGCCGCCTCCGGCCCATTGACGTGAGGCTCGGGACGGATCGCGCGGGAAAGCCTCGGTCGGCTTTGCCATGGACGCTCGAACGCCGCGGGTGTAGGTGAGCATGATCGCAGCGAATGGACGAAATGGATGGGGATCGACTGGGACGTCGTCATCATCGGAGGTGGCGCCGCAGGGATTGGAGCTGCGCGCCGTTTAGCAGAAAGCGGAGTGTCCACGCTGTTGCTGGAGGCGTCGCAGCGGATCGGCGGCCGTGCCTTCACGGCGACCCTCGCCGGGCATGCGCTCGACCTCGGCTGCGGCTGGCTCCATTCGGCCGATCGCAATCCGTGGGTCCGCATCGCCGAAGCGTCCGGCTTTGCCGTCGACCGCAGGCGGTCGGCCTGGAACCAGCAATATGGCGACCTCGGCTTCTCCCAAGCGGAGCAGGAAGCCGCCGATGAGGCTTACGCCGCATGGCACGACCGTCTGAACAGCGAGCCCCCGCCAGGGGATCGCGCCGCCGATGCCCTGGAGCCTGGCGGGGCATGGAACGCCTATCTTCAGGCGATCAGCGGCTATATCAGCGGCGCCGGCCTCGAACGTCTCTCGGCTGCCGATTACCTCGCCTACGACAGGGCTTCGACCAGGTATAACTGGCGGGTGCCGGCGGGATACGGGACCCTCGTGGCGGCGAGCCTTCCGCCCACCGTCGCACTTCGCCTCGCCACTCCGGTTGAAGCCATCGATCTCGACACCGGCGGTGTGGGCATCGTGACGCGCGCCGGTTCGATCACGGCGCGCAGCGCCATCCTCACCGTCTCGACTTCGGTGCTCGCCGGCGGGACGATCAGGCTGCCGGCCGCGCTCGACGATTGGCGCCATGCCGCCGGAAGCCTGCCGCTCGGTCGGAACGAGAAGCTGTTCCTGGAAATTGTCGGAGAAGGTCCGTTCGAACCCGAGACCCATGTGATCGGTGATCCACACGACGCCGGAACGGGGTCCTACTATATCCGCCCGTTCGGCCGCCCCGTGATCGAAGGATTCTTCGGCGGGGAGGGGGCCCGGGCTCTGGCCGAGAGCGGCCCCGCGGCCGGTTTCGCCCAGGCCGTCGATCAGCTTGCGGCGCTGTTCGGCTCGGAGGTCCGAGCCGTGCTCCGTCCGCTGGCCATGTCCGCCTGGAGCCGGATGGAGCATGTGGGGGGCGCCTACAGCTATGCCCTTCCCGGGCGAGCGGGTGCGCGGGATAGTCTCGCTCGTCCCTTCGACCAGCGGCTGTTCTTCGCCGGGGAGGCGACGGAGCGGCACGATTTCTCGACCGCCCACGGCGCCTACCAGAGTGGGCTGCGGGCTGCCGAGGAGGTCGTCGCCTCGCTCGGTGTCCGCGCGCGCTAAAGCATCGGACGTGAAAAGTGGACTTGCACTTTTGGGATCCATCCGATGCTCTAACGTCATGGCGTCGACGGAACAGGGGGAGCGCCATGGCTTCGATCTTCATCACCGGCAGCACGGAAGGCCTGGGTCGGGCGGCCGCGCAGGCTCTGATCGAGCAGGGGCACCGGGTCGTCCTGCATGCGCGCTCGGAGCAGCGCGCCTCAGCGCTCGCGGAGCTCTCGCCGCGTGCGGCCGGCATCGTGGTCGGCGACCTGAGCCGTGCAGCTGAGACCCGCTCGGTCGCCGCGCAGGTCAATGCCATCGGTCGCATGGATGCCGTGATCCACAATGCGGGCATCTATGCGGTGCAGGACCGGTCGGCGACCCCGGAGGGGCACGCGGCCATTCTCGCGGTCAACACGCTGGCCCCGTACATCCTGACGGGCCTGATCGAACGCCCTCGACTGCTGATTTACCTGAGCAGCGGAATGCACCGGAGCGGCACCGGGCCGCTGCACGACATCGACTGGACGGAGCGCCGCTGGGATGCAACCCGGGCCTACGCGGAAAGCAAGCTCTACGTTGCGGCGCTCGCTCTTGCCGTCGCGCGGCACTGGCCGGAGGTCTCGAGCCATGCGGTCGATCCGGGTTGGGTCCCGACCCGGATGGGCGGTCGTGGAGCGCCGGACGATCTGGAAGAGGGGCATCGCACCCAGACCTGGCTCGCGGTGAGCAACGATCCGGCCGCAAGGGTCGGCGGTGGGTACTGGTACCACCGCGAGCGTCAGGCCCCGGCCGCGCAAGCGTCCGATCCCGTGTTCCAGGACGCGCTCATGACCAGACTTGCTGCTCTGACCGGCATCTCGCTGTTCTGAACCGGGAGGTTGGCTCCGGCTCAAGGCGCCCAGGGTCGCGCGTCCTCGACCCGGTGAGCCGCCACACCGGGCCCCCCTCGAGCGTCTCGCCGCCGATCAGACCGGCCGTGCCCTGGCCGACATCCCGTATTGCTCGTCGGTGACGTGCTCCATCCAGTCGACGGTCGAGCCGTTGAGCTTCTCCTGGATGGCGATGTGACTCATGGCCGTGGTCGGAGACGCGCCGTGCCAGTGCTTCTCGCCTGGAGGGAACAAGACCACGTCGCCGGGCCGGATCTCCTCGATCGGCCCTCCCTCGCGCTGAACGAGGCCGAGGCCCGTCATGACGATGAGGGTCTGTCCGAGCGGATGCGTGTGCCAGGCGGTGCGGGCGCCGGGCTCGAACGTCACGAGGGCACCGGCGACCCGCGCCGGATCGGGCGGGCTGAACAGGGGATCGATCCGCACCGTCCCGGTGAAGTACTCCTGCGGTCCCGTGCCGGACGGCTCCGCTCCGGCTCGCTTGATGTCCATGGTCGACGTTCCTTGTCTGCGTGCGCAATCGGCTGCTGTCGACGATGTATCTACAGCATCGGACGTGAAATGTGGGCCCAATATCGGGATCGGACCCGATGCTTCCTTTCCTGGCTGGCGCACCGTTGGACGCGGACCCGCAGGGCCGCACGAGCGGCCTCGGGAAGGGCCTGCGTCCAGGCCCGGCATCCGGCCGCGACGCCCCCATTTCCTCAATAGGTCTGCCGACACTCGGTTGCCCGCTGGTCGATCCCCCGACGAGCCATATAACTGGTCCACCCGTTCGGGAATTGGCCTGGGGCCCCCTGTGTCCTGTCCGGGCCGCGACGGGGCCGGTGCCGCCACAACGAATGCAAGGAGAACACTGTCATGGATTATGTGAGGCTCGGCCGCTCCGGCCTTGAAATATCCCGCCTGTGTCTCGGCTGCATGACCTACGGGGTTCCCGGTCGCGGAAACCACCCCTGGACTCTGGACGAGGAGCAGAGCCGTCCCTTCATCAAGCGCGCGCTCGAGCTCGGCATCACGTTCTTCGATACGGCCAATGTCTATTCCGACGGCACGAGCGAGGAGATCGTCGGCCGCGCGCTCAAGGATTTCGCCCGGCGGGACGAGGTGGTGATCGCCACGAAGGTGCATGGACGCATGCGCCCGGGACCGAACGGGGCGGGGCTCTCGCGCCTGGCCATCATGACCGAGATCGACAACAGCCTGCGTCGGCTCGGCACCGATTATGTCGACCTCTACCAGATCCATCGATGGGACTACGCGACACCCATCGAGGAAACGATGGAGGCCCTGCACGACGTCGTCAAGGCCGGCAAGGCTCGCTACATCGGAGCCTCCTCCATGTATGCCTGGCAATTTTCCAAGGCACTCTACACGGCGGACCTGAACGGCTGGACGCGCTTCGTGTCGATGCAGAACTACTACAATCTCCTCTACCGCGAGGAAGAGAGGGAGATGCTGCGCCTGTGCCAGGCCGAGGGCATCGGCGTCATCCCCTGGAGCCCGCTTGCCCGCGGTCGCCTGACCCGCGACTGGGATGAGAGCAGTGCCCGTTCGGAGACGGACGAATTCGGCAAGTCGCTGTACGCCACGACCGCCGAGGCCGATCGCCGGGTGGTGGGGAGGGTGGCCGAGATCGCGGCCCGGCGCGGCGTTCCGCGGGCGCAGGTGGCACTGGCTTGGCTGCTGCACAAGCCGGTCGTGACCGCACCGATCGTCGGCGCCACGAAGCCGCAGCACCTGGACGATGCCGTAGCCGCCCTGTCCCTGACGTTGAGCCCCGAGGAGATCGCGCAGCTGGAAGAGGCCTATGTGCCGCACGCTCTCGCCGGGTTCGTTTGAGCGGAAGCGTGCTCAAGCATCGGACGTGAAAAGTGGACTTGCACTTTTGGGATCCATCCGATGCTTTCTTCTTGAATGAGAGCATCGGTCAGAACGGACCCAGCGGGCCGCGTCAGCGAAAACCGGATCCACTTTTCCGTCCGATGCTCCAGGCGCCTCATCGAAGCCGTGGCCCCGGGTTTTCGAGATCGGGCCGAATCGAAGTCTGCGCTCCTAAGCGGCTGATGCGCTGAGCTTTTCCGCTTTCGGACGTCTGGGCTGGACGAGAAGCTCGCTCGGGTCCGTCGGGAGCAGAAGCATCCCGCCTTCGTCGAGCGACACGCGCAGGCGCGGAAACACTTCCTTGATATGAGCCAGGTCCCCCTTGAAGGCCTGCTTGAAGCTCCGGATGCTGGCGTTGTCGGAGCCGAATTGCTGATGAAGATTGTCCCAGCTCAGCTTCAACGGTCGTTGCACCGTCCGCAGGCGGTATCCGAGCCAGAACAGCATGTCGAGTTTCCGGGCCGAGCCGGAGAACGCCCGCGCGGCCCGGATGTCGACCGGGAGCGCGTGCTGAATGAGGTTCTCATAAAAGTCGGCGTGGAACTGAACCGTGTTCGACCACAGCAGGCCCTGATCGGAGTTGCCGGTCAGCCAGATGTCGAGCTGACGGAACGGCGGAACGTTCAACGTGCTCGACCGCGACGCACCGTCCCAGAGGCCGAGCTGCATCGTACAGGCGGCCAGCCGGTTCAACTGCTCTTTGAACTGCCGGAGCGTCCCGCGCTCGCCCCCTGTCACGGGGAAGCCCATCTGCTTGATGAAGCCGGAGAGACTGTCTGCAACCTCGATCCGGGCGCTGCGCTGGCGAACGGCCTCGGTGCAGAGGTGAAGCAGGACGAGACGGGCCTTGGGCCCATAGGGCAGCCCCTGAACCTCCATTTGGCCCGTGCGCGGGTTCTTCAGGCGACCGGCCATGATGCTGAGCGTGTTCCGGCCATACTCGCGGAAGAACTCGCGCTCGCCCTTGGGTTCGCGATAGGGGAGCCCGCAGAGCGCCAGAACGCTGTGAATGTGCTGGATGTTTTCCGGGGAACTCGGCGCGGCCTCGATCACCTCCCGCACGGCATCGCGGCGCCTTTGATCTCGGCTCATCGCGGCGCGTCGCGCCTCGACGGCGGATTGCTTCGCCAGCTGGGCGTCGCGCTGCTCCTGCTTATGGGCGATGTGCTCGACAATGGTCTTGAACATGAAATGACCGCGGGCGCGCTCGACCTCCTCCAGGAGATCGGCATCACGGATCGTGGCGAGATGGTCTTCAGCGGTCATATTGCCTCTTGGACTCGTCGGGCGTGGAGATGGCTCGCGGACTCGCAACGCGCCGAAACCGGCCTCGGGTTCCTCGCGGTGACCGGAGATCGGGAGTTATCCAGAGCTTTCATCGCCCCAGGCGCGGGCAGGGTCGGCCGATACCAAGGGAGACAGACCGGCTCTCGCCGATGTCCGGCGCGGTCGCGCATCCCGGTCAGTCACACGCAGAGTTCAATACGCCCCGCAGGGCAGCGGAAGAATGTGGGATTCCGGCCGTTCGTCCGGAGCTGCGCAGAATTCGATACGCTTCGATCAAAACGCCGTCCGAGACGGGATGAGAACGCCCTCCGGGCGGAGAGGCTTCGAGCCTGCGCAGAGTTCGATGCAGGCGCCATGAAATTTTCGGCTTGAGCGACAAGCCTTTAGCCCAATGGCTTCGCCGAGTCCGATGCGCGGCTGCGCAGACTCCTATGTTGAGGCCCGCTTTTTCAACGCCGAGTCCAATGCGATCGAGCGCAGAGTTCGATACGGGACCACGCAGACTTCTATGCGGATTCCGCGACTAAGGGACTGACGCGATTGAGCTTTCGCCGCCTGCATATACCTGACTCATAATCTTCCTGAACCTGAATCGATTCAAATACTTACCTATGGTGCCGAAAGTCCCGCTTTTCGTGGGATTCTTCATCCGATCGAATTCGGTCCGCAAGGTGGCTCCACGGGCCCGGCTCCGCCCGATGGAGGGCGAATCGAACTCTTCGTAGACCCGAAAAGCAGGGCGACCCAGCGCCTCGCGCGGCCCTGTCCCGAACGATGCGCCGCTTCAAGATGGGAGCATCGGACAATCGGGATGGCCGGGACAGGCCCGGCCATGACGGGGGAGTGATCGTGGGAGGGTGCTCGCACCGGCCCATCCCACCCACCACGTCATCACCGGGTTCAAGCATCGGACCCAAAAGTGGACTTGCACTTTTGGGATCCATCCGATGCTTTCTTCTTGAATGAGGGCATCGGTCAGAACGGAAAACCGGATCCACTTTTCCGTCCGATGCTCTCGTCCCGGTGATCCCGCTTGTCTGTGGCGCGGCGTTTCACCGGATCGGGATGGCCGGCACAAGGCCGGCCATGACGTGGGTGGGGCGTGGGAAGGGGGGCGCCAAGGCGATGGTCACCCTCGCACGTCATGGCCGGGCTTGTCCCGGTGAGCGCGATCGGCAGACCGCCGAGCGCCTCGCGCGGTCCTGCGGGTCCGCCCCGAACGATGCGCCGCTTCAGGATGTGAGCATCGGATCCCGAAGGCGAGTCCACCTTTCACGTGCGATGCTCAAGGCCTCCGATCGCTCAGTCCCGGTATTCGTGCACCAGCCGCGCAAGCCTTTCGAGGTGGTGGTCGTGGATTTGAAACCCCTCGAGGCCACGGATCGTGTCGAAGAGGTAATCCCGGCATGAGCCGAGGGCCCCGTGAGCGGTGGCGATCACCCGGGCCGTGTCGGCCTCCGAGACCGGACGCACATAGTTCGGCGCTGCCCGGTTGATGGTGAAGGCGATGCCGGCAGCGCCGTGGGGCAGATCCGGGCTGGTCAGCGTGACCCAGCGCGGCACATACGCTCCTGTCACCATCTCGCGCCGCCAGACCAGTTCGAGTTCCGTCTCCGCCTCGGAGCGCGGGATGCGAAAAGCCACACCTCTGCAGGAGCCTCCTCGATCCAGTCCCAGAACCAGGCCGGGGCGCTCCGGCGTCCCGCGCCCGATGGGCGTGGCCAGGCAGAACTGGCGGTGCCACCCCCGGATCAGCACGGGTTGACGCTCGGCATAATGGAAGGCCGGGTTCCAGATCAGGGAACCATAGCCGAACAGCCAGACATCCTCGCCAGGATTGGGTTGGGCAGCGAGCGTCTCCTCCAGGGATCGGCGCCGCTCCTCGTCGCCGAGCACCCGAAGGTTGGTTCCCGAACGTGCGATCATCTCGCCGACGAAGCCGTTCCGCAGAGCCTCCCGGGTCAGGGGATGCTTGTTCTTCCCGATCGATCCTTCCATCCCGGTCTCCGCCTCCGCGGCCGGACGGGCCGCGAGCCATTCGCACCCGGACGAGGATCCACTTGCCCTCGATCCGAGACAATCGGTTTTATGGAGGTTTGAGGCTACCGTATGTTCATGCCCCAACCAGGGCCCCAAAACTTTAAAACAATTTTTGGCCCCTATGCTCCACTCCGGGCTGGCGCATCGTTCGACGCGAAAAACCGGGTCCACTTTTTCGCACGATGCTTCACTCGTGGCTGGCGCATCGTCGACGCGGCCCTCTGGGTCCGCAGGATGCGCTCGATGCATGGCGGCGCCGTACTGAGGGCCGGACATTTTCATCAGACCGGCGCCAATCGGGCTCTCATCGGCCATCTGACGGAGTGCTCTCCGAGGGCTGCGATCGGAAGCTCTGCGCTAGGTCGTCGGCGCCCTTGACCAGAAGCCCCAGATCGGACCCGACGGCAACGAACCGATAGCCCCATTCAATGTAGCGCCGGGCATCCGCCTCGCGCGGGGCAAGAATGCCGGCCGGCTTCCCGACGACCCGAAGCCGCCGAACGGCATCGCGAATGGCGGCCTGTACCTCGGGGTGCTGAGGGTTTCCGATATGGCCCAGGGATGCGGACAGATCCGCCGGTCCGATGAATACGCCGTCCACACCCTCGACTCCGGCGATGGCCTCCAGCTCTCCAAGAGCCTGCGAGGTCTCGATCTGCACCAGGACGCACGTCTCCTGGTCGGCCTGCTTGAGGTAGGCCGGCAGGCGTCCGTAGCCGCTCGGACGGCTCACCGACGTGATGCCGCGGATGCCCGCCGGAGGATAGCGACAGGCCGCGACGGCCTGCTCCGCCTCCTGGGCGTTCTGAACAAACGGGATCAGAACCGCCGGTGCCCCGATATCGAGGAGACGTTTGATGAGGACGGGATCGTTCCAGGCCGGACGCACGATGGGTGTCGCGGTTCCGCCGGCGAGGGCCTGAAGCTGGCTCAGGATCCCCGGAACTTCGTTCGGGGAATGCTCCATGTCGAGAAGAATCCAGTCGAAGCCGCTCTGGGCGATGATCTCCGCCACGATGTTGCTGCAGAGGCTGCTCCAGAGGCCGATCTGCAGCTTCTCCGCCTTGAGGGCGGCTTTGAAGGCGTTGCGCTGAAGGTCCATCGTTGATCACCCTTGTGTTGGATCATTGTTTCGGTCATTTTCGTCGCGAGACGGGACATGGGCCCAGGACGGGACATGGGCCCAGGACGGGACATGGGCCCAGGACGGCCGCTTCTCGGGGCAAAGCCGGGATTCCTGACCGAATGCGGCGCATCGCCCGGCGTGCAGAAGCGACTGCACCTGACGCCTGATGCGCTCGCGCTCTGACGAGCCTCATCATCACGGTGTGGTCTCATCGATCGTGAGCATCATCCAGTCCTGCCGAAGCGTTGCTCGAGGGCGGCAAGGTACGCTTCCCGGGACGGCCTGAGGTGGTCCTGGCAAAGCTCGACCAGCCTTTCCCGATCGGACGCTTCGAGAGCCTCGATCATCGCTCGATGGTCGTCCCTGGCCCTGGCGAGGAGCATGGGATTCGCCGCCGTGTAGGAGCGCACTCCGTGAGCCTTCTGCGCGAGGGTCCGGATCGCTTCGATCAGGTGCGGATTGCCACAGGCTCCGAAGAGCGCAGTGTGGAAGGCCATGTTCGCCCTGAAGGCAGCCCGGGCATCGCCGCGCTCGACAGCGGCCGAATGCTGCTGGTGGATTTCGACCAGGGTCGCGATCGTCTCCGGCCGGGGTGGCAGCGGGATCTCCCGTGCCGCCAGGGTCTCCAAGGCCTCCCGGACGAAATAGATCTGGCGGACATCGGTCGGGCTCAGCATGCGCACTGTCGCGCCCTTGTTCTGAACGCGCTCGACCAACCCCATGCGTTCGAGTTCGGCGATCGCCTCGCGCACCACATGCCGCTTGACGTCGAAACGAGTCGCGATGTCCTCCTCGATCAGTCTCTCCCGCGGTTGCAGCCACCCGAGGACGATTTCCTCCTCGAGGGCATTGGCGACCAGTCTCACGCGATCGGTCGATGCCCGACGTTCCCCACCATCCATACGGCCCTCGCTTTCGCCTCAACATTATTGTTGACAATCTTGTTAGCACGTCAATGATCTCTCGTCATGAGCAATGATCCCAAGCCTTCCGCCTTCGGCCTGCGGCGCAGTCTCACCAGCTATGGCGATCCCGGCTTCTCCTTGTTCCTGCGCAAGGCCTTCATCAAAGCGGCTGGCTTCTCCGACGATGCGCTGGAACGTCCCATCGTCGGAATCACGAATACCTTCAGTGACTTCAATCCCTGCCACGGGAACGTGCCTCGCCTGATCGAGGCGGTGAAACGGGGCGTCATGCTGGCCGGCGGACTGCCGATGGAGTTCCCGACGATCTCCATCCACGAATCCTTCGCCAGCCCGACCAGCATGTTCCTGCGCAACCTCATGGCCATGGACACGGAGGAGATGATCCGAGCCCAGCCGATGGATGCGGTCGTGCTGATCGGAGGCTGCGACAAGACCGTGCCGGCGCAGCTCATGGCGGCCGCGAGCGCCGACGTCCCGGCGATCCAACTGATCACGGGTCCGATGCTGGTCGGCTATCACAAGGGCGAGATGCTGGGGGCCTGCACCGATTGCCGCCGCCTCTGGGGGCAGCACCGGGCCGGACTCATGGACCAGGACGAGGTGGAGGTCGTCAGCGGCCGTCTGGCCCCGACCCAGGGGACGTGCATGGTCATGGGCACCGCAAGCACCATGGGCTGCCTCGTCGAGGCGCTCGGCATCGCCCTGCCGGGGACCGGCTCGATTCCGGCCACCCATGCCGACCGGATCCGTGCCGCCGAGGCGAGCGGCCGCCAGGCGGTCGCGTTGGCGCAGGGCGGGATACGACCCAGCGAGCTCCTGACCGAGGCGGCGTTCCGCAACGCCATGGTGGTGCTGCAGGCCATCGGCGGTTCGACCAACGGGTTGGTGCATCTGGCGGCGATCGCCCGCCGGCGCGGCATCAAGATCGACCTGGACGAGTTCGATCAGATCGGGCGCGAGGTTCCCGTGCTCGTCGACCTGAAACCCTCGGGTGCCAAGTACATGGAGCATTTCCACTGGGCCGGCGGTGTTCCCCGCCTGTTGCAGGAACTGCGCGATCACCTCGATCTGGAGGCCGTCACGGTCACCGGCGCGACCATCGGGGCCATCGCCGACCGCGCCGAGGACGTGCCCGGTCAGACGATCATCCGGAGCCTGGACAATCCTCTCAAACGGGCCGGTGCCATGGCTGTCCTACGCGGAAATCTCGCGCCTCTCGGGGCGGTGATCAAGCACTCGGCGGCATCGCCCGAGCTTCTGCGGCATACCGGCCGCGCGGTCGTGTTCGAGTCGGTGGAGGATCTCGTCGCCCGTATCGACGATCCGGAGCTCGACGTGTCGGCGGACGACGTTCTCGTCCTGCGCAATGCAGGCCCGAAAGGAGCCCCCGGGATGCCCGAGGCCGGCTATCTGCCGATCCCGAAGAAGCTCGCCCAGGCGGGCGTGACGGACATGGTCCGGATCTCAGACGCGCGCATGAGCGGCACCGCCTTCGGGACGATCGTGCTCCACGTCGCGCCCGAATCCGCGACCGGCGGCCCGCTAGGCCTCGTGCGCAGCGGAGACCTGATCCGACTGGATGTGCCCGAGCGGCGCCTCGAGCTTCTCGTGGATGAAGACGAGCTCGCGCGCCGCGCTCAGGAATGGCAGCCGCCGCGTCACCTGTCCGAAGAGAAGCGAGGATATTGGGGCCTCTATCTCAGGACCGTGTTGCAGGCGGACGAGGGCTGCGACTTCGACTTCTGCTGACACCATTCTCGAACGCGTACGAGCTCACTCCCGTGCCGGCCTTGCGACCGGGATCACCGGGACAGACCCGGTGATGACGTGAGAGGGTGGTGTGAGCGGGTGATGATACCCTCCCCACGTCATGGCCGGCCTTGTGCCGGCCATCCCGATGCGGAAAAGCGCCGCGCCTCAAACAATCGAGATCACCGGGACAAGCCCGGTGATGACGTGGTGGTGGATTGGACGGCCCGGTGATGACGAAGAGGTGGCCATCCGTCCGAGCGATCAAGACAGGGGCCCGGACGATGAGCCTCACTGCTCCTAGAGCCTCGGACGGACGAAAGCGGGCCACGCTGGTGACCCGCACGATGCGCTGCTCAAGAAAATCGGCATCGGCCCGGAAAGTGGGTTCACTTTCGAGGCCGATGCTGTAGGCCTTCTCGTTTCCATCAGCCAGGATATCACCCTCATGAAGAAGCGCTCATTTGGCAGGACGGGTCAGCGGGTTGGAGAGATCGGCTTCGGCGCCTGGGCCATTGGCGGCAGCTGGGGCAACGTCTCCGAGCAGGATGCCGAAGCGGCCCTCCAGGCGGCCCTCGATGCCGGCGTCACCTTCATCGATACGGCCGACGTCTATGGCGGCGGCCGGTCCGAACGGTTGATCGCGCGCGTTCTGAAGCAAAGACGCCAGGATGACGTGATCGTCGCGACGAAGGCCGGTCGTCAGCTGAACCCTCATGTCGCGGATGCCTATACGGCCGACGCGCTCACGCGCTTTGTCGAAGGTTCGTTGGAACGGCTGGAGACCGAGGCGCTCGACCTGGTGCAGCTGCATTGCCCGCCCACGGAAGTCTACTACCGGCCGGAGGTGTTCGAGGCCCTCGACCGGTTGGTCCAGGCAGGCAAGATCAGGCATTACGGCGTGAGCGTCGAAAAGGTCGAGGAGGCCATCAAGGCGCTCGAATATCCGATCGCAAGCGTGCAGATCATCTACAACCTGTTCCGCCAGCGCCCGGCCGAGCTGTTCTTCCGGCTGGCTCGGGAGCGCCAAGTGGCGGTGATCGCCCGGGTGCCGCTCGCCAGCGGCCTGCTGACGGGAAAGTTGAGCGCCAGCAGTCAGTTCGCGGCGGATGATCATCGAGCCTTCAACCGGCACGGAGAGGCGTTCGATGTCGGCGAGACGTTCTCGGGCGTCCCCTTCGAGGTCGGCCTGAAGGCCGTCGAGGAGTTGCGGACAGTGGCCGGTACCGTGCCGATGGCGCAGTTCGCGCTACGGTGGATCCTGATGAACGAAGCGGTGTCGGTGGTGATTCCAGGGGCGCGCAATCCCGATCAGGCGGTCTCGAATGCGCGAGCGGCTGAATGGCCTGAATTGACGGCGGGCCAGATGGAGGCCGCCAGGAGCATCTACGACCGTCTGATCCGTCCTCATGTGCATCAGCGCTGGTGAGCGCCTTCATCGGAATGGGCGTCGGGACTGAGCCTGTCCACAGGGCCCGCGGAGGCTCAAAGCCGCGGCGACATCCGCAACCCGCGCGTGGTCACGCGCCGGTCGAGGCTCGCTCAAGCTCGGCGGCGATGCCGCGCAGGGCCTGCTCGAAGGCACCGGCCGGCTGGCCGCCGGAGATCAGCCAAGTTCCGTTGATCACGATGGCCGGCACCGAGCGGATGCCGCGGGAGATCCACTCCCGCTCGGCGCCGCGGACCTGCTCCCCATAGCGTCCCGACGCCAGAATCTCGCGCGCCTCGTCGCCGTCGAGGCCGGCCGTGACGGCGGCATCCACGAGAACTCCATGGTCCGACACGTTCGCGCCATCGGTGAAGTTCGCCTTGAACAGGGTGTGCTTCAGCGCCCGCTGGCGTCCGACGATCCCCGCCCAGTGGAGCAGGCGGTGGGCATCGAACGTGTTGTAGATCCGGCTCTCCTCCGTCATGTTGAACGGGAAGCCGACCTCGGCGCCCCGCGCTCGGATCATCGCGCGACTGGCGGCCGACTGCTCGGCCGTGGAGCCGTACTTCTCCATGATATGCTCGACCAGGTTCTGCCCTGGAGGCAGCATTCCCGGATTGAGTTCGAATGGCTGGAAGGTGATGTCGGCCGCCACCGCGTCCGCGGCATTGGCGAGCGCCTGCTCGAGCCCCCGCAGGCCGATCACGCACCACGGGCAGGCCACGTCGGAGACGAAGTCGATCTTCAGGTGCTGGGTCATGGCGCTGCTCGCGATCGTTCGTGGACAGGGTGAGGTCACGGGATTGCCGGGATATCACAGTGTCGGGACCTCCAGGGGGAGAACCCTCGAGATCTCCGTTCACGTTCAGGCGATCCGAGCCGCGACTGTCGCCTATTGGCAGATGCGGTAACGGTCGCTCGATCCGTGCTGCTCGATGTCCACGTGCAGGTGGTCATGGTGCGCCTCGTCCGAGCCGGGGCCGAGGATCGTCGTGAACCAGCCGCAGGCTGCTGTCCGTAGGGCTGCGAGCGCCGGATCAGGCGCGGCGTCGGGTTCGGGCCTGATCCGCAGGGTCATCCCGTTGGCGAGCTCGAAGCCGGCGATGTCGATCGCGAGCCCCTGCGCATGGGCCGAGAGCTTGCCCGTGGTGGCCCGGTTCCGGTTGCGACACTCGAAGCCGGGGCCGGTCTGGACGGCCTTCAGGTCGCTCCCCTTGATGCCGGCGACGAGCGGGGCGACGAGATCGCCGATCCAATGCCCGAACGGTCCGGCGAATCGGCAGGCCAGGACCGGCTGATTGGCGAGCCGGACGGTTGTCTCCGCCTTCGTCGGAACCGGCACGGCCTTGAGCCGCACCGGGGTGTCGATCCGGCAGAGCTCGTTCGAGACCTGGGGCGGCTCCGCAGGCTCGATCTCGAACCCGGCCGCCTGGAGGCCGGCCAGGCAATCGTCAGGTGCCGGCACGGCTGGCGGCCCGCCCGCAGTCGGCGCCGGAGGTGCCTCTGGCCGTGGTGCAGGAGGGGGCGCCGGAGCGGGCGCGGGAGAAGGCGTCTCGATCGGCCTCGGGGGCGGCAGAGGCGGCACGGGCTGCGCCGCGGCGACTTGCGCCATCAGCACGGAAACGACGGCCGCGGCAGATCTGATCGACATCGGCTCCTCCAGCCCCGCAGATCAACGCCAAGCTGAGTCGAAGGGTTGCGGGCTGTTCGAAGCGGCCGGGAATCCCCAATTAGAGGGCATGAGCCAGGACCTTCGACCCCAGACACCGCCGCCCTCGACCGCATACCACGCCGCGCCGCCGGAGATCGCCCTCTCGGACGAGGACCGCGAGGCGCTGCGGCAGGCCGTGCTCGCCCTCGAGGGGCCGAGCTACGTGGCTCGGCTTTCGGCCCTGGCCGGTCGGCCGGTCGAACTGCTCGGGCAGGCGCTTCCGGTGCCGGTCTCGGACGTGATCTCGAAGGCCACCCAGACGGCGCTCACCCGTGCCCTGCGTTATGCGCTCAGGACGATTCCCAAAGAGGGCAGGGATCCCGAGACCCGCGTCCACAAGGCGCTGGCGGTCCTGTCCGGGGCCATGGGCGGGGCGCTCGGCATCTCGGCGGTGCTGGTGGAGCTTCCGGTGTCGACCACGATCATGCTGCGGTCGATCGCCCGCATCGCCCAGAGCGAGGGCGAGGACCTCGCGGATCCCGAGACGGCTTTGGCCTGCGTCCAGGTCTTCGCCCTGGGCGGACATTCCGGCTCGGACAACCTGCACGAAGCCGGCTACTTCGCCGTACGGGCCGCCATGGCGAAGTCCGTCACCCGCGCCCTGCAGCAGATGGCCGGGCGCGGCGTCGTCGACGAGAGCACCTCGGCCATCCTGCGCCTGCTGACCCAGATCGGAGCCCGGTTCGGAGTGGCCGTGTCGCAGAAGGTCGCCGCCCAGGCGGTGCCGGTCATCGGGGCGATCGGCGGCGCGGCCGTCAACGCCGCCTTCATCGATCATTTCCAGACCCTGGCCCGCGGGCATTTCACCGTGCGCCGGCTGGAGCGGAGCTACGGCCGGGGGACGGTCCGGGCGGCCTATGACCGGATCCGGGCTCAGGAAGGCCTGTGAACCGGTGCCCGTCCCGAAGACACTGCGGAAGGACGCGATCCTGTCGCCCGCGTTCTTCGCCCGCGATGCCGTCGCGGTCGCCCAGGATCTCGTCGGGGCGACTCTGCTCGTCGACGGAATCGGCGGGGTGATCGTCGAAACCGAGGCCTATACGGGCGACGATCCGGCCTCGCACAGCTTCTGCGGCCCGACCGTGCGCAACGCAGCCATGTTCGGGCCGGCCGGGCATGCCTACGTGTACCGGTCTTACGGGATCCACTGGTGCCTGAACGTCGTCTGCCTGCCGGGGAGCGCCGTCCTGATCCGGGCCTTGGAGCCCGCCGACGGCCTCGAGACGATGATGGCGCGGCGAGGGCTCGACGATCCTCGCCTTCTCTGCTCGGGTCCTGGCCGTCTCTGTCAGGCCCTGGGCGTGACGATCGCCCATAACGGGCTGCCGTTGGACCGGGCGCCCTTCCGGGTCTTCGGCCGGAAGGTCCCGGCTCTGGTGACCGCGGGGTCGAGGATCGGGATCACGCGCGCCACCGACAGGCCGTGGCGCTTTGCGCTTGCGGGGTCGCGCTTCCTCAGTCGGAAGATCTGATCGGGATTCTGTTCCGGCCCGGTCACCACCGGGGCCGTGGTTCGTCCCGGCGCGGGTCGTCGGCGAAGCCGGACCGGGGCCCATAGGGCTCGCCCCGCCGGGTGTGTTCCGGCTCGTCCGGCCAGCGCGGCTCCTGCCCCCGCTCGGATTCGGAGATGCCATTCAGCAGGGCGAGGCTGCCCCGGAGCACGGAGCGGACCGCGTCGACCGCCATGTCGGCGATGTCGCGCAGGCGCAGGTCTCCGATGTCGGCGGCAGAGCGATGCTGGGCCTCTCCGTAGGGCGCATAGGGGTCAGCGGCGGAGTGCCCCGGCATCAGGCTCGAGAACACGCCGGCTCCCCCCAGAAGCACGATCAGGACCAGGGGAACCACGAGGCGGAACGCCAGGCCGACGATCCTCGACACGATGACGTAGCCGATGATCAGGACGATTGCAGTCGCGACGATGCCGGTGCTCAAGGACCTCGTACCCCCATGATGGTCGATGCGGAGCGGGGTCCTTCCGAAACATCGACGGCTTTTTTGTGAGCCTGGCGAATGCAGGAGCGCGAACCCCGACCGCGCCGCTCTTCCTAAGCGGTCGCTAGGCATCGTGCGAACGAAAGCGGGCCCCCCTCGTGAGCCTCTAGGTCCTCCACGAACGATGCGCCGCTCCAAGTTGGGAGCATCGCCCAATCGGGATGGCCGGCGAGACGCGGGTGATGAACGGCCGGCCATGACGAGGAGGGTGGTGCGAGCCGGGTATCTCATCCTCCACGTCATCACCGGGCTCGTCCCGGTGATCCCGGTACGAGAGGCGCCGCGCCCTTCCGATCGGGATGGCCGGGACAAGCCCGGCCATGACGTGGAAAGGTCGCGCTACTCCGATGGTCACCCTCCCACGTCATCACCGGGCTTGTCCCGATGACCTCGGTCGGAAGACTGCCGAGCGCATCGTGCGGTCGAAAGCGGGTCGCTGACGCGGCCCTTCGGGGCCGCACTCAACGATGCGCCTGCCAAGAGTGGAGCATCGGACCCGAAAGTGGGCCCCCTTTTCATGTCCGATGCGCTAGACGACCCGGGCCGCGCGAGCCAGGGCGGTCTCGAGGAGGGTCTGCACCCGGCGCCGCCGGGCCGCCTGGCGGAATGTCGCCGCCACGCAGGGGCACCCGTGTCCCTCCAGCGCCGAGGCCAGGAGGGCGAGTTCCTCCGCCAGGCCGTCCCGCGCGAAGGCCGCGTCGTCCAGAGCGTCGTCGTCGCGAGGAGTCGCATGCGATCCGCACGGGTCGTTCATCGGCAGCCTCTCGTCGTGATGGGTGGGGTTCTGTCGCAGATGTGATCGGCACCCCCGGAGCGCAAGGCCGGGGCTTGCGGTCGGCGCCCCGATCCGCTAGCCGATGGGAGCGCGGCCGTGGCGGAATTGGTAGACGCACTACCTTGAGGTGGTAGCGGGGAGACCCGTGGAGGTTCGAGTCCTCTCGGCCGCACCATGGCTCCTCTTGGTGAAGAGGGCCTCGTTGGAGCGGCCCTCTGGCGCCGCACGATGCGCTAGGGCTGTCGTCCGACCGCGCTTCGCCGGATTGGACCGCCGCCTGACATGATCCCGTCCGTGAGAGGATCGAAGCTGGTGAGCCGGCTGGAGTCGAGCCGGGTCCCGTTCCTGCCGCCGACGATCGTCCCGATCGGGTCGAATCCGGTGATCTCGATCCTCGTGTTGGCCGGGCCTTCGGCCTCGACGAGGGCGAAAAGGAGACGGGCATTGGTCGGCGACAGCCGGATGCAGCCATGCGATGCGGGGGAGCCCAGAAGGCCGGTGGCGCGGCTGCCATGAATGGCGTGACCGGAATCCGTGAAGAAGATCGAGTGCGGCATCGGCGCGTCGTCCCATTCCCGCGAATAGTGCTCCCTCGCCAGGCGCGAGGGCGTGAAGGCGCCGGTGGGAGTCGAGTAGTCGATCGTTCCCGTCGAGACGGGCCACGCGTAGCGTTCGACGCCGTCCACCGACACGGTCATGCGCTGGGTCGTCTTGTTCACCGCGATGGAGACCTCCGCGCCCGCGGCGGGAGCGGCGATGCCGGTCGCTCCCAGGAGCAGGCAGGCGAATGTGATCCATTCTCGCATCGGTCGGTCTCCCCGGGTCGGCCGTGTCGTCGATGAAGGCCTCCCAGGAATGACGGCCACAAAAGGCTAAGGTTCCCGCTCCGGCGAATTTTGTCCCCGTGCGGCGGGTCGACGGCGGCCCAGGACCTCCGTCCTGATATCGCCAGGCTCGTGCGGGAAAACCCCTTGTTCGAGGTGGGATGCCTTTCCGATCGGGATGGCCGGGACAGGCCCGGCCAGGACGCGGCGGGCCCGGTGACGGAAGCGGGGTGGCCGGGATAGGTCCGGTCATGACCGGGAGAGGTGCCCATGATCCCCATCCTGCCGACCCGACGATTGAACTCCGCGCCTCGACCGGCCATCATCGGGCGGATGACCATTCCGAACATCATCACCATCGGCCGGCTGATCATCGTGCCCATCGTGATCGTCATGATCATGCAGCACCGGTGGAGCACGGCTTTCGTGCTCTTCGTCGTGGCCGGGGTCTCGGACGGGATCGACGGGTTCATCGCCCGCCATTTCAACCAGAAGAGCGAGTTCGGCGCCTATATCGATCCGATCGCCGACAAGGCGCTGCTGGTCTCGATCTACGTGACGCTGGCCATCGTGGGGGCGATCCCGAGCTGGCTCGCCATCGTGGTCGTGTCGCGGGACGTGATGATCGTGGCGGCGATCCTCCTGTCCTGGATCATGAGCCGTCCGGTGGAGATCAAGCCGCTCCTCGTGAGCAAGCTGAACACCGGGGCGCAGATCGCCTTTGCCGCCTATGCCCTTGCGGCGAATGCCTTCGGGGTGGATCTCGCGGGGTTCGACGAGGTCGCCATGGTGTTGGTCGCCACCTTGACCATAGCGTCCGCCGGTGCCTATCTCGGGGGCTGGCTGCGGCACATGACCACCTGAAGGCCAGAATTGGCAGCTATGGAGTACCGATGACGGTCCAACGGCAGATCGGGTTCTGGATTGCGGCGCTGGTCGTGGCGGTTCTGCTGCTGTTCGTCCTGAGGGGCATCCTGCTGCCCTTCGTGGCGGGCTTCGCGCTGGCCTATCTGCTCGATCCCCTGGCCGACCGGCTGCAGAAGGTCGGCATCGGGCGCCTGGGCGCGAGCCTGCTGATCCTGGTCCTGTTCGTCCTGGTCTTCATCGTGGCCCTCATGATCCTGGTGCCCTTCGCGGCCCAGCAGGTGGGGGCCTTCGTGGAGCGGCTGCCGGGCTATGTGGCGCGGCTTCAGGAGCTCGGGGCCGAGCAGCTCGGTCCGCTGATCCGCAAGCTCGGGATCGAGGATGCCCTGCCGGCGACCCCGCCCTCCGTGGGCAACCTCATCAGCCAGGGCATCGCCTGGGTGACGGCCTTCCTGCAGGGATTGTGGTCCGGCGGGCAGGCCCTGATCGGCATCTTCTCCCTGCTGGTGGTGACCCCGGTCGTCGCCTTCTACATGCTCGTCGACTGGGACCGCATGGTCCGGACGGTCGATTCGTGGATGCCGATGAAGCACCGGGAGACGATCCGGGCCATCGCCCGCGACATCGACCGGGCGATCGCGGGCTTCGTCCGCGGCCAGGCCCTGGTCTGCCTCATCCTGGGAACCTTCTATGCGGTGAGCCTGGCGCTGATCGGGCTCAATTTCGGCGCCTTGATCGGCATGACGGCGGGCATCCTGAGCTTCATCCCCTATGTGGGCTCGCTCACCGGCCTCATCCTGTCGGTCGGCGTCGCCATCGTGCAGTTCTGGCCGGACTGGACCATGATCGCCGCGACGCTCGGCATCTTCATCTTCGGCCAGTTCGTGGAGGGCAACATTCTGTCCCCGAAGCTGGTGGGCGATTCCGTCGGTCTGCATCCGGTTTGGCTCATGTTCGCCCTCGTGGCCTTCGGCGCGCTCTTCGGCTTCGTCGGCCTGCTGCTCGCGGTCCCGCTCGCGGCCGCCGTGGGAGTCGTGGCGCGCTTTGCCCTGCGGCAGTACCTGGCGAGCCCCCTCTATCGCGGGACCGAGCCGGTGATCCTGAAACCGAAGGTCGAGCCCGAGAAGGTCGACCTCGATGCGTGAGACGCCCAAGCAGCTCGCCTTCGATCTTCCGCTCGATCCCCGGTTCGGCGCCGAGGACTTCCTCGTCAGCCCGTCGAACGAGCAGGCCTACGGCCTCATCGAGAGCTGGCCCGACTGGCCGGACACGATCCTGCTCCTCGTCGGACCCCGCGGCAGCGGCAAGAGCCATCTCGCGTCGATCTGGGCGACGAACGCCCGCGCCTGGACCATCGACGCTTCCGGCATCACCCAGGACAAGGTCCCGCATCTGGTCTCGAACGGCGCGCTCGCCATCGAGGACATGGACCGGGGCGAACGGGACGAGGCGGCCCTGTTCCATCTCCTGAACCTGGCGCGCGAGAAGAAGGCTTCCCTGCTGATCACCTGCGAGACACCGCCCGACCGCTGGTCCCTGCGGACGCCGGATCTCCTGTCGCGCCTGCGCCTCGCGCCGAGCGTCTCGCTGGAGGCGCCGGACGATGCGCTGCTCAAAGCCGTCCTGGTGAAGCTCTTCGTCGACAGGCAACTCGTGGTCGACACCTCCGTTGTCGATTATATTGCCCTGCGGATCGAACGGTCTTTGGCAAAGGCATCCGAGCTCGTGGCGCTCCTCGACCGGGAGGCCCTGAGCCGGGGCCGGCGCGTGTCACGAACGATCGCCGCGGAGATCCTTGGCGCCGCACAGGAAATGGATGAGAGCGAGTGAAGCCTGACATCAACGCCGCGTTGTCGAACCGTCGTGAAACCGTCACGAAGCCCAGAGCAAAACGGTCGCCGAAGAAGGAAGCGGCGGAGGTCGAAGTGCGCAGCGCGATTGCCCTGAAGGAGGTGGAGACCGTCAGCGAGGCCCCGTTGCCCAAGGCGCCGCCGGACATCGAGCTCGACGGGGCGGTGCTCCGGAAGTTTCCGCAGCGCTTCATCAACCGCGAGCTGTCCTGGCTGCAGTTCAACCGGCGGGTGTTCGAGGAGGCCTCGAACCGCAACCATCCGCTCCTGGAGCAACTGCGCTTCCTGTCGATCTCAGCCGACAACCTCGACGAGTTCTTCATGGTCCGCGTCGCCGGCCTGATCGGGCAGGTGCGCTCGGGCGTCGCCACGACATCGCAGGACGGGCTCACTCCGCAGGAGCAGCTCGCCAAGATCGCGGTCGCCGTGTCGAACCTCGCATCCGACCAGCAGCGGCGCTGGCGCGAGTTGCGCGACGCCCTGCTGGAGGAGGGCATCGTTCTGACGGAAGGCTCCGGCCTGACCAAGGCGGAGGCCTCCTGGCTCGAGGATTACTTCCTCAACCACGTCTTCCCGGTCCTGACGCCGCTCGCCATCGATCCGGCGCATCCTTTTCCGTTCATCCCGAATCTGGGTTCCTCCATCGCCCTGAAGCTGGTGCGCCAGAGCGACGGCAAGGTGCTGAACGCCCTGATCCGCCTGCCGTCGCGCGCCGAGCGCTTCATCCGCCTGCCGGATTTCGCCGAGACCGGCGCCACCCGGTTCATCGCCCTCGAGCAGATGATCGTGCTCTACACGAGCCGCCTGTTCCCAGGATACGAGGTCCAGGGGCAGGGCGCCTTCCGGGTGATCCGTGACTCCGACATCGAGGTGGAGGAGGAGGCCGAGGATCTGGTGCGCCTGTTCGAGACGGCCCTCAAGCAGCGCCGCCGGGGCAGCGTGATCCGCCTGGAGGTCGAGGCGGCCATGCCCGAGGATCTGCGCCTCTTCGTGGCCGAGGAGCTGGAAGTGTCGAGCGACGAGGTCTTCGTGGTCGAGGGCATGATGGGCCTGCGCGACCTGTCGCAGCTCGTCGCGCTCGAACGCCCCGACCTGAAGTTCAAGCCCTACAATCCGCGCTTCCCCGAACGCATCCGCGAGCACAGCGGCGACTGCTTCGCGGCGATCCGCGAGAAGGACATCATCGTTCACCACCCCTACGAATCCTTCGACGCGGTGGTGCAGTTCCTGCGCCAGGCCGCGCGGGACCCAAACGTGGTGGCGATCAAGCAGACCCTCTACCGGACCTCGTCGGATTCCCCGATCGTGGCGGCGCTGGCGGAAGCCGCGGAAGCCGGCAAGTCCGTGACCGCCCTCGTGGAGCTCAAGGCCCGGTTCGACGAGGAGGCCAATATCCGCTGGGCCCGCGACCTGGAGCGCGCCGGTGCCCAGGTGGTGTTCGGCTTCATCGAGCTGAAGACCCACGCGAAGCTGTCGATGGTCGTGCGTCGCGAGGGCAGCCAGCTCATCACCTACTGCCATGTGGGGACGGGCAACTACCACCCGATCACCGCGCGCATCTACACCGACCTGTCCTATTTCACCGCCGACCCGGTGATCGGCCGGGACGTGTCGCGCATCTTCAACTTCGTGACCGGATATGCGGAGCCGGCCGAGCTTGAGCGCATGGCGGTCTCGCCGCTGAACCTCAAGAAGCGCCTGCTCGAGCACATCGCCGAGGAGGTGGAGCACGCCAGGGCGGGGCGGCCCGGCGCGATCTGGGGCAAGTGCAATTCCATGACCGATCCCGAGATCATCGACGCCCTCTACGACGCCAGCGCGGCGGGCGTTCAGGTCGATCTCATCGTGCGCGGCATCTGCTGCCTCCGGCCCGGCATCAGGGGCCTGTCGGAGAACATCCGGGTCAAGTCCATCGTCGGGCGCTTCCTGGAGCACACCCGCATCTATGCCTTCGGCAACGGGCAGGCGCTGCCGAACACCAAGGCGCACGTCTACATCTCGTCCGCCGATCTCATGTCGCGCAACCTCGACCGCCGCGTCGAGGCCTTGATGCCGATCCTCAACCCGACCGTGCACCAGCAGGTACTCGACCAGATCATGCTCGCCAACCTCCTCGACAACGAGCAGAGCTGGACGGTGCTTCCCGACGGCTCGAGCCAGCGGGTGGTGCCCGCCAAGGGCGAGGAACCATTCAACGCTCACAAGTATTTCATGACAAATCCGAGTTTGTCGGGCCGTGGCAAATCCCTCAAGACCTCCAGCCCCAAAGCGCTCGCCAAGCGCGGGCAGCGCTGACATGCAGGCCGTAAGCCAGGAGGCTCAGGGACGGCTCAAGATCGGCCGTCCCGTGGCCATCATCGACATCGGGTCGAACTCGGTGCGCCTCGTGGCCTACGAGGGCCTCTCCCGCGCCGTCACGCCGATCTACAACGAAAAGGTCCTCTGCGGCCTCGGACGCCATGTGGCGACCACCGGCCGTCTGGACGACGAGGCGGTCGACCGGGCCCTGCGGGCGCTCGACCGGTTCCGGGTCCTCTGCGACACGATGCAGGTGTCCGAGGTCTTCGTCCTGGCGACCGCCGCCGCGCGCGACGCCTCCAACGGTCCGGCCTTCCTGGAGGCGGCCGCCCGGGCCTGCGGCCGGCCGATCAGCCTGCTCTCCGGCGCGGAGGAGGCGAGGGCCTCGGCCCTCGGCGTCGTCGCGGGCTTCCATGAGCCGGACGGCATCGTCGGCGACATGGGCGGCGGCAGCCTGGAACTCGTGGAGGTCCAGGGCTCGCAGGTCGGGCAGGGGGTCACCATGCCCCTGGGCGGTCTCGCCCTGCAGGATCTCAGCGGCGGCTCGCTGAAGCGGGCCCAGAGGATCGTGCGCGAGACCCTGGAACGCGCTCCCGAATACCTCGAGAACCTCCATGGCCGCACGTTCTACGCGGTCGGCGGCACTTGGCGCGCCCTGGCGCGGCTGCACCAGGCGGCGCGGGACTACCCGCTGCACGTGATGCACGGCTATCTCATCGACCCCGACGACGGGCTCGACTTCCTGCGTCTCGTCGAGGAGGCCGATGCCAAGACCCTCAAGGACATCGAGAGCGTCTCGGAGGCCCGCCGACCGCTGCTCGCCTACGGGGCCATCCTGCTGGAGGAGATCATCCGGCTCGGCCAGCCGGTCGAGGTGGCCATCTCGGCCTTCGGCGTGCGCGAGGGCGTGCTGTTCGACCGGCTCGATCCCGAAACGCGCGAGCGCGATCCTCTGCTCGCCGCCGCCAGCGACCTCAATCTCCTGCGCTCCCGCTCGCCCCGCCACGGGGTGGAGCTGTGCCAATGGACCGAGGCCTTCATTCGGAGCCTGGGCCTGCCGGAAACGGAATACGACACCCGGCTCCGGCGCGCCGCCTGCCTCCTGGCCGACATCGGCTGGCGTGCCCACCCGGACTACCGGGGCGAGCAGAGCCTCAACCTGATCGCCTACGGGGCCTTCGCCGGGCTCGACCATCCGGGCCGCGCCTATCTCGCCCTGTCGATCTTCTTCCGGCACGAGGGCCTGTCTCCCGACAAGGTCAGCTCGCGCATCAAGACGCTCGCCGGTCCGCGCCTCCTGGAACGCGCCCGGCTGCTCGCCGCCCTGATGCGGGTCGCCTATCCGGTCTCGGTCGCCATGGAGGGCGTGCTGCCCGAGGCGCCCCTCACGGCCCGGGGCAGCCAGATCGTGCTGCGTCTGCCGGCCCATCTGGAGCCGCTCGCCAACGAGCGCCTGTCGGGCCGCCTGCGGGGGCTGGGCAAGCTTCTCAACATGGATCCGGTCATCGAAATCATGTGAAACGGGCGGGCGGGCGCGTGCGTCGCTGTATCCCATCGCCAAGATGGGTTTACAGTGCCATTCGCTGCGCTACTGTCCAACCCGCAAGAGAACACGCACCAAGGGGAAATGACCATGGAACTGGTCGACCTGACAGCTGTCCGCAACGCCGACCGCTCGAACGAGCCTTACGATTATCTTCTCGCATCCGGCGTCCTGAAGCAGGACAAGATCGACGAGCTGCGGCGGGACTTTCCCGCCATCGACAAGCCCGGCTACCTCACCGTGGACGAGGTCAAGCTCCAGGGGCGCTTCAAGCAGCTCATCGACGAGCTCGAGGGTCCGGAGCTGACCGAGGAGCTGTCGAAGAAGTTCGGCATCGATCTGCACCCCTATCCGCGCCTGACCACCATCATGAAGAAGTCGCAGCCGAAATACGGCGCCATCCACACGGACGGCCCGTCCAAGGTCATGACCATGCTGATCTACATGAACGACGAGTGGCAGCAGGACGAGGGCGGGCGCCTGCGCGTGCTCTACGACGAGAAAAACTACGACCGCTACAAGCTGGAAGTGCCGCCCGTCATGGGCACCATGTTCGCCTTCCTGCGCGCCGACAATTCCTGGCACGGCCATCTGCCCTTCGCCGGCGAGCGCCGCGTGGTCCAGATCGCCTGGGTGAAGAGCCAGGCCGACGTCGACCGCAAGAAGAAGCACAACAAGCTGGCCCAGGTCTTCAAGGGCATTTTCGGGCGCTGAGTGCCGCCATGACGTCATCACCGGCCTCGTGCCGGTGATCCCACGCTGAAAGGCGCCGGGCCTCACCTTGTCGGGACGGCCGGGCAAGCCCGGCCATGACGAGGGGCAATGGACTTCGAGGCCTCAGGCCTCGGCAATCGTCCTCAGCTTCACCCGCCCGCGCTCCAGCACCAGCCCGAGCTCTCCGTTCTTCAGGGCGATGGCCTTGTCGCCGAACAGCCTGCGACGCCAGCCGTGCAGGCTGGGGACGTCGGCGGTGTCGCTGTCGGCGATGGCTTCCAGCTCCTCGACCGTGGCGATGATCTTGGGCGCGACGCCCTCCTGCTCGGCCACGGCCTTGAGCAGGACCTTCAGCAGGTCGACCACCGACCCGGTATTGGAACGGCCCCGGCTGCGCTCGGGCATGGGGATCGTCGCGGGATCCCGGGCCAGCGCCCGCTCGACCGCTTCGAGGATCTCGCCGCCGGTCCGGGAGCGCTCGAAGCCGTTGGGGATGGTGCGCAGACGCCCCAGGGCTTCCACGCTGCGGGGGGCCGAGGTGGCGATGTCGATCACCGCGTCGTCCTTGAGGATGCGCCCGCGGGGCACGTCCCGCGCCTGGGCCTCGCGCTCGCGCCAGGCCGAGACTTCCATGAGCACGGCGATCTCGCGCGGCTTGCGGAGCCGCCCGGCGAGGCGCCGCCAGGCATTGGCCGGATCGGCCTGATAGGTCTCCGGCGAGGTGAGGATCGCCATCTCCTCGGCCAGCCATTCGAGGCGGCCGTTCTTCTTCAGCTGGTCCAGCAGCGCCTCGTAGACCTTCACCAGATGGGTGACGTCGGACAGAGCGTAGGTGAGCTGCGCGTCCGTGAGGGGACGGCGCGACCAGTCGGTGAAGCGGGAGGACTTGTCGATCTTGGCCTTGGCGAGATCGTTGGTGAGCTGTTCGTAGGAGACCGAGTCCCCGTAGCCGCACACCATGGCGGCGACCTGGGTGTCGAAGAGGGGTTCGGGCACGATGCCGCCGAGGTTCCAGACGATCTCGAGATCCTGACGGGCCGAGTGGAACACCTTCACCACGTTGCGGTCGGCCATCAGGGCCATGAAGGGCTCCAGGCTGATGCCCTCGGCCAGCGGGTCGATGAGATACGCTTCCGCAGGCTCGGGGCTCGCCATCTGGATCAGGCAGAGCTTGGGATAATAGGTGGTCTCGCGCAGGAACTCCGTATCGACGGTCACGAACGGATGCTGGCTGAGGCGGTTGCAGACGGCCGCCAGGGCGTCGGTGGAGGTGATCAGATCCATGAAGCGTACATAACCCATCGGGCCAGAGCCCGCGAGTCCGCCGTGGACCGATCGTCCTATTGTCCGAGGATAAGGTAAAACCGCCCCCGGGCGAAGGCCTTGGCGGCATGTTACTCCGTTTGTTGAACGTTACTGCGTTTGGATGCCGCCGCGCTCCGTCAGGCCCGGCCGAATCCGGCCACGCCGCCCACGGACTGCCGGGCCGCTTCGGCAAAGGCGAGGGCATCGCCGTCCATCGGCGGCGAGACCCGGCCCTCCCGCAGAACTACGATCCGGTCCGCCGCGCGGATCGTCTCGGGCCGATGCGCGATGACGATGCGGGTGATCGCGAGACCGGCCAGTGCCCGGTTGACCTCCCGCTCCTTGTCGAGGTCGAGATGCGAGGTGCCTTCATCCATGAAGAGAATGCGGGGGCCGCGATACAGCGCCCGGGCCAGCAGGACGCGCTGGCGCTGGCCGCCCGACAGGACGGTGCCCATGTCGCCGACGAGCGTGTCGTAGTTCATGGGCATCGCCATGATGTCCTGGTCGATCCCTGCGAGCGTCGCGCATTCACGCATCCGCTCGAGATCGATCCGCGCGTCGAAGAACGCAATGTTCTCGGCAATGCTGCCTGACAGGAGCTGGTCGTCCTGCATCACCACGCCGACCTGCGACCGGAAGCACCGGACGCCGAAATCCTCGAGGGGCGTGCCGTCGATCAGCACGCGGCCCTGCGTCGGCCTGAACAGCCCCAGCATGATCTTGAGCAGTGTCGTCTTGCCGCCGCCCGACGGCCCCGTGATGGCGACGAACTCGCCGGGCTCCACCGTCAGGGTTGCGCCCGACAGGACCTCCGGCTCGGTGTCGGCGTAACGGAAGCCGACGCCCTCGATCGCGACGGCGCCGGCGACCTGTCGCGTCACGAGGCTGCCCCTGTCGCGGTCGTGCTCCCGTTCGGCGAGGGCGATGTCGGACAGCCGGTCGAGATGGAGATCGAGCATGCGGTACTGCATGCCGATCTCGATGAGGTTGGTGGCCTTGCCGAGGAACTGCTCCTTGTAGGCCATGAAGGCATAGAGCATGCCGATGGTCATGTCGTTCGCCAGGACGGCCCTTGCGCCGAGATAGACCACGAGGACGTTCTCGATGCCGGCAATGAGGTCGTTCGCCGTCTTGAAGCCGATGGTGAAGCGGCCGTGACGAATCCCGCGGCCGAGGGCCTCCGCATGGCGGTTCTGCCACAGGGCTTCCCGATCGGCCTCGCGTCCGAAGATCTTGATGCTCTGGATCGCCCGCGCCGTCTCGATGAACGTGGACTGCTCCCGGGCCGAGGCCTCGATCGCGTCCTCCTGCCGCTGACGCAGGCTCCGGTAGAGGGCGAGGCGGACAAGGCCGTAGAGGGCGAGCCCCGCCAGCACGATGCATGACAACATCGGGCTGTAGATCAGGATCATCACCAGGGTGAGCGTCGCCATCACGCCGTCGACGAAGGCGGCGATCAGCCCTTCCGAGATCAGCCGCTGGATCGGCTCCGCCGACCGGAACCGCGACACGAGATCGCCGATATGCCGTTTCTCGAACCAGCCGAGGGGCAGGCGTACGAGATGATGGAACAGGGTGGCGCCCATCTGGAAGTTGAGTGCGCCGCTCAGGAAGAGAAGCACGTGCGCACGGAGCCAATCCGTCCCGACATGGATCAGCGTGAGAAGCCCGAAGCCGAGCGCCAGGGCGGTGAGGAGGCCATGGTCGCCCTTCACCACCGCCTCGTCGACGGCGATTTGCATGTAGAAGGGCGCGGCGAGCACCGTCGCCTGCAGCAGCCCCGACAGAACGAGCGCCTGGACGAGCGCGCGCTTGATCCCGTGCATCCGTCCCCACAGGGAGGAGAGGTTCAGGCGCGAGGTCTCCTTGCGGCGCTCGAAGGAAGCGGTCGGGGTCAGTTCCAGGGCAATGCCGGTGAAGTGACGGCCGAGTTCGTCGTGGCTCAGGGTCCGAATGCCACTGGCGGGGTCGTGCACCGTCACCGTCCGGGCGCCCACCCGTTTGAGCACCACGAAGTGGTTCATGTCCCAATGCAGGATGCAGGGCAGCCTGATGCGGCCCAGCTGATCGGGCTCGAGGCGAAGGCCCCGGCCCGTCATGCCCAGGCGCTCGCCCATGACGAGCACGTCCTTGAGGGTCACGCCCTTGAGCGAGATCGAGAACAGGCGGCGCAGCGCTGCGAGGTCGATCTCGCGGCCGTGATAGGTCGCGATCATGGCCAGGCACGCGAGACCGCATTCGGACGCTTCGGACTGGATGATCGCCGGCAGGCGCGGCGCCCCGAAATAGTCGAGCTGGGCGAAAACCCTCACATCCGCCCCTGGGCGCTGATGAGCGGCTCGAACAGCCATGCGGCAAGGGAGCGGCCTTCCAGAACGATATCGGCCTTGAGGGTCATGTCCGGCTGAAGGGCGACCTGCCGCCCGAAGGCGTCGATGGCCTGCCGGTCGAGGCGCGCGGTGACGCGATAGGCGGGCTCGGAGAGCGTGGTCTTTCCGATCACCTCATGGGGTGAGAGCACGGCCTGCGACACGGTCGCGACGCTGCCGCCGATCGTTCCGAAGCGCTGATAGGGAAAGGCATCGACCATCAGCCGCACCCGCTGGCCCACCGTCACGAAGCCGATGGAGCGGCTCGGAACGAAGAGTTCGGCGTGCCGGTCCGCGTTGTCCGGCACGAGGGTGAGGAGGGGCTTGCCGGAATCGACGGTCTGTCCGGGCGCAGCCTGGAGGGCGGTGACGCGCCCGGTGATCGGGGCCGTGAACACCTGCGCCCGCTGGGCCAGCGCCTCCGCCCTCTGCCGTTCCCGATCGGCGAGGTTGAGGCGCAACTGCGCCAGCCGCTCGACCTGGCGAACCGGCAACTGCTCGCGCTCGAGCTCGGTCCGGCCGAGGTCCTTGTCGGCTTCGGCCAGCTCCCGGTCGATCTCGGCCAGGGACTGGCGGCGGGAGAGCAGGGCGTCGTCCTGCTCCTGCAGGGCCGCCCGGGTGGCGTGTCCCTGTTCCGACAGGCGGGCGACGGCATCGCGCCGGTCCTCGGTGACCTGGATGCGCTCGGCCATGAGACGCCGCTGGACCACGAGGGCCTCCCGCTCGGCCGCCACGGCCCCGATGGCCGCATCAAGGCGCCGGATCTCGTTGTCCGTGCGGGCGGGGTCGGCTCGGATCTGCTCCTTCAGCACCTCGACCTGCGTTTCGAGCGAGGCGAGGATGGCATCGTCGAGGGTCCCGCCGGCCTCGAGCCCCTGACGGGACGCGATCGTGAAAAGCGGCTGGCCCGCCGTGACCCGGTCACCGTCCTGCACCGTCACGGTGGTGAGGATCCCGTTGCGCCATGGGACCATGCGCACCGTGCCGCCCGCCACCACGATTGCCCCGGGGGCCGTTTCCTTGCGGGCATACTCGGCCGTGGCAAGGAACAGAACGACGATGGCCGCGCAGGCGATGAGAAAGCCGCCGAGGAGATGCCACGAGAGGGGCGCGGCTGGAAGCGACACGGACGAGTGCTCGCCCATGGCTGCAGTCACGGCCTGTGGCCGGAACAGGGGCCGATGTGCCACCACGATTCCCCGCGCAACATGATAACAAGACTATGTTGCAGAAATGGCCGGGCGGCACAAGGTCGTGCGCGAAACCGGATCGCCCTCCGCAATCCGTGAGGAGCAGGATCGCGCGGCGCCAGTTACGCGCCGGGCTGGACGCGAGCGAGGTGCTTCCTGCGCGCCTTGGCTTGGCGCTCGGCGCGCTTCATGAGCCAGTCGAGGATGTTGTGCTCGACCACGAGGCCGGTTTCCGCATCCTCCAGACGCTGGATCCGGTCGACCCTGAAGCCGCGATAGCCGTCCTCGGACAGGATGTCGATGCCGCCGAGCAGCATCTTGCCTGGACCCACCTTCAGCTCGCGCGCCAGCACCCAGCGCCGGCTCGCGTTGCCGGCCTGATCGACATAGTCGAGCTCCAGCGCGCCTTCGAACGGATAGACGTGCCAATTGCCCTCGATCCGCTCCTCGACGGGAGCGTTCCGGGCCGGTCTCAGCAGGGATGTGGCAAGGGTGTTAACCATAGGGAGAATATGGGAATTCACCCTTTGTTCTTCAAGGATTCCGGGCGTCCGGAGAGGGAAAATCCCGCGGAAATCCACGTCCATGTCCGCAGGGAGCCGTGGGTGTCCGAGGGGTACTCTAAAGCATCGAACCCAAAAGTGGACTTGCACTTTTGGGATCCATCCGATGCTCTAGGGCTGCTGCGACAAGGCCATGGCGCCAGCGTCCATCAGGCGTGCGAGGGCTGCAAGCAGGAGAATGGCGGAAAGGACGGCGCTCGCGACTAGGACGAACTGAAAAAAATACTCGACGAGATCCTCAGGCGACCGCTTCATTGCACCCTCGCTTAGAACCCTTCTAGAGAGGTGCTCGGGTGGATGCCTTAACCTGTGTTAGGGCCAAGCCTCGCGGCGCTGCGAAGGTTGATGGCCCGGCTCATGGGCGCGAGGCCTGAACCGGACAATCGTAAAAGGCCGCCGTTGCCTTGTCGCAGACGAGAAGTCCTCCCGGGGCACGATGTGTTCCGGCGCACACGAGAAGGGGGTACTCCCGGGGGGACCATTGTGAGGAATCGCCTAGCAGGACAGAATTCCCGTCATCTCCTCGACAGGTGACGCCATGCAGGCCCTTTTCATCGCCTCCCTCTATCTCAGTGTGACCCTCACGACCTTCATGCTGATCGTCAGCCTGACGAATCTCGCGAGTCCGGTTATCGGCCTGACGATCCACTGATCGACGGCAGGGATCGGGAAGCAGGGCGTGAGCGTGTTCATCCCGACACCGGCGCAGGTCTGAGGCCGTCCCGCCCTGAAACCCTGCTCGTCATGGCCGGCCAGTCATCACCCGCCTCTCGCCGGCCATCCCGATGCGGCGGAGAGAGGCGCGCTTCGCAAGCGGGATCACCGGGACAAGCCCGGTGATGACGTGACAGGGTGTCGGGACCCGCCACCTCGATCGGGACGGCGCAGCGCCCCGCAGCGGTGGGATGACCGGCACAGGCCCGTGACGACCAGGGACGGTGGGGGCGCAGGGGTGTCGCGGATCGTCGGGCGGCCCGGCTCCTCACCCCCCGTGAGGGCGCCCGCCGGTCACATTTCATCCTTCCGCCTTGACTTCCCCGGGCTCCCATGGATGTTGCGCTTCAAACCGAACCAGCAGGCTTTTCCATGTCCGCCTCCATGCACCGTTACCGTTCCCACACCTGTGGCGCGCTCCGCGAATCCGATGTCGGCCAGGTCGCCCGGCTCTCCGGCTGGTGTCACCGCATCCGTGACCATGGCGGCGTGCTTTTCATCGACCTGCGCGACCATTACGGCATGACGCAATGCGTGATCGATCCGGATTCTCCGGCGTTCAAGCAGGCGGAAGCCGCGCGGTCGGAGTGGGTGATCCGGGTCGACGGCAAGGTGCGCAAGCGGCCGGCCGGCACCGAGAACGCGGAGCTGCCCACGGGCACAGTCGAGGTATACATCACCGACATGGAGGTGCTGGGGCCTGCGGCCGAGCTGCCGATGCCGGTTTTCGGCGATCAGGATTATCCGGAGGAGACCCGTCTCACCTACCGGTATCTGGATCTGCGTCGCGAGAAGCTGCACGCCAACATCATGAAGCGCGGCGCGATCATCAACAGCCTGCGCTCGCGCATGCAGCAGAGCGGCTTCTTCGAGTTCACCACGCCGATCCTGACGGCCTCCTCGCCGGAGGGCGCGCGTGACTTCCTGGTGCCGTCGCGCATCCATCCCGGCAAGTTCTACGCCCTGCCGCAGGCGCCGCAGCAGTTCAAGCAGCTGATCATGATCTCCGGCTTCGACCGGTACTTCCAGATCGCGCCCTGCTTCCGCGACGAGGACCCGCGCGCCGACCGCCTGCCGGGCGAGTTCTACCAGCTCGACGTGGAGATGAGCTTCGTCACGCAAGAAGACATCTTCCAGACCATGGAGCCGGTGATCCGCGACACCTTCAAGGAATTCGCGGAGGGCAAGCCGGTCACCGACGTCTTCCCGCGCATCCCGTATTTCGAATCCATGCTGAAATACGGCAACGACAAGCCCGACCTGCGCAACCCGCTGATCATCGCGGACGTGTCGGAGGTGTTCACCCGCGAGGACGTGACCTTCAACGCGTTCAAGAACGTGATCAAATCCGGCGGCGTCGTGCGCGCCATCCCGGCGCCGGGCGCAGCCGCGCAGCCGCGCTCCTTCTTCGACAAGCTCAACGATTGGGCCCGCACGGAAGGCGCGCCCGGCCTCGGCTATATCGTGTTCGAGGAGGAGGCCGGCCAGATCCAGGCCAAGGGCCCCATCGCCAAGTTCATCCCGGAGGCCGCTCAGGCGGTCATTCGCGAGAAGGCCGGCATCGGGGCGGGCGACGCGGTGTTCTTCTCGGCCGGGGCCGAGGACAAGGCGGCTTCGCTCGCCGGCAAGGCGCGCACCCGCATCGGCGACGAGCTCGGCCTCATCGACAAGGACCGGTTCGAGTTCTGCTGGATCGTCGATTTCCCGCAATACGAGTGGAACGAGGACGAGAAGAAGATCGACTTCTCGCACAACCCGTTCTCCATGGCCAATGTCGATCATGACGCCTTCATGGCCCTCGACCCGGCGGACAAGGACACGATCCTCAAGATCACGGCCTTCCAGTACGATATGGTCTGCAACGGCTACGAGATGGCCTCGGGGTCGATCCGCAACCACCGTCCCGACCGGATGGTGAAGGCCTTCGAAATCGCCGGCTACGGCGAGAAGGAGGTCATGGAGCGGTTCGGCGGCATGTACCGGGCGTTCCAGTACGGCGCCCCGCCCCACGGCGGCATGGCGGCCGGAGTCGACCGCATCGTGATGCTGCTCTGCGGCGCGCACAACCTGCGAGAGATCACGCTGTTCCCGATGAACCAGAAGGCGGAAGACCTCCTGCTCGGGGCGCCCTCCGAGGCGACGCCGAAGCAGCTGCGGGAGCTGCACATCCGGCTGAACCTGCAGGAGAAATGAGCGCTCGTGACGTCACCGCCGTCGTCGTGACCTTCGACAGCGCCCATGCGCTGCCGGAGTGTCTCGGTGCGCTGGCGGCGGACGGCGTCCCGGCGCTCGTGGTCGACAACGCCTCGACGGACGACACGGTGACCATCGCCGAAGGGCAGGGCGCGCGCGTCGTCCGCAACGCCCGCAACCTGGGCTACGGCCGCGCCAACAACATCGGCGTGCGGGCGGTCGGGACGGAATTCGCGCTCATCGTCAATCCGGACTGCGTCGTCGACCGGGGCGCGGTCGCGGCCCTCGTCGACGCGGCCCGGCGCTATCCGGACGCGGCGTTCTTCGCCCCGCGGATCGTGGAGCCCAGCGGGCGGGTGTTCTACCAGCCGCGCTCGCTGCTCGCGACCTCGCTGACCAATCCCGGCGGCCGGCTCGTCCTGCCCGAAGGCGAGGCCTGTGCGCCGTTCTTCTCGGGCGCCTGCTTCCTCATCCGCCGCGACGTCTTCCTCAAGCTCGGCGGCTTCGACGAGAACATCTTTCTGTTCTACGAGGACGACGACCTCTGCCGCCGGGTGGCGGATTCCGGCTCGGCGCTGATCTACGTCCCGCAGGCCGTCGTGCGGCATGGACGCGGCCGGTCGAGCGGCGACAAGCCGGGCCGCATCTTCACCTCCCGCTGGCACCAGGCCTGGTCGCGGGCCTATGTGAGCCGGAAATACGGCCTGCCGAACCCGGCACCCGGCATGGCGGCGGTCAACGGGCTGAAAGCCGTCGCCGCCAGCCTGACCTTCCGGCGCAAGCTGATCGAGCGCTATGCCGGCTCCGCCGCAGGCGCCTGGGCGGCGATGCGGGGCAGAAAGGCGTTCTGATCCGCGATCCGGTCGCTCCTCGCGTTACGGCTGGCCCTGTGCTGGCCATCCCGATCCGGTCAGACGCGGCGCCTCGAACAATCGGGATCACCGGGACGAGCCCGGTGATGAGGAGCCTACGCGCATTGCGTCCGCAGCACCTTCACGGCCGCGATCAGCTCGCGGATGCGGTCGCTCTGCAGGAGCGGGATGAGGGTCGCGATCTTGTCCCGGGGCAGGTCCCACCAGCGCGCGTCGAGAAGCGCCGCGATGGCCTCCTCGTCGAAGCGGTAACGGATCACCTTGGCCGGATTGCCGCCGACGATCGCGTAGGGCGGCACGTCCCTGGTCACGACGGCATGGGCCGCCACCACGGCGCCATGCCCCACGGTCACCCCTGACATGATGATGGCGCCGGAGCCGAGCCATACGTCGTGCCCGATGGTCACGTCGCCGCGTGAGGTGTGATAATCCTCGCTCCTCAGCGCGGCCGGCCAGAGGTCCCGGAAGGCCGAGAAGGGATAGGTCGTCCCCCAATCCGTGCGGTGGTTGCCACCGAGCAGGATCTCCACCTTGTCGGCGATGGAGCCGTAGCGCCCGATGGTCAGCTTGCGGCCCGATTCCGGAAACCGCACCTTGGGCTTACCGTAGGTGAATTCGCCAATCTCGTAGCCATGGCGTTCCGCCATGCGGGCCAGGTGGACGCGGGTCTGATTGTGCGGGTTGCGCCAGTTCTTCAGGCGGTGCCGGAGCTTCATCGTGCGACCACGCAGGCTGAGACAAGAACATTGACGGCAGGGTGAAGGGCGCGCACAAGGGCCTCCAGGTTCGTTCGGGCAGTGCAAGGAGCGTCGGGGATGGGAGACAACATCTCGCAGGATCTGAAATCGGGAGCGATGTTCTACCATCAGCATCCGCGTCCCGGAAAGCTCGAGATTCAGCCGACCAAGCCCCTCGGCAACCAGCGCGACCTGGCGTTGGCCTATTCTCCCGGCGTGGCCGCCCCCTGCGAGGCGATCGCCGCCGATCCGGCCGAGGCTGCCAATCTCACCTCGCGCCAGAACCTGGTCGCGGTGATCTCGAACGGCACGGCCGTCCTGGGCCTCGGCGACATCGGCCCGCTCGCGTCGAAGCCCGTCATGGAAGGCAAGGCGGTCCTGTTCAAGAAGTTCTCCGGCATCGACGTGTTCGACATCGAGCTCGCCGAGAAGAACGTGGACAAGCTCGTCGAGGTGATCGCAGCCCTCGAGCCGACCTTCGGGGGCATCAACCTCGAGGACATCAAGGCGCCGGAATGCTTCGAGCTCGAGGAGCGGCTCAAGGCCCGCATGGGCATCCCGGTCTTTCACGACGACCAGCACGGCACCGCGATCATCGTGGGCGCGGCGGTGACGAACGCCCTGGAACTCGCCGGCAAGCGCATCGAGGACGTGAAGATCGTCACGTCCGGCGCCGGCGCGGCGGCGCTCGCCTGCCTCAACCTCCTGGTCTCGCTCGGCGCCAAGCGCGAGAACATCTGGGTCACCGACATCAAGGGCGTCGTCCATGAGGGTCGCAACGAACTCATGGACCGCTGGAAGTCCGCTTACGCTCAAGTCACGGATGCGCGCACGCTCGCCGACGTGATCCCCAACGCGGACGTGTTCCTGGGCCTTTCGGCCGGCGGCGTCCTCAAGCCCGAACTGCTTGCCCAGATGGCCCCGCGCCCGCTGATCATGGCGCTCGCCAACCCCTATCCGGAGATCATGCCGGAGGAGGCCGAGGCCGCGCGGCCCGACGCGATGATCTGCACCGGGCGCTCGGACTATCCGAACCAGGTCAACAACGTCCTGTGCTTCCCCTACATCTTCCGCGGCGCGCTCGACGTGGGCGCGACGACCATCAACGAGGAGATGAAGGCCGCGGCCGTGAAGGCCATTGCAGGCCTCGCCCGCGAAGCCCCGTCCGAGGTGGTGGCCCGCGCCTATGGCGGCGAGGCGCATCCTTTCGGGCGCAAGTCCCTGATCCCGAGCCCGTTCGATCCGCGCCTCATCCTGCGCATCGCGCCGGCCGTCGCGAAGGCCGCGATGGAGTCCGGGGTCGCGACCCGTCCGCTCGCGGATCTCGACGCCTATGCGGAATCCCTCGGCCGCTTCGTGTTCCGTTCCGGCTTCATCATGAAGCCGCTGTTCTCGCAGGCGAAGGCCGGTCCGAAGCGTGTCATCTATGCCGAGGGCGAGGACGAGCGCGTTCTGCGCGCCGTGCAGGTCATCGTCGAGGAGGGGATCGCCAAGCCGATCCTGATCGGGCGCCCCAACGTCGTCGAAGCCCGCATGAAGCGCTTCGGCCTCTCCATGGAGATCGGACGTCACTTCGAGCTGGTCAATCCGGAGGATGATCCGCGCTACCGCGATTACGTGGCCACCTACGTGGAAGCGGCCGGCCGCAAGGGCATCACGCCCGACGCGGCCCGGACCCTGGTGCGCACCAACAACACCGTCATCGGGGCCCTCGCCGTGAGACGCGGGGACGCGGACGCGCTGATCTGCGGGCTCGAAGGCCGGTTCCAGTCCCGCGTCAAGCACATCAAGGACATCATCGGGCTCGCTCCCGGGGTCCACGAGATGGCGGCCCTGTCGCTCGTCATCACGTCGAAGGGTGCCTATTTCCTGGCCGACACCCACGTGCAGATCGATCCGACCGCGGAGCAGATCGCCGACATGACGATCGCCTGCGCGAGCCATGTGCGCCGCTTCGGCATAGAGCCCAAGATCGCGCTCCTGTCGCACTCGGATTTCGGCGCAGCCGACAGCCGCTCGGCGCTCAAGATGCGGGAAGCCCTGGCGTGCATCACCGAGCGCGCACCCGACCTCGAGGTCGACGGCGAGATGCAGGCCGACTCGGCCCTGTCCCAGATGATCCGTGAGCGCGTGAATCCCAACTCGCGCCTGAAAGGCGAGGCGAACGTGCTCATCATGCCGAACCTGGACGCGGCCAACATCGCGTTCCAGTTCACCAAGGTCCTGGCCGACTCGCTCCCGGTCGGCCCGATCCTCATCGGCCCGGCCAAGCCCGCTCACATCCTGACTCCGTCCGTGACCGCCCGCGGCATCGTCAACATCACGGCCATCGCGGTCGTTGAGGCGCAGGCCGCCGAAGAGGATCAGCCGTCGCTGATCTGATGCCGTGAACGTCCGGATGAGCCCTCGTCCGGACGGGCCCGAGGGCATCCCACCCCGGTCATCACCGGCCCCGTGGCGGTGACCCCGGTCCTCTCAGGCGCAGAGCCTGACGGGCCGGGATGGCCGGCACAAGGCCGGCCATGACGTGGGAGGATGTTCGCACCGGCCCATCCCACCCTCCACGTCATCAGCGGGGCTCGTCCCGGTGATCCCGATCGGAAGAGCGCGGCGCCTCACCGGATCGGGGTGGCCGGCACGAGGCCGGCCAGACTTCGGAGGGGATCACTTCGGAGGAGATCACTTCGGCGGGGATCACTTCGGACGGGATCGCGAGGTGGGAGGCGATAGGGGCCGCGAGGAAATGGGGCGAAGCGGCCCGGGCTCGTCGCGATGCTGACGCGGAAGGGCTGCCGTCACTCCGCCTTCGCGCTGACGTTGAGCTTTTCGAGAATGGCCTTGGGGTCCTGCACCACCATGGCTTCCGCGACGCCGAGGCCCGATGGGTCCTTGGGCGTCGCACTGACCGAAAGTTTGCCGGGCTTGGCAATGAAGCGGGCGATCGCCTGGCTCAGGGTCTGGGCCTGTTCGGAACTGCCGATCATCGCGGGCACCACGAAGGCCGCCGCCGCCGCATAGGTGCGGCGCAGGGATTCGGGCGTCGTCTTCTGCTCCTTGGCGATCTTGGCCATGTAGCGCTCGAACAGGCCCTTGTTCTCGACCGAGAGGTCGAGGGCTTTCGCCCTGGCGCCGACGAGCGCCACCGTGGCGAGCGCCGTGTCGGGGTTGAAGAGATCCCGGCCGACATTCCCGATGCGGCCCGTCAGGCCGAGATTGCCCATGTCCTGACCCTGGAACGAGACCTCGCTGAGCGCGATCTCGCTCGCAGCCTCGTTCCAGGTGGCGGCCGCGAGGAAGGAGACGTCGATGGTCTTGTAGCCGAGCGCCACGAGTTCCTTCACGCCCTCATCCTGGCTGTTCGACGGCAGCGCCATCGTCAGGTTCTGCAGGCCGAACCTGAAGTTGGTCGGGATCGCGTTCATGGGCTTGTCGGCGGTCAGCTCGAACCCCTTCAGACCGGCCTGAACCTTGACCTTCCTGCCGTCGTCGTCGGTGCTCCCGTCGATGGAGACGCCCTGCAGGCGCAGGGTGCCGAGGGTGGGGACGAGACTGCGCATCGTGGCGGGATCGAGATCGTCCAGGGACTTGCCCTGTAGCGATCGCAGGCCCTCGAGGGTCTGGCGGAACGAGAAGCCCGTCAGGCTCAGGCCGTCGAGCTTGACGTGGTTGTCCTTGCCGGAGAACTCGAAGCCTTCCCATCGCATGTCGGCAGGCTGTGATTCCGTGCTGCCCGTATAGGCGATCCGAGCGATGCGGCCTTGGCCCGGCTCGCCCTTGGTCTTCGTGTTCACCTCGACCCCGGAGGCCTCGATGGAGCCGATCTGGAAAGCGTCGAGCAGGTCCGCGAGAGCCGGGAAGAAGCGGGCCTGATCCGCGGGCGAAAGCTCCTGCCGTTCGGCCATCTCGGTGAAGAGGCCGAAGGTCCCGTTCCAGGAATCCCGTGTCTGCCGCCCCATGAAGTCCCGGCCGCTCATACGCGCGACCCTGAAGCTCACATTCGCCTCGCCATCGGTCACGTCGATATTCTCGATTGCGAAGGCGCCGTAGATCTTCGCGAAGGGAGCCGACGTGCTCTCGGCTTTCGCCTCGTACAGTCCCGCGAGTGCCGGCAGATCGAGATCGCTCATGGTCGCGCGGCCGTTGCTGACCACGAGGCTTCCCTTGGCGCGCTTCGTCTCGGCGCCCGTCGCCTCGATGAGAGCGGAGCCGATCCGGCCCTGGACCACATCGGTCAGCGTGGTGTTCCGGTAGGTCGTTGTCTGGACGTCCTGGCCGAAGGTCTGCTTCACCCGCGCTTCCGGAATCAGGATCTGCTTCACGCTGATGCGCTTCAGGCGGCTTTCCATCGGCTCGGTCGAGGTCGAGGAGAACAGCGCCTCGAGATCGGCCCGCGAGGAGGAAATCCCGGAAAACTCGATGCGCTTGGCCTCGTAGGTCGCGGACCCGAAGGTGAAGCTCACATTGTCCAGAATGAGGCTGTCGGCGGATTGCGCGAAGGCCGCGCTCCACAGAGGAACCTTGACGGCGCCCACGGCGATGCGGGGGCCAGCCGTATCCACGACAAGGTCACGAAGCAGGGCCGGCTCGAACTGCAAAGCCGCCGAGCCGGCCATCAAGGCGAGTGCGCAGGTCCCTGCGCGATAAGAAAGTCTCATCCTGTCCCCCAAACCGGCGAATCCACCGCCGGCCAATCTGGAATGAATTCGCCGGGACAATAGGACGTTACGTAACGATTTTACAACGAGAACGAGGTGCCGCAGCCGCATGATGCGGTCGCGTGGGGGTTTTCGATCTTGAAGGACTGGCCGATCAGGTCGTCGACGAAGTCGATCACCGAGCCGTCCATGTACTGGATCGAGACCTCGTCAACCACAACGGTCGCGCCGTCCTTCTCGATCACGAGATCGTCGTCCTGCCGGGTCCGGTCCACGTCGAAGGCGTACTGAAATCCCGAACAGCCGCCGCCGTTGACGCTGATTCTCAGATGGGAGCCTGCCGGCTCCGCAGCCATGATCTCGTTGATGCGGCGGGCGGCGCGGTCGGTCAGAATGATACCGGTCATGGGCACTTCCAGTCCTGGGCGGGACATATTCTTTGGACAAGGTGTTATGACCAAGGTAAGTGCGCCCTGACAAGGCTTCAACCCGGGGATGACCGTGCGGCCCTTTGGAGAGAGATGGCGAGCCTCTTACGCCTGTGATCCCTGGGGCAGCCGCGGACGGCTCTACCCCGAGGCGGTTTCGCCCACGCGCAGCGACTTCCAGCGCGACCGGGACCGGATCATCCACTCCTCGGCCTTCCGCCGGCTCAAGCACAAGACCCAGGTCTTCGTCTATCACGAGGGCGACCATTTCCGGACCCGCCTGACCCATACCATCGAAGTGAGCCAGATCGCCCGGGCGCTCGCCCGCTCCCTGGGGCTCGACGAGGATCTCGCCGAGGCCCTGGCGCTCTCCCATGACCTGGGCCACACCCCGTTCGGCCATACGGGCGAGGACACGCTCGACGAATGCATGGCCGGCTTCGGCGGCTTCGACCACAATGCCCAGGCCCTGCGCGTGGTGACCCGTCTGGAGCGTCGATACGCGGAATATGACGGGCTCAACCTGACATGGGAGACCCTCGAGGGGCTGGTCAAGCACAACGGCCCTCTCCTGGACGCCGAGGGGCGCCCGACCCTGCGCTATGCCGCCCGCGGGGTCCCGCTGGCGATCCTGGAGTACAATGCGCAGCAGGATCTGGAACTGGCCACCCATGCCGGGGGCGAGGCTCAGGCGGCCGCGATCGCCGACGACATCGCCTACGACGCCCACGACATCGACGACGGGTTGCGGGCCGGCCTGTTCCGGATCGAGGAGCTGCGCGAGGTGCCGTTCCTCAACGGACTCCTGACGGAGATCGACGCGCGCTACCCGGGCCTCGATCCCTCCCGGCGCATCCACGAGCTGACCCGCCGGGTCATCACCCGCTTCGTCGAGGACGTGGTGGCCGAGGGCGACCGCCGGATCGCCGCCCTGGCTCCGCGGAATGCCCAGGATATCCGCCGCGCCGGCGACACCATGGTGTGCTTCTCGAACGCCATGAAGGAGGCCGACGCCTCGATCAAGCGGTTCCTTTACGCCCGCATGTACCGCCACCCGGACGTCATGCGGGTCCGCGCCCAGGCCGACGACGTGCTGCGGGACCTGTTCAGGCGCTTCAAGGCCGATCCGGATCTGATGCCCGAGGAGTGGCAGGCGGATCTGCCGCGGGACGACGAAGCCCGCCTGTCCCGCCGCGTGGCGGACTACATTGCCGGCATGACGGACCGCTATGCCATCCTCGAACACCGGCGCCTGTTTGACGTAACGCCGGACTTGCGTTAGGCGCGGCTGCATCCTTCGCAACGGCCTCCCGGCCGCTCCGGGTCGAGGGCTCGAGCATCGGACGTGAAAAGTGGATCCACTTTTGGGATCGGATCCGATGCTCACTTCCTGAAGCGGCGCATCGTTCGGCGCGGACCCGGCGGGCCGCGCAAGCGACCCGAAGGGCCACGCTAGTGAAAACCGGGTCCACTTTTCCGCACGATGCGCTAATGAAGCGTTTGGTCGGCAGCGATCAGGGCCTGTCGCCCATTGAGATGAAGTACCATGAACATTTTCGGACTGTTTGAGAAGCGGGTTGCGGATGCGCTCGGCCGGTTGGCCGGCGAGGCGAAGATTCCATCGGGGCTGGACGTCAGCCGCGTCGTGGTCGAGCCGCCGCGCGATCCCTCCCATGGCGATCTCGCCACCAACGCCGCCATGGTGCTGGCCAAGGAAGCACGCATGAACCCGCGTGCTCTGGCCGAGCTTCTCGTCGCCGATCTCCAGGACGACCCACGGGTCACCCAGGTGGCGATCGCCGGGCCGGGCTTCATCAACATCCGGCTCGCGCCGGCCGTCCTGCACGAGGTTCTGCGGGCCGCACTCGTGGACACGGCCGGCTTCGGCCGGAGCGGGCAGGGGGCAGGCTCGCCGGTCAACGTCGAGTACGTCTCGGCCAATCCCACCGGCCCGATGCATGTGGGCCATTGCCGGGGCGCGGTCTTCGGCGATGCCCTGGCGGGTCTCCTGGACTTCGCCGGCTACAGGGTCACCCGCGAGTACTACATCAACGACGCGGGCGCGCAGGTCGATGTTCTCGCCCGCTCGGCCTATCTCCGCTACAAGGAGGCCCTGGGCCACCCGATCGGCGTCATCCCGGAGGGGCTGTATCCGGGCGACTACCTGAAGCCGGTGGGCGAGCGGCTGGCCAAGGAGCACGGCACAGCGCTGCTCGACCAACCGGAATCCGAGTGGCTGCCGCTCGTGCGCCGGACCGCCATCGACGCCATGATGGACATGATCCGGGACGACTTGGCCGCGCTCAACATCCATCACGACGTGTTCTTCTCGGAGCGGTCCCTCCAGCGGAAGCCTTCCGACCAGGTCCAGGAGCTCATCACGGAGCTTCGCGGCCGCGATCTCGTCTACATGGGCCGTCTGCCACCGCCCAAGGGCCAGAAGGACGAGGATTGGGAGGACCGGGAGCAACTTCTCTTCCGCGCCACCGCCTTCGGCGACGAGGTCGACCGCCCGCTTCTCAAGTCCGATGGTTCCTATACCTATTTCGCCTCCGACATCGCCTATCACCGCTCGAAGTTCGAGCGCGGCTTCGCCTCGATGATCGACGTGTGGGGCGCCGACCACGGGGGATACGTCAAGCGCATGCAGGCGGCCGTGAAGGCCGTGTCAGACGGCCGGGCCGCGCTCGACGTGAAGCTCTGCCAGCTCGTGAAGCTGCTGCGCGGGGGCGAGCCGGTGAAGATGTCCAAGCGCTCCGGCGACTTCGTGACCCTGCGCGAGGTCGTCGACGAAGTCGGCCGGGACGCCACGCGCTTCATGATGATCTTCCGCAAGAACGACGCCACGCTGGACTTCGACCTCGCCAAGGTGGTCGAGCAGTCGAAGGACAACCCCGTCTTCTACGTCCAGTACGCCCATGCCCGCTGCGCCTCCGTGTTCCGGCAGGCGGCCGAAGCCTTTCCGGGAGCCGATTTCTCGGCGGCCTACCTCGAGCAGGCCGATCTGTCGGTCCTGAGGGACGAGGCGGAGATGGATATCATCCACCGCATCGCCCAGTTCCCGCGGACGATCGAGGCTGCGGCCGAAGCCCATGAGCCCCACCGGGTCGCGTTCTACCTCTACGACCTGGCGAGCGCCTTCCATAGTTTATGGAATAAGGGCAAAGACTTGCCGCAATTACGCTTTGTTAATCTAACTGATAAAGATTCAACACAGGCGAGGCTCGCTCTCGTGCATGCCCTGAAGGGTGTGCTCGCATCTGGTCTCGCAATCCTGGGCGTCACGGCACCCGATGAAATGCGATAGTGTTTCTTGAGGCGAATCAATCGCTTACGAAGCATACGCGTCGGGTTCCGTTACGTCGTGCCGGCGGAGCAGCAGGTGCTCCTGTCGCGTAACTGGAGATCCGGCGCATGAGCGAATCACTGAAGCCCCGTTTTGCCGTCGACCTCACCGAGATCGAACGGCAACTCGCCCAGGCGGGCACCCCGCATTCCCAGCCGGTTCCCGCCGGGCGGACCGATCCGCTCGCGGAATTGGCCCGAATCGTAGGGCAGGACGACCCTTTTCAAGCCATTTTGGCCAATGACGGGTCCGCCCGCCAGCGGCCGCAGAGTTCTTCCGCCGACGATCTTTTCGCAGTCCGCGACATCATGCCGCAAGCCGGGCGGCCGGTGACGTCGCGGGCTCCTCAGACAGTGCTCGCAGGCCCTTCCTTCGAGCAGGGCTCGTATTCCCAAAGCACCGAGCCCGGCTACGCCCATCGGCCCGCCCACCAGGATCAGGACGGATACGGCAACGAGGCCTATGCCCAGGACTACTACGCCGATCAGGCCGGGCAGTATGCCGACCAGGACTATGACCGCGCTCCGGATTACGCGCCGGTCCAAAAAGGGCGCTCCCGCAAGGGCGTGGTCGCGATGGCGGCCGTGGTCGGCGCCCTGGTGCTCGGTGGCGGCGGCGCCTATCTGGCGTCCGGCTCGCCCTCGATCACAGGTGGCGAACCTCCCCTGGTGAAGGCGAGCAGCGAGCCGACGAAGGTGCAGCCGCAGAATCCCGGCGGCGTCGAGATTCCGAACCAGAACAAGCAGATCTACGAGCGTGCCAATCAAAGCGGGGCGACCAAGGTCGTCAACCGCGAGGAGCAGCCGGTCGACGTGCAGCAGGCCGTGCGCATGAACGGAAGCGCGGTCGCGGATGCGACCGGGGGCACCGTCCCGGGCGGCGTGGTCAAGCCTCATCAGACGGCCAGCCTGAACCTCGGTGAGCCGAAGAAGGTCCGGACCGTCACGATTCGTCCCGACGGGACGGTGGCGGGGTCCGAGCCGTCAGCGCAACCCACCTCGTCCGCCGCCATGACCCTGCCGCCGCAGGCCCAGGCGACTCCGACAGCCCGTGCGCCATCGGCTCCCGTTCAGGTCGCTTCGGCCCAGCCCAGGCCGGCAGCCAGCACGCCCGCGGCGCCCGCAGCCTCGACGCCGACGCCGCGTCCGGTCGCTGCGGCTGCCACCCCTGCGGCCACGCCGGCACCCCAGCAGGTCGCCTCGGTTCAGCCCATTGCTCCGGCCGCGGCGGAGACGACGCCGACGGGCGGCTTCTCCGTCCAACTCGGCTTGGCGAACTCGGAAGCCGCCGCGCAGACGGCCTTCGCGTCCTACCAGCGCAAGTATTCCGACCTGGAGGGCAAGCCCGCTCTCATCCGCAAGGCCGAGGTGAACGGAAGCACGATCTACCGGGTCCGCGTCGGGCCCCTGTCGAAGGAGGACGCCTCCTCCCTCTGCTCCAAGCTCCAGGGCCAGGGTGGACAATGCTTCGTGGCGAAGAACTGATCGAGCGTGGCCGCTGAGAAATGTTGACCCTGCCGAGCAGGGGCCGTAAGGCGCGGGTATGACAACCCGCGCCTTTATTGCTGGATGCTCCGGCCATGACCTCACCCCCGACGAGATCGCGTTCTTCAAGGAGGCGGAGCCTTGGGGCTTCATTCTCTTCCGCCGCAATGTGGAGAGCCCGGAGCAGGTGAGGGCGCTTTGCGCTTCCCTGAGGGACGCGGTCGGACGCGCGGATGCTCCGATCCTGATCGACCAGGAGGGCGGCCGGGTCCAGCGCATGGGGCCGCCGCACTGGCCGAAATACCCGTCCGGCAGCACCTACGGGCGCCTTCATGCCAACGACCCGCTGGTCCAGCGTGAGATCGCCCGGCTCGGGGCGCGCCTGATCGCCCACGACCTCCGGTCCGTGGGGGTTACGGTGGATTGCCTGCCGGTTCTGGACGTGCCGTCGCCTGGTGCGCACGACGTCATCGGCGACCGGGCCTACGGCAGGACGCCCGATCAGGTCGCCATTCTGGGCCGCGCGGCCGCCGAGGGGCTCATGGCCGGAGGGGTCCTGCCGGTGGTCAAGCACATGCCCGGCCACGGCCGGGCCGGCGCCGACAGCCACCTTGCCCTGCCGGTGGTCGAAGCCTCCCGCGAGGAGCTGGAGAGGCACGATTTCGCTCCCTTCCGGATGCTCACCGACATGCCGCTCGCGATGACCGCGCACGTGGTGTACACGGCGCTCGATCCGGACCACCCGGCCACGACATCCCGCATCGTCATGGAGGAGATCATCCGGGGCCATATCGGCTATGACGGGCTGGTGATGACCGATGACCTGTCCATGCGCGCTCTCTCGGGCTCGTTCCGGGACCGGACGGAGGCGGCCTTTGCCGCGGGCTGCGACATGGCCCTCCATTGCAACGGCAGCATGGACGAGATGAGCGGGGTGGCCGAGGCCGCCCCCGCGCTCGAAGGAGATTCCCTCCGTCGGGCTAACGCTGCGTTAGCTCGCATCACCCATGATCCGGAGCCGCTGGATCCTGTGGATGCCAGGTCCAGGCTCGATTCCGCGCTTGCGATGATCGCCTAAAGCTTATGAAGCTTCGAACCTCATGAGTTGAGCAAGGTCCATGGCAAACCCTTTACCCTTCGAGGATGTCGAACGCACGGAGCGGGCCGAGAGCGAGCCCACCCTGCTGGTCGACGTGGACGGGTTCGAAGGACCGCTCGACCTGCTGCTGGAACTGGCCCGGCGCCAGAAGGTGGATCTTCACCGCATCTCGATCCTGGCGCTGGCCGAGCAGTACATCGCCTTCATCGAGGAGGCGCGCCGCATGCGCCTCGAGCTGGCGGCGGACTATCTGGTGATGGCCGCGTGGCTCGCCTACCTCAAGTCACGCCTCCTGCTGCCCGAACCGCCGAAGGGCGAGGAGCCCAGCGCCGAGGATCTCGCCACGGCGCTCGCCCTGCGCCTGCGCCGTCTGGAGGCGATCCGCGAGGCCGCCAAGAAGATGGGGGAACGTGCCTGGCTCGGCCGCGACGTCTTCGCCCGCGGGGCGCCGGAGCCCGTGATCGTCAACCGGAATTCCCGCTACGAGGCGAGCCTCTACGATCTTCTCAAGGCCTATGCCCGGCAGCGGCAGATCCAGCTCAACGCCAGGGTGTCCCTGCACAGGCGGACCGTCTGGTCCCTGGTCGATGCGCGCGAGGCCCTGGAGCGCCTGGTGGGTCACCTGAGCGACTGGGTGACCCTCGATACCTATCTCGTGGAATTCATGGTCGAGCCTGCCATGCGTCCGACCGTCCTGGCCTCGGCCCTGTCCGCCACCCTGGAGATGGTGCGCGAGGGCAAGCTCACGGTCCGGCAGGATGAGGCCTTCGCTCCGGTCTGGGTCAAGCCGGTGGCGGATGCGGCCCCGGCAGGAATTTAGGATGCTGCCCGACATGCAGGACGATACCGGCCCCACCCCCGAGACCGAGGCTCCCGAGGTCAGCCACGTCCCCGATCACGGCGAGGCCATGCGGATCGCCGAGGCGCTTCTGTTCGCCGCTCCCGCGCCCCTGAGCGCAGAGGAACTGAGAGGCCGGCTGCCGGAGGGCGCCGACGTGGAGAGGATCCTCCAGGACCTGACCGAGTTCTACGCGCTGCGGGGCGTCAACCTCGTCCGGGTGGCCGGCAAATGGACCTTCCGGACCGCGAGCGACCTGTCCTTCGTGCTCGCCCGCGACGTGGTCGATCAGCGCCGGCTCTCGCGCGCCGCCATGGAAACCCTCGCGATCATCGCCTATCACCAGCCGGTGACCCGCGCGGAGATCGAGGAGATCCGCGGCGTCGCCACGTCCAAAGGGACGGTCGATACCTTGTTGGAGACGGGTTGGATCCGGCTGAGGGGGCGCAGGAAGGCGCCCGGCCGCCCCGTGACCTATGGCACGACGCCCGGCTTCCTGGAGCATTTCGGGCTCGACGCCATCGAGGATCTGCCGGGTCTCGAGGAGCTCAAGGGTGCGGGCTTCATCGAAGGACGCGTTCCCTCCGACCTCTCGGTGCCGACGCCTTCCGACGCGGAGGCCCTGCGCGAGGACGAGGATCCGCTCGAGGACGATCCCCTCCAACCCCTGGACATGCACCAGACCGAGGCGGATCAGGAATGACCGAAAGGCCCGCTGCGTCGGCCCGCGACCGATTCCGCCTGCCCCGATGGGGGCAGCGGGGCACGGCGGGTGCGTCGATCCCGGCCCAGCTTACCTTCGAGACCATCGTCCAGGCCTACGATACGCAGCGCGCCCTCGACGGGGTCTCGCTCACCATCGAGCCGGGGGAGATCATCTGCCTGCTGGGTCATTCCGGCTGCGGGAAGACTACCCTGCTGCGGATCGCCGCGGGGGTCGAGGCGCCGACCTCCGGCCGCGTGCTCATGGACGGGCTCGAGGTCACCGGCCCGCGGGCTTTCGTGGAGCCGGAGCGAAGGGGCATCGGGCTGATGTTCCAGGATTACGCCCTGTTCCCGCACATGACGATCCTGCAGAACATCATGTTCGGTCTCAAGGACCTCTCGGCCGCCGAGGCCGGGATCGCCGCCCGGCGTGCCCTGTCGCGCGTCGGACTCGAGCATTATGCCGGGGAGTACCCCCATACCCTGTCCGGCGGCGAGCAGCAGCGGGTGGCGCTGGCGCGCTCGATCGCCCCGCGGCCCGGCGTCCTGCTCATGGATGAGCCGTTCTCGAATCTCGACCGGCGCATGCGGGATGCCATCCGGGACGAGACCGTCGCGATCCTGAGGGAAACCGGGGCGACGACCATCGTCGTGACGCACGATCCGGAGGAGGCGATGCGGATCGCCGACCGGATCGTCCTCATGCGGGCCGGCACGATCATCCAGCAAGGCGACGCCGAGGAGATCTATCGGCGTCCGGCCAATCTGTTCGCGGCCCGCTTCTTCTGCGATTTCAACGAACTCGAGGGTGTAGTGCGGAACGGCCGGGTTTCGTCTCCCGTCGGGCTCTTTCCGGCGCCGCATCTGGCGGACGGTCCCGCGATCGTCTGCGTGCGGCCCCAGGGGGTGAGGCTCAAGCCGGCGGGCTTCTGCCTCCCGGGACGTGTGGTGTCCCGTCGCTTCCTCGGCGAAGTCGATCTCCTGCACATTGACGTGCCGGGGCTCGATCGTCCGCTCCAGGCGCGCATTCACGATCCCGCCGGTGCGACGGAGGGACAGGATGTGGGCATCGAGATCGATACGAAGGATGTCCTTGTTTTCGCCGCCTCCGACGCATAGGTTGGCGACGAGTTCATATTGAAAGACCGCGCCTTTTCGGGCGCAGGAGGAATTGCCATGGGTGGCACGAGTATTTGGCACTGGATCGTCGTGGGTCTGATCGTCGTCCTGCTGTTCGGACGCGGGAAGATCTCCGACATGATGGGAGACGTCGCGAAGGGCATCAAAGCCTTCAAGAAGGGCATGTCCGAGGACGATACCCCGGCAAAGCCGGTGCAGCCGTCGGAGCCCGTCCGGACCATCGACCATCAGGCCGGCGCTCCCACGAGCGCCGCGACGACGGACCACAAGGTCGGCTAAGCTTCGTGCGCCGCCGCCATTCGCGGCGTGTCAGTACGCGTGAGTACGTAAAGGGCAGGTTCGAGGCCACGTCATGTTGGACATGAGCTGGGGTGAGATCATGGTGATCGGCGCCGTTGCGCTGATCGTGATCGGCCCGAAGGATCTGCCCAAGGCCCTGAGGACCGTCGGGCAGGTGACCGGAAAGCTTCGCCGCATGGCGGCGGAGTTCCAGGGCCAGTTCAACGAGGCCATGCGCGAGGCCGAGCTCGACGAGGTCAAGAAGCAGCTCCAGGGCGTGAACGAGTCCGTCACTTCCATCGGCAGCACGAACTTCAACCCGATCCAGACGATCCGGGACGAGCTGAAGACGTCGATCGAGGCGCCTGAGAAGGCCCCCGAGCCGGCGACAGGGCCGGATGCCGCGCCCGTGCCGTCCGATCAGCCGGTGTCCCCCGAACAGCCGGTGCTGGTGGCCGACGTGCCACCGCCTGCTCCGGCGGCTTCCGACGCAACGGTCCAGGCCGTCGTGGAGGGTCGGGCGCCGGATCCCGAGGATTCGCGTCCTGCGGATCCGCTCGTCGACCTGCCGACGCCCCCGACGGTCGATCCTGCCGCCGAGATCGCCGAGTCCCTGCGCCGCGAGGCGGAGTACGAGGCCCAGCAGGCGGCCCTCGCCGAACAACTTTCAGAACAGCCCCGAAAAGCGGACGCAAAAGCCGGATGACCACCGCCGTTGAAGAGGATGAGGTCGAGGCATCGCGCGCGCCTCTGATCGAGCATCTGACCGAGTTGCGCTCGCGCCTGATCAAGGCGCTTGTCGCGTTCGTCGCGATGTTCTTCGTCTGCTTTGCCGCCGCCAAGTACATCTACAACGCGCTGGTCTGGCCCTACGTCCTGGCGGTCGGCTCGCCCGAGAGGGCGCATCTCGTCTATACCCACGGGCTCGAATATCTGTTCACGCAGATCCAGGTCGCGGCCTTCGGTGCCGGTTTCCTGGCTTTTCCGATCATCGCCATCCAGGTCTACAAGTTCGTGGCGCCAGGCCTCTACAAGAACGAGCGCCGGGCCTTCGTGCCGTATCTGATCGCGACCCCGGTCCTCTTCGTCATCGGGGCGGCCTGCGTCTATTTCATCGCCATGCCGCTCCTCATGCGCTTCTCCGTGGGGATGCAGCAGCTGGCCACGGATACCAGTCCCAGCATCGAGTTCCTGCCCAAGGTCAGCGAGTACCTGTCGCTGATCATGACGCTCATCTTCGCGTTCGGCATCTGCTTCCAGCTTCCGGTGGTCCTGACCCTTCTGGCCCGGGCCGGGATCATCGATTCGCAATTCCTCAAGGATAAGCGCCGCTATGCCGTGGTCATCGTGTTCGTGATCGCGGCGGTTCTCACGCCGCCGGACGTGATCAGCCAGTTCGCCCTTGCGGTCCCCACCTTGCTTCTTTACGAGGCATCCATCTTCTCCGTCACCATGGTCGAGAAGAAGCGTGCGGAAGCCGAGGCCGCGCGCGCGGCAGAGGAGTAGGGGCCTCGACGAGGTCCCTCGCACCGGCCGCCATCCTCGGCAAGAGTTGAAGGGGCGGTCTTGTTCTGACGGGCGGGACTGCCTGACGAAGCAGGTCCTGATCCCATGCACGACATCCGTTCCATCCGCGAGAACCCCGCGGCTTTCGACCAGGGCCTCCGGAACCGGGGCATGGAGCCCCAGTCCGCGCAGCTGATCGCCCTCGACGACCGGCGCAAGAGCGCCGTTTCCGCCCTCCAGACCGCTACCGAGCGCCGCAATGCCCTGTCCAAGGAAATCGGCCAGGCCAAGGCGAAAAAGGACGAGGCGCGGGCCCAGGAGCTGATGGCCGAGGTCGCCAGGATCAAGGAAACCACGCCGGATCTGGAGGAGGCGGAGCGCGCCGCCGAAAAGGCCCTGTTCGAGGCCCTGGCGGCGATCCCCAACATTCCCAAAGAGGATGTCCCGGTCGGAGCCGACGAGCACGGCAACGTGGAGCGCCACCGCTTCGGCACGCCGCCGACGCTCAACAGCGCCAAGCAGCACTTCGAGCTCGGCGAGGCCCTCGGCCTGATGGATTTCGAGACGGCCGCGAAGCTCTCCGGCTCGCGCTTCGTGGTGCTGAAGGGCGCGCTGGCCCGGCTCGAGCGGGCGCTCGGACAGTTCATGATCGACCTGCACACGACCGAGCATGGCTACACGGAAGTCAATCCGCCGCTGCTGGTTCGCGACGACGCGATGTTCGGCACGGCGCAGCTGCCGAAATTCGAGGACGACCAGTTCTGGGCCTTTCCCGGCAACACGTTGGAACAGGTCGTGCAGGCGGCGCTCGAGGGTCGGCCGCCGGAGGCCATCGGCCGGATGATCAAGGACACGCGCTATGGCATGATCCCGACCGCCGAGGTCACGCTCACCAATCTCGTCAGGGAGCAGATCCTTTCGGAAGAGCAGCTTCCGCTGCGCTTCACGGCGCTGACGCCGAGCTTCCGCGCCGAGGCCGGCTCCGCCGGGCGTGACACCCGCGGCATGATCCGCCAGCACCAGTTCGTGAAGTGCGAGCTCGTCTCGATCACCACGCCGGAGACGTCCGCCGACGAGCACGAGCGCATGCTCACGAGCGCCGAGAACGTGCTGAAGAAGCTGGAGCTCCCGTTCCGCACCATGACGCTGTGCACCGGCGACATGGGCTTCTCCTCGACCAAGACCTACGACATCGAGGTGTGGCTGCCGGGGCAGGGCATGTACCGCGAGATTTCGAGCTGCTCGGTCTGCTCGGATTTCCAGGCCCGCCGCATGAACGCGCGCTACCGCGCCGCCGGCGAGAAGCAGCCGCGTTTCGTGCACACGCTCAACGGCTCCGGTCTCGCGGTCGGCCGCACGCTCGTGGCCGTTCTGGAGAACTATCAGAACGAGGACGGCAGCGTGGCGATCCCGTCGGCGCTGCAGCCCTACATGGGCGGGATGAAACGAATCGAGCGTCAGGCCTGACATGCGCATTCTCTGCACCAACGACGACGGCATTCATGCTCCCGGCCTGAAGACCCTGGAGGCGATCGCCCGCAACCTGTCGGACGACGTGTGGGTCGTCGCCCCCGAGACCGATCAGAGCGGCGTCGCCCACTCCCTGTCCCTCAACGATCCCCTGCGCCTGCGCGAAATCTCGGAGCGGCACTTCGCCGTGAAGGGCACACCGACGGACTGCGTGATCATGGGCGTGCGCCACCTCATGCAGGACGCGAGGCCCGATCTCGTTCTTTCCGGGGTCAACCGGGGCCAGAACGTGGCGGAGGACGTGACCTATTCCGGCACCGTGGCGGGGGCCATCGAAGGTACGATCTTAGGGCTTCCGTCCATCGCCCTGTCCCAGGCCTACGGACCCGGCACGCGCAATGCGCCGCGCTGGCACTGCGCCGAGCACCACGGCCCCAAGGTCGTGCGCCGCATCCTCGAGGCCGGCATCGACAAGGGTATCCTGGTCAACGTCAATTTCCCGGATTGCGAGCCCGACGAGGTGGAGGGAACGTCGCTCGTCAACCAGGGGCAGCGCACGCAGGAGCTCCTGCGCCTCGACGAGCGCCGGGACGGACGCGGCAACCCTTATTTCTGGATCGCGTTCGAGCGCCGGCCGTTCACGCCCGGCAACGGTACCGATCTGTGGGCCATCGCTCATCGGCGCATCGCCGTGACGCCGCTGCGGATCGACATGACCGACGAGCCGACGCTGACGCGCTACGCGCAGGCTTTCGGCCGATGAGGGTGCCGGCGCGATGAACCAGGACATGCCGTTCCTGCCTGATGCGGAGGCCCGCGACGAGCAGGAGGCGATCGGTGCTGCGTCGTTCATCCTGTCCTTGCGCGCCAAAGGCATCCGAGACACGGCGCTGCTGCGCGCCATGGAACTCGTGCCCCGCGAGGTGTTCGCCCCGCGCCGCTTCACCGATCTCGCCCGGACCGACGTCGCCCTGCCGCTGCCCTGCGGTCAGACCATGACGGGGCCGGCGACGGTGGCGGCCATGCTGCTCGCGCTCGGCGTCCAGCCGGGGCAGCGCGTGCTGGAGATCGGGACCGGAAGCGGCTACGTGACGGCGCTGCTGGCGAGGCTCGGAGCCGAGGTTACGAGCGTCGAGCGGTTCAACACCCTGGCGGAGAGCGCCGCGCAGCATCTCAAGATCGTGGAAGCGGGCAAGGTCCGGCTGGAGGTGGGCGACGGATTGGCGGCGCGCGTCCGGGATCGCTTCGACCGCATCCTGCTCAACGGCGCACGGCCCGAGATCCCGCAGGCCGTCACGTCTCTCCTCGGTCCGGGCGGCCGTCTGATCGGCGCCCTCACGAAAGAAGGCGTCCCCCATCTCGTGCGGATCGAACGCGACGCGGACGGCGCCCTGATGCAGACGATCGGGGCGGCCTTGCGCATTTCGCCTCTCGTCACCGGCATCGCGGCGACTCTCTAGCGCACCGTGCGAAAAAGTGGACCCGGTTTTTCGCGTCGAACGGTGCGCCACTTGAAGGGTTGAGCATCGGATCCGATCCCAAAAGTGGATTCCACTTTTGGGTCCGATGCTCTCGCGCACCGTGCGAAAAAGTGGACCCGGTTTTTCGCGTCGAACGGTGCGCCGGCCAAGAGTGGAGCATCGGACAATCGGGATCACCGGGACGAGCCCGGTGATGACGTGAGAGGGTGGTGCGGGCCGGTGATCACACCCACCCACGTCATGGCCGGCCTTGTGCCGGCCATCCCGATGGAGACAAGCGCCGAGCCTCACCGCATCGAGATCACCGGGACAAGCCCGGTGATGACGTCGAGGGGAGAGACGGCTATGCCGATTGTCCGATGCTCGAGGCATCGCGCCGAAAACATGTCCACTTTTCGGTGGGTTCCAACCCAACCGAATTTTTTTCGGACAAGGTTACGGGAATCCGCGCAACGTCAACCGATGCTTAACCTGAACAGGCTTTTAATGGCTTCATCGAGTTGCGTTCGGTTGGGGTTGAGTGATGCGGTTGCGTGTGTGTTCTGGGCATTGGGTTGCGGTGTCGCGGATCGCCTTGGTGGGGTTGATCGGCAGTGCGGCGGCGGCCTGCAGTACCGATAGTGCACGGTTCGCCGAGAACCCGTTCTCCAACCCGTTCGCGGCCAGCGAGCGCATGGACGCCACCGCGTCGTCCTCGCCGCAGCCGGCGCCGTCCTACGCTCCGGCCCCGATGCCGACGCCGTCGGTTCAGGCCCAGGCCCTGCCGCCCGTGCAGTCCCAGCCCCTGCCGCAGCCCACCCGCATCGCCGCCGCTCCCGCACCGATCCAGCCGCGTCCCGTGCCGGTCGCTCACTCGGTCCCGGCGCAGCCGGCCAGCCAGCCGAAATTCCGCCTCGTCGACACGTCCAGGACTCCGGCCGCCGCCACGCCGGTTGCCGCCGCCGAGCCGGTGAAGCGCGTTCGTCCGGGCATGACGACGACCGCTCAGGCTCCGGCTCCGGCCGCGCCGGCTTCCGCCAAATCCGCCCCGATGCAGGTCGCGTCCGCCACGAACGAGCCGCTGGTGTCCGCCCCGAAGCCTCTGGCGCCCGCCCCGAAGCCTCTGGCGCCCGCGCCGAAGCCGGTCGTCGAGCAGCCCAAGGTGGCCGCCCTGACCCAGCCCGAGCCGGTGAAGCCGGCCGTCATTCAGCCGGCCGCGCCGGCGCCGCAGCCGGAGGCCGCGAAGGCTCCGGTCGCCGAGCCCGAGCAGACCGCGAGCGTGTCCGGCGATTTTCGCTGGCCGGCCCGCGGCCGGGTCATCGCCGGTTTCGGCGCCAATGGCGGCAACGAGGGCATCAACATCGCGGTTCCCGAAGGCACGCCGGTCAAGGCGGCCGAAGCCGGCACGGTGACCTACGCGGGCAGCGAGGTGAAGGGCTACGGCAACCTCGTCCTGATCAAGCACGAGAACGGCTTCGTCTCGGCCTACGCCCACAACGGCTCGCTCAACGTCAAGCGCGGTGAGCAGGTGAAGCGTGGCCAGGTGATCGCCACCTCCGGCCAGACCGGCAACGTGACCTCGCCGCAGCTCCACTTCGAGATCCGCAAGGGCGCCCAGCCGGTCGACCCCATGAAGCACCTCGGCGGCTGATCGGATCAACGGTTCAGGTCAGCTTTCGCCTATCGAAGCTGGTCGAATGAGGGGACGGTGGAGCTCAGCCACCGTCCCCTTGTCGATTCAGAGCGCCTTGTCAGAGCGCCTTGTCAGAGCGCCTTGCCGAGACGGCCGGCCAGATCCTGGATGAACTGCCAGGCGGTGCGTCCCGAGCGTGCGCCGCGGGTGGTGGCCCATTCCAGAGCCTCCGCGCGGACGGAGTCGCGGTCCGTCTGGAGGCCCAGATGGTCGACATAGGCGAAGACCATGTCGAGATACTCGTCCTGGCTGCACTTGTGGAAGCCGAGCCAGAGGCCGAACCGGTCGGACAGGGAGACCTTCTCCTCGACAGCCTCGCCCGGGTTGATGGCGGTCGAGCGCTCGTTCTCCATCATGTCGCGCGGCAGCAGGTGGCGCCGGTTCGAGGTGGCGTAGAAGATCACGTTGTCGGGCCGGCCCTCGATGCCGCCTTCCAGCACGGCCTTGAGCGACTTGTAGGAGGTGTCGTCCGCGTCGAACGAGAGATCGTCGCAGAACACGATGAAGCGGTGCGGATCGGCCCGCAGCAGACCCATGAGGTCGGGCAGGGTCTCGATGTCCTCCCGGTGGATCTCGATCAGCTTGAGGGGGCGGGCATCGCCCCCCTTGCCATGGTTGATCTCCGCATGGACCGCCTTGACCAGGGACGATTTGCCCATGCCGCGGGCGCCCCAGAGCAGGGCGTTGTTCGCCGGCAGGCCCCGCGCGAAGCGCTGCGTATTCTCCGCCAGTTGGTCCCTGACCCGGTCGATGCCGCGCAGGAGGCTCATCTCGACCCGGTTCACCTTCGGCACGGGGGAGAGCCTGCGGCCGGCCGCCTGCCAGACGAAGGCATCGGCTCCGGTGACGTCGGCGTGAGCCGCGGTGGCCGGGGTGAGGCGCTCCAGGGCCTCGGCGATCCGCGTCAAAAGCGCCAGGGATTCGGGGGAGGTGATGTCGGCGGGCATGGGATCTGACTTCAAGAATAAGTGAGGCAAGGAAGGCGTGCTTAGCGCATTTTTCGGCGAAGGGGGATCCGGCTCGGGAGCAAAAAGGCGCCTCCTGAAGGGAGAGGCCGGATCGGGGTCGCGGACCCGCCGCGCTGCGAAACCGGCCATGCGCCCGACGGGGGGAGGGCGGCAACCCCGCAGGAGCCTTGGGAAAGGCCTTCAACTTCATTGATTTCGGCGAGTCGATGGGTATAGTCCGCCACGCTTTGTCATCCCGTCCGGCGCGGGTGGGCCCCAATCGGGCCTGCCACGCGCCTTTATCCATGGAGAGCCGCTTGTTCATTTCACCTGCCTTCGCACAAGGGGCCCCGGCCGGGGGCGGAACGGAGATGATCCTTCAATTCGTCCCGTTCATCCTCATATTCGTCATCATGTGGTTCCTGATCATCCGTCCGCAGCAGCGCCGGGTGAAGGCCCACCAGGAGATGATCAAGAACGTCCGCCGCGGCGATACGGTCGTCACGTCCGGCGGCATCATCGGCAAGGTGACCAAGGTTCTCGAGGATTCGGCCGATGTCGAGGTCGAGATCGCCGACGGCGTGAAGGTGAAGGTGGCCCGGGCCATGATCTCCGAGGTCCGCTCCAAGAGCGAGCCGGTCAAGGCCTGATGTGACAAAAGGCCGGCCCTTCCCTTTGGGACGAGGGCCGGTTCGCCGCTCCAGAATGCGGCCAAGTGAGTGAGAAAGGTTGAGCTGACGATGCTGCGCTTCTCGAGGTCGAAGATCATCGCCACCGTGGCGATCATTGTGATCGGCCTGCTTCTTGCGGTTCCGAGCACGATGAATCGCGAGCAGCGTCAGGCTTTCCTGAACGCCGTCCCGAGCTGGGTCCCGTCCTGGCTCGTTCCGTCCCGCGCCATCGTCCTGGGCCTGGACCTGCAGGGCGGTTCGCACGTCCTGCTCGAGGTCGACGCCCAGGATCTGCTGCGCGGCCAGGTCACGATCCTCCGCGACGACGTCCGCCGGATCCTGCGCGACACCCGCGTGTCGTCCCAGAACGGCATTCAGACGGTCCAGCGCGGCGTGCAGATCCGCGTGCCCGATGCCGCGGACCGCGACCGGCTGCTGCCGCGCCTGCGGGAGCTGGCCCAGCCCATCGGCAACGCCGTGATCGGCCAGAGCGGCAACAACACCATCGCGATCAACACCACCCCCGACGGGGTGATCACGCTGACCTACACGGATGCGGGCATCAACGAGCGCGTGCGCCGCGCCGTCGACCAGTCCATCGAGGTCGTCCGTCGGCGTATCGACTTCGGCGGCACGACCGAACCGAGCATCCAGCGCCAGGGCGCCGACCGCATCCTCGTCCAGGTTCCCGGCCTTCAGGATCCGCAGCAGCTGAAGGCCCTGCTCGGCGAGACCGGCAACCTCGAGTTCCGCCTGTTGGCCCAGCCGGGCGCGACCGACGTCGACCTGCTCCCCATGGAGGATGCCGGCGGACAGCGCGTTCCCGTCGAGCGCCGGGTGATCGCCGAAGGCGGCGACCTGACCGATGCCCAGCCGGCCTTCGACAGCCAGACCCGCCAGCCCATCGTCAATTTCCGCTTCAACATCCGCGGAGCCCAACGGTTCGGCCAGGCGACCACCGAGAACCTGGGCCGTCAGCTCGCGATCGTCCTCGACAACCGGGTCATCTCGGCCCCGACGATCCAGTCGCCCATCACGGGCGGCTCCGGCCAGATCTCGGGAAGCTTCACGGTCGAGCAGGTCAACAATCTCGCCGTCCTGCTCCGCTCCGGCGCCCTGCCGGCCAAGCTGACCATCGTGGAGGAGCGCACCGTCGGCCCCGGCCTCGGACGCGACTCCATCGAAGCCGGCAAGATGGCCACCTATGTGGCGGCCATCTTCGTGGTGATCTTCATGTTCGCCACCTACGGTATCTTCGGCCTCATCGCGAACATCGCGCTCCTCGTCCATGTGGGCCTGATCTTCGGTCTCATGTCCGTGCTGGAAGCGACCCTGACCCTGCCGGGCATCGCCGGCATCGTGCTCACCATCGGCACGGCGGTGGACTCCAACGTGCTCATCTACGAGCGCATCCGCGAAGAGGTGCATGCCGGACGGTCGATCGTGTCGGGCATCCAGGCCGGCTTCGACCGGGCCTTCGCGACCATCGTGGATTCGAACAGCACCATGGCCATCGCGGCCGTGATCCTGTTCTTCCTCGGTTCCGGCCCCGTGCGCGGCTTCGCCGTCGTGTTCATTCTCGGCATCCTGACGACGGTGATCACCGCCGTCACCCTGACGCGCATGATGATCGCGCTCTGGTATCAGTGGATGCGTCCCAAAGCCCTTCCGTTCTAAGGAGTGCGTATCGTGCGCCTCATCCGCCTCTGGCCCGAAAACTCCCATTTCGACTTCATGCGCCTGCGGCGCTTCTCGTTCCCGCTGTCGGCCCTGATCTCGGTGGCGACCGCCATCGTGCTGATGACGGTCGGGCTCAACTTCGGCATCGACTTCAAGGGCGGCACGCTCATGGAGATCCAGGCCAAGTCCGGCCAGGCCAACGTCGCCCAGATCCGCCAGACCGCCGAGAGCTTCGGCTTCGGCGACGTGGAGGTGCAGGAATTCGGCGGCTCCGGCGAGGTCTCGCTGCGCTTCCCGATCCAGTCCGGCGGCGAGGCCGCGCAGACGGCGGTGGTGCAGAAGGCCCGCGACACCTTCGGCAACGAGTACGATTTCCGCCGGGTCGAGACGGTCGGCCCACGCGTGTCGGGCGAGCTCGTTCAATCCGGCACCATTGGCATCGTGCTGTCGGTCATCGCAGTCCTGTTCTATCTCTGGTTCCGCTTCGAGCGGGAGCTGGCGGTGGCGTCGATCATCGGCACGCTCCATGACATCGTGCTCACCATCGGGTTCTTCGTGATCACCCGGCACGAGTTCAACATGACGTCAATCGCCGCCATTCTCACCATCGTGGGCTACTCGCTCAACGAGACGGTGGTGGTGTTCGACCGGACCCGCGAGCTGATGCGGCGCTACAAGGCGATGCCGGCGGAAGAGCTGTTGAATCTCTCGATCAACACCACCATGTCCCGAACGATCATGACGGCGACCACGACGGCGCTCTCGCTCCTGGCGCTGGTCCTCTTCGGCGGGCAGGCGATCCAGGGCTTCGCGCAGGTCATGCTCTACGGCGTCGTCATCTGTACGTATTCGGCGATCTGCATCTCGTCGCCCATGCTGATCTATATCGGTCTGCGCGGGTCGGAGACCGTCAAGGTGCCGGAGGGCAGGGCCGCCGCAGCGGAGTAGGACCATGAGCGATGGTCGCCTCTACGACGGCTTCCTGCCGGGACGCTATCCGTTCGACGCCTACGGCAACGGCGGCTTCCGCTTTGCCGACATGTCCCATCGCGGATCCCTGCTCGCCCTGCCGTCGGGCATCAGGGCGTGGCCGGTCGGCTCCGTGGCCGAGCTGACCGACGAGGCGCTCGATCCGGTCTTCGCGGAGGCCGATGCCATCGATCTCCTGCTCCTCGGCACGGGCACCGACATCGCGGCCATTCCGGCGTCCTTCCGCACGCGCTTCCGCGAGGCGGGGATCGGTCTCGACGTGATGCAGACGGGCGCCGCCGCGCGCACCTACAACATCCTGCTCGGCGAGAACCGCAAGGTCGGCGCCGCCCTGATCGCCGTTCCCTGACATGGCGGACGCAATTGCCAACTTCGCCCATTGCGAAGCGCTCGTGCGCGAGGCCGATCCGGACCGCTACTGGGCGAGCCTCTTCGCGCCTGCCGAAAAGCGTCCGCACCTCTACGCGCTCCATGCCTTCAACTTCGAGGTCGCCCGGGTCCGCGAGGCCGTGCGCGAGGCCCTCGTCGGCGAGATCCGCCTGCAATGGTGGCGCGACGCCCTCCAGGGCGAGGCGCGGGGCGACGTGCGGGCCAACCCCGTGGCGGCTGCGCTCGACGACACCATCGTCCAGTTCCGCCTGCCCCGTCAGTCCTTCGTCGACCTGATCGATGCCCGGATCTTCGATCTCTACGACGATCCCATGCCGAGCTTGAACGATCTCGAGGGCTATTGCGGCGAGACCTCGTCGAGCCTGATCCAGCTTGCGAGCCTCGTCCTGGCCGACGGATCCAATCCGGGCACCGCGGATGCGGCCGGCCATGCGGGCGTGGCTTATGCCGTCACCGGGCTTCTCCGGGCCTTCCCGCATCATGCGCGACAGGGGCAGGTCTACATCCCGGCCGATCTCCTGGCCCGCCACGGGGTCGTGCGCGAGGATATCGTGACCGGACGCGGTGGGCCCGGTCTCGAAGGCGCCCTGGCCGATCTCCGCGCGGTCGCCCGCAGGCACCTGGAACAGGCGCGCAAGCTGCGCGCAACGGTTCCCGACCCGGCCAAGCCGGCCTTTCAGCCGATCGCCCTGGTCGAACCGTATCTCAGGGCCATGGAACGGAAGGATTACGATCCGTTCCACACGCCCGTGGACCTGCCGCAATGGCGGCGGATCTGGGCGCTCTGGCGCGGGCCGTTCTAAAGCATCGGACGTGAAAAGTGGACTTGCACTTTTGGGATCCATCCGATGCTTTCTTCTTGGATGAGAGCATCGGGCGTGAAAAGTGGACCCAGGTTTGGGATCGGATCCGATGCTCCCCTCTTGGCTGTGGCATCGTCGAGTGCGGCCCGCTTTCGTCCGCACGATGCGCTCGGCGGTCTTCCGATCGAGATCACCGGGACAAGCCCGGTGATGACGTGGGAGGATGAGGCACCCGGCTGGCGCCACCCTCCAGGGGCCCGGCTTACTCCGCGGCGGCGGGCAGAACCCCGCCCGACAGCCAGGCCGCCAGATCGGCCCTGGCCCTGTCCGTCAGCGCCTTCTTGCGGGCGACGGCCTTGGCGGGGCCGCGCAGGCGCTTGCCGTCCTCGGCCTTCGGTGCTTGGGCCAGCGGCGGAAAAAGCCCGAAATTCACGTTCATGGGCTGGAAGGAGCGCGGCCCCTCGTCGATGGTCTCGATATGCCCGCCGGTGATGTGGTTGATCAGCGCCCCGAGCGCCGTGGTGTGCGGCAGGGGCTCCATCGGCCGGCCGAGCCGCTCGGCGGCGGCGAAGCGTCCGGTCATGAGACCGACGGCGGCGCTCTCCACGTATCCCTCGCAGCCGGTGATCTGGCCCGCGAAGCGCAGGCGCGGCATCGCCTTCAGGCGCAGGGTCGGATCGAGGAGCTTGGGCGAGTTGAGATAGGTGTTGCGGTGGATGCCGCCGAGCCGCGCGAACTCGGCGTTCTCCAGGCCCGGGATCATGCGCAGGATCGCGGTCTGCGCGCCGTATTTCAGCTTGGTCTGGAAGCCCACCATGTTGAACAGGGTCCCGAGCGCGTTGTCCTGGCGCAGCTGCACGATGGCGTAGGGCTTCCTGTCGGGATTGCGCGGGTCGGTGAGGCCGACCGGCTTCATGGGGCCGTGGCGCAAGGTCTCGCGGCCTCGCTCGGCCATGACCTCGATCGGCAGGCAGCCGTCGAAATACGGCGTGTCGGCCTCCCATTCCTTGAACTCGGTCTTGTCGCCGGCGATCAGCGCGTCGACGAAGGCCTCGTACTGCTCCCGGGTCATGGGGCAGTTGATGTAGTCCTTGCCGGTGCCGCCCGGTCCGACCTTGTCGTAGCGCGACTGGAACCAGGCGACGTCCATGTCAACGGACTCGCGATAGACGATCGGCGCGATGGCGTCGAAGAAGGCGAGCGACGTCTCGCCGGTCAGGCTGAGAATCGCCTCGGCGAGAGCCGGCGAGGTGAGGGGCCCGGTGGCGACGATGACGGAGGACCATTCCTCCGGCGGGAGGCCGGCGATCTCGCCCCGCTCGATGGTGACGAGAGGGTGCGCTTCGAGCGTGGCCGTGACTGCGTTCGAGAACCCGTCGCGATCGACCGCGAGCGCGCCGCCGGCCGGAACCTGGTTGGCGTCGCCCTTGGCCATGATCAGGGAGCCGAGCGTGCGCATCTCCTGATGCAGCAGGCCCACCGCGTTGGTCTCCGGGTCGTCCGAGCGGAAGGAATTGGAGCAGACGAGCTCCGCCAGCCCCTCGGTCTTATGGGCGTCAGTGCCCCGCACGGGGCGCATCTCGTGAAGAACGACCGGCACACCCGCCTGGGCGATCTGCCAGGCCGCTTCCGAGCCGGCAAGCCCGCCGCCGATGACATGGATGGGTTCGATGGTGCTCATGATCATTCTCCCGAGCGGCTTTGTTGACTCCATGGGGAGCGCTGGTCAAGTTGAGCCGAATTACTTTTGGGAAGGCTTAGAACGTCATGCAATCCAGACGCCCCGTCGTCCTTATTACAGGTGGAAGCCGCGGCATAGGGGCCGCGGTGGCGCAGCTCGCCGCCGCGCGCGGCTACGATGTCGCCATCACCTACCGGTCCGAGCGCGAATCCGCCGAACGGGTGCTCGAGGCCTGCCGCGCGTCGGGAGCGTCCGCGGTGGCGTGCCAAGGCGACGTCGCCGTGGAAGCCGACGTGGTGCGGATGTTCGACGAGGCCCAGTCCGTCCTGGGCCCGATCTCCCATGTGGTCAACAACGCGGGCATCACCGGCAAGTCGAGCCGGCTGGAGCAGGCTTCCTCGGACGCCATCCGGGCCTGCATCGACGTGAATGTCCTGGGGGCGATCTGGGTGGCCCGGGAGGCGGCGCGACGCCTGTCCACCAGCCGGGGCGGAGCCGGCGGCGCCATCGTCAACATCTCGTCCGTCGCGGCGAGCCTTGGCAGTCCCAACGAATATGTCTGGTACGCGGCCTCCAAGGGCGCGGTCGACTCGCTCACCATCGGGATGGCGAAGGAGCTGGCCAGCGAGGGGATCCGGGTCAACGCGGTCTCGCCCGGGATGACCATGACGGACATCCACGAGCGCAGCACCCAGGATGCCGGCCGGGTGGAGCGCATTCGGCCCCACATCCCCATGAACCGGATCGGGGAGCCGGAGGAGATCGCCGAGGCCGTGCTGTTCCTGATGTCGGACGCGGCGTCCTACATCGCCGGGGCCAACCTGTCCGTGTCGGGCGGCCGCTGAAGCCTCTGAGAGGGCTTCAGACAGGCGTCCGGACAGGGCTCCAGACAAGCGAAAGCCCGCCGGGAGGCGGGCTCGGGCCTTTTGCTGCGATGCAGCAGAAATTTACGCGAGAGCGTTCTGGCGAGCGATGCTATCGATCTGGAAGCGGGAGATGCCGAGGTCATCGAGCTCGCGGTCGGAAAGCAGCGACAGCTCACGGACAGTCTCGCGATAACGCATGTAAGCGCGGACTTTAGACAGGATGTACGATACGAACATGGGAAGCTCCTAACAGTGACCGGCCCCTTTGACCGGTGGCCTTTGTTCTTGCGTTTGCAGAGCGGATATAAGTGTGTGCGCTGCAAAAGAGGAGTGGTGATAATGTAGGTCTGTTATGCTTTAGTAGCATAACGTCCTAATGCCACGTTAACCGATGTGCGGCTCAGGAATGGCTGCTTGCCCAGGCTCCCCGGCAGGGCAAAAGGAAACGGCCCTGTTTCCAGGGCCGTCGTGATGGCTCCTCGGGGTCCGACGCAGCCGAGCGCGTGGTGCGGCGAAAGCGGGCCACTTTTCACATCGGATGCTCTAGGCCCGCGCCACACACGGATCGCGCTCCACCGTCCCCTGTCATGGCTGGGCCTGTCCCGGCCATCCCGATCTGGTGAGGTGCGGCGCGTCTCGGAAGCGGGATCACCGGGACAAGCCCGGTGATGACATGGAGACGGTGGCAAGGGCCGGTGACAATACCCTCCGCACGTCATGGCCGGGCCTCGCCTTCCTGCCGCCCTCCACACGTCATGGCCGGGCTTGTCCCGGCCATCCCGATAAGGTGAAGCGCGGCGCCTTACGGAAGCGGGATCACCGGGACAGGCCCGGTGATGACGTGGAGAGTGGTGTGAGCGGGTGACAACACCCTCCACGTCATGGCCGGCCTTGTGCCGGCCATCCCGATGCGGAAAAGCGCCGCGTCTCAAACAAGCGGGATCACCGGGACGAGCCCAGTGATGACGTGGTGGTGGATCGGCCGAGCGATCAAGACAGGGGCACGGACAAGGGGACAGCCAAGAGTGGAGCATCGCACGGGAAACCTGGGCCCGCTTTTCACGTCCGATGCTCACTTCCTGAAGCGGCGCATCGTTCGGCGCGGACCCAGCGGGCCACGCCAGCGGCCCTCCGGGTCCGTCCGATGCTCTAGAAGATGAAGAAGTCGGCCTTGGAGAGGTTCAGACCGGCCTTCAGCTGAGCGAACTTCACGGCCGCGACGCCGCCGATTCCGTCGGCATCGTAGAGCAGGGCGCCCGTCTGCTTGTTGTAGATGATCCGGTCGGAGGCATCGCGGGCAGCCGGCCCGGTCGTGAAGGCCGCCGCCGAGAGCCAGCCGTCGCGGCCCGCCCGGGTGAAGACATGGCCGTCGAGCATGATCGTGTCGTCGCTCGGCCGGAAGTCCGTGATCTTGTCGACGTTGCTTCGGGTCGGCCGCTTGTCGAAGACGAAGTAGTCGTTGCCCGAACCTCCCGTCAGCGTATCGTTGTCCGAGCCACCGCTCAGGTAATCGCTCCCGGCCCCGCCGCTTACGACGTCGCGGCCGGCACCCCCGTACAGGTCGTCGTCTCCCGAGAGCCCATAGAGATCGTCCTCACCGGCGTCGCCGTACACGATGTCGTCGCCATCGTAGGAAAGGACGGCGTCGTCGCCCGATCCGCCGCGGATGACATCGTCGTAATCATTGCCGTAGAAGGTGTCGTTCCCTCCGTTGATCGTCACATACCAGGCATAGCCCTGAAGCTCGTCGACGGTCGTGTGGAGATCGAGATCTTCGATGGACAGGATGGTCTGGCCGAAGTTTTCGTAGACCAAGTCGTCGATCACGACGGTGTAGCCGTCGCTCCAATAGCGGGCGGTGAAGGAGTCGACGATCGGACTGCCGTCGATCTCGTACTCGGCGACGGCGCCGTCGTCGTAAACGAGATCCGTTGTCACCGAGGGATCAGCCCCGATGAACGCCCAGCCCGAGCTGTCGGTGCTGGCCATGTTGAAGCCCACACCGGCTGCGTTGAACGCCTTGAAAATCGCCATGACTGCCCGTCCCGATGAAACCACGATAGCGCTAAGCTATGGCCATGACCATGAACTTAAGCTGTATCGCGCTGACGAGCATTGTTCATCATGATGGTAAAGAGTTGATTGACGGTTGCGGCGGGCCGCTCCTGGCGGACGCTCGAGAGATCTGGACATTCATGTTCTTGAACGTTTGTTCATCTTCGCCCCGCCGTCGCATGATAAGATCCGTTACTTAAAGTTATTGGGAACAGTCTCAACGGGTTGGCGTTCATCTCCCACCTTTACTGTTATGGAGATGGTTCCGTGAAGAAAATCGCTCTCGGTGCCGCCCTTCTCTTGCTGAGCAGCGCGGCCTACGCCCAGACTTCGACGCAGACGAATACCAACAGCAACACCAGCACGTCCTCGCAATCCTCCTCGGATTCGAACCAGATGCTGCGCAACCAGTCCGGCAGCGGCAGCCGGGCCCAGACGGAGACGACCGGCGCGACCCGGACCGAGCGCTCCGGGGCTCAGATCAATGTCCGGGACCGTGAGGAATCCGGTACCCGCGTCGGCATCGAGACCCGTGAGCGCTCCGGCGTCTCCGTGCGGTCCCGCACGGTGCACGAGACCGATGAGCCAAGCGTGTCGGTCACCCGCCGCCGCAGCGTGACGACCTACGAGGAGCCCGACACGGAAATCCATCGCACGGTGGTGAAGAAGAAGCCCACCAAGAAAGTGGCCGTGAAGAAGACGAAGCGGACCAACAAGGTCGTCTCCAAGACGCGTCGCTACCATGTGGTCGAGGAGCAGCCGGTCGAGGTTCGCCGCCGGACCGTGCGCCGCTACGAGGAGGTCAACGAGCCGAGCGTCTCCGTGAGGAGCCGCACGACGGTTCGCCGGACCCAGGACACCTCGCCGAGCGTCGGCGTATCGGTCGAGCAGCGTCGCTCCAATGACGTGAATGTTTCGACCAGCCGGACCCGGTCGAGCGCTCCCGAGACGACGGGAACCGTGTCGACGCGCAGCCGGACGGACATGAACGGCAACGCGGGCAGCGGCAGCTCGAACTCGGGCAGCAGCTCGACGAACATGCGCCTGCCGCAGCAGGGCGGTTCCTCGTCCCAGGGCGGCAGTACCCCGAACCAGTAAACTCAACACCGGCGAGAGCCGGGAGGGGAATCCGGACCAGGATCCCTCTCCCGCCTTTGATCGGAGTTCCGGAGAATCGACGATGAAGAAACTCTTGGTATCAGTAAGCGTAGCCCTTCTGGCCGCAACGTCCTTCAGCGGTGCGGTGGATGCCCGCCCCGGGAAGAGCAGAGGCCACGCCTATGGGCATTACAAGAGCCACCAGGCGCCCCGCTACTACGTTCAGCGGCGACACAACAACAATGCCGCCATCGCGGCCGGGGTGACCGGTGCGATCCTCGGCGGAGCGCTTGCCGCGACGGCCCGGCCCGCATACCGGACCTATGAGAGGCCGGCCTACCGGACCTATGAGGCGCCACGGCGCAGCTACTACCGTGAAGAATACTACGACGACGGGTATTGATCCGGTTCGAGCGGGGCGCCTTCGGGCGCTCCTGTCCCATCGGTCCGTCAGCGACGCTCGTTTCCCACCGAAATGAAGGCTCGGGCCGGCCCATATTCGGTCTGCTTCCTCACATCGAGCTGCACGCGCCCGCCTGCCCGCGTCCCGTAGGTGTCCGCGGATCGGGCGCGTGACGATCCCACCACCGTGTCTGCTCTCACGCGGCCGCTGACGCGCACACAGGTGTCGGACGCCTGCAGCATCGCGAAGCCCGGCGGGCATGCGGTTGCCGCCAGCGTCGGGCCGGGGGTCGCAAGGCTGACGTAAAGAAGGGCGAGGGCGCATCGCTTCATGACGGGCTCGAATGTAGCGGCCCAAGCCCGGCCGTGGCAAGGCGAGCCGCCCCGACGGGATCACACGTCCGATCCCGTCTTCCGCCGGCCATAGGATGCGGCGACGTCCGCCCGGTCCACCTCCACATGGAACTGCTCGGCCTTCGGGCCATAGTCCCGGATGGCCCCGATCCCGTAGCGGTAGGAGAGCTCTCCTCCGAGCCAGCCGCTGAACAGGAGGAGGGCGGTCTGGATGCCGGACAGCCAGAGGCCCCATCCCTGAGCGCCGGCCGCCGGATCGTCGAGGCGAACGCCGACATTGACGAGGGCCAGGGCGACCACCACGAGATTGGCCACCATGTGGGCCCAGGAGACCCAGACGTTGCGCACCCGGTCGATGGTCACGAAATCGATCAGGCCCGGCACGGCGGCCACGAGGGCGGTGACGATTCCGGCGATCAGGAGCCAGTAGGACACCTGCGCCCAGAATGCATCCTGGGTGGCCATGAAGGCGATGTCCGTTCCGAACGCCCCGATCAGGAAGGCCACGGGAAAGACGATCAGCATGTGGTGAAGGGGGTGGCCAGCGATGGCGGCCGTGCTCTGGACGCCATGACGGTGATACAGGCCCATGAAAGTCTCCCTATCCGATATCATATCGCGTCAGGACCAATGCCGAGGAAAATCCTTCGTTCCAGGCGCTTCCCGTCGGGTCCGCCCGATCCGCCGCAGGGCGGGGTTCTGGACATCGGCGGACGGATGGGAGATAGCGTCACATGCATCCCTAGGGATGGGTCGTCGGGGTTCCTCTGCGGCTTTCTGGTCGAACTCTACGGCAGCCTCTCCGATGGTCCTTGATCCTGCCACGCTCACCGTTGCCTTCGTGCTGCTTTCGGCGGTGCTCGGAACGTTGTTGCTCTTCTCCTGGGTGCTGAATCGCAGGGTCAGGGCGCTCGCCTGGTGGGGCAGCGCCTTCTGGCTCATCGCCGTCGGGATCGGATCGGCCAATCTGGCCCACGGACAGCCGGCTTACGCAATCCTGCTCGTGGCGAATGCCCTGGCCCTGCTGTGCTATGGGGTTCTCTACACGGGATGCCGGGTCTTCAACGGCCGCCCCGTATCTGCGACCGCGATGATCGCCGGGGTCGCGGTCTGGATGGCGGCATTTCCCTTCATCTACAGCTCGCACGGCTTCCGGCTGATCGTCGCGTCCCTGATCACCTTCGCCTATTCGATGCTCTCGGCCTGGGAGCTCGGTCGCCATGATGCGCGACCGCTGGCCTCCTCGCGGGTCTCCGTCCTGCTTCTGCTGGCGCTGGCCGTGTTCAATCTGTCCCGGGGAATGCTCGGGATCGGCCTCACCTCCGTATCGTGGATCGACACCTTCGCAAGCCGATGGTCGCCCTCCATGGCGCTCCTGCTGGTCATGTTCGGGCCGACCCTGGCCTTCATGTTTCTGTCCATGGCCAAGGAGAGCGTCGAATCCGAGTACAGGCAGGCTGCCCTCGTCGATGCGCTGACCGGAGTTCCGAACCGGCGCGCCTTCATGGAGAATGCTGCCCGGCTCCTCGGGCGGCTCGGACCCAAGCCGGCGTCCTGTCTCCTGTTCGACCTCGACAACTTCAAGGCCATCAACGACCGCTTCGGCCACGATGCGGGCGACCGGATCCTGACCATCTTCGGGGAGGTGCTGGCGGCGCATCTCCCGCAGCAGACCTACGGCCGGCTCGGCGGCGAGGAATTCGGCGCGATCCTGGCCGGCGGTTCCCGGGAGGCCGCTCTCCTGGCGGATCGAATCCGCCACGCCTTCGCGGCCGACGGGGCCGCCTCGCTCGGCGGCCAGGGCGTGGCAACCGTCAGCGTCGGCTGCATCACCGATACGGGAGCCGACGCCGGTGCGCTGCTGCGGCGGGCCGATGCCGCGCTCTACCAGGCCAAGCGCGGCGGCCGCAACATCGTCATCGCGGCCTGACGGGCCGCCCCGGTCTCACACGACGAAGAAGTCGTGGTAGGTCAGGGCAAGGCCCTTCTTGAGCTGGGCGAACTCCACCGGCTTGCGGGAACCCGAGCCGTCGGAATCGTAGGAGAGAACGCCGGTCTTCCTGTTGTAGAGGATGTAATCGTCCGGATCCCCGGCCCTGGTGCCGACATGGAAGAAGCCGGCATCGAGCTTGGCCGGGTTCGCCGAAGAGCCTGGTCCGAGCTTGCGGAAAACGGCGTTGTCGAGCCAGATGGAATCGTCCTTCGCCGAGTAGTCGAGGATCGTGTCGAAGTTGACCGTGCGATCCGTCCTGAAGTTTCCGAGCTTGCTGTCGAAGATGAAGACGTCGCGGCCCGCGTCGCCGCTCAGGATGTCGTTGCCGGCGCCGCCGCTGAGGCTGTCGTGCCCTTTGCCGCCGGAAACGTAGTCCTTGCCGGCATCCCCATAAAGTTTGTCGTTTCCGCCATCACCGGATACGTGGTCGTTGCCGCTCCTTGCCCGAATGGTGTCATTGCCCGAGCGCCCGCTCAGGTCCTCATCAAACCCCGTGCCCTTGAACGAGTTGGATCTCGCGGATCCGATCCAGGTCTGCTTCGATGTGAAGATGGCGCCTGAATCCGTGCCCGATATCGCGTTCCCGACGAGCCGGATGAAGGTGTTGCCCCCTGCGGTGTTCGTGGGCTCCTCGCGGATCCCGTAGCGTGCATCGACCGCTCCGTCGGAGTAGATCGTGTTGTTCAGGATCTGCGTGTTCGACGAGTAGTAGGTCAGCCCGGTCGTGGAATCGACCCGCATGCGGATGCTGATCTCGTCGAGCTGGTTGTCCCCGACCTGAGCGTTGTTGAAGATGAAGCTGTTCTGGACGACGGTGCCCGTGGAGCCCTCGATCCGCACCCCGTTACCCTGGTTGCCGAAGATCGTGGCGCCGTCGACGGTGACGTTGGCCGCCATGTTGAGCAGAACGCCTTCCTTGAGGTTGCCGTAGTACTGACCGCCGACGATCCGGACATTGCTCGGCCAGCCGATGTTCTCGGAACCTCGCTGCACGACCACGCCGGCCGACCCGTTGCCGTAGGCGATGTTGTTCTCCAGGAGCAGCCCGGTCGTCGTCGTGGTGATGTTGAACCCGTGCCGGTCGTTGCCGTAGGCGAGATTGTTCCTGTAGATGCCGTTGACGATGTAATCGGCCACGAACCCGTCGAGTCCGTTGCCGTGCGAGACGCTGCTCTCGATGGTCAGGCGCAGGGTCTGCTCGTGCGGGTCGAAGCCGTAGCCGGAGCAGTTCATCACCTCGATGCGCGCCACGTGGATGTCGCTGTCCTGCCGCGGGCTTCCCGGCTCGACGCCCGTGTAGAAGCCGTCGATCTTGCCGGTCGTGGCGCCGCGATTGCCGTCGATGGTGAGGTCGAACACGCCGACGTTGCTCGTCTCTTCGTTGAAGGGGGTGCGAACCACCCCGGTGATGCTGCCGGCCCATCCGTCCGCCACCTTGAGGATCGTCTGGCCCATGCCCGCACCCTGCAGGGCCGTGCCGGTGAGCATCTCGACCGCGCCGTCGCTCTTGTCGCCGTTGCCTTTGACCAGAAGGGTGCCGGCCGGCAGAACGACCGTGACGCGACCTGCGGTTGGATCGTTGCGGTAAGTTTCGTACGCTTCTTTGACAGCAGCGTTGATAGCGGCCGTATCGTCCATTGCGTCATTGGCTTTCACGCCGTGCTTCGACGCGTCGATAAACAGGGCCATGCAAGCAGTCCTTTTCCGACAAGGGAGGCCAGCCTGCATAACCAGCTTTCGCCGGGTTTGGTCGGGCTATTCCTGAGGATTGACCGGCATCGGAGGTAGTCATCATGAAGGTGCCGGAGACTGGCTCATCGGCTAGGAAAGAACTCTAAGGGTGATGGTCGGCACCATTCGGAGAGCCGGTCCTCCCACTCCGGTCCGCCGCCTCCCGCCGTCAAGCCCGGAAACATTGCTCGCGGCCTCTATTTCAATCGTTGAGAACTGTTATTGGGCACGGGCCGCATCGGCGGCAGATCGTCCGTGCATCGGGATGCGAGGGCCGATTCGCACCCCGGACGAAAGAATGTCGTACGCCCGACGTGGCGCGCTCATCGCCTCGCGGGGCGATCATGCCGATATCGGCACGAAGCGGTCTCGGCCCGTCAATCCGCCCGGTGGCTTTTCCGGCAAAAACGCCTCTCGTCCGCGGCTTTCATAACCTGCGTTAAAGCGCTCAAGCTCGGGTCGTGTAGTTTAGGATGGGACGGAAGCTGGAAGGCCCGATGACCCGCTATCATTTCCATGTTCAGCTTGCGGACCGTCTCATACCGGATCGGGAAGGCGTCGATCTGCCCAGCTTGAGATCGGCCTTCGAACCCGACAACGCGGGGGCCTGTGCCCCCTGGGATGCTCTGCTGAATGCCATCGGGGGCATGCCCGACAGGATCACCGTCATCACCGACGAGGCGGGCCGGATCGTGTTCGTTCTATCGGTATAAGGGCGCTCTCATGCTTCAGACCTGCTGACCCGATCCGATTACGCCCTTGTGCCGAGGTCACCGCGACGGAGGGAAACGAGATGCCTCGTTACTATTTCCATCTCCGCTCCAAGGAGACATTCGTCTGGGATCGGGAAGGCGTCGAATTACCCGATCCCGCCATGGCGTGTGGGGCGGCCGACCGGGCGGTGGCGGAGCTCCGGGGCGGCCTGATGCACGACAGCAGGCACGAGTGCTATTGGATCGTCGCCGTGACGGACGAGGTCGACGAGGTCATTCATGTGGCGTCCGTGTGACGGCGCCCCGAACGGCAGGACTAGGTCCCGATTCCCCGATTGTGCAGTCTCGACGACGGCCGGTCGATTTCATGGGCCCGACTTGCGGCTCATCGTGGCCTGACCGTATCGAAAGAGGTGCCGATATCCGGGGGGTATTTCCTTGCCGCATTGTCGGGCAAAGTACTAAAGTTCTGGCGATCTGCCACTTCTGGCATATAACTCGTGCATTACTCTGCGTTAAACTCTCCTCAAGCAGGTTGTGCAATGGTTCCTAAGGGTGGCGTAGAATGTCTGGGGGCGGGCGTGACAGACGAAGAGATTGAAGCCGTTGCGGAGGAACTGGCGAAGGCCGGTGGCACCTCGTGGTATCCCGGGCGCACGCGCGGCGCTCTCCTGAGGTCCGTGGGCGAGCGCTATCGCGACAGGGCGAGATTGGCGATCGCGGCTCTCGACCGGGTGAGGGCGGCGAATGGCGGCCCGGACGCGCTCCAGGCCTCTGAGCCGCCATCGGTTCCTGAGACCCCGACCGCCAGCAACTCGGACCGGATCCAGGTCGGGGCGATCGTCGTGTATCGTCCTCCCGGAGACCAGCGGGCGATCGCTTGCAGGATCGAGCGCCTCGAGGATGGGCGGGCCTATCTCGTTCCGGCGCCGCGGCCCGATATCGGCTGGGTCGAGTTGAACAGTTTCGACCCTGTGGGCGAGGCTTCGACCAAAGACGAATGACTGCCGGGCCGGGGTGGAGTCTTCACTTCGTTGGCAAAAGCGGATAGCAGATTCCAGCCTGTTCATAAGGGTGACGGTCCCGAAATGCGCTGCTTCTTTCACCTTGTGAACGATCACGAAGAGATCGTCGACAATACAGGGATCGAAGTTCATGACCTCGAGAGTGCCAAGGATCAGGCGCTCCTTGCCGTCACCGAACTGCGTTGCGAGATCGGCTCGGACGTCGCGGACTGGTCCGGATGGCGGCTCGACATCGTGTGTTCCCAGGGCACGCTTCTCCATTCCATGCAGCTGAACAGCACCGTGCATTGAAGCCTGTGACCGGCTGAGACTCCCATCCCGGGCAAACCTTCAAGCAACGCTCGCGCATCGGACGTGAAACGTGGACCCAGGTTTGGGACCGGATCCGATGCTCCGCACTTGGCCGGCCTATCGTTGAGTGCGGCCTGCTTTCGTCCGCAGGATGCGCTCGGCGGTCTTTCGATCGGGATCACCGGGACAAGCCCGGTGCTGCTCCCTCCACACGTCATGGCCGGACTTGTGCCGGCCATCCCGATCGGAAATGCGCGGCACCTCTCAGAAGCGGGATCACCAGGACAAGCCCGGTGATGACGTGGGAGGGTGGTGTGACCCGGTGATGATACCCTCCTGGTCGTGGCCGGCCGGTCACCACCCGAGTCTCGCCGGCCATCCCGGTCCGAGAGGCGTCGCGCCTCAGAGGATCGCGATCACCGGCACAAGACCGGAGACGACATGGAGAGGGACGCGGCTCTCCCGTGCTAGATCATCGGACGGACCCAGAGGGCCGCGTCAGCGACCCGCTTTCGCCCGCACGATGCAATCGCTGCCCCACTCCAATCGACAGCAACAGTGTGATGTATATTCGCACTGTCTACTCATGTTGTATCGTATTGACGTACGGTGGAAGTATTTTTCCTGCGATAAATATTCAAAGATGTGGAACTAATTTCCTCAAGCCTGAGTCTTTTCATGCGATAGCCCCGACGGGGTAACTCCTAGGGAGTACAGAGATGCATTCGCGTGGACGGTTGTTTGGCTTCAGCCGCAAGACTTCAGTGTGCGGTGCGGCGGTTCTTCTGATCTCTTCTTTGATGTGGCAGCCGGCTGCAGCGCGGGACCGCGGCGGGAGCGGCGGCCGTTCGGAGGGCCTCGGCGGTGGGCTCGGCGTGAGCCTTGGCGGCGACAACGGAGTGTCCGCCGGCGTGGGAGCGACTATCGGCGGGAGCGGCGGGATCGCAGCCGGTCTTGGGACAAGCATCGGGGGCTCCGGCGGAACGGGCGCAGGCCTCGGCGCCAATGTGGGCGGCTCCAACGGAGTTGCGGCCGGGGCTGGAGCCAGTATCGGCGGACCGACCGGGGTCTCGGCCGGAGCCGGCGCGAATGTCGGAGGCACGGGCGGAGTCGGCGCCGGGCTCGGGGCCAATGTCGGCGGCTCGTCGGGACTAAGCGCGGGCGGTCGCGCCAGCGCCGGCGGATCCGGCGGGGTCACGGCTGGCGCCGGCGCGAGCCTCGGGGGCCCCAGTGGCGTCGATGCAGGTCTGGGCGCGAATGTCGGCGGATCCGGCGGCGTAACGGCGGGCCTCGGCGCGAGCGTCGGCGGCTCGCGCGGGGTGAATGCCGGCGTGGGCGCCGGGGTCGGGGGCTCGAATGGCATCGGTGTCGGGGGCGGCATCGGAATCGGGGGCGGCGCCGGTGCCGGAGGCGGCACGGGCGGCTCCGTCGGGACCATTGGGGCGGGAGGCATCGGCAGCAGCGGCGCCACGGGCGGCCTCGCGAACCCGGGCTCCCTCGGCACCGGCAGCGTGCGCAGTCCATCCGCGACGGGAAGCGTCAATCCGGGGCGGCCGGATCGGCCCGGCCAGGTGGAACGTCTCAGGGCCGAGATCCGCCAGATGAGCAACGACGACCGCATGAAGCTGCGTCGCAGCTGCGCCATGGTCGCAGCCTCGCCGGACGGGTACGATTCCGACATGCAGGCGCTCTGCCGTCTGATGAGCCGGATGTCGGCGCGCTGAGGCGCTCCTGTCACACGCAAAGGGCGCGCTCCATGGGAGACGCGCCTTTTGCTCCCACCCCGTCGCCCGGTCCGTCAGCGCCAGGCCGTCACGGTCAGGGCGCTCATGCGGTTCTCGACCGGCGATGAGCCGAACCGGGCCGCGAGCGCATCGGCCACCCTGTCGGTGATCTCCTCCAGGCGCTCCGGGGCCCTGGCCTCGATCTCGGACCGTAGTGGGGTGCCCTGGCAGAGGCCGATCGCGGGATCCCGGGATGAGGATGCCCGGGCGACCTTCTCGACCACCACGATCTCCACGTTTTCGAACCCGGCCTGCTGCACCTCGCCCCGGATCCGGTCCGGATCGGAATAGCCGAATGGCACGCGCTCGTAGAAACGGGGCGGGTCGTCGGGAAGAAGCTTTCCGACGGTATCCGAGACGATGCGGCTGACCTCGTTGCGGTCGAGCGTGTCCCACACGCTGAACAGGAAGCGTCCGCCGGGTTTGAGCACGCGCAGGGCCTCGCGGTAGCCCGCCAGCTTGTCGGGGAAGAACATGACCCCGAACTGGCATGCCACCGCGTCGAAGGACGTATCCTCGAACGGAAGCCTCTGCGCATCGGCCTGCCGCCATGTGACGTTCGGCGCCTGAAGCCGCTCCGCAGCGTGATCGAGCATGGGTTGGTTCAGATCCGTCGCGACGATCTCGACCTGCGGCGGCAGCGCCTTCGCGAGGGCCCGCGTGGCGATGCCCGTGCCGGCGGCCGTTTCCAGGATCCTCCCCTGGGTGATGTCCTTCAGACGCTCCGCCAAGTCCTCGGCATAGGGCTCGAACAGCAGGGGCCCCATATAGCGCTCGTAGATCGCCGGAATCGACCCCGCAAAGGCCGTATCGGTGGCGCCCATCGTTTCCTCCGCCGCGAAAGCCGGGATGATCGCGCCGGTGCACCGGGCGTGCAAGGTCTCAAAAGGCTAGGGCGGCGTCGTTCCCCCGACGCGGCCGGGACGGGCTCGCCGGCCATCCCGATCGGTGGGGCGCGGCGCTTCAAACAATCGGGATCACCGGCACAAGGCCGGTGATGACGTGGAGGGTTGTGTGAGGCGGTGCGAACACCCTCCCACGTCATGGCATCCTCCGCCCTTCCTGTTACCCTCCACGTCATGGCCGGGCCTGTCCCGGCCATCCCGATGCGGAAAAGCGCAGCGCCTCTTGGAAGCGGGATCACCGGGACAAGCCCGGTGATGACGTGGAGGATGATCCTTGCTGTGGCTTGACCTTTCCCACGTCATGGCCGGCCTTGTGCCGGCCATCCCGATAAGGTGAAGCGCGGCGCCTCTCGGAAGCGGGATCACCGGGACAAGCCCGGTGATGACGGGGTGGTGGACCGGCCGAGCGATCAGGACAGGGGCCCGGACGATGGGCCAGCCAAGAGGGGAGCATCGGACCCGAAAGTGGGTCCCCTTTTGGGGCCGATGCTCTAAAGTGCGTTCCGCGTCACGAACGGTGCTCTCGCTCTCGTTCCGCTCGGACAGGAAAGGCCGCGGACATGTGGAAAGATCGACGCGTTCTCGATCTCTTCGGGATCGAACGTCCCATCATCCAGGCTCCCATGGCAGGTGCCAACCTGTCCGACATGGTCGTCGCCGTGTCGGAGGCGGGAGGCCTGGGTTCGCTGCCCTGCGCGCTGCTGAGCCATGACAAGGCGAGGGAGGAACTGTCCCGGATCCGGCAGGCGACGTCGAAGCCCGTCAACGTCAATTTCTTCTGTCACCGCGCTCCCGTCTTCGACGCCGGGCGGGAAGCGGCCTGGAAGCAGCGTTTGAGCGTCTATTATCGGGAACTCGGGCTCGACCCGGACCTCCCGACCCCGCCGTCGACGCGTGCGCCCTTCGACGAGACGTTTCTCAGCCTGGTCGAAGAGTTCAGGCCGGAGGTGGTGAGCTTTCATTTCGGGTTGCCGCGACCGGACCTGCTGACGCGCGTGAAAGACGCCGGCGCCAGGGTGATATCCTCCGCGACGACCGTCGAGGAGGCGCGCTGGCTCGAACGCGAGGGCTGCGACGCCATCATCGCGCAGGGCTTCGAAGCGGGCGGCCATCGCGGCCTCTTCCTGAGCGATGACATCTCGACCCAGGTCGGCACCGTGGCCCTGGTCCCGCAGGTGGTCGACGCCGTCAAGGTGCCGGTGATCGCCGCGGGCGGCATCGCCGATGCGCGGGGCATCGTGGCGGCACTCGCCCTCGGCGCGTCGGCCGTGCAGATCGGGACCGCGTATCTGTTCACCCCGGAAGCGATGATATCCCCAGTCCATAGACAGGCGCTCAAGGGTGCGGACGCCGAGACGACGGCCTTGACGAACGTCTTCACCGGGCGCCCGGCGCGGGGCATCGTCAACCGGATCATGCGGGAGGTCGGCCCGATAGCGGTGGACGCGCCCGCATTTCCGCTTGCAGGCGGCGCGCTCGCCCCCTTGCGTCAGACATCCGAGCCCCTCGGCTCGGGCGATTTCATGTCGCTCTGGTCAGGGCAGGCGGCCCGCCTGGCCCGGGAGACATCCGCCGGCGATCTGACCAGGAGGCTTGCGGACGAAGCCTTGGCGCGGCTCTCGTCCCGGTGAGGACCGGCAGGCCTACTCGGCCGCCTGCCGGGTCACCTTCTTGTCCTTCTTCGCCGGCGCCTTCTTGCCGGAATCCTTTGCGGCATCCTTGGCGGGGTACTCCTTCTTCAGGGGGCGGCGCTCCAGCACTTCCTTGAGGAAGCGGCCGGTGTGGCTCGCCTGCGCTTCGGCGATCTCTTCCGGCGTGCCCTGGGCGACGATCTGGCCACCGCCGCTGCCACCTTCGGGGCCCATGTCGATCACCCAGTCGGCCGTCTTGATGACCTCGAGGTTGTGCTCGATGACCACGACCGTGTTGCCCTGGTCGACGAGCTCGTGCAGCACCTCGAGCAGCTTCGCCACGTCGTGGAAGTGAAGGCCCGTGGTAGGCTCGTCGAGTATGTAGAGGGTGCGCCCGGTGGCGCGCTTGGACAGCTCCTTCGACAGCTTGACGCGCTGCGCCTCGCCGCCGGAGAGCGTCGTCGCCTGCTGGCCCACATGCACGTAGTCGAGGCCGACGCGCGCGAGCGTCTGCATCTTCTCGCGGATCGACGGCACCGCCTTGAACAGCTCGCGGGCTTCCTCGACCGTCATGTCGAGCACGTCGGCGATGGACTTCTCGCGGTACTTCACCTCGAGGGTCTCGCGGTCGTAGCGCTTGCCCTTGCACACGTCGCAGGTGACATAGACGTCGGGCAGGAAGTGCATCTCGATCTTGATCACGCCGTCGCCCGAGCAGGCCTCGCAGCGGCCGCCCTTCACGTTGAAGGAGAAGCGGCCCGCCTGGTAGCCGCGCGCCTTCGCTTCCGGCAATCCTGCGAACCACTCGCGGATCGGCGTGAAGGCTCCCACGTACGTGGCCGGGTTCGAGCGCGGGGTGCGGCCGATGGGCGACTGGTCGATGTCGATGACCTTGTCGAGATGCTCCAGGCCCTCGATGCGGTCGAACGGCGCCGGATGCTCCAGGGCGCCGTTGAGCTTGCGCGCCACGGCCTTGTACAGCGTGTCGATGACCAGGGTGGACTTGCCGCCGCCGGACACGCCGGTGATGCACGTGAAGGTGCCGAGGGGGATCTCGGCGGTCACGTCCTTCAGGTTGTTGCCCTTTGCGCCCACGAGCTTGATCTTGCGCTTCGGGTCGGGCTTGCGGCGCTTGCCCGGCACCTTCACGGACATCTCGCCCGTCAGATATTTGCCCGTCAGCGACTTGCGGTTGGCCATGATCTCGTCGGGCGTGCCCTCGGCGACGATCTGGCCGCCGTGGATGCCGGCCCCGGGGCCGATGTCGAACACGTAATCGGCCTGCAGGATCGCATCCTCGTCGTGCTCGACCACGATCACCGTGTTGCCGAGATCGCGCAGGCGCTTGAGGGTGACGAGCAGGCGCTCGTTGTCGCGCTGGTGCAGGCCGATCGAGGGCTCGTCGAGCACGTAGAGCACGCCCGTGAGGCCCGATCCGATCTGGCTCGCGAGGCGGATGCGCTGGCTCTCGCCGCCCGACAGGGTGCCCGACGAGCGGGCGAGGGTCAGGTATTCCAGGCCCACATCGACCAGGAAGGTGAGGCGCTCGCGGATCTCCTTGAGGATGCGGCCCGCGATCTCGTTCTGCTTCTTGGTGAGCTTCTTCGACAGGTCGCTGAACCAGAGATGGGCGTCCTTCACGGAGAGCGCCGTCGCGTCGCCGATATCGGAACCGGCGATCTTCACCGCGAGCGCCTCCGGCTTCAGGCGCTTGCCGCCGCAGGCCTCGCAGGGGGTCTCGCCCATGAAGCGGCCGATCTCCTCGCGGGCCCAGTCGCTCTCGGTTTCCTTGTAGCGGCGCTCCAGATTGGGGATCACGCCCTCGAAAGGCTTTCTCACCTCGTAGGCGCGAAGCCCGTCGTCATAGGCCATGCGGATGGTCTCGCCGTCCGACCCATAGAGGATCACGTCGCGCACCTTCTCCGGAAGCTCCGTCCAGGGCTTCGTCATGGACGCCTTGAAGTGCTTGGTGATGGCCTCGAGGGTCTGGCCGTAATAGGGCGAGGTCGACTTCGCCCAGGGCAGGATCGCACCGCGCTTGAGCGAGAGCGTCTCGTCCACGACCAGCGCCTCGTCGATGCGCATCTCGTGGCCGATGCCGCTGCAGGTCGGGCAGGCGCCGAAGGGATTGTTGAAGGAGAACAGGCGCGGCTCGATCTCCGGGATGGTGAAGCCGGAGACCGGGCAGGCGAACTTGGACGAGAAGACGATTCGCTTCGGCTGGCCCTTCTCGTCCTTGTCGTCGGCATATTCGATGACCGCGATGCCGTCCGTGAGCTCGAGCGCCGTCTCGAAGGATTCCGACAGGCGCGCCGCGATGTCGGCCCGCACCACGATCCGGTCCACCACCACGTCGATGTCGTGCTTGAACTTCTTGTCGAGAGCAGGGGCCTCGTCGATGGCGTAGTACTCGCCGTCGATCTTCAGGCGCTGAAAACCCTTCTTCTGGAACTCGGCGATCTCCTTGCGGTACTCGCCCTTGCGGCCGCGCACCACCGGGGCCAGCAGGTAGAGACGGGTCTTCTCCGGCAGCTCCAGCACCCGATCGACCATCTGCGACACGGTCTGGCTCTCGATGGGCAGGCCGGTGGCGGGCGAATAGGGGATGCCGACCCGCGCCCAGAGCAGGCGCATGTAGTCGTAGATCTCCGTGACGGTGCCCACCGTCGAGCGCGGGTTCTTCGAGGTGGTCTTCTGCTCGATGGAGATGGCGGGCGACAGGCCGTCGATCTGGTCCACGTCCGGCTTCTGCATCATCTCCAGGAACTGGCGCGCATAGGCCGACAGGGACTCGACGTAGCGGCGCTGCCCCTCGGCATAGATCGTGTCGAAGGCCAGCGACGACTTGCCGGAGCCGGACAGCCCCGTGAAGACCACGAACTTGTCCCGCGGGACCATGAGGTCGACGTTCTTGAGGTTGTGCTCCCGCGCCCCCCGGACGGAGATGACGCGCGCATCCGGGTCTCCCGCCTTCGCGCGGTTGAACAGATCGTCGAGTTTAGCCATTGCCCGCTAGCCTTTTGAGGAAATCCAGCCTCGTCAGGCCGGTCCCCGCATATGTGATGCCTCACCCGCCGGTGCAATGCGGCGGATGATTCCAGGTGTTTGATCCTAGAACAAAGAGGGTACGGCGGGCAAGCGGATCCATGCGCCGTGCTTCGGACAAACAAAAGGCCCGCCGGGGCGGGCCTTCGGCTCAAGGTGACCGGCTTCACAGCACGAAGGCGAAATCCGCCGCCTTGAGGGCCGCCTTGTTGGCCAAGGTTGTCACCAGTTGGAGATCAGACTTCAGCCCGGTCCCATCGAGGTCGACGTAGAGCTTGCCGTCGTCCGTGTCGTAGAGGAACTGCGCCAAAGCCGTGGTGGCCTTCGGGTCCGTTCCCATCACGAGACAATTGCCCGGATCGAAGACCGGATCGACGAATTTTTCGAGGTCGCCATCGTAGTACCGGAAGCTGCTCGCCTGGACGAGGAAGTAGTCCTTGCCCGAAAAGTCCGCGATCGTGCATCTCGAGGACCGGCTCAGGATGAACTGATCGTCGCCCGATCCGCCCACAAGGGTGACGTTGCCCGAACCGCTCAGCTTGTCGTCGCCCCGGCCGCCGACGAGCATGATCCCGGCGCCGGCGGCGCTGGCGGTTTCGCCATAGGCCGAGAGGGTGTCGTTGCCCCCGCCGCCGTCGATCGTGCCGCCCTTGCCGCTCCCGTAGAGCGTATCGTTGCCCTTCGAGCCGGTCACGACGCTCCCGGAATCCATGTCGTAGACCGAGACGTCGATCTTCTCGAACTGCCCGGCCTTGATGCCCTTGTAGCCGAAATCCGCGGCCCGGCTGCCGGTCACCTTCGAGAAATTGACCGCGTAGACCGTGTAGTCCGACGATGGGTTCCCGTGAAGCTGGACGTTCAGCACGTCCATGCCCCTGCCGCCCAGGGCATAATCACCGTCGTCGACCGAAACCCTGTCGTTGCCGTCTCCGGCAAGGAGCCTGTCATGCCCCATGACGGGCGCCGGCATGCTGGGATCGACGATGACGGATGGGTCGCGACCTTCGAGGACATCGTCTCCGGCCCCGCCGGACAGGTTGTCGCTGCCGGCTCCGCCATATAGGTAATCGTCGCCCTTGCCCGCATCCAGCCGATCGTTGCCGTCATTGCCGGACAGGGAATCATCGTCGTCGCCGCCGTAGAGCTTGTCGTTGCCGTCGTCGCCGGAGAGATTGTCGCGGCCCTTGTCCCCATAGAGCGTGTCGTTGCCTTCCTCGCCGCTCAGGTCGTCCCGGCCGTCGCCGCCGAAGAGCCTGTCGTCGCCGAGATTGCCGACGAGATCGTCTCCGCCCAGGCCGCCGAGGATCTTGTCCGACCCGGCGCCGCCGTGAAGATAATCGTCGCCGTCGCCGCCGGTGAGGCTGTCGCTGCCGTCGCCGCCGAACATGGTGTCGTTGCCCGAGCGGCCGTCGAAAATGTCCTTGAATTTCGAGCCGAAGAAGGAATCGTCCTCGATCGTTCCTTTCAGGGGCTTTCTTTTGGTCGTGATGCGGTAGGTTGTCATAGGGTTCCTCAGTGTCAGGCTGCTTTTCATGACACGTTATTCAGTTTCGTTCAACCGATGCCCGCGAGGCCCTGGCGTTCTCTTCGGCCCGGCGTGTCGGTGTCGATTCGGGGCAAGACCACACCGGGCCGCGGCGCCGAGGAAGTCCCGACACACCTCGCCCGGCTGGCACCGTCGTCAGGAGCCCGACCAGAAACATCGGCTCGCTCGACGCACCTGCGAACGTCGACAACAGGGCGCTTCAGGAGGGCGAGGCGGCGCAGGACAGGGGCGCTCGCATGATGGCGAAGACCTCGGGCGAGATGCATTTTGCGAGGCGGACGGATCGGGGAGGGCGAAGCCGTGGCCCCGGCCGAACAGGAAGGCCACGGCGTTGGTCGAGGCCGGCGACCTCTTCGAGGTCTGAGAGCCGGCGGCCCCGCAGGGCGCATGGGACAGGTTTCCTCGACGGCGTCCTTCCGGCACGGGAGCCCGGATCTAACCTGGGGACAGGGCTGTGCACAAGCGACGGCCCAGCTTGCCGCCCGGCGTCCTTGGCCCCAGAACTGCCTCACGTGAACAAGGAGAGCGTCCGATGGCGGGCAGTGTGAACAAGGTGATCCTGGTTGGGAATCTGGGCCGGGACCCTGAGGTGCGGCGTCTGTCGAACGGGGAGCCGGTGGTGAACCTTCGGATCGCCACGTCGGAGACCTGGAAGGACAAGGGCACGGGCGAGCGCAAGGAGAAGACCGAGTGGCACTCGGTGGTGATCTTCAACGAGAACCTGGCCCGGGTGGCGGAGCAGTACCTGAAGAAGGGCTCGAAGGTGTATCTCGAGGGCCAGCTGCAGACGCGCAAGTGGACCGACCAGAGCGGCCAGGAGAAGTACACCACCGAGGTGGTGCTGCAGCGCTTCCGGGGCGAGCTGACGATCCTGGACAGCCGCGGCGGCGGCGGGGCCTCGGAGTTCGGCGACGACGAGCCGGGCCAGGTCAGCCGCGGCGGCGACTTCGGGCGGGCGTCCCCGCAGGACCGTCGCCCGGCTCCGTCCTTCTCCGGGGGCGGCAACGGTGGCGGCGGCGGCGGCGGCTCGCGCTACAGCGACCTCGACGACGACATTCCCTTCTAGAGCATCGGACGGAAAAGTGGATCCGGTTTTCCGCTCTGACCGATGCTCTCATTCAAGAAGAAAGCATCGGACCCAAAAGTGCAAGTCCACTTTTGGGTCCGATGCTTTAGGCGCAATGGTGCGGGCAGGAGGGGCTTCCGGAACGGCGGCCTCGCCTCCCGGGCGTCGCGACCGACGCGACGCCATGCTCGCTCCGGGATCGCGTGGCTGGGCGATCGAACTTCTGGCGACTGAATGCTTGAGGACATATTCACCGGTCGGATTCACCGGTCGGATGCTTAAGTCGCCGCCAGGCTGAAAACTTACCTTGCGTCAGACTGTGGAAGCTGCTCATCTAACGGTAGATTCCGGGCATTGGCGAAGCTCGTCGGTTGAGTGAAATTTCCAGGGTTTCCTGTCGTGCACTGCTACTTTCATCTTGTGCACATGCACGAACGGATCATCGACGAGGCTGGGATCGAGGTCTCGGATGTGGAAGCGGCCCATTATCAGGCGCTCAAGGCCATCCAGGAGCTGAGACAGGAAGGCGAGGCCGACGAGGTCGACTGGAGCGGGTGGCAGCTCGAGGTCGTCGACGAGTCGGGCAAGGTCTTGCTGTCGATCCCGCTGAACGTGGCGCAGCACTGAGCATTCCCCCGCGAACGGACGCAGCGGATCGTATGCTTGCGTCATATGGCCGTAGCTTCGCTGCGGCGCGAGCCGGGCGGCGACCATCTCGGGCTTGATGTTTCGGGCGAGGAGTGGTTAGCCAGCGCGACGATCATTCAGAACGAAGACATCATGAGCCTCTCCTCGCCCTCCCTCGACACGCTCTTCACCTGGATCCGCACCGAGAGCCCGACCCACGACCGGGCCGGGGTCAACATGATGATGGATCTCGTGGTCGCGCAGATGCAGGACGCGCCGGTGGCCGTCGAGCGCGTCGCCGGCGGGCAGGGCCTGGGCGACGTCCTCGTCCTGCGGGCCGGGCCGCAGACCTCCGCGCCGGGCGTGCTGGTCATGTCGCATCTCGACACGGTGCATCCCGTGGGCACGGTCGAGGCCGAGCTGCCCCTGCGGGTCGAGGGCGACCGGCTCTACGGACCGGGCATCTACGACATGAAGGGCGGCGCCTGGTTCGCCCTGGAGGCGTTCAAGGACGTGGCCCGCCGGGGCAGCGCGGCCCGACCCATGGTGTTCCTGGTGACGCCCGACGAGGAGATCGGCTCCCCGATCACCCGACCGATGATCGAGGAACTCGGCCGCCGCTCGGCCGCGGTGCTCGTGACGGAGCCCGCCCGCGACGGCGGCCAGATCGTGACGGCCCGCAAGGGAGTAGGGCGCTTCGACGTGCATGTGGAGGGCCGCCCGGCCCATGCGGGCTCGCGCCACAAGGACGGGCGCAATGCCGTCTACGAGGCCGCCCGCCAGATCCTGGCCATTGAGGCCCTGACCGATTACGGACGCGGCATCACCACGACGGTCGGCATGGTGTCGGGCGGCACGGCGGTGAACACGATCCCGCAGCATTGCCGCTTCCCGGTGGACCTGCGGGTCGAGACCGTGGCGGACGGGGAGGCGGTCACGGCCGCGATCCTCGGGCTGAAGCCCTCGAGCCCGGACTTCAGGCTCACCGTGACGGGCGGCATGAACCGGCCGCCCTACGAGCGGTCCGAGGCGACGTCCAGGCTGTTCGACAACGCCCGGTCGCTCGCCGCCGAGATCGGGTTCGACCTCGTGTCCGCGCCGCGCGTGGGCGGCGGCTCGGACGGCAACTTCACGGCGGCCCTGGGCATTCCGACCCTCGACGGTCTGGGCATCGACGGCGACGGGGCGCACACCCTCCAGGAATACGGCCTGATCTCGTCGATCGCGCCGCGCCAGAAGCTCATGACGCGCCTCCTCGAAACCCTGTGCTGAGCCCGTGCCCGAGGCACGCTACCGGCCGAACGTCGGCATCGCGCTGTTCAACCGGAGCGGCCTCGTCCTGATCGCCAGGCGCCTGCGCGACGACGGTCCCGAGATCATCATGCCAGGCCACGACTGGCAGATGCCGCAGGGTGGTGTCGACGCGGGCGAGGACCTCCTGGCGGCGGCCAGGCGCGAGCTCTGGGAGGAGACGAGCGTCACGAACGCATCCCTTCTCGGACAGACGTCCGAATGGGTCGCCTATGATTTTCCGCCCTATGCGGGGCCGATGCACCGCCTGTCCCCGTTTCGCGGCCAGCGCCAGCGCTGGGTCGCCTTCCGCTTCACCGGCGCCGAGGACGAGATCGAGGTCTCGGGCATCCGCGGCGGCGCCGTGCCGGAATTCAGCACCTGGAGCTGGGAAAGGCTTGAGCGGCTGCCGGACCTGGTGGTTCCCTTCAAGCGCCATGTCTACGAGCACGTGGTGCGCGAATTTGCGCCGTTCGGCTCGGATCTTTGACACCCGGCCCTAAGGCTGCTGGCGGAGCAGGGCCAGCACGCCGTCGATGATGAACTGGACCGCGAGCCCGGCGAGGATCACGCCCAGGAGGCGGGTCAGCACCACGTTGCCGGTGACGCCGAGCCAGCGGGAGACCCGGTCGGCCGCGGAGAACACCACGAGGCAGCTCAGGATGCCCAGGGCGATCAGGATCAAGAGCGCCGTGAGATAGACCAGGTTGCCGTCCGCCCGGCCGGCGAGCAGGATCACCGCCGTGATGGCGCCGGGACCGGCCATGAGCGGGATGGCGAGCGGGAAGGCCGCGACGTTGCGGATGTGGTCCTCGGTGATGGCGATGTCGGCCGTGTGCTGCTTGCGCTCGTTGCGGCGTTCGAACACCATCTCGAACGCGATCCAGAACAGGAGCAGGCCGCCGGAGATGCGGAAGGCCGGGATGCCGACCCCGAGAAGCCGCAGCAGCACCTCGCCGCCGAGGCCGAAGAATGCCAGGATGCCGAAGGCGATCAGGCAGGCGCGCATGGAAACGCGGCGGCGCTCCGCGGCGTTCATCCCCCGGGTCAGGGACACGAAGATCGGCGCCAGCGCCACCGGGTCGAGGGTGACGAGAAGCGTCACGAGAGCAGCGGAGATGTAGTCGAGGAGCATCGGCTGGACCTTCCTGCAAGCTTTGCTTTATGGGGTGATCGAACCGGTTTGGCGAGGGGCGACGCGACGATGTTCACGGTTATGGATCGGATCAGCCGGCCGGGCCACCCGGCCAAGCCCAACGAGGACATCTGCGGCGTCTCGGGCGATTGGGCCTGGGTGATCGACACCTCGATCTTCCCCGGCACGAGCCCCGTCATGCACAGGACGAGCGATGCCACCTGGCTCGCGACATTCGCCGACGAGCGGCTCTCGAACCTCGCCCCGCACGCCCAGGACGGCGTCGCCCTCCTGCGCCACGTGATGGAGGAGGCGCGCACCGCCTATCGGGCGGTCGCGCCCCGGGAGCGGCACGACGATTTCATCACCTGGCCCCTCGGGGCCATGACGCTGGTGCGCCGCGGGGGCGATGTTCTCGACGCCTGGACCTTCGGCGACACCACGGCCTATGTCCGGCAGCCCGACGGCTCCGTCGCGACCCTCGGGGACGCGCCCGGCCTGCGCGACGCCGAATCCGCCAAGGCGGCGGAATTGATCGGGCAGGCGGGGTCCCGGCCCACGGCCATCCTCGACGAGTCCGTCTTCCTCGCCTGGCTCGGCGAGCGCCGGGAGCGGCAGCGCAAGAGCGGCATCCCGGCCGCCCTCCTGAGCTTCAACCCGGACGCCGTCGGCCGGCTGCGCCACGAGACGGCGCCGTGCCCGGACGGCACCACGATCCTCCTGGCCTCGGACGGCTTTTCGGCCCTGGTCGATCTTTATCGGGCGATGGATGCGACCGCCCTCATGGACGCCGCCCTGTCGTCCGGCCTCGACCCTCTGGTCACCCTCGCGCGGGAGATCGAGACGGAGCGCGATCCGGACGGCAGGCTCTTCCCGCGGTTCAAGGCGAGCGACGATGCGACGGCGATCCTGCTGAGGCCTCTGCCCACGGGCCGGCCCCCGCGGCCGGGGCCCCCACGATGCGCCGCTTGAGGGGTTGAGCATCGGACCCAAAAGTGGGTCCACTTTTCACGTCCGATGCTTGAGCCGGGTTGCCGTCCCGTCTCCTCGCCCGTGCCACGATGGGATGACGGGGCACGGCGGCGCGGCCGCCCCGGCTCACAGGGTTTCGCGTGCCCGAACGGGATCGCCGACCTGCAGGACCGTCAGGCGCCGTGATTCCCCCGTGCGCGTCGTCCAGTCGATCGACTGGCCGAGCGGCAGCCCGATCAGGGCGGTTCCGATCGGCGTCAGCACCGAGACCTTCCCCTTCGAGATGTCGGCCTCGTGCGGATAGACCAGGGTGACGGTCTGCACCCGTCCGGTCGTGTCGTCCCGGAAGTCGACTTGGCAGCCCATGTGGACCGCGTCGGGGCGGAGCCTCCCTTCCGCAAGAACATGGGCCCGGTCGAGTTCGGCGCTCAGCTCCCGTGCCACGTCAGGCAGGGTGTGGGCGGCCGCCTCGGCCAAGGTCGAGAGCTTTGCGAAGTCGGTCGCCGTGAGGGTGATCCGCGGCCTTGCGCCGGTCGATGCTGTTCTGGTCATGGATGTCTCCTGGACGTCGAGATGCCGCAGATCCGGAAGCTGCGGCGGGGCGGGATGATGGGAATTCCGGTGGACAGGGAGGGGGCGGGCGCGTCCCTTCGACGGCGGCCGTTCCGGCCTACCGCGATGAGGAGCCCGGGTGGTCCGCTGCACGGGCGAATTCGGCCCTTCCGGCGGATCCGGGTTTGGAAGAGGCAAACACGACGGGGGTGCCCGAGGCACCCGCGTTCTGCCTGACAGGATGTGCGGATGCGCAGCTGTCTTGAAGCGCCCCGAGCCCGGGGCGCCGACGCGCGTCGAACTCGGGGCTAATGGCCCGCGATGAGGTTGCCTGCCCGATGCAGGCCGCGACGATGCGTGAAGAAGTTCGACATGACGGGTTGAGGCTCCTACACCCGGCCGGCTTTGTCAAATGACGGCGACGCTGCGCGATGCTCGTCGCAATCGCCGGTCCCGCTGGGGCATCGCCATGGCCGGCCCTCGTCCATCATTCCACCCGTCCGTCATGGCCGGCCTTGTGCCGGCCATCCCGATCGGACAAGCGCCCCGCCCGACAGAAGCGGGATCACCGGAACAAGCCCGGTGATGACGTGGCGGGTTGGTAGAAGCCGGTGCTGCTCTCTCCCCATGTCATGGCCGGCCCTGTGCCTCCACCGGTACGGTTGGTCGAAACGACGCGGAATCAGTCACTTAGACCTGGCGGTTGATCCGGAATCTCACCGTCCGGGCAGGGCCGTGAAAGGCCCGCAGGCAGCCGGTCGCCCGAGGCTACGCCCGATCCAGCAATAAGTTGCTGAAACGTAAACGGATTTCGCCCTTCGCCTAAACTCTGGAAAACCCGTCAAAAAGCTTGAAAATTGTGGCGTTCTCCCCCATCTAAGAGGCTGATTTCAATTGGATTCGCGGGCCTGCCGAACGGCTTGACGAAGCGGCGCTGATAAGCCGCTCTCGCGAAAGGGCAGACCGTTTTAAGAAAGACCAACCTTGACCGATCCGAACGATATCCGCTCCGGCGGCCCCGCGGGGGACCAGCCGGCGAGCGACATCAAGCTGATTTCCATCGTCGACGAAATGAAGCGCTCCTATCTCGATTACGCCATGAGCGTGATCGTGAGCCGCGCTCTGCCCGACGCGCGCGACGGCCTCAAGCCCGTGCACCGGCGCATCCTCTACTCGATGCACGAGAACGGCTATACGCCGGACAAGAAATACGTGAAATCCGCCCGCATCGTCGGCGACGTGATGGGTCAGTACCATCCGCACGGCGACAGCGCGATCTACGACGCCTTGGTGCGCATGGCCCAGGATTTCTCCCTGCGCCTCATGCTCGTAGACGGGCAGGGCAATTTCGGCTCCGTGGACGGCGATCCGCCGGCCGCCATGCGCTACACCGAGTCCCGCCTCGCCAAGCCGGCGATGCCGCTCCTCGACGACATCGACAAGGACACGGTCGACTTCACGCCCAACTACGACGAGTCGAAGGATGAGCCGTCGGTCCTGCCGGCGCGCTTCCCGAACCTGCTCGTCAACGGCGCCGGCGGCATCGCGGTCGGCATGGCGACGAACATGCCGCCGCACAACCTGGGCGAGGTCATCAACGGCTGCCTGGCCTTCATCGACAATGACGGCATCTCCACCGAGGAGCTGATCGAGCTCATCCCGGGTCCCGACTTCCCGACCGGCGCGCTGATCCTGGGCCGCGCGGGCGTCAAGTCCGCCTACACGACCGGTCGCGGCTCCATCGTCATGCGGGCGAAATCCGAGGTCGAGGAGGTCCGCAAGGACCGCGAGGCGCTGATCTTCACCGAGATCCCGTATCAGGTGAACAAGGCGTCCCTGATCGAGAAGATCGCCGAGCTCGTGCGCGAGAAGAAGATCGAGGGCATCGCGGACCTGCGCGACGAATCCGACCGCGACGGCATGCGCATCGTGGTCGAGATCAAGCGCGACGCCATGGCCGACGTGGTGCTCAACCAGCTCTACCGCTACACCCCGCTCCAGACGAGCTTCGGGGCCAACATGGTGGCGCTCAACGGCGGCCGCCCCGAGCTGATGAACCTGAAGGACCTGATCAAGGCCTTCGTGGACTTCCGCGAGGAGGTCGTCTCCCGGCGCACCAAGTTCCTGCTCAACAAGGCCCGCGAGCGCGCCCACGTGCTGTGCGGCCTCGCCATCGCGGTGGCCAACATCGACGAGGTCATCCGCCTCATCCGGACCGCGCCCGACCCGAACGCCGCCCGCGAGGCCCTCATGGGCCGCGACTGGCCGGCCCATGACATCGCGCCCCTGATCGCGCTCGTGGACGATCCGCGCCACACGATCAACGAGGACGGCACCTACCGGCTGTCCGAGACGCAGGCCCGCGCCATCCTCGACCTGCGCCTGCAGCGCCTGACGGCCCTCGGCCGGGACGAGATCGGCGACGAGCTCGCCAAGCTCGCCGCGGAGATCTCCAACTATCTCGAGATCCTTCGGTCGCGCGCCCGCATCATGGGCATCATCAAGGACGAGCTGATCGAGGTCCGGGACGCCTTCGCGACCCCGCGCCGGACCCAGATCGTCGACTGGGATTCCGACGTCGACGACGAGGACCTGATCGCCCGCGAGGACATGGTCGTCACCGTGTCCCACGCCGGCTACATCAAGCGCGTGCCGCTCTCGACCTACCGGGCGCAGCGCCGCGGCGGCAAGGGCCGTTCGGCCATGACGACCCGGGACGAGGATTTCGTCACCCGCCTGTTCGTGGCCAACACCCACACGCCGGTGATCTTCTTCTCCTCCGAGGGCCAGGCCTACAAGGAGAAGGTCTGGCGCCTACCGCTGGCCGCTCCCAACGCCAAGGGCAAGGCCCTGGTGAACATGCTGCCGATCAAGCAGGGCGAGCGCATCACCACCATCATGCCGCTGCCCGAGGACGAGGCGTCCTGGGACAAGCTCGACGTGATGTTCGCCACCTCCCGGGGCACGGTGCGCCGCAACAAGCTGTCGGACTTCGTCCAGGTCAATCGCGGCGGCAAGATCGCCATGAAGCTCGACGAGGGCGAGCACATCGTCGACGTGCAGATCTGCTCGGAGAACGACGACGTGCTGCTCACCACGGCCAAGGGGCAGTGCATCCGCTTCCCGGTGACCGACGTGCGCGTCTTCAAGGGCCGCGACTCCATGGGCGTGCGCGGCATCAACCTGGCCGAGGGCGACGACATCATCTCGATGGCGATCCTGCGCCACGTGGAGGCGACCGGCGAGGAGCGCGCGGCCTATCTCAAGATGCGCCGCGCCGTGACCGGCGAGCAGATGGGCGCGGATGCCGACGCGTCGGACGATGCGGAGGAAACGGAAGGCGCGAACTTCTCGCTCTCCCAGGAGCGCTACGCGGAGATGAGCGCGCAGGAGCAGTGCATCCTGACGCTCTCCGAGAAGGGCTACGGCAAGCGCACCGTGTCCTACGAATATCGCATCACGGGGCGCGGCGGCAAAGGCATCACCGCCATGGCGGTCAACAGCCGTAACGGCAAGCTTGTGGCTTCGTTCCCGGTCGAGGGGTCCGACCAGATCATGCTCGTGACCGATGGCGGCCAGCTGATCCGCGTTCCGGTCGAGGGCATCCGCGTCGTCGGCCGCAACTCGCAGGGCGTCACCGTCTTCTCGACCAAGGACAAGGAGAAGGTGGTCTCGGTGGAGCACATCGAGGGCGAGGACGAGGACGGCGAGGACGACGTTTCGGCCGAGGGCGGCGAGACTTCGGAGGGGTAAGAACCTGCGCCTGGCCTTGCGCATCGTGCGGCCCTGCGGGTCCGCGCCGAACGATGCGCTCTCCAAAGAAGCAGGAGCATCGGAATCGATCCCAAAAGTGGGTCCACTTTTCCCGTCCGATGCTCGAGAGAATTGGAAAACCCGCCGGCTCAGGTCGGCGGGTTTTTCGTCGGTGCGAAGGCGGTCGGACCCGCCCGCCGTTGCGCTCAGACAAGGCTCGACAGCGCGGCCGGGCTCAACACGGCCACGGCGGTGATGAAGACGATGACAAGACGGACGATCATGGCTCTCTCTCCTGACCTGGAGCATCGGACCCAAAAGTGGTCCCACTTTTGGGATCGGATCCGATGCTCATCTCCTTGAGCAGCGCATCGTTCGGGGCGGAAAACCGGGTCCACTTTTCCGCACGATGCGATTAGGTAAGCGTTATCTCTCATGGCGCCGTCCGGCCCGCCGTGCGCCAGCGCACGGCTTGCCGGGCGGCCCTAATCCGGCTACGCCTTGGCTCCATGACCCGCACCGCGCTCTATACCGGCAGCTTCGACCCCGTCACCAACGGGCACCTGGACGTCCTGCGCCAGGCCTGCAGCGTGGCCGACCGGATCGTGGTCGCCATCGGGGTCCATTCCTCGAAGGCCCCGGTGTTCTCCGCTCAGGAGAGGGCCGAGATGCTGCGCGAGGTCTGCGGGCCGGTTCTGCAGGAGCTGGGGGTCGCGCTCGAGGTCGTGACCTTCAACGATCTCGCCGTCGAGGCGGCCCGCCGCCACGGCGCGAGCCTGATCGTGCGCGGGCTCCGCGACGGCACGGATTTCGACTACGAGATCCAGATGGCCTCCATGAATGCCGCCATGGCCCCCGAGATCCAGACCCTGTTCTTCCCGGCTTCGCCCCCGGTCCGCCCCATCACGGCCACGCTTGTGCGCCAGATCGCCGGAATGCGCGGCGATGTCTCGGCCTTCGTGCCGGGGCTTGTCGCCGAGCGCCTGAAAGCCAAATTCAGGCAGCCATAAGCTGCATCATCCTCGATAAGGAGATTTCCCACCATGAAGCGTTTGCTCGCCGCCGGAGCGTTCGTGCTCGCCGGCCTCGCTCCGGCCCTCGCCCAGCAGGCCAACGACCCGCAGAACACGGTTTTCCTCGACACCAAGGACGGACGCATCACCATCCGCCTGCGCCCGGATCTCGCCCCGAAGCATGTCGAGCAGATCAAGGCCCTGACGAAGCAGGGCTTTTACAATGGTGTCGTGTTCCACCGGGTGATCGACGGCTTCATGGCCCAGACGGGCGATCCGACCGGCACCGGCACCGGCAAGTCCAGCCTGCCCAACATCCCGGCCGAGTTCACCAAGACCCCGTACAAGCGCGGCTCGGTCGGCATGGCCCGGTCGCAGAGCCCGGATTCGGCCAATAGCCAGTTCTTCATCTGCTACGAGGGCTGCGGGCCGCTGACCGGCCAGTACACGCTGTTCGGCGAGGTCGTGTCCGGCATGGACGTGGCCGACAAGATCAAGAAGGGGGATGCCGCCGCCAACGGGATGGTGTCGAACCCCGACAAGATCGTGAAGATGCAGCTCGCCGCCGACGCGAAATGATGCGCCCCCATCCGGGATCCGGAGCGCGGCTGGTCCTTGCCGCGCTCCTGTTCGGGGGCCCGGCGGCTCCGCCGCTTGCCGCTCAGGTGCTCTCCCCGGCTCTCGACCCCTATGCGTGGGAAGAACCCTACCAGCCGCCGCCTCCGCTTCCAGAGGGCCTCAGGGGCACGGTCCGCCCGAACCCCGACGCCCCGAAGGTCGAGCGCATCGACCGGATCGCCCAGGTCTTCCAGGCCATTCAGGCCTGCTGGCGCCCGGCCTCCGGCAGCGGTTACTCCGGCCAGGAAATCACCCTGCGCCTGAGCTTCAAGCGCAGCGGCGAGGTGCTGGGCCAGCCGCGGATCACCTATTACAAGGCGGGAACCCAGGACGATCGGCGGGAGCCCTTCACCCGGGCCGTCCGCGAAGCCTTCGAGCGCTGCACACCGCTTCCCTTTACGGAAAGCTTTGGACGTGCCATTGCCGGGCGCGTCTTCTCCTTCCGTTTCGTCGACGCCCGGCCTATGTGAGCGGGCAGGCGACTCAACTCAGCCGATACAGCCAGCACAGGAGATCCCGATGGCAGATCCGGAAAACACCATCATCATGGAGACCACCAAGGGCCGCGTGGTCATCGAGTTGCGTCCCGACTTGGCTCCCGGTCACGTGGAGCGCATCAAGACCCTGGCCCGCCAGGGCTTTTACGACAACGTGCCGTTCCACCGGGTGATCGACGGCTTCATGGCGCAGACCGGCGATCCGACCGGGACCGGCACCGGCGGTTCGGACCTGCCGGACCTGAAGGCCGAGTTCAACGCGGAGCCGCACGTGCGCGGCACCTGCTCCATGGCCCGGACCAACTTTCCCCATTCGGCGAATTCGCAGTTCTTCATCTGCTTCGACGATGCCCGCTTCCTGGACAAGCAGTACACCGTCTGGGGCAAGGTGACGGAGGGCATGGAGAACGTGGACAAGATCAAGCGCGGCGAGCCCGTGCGCGATCCCGATCGCATCGTGTCCATAAAGGTCGCGGCGGACGCGGCCTGAGGCGTTATCGTTCGTCATGGCCGGGCTTGTCCCGGCCATCTCGATTGGAAAGGTGCCTTACGTGGCGGGATCGCCGGGACAGGCCCGACGACGGCCGCGGAGCGTACCGGCCGCCCTGGCAATTTGGATCCATGCGCGTCGACCTGTTCGATTTCGATCTTCCCGAAGACAGCATTGCGCTCCGCCCCGTGGAGCCGCGGGATGCCGCCCGCATGCTCGTGGTCCCGCCCGATGCCGGCTTCCAGGACAGAATCGTCCGCGATCTGCCGGATCTGCTTCAGCCGGGCGACGTGCTCGTGCTCAACAACACCAAGGTCATTCCGTCTCGGCTTTACGGCCTGCGTGTCCGCGAGGAGACGGCCGCGCGGGTCGAGATCATGCTGCACAAGCGCGAGAGCGCCGACCGCTGGCGCGCTTTCGCCCGTCCGGCCAAGAAGCTCAATGTCGGCGACCGGATCCGCTTCGGGGACGAGTCCGAGAGCTCGGCCTGCGAACTCGTGCGCCTCGACGCGGAGGTCGTGGAGAAGGGGGAGGGCGGCGACGTCGGCTTGCGCTTCTCCTTCGCCGGCGCCTTCCTGGACGAGGCCATCGCCCGGCTCGGGGAGCTGCCGCTGCCGCCCTACATCGCCGGCAAACGACCGACCGACGACAAGGACCTGTCGGATTACCAGACCGTGTATGCCAGGGACGAGGGGGCGGTGGCAGCCCCGACGGCCGGCCTTCACTTCACGGAGGACCTCTTCCGTCGCCTCGACGAACGCGGCATCGCGCGCCATTTCGTGACGCTCCACGTCGGGGCGGGCACCTTCCTGCCGGTGAAGGCCGACGACACCGACGAGCATCGCATGCACGCCGAGTGGGGATCCGTCTCGGCGGAGACCGCCCGGGCCCTCGACGAGGCGCGGGCCCGGGGAGGGCGGATCGTGGCGGTCGGCACGACCTCCCTCCGGCTGCTGGAGAGCGCCGCCCGGGGCGATGGGACGATCGCCCCCTTCTCCGGCGACACCGCGATTTTCATCACGCCTGGCTATCGCTTCAAGGCGGTGGACGTGCTGATGACCAATTTCCACCTCCCGCGCTCGACGCTCTTCATGCTGGTTTCCGCCTTTGCAGGGCTGGAATGCATGAAGGCGGCCTATGCCCATGCCATCGAGACGGGCTATCGCTTCTACTCCTATGGCGATGCAAGCCTCCTGTATCGCCGCTGAGCCGCCTGCCGCCCCTGGCCGTCAGACGGTCGGGCAGGGGATCCATCGACGACGCGTGGCGGTTGAGAATAGCCTCCCCTTCGCGGCGCTTCGACCGGGAACGACCTGAGAGTTTGTGAATGACCACCGAGACTTTCACCTTTACCGTCAACAAGACCGACGGCGCGGCACGCAATGGCGAGATCCGGATGCCACGGGGCGTCATCCGCACGCCCGCCTTCATGCCGGTCGGAACGGCCGCCACCGTCAAGGCTATGTATCCCGACCAGGTGAAGGCGCTCGGTGCCGACGTGGTGCTCGGCAACACCTATCACCTGATGCTCCGCCCCGGGGCGGAGCGCGTCGCCCGGCTCGGCGGGCTGCATCAGTTCATGAACTGGCCCTATCCGATCCTGACCGATTCCGGCGGATTTCAGGTCATGTCCCTGTCGGCGCTGCGCAAGATCGACGAGACCGGGGTGACCTTCCAGTCCCATATCGACGGGTCGACCCATGTGCTGACGCCGGAGCGCTCGATCGAGATCCAGGGCCTGCTCGGCTCCGACATCCAGATGCAGCTCGACGAATGCGTGAAGCTGCCCTGTTCCGACGAGGTGGCCGAAAAGGCCATGCGCCTGTCCCTGCGCTGGGCCGAGCGCTGCCGGGTGGCCTTCGGCGAACAGCCCGGCAAGGCGATGTTCGGCATTGTCCAGGGCGGGGCGGTGGAGCGGCTGCGCATCGAAAGCGCCAGGGAACTCGCGGCCCTCGGCCTCAAAGGCTACGCCATCGGCGGCTTGGCCGTGGGCGAGCCGCAGGACGTGATGCTGCGCATGATCGAGACGGTCGAGCCGCACATGCCCCGGGAAAAACCCCGCTATCTCATGGGAGTCGGCACCCCGGACGACATCGTCGAGGCGGTGCGCCGGGGGGTCGACATGTTCGACTGCGTCATGCCCACCCGGGCCGGGCGCCACGGCCAGGTTTTCACCCGCCACGGCCGCATGAACCTGCGCAACGCCCGCTTCTCCGAGGACGTGAGCCCGCTCGATCCGGAATCGAAATGCACCGCGTCCAACACCTATAGCCGAGCCTATCTCCACCATCTCGTCCGATCGAACGAGATCCTGGGCATGATGCTCCTGACCTGGAACAACCTGGCCTATTACCAGGAGCTCATGGCCGGCTTGCGCAAGGCGATCGCCGAGGGCAGGCTCGACGACTACATCGGTGAGGTCAAGGAGGGATGGGCCAAGGGCGAGCGGGACAGCAAGGCTGAAGTCGGCCAGCACGCCGACAACGTCGCCATGGGTTCGGAAGGTTGATCGACCGGGTCAGGCCGGTTCCTGCCTGAGGCGACTGGCTGAAACACCCCTCGCAGGCGACAGCGCCCGAGGTTTCGCCCTCCCGGCAAGGCTTTTCCATTGACCGGAAGCGCGATAGCCCCTATCTCGGGCTCACCTCTGGGAGCGCGTAGCTCAGCCGGTAGAGCATCTGACTTTTAATCAGAGGGTCCTGGGTTCGAGTCCCAGCGCGCTCACCACCTTAAACCCTTTGCCGGCAAGGGTTTTACGACTTTTCTGTGTCTGAAGTTCCACGCTCTAATTTCCTCCGGGTAACACCACGGGTAACAGCAGACGAACTCCGAGCGATCTGCGCCAGCCCTGCCTCACTTCGCGCTGGACACCAAAATGTCCGCAAATGCGCGACGAGCGGACATTCATAAGGCCACGGTTAAAGGCCGTTCGTGACCCGAAGCCGACTCACGTAGCTTTCGCTTCGCGACTGCCCGCGAAGCGCACCTTCCGTATTGTCCGTCGTCGCTACAGAACGAAACCGCCGTCGATCGTGAGGCTCGCCCCGGTCATGTAGCCGGACTCGCTACGGGCGAGGTAGGACACGGCGCCAGCGATCTCCGCCGGGTCGGCGACGCGCTTCAGCGGGCTCATACTGGAGAGCATCTGAATCGAACCGGCGTTGATGTCCGTATTCGTCGGGCCGGGCTGGATGTTGTTGACTGTGATCCTTCGCGGCGCAAGGTCGAGGGCCAGGCCTTTCACCATCGCCGCGACAGCCGCCTTCGTGAACTGATACACACTCGATCCTGGAAAGCCCGTCCGGATCGCCACATTGCTGCCGATCGTGATGACGCGGCCGCCATCAGCCATGTGCGGCACGGTTGCCTGGATCGACAGAAAGACTCCACGTACATTGATGGCAATCATCTGATCGAGCTCTTCGAGCGACACCGCGTCGAGAGTCGCCATTTTGAAGATTCCGGCATTCACCACAACGGCGCTGATGGTGCCAAAGCGCTCGGTCGCTTGGCTGACAGCGGAACGGATTGCAGCGGGATCGGCACTGTCGGCCCGGATCGCAAAGGCCTCGCCGCCTTGGCTCCGGATGGCCGTCACAACATCCTCGGCCTTGTCCGCGTGGGCGACGTAGGTGAGAGCGACCCTGAAGCCGTCCTCGGCAAGCCGCTTGGCCGCGGCGGCGCCGATGCCGCGCGAGCCGCCGAAGATGAGGGCGGCAGGACGCTGTTCTGTGGTGTCGTTTGACATGGTCATAGATCTCCTGTTCACCGGGCTGACACCGGCGTTGGTTCCGAAGGTGGATGGGGGTTCGCGTGGCTGCCGCCAGTGAGACTGAGGCAGCCTGCGGCTGGTCAGGTGTGGGCTATGTCGAGGACAGCCCGGGCAAAGGCCTGCGGCGCCTCCTGTGGCAGGTTGTGCCCGATCCCGCCTGTGATCAGCCGGTGCTCATAGCGGCTCGTAAACTTCTTGGCGTAGGCAGCGGGCTCGGGATGGGGCGCGCCATTGACATCGCCCTCCATCGTGATCGTCGGCACGCCTATGGTGGGGAAGCTGGCAAGCTTCTCCTCGATCGGGTCGTAGCGGGCCTCGCCCGGAACGAGGCCAAGCCGCCAGCGATAGTTGTGAACAGAGATGGCGACGTGATCGGGATTGTCGAAGGCCGCTGCCGATCGGGCAAAGGTAGCCTCGTCGAAGCGCCATTGCGGGGAGGCGAGCTCCCAGATGAGGCGCGCGAACTCCGTCGTGTACTTGGCGTAACCCTCCCGACCGCGCTCCGTGGCAAAGTAGTACTGATACCACCATTGCAACTCGGCCTTAGGCGGCAGTGGCATCCGGTTCGCCTCCTGGCTGCCGATGAGATAGCCGCTGACCGAGACCAGTCCCTGGCAGCGCTCCGGCCAGAGCGCCGCGAGGATGCAGGCTGTGCGAGCGCCCCAGTCGTAGCCGGCGATCACGGCCTTTTCGATCTTGAGCGCTTCCATGAAGGCGAGAGTGTCGACGGCAAGCGCGGCCTGCTGGCCGTTGCGCATGGTGTCGGCGGACAGGAAACGGGTCGCGCCGTGGCCGCGCAAATATGGCACGAGCACGCGGTACCCGGCAGCAGTGAGGAGTGGCACAACCTCAGTGTAGCTGTGGATGTCGTAGGGCCAGCCATGCAGCAGCACGACAGGCCGCCCGTCCGCAGGCCCGGCCTCAACATAGCCGACGCTGAGGACGTCGGTCTCGATCTGCTTCAGCGGACCAAACCCGGTTCCGGGCGAGGCAGCAGGGACTGATTGACCTTGGGCCTCGTCTGTCGAGACCAGCGGCGCGAGGGCGACAGCAGCCGCTGCACTGGTCAGGAGGGATCGGCGCGTCAGGTTGGTAGGATGGTAGAGCATGGGACGTCTCCGGGTGATGGAATCCACGAGAGGCCAGCGCTGTCGTCTCTCGCCGCCTCCTCGTCGGGAAAGCGTACTAGGGAATGAGCAGCAGCTTGCCTGACGTCGCCCGGCTCTCCAGGGCGGCGTGGGCCTTTGCGGCATCGGCAAGCGGGTATGTTCCGCCGATGTGTGCCCTCACTGCACCGCTCGCGACCCAGTCGAAGAGGCGCGCGGCGCGCTCGCGCAGGAGACGCGGCGTGGGGATGTGGTCGGAGAAGACCGCGTAGCCGATCTTGATGCTCTTCGGCAGGCTCATGATGTCGAGCGCCCCTGGCCCCCCCAGCACGGGTCCGTACCAGCAGAGAGTGCCCGAGCGGTGCAGGGATGCCAGTGATCCTGCGAAGGTAGTGGGTCCGGATCCGTCATAGACGACATGCACACCCTCGCCGCCGGTGAGGCGCAGAACCGCGTCGGCGAAGTGTCCTTTGGTGTCGACGATGACGTGATCCGCGCCGGCCTCCTCGGCGGCGGCGACCTTGTCGGCACTTGAGACGCGCCCGATGACACGGCCGCCGCGCAGGCGGATGATCTGGGTGAGTAGCAGCCCCAACCCGCCTGCGGCAGCATGGACGAGAGCGACGTCGCCTTCCTGCACTGGGTAGAAATCAGTGGCGAAGTGGCTGGCGGTCAGGCCCTGCATCATCACGGCCGCCGCGGTGCGATCGTCGATCGCGTCAGGCACACGAACGAGCGAGTCCTGAGGCATGACGACCTGCTCGGCGTAGCTGCCGGGTGCATAAACCCAAGCAACACGATCGCCCGGCGCAAAGCCGTCAACGCTTTCGCCAACCGACAGCACACGCCCAGCCCCCTCGACGCCAAGGACCTTGGGATTGGGCATTTCCTGCCAAAACATGCCGCGCCGGACGCCGATGTCCATGAAGTTGACGCCCGCCGCAGCAACCTCGACGAGCACCTCGCGCGGTCCGGGCTCCTTAGGCGGCCGCTGGAGCCATTGCAGCGTCTCAGGCCCGCCCGCCGCATTCATTACGATAGCTCTGCACATAGCATCCTCTTATTTGAATAATCGTTCCAGAATAAGGCAAAAAAAATAATCAGCGAAGCGCCCGTATGGCGAGATCCGCGAGCGTTTGCAGCCCGGCGGCGTTCGCGCCTCCCCGGCCTGCAACGCGCAGGCCGGCGAAGGTGGTGATAAGGAAGGCGGCCACATCATCGGGCCTCAGCTCTGCCGCGATGTCGCCGGCAGCCTGTGCTTCCACGATCCGATCCCGGATGGCGGCTCTGAGAACGCGACCGTGCGCCTCCTTAATCTCTTCGAGATCGGGCCGTTCATTCCCGAACTCCCAGGTCGAGCCAACGCCAAGGCATGGGCTCTTGGCATCTTGGGCGACGCGATCGACCATCGCCTTGATCCCGTCGATGGCGCGGGCTGGCCCACGCAGGGCTGCGATATGAGCTGTGGTCTGAACGGTGGAGTAATGATGCACGGCCATGCGGTAGAGCTGCCACTTGTCGCCGAACGTGTCGTAGAGGCTCTGCCGGCCGATCCCCATGGCGCGCACCAGCATCTCGGCCGAGGTCGCTTCATAGCCGTGCTTGCGGAACGTGTTGACCGCCGCTTCAAGCGCGCGGTCTTTGTCGAAGGTCTTGGGTCTCGCCATAGCACCAACATATGATTCTGGAACGATTAGTCAATAACCAATCGCTTGGTCACAAACTCTGTGATCGCTGCGCCGATGCCGCCGGTCGCATCTGGCCGTTGGCGCTCTGGAGGTCCGATCGGGCAGCCGGGCCAAGCCGGGAAAGAAAGGTATTTAGTTGATCAGATCATTCCTTGGCTCGCTGAGGCTTGCCAGTATGCCAGCCGAACGTCTTCAACTGGCACGGGGCGAACCTTAGCCGCAATTCTGCATTGAATAGGGATCTCAGACGCCCCCGTCAGTGAACGATCTGCACTGGATAACCCCAAGGAGACGTTCGACCGTGCCCGAGCAACATGTGCCGCCCATCGAACGGTTATCCGCTCTACCGCAGTCACTCAGACGGCTCATCAGGCCGGTGGTATCGACGAGTTGCGTTTTGGAAAGTCCACTTCTGCCGCCACGTGAGACAGCTTGTCCGGATTTTTGACAATGTAGATCGCGGCGATGCCGTCCTCGCGGATGTCGAGCGCAGTTGTCTGAAGCACGCCGCCTCCATCGAGGCCGACGTAGCCTGGTAGGCCGTCGATCGTGACAACACGAAGCAGCGTCGGCGGCAGGGCATCCTTGCGCCGCTGGCCGTCAAAAAGGCGCAGGGCCCGCTCGACCCCCCGGATGACATTGCGGAAGGCAAGGACCTTGCCGCCGCCATCGGTATGGATCTCGACGTTCCTTGCCAGCAGCACTGATAGCGCCGCCACGTCCCCGTCGCGCGCCGCGGCGAAGAAGGCTCGGGTGATCCGATCCGCATCCGCGGGTTCGACGTCAAAGCGAGGACGTGCGGCCTGCACGTGCTTGCGGGCGCGCGCCGCGAGCTGACGAACCGCGGCCGGCGCGCGGTCGAGGGTGATGGCCACTTCGGTCAGTGGCACGTCGAAGACGTCATGGAGAAGGAAAGCGGCCCGCTCCAGGGGCGACAGACGCTCAAGGGCCAGCATCAACGTGACCGTGATGTCGTCGACGACCGTCTCGTCCGGCGCCACGGAACCCACGAGAGGATCTGGCAGCCAGGGTCCGACGTAGGTTTCCCGCCGCGCCCGCGCGGAGCGGCGTCGGTCGAGGCACAGGCGTGTGACGATGCGGGTGAGATAGGCGGGAGGGGAATCGATGCCACCCTCCACCCCAACCCACCGCAGCCATGCGTCCTGCACGACGTCCTCCGCCTCGGTGAGCGAGCCCATCATCCGGTAGGCCAGGCGTGTCAGGCGCCTGCGCTCCGCCTCGAATTCGGTGGTCCGCCGATCGTCCATCGCCTCCATCCGCCCCGTTTCCTCGCCGACCATATCCGCTTTCCCTTCGCTCGCGCATCCCGAACCCGAGGACAAGACGATCGGGCGTGTCCGGATGTGACATCGGCCGCTGCGAGCGGAAATGCTGAGCGGCATGTCACACCCTGACCGCTTGGCCCGTCATGGCTTCGAACGTCGATCTCCGGCGTTCCGAACAGAGAGACGTGTCATGAGCGAGAACAAACGGCTGGTCTGGAACGAGGTGGCGCCGCAGGGTGCGAAGGCCCTTTTCGGCGTCCACCACTATATCACCACGGGTACTGACCTGCCCCCCGAACTGATCCACCTCGTCTTCCTGCGGGTTTCGCAGATCAACGGCTGCGCGCACTGCATCGACCTGCACACCCGTGACCTCCTGGACACGATGCCGGTCGAGAAGGTCGCCCTCGTTCCGGTCTGGGCCGAGGTGCCGCACCTGTTTCCCGACCAGTACCGCGCCGCGCTCGCGTGGGCGGAGGAAGTCACACTCGTCAGCGAGACGCACGCCTCCGACGAAGCCTATGCGGCCGCAAGCGCGGCTTTCGCGCCCAAGGATCTCGTGGACCTCACGATCACGATTGCGGCCATGAACGCGTTCAACCGGCTGGGCGCGCCCTTTCGGCTCCCGGTCAAGGCCAAGGCCTGATCCGCTTCTTCGCATCGTCACGGAACGGCCCCGGCGCCGTTCCGCTTCCACCACTTAGGATCCAACCCATGGCTGCGAGCATCGGCTGCGAGACACTGGATCAGAAATACCACCCGGAGACCGGGAATGTCGCATATTGGCACTGGGCTGACCTTAGCGATAATTCCGCATTGGTAGCGTGAGTTGACCTTCACACGGCCAAGCTGAAGGGAAGTCCGTGACCCGAATGAGACGTTCAGGCAAACCAAGTGCATCGGCTCGCTATGCAACGTGGAACCCGTTGAGTTGCCCAATGCTAAATTTAGATCGATCGTTCAGGGGCATCCTCTCTCCAGTCGACGCGGCATTCCTGTTCTCCTCCGGGGTGCCGTAAGAGCTTGGGCGGAAGGCGGACCTCGACCCAGACACATAGCGTCGCGCAGTGGGCGTCAGATCGCCCGCGGCGGCAGCGGCTCACGGGCCGGGCCGTGAATGACCGTTCCATCAGCTTCGAACATCGAGCCGTGACAGGGACAATCCCAGGTCCGGTCCGCGTTGTTCCAGGTCACGGTGCAGCCCTTATGCGTGCAGCTGGCGGACACGGCGTGGAGATCGCCACGGTCATCCCGCCAGACGGCAATCCTCTCATCGCCGCGGGTGATCACCCCGCCTTCACCCGGCGCAATCGCAGCAACGTCGGAGACGAGGGATTGTGTATCACCGCTCTGGTGGAAGTCGTCGGGTGCAGGGCGCGCCGGATCGTAGAGCTTGCCCCAGAGGCGTGAGCCGGTCGCAATCTCAGCGGCAATCAGCAGGCCGGCAGCTGTGCCGTTGCTGATGCCCCACCCGTTAAACCCAGTCGCCACATGGAAGCCTGAGGCCTTCTTCGGGTCAGGCTGGCCGACATAGGGCATGCGGTCCGCAGTGTCGTAGTCCTCGTTGCACCAGCGCCAGACCACCCCGCGGATGGGCAGGTTCGCCCGAGCCCACTGCTCCAGATCCCGGAAGCGCCGGGCGACATCGCCGTCCTGGCCGGTGTTGAAGCGAGGACCCAGCGTGATCAGCAACGGCCCGTCCTGATCCCGGGCGGCACGGATCGAGTGGGTCGGATCGTCGATGCCGATGAACATGCCATCAACGGCGGCAGGACCCTCTGGCCGGAATGCCATGGCCACATGGCTGCGGGGCTGCGTGCGGTTGGCATAGCCGACAGGGCTCTTCACGGTCATGTTGGTGGCGATGACCACCTGGGCTGCCTTGATGGTCCCCTGAGCGGTCCCGATCCGCCAGCCGTCGTCCTGGTCGAAGGACGTGGCCCGGCTCTGCTCGAAGATCCGACCGCCGCGAGCCGCGACAGCCTTGGCGAGACCCACCAAATAACTTGCGGGATTGAACTGGGCCTGGTCAGGGAAGCACAGGGCTCCTGCCATGGGGAAGGGCAGGGGTGCTCGGTCAAGAACCTCGGCATCAAAACCTAGGATCCGGGCCGCCTCGGCCTCCTGCCGGATGTCATCCGCCCGTTGTGGATCGCAGGTGTAGGTATAGGCCGCCTTGCGTTCGTAGTCGCACGCGATGCCCAATGTCTCGATCCAGGTGCGGATCTGTTCGACGGCCGCGCGATTGGCCTCGGCGTAGAGCATCGCGATGTCCTGGCCAGCGGTGTCGATCAGGTAGCGGTAGATGAGACTGTGCTGGGTCGTGATCTTGGCCGTCGAGCGGCCCGTCACCTGGCCTCCGACCCGGCGGGCCTCCAGCACCACGACCGACTTGCCGGCCTCACACAGGGACAAGGCCGCTGTCAGCCCGACGATCCCGGCGCCGACGATCACCACATCGCAGTCCTGCGAGCCGCTCAAGCTCGGGAAGCTCGCCTTCGGGGCTGTCGCAACCCAGCAGGATTCATTGCGTCCGGGGAGTGCGGCCATCAGGTCCTCCAGCGCCGGTTGCCGGGTCAGGACGGCTCGCGGCCATGCACCTGAGCCGGCGGAGCCGTGGCTTCGATAGCCGTGAAAGTCTCCAGGATGCGATAAGTGTGCTCGGCCCCGGCTGGAACGACCCAGGAGTCGCCCGGCTCCAATCGCACCGTCTGCCCCTCGATCTCCAGCTCGGCCCGTCCCGCGATCACGTAGCCGACCACTTCGTACCCATGCTTATGCAAGGGTTTGTCGTTCCTCGGCTGCTCATCGCGCCACATCCGCATCGAGACGCGTTTGCCGGACGCGAGGTAGACCTCGCCTTGAGCACCTGTGGGCGAGTGGGCGCTGCTGACCTTCTTCACGGTCGTGTCGGTCATCCGCTCCTCCTGTCTCATGTTGGGAGAAACGGGGCCGATACCTAGCGCGTTCCCCCACAGGCCGCTTGAGTGATCTTTCCGTGTCCGGCAACAGCGGCGCGGGACTGATTCGTCCGGTGGCTGCACCAAGGAGGCCTGGACCATGCAGCCGGAGGACCTGAGCTTTCGGGACAGGGCGGACGCAGGGCGCCAGCTCGCTCAGCGTCTGATGGGCTATGCGGTGCAGAACCCGGTCGTGATGGCGTTGCCGCGCGGCGGCGTGCCGGTGGCCTTCGAGGTTGCCAACGCCTTGCGGGCGCCGCTCGACCTCATCGTCGTGCGCAAGATCGGGGCGCCTGGCCAGGCCGAGTTCGGCCTCGGTGCGGTCGTGGACGGAGCCCATCCGCAGGTCGTGCTGAACGAGGAGACCCTTGGACATCCCAAGGTGCCACCCGGGTACATCGAGGAAGAAGCCCAGAGGCAGCTCAGGGAGATCGAGTGCCGGCGCATGCACTGCCTGACGGGCCGGCGGCCGGTCGACGTGAAAGGCCGCGTCGCCATCGTGGTGGATGACGGCATCGCCACGGGCGGCACCGTGCGGGCGGCGCTGAAGGGCGTGTCCCAGGCCCATCCCGCCCGGCTGATCCTGGCGGTTCCGGTTGCGCCCACGGACGCCATCGATCGGCTCCGAACAGAGGCGGACGAGGTGATCTGCCTGATGACGCCCGAGCGGTTCTACGCCGTCGGCGAATACTACGATGACTTGCGTCAGACTTCGGACCGGGAGGTGACCACGCTTCTGGACGAGGCTCAGCGTTGGAACAGGCAGGATGGCCCATGAACGTCACCGAATCTTGGTAACCTGCCATTGCTGAGCTCCAGGAAATCCGCCGCGTCGAAGGTCAGCCGGGGAGGCCGTGCCCCGGCAGGACGATGTGGCAGCGCCGCCGGTCCTCAGGGTTGCCGGTCGTGGGCGTTGAGCAGTCGGGTGAAACACTGAAGGTTGGATGCGCTGAGCTGCCGGCACACAAGTGAGATGAAATGTGGACGGCTTCCGGGCTCAATCCTATCGAGGAGATCGAAGATTTCCGCCCATTCCATGTTCCGGTGCTCGCGAGCAATCCAGGCTGTGCAATTTCTCAGACGCCGTGTGGTCGCGTCGTCCATTCACTGGTGACGCTCCGTGCGGTCTGAAGATCCCGCAGCGTTGCAGAAACCACGGCGCTGACGACAAGAGCTCTCCCGACATTCGGCATTGAGGCAGTCCTGCTGGCGAGAGATGCCTATTCCTGCCCACGCTCACGCCGCCGCCGTTCCACCTCCTGTTTGATCAGCACGTCCAGGATCTCGCTTGGCACCGCCTTCGAGGGACGGCTGTTGATGGCGCGCACGCGCTCGATGTCGAACTTCGGCTCGCGGTTCACGGTGAGGAGCCCGTTGGTCTCCTGGGCGGTGTCGGTGAGCTGGGTGTAGCAGAACCCGGCCAACGCGGTGGAGGCAAGCAGCGCGTCAACGAGCTCCTCATAGCGGACGAGCAATTCGTCGGCGCTGGAAAACTGGCCATAGCCGAACCAGTCCTCGGTCGCTTGGGGCACGAAGCCCAAGCCCCCGAACTCGCTGATCACAATCGGCTCGTTCTCGATCTTGGCACCCTCGCCCAGCAGCGGATGGTGGTGCGGGCGCACCTCGCGGAACGTGCGCGCGATGGTCTCCCGGTCAGCATACCGCTCCCGCAGCATCTCGCCGGAGGGCGCATAGTCATGCACGCCGAAGATGTCGCCCACGGCGTGCTGCCAGCCGTCATTGCCGATCACCGGACGGGACGGGTCGAGCGCCTTGGTGAGATGGTAAAGCGCCCGCACGAAGTGCCGCTGCTGGGCCGAGCGGTCAAGATCCGGCACACCCCAGCTCTCGTTCAGCGGCACCCAGGTGATGATGGCGGGATGATTGTAGTCGCGGCGGATCGCTTCCAGCCATTCGCGCGTGAGCATTTCGGCCGCACGGTCCGAGTAGACATAGGCATTGGCGGCCTCGCTCCAGACGAGCATGCCGAGCCGGTCGCACCAGCAGAGAAAGCGCGGATCCTCGATCTTCTGATGGATCCGGATGCCGTTGAAGCCGAGTTGTTGGGCCAGCTCCACCTCGCGCCTGAGCGCTTCGCCATCCGGGGCAGCCAGAAGCGAATCCGGCCAGTAGTTCTGCGCCAGGACGAGCCGCAGGAAGATGGGAATGCCATTGATGATGAAGCGCCCGTCCCTGGCCTCGATCCGGCGCAGCCCGAAGTAGCTCTCGACCCGGTCGACGACGGCGCCATTCCCATCGATGAGTTCGATGGTCGCCTCGACGAGGTTGGGATGCTCGGGAGCCCACAGCAGCGTGCGGCGCCGGCGAATCGCCGCGTCGTTGATGTCCAGCAGCAGGTCGCGGCGGACCTCCCGGCCCGTGAGGAGACAGATATCATCGACGAGGGTCCGCAACGGCCGGTCGCCTCTCAACTGCACGCGCACGCGCCAGTCATCGGGCGGCGTCTGGTCCAGCCTGATGACCAGGCCCACACCGAAGCGGTCGACATCGGGCGTCCAGCGCAGCTCGGCAATCGCCACCGTTGGGACCGGCTCCAGCCAGACTGGCTGCCAGATGCCGGTGGTCCGGTGATACCAGATGTAGCCGGGCTCCTTCTCCCAGTACTGCTTGCCGCGCGGCTGCTGCAGGTCCCGGGGCTCGTCCTCGGCGCGGACGACGATCACCTGCGTTTCGCCAGGAACGAGCAGGGGGGTGATGTCGGCCGAAAAGGGCGTCTGCCCGCCGACATGCTCAACCGCCATACGGCCGTTGACCCACACGGCGGCCTTGTAGTCGACCGCGCCGAAATGAAGGAGCAGCCGGTCTCGACGATCCGCGTCCTCGACCCGGATCTCACGACGATACCAGACCACCGGGTGAAACCCCGTGTCATGCACGCCCGACCGCTTGCTCTCGGGCGGAAACGGCACCACGATCTCGCGGTCGAAGGGCTCCGCCCGCTCAAACCAGCGCTCGGCAAGCCCCCGGTCCTCATCGTCGAAGGCGAAGCCCCAGAGGCCGCACAGGTCGATCCAGCGCTCCCGGCGCAGCTGCGGGCGTGGATGGAGGTCGGCCTGGGAGATCGTCTCAGTCATGTCTCGTCCACTTCGTGGTCATCACGTCGAACTCAGTAGCGGCCTCGGAGATAGCGAAGGCCAGCCGGTGGGGTGATCAGGGTCAGAGGCGTTTGCTCCGGCTGTGCCTGCGGAGTGGCTCCGCCACGAGATGCGCAATCTTCCTGCGGAGGCGGCACCTCATGCCCATGGACTCGCTGTTCACGATCCGGTCTGGATGACACCCTCTTTGGGCCGGCGTGGCGCTGACGGTTAAGGGGATCAGTCCGGGTCGGCATGGCCGCGCTCCCCCGGCAGAAAGCCGGATCACTCACTCGCCCCCGACCAACGCACGAGCGCAGGGGAGGTTCTCCAGCGCCGGATCGGATGCAACTTTCTTGGCTGTGAGCAGTTTCCTACCTTGGACCACATGACGGCCGAGGTTGATCCACGGCCCAACCGCTGTGCAGCAGTGGCAGCACTGACGCTCAAGGGACGGCCCCGGCATGACCCAAGCGCTTCCGCCTCGATCCCAGCTGTCGCGCCTGTCCGCGCCCGATGCGTTCTGGTGGTCGACCGGCATTGAAGACACCTTCATCACGGCACCGCACCCGGTCACCGGGCGCACCCTGGACGAGTACGAGCTGACTGGCCACTACGACCGGTGGCACGAGGACCTTGGTCTTGTGGCTGAATTGGGCGTCCCGTGCGCCCGCTATGGCGTGCCGTGGCATCGGATCCAGCCTGAGCCGAACACCTGGGACTGGACCTTCCCGGATGAGACCCTGGAGCGGCTGCTTGATCTTGGGGTCGAGCCTCAGGTTGATCTCGTCCATTATGGGCTGCCGGCCTGGATCGAGAACGCGTTCCTGCATCCTGACTACCCGAAGCTCGTCGCCGAGTATGCCGGGCGTCTCGCCGAGCGGTTTAGAGGACGGATCACCTGGTACACGCCGCTCAATGAGCCTCGCATCACCGGATGGTACTGCGGGCGCCTGGGCTGGTGGCCGCCGTTCCGGCGCAGCTGGCCCGGCTTCGTGGCGCTGATGCTGGCCATCGCGAAGGGCATGGTCGAGACGGTCAAGGCTCTGGAAAGCGTCGATCCCGAGATCGTGCCCTACTTCGTCGATGCCACCGACCTCTTCGATACGGACGATCCTGCTTTCGAGGACGAGGCCCGGCGCCGGCAGGAGGTCGTCTTTCTTGCCCTTGATCTCGTCTCGGGCCGGATCGACAAGCGCCATGCCCTGTGGCCATGGCTGCTGAAGAATGGAGCGCGGGAGGCCGATCTCGCCTGGTTTCTCGACAATGCCGTGGCGCTGCCGGTCATCGGCATGAACCTCTACCCGATGTTCACGCAGAAGAAGCTGCTGCGGGATGTCGGCGGGCGCTTTCGCATCCGCATGCCCTATGCAGGCGCCGATCTCATCATCCGGCTTGGACGCCTCTACCACGAGCGCTATCGCGTGCCGCTCATGATCTCGGAGACGGCCTCAATGGGCTCTCTGCGGCGTCGGCTCGACTGGCTCGACGCCTCCATCGCGGCGACACGGCAGCTCCGCCAGGAGGGCGTTCCGCTGGTGGGCTACACCTGGTGGCCGATGTTCTCCCTCGTCACCTGGGCCTACCGCCAGGGCCGCCGTCCCGTGACGGAGCATCTGGCTGAAATGGGCTTGTGGGACATCGTCCCGGACGAGGCGGATCCATTGCGCCGGGTGCGGACACCCGCCGTGGACATCTACCAGCAACTCGTGAGAGGCGGGATCGAGGCGGTCGGCATGCTGACGGAAGCCTCGCCCCGTGCGGCCGCACTGCGCTGAGATAAGGGGAGGGCGGGATGTTCCGAAGCTTCTTTCTCGCTGGGTTCGAAGGCTCTACTGGGTACAACCGGCACGGCCACTGGTTCGACCAGGTGGTGGCGACCGGCCACGACGGAACAGTCGATGAGGATTACCGGCAACTCGCAGACCTCGGTCTACACGCGGCACGGGAGACCATCCGCTGGCCCCTGGTGGATCTCGGAAACGGGCGCTACGACTTCTCCACAGTCGAGCCGTTTGTCGAGGCAGCACGCCGCCATCGCATCGAGATCATCTGGGACCTGTTCCACTACGGCTATCCGCAGGGGCTGGATCTCTGGGGTGATGGGTTTCCGAAGCGTTTCGCCGACTACTGTCATGCGGTCGGCCGGTACATCGCCCGGCATGGCGAGGGGACTTGCGCCTTCACCCCGGTCAATGAGCCGTCATTCATGTCCTATGCGGGGGGCGAGAAGGGCCTGTTTGCGCCGCACATGACCGGACGCGGCTGGGATCTGAAGGTCGCACTCACGCGCGCCGCGATTGGGGGTATCAATGCCCTCTGGGCGGCCTGCCCGGATGCACGCATGGTCAATGTGGATCCTTTGTGTCGTGTAGCCTGTCCCTTTGACTGTCCTGATCTGGAGGACGAGGTGCGCGACTTCAACGAACGACTCGTGTTCCAGAGCTGGGACATGCTGTGCGGACGCCTTCTGCCGGAACTGGGTGGCAGCCGCGCGCACCTGGATGTGGTGGGCATCAATTATTATTGGACCAACCAATGGGAATGGGGCGTCCCGCCCGGAGAAGATGGGGTCATCCCGCCGCTCGCCGACGACGATCCGCGCCGATGGTCCCTGAGCGCTCTCGTCCGTTCGGTGTGGGAGCGATACGGCGGTGAGGTGATGATCACCGAGACCAGCCATGTTGGTGACAGCCGTGGCCGCTGGCTGCGGGAGGTGGCGGACGAAGCGGAGATGCTTCTCCGCGACCGCGTCCCGATCCGCGGCGTGTGCCTCTACCCGATCCTCGGCATGCCGGAGTGGCATGATCCGGACATCTGGACGCCAATGGGCTTGTGGGACCCCGTCTGTCACCATGATCCCTCTGGCGAGCGCCTGATCTGCGGGCCGATGCTGGAGGCCCTGCAATCCGTGCGCCATGTCGACGACCTTCATCAAGCCGTTCTTGCCAGCCCCAGCATAGTTGGGCCAATAGGCACGCGAAGAGGGCGCGAGAGTAGGCAGATGGCGGCCGAGTAGATGAGTGGGGGAAGAACCAGCCAAGATCTTCGGCCTGGTTCAACCTGGTTGAAGGCCGCGGCTCATTCGGGATCCCAACAGAGTGGAGAACGGTTCATCCGGCCCCATGCAAGCGGGCGAGCTGGATCACTTCCGTGACGTTGCCCCGCCGCAGAGCCTCGATCGGCGCTGCGCCACCGAGAGCGGGATCCCCGCTCAGCAGCCACTCAAGGATCCGGGGCGAGCGGATCGGCATCGAGCGGAGCGCCCCCGGCAGGCCTGTCACCGTGCCGCCGATCTCGAGCTGGCACGCCGGATAGGCGGTGCCGCCCGGCAGAGGCAGGGCAATGATCGCACCCTCGGCGGCCAGCTTCTCCTGAGTTCGACCCATTCGTCGACGAGGCGGCGAATGACAGTGCCGCTCTCTTGCCGGGTCATCGATCTCTCCTCATGCCCCGCGAAAAAGCTTCGTCGCCGGGAGGCTGGGAGGGAGCGGTTCGATTGTCGTTCCATACTGGCGATTACACGATACGACTCGCCGGATTTCGCGCGCGACCAAGCCGGAACTCCAACGAAAAGAAGTCGCGCTCGTTCTTGCTGCCCTCAATCGTCAGATTAACGACTGCTGGTCGGCTGCCAACCCGTGCGCTGGAGAATGGCCCACTATCTGCCAGTATCACCTCGATTGCGCGCGCTGGCGCCTTCCGATAAGGCCCGGCACACGCCGTTGATACGCTGCTCCCCCACCATGCATTGTCTTTCCTGAGGGCCCGGCGCCGCGAACGTGGGCCCGAGCCCAGCGAGCAGTACCCCAGCAAGTGCGAATCCGTATGCCTTGATCATCGGCCTTCTCCGTTGGCGATGATTGGACTTTGGACCCCGTTGCAGACGGGGACTGTGCATTGCGTCACACTGGCGATATTCGCAACCCTGCAAAGGGGCAGGCCCCGAGGGGCGTCAACGACAATAGCCAGAGGCTAAACTGCCTGTCGGGACGGACCGTATGCGAAATTGATGATGATCCGGAAGATTGTCTAATGGCACTTCTCGGAAGGTGGCCGATGGTCTGCTCTGGCAAGGAGCAGCGGAAGTTCCGTGCGGGCATGGGATCGTCAGCGCGTGACCCAGGGCGGACTTTTCACCCAAACCGGGTGATTGGTTCAGGCGGCTTGTAGAACCTCCACCAAAGTGCGAGCGAAGGTCCCGCTTGCCTGTAGAATTGCCCGTTCAGCCCTTGGCTGTTCAAGCAGCCAAGGGCCCAGGCAAGTTTCTATGTCGACCTGTGGATCGGAAGGACGCACAGGCCGGATTATCAGGCCGACGGCAGGAGCCGATGATCAGCGCCTTCCACCATTGCCCCCGCCATGACCGCCCCCATTGTCATTTCCACCACCATTGCCATTGCCGCCTCGACCGCCCCCGGCACCCGCGTTGCCGCTGCCACCACCGGGATTGGAGGGATCGGTGCCCTTCACGTCGGTACTGGTGTTGTCGGCAGGCTCTGATCCGTTGCCGAGGCCGTTGTTGTTGCCCGGCCCCTGACCGTTTCCGTTCCCCGGTCCGTTGCCATTGCCCGGCCCGGCACCATTGGCGTTGCCGCCGGATCCTGCCGACCCGCGGCTGCCATTGCCGCTCGAGCCTCCGATGCCGCCGCTGCTGCCGGCCGGGCTGCTGCCACCAGCCGAGCTCCCGCCGATGGAAGCGCCAGCCGATGCATCTCCTGGAGCGGCTCCGGCGAGGCCTCCGGCTGCGGATCGTCCGGCTGCACTACCGGAACCCGAGTTCCCGACTGCGCCTGCCATGGCGCTGCCGGAGGAGGTCGCACTCCTGCCCGTCGCGGAACCAGCAATTGCAGGAGAACCCGCCGCGGATCGCGCTGACGTGCCGACTGCGACGGAACTCGTGCCAGAGCCGAAGAGCCGATCCAGGAACGATGTTCCGGGCGCCCCAATGGATCCGGTCGTCTCAGCTCTGGTGCCCTGGTCGACCGCACGTCGTGCCTGCGGACGGATTGCGCAGCGGCAGACTTCCTGGCCCTGGACGATGCGGAGGTGGCAGTTGCCGTACATGGATGCATTGGCAACGGCAGGCTGGCACTGTTGGCCTGACCTGGGCATCTGGGCCTGAACGGAGGCCGACGTGGCAACAAACAGGGTCATCGCGGACAAAGCGAGAGCGTGCGAACGCTTCATGGTTCACCTTACAAGAGAGTACTAATGGAGGCTGATCGCAGAAGAGCGGCTCAGGTTGCTAGATGACGCCTAACTCCGGACATGGTTCCGGCACATTCCTGGAAATTTTTTCAGACGATATGTGGATATGCCTGCGCCAATTAACGGGTATTCAATCTTTATACCTGCCCGCACCTCGGATTTAGCCTGTCTTGCGAGCGCAAACTAAAGAAAAGCCCCTGATAGTCTTCAGCTATCAGGGGCAAGCAATACTCGACGGGACGCTGATTTGGCCCAAACGGTGCAACGATCCTATAGCCAACTCAGTTCCACGGCTTACCTGGAGAGGGAGCGGGTCAGCCGCGCGGCCGGCGAAACCCGGCCTGCGCTACGGGCAGGCTACGGGCGACGGGAAGATCCACCGTCGGCTCGCTGGTTCTTGCGCCCGAAGCCGAAACCCACCCGCGACCCGTCTGCCGTGAGAGGAACGTGTGGCCTGTTTGGGCGGGCGGCAGGATTGATGAGGTCAGGTTGTCCAGGACGTACTCGCCACTGGCCGTTGTCACGACAAGCACCGCATGCGGCTCGCCGGACGAGGTCGTGCCGACCGAGATCGACAGCGCCGAGGTCGGCCAGCCGCGCTGCAAGAGCAGTTTGCGCTTCAGCAGTGCGAAATCCTCACAGTCGCCCCGGCCACTCGTTGGAAGCGTCCAGACGTCCTCGCGTCCGTACTGGTCCATGTCGGACACTTCGACAATGGTGCTGTTCACATGGCTGTTGATCTGCCGCAGCTCCGACATCCGCTCCGGCGTGAGGGTTACGTGCGCAGCAGGCTTAGCCGAGACCGGAACGGAATAAAGCGCCGTTGCCAAAGTGAGCACAAGGCCGCCAGCCAGGCAGCGAGAGATCGACATCATACGAATGCCCCCCGAACGAATTTGGTCCAAGTCGCCATCTGCGGCACTCGACCCGGTTGTTTTGTTAGGAGCGCATTAACTATGAGTTTAAGCCTAGAATGAGGCGGCTTAAGCCAAGCGCAACCGCCATCGATCGGCTCCTGCATTGGAGCGCGATGCTCCGAGAAGGAACCAAAGCGTGGCCGATGCGTTTCGTCTCGCCATTCTTTCGTTCTGTTCGTCCTGTGTCGCATTTGTTTCTCGGAACCGTATTGCGGGTCGAGGACGAGCCGCTGATGCGGTTGGTAACGGCTGACCTGCCGATCGAAGCCGACTTCCGTGTTGCCGAAGCGGCCAACGCCGACGAGGCCCTCACCCTCCTGAGCGCCGGGGTTGATGTCGACGTCGTGTTCTCGGACGTCGAAATGCCGCCGGGCCTTAACGGCTACGCGCTCGCCCGCCAGGTTCACGAGCAATGGCTCAGCACCGAAATCCTGATCACCTCGGGACGGGAATGGCCGAGGGGAGGAGATCTGCCGCCTGGGGGCGCGATTCTGGCCAAGCCCTGCCCGAGCGAAACCCCGGTGTCCTATGTGCGATCCGCCGCAGAGCGTACTCAGGCTGCCAGAGCAGGGCGTTCGGCCGAACAGAGGTCGATCGGGTGGATGGCACGGTTGTGCCATTTCCCAAGGCCGGCTAACGCGAGAAAGGCCAACACAGCGTCCCACAGGTCCCCTCACGCTGCCCAGGCGAGGGCTAGCGTCTTGTGAAGTGAATTTCTTTTCCGGTTCATCTGGACCCAAGCGGAGCTGCAAGCACTTTGAGTCGGTGGCGGTTCTCGCCCTGGGCGTGGCCATCTGCCGTGCGGCGGCCGAAGCATGGACTCGGCCGACGAAATGTCCGGACGTGGCACGGGGCGGAGGAAAGCCGAACTTCCGTCGTCATAGGGTAAGCTGACCTTCATACGGCCAAGCCCAAAGGCTCAGCTTGACCCGTTCCTAACCCTTCCTGATGAGTTCACCATTGGGCCCTGCATTTCATAAGCCCCGTTCGGCGAAATCAGGCTACGCGGAGAATGTTCTCACGTGCACGAGGCCGATCCCAGTTGCGCTTGCAAGGAGCGGGACATCAGACACCATCTAACCGACATGGGCAGCCAAGCTGTTGTTACATCAAACAATTTGACATTCTGACGGGCGAGGTTTCGACTCTTCAGGTGCGGATTTCGCACACGCCAACTGCTGGAGGAAGCCATGACCGAGTTCATGAGTCGCAGATCGGCAGTAACACTCGCGTTGACCACCGCTACAACAGTCCCTTTACTTGCTTTGGTGACGCCTGCGGGCGCAGCAGCAGTCCCGGGCATTCCGACCTATGGCCCTAATGACGGCAAGGAACTCAGCCCAGGGCGCCGGCTGGTGGAGGTTGGGGAAGCCCCCTCCGAAATTGCTGCCTACAAGAGCATCAAGATCATCGATGTTGTGTATCAGCCTGGAGCCGGCGATCCGACCGAGGCGGAAATGGACATGGACATGGTATGCCATATCCTTGCGGGCGAGTTCACCATCAAGAAGATGGGCAAAGATCCATACACCGTCAGAGCCGGCGACATTTACACCTGCGGGAAGGGCAGGACGGATCAGGCGAAAAACATCAGCAATGAGGTCGGCATCCATAGGATTGCGCTATTGATCCCGGCCTAACAGGCTGCTGCCCTGGCTCAAGGAGTGATGTGCAAAGGCTTACCGCCGAGCCAGGGCCACTTACGCTTTACGCTGGTCAAAAACGGCCTTCCGCGAAATCGAATCGAGATCCCGAAAGGTCGCTTCATGGCACTTCCCGGAAGTATAGCGAAATTCTGCAAAGACACGACAAGCGGGCCTTCATTCGGCTCGCCTAATGTTACTGTTTGACCCAAAGCCGCCCTTCCACCATGTTCAAGGAGCAAACCAACCCACTGGACCGAACATCACAGCGGCAAAGGAAACCTGACGCAGGTACGCGTGCCCTTCTCGACCGGCTTCCGCTCCACCTGCCCATCAAGCTGATTGGCAAAGGCGTCGATGAGCTGAAGGCCGAGCCCACCCTTGCGGGGCGGTCCCATCCCGCGTCCATTGTCCTCGACCGCAAGGTAGGCCTCACCGAGCTCGGACCGTGTCGTGAAGCTGACCCGGATCGTGCCGCCGTCTTCATCAAACGCGTACTTGAGCGAGTTGGTCACCAACTCGTTGACGATCAGCCCGGCTGCCACGGCTCGATCCAGAGGAAGCAGCGCTCCGCGCTCTGCCTCGACATCGATGGTCACCGTCTCCCGTTGCGGGTCGATGTTGGCGCATAAGGCCCGCAGGTAATCGCCGAACTCCACGTTGCTGATGCCTGCCTCGAACGAGAGCTGGTCCTGAGCCAGGGCGATGGCATGCACCCGGTCCATGACGCTCACGAAGCGGTCCCGGTCCTCCTGCGTCGAGGCGTGCCGCCGTTGCAGCGCCAGGAAGGAGATGATCGTCTGAAGGTTGTTCTTCACCCGGTGCTGGAACTCGCGCAGGACCACCTCGGCAAAGGACTTCTCCCGCGCATACCCTGCGGCTGCCTCCGCCGCCTTGGTCTCGGTCTCCAGCCGCAACAGGGCCACGCCCAGGATGTTGGCCATGGTGGTCAGGAAGGTCACGTCGCCCTCTTCAAACGTCCGTGGCTCCTCAGCATCCACCTCCAGCACGCCCCAGATGCGACCGTCGATCCGCACCGGCACGTTCACGAGCGAGATGATGCCATGCTCGCGCAGGCTCGGGTGCATGCGGAACTCAGGATCGTTCGGCAGGTCCTCGACAGTCACTGGAGCGGCTGTCTGCATGCACCGTCCGGCGACAGAGGCATTGTCGAGGGCGAAGGTCGTCTGACCCACCACGCCAGGTTTCCAGCCCACCCCGGCCACCATCAGCAGGTCGCCATGGTCTGGACGGTAGCACAGCACTTTCACATGCCTGATATGGGTGACCCGCGAGACCTGGGCCGTGACGTAGTGCAACAGCTTCTCACGCGGCAGAACTTCGGAGGCAATCCGGCCGAAGGCGGCGAGCGCACGCTGGTACTCGTGCATGCGCTTGAGTTCAGGGCTGGGACTGTCGCTCCTTCTCGGCATCATGCCTCCTGCTCAGATCCCCATCGGGGTTGTCTTACTGCAAGGCTGGAAAAGCCCAGCGGCTGCGCTTGGTTCCAAGAGGCGTGATAGCCGGCGTGACAGCAATCGGCTCCTGATTTCAGAAAGAGGCAATGGCAAAGTTGTCTCAGCACCAACTCTCAAGGGTCGACCCCGGCTGATCCACGCCTATCTAGGAGGCATTGTTTGAGATCTTGACCTTAGGAACAAAGACCGTTGCTCCCTCTTTCATCGGGCATGCCTGGCCCGAACCCTTACCCGCGTGCTCTCATTCTGGTTGTCGAAGACGAGGCGCTCGTGCGAATGACCCTCGTCGATGTGCTGGAGGATGCCGGCTTCAAGGTGATCGAGGCCGCCCATGCCGATGAGGCGCTCCGGGTTCTGAGTGCCGTCTCGGGTATCCACGCCGTGGTCACCGACGTCGAGATGCCGCGTGGGAGCATCAACGGCTTCGAGCTGGCCCGGAGGGTCCGTTCGGAGCGCGAGGACATCGGGATCCTGATCGCGTCCGGTCGTGCCGCGCCCAAGTCAGGGGACCTGCCGGAGGGAGCCCTGTTCCTCAGCAAGCCCGTCCATCCCGAGACGCTCGTGCGACTGCTCAAGACGCTCCTGACCTCGGGGTAGACATCCTGGGAAGATTACCTCTGCGGACGGTCTGCCCTCACGGAAGGGTATTCCACGATCAGGGAGAGTGCAGCTCGGAGCACCACGTGTCCCGCCTCGTCCCTGACGCTGACGATGAACGTGCGTTCGTCACCATCGGGCAGCTCGTCCTGGGCCATCAGTGGCAGTTCCTCCTGAGCAACGGCCTTAGCCGCCTCAAGGTTTTCCAGCTCCTGCCCCACGTCGTCGGGGACGAGGACATCCCCGTCGTACGTGTCGAAGAAATAGCGAGGCACAGGCACTCCAAGGCTTGGGATCGTAGCCGTCAACGCTTGGCTTCGCGCCTTGTTCGCTGTTCCAACGTAGGGACCACGCATGTGGTTGGGGCTCCGGTGGGGAAGCTGCATGCTGGACCTTGCGCTCCTCTTCCTCCGCCAACATTCCGAGATGCTTGGCCTCATTCACATTGATCTGTAGGGCTCTTTATCGGAGATGCGGATCGTCCTTTCCTGGGTTTCGAAATAAAGCTGAAGCGTCGATTTCTGCTGGAAGAACAAAGATGAACTCAGACTTGTCGACTAACACGATATCAACACAATGTTGTTCCGCAAAAAGTAACCTAGATCAGAGGCGGACACTGATTTATGTGCTACAAGACAATCATTATCAGCAAGCGATCCTAGGCGCTGATACCTGAGAGATACGTGTGCTCCCGCCTGCAAACAGGAGGAGCTCCCCATGCACGCTTCTTTCCATCCCGATTACAATCCGATGATCCGCAAGCTGGAGAGCATCTTCACGCTCACGGATGACGAGCGGCAGGCGCTTGAGACCCTGCCGATGCAGCCTGCCACGCTCAAAGACCATCAGGACATCGTGCGCGAAGGCGACCGTCCCTCCCGTTCCTGTCTGATCCTGAGCGGCTTCACCGCTACCTACAAAGTCACCACAGTCGGCAAGCGCCAGATTGTGTCCTTCGGCATTGCCGGTGACATTCCCGATTTGCAGAGCCTGCACCTGAAGGTTCTGGACGTTAGCATCGCCACCCTTACCCAGTGCCGGGTGGGGTTCATCAAACATGAAGACCTGCGGGACATCTGCACCCGCCATCCGCGCATCGCTGCTGCCTTCTGGCGCGAGACCCTGATCGAGGGGGCCATCTTCCGGGAATGGGTGACCAATGTCGGCCGCCGCGAGGCCTACAATCGTCTGGCCCATGTGCTGTGCGAGTTGCTGGTGCGCCTCAGGGCGGTCGGCCTGGTCGAGGGTCATGCCTGTGACCTGCCCATCACTCAGGGTGAGTTCGCGGATGCGCTCGGCATCACTCCGGTCCACGTCAACCGGGTGCTTCAGCAGATGCGGGCCGAGGGTCTGATCGAACTGAAGGGCGACCGGCTGAACATTCCTGACTGGGAGAAGTTGAAGCAGGTGGGCGAGTTTGACCCCAACTACCTGCATCTGGAGAGCGATCGGGCCGCCGCATGACCCCCCTTCAGCCCATCCGCGGGCGACGGGATTTGACGAAGACGGCATGATGGTCCTCGTTGAGGAGCAGCGGCTGTTGGCGGTTTCGGATGGTCGTGATGTCGGTGACCACCATGAGCATGCGGATGCCCTCCACTGCGGCGACGAACGGGCCGCCGTCGCGCCGAAGGCACCCACCCGCTCTTCGGCTCGTTCTTGAAGGATGTCAGCGGGTGTTGGATCAAGCCTCAGTGGCTTCGTTCCCGTCGTGGCCCAGCTACGATGCGCGCTTGCCGCCGGATGGTTTAGGCGGGGTGCTGCCCTTGCCTTGGGTCACGACGGGAGAGACCGGGATTGGGTTCTTGGGTTTGTCCTGCTTCGGCTTCTTTGCCTCGCGGTTGCCGCGCTTTTCGCCTCTGGCCATGGGGTATCTCCATTGTCAGTTGGGTTCTGGAAAATTCGTCTCAGTCGTGGGGTGACTTGTCGAGCAGATGATCGAAGTCGGCCAGAACCCGGTCGATCAGCCTGCGCCGACGCAGGTCGGCGGCGTCCAAGTTCTGCGCGAGCAGACCCAGCAGATAGCGCGCCTTCTCGACAGCCTCCGGCCAGTCGGTGGCGGGTGCGGCCGCAAGCAGATCTTCGAGTTCCGCTTGTCTTGCGTGAAGTGCTGCCTGGTCGGCCTCGACCTCGGAGCGCAGACGTCGAAGGTCGGTGGCTTTCTGGGCTGCCATGCCGCGATGGGCATCAAGATTGGTTGGTTGATCGACCATGGTGAGCCTCCTGGGGGTGAGAGGCAGAAGCGTTGCGAGCGGTGTGTCCTCATCCATGCATTCACCTCTGTATTGATGATCGTCAGGTTCGCTCCGCGAGCAACCGCGCCAGTGTCTTGGCTTGCTGAGCACTCCCGCCGATCGGCTCGGGCGTCACGAGGTGCCACGCGTGTGCTCGAAGAGCCCAACCCACATCCGAGAGACTACCAAGCGGCTCGTGTGGCCACGCAGGCTCACCTGTTGGCGTGAGGATCATGAACTGTCGGGACGCCTTCCGGCCGACCCGAGCAACGTACAAGGCCTCATCGCCCTGTCGAAGCACGGCGATAGGATCGTAGATCTGCGATCCGTGAAAGAAGGCGTCTGCGCTGGTCAAATGATTCACGCCTGCGCCGTAATCTCGCTCTCGCGCACAGCACGCTCGCCGAAGCCGGACGACTTGATGCGATAGGAGACCTCGCCAGTCTGATCGGCCGGCATGAGGCGGGTCACCTCGTAGATGCCGCTTGTCGTTGCGCGCTTGTCGGAGAAATTCGGATGGGTGATGCGGACGAGCTGACGAAGTTTATACTTGTGAGACATTCATTGCTCCTGGAGCCCGACGGCTGTCAGGCAGGGCAGGGATGGGCGGACAACCGCTGCCGGGTGATTGCGAGCGCAAACAATAAAGCCGCCCCACAAGGGAGCGGCTTCAGGACCGAGCGGCACAGGCCTATGTCCTGAGCCGATCATCACCAGTTACGCTGTTTCGATGTTGTTGACGGCAATCTTGCCGGAGCGACGGTCCTCGGCTGTGTCGAAGGAGACCTTCTGACCTTCGACCAGGCTGCGCATGCCAGCGCGCTCAAGGGCGGTGGCATGAACGAAAACGTCCTTGCTGCCATCGTTCGGCTGGATGAAGCCGAAGCCCTTCGTATCGTTGTAGAATTTTACTGTGCCCGTAATCATTGGTGTAACCTTTCGCGATTGCTGTGGATGCACGTGAGGGAAGGCGCGCCAAAGAGCGGCCTCAACTCAGTTCGTCGATGTAATGGTAAGAAAGTCCGAACGTGCGCCTGACAGTGTCAAAAGCGAAACGACCCGATTGTCCGGCCAAAATCCGATAAAAACTATATAGACTCTTTATTAGTTGATAACAAGTGCTGTGTGTCTTCCTACATGATTTAGATGAATCTTGTCTGCTTTCGACCACATTCGAAGACAGAATTGTGCGTAGCAGGGCAGGGGCCGCTTCAGTATTGATCAGGCTCATCCGATGCACATTCACCCGCTGCCGAACGTCTAGAGCATCGGACGGAAAAGTGGACCCGGTTTTCCGTTCTGACCGATGCTCTCATTCAAGAAGGAAGCATCGGATGGATCCCAAAAGTGCAAGTCCACTTTTGGGTCCGATGCTTTAAGAGGCTGGGCGAACGTCAACGGTTTGCGGCGGGTGCTAGCGCATCGTGCGGAAATGTGGACCCGGTTTTCGCTTGCGCGGCCCGCTGGGTCCGCGAAGAACGATGCGCCATTTAAGGAATTGAGCATCGGATCGATCCCAAAAGTGGGTCCACTTTTGGGATCGATCCGATGCTCTAAGGGTGGGCGCGACTGTCTATTGGACTGAGGCAGACATGCGACATGGAAGCGGTACCCTTAGGTGCGCTCGCAGTCCTTCCGGTTCGTAGGAGACCATAGCGTGCGCACCGATCTGATTGCTCAGCACACGTTCCAGGAGCTGGGAGCCAAAGCCCCTCCGGGTCGGCGGGCCGATAGCCGGACCGTTTCGCTCAACCCACTCGATGGTGAGTTCGGGATGGTCCGGCTCGTCCATAAGCGTCCATGAGACCGCCACGGACCCGCCCAGGACAGACAGGGCACCATGTTTGACCGCGTTCGTCGTCAGTTCATGAATGGCCATTCCCAATGGAATGGCGGTGGCCGACGGCAGATCAACGGCAGGACCGTCGAGGAGCACCCGGCCCGGGGAGCCGTCATCGTAGGGCTCGAGCTCATGGCACAGAAGGTTTCGGAGGGAGATGGCCTGCCACTCGTCTTCTGCGAGGCTCGAATGAGTTCGGGCCAATGCCATGATCCTGCCCGTGAACGCCTGCTGGAACTCCTCAATCGTCGTTGAGGCACGCGCGGTCGAGCCCATGATGGCCTGAACGGTCGCCAGCATGTTCTTGACCCGATGATGCAGCTCGCGAACCAGCAGCGCCTGCTGATCCTCCGCGCGCTTTCTGTCGGTAATGTCCACCAGCATGTTCACCGCACCGACCAGCGTGCCTGATGCATCGTGCAGTGGGGTTGGGAACGGGATGAACGGGACCCGGATGCCATCCGGGCGCTCGGCAATGGCTTCGGCACCCCTGATCGCACGGTTCTCCTTGAGGGCAACCGCCATCGGACACTGATCGTGTGGCAGAGGCGTTCCGTCTGGCCAGAACAGCCGCCAGGACCCGCACCACTCGCTCTTGCCGAGTTCGGGCCGACAGCCCCATAACTCAGCGGCAGCTTCGTTGTAGAAGGTGATGCGCCCGGCTGCGTCCGTTGTGTACACCGCCGCCGGCAGGGCATCGAGCAGTTGGCGGAAGCGGCGGTCGCGTGTGCGATCCCGAAGCCGAGCCTCGCCCGGACTGTTGCTCTTACGAGCCGATTCACCACGTGATCCGGTTGAGTGCTCGTCAAGGACCCGGCTGAATTCCGACTCAAGGAGTGTGAGATGGAGATCCTGGTTTGACATGGAAGCCCCTGGCATCAGCCGGGGCCTCACCGGGCTGCTGAACAACTGCTGTTAACAAACTGGCGCTGGGAAAGTTCCGGGTTCCCGACCTGTCACGGTTCTGGAGGCCAGGCAAACCATGAAGCTCATTGGATGAGATCTAGTCCTCGGCACTCGCAGCGCCGGAACTGAATGGGGCATGGGTGTACTCTGGTGATCCAACGCTGTGGTTGATCATCCAAAGGCAAAGTCCAAGACTTATAACGAAGGCACTCCAGTTCAGTGTTCCTGTAAGCCAGCCGGCTGACGTTTCCTGAGTTTCTGGCGCCTTCTTGGGAGTTGGAGGCATATCGACAGGCATGGCAGTCCTTTGCGCAACGATCTCAAGGGCGGTCTGGCGGCCAAGATTAGGACAAAGGTGACTTTGTCGGACCCAGAGGCGGCGTGCAGGAGCCAATCATCCTCTCGTTATGCCAGAGTTGCACGCGGCTCGTGTTGGCAAGACTGCACGCCCACTCACGAGCTTGCATTTCGTTATCCCAAACCAAGGTTTCGATGGTGGCGAGGCCGGTCGACGGGTCTACGATGACAGCTTGATAGGGCTGACTTGATCTCGATGATTTGTTCATAACACACCCCAGAGCCTACGGCACTTCGAGGTGCGGGAGTGCGCCCAAAAGGACAGCGGTCGACTGAGGAGCCGCTGATCTATTCTATATGGTGGGCTACTCGCGCTTTGAAAGGGCCACTGCTGTGAAAGAATCCTAGGTGGCCGCTTGCAAAAAGCGTTCGACCTTAATCGCAAAAGCAGCGGTCACTCTTAAGTGACTGGTTAGCGGCGCAATAACCAAGTCTTGTTTGGCAGGCGTGTGCTACGCTTCAACAATCAAATTCTCTGCGGAGGCGACCGATGCGCGTTCTGATGGCCCTTTTCATGTTGGTTCCTGCTCTTGCCCCTCAGGTTGCTCAGGCGCAGGCAGCTAAGGAAGGGTCGAAGGCAACGACCGAAAGAGTCTATAACTCAGAAGAAAGCGCGGCAATGGCTGCCGCTGTCCGCAAAAAGGCCGAAGCCGCAGAGCGTGCGAGGGATGCCCGGCTGAGAAGAGCTACAAGGGGCATCTGCATTGGCTGCTGAGCGGGCCCCAACTTCTTCGACGAAGAAAGCATGGCAAGCCTAATGATGAGTGTTGTCTACGATAACCTGCCATGATCGCCGATCAGCCCGCACTTGTTGTCGCCGCTGTGTTCTCGGGAGCGGCCCTCTCCATCGACATGGCCGAGCAGCCGGCCCGTCTCGGGCTTGACGATCGATCCCTGCTCGCCGAGTGAAAGTACTCCTAAAAGCGTGGACTGACCATGCAGGCACCGTTGGCCGTTGGAGGACTCCTGCCCGGTCTCGCGGCTTGGTGGCCGACCGGCCACATCGCATGGCTGCTGGGCGCGCTCATCATGATAGCCAACTGGCCTTTGATGTACTTGGCCATCATGCCTGCAAACTACTGGCTCATGGCGACTGATCCGGCAGCGGCTGGTCCCGAGGGCCGAACCATGATACAGCGGTCGGGCTCGCTCCACCCGATGCGAACAGTTGTTGGCCTTGCAGCCTGTATTGCGTTCCTGTGGGCGTCGCTCGTCTGAACAGGACGTCGTAGGGCGAACCTTGATCTCACAGCGGGGCGTTCGATGAACAGCCTTCTGCAAAACTGGTGCATAGAACCGGAATGTCTCTTCCTGGCACATTTTGCGAAGTAGGCCGGATGTCTGCTGACGAAGGGGACAACAGACATTTCCGAGGTGTTCGCAATGTCCTCGGATCACCGAGAGCCGATGATCCGCCCGATTCCGGGGTGTGGCGCGCACTCTATCCAGACGCTGCTGGATCTACCGAATGGAGCGTAGCCGTTCCATGGGAACCGCGTAAGATGCTTCGAGTTCTGCAAACCTGGGGTGCATTGACGCGACGGTCGCGAGCCCGGCATCTACGACACAGGCTCTGTCGACTGAAGCCTCGCCTCTGCCTAACGGAGATCATGTCTGAATGACCAAGAAGAACAATGCCCTTTCCTTCGAGATCGGTGAAACGGTTGTGTACCCGGCCCATGGTGTGGGTGTGATCACTGCGATTGAGGAGCAGGAGATTGCCGGGTTCAAGCTCGAGCTCTTTGTGATCACCTTCGATAAGGATCGCCTCACCCTTCGGGTTCCCCTGGCAAAAGCCAAGAGCAGCGGCCTGAGAAAACTCTCCGACCATGCGGTGGTGAAGCAGGCACTCGACCTCCTGAGCGGAAAGGCAATGGCCAAGCGCGGCGTGTGGAGCCGGCGCTCCAACGAGCTTCAGGAGCGTATCGGGACTGGGCAATTGACAGCTATTGCTGAAGTTCTGCGGGATCTCAACCGCGGCTCAGAGCAGCAGGAGGCTTCCTACAGCGAGCAGCAGATCTTCGAAGGTGCCCTGGACTTCATGATCAGGGAGGTGGCAGCATCCAGCCAGCTGACCCAGACCGAGGCTCGCAAGTTGATCGAACAGAGCTTGGCCAAAGCTCCTCACCTCAACAAGGCTAAGAGCCTGGCCGAAGAACCGGAGGGGCCCGATGATGAAGCGGCTGCATAGGGAACGGCCCCTCCCGTGGAACGAGAGGGCGGTTAACGTTGAGTGCTGCTCCATCTTAGCTCAAGGCATTATTGGTATCATCGTGCTTCTACGGTAGCGTTGCCCCGTCGATCTATTGGTACATCGGAATACTCGGAGCGGGTGCATGGTAGCGCGAACTGCCCGTTTAAAGGATTTCACAACCGACGGGTATCCGGGCTGTGGGCTGCCGGTGCAGGGTCTGGCAGAGGATCACGTCGGCACATACGTCCTTCCATTCCCGTGTGAGCGCATGAACGGGGAGTGGCGGAATGGGACGACCGGGGAGGCAGTCCAGGCCAGCATCATCGCATGGCGTGAGTTTGGGGTGAAGAGCAGAGAGCCACGACGTCGCTAAGCATCCCTTGCTTCTTCGACGGACGCGATTGTAGATCTTGTGCCTAGCAATCAGGTTGGCAAACCCCTATATCGGATATGTCAGGTTCGCCTGACTATGATCGTAGAGGCAGAGTGGAATAGGCGTTTAGGACGCGGGTTCGATTCCCGCCGCCTCCACCACAAGCACACCGGCCGCCCAAGTGCCGCAAGACGGATTTTGGGCGACTGGCCTTCCTTGAGGGCGGGCCGCTGCCCCGGTGTGTTTGTGATGGGGGCGACATGGGTTCGACTGGGCGCAATAAAGGCTAGGTTGCGATTAGGCTGAGCTACGGCCTTGATAGTGCACATTCATAAATGCCAACGACAACGTTGACATGGGTGCAGTGCGCCTCGCGGCGTAACCATCCGGGGCTCGGGACAGCCTAGCAACAGAAACGGCACCTTCGGGTGCCGTTCCCATTTCTAGCCCTTGGATTTCTCGGCCTCCGCTGAGCCCCATAACAGAGAGACGAAGAACAGATGTCGGAGATTCAGGTTGGCGGCTACATCCGCGTTTCCAAGGGAACCATGGTCTTCCCGACCGGCGACGGCGTCGAGGCGCCAGCCACGCGCGATCAGGTCGTGAAGGTCACCGATATCTTCGACGTGGACGTGAAGAGCGACAACTTCTACCTGCTCCTGCCGGACGAGATGCGGTTGCGATACTTCGAGGCCAGTGGTGGCAAACGTCCCATCGACCAGGATATCCTGGAATTCACCGATCGGCTGACGCGTGGCGACTATCGGGCCGTGATGTGGTCAGGCAAATGGGCATTGATCGCCAATGTTCAGCCTGCGGAGGCTCCCGCCAACGCAAAAACGGCCCGGAAACCGGAGAAAACGGTGAAGCCAGGCAAGACGCCGCTCACCAAGCAACAGCAGATGGTGATCGGGTCGGTCTGGCGCTTCATCCAGGACGCAGAGCTTCGCTATAAGGTTCGCAACCCTGCATACGCCGCCATGCGCTCTGACCTCGACAGAGGTCTCCACGAGTTGTCCCAACATGCTCGGAACCAGACCTTGGACGCGAAGCTGAACGAGCTTGGCATCATGGATCACATCGATGAGCCCTGGGGGCAGGTGACCGCCGGCGAGACCTTCACGGTTCGTGGCAAGCTGACCTCCAGCATTGGAGGCGGGGCCGACGTGCCGATGCTGTTCCGGGGCGAGAAGTTCACATTGCCCTATGCCAGCCTGGAGCCCGTCGTCGAGCTGGTGACTGAACGATAAGGCCAGCGCCAGCTCAGTCAGCCGGATTGTCCCGGCGGGTGACATCCTGAATTCGGCGAGACGGTGGATCGCCGGATTTCGGAATCAAGCTGCCTGGGGCCAGGAGGACCGTCTCTCGGCCTCAAGAACTTGCTCTGCCTGGCGCGTGAATTCGCGGGCGGCAAGACCAGGCGGAATCGGATCGAGATAAGTGACCGAGATTGTCCCCGCTCTTTTATACGAGCGGCCGGGTCCCCAGAAATGGCCGGAGTTCAGTGCGACGGGAAGGACCGGTCGCCCAAGCTTTGCATAGAGGAACTCCACCCCACGCTTGAACGTGATGGGCTCGGAAGCTGGCCTTCGGGTCCCCTCCGGGAAGATCAGCACCGAACGGCCCTGGGCCAGCGCCTCCTGGCTTTCCTCCACCATCTTCCGGATTGCTTTCGAGCCGCTCTCCCGGTCAATCAGGATCATTGGTGATTTGCGCAGGAACCAGGAGAAGACAGGGATCGTCAGCAGTTCCTGCTTGGCGACAATGGCCACATCCGGGAACAGGACAAGGAACGCCAGCGTTTCCCACGTCGATTGGTGATTGGCGATGATCAGGCAGGGTTCGTCAGGGATGTTGTGTTGACCCTGCTCGGTATAGGTCAATCCAACGAGCCACCTCAAGTTGACGAGAATGCCGCGGGCCCACAACCGCGACGCCAGCCGAACACCAAGCTCCGGGGAACCGCACAGCCAAAGGATCGCCAAGACGGGCACGAACAGCCCTGTCCAGACGACGAGCAGAAGATCGAACAGAGTTGAGCGGATACGCGGCACGGTCGGTGACCTTAGAATGAATCAGCGGTCCGCGGCTGCGGATGCCTGCGCGACAGATCCCCAGCAGCGGGGCGAATCTGGGACTCGCCTGCAGCGCGCTCGGTCCCACTCGCCGTATTCTTGATTCTATAGCTGAATTCGCCATTGCTCTCGGGCATCAGACGAACGACTTCATAGATGCCGCTGGTGCGGTCGGCAAAGTGCGTCCCAGCAGCATGAACCAACTGGCCAACAGAATACTTGTGGCTCATGAAAGCCTCCTGCACATCAATTGAGAGACATCGACCGGGGAGCCGTATGGGTTCGGATCGGCAGAACATGCTCCACCTCGGCGTCGCACTGCTGATCGATGATTTCAGCCAGAACCATCGTGTCGTCATCACTCATAGAAGTGGCCGGGTAGATCAGGTACTCGCTGTTGCTCTCGACGACGACAGCGTCGCGGTCAAACCACAGCACGCAATTGATTTGACGCATGAGCCAGTCGGGTACGCGGTCGCCAGCCTCAAAAGTCCAAGTCTTTTCAAGCATCGTGATTGTTCCTCGGAGCTCCGTGGCACACCTTACCGGCGGCGGAACTGCGGACGGCGCGGAGCTCCCGGACGGGGAGCGCCAGCTCCAGCATCCTTGTGGCGAAAGATCAGCCGGCCCTTGTCGAGATCGTAAGGCGACATCTCGACGGTCACACGGTCGCCGGCGAGCGTCTTGATACGGTTCTTCTTCATCTTGCCGGCTGTATAGGCGACGATCTCGTGTCCGCTCTCAAGCTTCACCCGAAAGCGGGCATCCGGCAAAATCTCCACGACTTCACCCTCGAAGGTGATCAGTTCCTCTTTTGCCATTCGATAATCCTTTTCTGTAAACCAAAGGCCGTCCCCGAAGGTCGGCGTTACGAGGCGGCGGACAGGAATGTCATGCCGCCGTTCGCTGGCGCAAGCACACGTGACCGGAGGGTGCGAGAGCGCGAACTCACATTCGGTTGGTTGATGTTTGGGAAGAGTGCCTGAACGTGCGCCCGGCGGGGTACCAGGGCAGAACGGACTGTATGTCCGGCCAAAATCGATAGGGTCTATCTAGTGCCGACTTACGGCGAATACAAGGCACACCGCCGTAAAGGAGCTTGTCGCCCTCGCGATGGTTTCGATCTTGCCAAAGACCAAGTTGTTGTCCATCTTGAGCCAATCAACCGCCATGTACGGCCTGCTCTCCCTTGCTTGTGATCGAGCGCCGAGCCTGCTTTCCGTTCCAATCGATTGCTACACTCGAGTCTGCCCAAGCGGACTGACAGGTCGTTTCTTCGCATTCGACAATCTCAAACACGAAAGGCTGCTCGGAACATGATCCGATCAGCGACAGGAATTCCATGTTGACTTCAACACGACCCCAGCTTCCCAAGCACAAGCCGCAACCATCGAAAGACACCCTGCGGATCAAGGAAGCCGCCAAACCACAACCGTCTGCCCTCTCACGCGAGGAGATCCGCCACATCATCGAGATGATCGGCTGACTTCTCCAGGTTCGTCTCTGATGAATGGGATCCCAAGTGGCACAGGAGACTCCGTGCGCCACTTGCAGAGCCTGAGCTCGAGACGAGCCTCTACCTCAAAACAGGCTAAACCTTCGACTCTGCCGTCGGAGGAGGGGATCCGGCGCCGGGAGCAGTCATAGGTCGACGCGGTCCAGAAAAACGGGGTTTGGGTTTGGGAGCAGCGATCAGCCCCTCCCGGATCGCCTGCTTGCGCGCCAGTTTGCGACTCCGCCGCACAGCTTCCGCCTTCTCGCGCGTTTTGCGCTCAGAGGGCTTCTCGTAAGATTTCCGCGCTTTCATTTCGCGGAATATTCCTTCGCGCTGCATCTTCTTCTTGAGCACCCTGAGTGCCTGATCGACATTGTTGTCGCGTACCAAGACCTGCAATGGATATCCTTTCTGCTCGTTGCGTTCGAGCCGTCCCAGCATGTGGCTGCTCGACAATAGGCGATAAGTTCAGGAGACACTACGTGCTGCGAATTTCGCTCTCGCGAACGGCTCTTTCGATCGAACCTGCTTTGATCCGGTACGAAACCTCGCCCGTCTGATCGGCCGGCATCAGCCGCACGACTTCGTAAACAGCCGCGGAGGTCGTCTGGGCGTCAGAAGACCCGGGCTGATTCAGCCGGGCCAGTGGCCGGACTTTGAACTTGTGTGACATCGGTCAATCTCCTCATTCCTGAGCGAACTGGATCGGACGCAACCATCAGGATGTGACTTGAAAGGGGTCGCTACTTCCGAGCTTTGCGGGCCGCGTAGCGGGCATCGCGGGCGGCCTTGCGCTCGGCCTCCAACATGACCTCGTTCGCGGCCTTCTCGGCGGCTGCGCGTTTCTCCTGCTCGGCTTGCTCGGCAGCAAGCGCCTCCCGCTCCGCGGCAAGGCGGGCCTCGTCGGCCGCGCGCCGGGCGTTCTCGGCGTGGCGCTGGGCTTCCCGCTCGGCGAGACGGACATCCCGCGCGGCACTCACGGCGGCACGGGCGGCACGGCGTTCTGCAACCGCTGGGTCATCAGAGCCGGGCCGCTGACGAAACTTGGCGGCCATGGCCTGCTTTGCGTCTCTGGCGGTGCTCAGCCGCTCGCTAAAATCTTTCTGCTTCATTCCACTCATCGATCTCAATTCGTCCCGTCAGCTAACCGGCGCCACCTATCGGACACGTCTGATGCTGGTGATGGTACCTTCCGGCAGGGAGCCTTGCTCCTGCTGGGCTTGGGCAATCACGCCGATAGCCCAGGTATCGTTCGCCTTGGCTGGATCATCGATCCACAGATAGGCCGTGCGACCATCGTCATAGTTCACCATGAACATGACCGACTTGGCAGGAGGGGGTCTTCGAAACGTGTACATCGTTTCCTCACGCGTTGGACCATCGAATGATGGAGGGCTGCAAAGAAAAAGCCGCCCCACCCGGGAGCGGCTTCGGAGAGGCGCTTATGATGTGCGCCCGATCATCCTCAGGCGTTCTGAATGTTGTTGACGGCGATCTTGCCGCTGCGGCGATCCTCGGCGGTGTCGAAGAAGACCTTCTGGCCCTCGACGAGGTTGCGCATGCCGGCACGCTCGAGCGCGGTGGCGTGGACGAACACGTCCTTGCTGCCGTCGTCGGGCTGGATGAAGCCGAAGCCCTTCATGTCGTTGTAGAATTTCACGGTGCCCATGATCATGGGGATAACCTTTCGCGGTTGATGCGGATGCACGTGAGCGAAGGCACACGGAAGTGCGGCCTCAGCTCGGTTCGTCGATGGTTTGGAGAGAGTCTGAACGTGCGCCTGGCAGGGCCAACAGCGAAACGGCCCGATTGTCCGGCCAAAGTCGATAATAGAGATATAGGGGCTAATCAGATTTTGACAAGAGGCCGCTTGGAAACTGTGACAGAATGGGAAGCCTGGCAAGATTTGCTTCCACAACTCACTAAAGAACAATCCTGATGGGAGTTCGAAATATGACGACCTCACCAGAAACGACTATGATCACGGCTATAAAGTTCTATGCGGGAGCCAGGTTCACGCTAGGTGGGTGAACGCGTCATCTTCTTAATCGGGACACGGGGCCGGCCGGCCTTCTCGGCAATGGCGTTGTCCTGCTCCTCGATAGCCCTACGGGCGGGCTCGTCGCCGTCGAGCCCACCCAGAAGAGAGCGCGGAACACGGCGGTTCGAGCTTCGGGAGCCGTCCTCATACAGAACGTCGAAGAGGGCATAACCGCTCTCAACGGGCTTTGACTTCTTGCGTGACAATGTTCGTGTTCCTTTCCTTGGCTCGGCGCACCAGGCGATGTTGCGTGCAAAAAGCAGAGGCCGCCTCATTTGAGGCGGCCTCTGTTCCAAAATCTGGGACCAGAGAGCTTGATCAGGCCGTCTTCAGGTTTGAGGCTGACTCCTTGCCGGTGCGGCGATCCGACTCGACCTCATAGGAGACCTTCTGACCTTCAGCTAAGCCACGCAGGCCAGCACGCTCCAACGCCGATGCATGAACGAAGACGTCCTTGCCACCCGCATCAGGCTGGATGAAGCCATAGCCCTTTGTTTCATTGTACCATTTCACGGTGCCGGTTGCCATGACGAGTTCCTTTCCCTGTTCATGATCAGGTGAGGCCAAGATGCATCAGCGCCTTGGCTTGATGAGTATCGATGCTTGGGGAGGTCGTCCGTGCAGGTGCACGGTCAAGCGCAGCAGCTCCGTCGTCGGCCAATCTCGATGCCGGAAACGATAGGCCGGCATGACACCCGTTACAAGGCTCTACTTCAAGGGATGAGAGGCGGGAGGATAGGATCAGATGAGCAAGCAGCCCATTGCCTGTGAGCGACCCCTCCGCTCCTGTCGCCCCCCAAGCTCTTCAGGGCCGAGCGCCGGGCCAGTCGCAAAGGGCCGCGGCTTCGGTTCGAGCGTTCCGCCCCGACCTTGTCGGCTCCGTCCGGAGGCCCGTGACAGAGCTTTTCCGATCCCGCTCCAGCGCCGATCAATGCTTCCGCGCCTGCACCAAGTAAGCCGGAATGATGGTCTCTCCGAGAGCCTTGCAGGCTTCCAGTCGATGCAGGCCCTCGACCAGAACAAACCGTTGGCCGTCTGGCCGCACGAGAATTGGCACTTCCTGCCCTTTTTCCATCATGCTCTCTGCCAGGGCTAGAACCTTCTGCGGATCCAGGGTTTGCCGCCGCTGTACCGGCACATAGATGTCGTCGATTGCCAAGGTCTGTCTCTTCATCATCGCGGTCGCTCCAGCCCCTGTCATGGTCTCTCGAAGCTTATCCGCACAGGGGGAGTTTGCCTAGGAACACGCCCGATCACGATGCATTCGCTATGGCAGACAGCTTGGCAAGCGGCCTCTCGGGACGATCACCGAAGCCTCTCCGTCGCTGTTCGTCGTTAATGCAACCCGCGCCTCCAGGCTGTCTGGAATGGGAACTGCCAACTCCCCCTCTCTCGATGACGCAATGACGGCGATCGCGCCGCATGAAGGGTGAGTGTCAGCCGTCCAGCGGTGATGCATAGCGCGATACAACGGCTTGGGCCGGGAGGAAGTGCTACCGTGCTGGCAGCGCTTCAGAGGCGTTTTTTGAGGAGCCGAGGGGATGGCGCATCGTTGTCTAGCAAGCGCTCCTGCTGACGGGCTCAGTGCTGGGTTGTCTGTGTCGCCCATGGTCGCGGCCGAGATGATCGCGGCCAACGGCGCAGAGAGATGCGGAGGGCTGCGGAAGCTCTATGCCATTGAGTTCTTGGCCCCGGAAGATGCCGACCTCCAGGCCAATACGAAGAGGATGGTCGACGGGCGCGACGGCATTGACAGCACTCCGCCCGTGTTCTTGCTCGATGGCAAGCTGTGCTCGGACGGGCGCTGTGCGTTTCGAGCCGCCAAGGAGCAACTCTACAAGCTTGCCAGCAAGAACTCGGGCCCGCAGCTGGGCCGGCTTTGCATCTTTGTCACCCAACCATGAGATGATCATAAGGTGCTTGGGTGAGAATCACAGTGCGATCTCAATCACCGCATCTTTCCACGCCTCCTACGACCATGAGTATTACTTCAGGTGCTGGGCCAGGTGCTTGTTCATCTCGAACATGCTCACCTTGTTCTTGCCCCCGAACACTGCCTGAAGCTTCTCGTCGGCCATAATCTCCCGCTTGTTCTGCGGGTTCTGAAGCTTGTGCTTCTTGATGTACTCCCAGACCTTGCTCACCACCTCCGGACGTGGCAGGGGGGCTGCGCCCACGATGGCAGCCAGCTCCTGCGACGGCTGGAGCGGCTTCATCAGAGTTGCATTCGGCTTCCGAGTGTCTTTGGGCTCCGACATCGTGGAACTCCTTTGTTACGCCCGCTTGGCACCGACAAGGGCAATATGGGCCTGCACGTCGATACGCTTCGGCCTTTGTCCTAGACCGGCGCTGGGCTCCGCGCCTTTCTGCTTCTCCTCTGGCCCGCGAGCTCTTTCAGGAAGGCATCGGTCCACCAGGAGATGTCATAGCGCCGGAGCACATCCATCATCCGCCGCCAGCGGGCGATCCGCTCCACCCGGTCCATATGAAGGGCCTGGCTCATGGCCTCGGCCACCTCGACCTTGTCGTTGGGGTTGACGATGAGTGCGCCGCCAAGCTGCTCGGCCGCGCCGGCGAACTTGGACAGCACCAGCACGCCGGGATCCTCCGGATCCTGCGCGGCCACGTACTCCTTGGCCACGAGATTCATGCCGTCGCGCATCGGCGTGACGAGGCCCACCCGTGCGATCCGGTAGAGCCCTGCCAATACATTGCGTGGGTATGCGCTCGTCACGTAGTGGATCGGCACCCAGCCGGGTTCGCCATGCGCCCCGTTGATCCGGCCGAGCGTCTCGCTCACGGTCCGGCTGAGCGAGGCATATTCGGGAACCTCGCTGCGGCTCGTGGGAGCGATCTGGAGATAAGTCACGCGGCCACGCTGACCGGGGTTGCTGATGAGAAAACGCTCGAAGGCCTCCATGCGCTCTGGGATGCCCTTGGAGTAGTCCAGGCGATCAACTCCGATGATGAGGCTGCGTGAGCCGAGGCTGGCAACGGTCTGCTTGAGCAGGCGATGGGTGGCGGGGCGGTGGGCTGCCTGCTCGAAGCCGCCCACGTCAATGGCAATGGGAAACCCCTTCACGCGTGTCTGGCGGCCATCGAGGACGATCACGTCAGCTGTGCGCTGGGTGGCTTCGAACTCCTGGAGGATGCCACGCCGGAGGTTGTCCGCATCCCGCTCGGTCTGCACGCCGATGAGATCGTAGTCCGTGATCGCACGTAGCAAGTCCTGGCTTCCGGGCAACGTTCCGATCACCTCCGGAGCCGGCCAAGGGATATGGTGAAAATAGCCGATCCGGTTGGCCACGCCCAGCGCCCGCAGCTCAGAGGCCAGCGGGATCAGGTGGTAGTCGTGCACCCAGACGAGATCGTCAGGCCGGATCAGCCGGGCCAGCGCTCCCGCGAAAGTTCGATTGACCCGCAGATACCCGGCGTAGTCTGCCCGGGAGAACTCCGACAAGCCAATGCGGTAATGCATCACGGGCCAGAGCGCCCGATTGGCAAACCCACTGTAATATTCCTGGCGGTCGGTGGCGGTCAGGTCCATCAGGGCATAACGTACATTGCCCTTGTCGGTCATCTTGGGCTCGGCGGAGGGATTGGCCGCAACTTTACCGCTCCAGCCGAACCATAAACCGTCCCGGGCCTGAAAGGCCTCGCGCAGGGCAACCGCCAAACCGCCGGCGGACCCCTTGCCAGTGGGATCGGGGATTGCGACCCGATTGGACACGACGACGAGGCGAGGCACAAAGCTCTCCTGATTGTTCCGCGACAGGCACCGGGAAGGTGCTCGATCCCAAATAGGGCAATCCTGCGCGATGACAGTCTCGGCAGCCAGATCGTCTTCCGCAGCGCCGGAGCAGCCGGGCCTGTCGGGGCAAGCGGAGGCCCGTCGCCGCGCCGGTTCGTGCCACAGCGTTCGCACACCGCCGGTTCGAGATCGGAGACCATAAGGAATCGTGGGGCAGCGGTGTCTCACGGCTTACTGAACGGCCTCTGACCGGGCGTACCCACCATTCTGAAGGGCCCTTCCCACTCGCCGCCCCACAGAACCTCATGCTCTCCAGCAGGAGGGGGAGGGCAGGTCAGGAACGGAAAGCGGAGCTTCATACAGCCGCGCTGAAGGGCAGTCCGTGACCCGCAACGGACCTTCCTGCTGCCTGGCGCGGAAGTTTGCCCTGTTTTCAGGGTTTCACCTGATAGGCATCTCGGGCCGTTTGACTAAACTCTGCCGTCACTGGCCCGAGGATGAAGGAGGCGCTCCATCCTTGGCCTATCACTCCTGAGGCCGAGTCATGAAGCGGATCGTTCTTGCAGCCCTCGGGCTCACGGCCTTGGTGACCCCGTCATCGGCACAGGGGTTCTCTCCGCAGGAGCTGGAGCAGCGGGCCATTCATCGGCGCGCAGTCGAGGCCGTGATCTGGGGCATGCCGGCGGTCAACTATGACCTGATGGTCCAAGCCTTCTTCAAGGCCGGCGGCGGGTGGAACCAGGTGGTCTACCGGTCGCACCCGTCCGACTGGAAGAACCAGACACTGACACCCAATCCCGACACGATCTACCTCATGCCGTTCTTCAACACCAAGGATGCCGGGCCGGTCGTCCTGGAGATCCCGCCCGCTGACGAGGGCTCCATCACCGGCAGCGTGGATGACGCATGGCAGACCGCGCTCGGCGACGTGGGACCGGCCGGTGCCGACAAGGGCAAGGGCGGCAAGTATCTCATCCTGCCGCCGGGCTACAAAGACCCTGTTCCGGAAGGCTATGTCCCACTGCTGTCCAGCACCTACCAGAGCTACGCCCTGCTGCGCTCGAACTTCAGCGGCCGCAGCGACGCCGAGATCGCGAGGGCGGTCGCCTATGGCAAGCGGGTCAAGGTGTATCCCCTCTCGCAGGCCGGCGATCCGCCGGCCACCACGTTCGTCGACGTGGCCGACCGCGTCTATGACGCAACGATCCCGACAGACCTGAGCTTCTTCGAGTCCCTCGACCGGATCGTCCAGGCCGAACCATGGCTGGAGCGAGACAGGGTGATGATCGACATGCTCAAGACGGTCGGGATCGAGAAGGGCAAGCCGTTCGCTCCCGACGCAAGCAAGAGACCTGTCCTGAACAATGCCATCGGCGAGGCCCGGGCCTGGATCGATGCCAAGTACGAGTCGATGTTCGTCCCACCGTTCTTCGAAGGTCGGCAATGGGCCGTGCCGGTTGCACCCGACCTGGTCGCAGGCTTACAGAGCAACTACGCGAAGCCTGCGTTCTACCCGGTCGATTCACGGGGCACGATGTATGCGATGGCGTTTTTCAGTGCCAAGCAGCTCGGGGCGGGGCAGTTCTATCTCCTCACGATCAGGGACAAGGACGGTCAGCCGCTCGACGGCGCCAACTCCTACGTGCTGCGCGTGCCAGCGAATGCCCCCGTCGACCTGTATTGGTCAGTCACCGCCTATGACCGGCAGACGCATGCGCTGATCCGGAACATGCCGCGCGCGAGCGTCGCGTCCAATGCCGCCGGCGTGCGCGAGAACCCTGACGGCTCGGTGGACATCTCCTTCGGCCCCAAGGCGCCGGCCAGAGAAGAGGCAAACTGGGTGCCGACCGATCCGCAGCGCGGCTTCGAGCTGATGCTTCGGGTCTACGGACCGCGGAAGGAGTTCTTCGACAAGGCCTGGGTGCTGCCGGACGTGGAACGCGTCGCGGCGCAATGACGGAAGCAGGAGTTGCCATGAAAGTCGCCACTGCATGTGTCTCGACCGTCATTGCGGTCGCGACGGCGAGCGGAGCACTCGCCCAGGGCGCCATCCCGGTCACGGCCGATAACTTCGTCCGGGCGGAGACAGACCTCTACTTCGCCACCCCGGTCGAGCAGGCAGGGGGGACCGGCAAGTTCTTCCATTACCGCGAGCCGATGCAGATCGATCACCAGACCGTCGTGCGGGCCAACCGCGACACGCTGTATTCGGCGGCGCTGATCGATCTCGATGCCGGCCCGGTGACGATCACCCTGCCCGATGCAGGCCAGCGTTTCATGTCCATGATTGTGATCGACCAGGATCATTACGTGGTCGGCGATGTCGCATATCGACCCGGCAGCTACACCTACGACAAGGAGCGGGCCGGCACCCGCTATGTGATGGTCGGCCTGCGCACGCTCGTGGATCCTGAGGATCCGAAGGACGTCGATCAGGTGCATGCCCTGCAGGACTCAGTCAGGATCGGCCAAGCCAACGCCGGCCGCTTTGAGGTCCCGAAGTGGGATCAGGCCAGCCAGAAGAAGGTCCGTGACGCACTGCTGGTGCTTGCCTCGACCTTGCCTGACTTCAAGCGGGCGTTCGGCACCAAGGATCAGGTCGATCCCGTCCGGCACCTGATCGGCACGGCCGCAGCCTGGGGCGGCAACCCTGACAAGGATGCCACGTACCTCAACATCACGCCGGACCGGAACGACGGCACCACCGTCTACCGGCTGACAGCGAAGGACATCCCGGTCGACGCCTTCTGGTCGATCAGCGTCTACAATGCGGACGGCTACTTCCAGCCAAATCCGCAGAAGGCCTATTCGCTCAACAACCTGACTGCAACGAAAGCTGCCGATGGCTCGGTTGCGGTCCAATTCGGCGGTTGCGACGGAAAGGTTCCGAACTGTCTGCCTGTCGTGAAGGGCTGGAACTACACGGTGCGCCTCTACCGCCCGCGGGCGGAGGTTCTGAACGGTTCCTGGAAGTTTCCTGAGGCTCGGCCTGTGGAATGAGTCCCACTCGTCGGTAAACGTCGGCTGTTGGCACACCTGAGACCTAAGCTCGAAGGCAGCAATCCACATCGAACCGGTCGTTCCGACAGGACAGGGAATCTTGGTTCCGGACCCACTCCGGACCTTCCCTGACGAGCCCCCCGCGGGGACCTGCTTTCAATAGCCCCCGTTATCGGATGTTCGGGGTCTGTTGGGGATCCCACATCCGATCTCACAATTTATAGCCGACGAGATTTGAGCTGCGCCCGGAAACCATGTGCGAACTCCACCCAGAACTCGCTCAGCTTGAGAAGAACATCCCCGGTCCGCAAGGTTCTGCACGCCCCTGCGGCCGGATTGTGTGGTCTGTCGGGAAAGGCGTCGAACAGGTACAAACCAACAAGATCGTCCAAGTTCCTCCCGACCGCAGCAAGGTGCGCCGCATTGGCGCCGACGATGTGGAGGTCTGGCGTCGGGACCAGCATGTTCAAGGGTGAACGCTCGAAGAGCAGCCGAGCGGCATCCTGGGCCTGTTGCACCAGTGCCGGGACCGAGCGGAAGTCGGGTTAGTCGATGGCCCTGGTCATTGCTCGCGGTCGTCGATCCGATTGCCTGACCTTTCCTCACGGCTAGCGCATCGTGCGGACCTAGAGGGTCACGTCCGATGCTCTAACGGCGGAACCTGACCGGAGTTGCGGGTGGCACGTCATCTTTCGCGTGCGCACGAAAGTGGCTTGGCCGTATGATTATTCCTGAACATCGCCACAGAGCCGCTCCTCCGCAGGAGGCCGTGTGTGGTCCAAAACGTCTCAAATCGCCACATCCCGGAAGTCCATTGAACTTCGGTACTCACAAGACAGGCCGACGTTCATAAGGCTATGCTCAACAGTTCAGTTTGACCCGGAGCCGACCATCGGGGCGCCGCGCCTCTTTTCCGGTAATCCTGAGGCGCTTTATGGGAAACCCTATGGCAACTCGCGGGAAACACCTGATGGTCCGTGGACCAGCAAGGTGAGAAAGTAGCCCCGATCTGCCGAGCTGGGACCGTTGGCGGGTCCGCCGGGGCGCCCGCCCATGTGGCGCCTTCGATGAGGCGAATGGTGTCCCGACCGTGGCTTCCATGAGGGGCAAGTTGCGCATGCTCGCCTTGGCGCCTAGGGCCCTGCTGAGGAGCTGAAGATGCATCCGAACACGCCTTCCGGCATCACCCGTCGCGTCATGCTCTCGTCGCTGGCGCTGGTTCCGGCCCTGTCGGGGCTCTCCCGCCCGATCCCGGCGACCGCGCAGGCGACCGGGGGCGACCCGCTGCCGTCGTGGAACAACGGCACGGCCAAGCAGGCGATCCTCGACTTTGTGCGCGCCACCACCGATCCATCGAGCCCAAGCCATGTCACTCCCGAGGATCGCATCGCCGCCTTCGACCAGGACGGCACGCTGTGGGTGGAGCATCCGGTGTACACCCAGGTGGTCTACTGCCTGGACCGTGTTCCGGCGGTCGTGGCGAAGCGGCCCGAACTCCGGACGGTCGAGCCGTTCAAGACCGTGCTCTCGGGCAATCGCGAGGCCATGGCGAAGCTCCCGATGAAGGACCTCGAGAAGATCCTCGCCGCGACCCTGACCGGCATGTCGGTCGAGGATTTCCAGGCCGAGGCAAGCAAATGGCTCGCAACGGCCCGGGACCCGCGCTGGAAACGCCCCTATACCGAGCTCGTCTACCAGCCCATGCTCGAAGTGCTGCGCTACCTGCGCGACAGCGGCTACCGGACCTACATCGTCACCGGCGGCGGCCAGGATTTCGTGCGCGTCTATGCGCAACAGGTCTATGGCATCCCGCCCGAGCAGGTGGTCGGCACCGCGGGCGGAACGAAGTTCGGCTACGCCAAGGATGGCAAGCCGTTCCTGACCAAGGAGCCGAAGCTGCTCCTGAACAACAACGACGCCGGCAAGCCGGAAGGGATTCACCTGATGATCGGCCGGAGGCCCAAAGCCGCCTTCGGCAACTCGGTCGGCGACCGGGAGATGCTGGAATGGGTCGGCGCCGGAGATGGGCCAGGGCTGAAGATGCTGGTGCTGCACGACGACGCCACGCGGGAATACGCCTACGGGCCGGCCCAGGGCCTGCCCGACAGCAGGGTCGGTACCTTCACCGCCGCACTCCAAGAGGAGGCGAAGAAAAATGGTTGGCCGGTGATCAGCATGAAGAACGACTGGAAGCGCATCTTCCCGTTCGAGTAGCCGCGACTGGATCGCGGCATCGGGCTGCGGTCAGGCGGGAGGGGATACCTGATCGTCTCAAGGGAGGATACCATGTCCCGATCCATACGCCATGCGCTGGCCGCACTGGCATTCAGCTCCTGCCTGGCGGGCCTGACCGTGTCAGGCACCTCAGTCCTGGCCCAGCCCGCGAAGCCGAATGTCGTGTTCATCCTCGCCGACAACGTCGGCTACGGCGATCTCGGCTGCTATGGCGGCGGCGAGCTGCGCGGAGCACCGACGCCGCGTCTTGACCAGATGGCCCGCGAGGGCCTGCGCCTCACCCAGTTCCTGGTCGAGCCGGCCTGCACCCCATCGCGGGCGGCGCTGATGACGGGCCAGTACTCGATCCGCAACGGCCTGTCGCTCATCGCCATCCCGGGCTCCCCCTACACCCTGTCCGCGCGCGCCTTCACCATGGGCGAGCTGTTCAAGGACGCGGGCTACGCCACGGCGATCTACGGCAAGTGGCATCTCGGCAGCGAACCGCAGAGCCTGCCGACCGCGCACGGCTTCGACGAGTTCTACGGCATCCCGCCGGACATCTCCTGGGATGCGGCCACCTATGTCGACACCATCGAACTGACCCGCTCCATGGCGGCGCCGCACGCCGCGCTCCTGGCCGGCGGGCCGCAAGTCGTCGAGGCGACAGCCGGCGGGCCGTTGCGGAATGTCAAGCCATTCACCCAGGAGATGCGCGCCAGCATCGACAACGAGCTAGTGGACAAGTCGATTGCGTTCATGCGGCAGCAGAAGGCGGCCGGCAAGCCGTTCTTCCTCTACCTGCCGTTCTCGATGGGGCATGCGCCGAACCTGCCCTCAGTGCAATTCAAGGGCCGGTCGCGGGTCGGCAACTACGGCGACAAGGTCATGGAAGGCGATTACCACGTCGGCCAGATCCTCGACACGCTCAAGGAGCTCGGCGTCGACGACAGCACCCTCGTGGTGTTCGCCTCCGACAACGGGCCCTACGGCGAGGCCGCGCGGGAATTCGGCAACCAGGGCACGCCGGACATGGGCAGCTCCGGCCCGTTCCGCGGCGAGCTCGGCGAAGCGACCGAGGGAGCGATCCGCACCGCCGCCATCATCCGCTGGCCCGGCCAGGTCAAGGCCGACACCACGTCCTACGCGATGTTCTCGATCATGGACTTCCTGCCGACCTTCGCGCACATTGTCGGCGGCAAGCTGCCGGAGGACCGGGCGATCGACGGCGTGAACCAGACCGACGTCCTGCTCGGCACCAGCGCGACGGGGCACCGCGAGAGCCTGCTGAGCTTCATCGGCGGCGATCTCGTCGCCGCGCGCTGGAAGCAGTGGCGCATGTACTTCACCGACATCCATCCGACCGGCACGGGGCCGCAGCGGCAGCCCGGGATCTTCTCGGCCAGCGCGCCGATGGCCGGCTATCCCAAGGCGTACAACATCGAGATGGATCCGCACGAGGACCTGGTGGTCGCGGGCCTGTTCGGCTGGGTCAGCGAACCCGCGCTCAAGGTGGTCGAGGAGTACCTGGCGTCGGTCAGGAAGTACCCGAACCCGCCTGCGCCGGACATCACGCGCTTCGGGCGCGGCGGCTGAGAGGGCTTGCATGCGCGAGCCTTCCGACGGAAACATTCATGCTTCCAATGCCCGGAGGGGCGACGTCGTGACGAGATGGTACGGCAGGATCCTTGGCGCGGGGCTTGCGCTCGCCGCCTCTCAGGCTGGCTCCGCGTTCGCGGACGAAGGAGGCAAGAGTTTCTGGTTGCCGGGCCAGTACGGCAGCTTCGCGGCGGTCGCGCCCACGCCCGGCTGGTCGCTGCCGCTGGTGTTCTACGGCTACCAGGGCTCGGTCGGGGCCGGGCGCGTGCTGCCGCGCGGACGATTGCTATCGTCGGGGCTGGATTCGTCGTTCGACGCGCTCTTCGTCACGCCGACCTATACCCCGGACACCATGATCCTCGGCGCGCGCGCCAGCGTCTCGCTGTCCTTCGCGCCAGGCTACGACGCGACGTCGGGAACGGTCGCGGTCGGGCCTCGGTCCGTCTCGCGCTCAGACTCGGTGTTCGGCGGCAGCGATCTCATCCCCACGGCGCAACTGTTCTGGAATGCGGGCCACCACAATGTCATGGCCTATGTCACGGGCAACATCCCGGTCGGCACCTACAGCCCGAACTCGCTTGCCAGCATCGGCATCGGCCACGCGGCGATCGACGTCGGTGGGGCCTACACCTACCTCAACACGAAGACCGGCACAGAGTTCTCGGCGACCCTCGGGCTCACCCGGAACTTCGAGAACCCGTCGACCGACTACACGAACGGGCTCGACCTGCACCTCGACCTGGCCGCGAGCCAGTTCCTCAACCAGCAATTGTTCGTCGGCGTCGTCGGCTATTACTACCAGCAGCTGACGGCCGACCAGGGGCAGCCCGCTTTCCTCGGCCCCAACAAGTCGCGCACGCGCGGGATCGGGCCGCAGATCGGTTACAACTTCAAGGTCGGCGACCAGCAGATCTACACCAACCTGCGGGCCTATTTCGAATTCGATTCCTACCGCCGCCTCCAGGGCACAGCCGTCTACGCAACGATTAACATCCCGCTGTCGGGGCTGCTTCAAGGACATCCGCGGCGGCCGCAATGAAGGCCGGCCCGCGCCCTTCTCAGGGTTTCCCCCAAGTGCCGCGGCCGACCTTGCGCGCTATGAAGGCATGGCGGGAGGAAAGGGGTGTCATGGTGCGCATCCTGGTCGCTGACGACCATGACGTGGTCCGCTCAGGCGTCCGTACCATCCTGGACAAGCATGAGGGCTGGGAAGGCGTCGGCGAGGCTCGGATGGCAAGAAATCCATCGACCGGGTGCTTGTCGCCCCTCAATCTAAATCCAAAGAAGGACGAGGCCGTTTCGCCCGACGTTCCCGGAAGCCTCAAGCTTGATGACACGGAGTTTTCCATCCGCATGGCCGGGGCGGGTGTGGGCCTCTTCTGTTGCCTGCGCGACCGGGTGGGGCGGGAACTGAGCGCGGGAGAGCTCGAGACCGTCCTCGACCGGTGGATTATGCCCAACCCCGGCTTCCACGCGTATGATGCGTCTCACCGTCAGGTCCATTCGACCCTGCGTGCCGTTCTCGATCAGCTCGAGTCGTGACGGCCGCATTGATAGCGATGAGGGCTGTTCATCAATGCGGTGAGCGGATCTGATACAGAGATGTCAGCAGGATCGGCTAGGATCGAACGTGATCAGCCAACGGATGGAGACGGAAGCCGCTTCTGCGGGCCAATCCAAACAGCGACGCTGAAGGCGTCAGCATGGTATCAGCGGAACCTTTGAGCTGATCGTCGGTCGATTGTGTGGTGTCCAGACCATGAGGAGGATCAGGGATGAAGCGGGTTCTTGTGACAGGAGGGAGCGGGAAGGCGGGCCGGGCGTGCGTCCGTGATCTTCTTGAGCATGGCTACGAGGTCATCAACGTGGATGCGATGCATCCGAGTGAGGCGCTCTGCCCCTTCGTGGAGGCTGACTTGACCGACTTCGGCCAAGCCCTGGAGGCTCTATCGGAAGTCGATTCACGACATAAGGGTGTGGATGCTGTTGTGCATCTGGCGGCCATTCCGGCACCGGGACGACATACAAACGCCGTCACCTTCAGGAACAACATTCTCAGCACGTACAATGTCTTCGAGGCGGCGCGGAAGCTTGTCATCCGCAACCTTGTCTGGGCCTCAAGCGAAACGGTCCTCGGCCTTCCGTTCGACGAACCTCCTCCGTACGCTCCTCTCGATGAGGAATATTCTGCGCGCCCGGAGACAGCCTACTCGCTATCAAAGTTCCTTGGCGAGGAAATGGCGCAGCAATTCTGCCGCTGGGATCCCGAGCTGAAGATCATCGGCCTGCGCTTGTCCAACGTGATGGAGCCGGCCGATTACGCGCGCTTTGCCTCGTTTGAAGCCGACCCGCAATCGCGGAGGTGGAACTTGTGGGGCTACATCGACGCGCGGGATGCGGCACAGGCGGTCCGGAGGGCTCTTGAGGCACCGCTCAAAGGCGCCGAGGTGTTCATCATTGCCAATGCTGACACCGTGATGTCGCGGCCGAACGCGAAACTGATGGCGGAGTTCTATCCGGACGTTGCTTTCACCAGGGAGGTCGAGCCGAACGAAACGCTCCTCTCGATTGGAAAGGCGCAACGGCTTCTGGGATACAAGCCGCGTTACGGCTGGCGCGCGGCCCCGTCAAGCTAGGACCTAGAGCCGCGGACGTGAAAAGTGGACACCACTTTTGGGATTCATCCGAGGCTCCTTCTCTTGACCGGCGCATCGGATGAGGCGGACCCAGCGGGCCGCTGACGCGGCCCGCTGGGTCCGTCCGATGCTTTAGCCTCAGGGCGGGACCTCGCTGCCTGACAGGCGGGAGGTTTTGAGGCGAATGCGATGAGCAACCTCAAGCCTGACCCGGATAGACCAGACAAGCTGAAGATCCGCGGGATGGGCTGCCGGGCCGTCGTGAACCAGACGCGCTTCGAGATCGCCCGGCAACGGCTGGAGGATACCGAGGGCCCGCTCGGCGGGACTGCTGCGGCGCTCAGCTCCTCGGAGGCGAGCGCCTTCACCCCGGCCTTCCGGCGCGGGTCGGGCCGGACGCCAACCGCGTGGCGCACGGAGGGCTGCCGCGGGTGACGCGGGATCGTTCCGACCGATTGGGCGTTGGAGTGCCAGGGAGCGGGAGATCTCCATGCATCGACTTTCAGCGGCCATCGGATTGATGGTCATCCTCGCATCGGGTGGGAGCGCTGCCTGGGCGCAGCAGCAGTTCGACGGGCGGTGGAACATCGAGGCGGTCCCCAGCAAGGGGGGATGCGCGCGGGTCTACCGCTATACCGCCGTCATCGAGAATGGCGCCGTTCGCAGCGGCGCCCCAAGGCGAGCCACCATCAGGGGGCGATTGGATCCGAGCGGACGCATCCAGGGGACCGCTGAAAGCAACAGGGCCAAGATCGAGGTGACCGGCAGCTTGTCCGGGCGCTCCGGTTCAGGCCATTGGAGCCTACAGGGACGACGGGAATGCTCCGGGCACTGGCGGGCCGAGAAGCAGTGAGCAGGTTGGGGTGATCGGCGGGACAGCCCCTGTGGTCGGGTGGCGGACCAGGAGCGCCTCGGAAGTCGCGCTGGACGCGGATGCAGGGCGCCTGATGTCTCCGGTTGGTCAATTTGGCCCTGACGCCGAGTCGCGGTAATGGCCCGTGCGCATCTCCATCGGGGTGACGCCGGTCCACCGCCTGAAGGAGTTCGTGAAGGCGCCGGCTTCCTGATAGCCGAGCAGCCAGGCAATGCGCGAGATCGGCAGGCTTGGATCCCTGAGATACTGCTGTGCCATCTGCCGACGCACCCTTTCAAGAATGTCGGTGAAGGTCAGGCTCTCTCCCGCCAAATGCCGCGCCAGCGTCCGCCGGCTCATGCCCAAGCTCCGCGCAACCACGTCGACCCGTGCCCGACCATGCGGCAGCAGCGGCGCAATGGCGTTCTCGACGCGGGCCTGGAGTCGTCCAACAGGATGCACCCGCCGGGCCAGGGCCTCCTCGCAGTGGCGAGCCAGGATCCTGTTCAGATAGGGATCCGCATGCCCCAGCCGCAACCGGAGCGCGTCGGGTGCGAACACGATCTCGTCCGTCGCGTCCTTGAACGCAATCGGGCATCGGAGATAGTCTTCGATGGCTCTCGAGGCAGCGCAACGGGGATGGATCACGGCAATTCGGGACAGTCTGGGATCAGAGCCGGTCAGATGCCGGCAGATCCGCACGAGCGCCGTGATCCAGAACTCCATCTGGTGACGGTCCGCATGCCGCGGAACGCCAACATACTGGAAGCGGATCGCGGCCTCGTTTCCCGGCACGCGGCTCAGCGCAATGCTTTCGTTGGCGATCGTGCTGTAGCGCTCGACCCGGGCCAGAGCGTCGCCAAGCAGGTCGGACGAGGCGAGCACGTAGTAGAGCAGCCCGACCTGCCGGAGGTCGAATTCGCGGGCGAGGTGAAATCCGAGCAGGTCATCCCGGAGCGCATCTGCGGCCAGATTGAGGAGCGTGACCTGCGCGTCGGCCCCGACCTCGTCCTCGACATCGTCGACCTGCGCGGACGCGATCCCCGCCTGCCTGAGAAGGAGAGCCGGATCGATGCCGGCCGCGGTCAGGCGGGCCACCGCAAGCCGGGCCATGACCCCCCCTGCGCTGGGTGGCATCTCCCCCTGGGTTCTCATGGATGATGGCATGGTCCCCCCATGGAATCCGGTGTCCTGATCGTACACCGGCGGCCCGATCCGACAAGCCTTTGTCCCTCGGGAGCAATCCTTTCCGTCGTGGTCTCTGGTATAAGGCCGGCCATCGACATTCCAGGTGGGAAGGGCTGCCGCAGCAGGCAGGCCGTCGTGAGTGCCCGCTTGGGCCGCCGGATGTCATGAACCCCATGGAGAGTGGAATGCTTCGATCGCGTGCCGTCCTCGCGGGTCATGCCGCGTATCCCGAGTTGTGTCCTGACTGGATCGAGCAGCAGATCCTCCGTGCCTACATTCAACTCGCCGTCGGGCCGGACAACCTGGAGACCTATCGGACAGTCACCGTCATCCGGCTCGGCAGTGTCGATGTGAGCCTGACGGAGGATCGTGAGGCTGCCGTTGCTGGCCTGCCGCCGTTTTCGTTGGAACTCCGCTCCCGGACGGGCGGCGCGGACATCAGCAGCATCGGCTGCCGTGAATTCGACGAGGACGAACTGACCGCCGCTGTCGCATTCGTCCTCGAGGCTACGCACCGCTTGCGATCCGTGCACTGAGAGTTGGTCATGACGCGTTGCGGCATCGCCGGCATCCTGCCGCTCGCCGGAATGCGAGGCCGGCCCCTGCGCGGAGGAACCCGTCGGGGCCCGGAGGCTTCGAGATGGCCACGTTGAACGACAGCGTCGCCGAGCGGGCGCTCATTCTCGCGTCGCTGGGCCGGGATGCCGCGATCGCCGCCGCGATCCTGCGCGAAGCCGGTTTTGCCGCGCAGCCCTGCCCGTCGCTCCCGGATCTCATCGTCCCGCTCGATGCCGGGGCCGGCTTCGTCGTCGTCACGGAGGAGGCGCTCGCCACGACCGACCTGAGCGCCTTGATCGCTCGCCTGAAGGACCAGGAGGAATGGTCCGATCTCCCCTTCGTGCTGCTGACCTACAGGGGCGGCGGGCTGGAACGCAACCCGGCGGCGACGCGCTATCTGGACGTGCTCGGCAACGTCACGTTCCTGGAGCGCCCGTTCCACCCGACCACCCTTGTCAGCCTCGCCCGCTCCGCCTTGCGGGCGCGGCGCCGGCAGTACGAGGCGCGGGCGCGGCTCGCAGCCCTGCGGGAGAGCGAGGCGCGCTATCATGCCCTGTTCGAAAATATCGACGAAGGGTTTTGCATCATCGAGTTCCTTGATGGCCCCCACGGGCCGTTGAGCGACTACATCCGGGTCGAGGCCAACCCCGCCTGCGCCATCCACACCGGCCTTCCGGACGCCGTCGGACGGACGGTGCGCGAGCTGGTGCCTGAAGAAGCGGACCACTGGGTCGCGTCCTTCCGGCGCGTTCTGGAGACCGGCGAGGCCATCCGCTTCGAGCGCGAACTCGCCGCCACCCACCGGTATCTGGATCTGGCGGCCTTCAGGGTCGAACCCGCGAGCCGTCGCCAGGTTGCCGTGGTGTTCCGGGACGTCACCGAGCGTCAACATGCCGAGCAGGCCCTGCGCGAGCTCAACGAGACATTGGAACGCCGCGTGGCCGAGGCGTTGGCCGAGCAGAAGCTCCTCGCCGACGTCGTGGAGGGCACCGACGCCGTCGTACAGGTGGCTGATCTCGACTTTCGTTGGCTGGCCATCAACCGGGCAGCCGCAAACGAGTTCGAGCGCATCTATGGCGTTCGCCCCAAGGTCGGCCAATCGATGCTCGACCTGCTCGCCGAGCAACCCGGGCACCAGCGCGATGTTCGAGCCGTCTGGGAGCGCGCGCTTGCCGGTGAGGAATTCACGGAAGTGGCGGCTTTCGGCGATCCCGGACGTGATCGGCGCTTCTACGAGATGAGGTACAACACGCTGCGCGACAAGGCCGGCCGGCGAATCGGCGCCTATCAGTTCGTGTACGACGTGACCGAGCGGCTCGCCGCACAGGACCGGCTCGCGCAGGCCGAGGAGGCGCTTCGCCAGGCGCAGAAGATGGAGGCGGTGGGGCAGCTCACGGGCGGGGTCGCCCACGACTTCAACAACCTGCTCACCATCATCAGGTCGTCCACCGATCTCCTGCGGCGGCCCAACCTCGCCGACGACCGGCGCCGTCGCTACGTGGACGCGATCTCCGACACGGTCGACCGTGCCTCCAAGCTGACGGGACAGTTGCTCGCCTTCGCTCGCCGTCAAGCGCTCAAGCCCGAGGTCTTCGACGCGTGCGCACGCGTTGAATCCATCGCCGACATGCTTCGAACGGTTGTGGGCTCGCGCGTGAAGATCGTCACCGATGTCGACCGGGAGCGCTGCGTCGTGGAGGCGGACATGAGCCAGTTCGAGACTGCGCTCGTCAACATGGTGGTCAACGCGCGAGACGCCATGAACGGCGAGGGCCGGCTCACGATCCGGGTCACGAACGGGACGGCAATGCCCGCGATCCGGGGCCATGCCGACAGCTCCGGCCCCTGCGTGGCCGTGTCGATCGCCGATACAGGCTCGGGCATTCCGCCCGAGAGGCTGCCGCACATCTTTGAGCCGTTCTACACGACGAAGGAGGTGGGCAAGGGGACCGGCCTGGGTTTGTCCCAGGTCTATGGCTTTGCCAAGCAGTCCGGCGGCGACATTGCGGTTGAGAGCGAGGTCGGGCGGGGTACCACCTTCACCCTCTACCTGCCGCGCATCGATGAGGCGATGACGCTGAGCGCAGCGCCGGACATGAAAGGCGGCTTGGACGTCGCGGACGGCCTGGGTCGGCGTGTGCTTGTCGTCGAGGACAACATGGAGGTGGGCGCGTTCTCGACCCAGCTTCTCCAGGATCTCGGATACGAGACCACCTGGGCGACCAACGCCGCCGAGGCCCTCAGGCTTCTCTCCGGGGTGACCGGCTTCGACGTGGTGTTCTCCGACGTTGTCATGCCCGGCATGAGCGGAATCGAACTTGGGCAGGAGATCCGACGCCTCCACCCGAACCTGCCGGTCGTTCTCACCTCCGGCTACAGCCACGTGCTGGCCGAGGAGGGCCGCCACGGCTTCGAGCTCCTGCACAAGCCTTATGCGGCCGAGGACCTGTCGCGTGTGCTGCGCCGCGCGACCCGGGAGCACGACCGGAACCGGATGCCCAATTGAGCGAGAGCCATCGCCGAAAGGTCGTCATGCGCCTCATGCGAATAGACCTTCGGACGTTCACGGACTCTCAGTCATTGTGCCGGGTGAACAGGAACTGGCTCTCACCCGGCCCACAGATCGTGAGACGACATCGATACCATGCGGCCAATCGGGCGATTGCGGCGCGTCTCTGCTCAAGGGTGGAGGCATGGCAGGCGAAAGCCTGCTCCACCTCGGCTGCCGGAAGCAGCAGCGTGTCGCCGGGGATCAGCCGCGCCAGCCTGTCTTGCAGGTCCGTTGCTTTCATGTGCGCCCGCTATTCCGAAAGTGACTGCACCGTGCTCGAGGCCTTCTCCGTATCGAGTTCGGGATGATGGCGGATCAACGCCTCGCGGGTCTCCGCGAGACTGTCCCAGGTTCTCGCCATCTCCAGAAGCTGATGACGCTGCTCCCCTTCGGGCAAGTGTCGGGCCAGCAGCCGGCATTCCTCGGCGTGTCGGTGATACTCTGCTGCGGTCTTCATAGGCTTCCGGAGCGCCTTGTCGTACTGGGCCAGGTCGAGAGCATGTCGATGGTGGAAGCAGCCCGCTGTCTTCCAATCGGCAGTGTGAAACGGTCAGGGAAACGGCATCCCGCCCACTCGCTGGCGCTCTTGGTGGGCCGCCTTGCAAGCGGGCGGGTTCGGCATCGGGATTGCCCCCACGGACCGACGGGACCCGGTTTAGCGGAATTCGCCTTCACCCGCCTTGTTCGCACGGGCCAATGGCTTCTTGGATTGGGCCAGACTTGCTTTGCCGGCGCTACGCTTCGCAAATCGCCTCGTTGAGGTGTGTGGGCCCAACGAAATGTTCAGGACGGCCGCACGGCTTCCGGGCCATTCGGATCGAGTTGGGGACGCCCCAGGCATAAGGGCCTCCCACATTGTGCCCTCAGCAGAGGGGGTAGGCTCCGCCAGGTTGCCGCTGCATGATAAAGTGGATTTCCGTCTCGTCGATGGCGGCGAACCCATGGCGGCGGTAGAGCGACCCGACCGGGTTCCACTTGAGATAGCGAAGCCGGAGCGGCAACCCACGAGCGTCCGCGACGGCAGCACAGTGGGTCAGGATCCTGGTTCCCAAACCCTGCCTCTGATGGGTGGGGAGCAGGTAGAACTCATCGAGGCGCACATAATCAGCAAGAGCTGTGAGGGCGATGGTCCCGGCGGCCTGCCCTTTGTGCACAATCCGGGAGAGTGGCGTGTCCCTGAACCGCTGCTCATGGAAGTCTCGTTGGAATTCCTCATCCCATCCCCATCGCACCACGATGTGTGGGCCTAGGGCCGCCCGTTTGACCTCGAAAGCGAAGTCCCTTGCCTCGGCGGTCTGAGGCAGGAGGTCAAATCTGACGTCGGGCGGCATGTCGGGGATATCCATCGTCAATCGTCCAAATAGCCTGGATGTGGCGCGCCTTCATGAACGTGCCTTCAGCCATTATACTCGCCGCTTCTTCACGCAGGAATGCCATGGCAGGAGAGTCCGATGAGCAACCCCGCCGAGATGCGAGACCATGTGCTCCAGGCCTTGGAGCGGTTTGAGCGCCTGGTGGCCGAACGGGAACCGGCGCTTCTCGCCGAGTTCGCCGAAGAGGCGGACGTCCGTCTGGTCGGCTCCGAAGTCGGCGAGGTGGCAACCGGACCGGCTGAGGTTGAAGCGCTGGTTCGCAGGTTCTTTGGTCTGCCGGTTCAGATCAGGTGGGAGTGGCGGAGCCGCGACGTATCCTTCGTTGGGGACATCGCGTGGCTCTTCGCTCAAGGCGAAGCGGTCCTGAGCGGCGAAGGGACCGAACAGCGCGTGCCCTACCGAATGACAGGTGTGCTGGAACGTCGAGGAGACACGTGGCGCTGGCGCCACTTTCACGGATCAGAGCCTTTGCCGGATCGATAACGGGAAGCCCTGTGTATAACCTTGGTCGGCTACTGCGCCCAGACGATAGCGATTGCTGGCTCGCCGAAACGCCCGCTGTCGGCACGTCTGAGCCGTAAGCTCGAAGGCAACAATCCTCATCGAAGCGGACATTCCCATATTGCGGGGATCTCGGTTCCTGATCCGGAAGAGATCTTCGACTGTCCCCCATCCGTCTATGGAGCCACCCTGACGTAGTCGATGGTGTAGAGATTGGCAGCGAGGTCCGGACCAGCTCCGTTCTGCCGCAGAAGAGCCGTTTGGTCCTGGGCCACCGCCGCTCGGTTATAACCTTCGATCAAGAGCACCCAATCAGCGACCGAGTCATGCCCCCCACGCAGGGCCGCCTCTCGGGTTGGCGTCCTGGCCTTGTCTCTGTCCGAGATCAGGAGATGAGCAGCACACAGACCCGGTTGCATCGCAAGCAAGCGCACCTCACCTGTCAGGGCGTCCCGCAGGCTCGCTTCGCGTCCGGCGTCCGGGGAGAACCGAAGGGTTTGGAGCCAGCATCCAGCACCGAAGCCACTCGATGCCTCGACCCGACACAGGCTCCGGTTCATGTTCCGCAGAGCGGGCATGATCCGCTGGGTCCACTCCGAAGGATGATCCAAGCGCTCCAGGTACGCCTTCGATTCGAAAACCTCAGGGTCCACAACCGCGTACAGGATCAGGAATGCCGGCCCGGGCCCCGCGACGGAGTATCGACGGGCTTCCACGAAGCCGGGGATCGCAAGCCGCTCCGGCATGTGCTCATGGGAGTGCCAGTCGAGGTACTCGGCTTGGCGGCTCTCATCGATATCGTGCCAGGCGACCAGAGCCCCTGATCCAGCCAAGCCCATCGGAACCTCCCTGAATGCTGAGACGCTCGACGCGCCTGCTCGGCGCGGGTACCATCCTACGCGCGATGACAGCTTGGAGGAACACATGCCTCCGCAGGAACCACGCCTCGCACGGCGGTTGGCCGCGATCCTCGCGGCGGACGTGGCAGGTTATGCCCGCCTGACGGGTGCCGACGAGAGCGGCACGCTACGAAGGCTCGCCGCGCATCGCGGGACGATGGATCGGATGATCGGCGAGCATGGTGGCCGCATCGCCAACACCGCAGGAGACAGCGTCCTGGCCGAGTTCCCCAGCGTAGTCGATGCGGTGCAATGCGCCGTGGCCGTTCAGGACCGGTTGACCGCGGCAGACGGCGACACGCCCGAGCACCGTCGCCTGCGCTTCCGCATCGGCGTGCATCTCGGCGACGTTGTCGTCAGCAACGGTGACCTCCTCGGCGACGCGGTGAACGTCAGCGCCCGGCTCCAGGCGCTGGCCGAACCGGGCGGGGTTTGCATCTCGGGCACGGCGTACGACTATGTGCGCAAGGCGCTGGCGCTGACCTATGCTGATCTCGGGCCGCAGGCGGTCAAGAACATCGACGAGCCAGTTCGGGCCTATCTCGTCGGACCCGCACCCTCAGAGGCGGCACACCCGCTTCCATCGTCGCAGTCGTTCCGGCTCCTGCCGCTGCCGGACAAGCCTTCCGTGGCGGTGCTGCCATTCGCGAACCTCGGCGGCGATCCCGAGCAGGAGTACCTGGCGGACGGCATCACCGACGAGATCATCACGGCGTTGGCCAAGGTGCGCTGGTTCTTCGTCATTGCCGGAAGCTCCAGCTTCACCTTCAAGAGCCGTGCCATCGACGTGAAGCAGGTCGGGCGCGAACTTGGGGTGCGCTATGTTCTGGAGGGCAGCGTGCGGAGAGCGGGTCAACGCTTGCGGATCACCGGTCAGCTTCTCGAAGCCGAGACAGGCAGCCACCTCTGGGCCGATCGCTACGAGGGCTCCATGGAAGATGTGTTCGAGTTCCAGGACCGGATCACCGAGAGCGTGGTCGGGGCCATCGAGCCGCGTCTGCGGGTCGCCGAAATGGAACGGGCCCGGAGAAAGCGCCCCGATAGCCTCACCGCCTACGACCGCTTCCTCCGAGCCCTGTCGCAGTTCTACCTTGCCAGCCGTGACGGCACGGCGGCGACGCTGCGCCTGATCGAGGAGACGATCAGGCTCGATCCCGACTACGGGCCACCCTACGCCCTCGGTGCCCAGTGCCACGTCTACTACATCACGCAGGGCTGGACGGATGACCGGGAGCGGGATCGGGACGAAGGCGAGCGCTTGGCCCACGCGGCTCTTGAGCGCGATCGCGACGATCCCACGGTGCTCTGGATGGCGGGCCACGCGCTCGGGTTCCTGACCCATGATTACGAAACGGCCCTGGCGCTGCTCGACCGGTCGCTGACCCTCAATCCGAACTCGGCCTCAGCCTACTGCTTCAGTGCCTGGAGCCGCTGCTGCGCGGGCTTTCCGGAAATCGCGGTCCCGCAGGTCCAGGCGGCTCTGCGGCTCAGTCCCGTCGACCGCAACATCTTCATGTTCCAATCGGCCCTGGCGGTCGCCTACTGCATGAGTGGCCAGCATGAGAAGGCCGTGGGGTGGGGACAGCGAGCCATCCAGGAGCAGCCGCGCTGGACCGGCAGCTATCGTCCACTCGCATCAAGTCTTGCCCACCTGGGCCGGATCGAGGAGGCAACCGCTGCGATGAAGCGACTCCTTGAGATCGATCCGGCATTCAGTCTCGACTTTATCCGACGAGTTTACATGCCCTCGACCGGACGGGACATCTTCATGGCAGGGCTTAAGCTCGCTGGCTCTCCCGGATAGTGTACTGTCGACCTCGTGTGCAGCTTGCCGGGAATGGTTGAAGCCGTTCCAATGCCCCGCTGGGTCCGCCTCATCCGATGCGCCAATCAAGAGAGGGAGACTCGGATGAGCCCGGGCCCTGGCGTCTGTTTTGCTCGCCTGAGGATCGCTGCCGAGATGCCCTTGAGCCAGAATGCACTGTGCTGCCTTACGGTTGTTGCAGGGTTCGAGGTGCCGGGGCGACGGGACCTGAGCTGGGCGGGAAGGGGCAAACATTCCCTCATATGAGCAGGTCGACATCAGTTATTGGGAGGCCCTGATGACCCGAGCCCCGGCGGCGGCAAACAGGTCGCATTGCTCGAGGCTTGCGCTCCAATCGGTAATCAGCGTCCAGCGTGCGGGCAGGGGAGCCCACATCGCTTGGTTCGTGCGGGACAGCTTCGTCGCGTCTGCGAGTACGAAGACCTCTCGTGCCTGATCCATCATGAGTGTTTTCAGGGCGATCTGATCGAGGCTCGCCTCGCACAGGCCGCGTCCTGCCACGACGCCATCTGCCCCCAGGAAGACCTTGTCGGCCGTCATTCTCCGCATGGCCTCCATGGCAAGCGGGCCCACCGTGCTCATGCTGGTTGGGCGAACCGCGCCACCGAGAACCGTCAGTTCGATTTCGGCAGCTTCGGCCAGCGGCGAGACAAGCGCCAGATTGTTGGTGATGACGCGATGGCGCCGGTTCCGCAGGAGGTGCCCAAAGGCTGCGACCGTTGAGCCCCCGTCCAGGATCAGGATGTCATCTTGCGCAAGAAGGCTGCATGCCGCCCGCGCGATGGCCGCCTTCTGGGTCCTGTTGGACGCCTGCCGCTGGCTCAGGCTCGTCTCGCCTGCCGGGTGCACCAGAATGGCGCCTCCATACGTGCGCTTGATCCCCTCGGAGGACGAGAGCTGCTGGAGGTCGCGGCGGATGGTCGAGGCGGAGACTTCGAAACGGGTGGCCAGGTCCTCGACGTCGATCTCCTCCCCGGCGGTCAACGCTTCGAGCAGAAGTGCCCGGCGGTCCTTGCTTCGCATCGTGAGGGTGTCCTCTCCGTCATGTCCTGTCGGCGTCCGAGACGGCACGCTCCCATGGTGAGAGCACGCCGTCCTGCACGAGGGTGGTCTCTACATCATCCGGACAGCGGACAGAAGTCTCAGGCCGCCGCCGTGCGCTGGGGCGCGAGGTCGGCCGCCTGCCGCAGTGCCTCCACGAGGCTGCCCTCGTCGGCGATCCCCTTGCCGGCGATGTCGAACGCGGTGCCGTGATCCACCGAGGTCCGGATCACGGGCAGGCCGACGGTGATGTTCACGCCGGATTCGAGGCCCAGGACCTTGATGGGGCCGTGGCCTTGGTCGTGGTACATCGCGACCACCATGTCATAGTCGCCCCGGGCCGCCAGGAAGAACAGGGTATCGGCCGGGAGCGGCCCCTCCACGCGCCATCCCCTGGCACGGCAGGCGGCCACCGCGGGCGCGATCTTCTGCTCCTCCTCACCATAGCCGAACAGCCCATTCTCACCCGCATGGGGATTGATGCCGCAGACGCCGATCCGCGGCGAGGCGATGCCGGCCTTGACCAGGGTGGTCTGCGCGCGCTCGATGACACGTTCGACCAGCCCGGGCTCGATGCGGGCAATGGCGTCGATCAGACCGATATGCGTCGTCACGTGGATGACGCGCAGCTTCGGTGACACCAGCATCATCGAGACTTCCGGCGTTCCGGTGAGCTCCGCCAGCAGTTCCGTGTGGCCGGGATACTTATGCCCGGCGGCGTGCAGCGCCTCCTTGCTGAGCGGTGCCGTGCAGATCGCGTCGGCCTGTCCGGCTTCGACCAGCCTGACCGCGCGCTCGATGAAGCGGAACGCACCTTCGCCCGAGACGGGAGAGACGCGACCGAAGGGATGATTCCGAGGGATCAGCTTGAGGTCGATGCACTCGACCTCGTCCGGAGCATAGCGTGCGTGCTCAGGCCGCTCGAGGCTGTTGACCGTGAGCGAGGAGCCGACGATCGAGCCGGCAAGCCGAAGCCGTTCGGCATCTCCCACCACCAGCGGACGGCACATCTCCCGCACGTCGGGTCGTGCGAGTGCCTTCATGATGATTTCCGGGCCGATCCCTGAGGCATCGCCCATGGTGATTGCGATCGTCGGAAGGCTCATGCCAGTTTTCCTTCTTGCCTGATCGTGCGCAGGCGCTGCACGACGTGCTTGAGTGTGTTGTCGCTCCCGAACGCACCTGCCTTGGTGACGATGGGAATGGAAAGATCTCCCAGCGTCAGGCCGAGAGACACGCCTGGCTCGACCTCATCCACCAGACGGATGCCGTTCACGCCGAAGCGGGCCAGGAGCGCCGCAGCCGTCTCCCCGCCGGTGGCGGCCAGACCGCTCGCGTACGCGGCGGCAGGCTTCAGCAGATCCGCCAGCCGTTCGGCAAGGCATGGTCCCAGCGCCAGGTCGGGAGTGCCGCCGACGAGGATCTCGACAAGGACGTCCTCGCCGGCCTGGAGGGCCGTGATGACCTGGCCGGCGAGAGCCGCGCGGTCGGCGCCGGCCGTCTCCGAGAGCAGGAGTTCCGGCTCGATGGGAACGGACCGCAGGCCAGGCAACGCCGAGAGGACTTTCGCGGCCGAGCGGGACGCCCGCGCGAGGGATCCAACGACCACCAGGGCGCCCCTGCCGGTCACCGGAGCCGGTATGGGGCCCACGGCTTCGCCTTGCGTCGCCTTCGCCAGCGCATGGGCGAGGCCGGCGCTGCCGATCCAGAACACGTTGCTCCGGACAGGCAGACCTGCCGCGGCGATACAGGCGAGATCGTCCTCGGTCTCCGCGTCGCAGACCGCGACCCGGTCGCCCTTCGAGGCGATCCCGTCCAAGGCGGCCCTGAGGGCCTCCACGCCCGCGCGGATCGTGGCGAGCTGCACCTTCTCGGCCACGACGCCGGCCGTTGCCAGAACCTCGACGAGATCGGCGTTGGGATAGCTGTGCTCGCGCTGCCAGACCTCGGTCTGCTCCAGAGGCTCACCGCTCACGTGAACCCTGCCATCCCGCGTCGTGCGGCCGGTCGCCGGGAAGGCAGGAGACATGACGCCGAGCACGGGTCCGTGTCGAGGCCGCAGGGCCTCGAAGATCGCGACGGTCTCTGCGGCAGGCTGCCCGCGAAGGGTGGAGTCGATCTTCTTGAAGAGGGCCGTGCCCTCCACGTGCAGCTTTCCGAGCACGGCGCGGTGCTTTGTCAGGGCATCCCGTCCCGAGAGGCCCCGGCTGCCGGCGTCATAGGAGAACACGGGAGGGAGCCCTCCCGTGTCCTCGGCGCAGTCTCCCCAGCCGACGGCCGCGGCAACCCCCTCCTTGGCGAAGGCGATGGCGCAATCGGCCGCGCCCGTGAGGTCATCGGCGACGATCAGCCATTTCGTCCCCATGTCAGTGACCTCCAGATGTCCCGGCAGGCACGGCGCCGACCTCGACAGCGGCGGCGTCTTGCGCAGTGTCCTCCTCGGGACGTCCGAAGGTGCGAGCCGTCCAGGCGGTCGCCAGGGGGACGAGGATCGCGGTCACGACCACCGTAGCGGCGACCAGGACGGTCGCCGGGCCGGCTGCATCGGCATAGGCCGGGTTGGCGGCGGCGACGATAGCCGGAACGGCTGCCGCATTGCCGGCCGTCGATGCCGCGGCGACGCCCGCGACGCCGGTGCCGCCGGTCAGGCGATCCGCGAAGAAGAGCGGGATGCCCGTGACGACGACAACCGCCACGCCGAGCGCGAGACCAAGGAGACCCGCCTGCCAGATCTTGGTCAGGTCGAGGCCCGCGCCGAGGGCGAAGGCGAAGAACGGGATCATGACCGGGATGGCGCGGCTCAGGAAGGCGCGCATCTCACGGTCGAGGTTGCCCAGGAGCATGCCCACGGCGAGAGGCAGGATGCTGCCGACCATCGTCTGCCAGGGGAAGGCCGAGAGGCCGGCGACGCCGAGCGTGACCATGGTCAGGAACGGTCCGGATTCCAGGGTCATGATGGTGTAGGCGCCAACGTCGCGCGGGCGTCCGTACTGCCCCATCAGGGCCATGTAGAGGCCCCCGTTCGTGTCGTTCATCGCAGCAACGATGGCCAGGGTGGAAAGTCCGGCGAAGACGCCGGAGGTGACCGGAGCCTCACCGAGAATGCGGCCGAAGACGATGCCGAGCACCATCGCCATGCCGACCTTGACCATGAACAATGTGCCGCCCTTCTTCACGATGTAGGGGGTTGCCTTGAAGTCGATGCTGGCCCCCATGCAGACGTAGAAGACGGCCAGGATGGTCAAAGCGCCCGTGAACAGGGCGCCCGTGAAGGAGCCGAAGAGCTTCGGAGTTCCAGGAAAGAACGTCGTGATCAGCGCACCGAGCAGGAGCGGCACGACCATCATGCCTCCCGGGACCTTCTCGATGGCTCTCTTGATCGGAATCTGGGGCATATTCCCACCCTATATTGCGCGAAATTCGCATTGTTGGCTATGACGAGCCGTCTTATCCGCGCGTTTTGTGCAATTTTCCTCCATAAAGTCAACCTATGCGCATTTTGCGCAAGCTGGGTAGGATTGCCGCATCGGCCCTCCGGGTCACCGGCGCGGCCCTCTGGGTCACGTCCGAGGCTCTAAGGGGCAGCTGAAGAGACGAACACCGGACATTCTCGAAGGGCAGATGATCGGCAGAGAATGACCCGATCCAGAAGTTGGGGCCGTCACGTATTTCCGCCGACACGGCGGTGACGATGTCCGATCCCGACCTCAAGCGGTCGGGATGCTGCTGAACCGGGAGCATCGAACCGGGAAGCGGGCCCACTTTTGGGAGTGATGCTCCCGCAGGTGACGCCGTGCAGCCGAGTCGGGCTGTCTTGTCCAGGGTACGGCGTCAGGATGTTCTTGAACCCTCGGCGCTATCTTCATAAAGTTCCAGGGGCGTTCCGTCAGGGTCGGCGAAGAAGGTGAAACGCTGCCGCGTATGCTCGTCGATGCGGATCGGCTCGACGATGATCCCAAATTCTTCCAGACGAGCAATGATCGGCTCCAGGGATTGCACACGGAAGGCGAGGTGGCGCAGGCCGCAAGCCTCCGGTCGGGACGGGCGGGGCGGCGGGTCTGGAAACGAGAAAAGCTCGATCTGGGCCGAGCCGATCTGAAGATCCGAGCCGATCTGAAGATCGCACTTCCAGGATTGCCGCTCTGCGCGCCAGATCTCGCGAATGACCGGGAGTCTCAGGATCTGGGAATAGAAGTGCTTCGAGCGCTCGTAATCCGAGCAGATGATCGCGACATGGTGAATGGCGTTCAGCATGAATACCTCGGATGCGTGGCTGTCGATCAGCGACATGGATCACGGTCTCGTGCTTGTCGCACGAGCCTATCCCACGACAGCTTTCGCGGCCGGCCGGGACTTTACCTTCTTCTCGTCATCCTGAGGAGCGGGTGGTGCGCCGACCGACTGCCGCTCGATCAGCTCCGTGGCAAGCACCAGTCGCTTCGGCGTCCCGACGGCTCCGGTGATGCGCTCGAGCAGGATCTGCGCGCTCTCGACGCCGAGATTGTAGACCGGCTGTGAGATGACTGTGATCGGCGGACTCGTGACGCTGGTCCAGTCTGCATCGTGGAAGGCGATGAGAGAAAGATCGGCGGGGATTGACATGCCCAGGTTGCGGATGACCTTGAACACCTCGAGCCCGACCACGTTGTCCGATGCCAGGATGGCAGTCGGACGATGGGGCATTGAGAGAAGATCGGCGATGATTCGCCCCGAAGCGCCCTGGCGCGATGCTCCCAGGCGGATATACTGCTCGGGATGTTTGATCCCCGCCGCGGCGGACGCTGCTAGAAAACCGTTGATGCGATCCATCACGGTTGTCAGGCTGATCTGCTGAGGTCCCCTGTAGATCGGATCATCGGAAGCCGTCGCCGTGATGTAGGCGATCCGCCTGTGTCCGGCCTCGATCAGCATGCGCGTGGCCACTGCGGCTGCGGCCTGGTCGTCCGTGATGACGCTGTCGACCTTCAGCTTGGGAATGGCGCGGTCCAGCAGAACCAGCGGCCTGCCAGATCTCTGCACAGCTTCCAGATGCTGGATATCGAACATGGATGCAGGAGTGATGATCAGGCCGTCAACCCGCTTGCCGAGAAGCACCTGGACGGCGGCCTGCTCCCTGCCGACCACTTCCCCGGAATTGGCCAGGATGACGTCGAACCCTGCGGCGCTCGCCACTTCGCTGATGCCACGGACGGCCTGCCCGAAATAGGGGTTCTCGATGTCGCCGACGACAACACCGATTGTTCGCGAGCGGCCCGTCGTCATGCTGCGGGCGAGTTCATTCGGCCGATAGCCCAGAATACGCGCCGCATGAAGAACTTTTTCCTTCACCTCCGGGCTAGCCGTTCCATAGCTGCCCAGCACCCTGGCGGCCGTAGCCTTGGAGACGCCCGCCTCACGGGCGACGTCCTGGAGAGTGACCAACCGCTTCTGGACCGTTCTGTTGTTCATGGCCGACGACCTAAGAGGCAATCTGTTGAATCGTCAAGCAGAGCGCCTGTTGACAAATGAGACCGGTCTCAAATAGCATTGAAACCGGTCTCATACTATCAGTTTGTCTCGTTCATCGGAAATGGAAACCAAGATGAGTGTGGATCGAGGTCGCAGCGTGAGGACAGGACAGAGCGGCCGTGACGCTGGTGCCGGAGCCGGAGCGGCATGGCGGCTTCAGCATGGCCGTGCGTTGTCCCCTCGCACCGGCGTGGCTTGCCGCGCCAATGGGGCTTCCGACCCTCTCCAAACGCCCATTCGCTCAGCGCGACGCAGCAGCCGTGCTGTTTGGCTCCTTCTCCTCTGCAAAGGTGTATGACCCGTGTCGAAAAAAGTCAGGTGGGGTGTGCTGAGCACCGCCCAAATCGCCAGGAAACACGTCATTCCGGCCATGAAGGCAGGAGCCTTCACGGAGGTTGTGGCGATTGCGTCCCGAGATGAAGACCGGGCCCGCGAAGCCGCCGTGGATCTCGGAATTCCAAAGGCCTATGGGTCGTATGAGGCGTTGCTCGCCGATCCGGACATCGACGCGATCTACAATCCGCTTCCGAACCATCTGCATGCGCCTCTGACCATCAAGGCGCTCGAGGCCGGCAAGCATGTCCTGTGCGAAAAACCGATTGCTCTCAATGCCGAGGAGGCGCGGCAGATCGAGGCTGCTCAGAAGAAGAGCGGCTTGCTCGTGGGCGAAGCCTTCATGGTGCGCTTCCATCCGCAATGGCACCGTGTGCGCGAGATCGTTCGCAGCGGACGCCTGGGAGAGGTGCGTGCCATCCAGACAATCTTCTCCTATTTCCTGACGGATCCCAGCAACATCCGCAATCAGGCCGATATCGGCGGCGGAGGGCTCTACGATATCGGCTGCTATGCCATCAACACGGCCCGTTTCGTGTTTGACGCCGAGCCGGAGCGCGTGATCGGCCTGTTCGACAGGGATCCCCAGATGGGAACGGACCGCTTGAGCAGCGGCTTGGCGGAATTCCTCGGCGGCCGGCAGATGACCTTCACCTCCGCGACCCAGCTCGTGCCATGCCAGCGTGTGCAGATCCTCGGTACCCAAGGGCGCATCGAAATCCAGATTCCGTTCAATGCGCCTGCCGGCATGGAAGCCGTTATCGTGGTCGACGACGGGCGGGATCTCTCCGGCGGCGGCAGGGACGTCATCACGATACCCCCCAGTGATCAGTACACTTTGCAGGGTGATGCCTTCTCACAGGCGGTGCTCGGCGAGAAGCCCCTCGAATGGGGAAGCGCCGACGCCGTGTCGAACATGCGTGTGATCGACGCTCTCTTCCGCTCTGCGCAGACCGGGAAATGGGAGCGCCCCTGATTGCCTTCCAACAGATCGGCCTGCCGGTCTCCCGGGCTGACAGATCGAACCAGTCAACGAGCACAACCACAGAAGGAACTATCTGGTGAATTCTCCATCCTCATCTTTGCGGGTTGCTGTCATCGGCGGCGGGATTCTCGGGGCGTCCTCAGCCGTACAGCTTGCGCGCTTGGGCGCTCGCGTGACGTTGGTAACCGAAGGTGGATTGTCGAGCGAAGCCTCGGGCCGCTCGCTCGCCTGGCTGAACTCGGCTCGTTTCCGCTCTGCCGAATATCATAAGCTGCGCATGATCGGCATCGATCGCTACCGCACCCTGGCGGCCCGGTACCCCGCCGCGCCCTGGCTGCGCTTCGACGGAGGTCTGACGTGGGATGCCGATGACAGCTCGAACAGGATCGCCGAGGCGTTCGCGCACGAACAGAGCATCGGCTACGACGCGCGGCTTCTTGCTCCTGAACAGGTCGCCGCCATGACGCCGGGCGTCGATGCGCGTGCGATCACGCGTCAGGGCGCGATCTTCAATCCCGGAGAGGGCTGGGTGGACCTGCCGTCCCTGATCCGCGTGCTGCTCGACGAGTTTGCCACGCTGGGTGGCGAGATCCTCACGCATGCCGGTCGGGCCAGCGTCGATGTCAAGGGCGGGCGAGCAACAGGAGTATCGACGTCGAGCGGCAGGCAGATTGTGGCCGATGCCGTCCTGGTGGCTGCCGGCGCTGCCGTCCCCAAGATGGTTGCAGATGTCGGCGTTGCCATTCCGGACGCAACCCCGATCTCGCTTCTGGTCCGCTCGAAGCCGCTCAAAACTGGTCTGCGGGCTGTTCTCAACACGCCGCGCGTGGCTGTGCGCCCCACGCCGGACGGCGCCATCGTGTTCGACTCCGCCTGGTCGGAGGATGAGGTCGTCCGCCATGCGGATGGGACCTACGAGGTGCGGGAGTCGACGGTCCACAAGCTCGCGGAGGAGGCCTCTGCGGTGCTCGCCGACAATCCGAAGATCGAAATCGACTCTTATGCCGCCGGGCCGAAGCCTGTGCCGAAGGATGGCGAACCGGTTCTCGGCGCCCTCGAGGCGGTTCCGGGTTATTACGTAGCCTTTACTCACAGCGGTGCCACGATGGGTTTGATCACGGGTGAATTGCTGGCCCGGGAAATCGTCACGGGGGAGGCGAGCCCTCTGCTCGCCACGTTCCGGCCCGACCGGTTCGCGTAGCGGCCAGCACCTGGCGGTTCTCCGCGCGAGGCGGAGAGCCAACCTTTGAACAAAGCTGAACCTAGGACAGCAGTCTCGGGAGACGGACATGGGACAGACCAGCAATCATGCGACCGGCGGCAGCCAAGATGTCTGCGTCGAGTTCAGCAACGTCGACAAATGGTTCGGCACGGTGCAGGTGCTGCATGACATCAATCTGACAGTAGGGAAAGGCCAGAAGGTCGTCGTCTGCGGTCCGTCCGGATCGGGGAAATCCACGATGATCCGCTGCATCAACCATCTTGAGAAGCACCAGAAAGGCCGGATCGTCGTCAACGGGATCGAGCTCACGGAGAGCAAGCGCAGCATCGAGCGTGTCCGTCAGGATATCGGCATGGTGTTTCAGAGCTTCAATCTTTATCCGCACCTGACCGTTCTGGAGAACTGCACCCTCGCGCCCCGGTGGGTTAAGGGGGTGCCGCGGAAGGACGCAGACGCCCTGGCGCTGCGCTATCTCGAGCGCGTACGCATTCCGGACAAAGCAAACTTCTATCCGAGCCAGCTGTCTGGTGGGCAGCAGCAGCGAGCTGCCATTGCACGCTCGCTCTGCATGAACCCGAAGATCATGCTGTTCGACGAACCGACCTCGGCACTCGACCCCGAGCTCGTGCGCGAAGTTCTGGACACGATGGCGCAACTTGCCAGCGACGGAATGACCATGGTGTGCGTCACGCACGAAATGGGCTTCGCCCGGCAGGTCGCCGACCGGGTGATCTTCATGGATGCGGGCCGGGTCGTGGAGACGGCACCTCCTGACGAGTTCTTCCGCAACCCTCGGGAACGTCGCACCCGGGCCTTCCTGAGCCAGATCCTGCACTAGCGCGCCGGGCGAAAAAGTGGACCCGGTTTTTCACGTCGAGCCGCGCGCCGCTCAAGAGGTTGAGCATCGGAATCGATCCCAGAAGCGGCTCCATTTTTCACGTCCGATGCTCTGGGAGAACAACGGGCTTCCCGCGGACGGCCGCGTTCCGCAGCAACAAATCGACGAACGATCAACGTTCGCACCTCCAGACCCAGAAATCCAAAGGGAAATATCCATGAACCGACAGATCAGCATGCTTCGCTACGCTATCGCATCATTGGGCTTCATCGCCGCCATCGCGTCTCAGGCGACGGCAGCCTCGGCGCAGGATCTTCCAGCCTTGCCGAAGGCGATCAAGGATGCGGGCGTCATCCGCATCGGAGTCAAGTGCGACTCCCCGCCGTTCGGCTCCTCCGGCCCCGACGGCAAGCCGGTCGGCGTGGAGGTCGAGATGGCGAAGAAGATCGGCACCTATGCCTTCGGCTCTCCGGACAAGGCGGAGCTGAGCTGCGTCGCCACCGACGCACGCATTCCATCCCTGACCGGCGGCAAGATCGACCTCATCCTCGCGACCCTCGGCAAGACCCCGCCGCGCGAGCAGGTGATCGATTATTCCGACATCTATTACTGGGGCGGCAGCAACGTCATCGTGCCGAAGGACAGCCCGGTCCAGAAGCTCGCTGATCTCGAGGGAAAGTCGATCCTGATCGTGAAGGGTGGCAATCAGCTCAAATGGTTGCGCGACCGCATTCCCGGCATTCAATTCGTGCAGCTCAACACCAATGCAGATAACATCCAGGCCCTCCAGCAGGGTCGGGCCGACGGATATGTGGGCGATGCAGTCACGATTGCGACCCTGATCAGCAACTATCCCGCTTTCCGTATTCTCAAGGAGGAAGTCGATCTCGGGTTCAACGGTGTCGGCATTCGCAAGAACGAGCCTGAGCTCAAGGCCTTTGTGAATGCCGCCCTGAAGAAAATGAAAGAGGAGAAATTCTTCTCGCAGGTGGTGCCCAGCCACGTCTCCGACCCGATCGTCGCCAAGGAGATGATCAAGTCCTTCGAGACCGATCCGCCGGCCACGAACTGAGCGGCTGACAGAGGCCGGGTGGAGGCCAAATCCTCCACCCCGCAGCCACCTCGGATGCTCGGTCGACCATCTTCAGCAAAGGTCGGAATGTGATGGATTTCAATTATATTCTCGATGCGCTGCCGGACCTGATGAGGGGGCTGAAAGTGACCCTCACGGTCAGCGGTCTCGCCATCCTGCTTTCATGCATCGTCGGTGCCGTCGGCGCTGCGCTGCGCACGAGCGGCTTCAAGCCGGCTGAATATCTCGTCACCGGCTATGTCGAGTTCATCCGCGGTACGCCGTATCTCGTGCAGATCTTCTTCATTTTCTATGGCCTGCCGAGCCTTGGCCTGCGCCTGTCGGTCTTCTGGTCGGGCGTCGCGGCACTGACCTTATGGGCGAGCGCCTTTCAGATCGAGAACTTCCGCGGAGGGCTTGCCGCCGTCAGCCATGGTGTTCGCGATGCGTCCGCATCCCTCGGCCTGAAACGCTGGCATCATGCTCTTCTGGTTGTTTTCCCGCTGGCCGCCCGGGCGGCGCTGCCGTCCTCGATGAACACAATCGTAGCCACGGTCAAGAACTCCGCCTATCTCCAGGCTATCGGCCTCGTGGAACTGACCTTCGTGGCCGTCGATCGCATTGCCTATGATTTCCGGGCCATCGAGATGTTCTTCTCCATCTGCGTGATCTACCTGCTCTGCGTCTTTGCTCTGTCCGGCCTGGGGCACGCACTGGAGCATCGCCTCAATCGGCCTTTTGCAGGGAGATAGTCAATGCTACTTCTCGAGTTCCGGTCTTTCCTGTTCGACGGCCTCCTGAACACGCTGCTCCTGTCGCTGGTGATGATCCTGGGCGGAACCCTGTTCGCGATCCTCTTTGCGGCTGGCCTGTCGTTGCCGTCCCGCTGGCTCAGCCGCCCCGTTTTCCTCATCGTGGAATGTCTGCGGGACATCCCCCTCATGGTGACGGTGCTGCTCGTCTACTTCATCCTGCCCCATATCGGGATCTCGCTCAATCCGTTCTGGTCGAGCGCGCTCAGCGTATCGGTCTGGGGTGGCGCGAACGGCGCGCATATCATTCGTGCAGGCCTCGCCGCTGTCCCCAGAGGACAATCGGAGACGGTTCAGGCTTTTGGGCTCAGCGGCTGGAAGGGGCTTCTTCTGGTGGTCGTCCCTCAAGCCATGCCCGTTATCCTACCGCCTTACATCAGCCTCGTGACCGGATTGGTGCAGGCGAGCTCGCTTGGCGCAGTCCTCGGTGTCAACGAGCTCCTGCGCTCGGCACAAGTCCTCATCGAACAGACGACGATCGCGCGCGGCGGGAGCCCTGCCTACCTCGTTTACGGCGCCATTCTGGTTGTCTATTTCGTGCTGTGCTGGGCGATCGCGTTTGTTGGACGTCGTCTCGAAGCGCATTTTGCGAAGCCATACCGCCGCGACAGGCCAAGCATCGATCGCGGAAAGGACCCCTCCCAGGTTCTGGTCCCAACAGTTCCGTTGGACGTCAGGACCTGAGCGAGGTCTGTCGGACGCACGCGCATTCCAAGGCAGATTGCATTCTGGCGGGATCAGGATGCTGGCTCAGTCTCGTCGGTGAAGCTTCCTTCTTCGCGAGGAACCGGGCCTGCTTCCTCGCACGACGCTCTCCGGGCCTCAGGAGGGCAACGTCAGATGAACGGGATCGTGGCGTTCTGTGCGTCGAATTTCCTTTGCTGGCGCTTCCCGGAAGTACGATGATGTTCAGCAACGGCCCAATGGCCGGGCCAGCACATGACTTGGCGGGAAGGCTCTCATCGATCCACAGCGGGCCCTGCCTTTCGACCGGATCCGTAGCGTTCCAACGGTACATGGATGGATGAGACGTCCCGCCTGATAGGCCCGGCGGGACGTCCGCTCTGATCGCGGAGAAGTGATGGTTCAGTTGAAGGTGATGGAAGTCGAACCACGATGCGCTCCTCAAAGAGTGGAGCATCGGATGCAGCAGGAGAGTGTAGGCGAAGGGCAGCGGCGTTGCTTTGATCCGCTCGCAGCCCGCCTGGACGGCACTCGGGGCACTCAGACGTTGCTCGAGCACGGAGTACCGGATGTCGCTGATCGTGCCGGTTGAGCTCAGCTGGGCGCATTGCCGCCCGATCTCGCGCAGGACCGCATCGGTCGGGTTCGCGCCGGCGCCCTTGATGTCCTGTCCGATCCAAGGCTTCATTCGGCCGACCTCATCCTGGTCGCGCAGCCGGGCCGCCAATCCATGCGCAAAGCCACACAGGCCGAGCAGAAGCGGCTCGCGCCGAGCCACATCGAGATCCATCGTCTGACGAGCGAACGAGCGCGCTTCGATGATGAGCTGGCCCCAGAGCTTACGAGCCTCCCACCAGCGGTCATAGCAGGCGTTGTTCCGAAAGCTCATGAAGATGGAGAGGGCAATGCCGATCAGCGTGAACGGCATGGCACCGAGTTGGGCGAAGACTACCGGGTGCCAGCGGACTAGCGCATCGGACGGACCCAGAGGGCCACGCCAGTGAAAAGTGGATCCGGTTTTCGCTGGCGCGGCCCGCTGGGTCCGTTCTGACCGATGCTCTCATTCAAGAAGAAAGCATCGGATGGATCCCAAAAGTGCAAGTCCACTTTTCACGTCCGATGCTTTAGGCGTTCGATTTCTGCATGAGGCTTGGGAGCGCTCGTGCCAAGGCCTCTGGCTTGAACGGTTTCTCCCAGAGAGGCACATCCCGGTAGGCCGGCGGCACGGAGCTCTCGGCAAGGCCCGTGGCGAAGACGAACGGCACACCATGCTCCCGGAGCACATCCGCCACGGGATAGACGGTCTGCCTCTTGAGGTTGATGTCGAGCACGGCTGCATCCACAGGCCCGGCTTCCAGCAGCGCGAAAGCCTGATCCCGCGTGGGCACCGGGCCGACGATCTCGGCCCCGAGTCCCTCCAGCGCCTTGGCTATGTCATCGGCCAGGAAATACTCGTCCTCGACCACCATGATCCGGCGGCGGGCCAGCATTCCTTCTTGGGCAGGATCGGTCATGCGCATCCTCGTTCAGCCGCTCCCGGGCTCTGGGTCCTCATACGTTAGTCTGTGCTGTTGGCAGAATAACATAGGTGAGCGACTGGCGTTCCAGATGCTGTATGCCCGGTTCCAAGCAGCGGCAGAACCATCAATGGCGACCCATCTCATCCGCAAGCTGGAGCAGTTCACCACGCTCTCTTCCACGGACAAGGAGGCGCTGGCGAGACTTGCCGCCCTGAGGGTGCGCCGGCTCGATCCACGCGAGGACATCACTCGTGAAGGGGACCGGCCAGGGCAGGTGTACCTGATCCTGGAGGGCTGGACCTGCCGCTACAAGGTGCTCGAAGACGGGCGACGGCAGATCACCGCCTTTCTGGTGCCCGGCGACATCTGCGGCCTGCACATGTTCATCCTGAAGCAGATGGACCATTCCATGGGAGCGGTGACGCCTCTGACCATCGCCGAAATCCCGAGCGATACCGTTCTGGAACTGACGGACGCTTCGCCCCACATCAGCCGCGCCCTGTGGTGGACCTCGCTGGTCGAGGAGGCGACTGCGCGCGAGTGGATCACGAACCTGGGCCAGCGGGAGGCCTTGGAGCGGCTGGCGCATCTATTCTGTGAATTGTTCCTGCGCCTCAGGGTTGTGGGCCTGGCGAACGGCGAAGCCGGCGGCGCTTCCTTCGAGCTGCCGGTGACCCAGGAGCAGCTTGCGGAGGCCACGGGGGTCTCCACGGTCCATGTCAACCGCACGCTCCAGCAGATGCGCGAGCAGGGGCTGATCGTCTGGAAAGGCAAGACCCTGATCATCCCGGATGTGGAGGTCTTGCAGGAGGTCGCCCTGTTCAACCCCAACTACCTCCACCTCAACCACAGCGGGGAGAGCCTTCCTGGGGATGAGATCCCATGACCTCGTACCTTCATCGTGAGTTTGCGCGTTGTTCAGGTCGGCTCAGGCAGAAAGGATGCATCCTGTGACCCAGTACAAGGATCCGTCAGGCAGCGTTGATGACGTCCTGATCACGGCCGAGCTGGCGAGCCGACCCTCCCGCAACCCAGGCTATGAGGCCGAGAGCCGGGCGCTCGGGCGTCTCGCCCAGGAGATGGCCACCAATCCGGGCGGCGTGCTCCAGACATGCGCCGAACTGGTCATGGAGCTGTGCCAAGCGGATTCCGCCGGCATCAGCATCCTGGAGCCCGGCGGAACAAGCGGCATGCTCCGCTGGCGCGCCGCAGCTGGCGGGTTCGCGCCGAACCTTCATGGCACCATGCCTCGGGAGGCGAGCCCCTGTGGGACGGTGATGGAACGCAACCGCGTTCTTCTGTTCCACGAGGCGGAGCGGTTCTTTCCGGACCTCCGGGGTGTCGAGCCACGCATCTACGAGAACCTGCTCGCCCCCTGGCATGTGAACGGCGAGGCGGTCGGCACTCTCTGGGCCATCAAGCACTCACCCGAAGGCAAGTTCGATGCAGAGGATGCTCGCCTTCTGCAAAGCCTCGCCCGCTTCGCCGCGGCCGCATTCCAGATGACCTCGGCCCTCGACGAGGCCAAGGAAAGCCAGGAGGAGCTGCAACGGCGCATCGAGAAGGGCATACAGGCCGAGGCGGCGCTTCGCGCGAGCGAAAGCCGGGCCCGGCTGCTGCTGTCCGAGTTGCAGCACCGGGTGCGCAACACGCTCGCGGTGATCCGCTCCATCGCCCGCCGGACGGCGGTCACCAACGAGACAGTGGAGGACTATGCCATGCACCTGGACGGGCGTATCGACGCCTTCGCCCGGGTGCAGGCGGCCGTCACGCGGGATCCGACCGCCGGTCTCGATTTGGAGCTTCTGGTGGCCGAGGGGCTGCTGGCCTTCGGAGCCCAGGAGGGTGAGCGGGTGGCCGGCATCACGGGGCCGGAGGTGCGCCTGAAGCCCAAGGCGGCCGAAACCATCGCGCTTGTCATCCACGAGCTGGCGACGAATGCCGTGAAGTATGGTGCTCTGTCGACGGACCAAGGACGGATCACGGTGGGGTGGAGCATCGACAGGATGGAGGATGAGCCGCGTCTCGTCGTCCGCTGGATCGAGACGGGGGTGAGGCTGTCGGGTGAGACGCCACGAAGGCGAGGCTTCGGCACCGAGCTGATCGAGCGGACGTTGGCCTATGAACTGAATGGCAAGGCCAGCCTGGAGTTCACGCCGGACGGTCTGCATTGCATCATCAGCCTGCCCGTTGGCGAGATCCTCGCGGAACAGGTGCTTCCGCGGTAGTCGGCCCCTCGACGGAGGCGGCCAGCATGATGGCGCGCCAAGCCGAAAGTTGGTCCTGTTCGCGTCTGGGCGGAAGGGCAGGTATCGGCACGAGGCGGAAGTAGACCGAGTGTCTACACTCGCGAGGAATAGCGAACGTTCCTGGAGGGTAGGGGACCGTCAGTGCGTGGCCCATATCTGCCCTTCGGGAGCTCTCCATAGAGGGATTTCCCATCCAGATCTCAGGGTTTAACCTGATACAAGCCTGAAGCTGACCCGCTAGATTTCCTACGACTTGTCCACGTACGAGAGCGACATGCGCCATTGCCGCGTTTCCCGTGGATTGAGCTCTGAAAGCAAGGAAGTTCGCGATGAAGCGCATGTCCGGAGCCGCCGTCGGAGTCCTTGCTTTACTTGCCCTCGGCGATCTCCCGGCGCCTGCGCAGGCTCAGCCTGCCGCGGTCTCCGACCAGGAGATCAGCGACGCCTACCTCTATCTGCTCGGCCGCCTGCTGGTGACCCGCCAGCAGCAGCTCGACTTCCAGGAGGGCTTCCAGTGGAATGATCTCCGGCACCGCAAGCCGGGAGCCGTCGACTGGCCCAACCCGAACCTCGACGTCGCCTATTCCGAGGCCTGGGTCGCCGTCGACGAGACCAGTTGCACGATCGTCACCGTGCCGAGGATCGACGACCGCTATTACACGGTGCAGTTTCTCAACGGCTGGGGCGAGACGCTGGCCAACATCAACGAGCGGCTCTTCCCCAAGCGGCCATCCGGTGACTTCGCCATCTGCCTTCAGGGGGCGCAAGTTGCGCTGCCGGCCGATGTCCAGCGCATCGACCTGCCGGTGAAATACTCGCGCGTGCTCGCCCGCATCGCACTGGGCGACGACTGGGCTCGGGCGGTCGCCTTGCAGCACCAGATCACGTTCCGGGTAACCGGAACCCCCAAGCTGCCGGACATCCCGAAGACGCCGGTCTTCGCGCTCGAGAACCTGCCTGGCGTCGAGGCCTTCGACGCAGCGGAGACGGCCCTCGACGGCGAGCCCGACCTCAATCCGGGTCTGGAGCCGTTGCAGGAGAAGGTTCGCGCCATCGCGAAGGCGATCCGGGATCCCGAGCAGCGGGCGCGGGTCGATCGGGCGATCCGCACGGTGGCCTTCGCCGACTTCGCCAGGGCCGGGCCGTCCATCGGGCACGGCACCATCCGCAACGGCTGGGCACGCCCCGCGGTAGTCGGTGCCTATAACATCGACTACCTGGCCCGCATCCTGATCAACTACGGGGGCATCTGGGCCAACATCGCCCCGGAGGTGATGTACTACCGGGCCAGCACCGATGGCGCCGGGTCGCCCCTGTCCGGCGACCATGCCTACACGATGACCTTCGCCAAGGAGCAGTTGCCGGCCAGTTTTGCGACCTATTTCTGGTCGGTGATCGCAGTCGACACCAGGCACTTCCGTGTCCTGCCCAACCCGCTCAACCGCTTCCTGATCAATGAGCAATCCAAGCCCGAGTATGGTCCGGACGGATCGTTGAAGCTCTACTTTGCGGCTGAGAAGCCCGCGGACGCGCCCGACGGCAACTGGCTGCCGACGCCGAAGGGATCGGTCTACCGCCTGACCTTTCGCTTCTACGGCCCGATCGGCGGCGTGGCGAACGGCACCTATTACCCACCGCCGATCCGGCGGGCGAACTAGGCAGGCGCAAGGAGCCCGCGAGGGTGCCGGCCACGAGGAACGGCGGCAGGGATGGGAGGGCGGCCAATGATCGATACGCGCGGCAAGGACACATCCCCGAACCGAGCGCGGGCCATGCCGTCCGGACCTGACGTCAGCGTCAGGATCACCGAGCCTTATGCCAGGATGGTCGCCCGCGACGCCTATTTCTGGGCATGGCCGCTGATCAACATCTACAACCGCCGCCTTGCCTTCCAGCAGGCCCCACGGGCTGGCCTCATGAACGGCGTGCTGCCCTTCGCGCCGCTCAACACCCTGTCGATGCTGCACGACTACATCGAGCCGGAGCAGCGCTGGGTCGCCTGCCCGAACCAGGACGTGGTCTACGGCGCCGCCATCGCGGCCCTCGACGAGACCCCTGTGGTGGTGCAGGCGCCGGATTTCGGCGAGCGGTTCTGGGTCTGCCAGGTGGTGGACCTGCGCACGGACGGGTTTGCCGAGCTTGGATCGATGTACGGCACGCAACCCGGCTTCTACCTGCTGGCACGAGCCGACTGGCAGGGCGAGGTGCCCAAGGGCATCGCCAAGGTGTTCCGGACCCAGACCGGAACGGCGTTCATCGTGCCGCGCGTGTTCCAGGACGACACGGCCGAGGACCGGCAGGCGGTGCAGGCCCTCATCGGCGGCATCGACCTCTACCCGCTGGCACAATTCGACGGGACGATGAAGCAGCGCGACTGGCGCCAGCTCCCGCGGCTCGGCTCGCCCACGGGCGACAGCGGGCAGGGTGAGACACGCTGGGTGTTCCCGGAGACCTTCTTCGACCAGCTGCCACTGGTCTTGAGGGATGCGCCGCCGCTGCCGGGCGAGGAGGCGCGCTATGCCCAGGTCATGGCCGTCATCGCTGCGGGCCAGAAGGATCCGGCCCTCAAGCAGGCGATGACCGACGAGGCGAAGAGGGCGGACATGGAGCTTGTCGGCCCACTGCTCCAGTTCCGCAACTGGGGCCAGCCACTGCCCCATCACTGGAGCTCGATCTCGAACAGCGCCGCCTTCGGCACCGACTACTTCACACGGACGGCGGTCGCGAAGTCGAACATTCTGGTCAACGCACCCCGCGAGACGAAGTACTACTACCAGGATCTCGACGCTTCCGGCGCTCGTCTCAACGGGGCCCGCCGCTACCTGGTGACGTTCGCCAAGGACCAGACGCCGCCGGTGGACGGGTTCTGGTCCTTGACCCTGTACGACGAACACCACTTCTTTGTGCCGAACGAGATCCGGCGGTACTCGCTGGGCACCAAGAACAAGTCACTGCAATCCAATCCGGACGGATCACTCACGATCGACGTACAGGCCGACCCGCCACCGGAATCCCGGCGCGGCAACTGGCTGCCCGCCCCGAAGGGATCCGACTTCACCCTGTACCTGCGGGCCTACTGGCCGAAGACCGCAATCCTCGACGGCTCATGGACACCGCCGGCGGTGCAGCGGGCTGGTTGAAAGTCGGTCCTGATGGGGGAAGGTCTGGACCTGGCACCACTCGGATGTAGACCCGAAGGTTGACCCGCAGCAGACGATCTTCTTTGCCGCCGTCGCGGTGCATGACCTCAAATGACTGGTCTATGGCAGGGAGAGTTCGGGACGCTTGCGCTTTCTGCGCGAGCAGGTTAGAAACTGAACGATATGGTTCAGTATGTAGATAATCATCTCGATCTCTCGTTTGCGGCGCTGTCCGATGCGACCCGCCGCGGGATCATCGATCAGCTTGGGCGAGCGGACGCGTCGATCACCAGTCTGGCGGAAACGTTCCAGATGACGCTGACCGGCATGAAGAAGCACGTCCAGGTTCTCGAGCGGGCGGGGCTCGTTGTCACGCAGAAGGTCGGACGGGTAAGAACTTGCAAGCTCGATCCACTCGGCCTCAAGGCGGAGGCCGAGTGGATCGAGGCACACCGCAAGCTCTTTGAGGCCCGCTTCGACGCATTGGACGAAATCATCAGCGAACTGAAACAGGAGGGAAGCGATGAACCGGCAAGCTAGCAGCGTAGGTGGTGCCCAAGACCGCACGTCAGTCGAGCGCCGAGGGGATCGCGAACTCGTCGTCACGCGGATATTCGATGCTCCGCCGATCACGGTTTACAGGGCGTGGAGCCAGCCGGAGCTGTTCCAGCGCTGGTGGATGCCAAAGTCGGTATCCGGCGTTTCGCTTCTGTCATGCACGATGGACGTTCGTACCGGCGGCCAGTATCGGCTGGAATTCGGCGCCGGCGGTTCGGACACCATGGCCTTCTATGGCAGGTATCTCGAGGTGGTCCCGAACGAGCGCATCGTCTGGACCAACGACGAGGACGAAGAGGGCGCGGTCACGACCGTGACCTTCGAGGACCACGGCGGGAAGACGTTGCTGACTTTCCACGAACTCTATCCATCCAAGGAGGCGCTCGAGGAAGCACTACAGGGCTCGGCGGCGGCAATGCCGGAGCAGCTGGAGCAGCTCGACGAGTTGCTTTCCGGCATGAGTGAGTAGCGCAGGCGGGAAAGCCGCCTCGGGGGAACTCTGCTCGTGGCACTCCTACGACGCAAGACCTTGGTCAGCTTTGGCCGGTCAGAGCTGACGTTCATTGAGCGCCCGGAATGTGAATGTCTGACCCAGAGCCGACTTCCAGAAAGCCCGGTTCCGAGCCGGTGAACGCACCCTCTGGCGGGCGGATCAAAAGCCCGGACAGCCCGGGTTCCGGTCGGTCATTTCGGCCCATGTTCCCGGGTTCGACAATCGGGCGAGGCGGTCGTCGAATCGGCGATCAGACGGAAGGGCATTGCGATCTCTCCTGAACGCTCTTCTGCAGGGCGTCGGGAGCAGTGCTCAGCTTTTCCCCGGTCCGATCCGACGAAACACAGCCTGCCCGCCGTCCGCGTTCGTGAGACCGTACGAATCCCGCACGCGAGGCCTCGGCTTCAATCCGTGCGGGATTCCCGATGATAGGGAGAGGGCAAGATTCGCCGCTCATGCGGCATCCGCGCCCAATCAGACCCGCGACATGTCCAAGGGGGGCTCGACCCCCTCACGAAGCGGGCTCACATATGGCGTTTCCCGTGTCCTCTGGGCGAGATCGGCCTTGGCGGCGTCTATCAAAGAGGGATCGGTGATCGCGGCCATCCCGGTGGCTGCCATGGCCTTGGCGACATGCACCATCGCCTTGTGTGCCGTCGGCATCTTGCCCTGGGCGACGACCTGCCATGTGTGAAACGGTGTGCCGATGGCGACCGTCGGCGCGTGCGCCTGGACGGTCGGCACCACCCAGCTCACGTCTCCGATATCGGTCGAACCGATCATCGGCTTGCGCGGCGAGTCGAGAGGCGTCAGGAAATCAGCCAGAGGGGCATCGGTCTTCGGCTGGCCGATGGCTCGGTAGACCGACGCAATCTCCTGGTCCGACAGGGTTGCGCGGATCTTGCGGGCAAAGTCACGGTCGGCCTCGTCGAAGGGCGGAGGCCCGAGTTCCTCCATGGCATCGTGCAGGGCATGTTCGAGCGGCGTGTTCCCGAGCGTGTTCGAGACGGCGCTGACGATGCGCATCTCGACGCTGGTTTCCGTCATGAGGGCGGCACCCTGGGCGATCCTGTGCACGCGCTCGACGAGGTCGAGCATACCCTGAAGGTCCATGGCACGGATCGAATAGCGCACGCGGGCATAGGCCTGCACCACGTTCGGCGCGATGCTACCCGTGTCGAGCAGGGCGTAATGCACGCGGGCGTCGGACGGCATGTGCTCGCGCATGTAGTTCACGCCGACATTCATCAACTCGACCGCATCGAGCGCGCTTCGCCCCAGATGGGGCGAAGCGGCCGCGTGAGCGGCTCGGCCCGTGAAGGCGAAGTCGGCGCGCGTGTTGGCGAGCGACAGCGCGGGCGCGACCTCCCAGAAACTGTAGGGATGCCATGATATCGCGATATCGGCGTCCTCGAAGGCGCCGGCGCGAACCATGAAGGCCTTGGCCGCGCCACCTTCCTCGGCCGGGCAGCCGTAATACCGGACGCGGCCCGGAATGCCCTTCTCCGCAAGCCAGTTCTTCAAGGCGATCGCGGCCAGCATGGCGCCCGAGCCAAGAAGGTTGTGACCGCATCCATGTCCATGGCCGCCGGGCTCGATGGGGCGATGCTCCGCAACGCCCGATTCCTGGCTGAGCCCCGGAAGCGCATCGTACTCACCGAGGAATGCGATGACCGGGCCGCCTTCGCCGGCTTCGCCGATGATTGCGGTCGGGATGCCCGCGACGCCCTCGGTGACACGAAAGCCCTGGTGGCGCAGTTCCGCGGCATGTTCGGCGGCCGAGCACACCTCGGTGTAGCAGACCTCCGGCATCCCCCAGATGCGGTCGCTCAAGGCAACGAGGCGGCTCTTCGCGGCATCCACGTGCTGCCAGATCTCATTTCGGACGTTCATGTCTTGCTCCAGAATCGGTCGTGGACGGTCGGCGAGGCGACGTTGCTCTACAAGGCGCCCACGTCAGCCGTGATCAGCTCTTCGGCGGGTGGAATGCGCCCTTCGAACCAGTAAGCGGCGGCCGCGCGGGACATGGCGGCACCGTCGTGGCCCACGCCTTCGACGCGGATCAGCTTCCATCGGAAGGGAAGCCCGAGGCGCTCGGCCTCGCGGCGGGCGAAATCGTAGACGAACTGTGCGCGCTCGTAGCGATGCGCCCCCTGCCTCAGGGCCTCCGCCTGCGCCGGCAGGTTCGGGTCGTCGGTGCTGATGTCCTGATCGCCCGCGAAGATGTGCATCGGATAGGCGAACCAGCGCGCCATGCCGGTTTCATCGAGGCCGAGGCCGCCGAGTCCTTCAGGGAAGCTGCGCTCCAGGGTCGGCAAGGTGTACCAGCCCGGATTGCCCGCGATGACGGCCTCGAAGGAGCCGTGGTCCTGCGTTGCGAGCATCCGGTGCGCGAACTGTCCTCCGGCCGAATGGCCGAAGAGCCGCGCCTTCGCGCGTCGCGTCACGCCGCCTTCCTGCAGGGCGGCCAGGACGCGGGCCGGAATGCCGTAGAGCCACTTCTCGACAGGACGCACGCTTCCGCCGTCCTGGATCACCAAGCCGTTGTTGTAGGATTCCGGTCCTGGAAAATGCGCGTCGGAGAAGGTGGGTGCGGCAATCAGGATGCGATGCTTCTCCGCGGCGGGAATCCAGAAATCCCGATACTCGTCGCCGTTGCGAAGCATGCCGTGCTGGACGATGACGACCGGATCGTCGGGGCCGTGGCCGGCCGGACGATAGACGTTCACCTCGATTGGCCTGTCAGGGTGATGCGGATCGACGAAGGGAAGCGAGCTGCGGCCGATGTCAGGGAGGAGCGTCGTTGTCGTCATGTGTTGTCCGAAGTGTGGAGATGGCAGGCTGCGCTGCGTCCGGGGGCGATCTCTTTCAGGGCCGGGCGAACGTCACGGCATAGTGCCATCGCGTGCTCGCAGCGAGGGTGGAACGGGCATCCGCCGGGCGGCGCCAGAGGGGAGGGCAGCTCGCCTTTGAGCGGCTGGAAAGCGCGCTTGCGCCGCGCCGTGGAGGGGCTCGCCGCAATGAGCGCGGCGCTGTAGGGATGGGCCGGTTCCGCGAAGATGGCCGAGGCCGGCCCGATCTCGACGATGCGCCCGAGATACATGACCGCGACGCGGTCGCTGATATGCCGGACGACCCCGAGATCGTGGCTGACGAACAGATAGGTCAGGCCATGCTTCTCGCGAATGTCCATGAACAGGTTGATGACCTGGGCCTGAATCGAGACGTCCAGCGCGGAAACCGGCTCGTCGCAGACCAGGAACCCGGGCTTCACGGCGAGCGCGCGGGCGATGCCGATACGCTGGCGCTGTCCGCCGGAGAACTGATGCGGATAACGGTTGCGATAAGCGGCATCGAGGCCGACTTCGGTCAAAGCCTTGTCGACGGCGGCGTCGATATCCCTCTTCGGCAGCAGGCCGTGAACCCGCAAGGCCTCTCCGACAATGGTGCGCACCTGCATTCGCGGATTGAGCGATGCATAGGGGTCCTGAAACACCATCTGGACCTTGAGCAGATAATCCAGCCGGTCCTTGCCGCGCAGGTCCGCGACGCGCCGTCCTTCGTAAATGATGTCTCCGGCGGTGGGTTTCGTGATTCCGGTCGCGGCCCGCGCCAGCGTGGACTTTCCGCAGCCGGACTCGCCGACGAGGCCGAGCACCTCGCCCCGCTCGACGCTGAGATCGACCCCATCGACCGCTTTGAGCACGGGAGGCAGCGGGGCGCTTCCGGTTGCCGCCAGAATGCGCTGGGCGATGGTTGCCTTGCCGCGAAAATACTTTGTGACGCCGCGCAGCTCGAAGAAGGGTTGAGTCATGGAGCATGGCCTTCGGGCACGGGATTGTGGCAGCGATAGCTCCGCCCGCTGCTCATGACCTGCGGCGGGGGATCGATCTGCGTGCAGGCCGGCATGGCGCGCTCGCACCGCGGACGGAACGGGCATCCACTCGGGCGCGCGTCGATGCTGGGCGCGGCACCGTTGATCTGCCTCAGTCGCTCGCCGGGAGCGACCATCGCGGCCGAGGAGCCGAGCAGGCCGAGCGTGTAGGGATGGCGAGGACGATCAAGTACGTCGTCGACGGTTCCCGTCTCGACGATCCGCCCGGCATACATGACGGCGACCCGGTCGGCGAGCTCGGCGACGACGGCGAGATCGTGCGTGATCCACAGGACCGCCGTGCCGGTCTCCCGGCTGAGCTTCTGAACTTCGAACAGGATCTGGCTCTGAATCGTGACGTCCAGCGCCGTCGTCGGCTCATCGGCGATGATCAGGTCGGGCCTGTTCAGAAGGGCGGTGGCAATCGCCACGCGCTGGCGCATGCCGCCTGAAAACTCGTGCGGATACTGCTTCAAACGCGTCCCGGGAGAGGAAATGCCGACCCGGGACAAGGCTCGGGACGCCTCTTCGAGGGCCTCCTGCATGCTGCACGGGCGGTGCTCCTGGATCGCCTCGCACATCTGCTCGCCGATGGTGAGGACCGGGTTGAGGGTCATCAGCGGATCCTGGAAGATCATCGCGATGCGGTCGCCCCGCAGACCGCGCAGGCGTTCCTCGGTCGCCTGGCGCAAATCCTCTCCCTTGAACAGGATGTCGCCGGAAACGATCTCGCCGGGGGCGTCGATCAGTTGGACCAGGGAGAACCCGGTCACCGACTTCCCGGAGCCAGACTCGCCCACGAGTCCGACGATCTCGCCGGGCTGCACCACGAGATCGACGCCGTCGACGGCCGGCCATGCCCCGGCAAGATCGTGAAAGACGGTTCTCAGTCCACGCACTTCGAGCAGCGGGGAGGTCATTGGCCCCTCACATTGAAGCTGCGGCGCAGGCGCTCGCCCACGAGGTTGAGCGACATGATCAAGAGCACGAGAGCGATGCCCGGGAAGGCCGCGATCCAGTATTCACCCGAGAGCAGGAACTCGAATCCGTTGGCGATCAGAAGGCCGAGGGACGGCTGCGTCACCGGAACGCCGACTCCCAGAAAGGACAGGGTGGCTTCCAGCGTGATCGCGCCCGCGATGCTGATCGTCGAGACGACGAGGACGGCGCTGATGGAGTTCGGCAGGAGATGAGTCAGCATGATGTGGCGGGTCGGCAGGCCGAAATTGACTGCGGCTTCGATATATTCCTTGCGCCGCTCGACGAGGGCCGCCGCGCGCATAAGGCGGGCATATTGCGCCCATTGCACCAGAATGATGGCGATGATCACCTTGTCGACGCCGCGCCCGATCGAGGCGAGGAGCACGAGGGCGATCAGGATCGACGGGAAGCCGAGCATGAAGTCGACGACTCGCATGATCGCCGCATCGATGGCTCCGCCGAATTGGGCCGCGACGAGCCCCGCGAGAATGCCGATGGCGAGCGCGCCGGCGGTCGATGTGAGGCCGACCAGAAGGCTGGTCCGCAGACCGTAGAGAATGGCGCTGAGCATGTCGCGGCCCTGCGCGTCGGTGCCGAGCCAGTAGGTGATGCCGCTCATCCCCTGCGCTCCAGGCTCGAGGCGGTTGTCCATCACGCTCAGCGACGCGAGGTCGTGCGGGTTCTGCGGTGCGATGAAGGGAGCCAGCAGCGCGAGCAGCAGGAGGATCCCCAGAAGGATGACCGCGCCTCGCGTCGTCGGGCGGCTCTTGATCCGGCGCAGGACCTTGTGGCGCAGCGCCGTGTCGGCGCCGGCCGTCACGGCCGCCGTCTTTGAAGCGGTCATGCCATTTCTCCCGTCAGCTTCACGCGGGGATCGAGTGCCGCGTAGAGAATGTCGACGAGGAAGTTCACGGCGACGAAGAGGAACGTTGCGAGCATCACATAGGCGACGACCAAGGGGCGGTCGAGCTGGTAGATGCTGTCGATGAGGAGCTTGCCCATGCCCGGCCAGGCGAACACGGTCTCGGTGATGGTCGAGAAGGCCACGAGGCTCCCGAATTCCATGCCGGCCACCGTCACGACCGGAATGAGGATGTTGCGCAGCACGTGCCGCCCGACGATGCGCTTGCGGCGCACGCCCTTGGCGCGGGCATATTTCACGTAATCCTGCGTCATCGCTTCCGTGGTGCCCGCCGCCACGAGGCGGATCATCAAGGCCATGTTCGGAATGGCGAGGTTCAGGGCAGGCAGGGCGAGATGCTTCAGGCCATCGAGGGTCAGCAGGCTCGTCGGGATGCCGAGAACGGAAACCGTCTCGCCGCGTCCCGCCGTCGGCAGCCAGCCGAGGAAGACGCTGAAGAGCAGGATGAGCATCATGCCCTTCCAGAAGCTCGGAAGGGAGAAGCCGAGGATCGTTCCGGCCATGATGGCGCGGCTCGGACGGCTCTCGGGATTGAGCCCGGCCAAGAGACCGAGCGGAATGCCGATGACTGCGGCAAGGCTCATGGCCAGGAGGACGAGCTCGAAGGTGGCCGGCAGCCGCGCCAGGATCAGGTCGACCGCCGGGACCCCATGGACGAAGGAGAAGCCGAGATCGCCTTTCAGGGCCTTGCCCAGGAAGCCGAGATATTGCTGCCAGACCGGCAGATCGAGCCCGAGGCGCTGGATCATGGCCGTGCGCTCGGCGGCGCTGACCTGTGGCGGAACCAGGAGCTCGATCGGGTCTCCGATGCCATAGACGGCGAGGAAGACCACGATGGAAACCGCGAGCAGAACCAGGGCGCTCTGGATCAGACGTTGCAGGATGTAGGCCGTCATGGGAGGCGTTCCGATCTGCTCGCGGCTTCGTTCACGGCTTGCTCACTTGGCGGGCTTGACCTGCATGGCCATCGTGAACTGGTCCGCGCGGCCGACGTAGTTCAGGTTCGCCTTGTAGGCCCAAATGGTGCTCTCGAAATGCAGCGGGATGAATGCGCCGCCTTCGATGGCTTTCGTTCCGGCCTGCTTGAGAAGCTCGGACCGCTTGGCATCGTCCAGGGTGGTGATCGCCGTGCGGATCAGCTTGTCGAATTCCGGATCGGCATAGCCGCCGTAATTCGAGCCGCCGATGGTCTTCGATTCATCCGGGGTCGCGGCCCACTGCTTCAGGAAGGACGAAGCCTCGCCGCTCGTGGAGCCCCAGCCGCCGAGCGCCACGCTGAATTCCTTCTTGGCGCGACGCGGGAAGTAGATGGCGCGGGCCATGGCGTCCACTTCGGAGCGGATGCCGACCTGCGTGAGGTACTGGGCAACGGCCTGCGTGATCTGGCTGTCGTTGATGTAGCGGTCGTTGGTCGTCGAGAGCGTGACCTGGAAGCCGTTCGGATAGCCGGCCTCCGCCAGGAGCTTCTTGGCCGCGGCCGGATCGTAGGCGAGCTTCGGCGGGTTCTCCAGCGCGCCGAACATGCCGTTGGGCAGGAACTGATAGGCCGGCTCGGCGGCCCCGTCCATGATGCGCTTGATGATGGCGTCGCGGTCGATGGCGAGCGACATCGCCTTGCGCACGCGCGCATCCTTCAGCGGGTTCTTGCCGTTCTCCGCCTTCACGAACGGGCTCGGCTCGCGCTCCACGTCGAGCTGGAAGTAGATGACGCGGGTCGAGGGCGTGATCACATGGCCGAAGCGCTTGTCGTCCTTGATGCGGGACACGTCGCGCGCAGCCGGGTTCTCGATCACGTCGTAGTCGCCGGCGAGCAGACCCGCCAGGCGCGGGCCGGCATTGGGAACCGGGACGAAGGTCACGCTGGCCCAAGGCTCCGCCGGGCCCCGGTACTTTTCGTTGCGTTCGAGCTCGACGCTCGTCCCCTTGGTGTAGCTCTTGAACTTGTAGGGGCCGGTGCCAATGGCGAGCTTGCCATCGTTGAAGTCGCCGACGACGGGCCATGCTCCGGTTACGCCGCAGTTCTTCGCGACATCGAAGGTCAGCTTGTCATGCGGAAGAATGGACGAGCTCAGGATGGCGAGGCCGGACAGGAAGTTCGGCAGCAGGGGATCCGGTGCCTTGGTGGTGATGACGATGGTGTGCGGATCGGGCGCCTCGACGGCCGTGAAGTTGCCCGTGATGTCGGCGAACGAGCCCGCGATCGCCGTCTCGTTCTTCAGGGTGCGGCAGAAGCTGAAGATCACGTCGTCGGCGGTGAAGGGCTGGCCGTTGGAGAACGTTACGCCTTGGCGGAGCTTGAAGGTCCAACGATTCTGTCCGTCGTTCTCCCAGGACGTCGCAAGGTTGGGCAGAACTTTCTGCTTCTCGTCCTGCTTGGTCAATCCGTCGAAGATATGAGCCGCCAGGGCATTGTTCGGCGTCAGATCATGATAGTGTGGATCGATGGCGGTCGGCTCCGAGCTGAGCGCGATCTTGAGGGACTGCGCCCATGCGGGAGCACTGAGCAGGCAGGTGCTGGCGACGAAGGCAAATAACAGTTGACGGCGCATGGAATGTCTCTCCGGTTCCCTTGGTGGCTGCTTTTTTGACAGATTTATTTTCTCAGATTAAAGATCATGAAAATATCCTGACGTCAATCAGTCTGGAGTGCCCGTGTCTCACGTCCTGAAGCCGACGACGGATCTGGCTCACCGCATTGCGCTCGTGTACGCCGCGCTCAGCGACGCGCATCGGCGCGCGGCGGACTTCGTGCTGCAGAACCCTTTAGAGACGGCCACAATGACGATCGAGGGTTTCGCGGAGCGCAGCGGCGCCTCGACGGCGACGGTGACACGCTTCGTCCGCTCTCTGGGTTACGCGGGCTACGGCGAGTTCCGGGCGGCGCTCTCCGAGGCGCTGCGACTGGCGATGGCCCCCGTCGACAGTTTCGCCGATGCCCACAGCACGAAAGGCTCCGCCTTCGCGACCTTCGTGACATCTCTCAAGGATCAGGCTGCCAACCTGGACGAGACCCTCGCGGCCGTCGACGAGGAAACCTGCTCCCGGGCCATGGACGTCCTGTTGTGCGCCCGTCGTATCTTCATCGTCGGATCCGGGGCAAGCCACCATGTGGCGGCGCATCTGGATGAAGGATTGACACTCTATCTCGATGCGAACGTCATCTTCGCATCGTCCCGCGGAGGCGCTGAGAAAGCGGTCCGGCACCTGATGAATGTGGGGCCGGATGATCTCGTTCTGGCCATCTCTCTTCCGCGTTATTCACGGGGAACCGTCGATCTGGCGAAACTCGCCAAGAACCGTGGGGCGAGGATCATGGCCCTGACGGACGGGCCGAGTTCGCCGCTTGTCCCCATCGCCGACATCACCCTCTTCGCTCCGGCGAGGAACCGGCTGCTGCCGAATTCGCCGACCGCCGCCTTCGCGCTTGCCGATGCCATCGTTGCCGCGGTGGCCCGGGAGCGGCCCGACGCCGTCGAGGCCTTGAAGGAACTCAGTGAAAGTCTTCTCTGGACGTTCTATCAGTGACAATCTGGCGTGGAGCCGCTCGGATGCATCGTTTCGCCGCGACAAAGGACTGCTCCTGGCACGAGGCAGACGAAGACTGAACATCCGTGATGATAGGGTCAGCTGACCGTCATAGGGCCACGCTCAACGGCTCGGTTTGACCCGAATCGCTGTGAAATCGCTGTGTTGGCAGTGTATTGTCGGGATCTGATACGCGAGTCCGACCCTGCCGTTCGCCGTCCGGCGCTGATGCGACAGCCGGGTTATCTCGGAGCCGTCAAACGGTGGGAGCCCAAATTCCCTCGACAGCAAAAGCCTCGCTTTCGCCTGGCCACGGCGGCATCGTTGTCCCAACCGCGGTCAGGGGCTCGGGTGAAACCGAGCGAAACTGAAAGCAGGTTTCTGGCGGGATCGTGATGGCAAGGCCCGGCTCCAGGTCCACGATCTCTTCGTGCTGATGCGAGCGGCGCCACATTTGCCCGCGGCCCGACACAAAGTACCAAACCTCCTCCACGGTATGATGCGCCATTGCCCTTGAGACCGCATGCGGCGGCAGCGTAAAATGCGCCAGGCTGCCTCGGCTGGTGCTGCACAGGACCCGCACCTCGGAACCGTCAGGCGCAATAGCGTCAGGGAAGGTGCCGAGCTGTTTGGTGGCAAAGGACATCGAGTGTGCTCCTGCAGCCGAGTGGCGGGCGGTTACCATACCCGATGGGGCCCTGCGTTGCATGCTTCAGCGCCGGTCAAGGAATAGGATTACGGGGGCCTTCGGCAACCACCATCAGGATGGCGGAGAGCACGCTCGCCAGGGCCAGGGTGCCCAGCGCGAGCGTGCGCAAAGGGATGTGGCGGCTGGTCCAGGATAAACGGACCGCTTCGCGATGCTGCTGCCGCGCGGTCAGCTGATCGGCTGCCCTCGCGTTGAGGAGAGTGTCCACATCGTCAAGCAAGTCGATCAGGTCCTGGGAGAGGGCTGTTTTCCGCCAGTGCTGCCGCTGATCCTTGCTTGTCTTCAGCTTGATGGACTGCGCTCGAAGAAGGGCCTCCGCATGGATCTCCCGGCGGATCACAAGAACGCCCAGGAGCATCAGAACAGGGATCAGAGCCAGCAATCCGAAAGCGATCCAATCGGCGAGTGTGAAGCTTGACTGAGGGACATCCATGGCGGTTCCTCCGCAGAGCTGTCCGTAAAAAGCGCTTCCTGAGCACACTGACGCTCGTTCGGACCAATCCTTTGCTGCTTCTATGGTTTGGGACCCGCTGACCACCATCTCATCTAGAGTCTTTTAGACAAAGCATGAGAACCAAAACGGTTCAGGCGCGTGTCTCAGTTACGCCGCCCGGGTCGTCAGGTTGTGGCAGGAGATCGGATGCGGTTGCTCGGAAACCTTTCTCAGGCGCGCTTTTGGATCCGCGGGTCACTCGCCTTGGCGGGCGCTCTTATGATTTCGGTCCTGACATTGGCCGCATCCGTGTATTGGCAGTTGCGCGCCAGCCTGCCCGCCCTGGAGGGCAGAGTTGCGGTGAGCGAGCTTTCAGCGCCCGTCACGGTGACACGGGATGCTCGAGGGGTGCCGACCCTGAGTGGTCGCTCCCGGGTCGATCTTGCCTGGGTGCTCGGCTTCCTGCATGCGCAGGAGCGCTTTTTCCAGATGGATGGTCAGCGCCGCCTCGCGGCCGGCGAACTCTCCGAACTGGTCGGAACCGTTGCCTTGAACCTGGACCGTCAGCACCGCGTGCATCGCTTCCGGGCCCGGGCCGCCACAGTTCTGGCCGCCATGACGCCGGACGAGCGCGCGACGATCGATGCGTATGTCGGTGGGGTCAATCGAGGCTTGCGAGAGTTGGGCGCTGCTCCCTTCGAGTACATGATTCTGCGTTCCACGCCCGTGCCTTGGACAGCCGAGGACACCATCCTGGCCGTCTATGCGATCTATTTGGACCTGCAGGAAGACGACGGGGCAGCCGAGAGACAGCGCGCTGATGCGGAGGCGACCCTCGGAGGCCCACTGGCAGCCTTCCTGTTTCCTGAGGGCACAACGTGGGATGCACCCCTCGATGGGTCGAACCTGCCGGTGCCGGAGATGCCAGACGGCGGTGCCAGGACCAAGGCCGGTCTTCCGTTGCTGCTCAAGGGGGGCGGGGAGGAGGCCGTCAGCCGCGGGAGCAACGCTTGGGCCGTGAGGGGCAGTCTGAGTGCCCGCGGGACGGCTCTCGTGGCCAACGACATGCATCTCGCCCTGAGGGTTCCAAACACCTGGTACAGAGCACGCCTCGTGCTGAGTGACGAGAGCGGCGGCACCACGCTCGACATCACAGGCGTTACGCTGCCCGGAACTCCGAGCGTCGTCGCCGGCAGCAATGGCAAGATCGCCTGGGGCTTCACCAACAGCTATATCGATACGGGCGATGTCGTCATCCTCGAACCGGTCGCGGCAACCCCTGATCTCTATCGCACACCCACGGGTCCTCGGCGCCTCGACCATGTGGAGGAGCGCCTCTGCCCGAAGGGCACGGCATGCGAGATCCTGTCTATCGATCAGAGCATCTGGGGGCCTGTGATCGCCACCGACCGACAGGGCCGCAAGCTGGCTTATCGCTGGATCGCGCACGATCCGGCAGCGGTGAACCTGCGCGGCATGTTGGACCTTGAACGAGCCGTGACGGCGGGCGCGGCGCTGGACATCGCTCACCGGTTGGGCATTCCGCATCAGAACCTTGTCGTCGGCGATGCTCAAGGCAACATCGGCTGGACCGTGACCTCGGCGATACCGGATCGCTTTGGGTTCGATGGACGATTACCGACCTCTTGGGCAGACGGCACCAAGGGCTGGAACGGATACCTGGCGCCGGAGGACGTGCCGGTGGTTTATAATCCCGAGAACCGGCGCATCTGGACGGCAAACAGTCGCGTGGTCGGCGGGGAAGCCTTGGCGAAAATCGGTTCTGGCGCTTACGCCCATGGATCGCGTGCGCGCCAGATCAGGGACAGGCTATTCGCCAAGGACCTCTTCGACGAACAGGATATGCTGGCGATCCAATTGGATGATCGTGGAGTGTTGCTGGAACGATGGCAGGCCCTGATGCTTGAAAGACTTCGGGCCAGTAAGGGAAACTCTCGCTACGCGGCTCTTATCCCAACAGTGGAGAACTGGGGCGGTCGGGCCGTCCCGGACTCCGTTGGCTATCGACTTGTCCGCACCTTTCGGATGGAAGCTATCAATGCTGTCTATGCTGCCTATAGGGCGCCGATGCGAACAGGCGAGCCCACGCCGGCGAGCGGGCATGCCACTCAGCCTTTCGTCCCAAAGCAGGCCGACGAGCCGGTGTGGCGGCTGTTGACGGCGCGTCCGGCGCATCTTGTCCCTCCCGGGTACCGGGACTGGGATGCCGTTGCGGACGCCGCGATCGAGAAAGTTCTGTCCGCCGTTGCCGGACAGGCACACGGCCGGCTTGAAGCCTTCACCTGGGGCGCTGCCAACCGGGTCGAGATCAGGCATCCCCTTGCGGGAGCCATCCCTGGGCTGGCGATCCTCCTGAACCCGCCAAGCGTCGCTCAGGCGGGGGATCTCTACCAGCCCCGGGTCGCGAGCCCGAGAACGGGAGCATCGGAGCGGTTCGTGGTCGCGCCGGGGCATGAAGGAACAGGAATCTTTCACATGCCGACCGGTCAGACCGGTCATCCTCTGGCGCCGTACTACAATGTCGGCCATGAGGATTGGCTGAGCGGTCGCGCGACCCCATTCCTGCCGGGTGAACCGAAGTGGCACATTGCCTTCGAGCCACAATGAGCGCGCCTTTGATCGAAAGCGCGAGGTCCGGAGTCGGCACTCCGCCCTTGGGAGATGCAAAAGCTCTTCGGTTCCTTGAGCAGGACGACTCCATTTCCTAAAGCAACGGACGTGAAAAGTGGACTTGCACTCTTGGGATCCATCCGATGCGCTCGCTTTGGCGCTCGTCAGCGCAACACCACGACCCTGGTGCCGACCCGGGTTCGGCTGTACAGGTCGATGACATCGGCATTGGTCATCCGAATGCACCCGGACGAGACCGCAAACCCGATGGTCTGCGGCTCATTGGAGCCGTGGATCCGGTACATGGAGGAGCCGAGGTACAGCGCCCGGGCACCTAACGGGTTGTCCAGTCCGCCGGGCATGTAGCGCGGCAGATCAGGACGTCGCCGCAGCATCGCGGCCGGAGGGCTCCAGGCGGGCCATTCCCGTTTCATGCTGACCGTCTTGGTCCCCGTCCAAGTGAAGCCCGGACGTCCGACACCGATGCCGTACTGGATGGCCTGCCAATTGCCGAGCACAAAATAGAGCCGGCGTTCACTGGTTGAGATGACGATCGTGCCGGGCCGCTGGGTGCCGGGCCAGGTGACCAGCCGCCGCGCGGTCGGGGAGACCGGCCCACCAAACACGCGCTCGAAGAAGCTGGCTTGCTCTCCGTTGAGGGAGGCGACAGGCTGGGCCCCGGCGGAGCCGGCGAACGCCACACTGCACGCAAAAGCCATGACAGTGAACACGGAGCGGATCATGCGGACCTCCCCCACGTGGAATGGCATAGCTTCAACGCCTGACGTCCGAGCTTCGGTTCCCTGCGAAATGGGAGTGCCTCAGAGGGGATACGCGATGCTTTAGCCCGGCGCTGCAATCAATCCCTTGGCAATGTGATCAGTCGGGTGGCGTGAGGTCCGATTCAGCCGCGAGCTGGAGATCCCGTGATCTCTGGCCTGTCCTTATCCTGCCGTCATCATCACGCCTGGCCTGGCCTCGTGCAGGATGAACCCCTCGACCGGATCGAAGTCACCCGACCACGGTTCCAGTTCCAGAACCCGGCTCGTGTCGGCGTAGCCCGCCTCCCAACGGCGGCGGATGCCCCGCGGGCTGAAATCGATGTCTTTGGTGTGGTCCTCCCCGTCGAAAGGCGGCGCCAGCAACCGGACAACGTGCATGCGGGTCAGGCAGCCATAATCGGCCAGCTCCCGCACCGCCTCGGTCATCCGCTCCTTTTCCGGCAGTCGGCGCACGAGCTCGGCAATCACGTGGCGCAACCGATGGATCTGCTTCTGCCGTGCGATGTGGCTGACCGCGCGGCTGGAATACTGGATGTCCTTCTGCCGGCCCATGACCTGCCAGATGGTATCCGGTTCGGGTCCCTGCGGATTCCAGATGTGGACCGCGAAGATGACCGAGTTTTTCCGGGGGTTGTCGTCGAACACCGCCTCGACCGGCGTGTTCGACAGGATGCCGCCATCCCAGTAGAGATCGCCGTCGATCCGCACGGCCGGAAAGGCCGGGGGCAGGGCGCCGGAGGCCATGACATGACGGATATCGAGCTCCATATCGCGGTTGTCGAAGTAACGCATCTCGCTGGTGCGCACATTGGCGGCTCCCACCGTCAGGCGGGTCTTTCGACCGTTGATCTGGTCGAAGTCGGCGAGCTCGGACAGGGTCCGCGCCAGAGGCGAGGTATCGTAATAGCCGGCGGATTCCGATCCGAGGGGCAGCTGGAGGCCGAGGAAAGCGGGCAGGTTCGGCCGGAAGAAGGCCGGGATGCCCTGAGTCATGGTCGCTAGGTTCATGGCCAGCGGTCCCACCAGGGGCCACGCGCCCAGGAGCTCCACCCACGGCTCGTGCTGCATGCGGCTCCAGAACTCCCGGAGCCGCTCCAGGCGGTGCTCCGGCGCGTTGCCGGCGATCAGGCTGGCGTTGATGGCGCCGATCGACGTGCCGATGACCCAGTCGGGTTCGATCCCGGCCTCGTGCAGGGCCTGATAGGCGCCAACCTGATAGGCTCCGAGCGCACCGCCGCCCTGGAGAACGAGAACGACCTGTCCGAGCTCCTCCGGGATGCGGCGGCGGCGTGCCGGTATGGTGTCCGGGAGCCGTTGTTCCGTGATTGCCTCCGGGGGCGTTCCCGTTCGCTCGAGTTCGCTGATCACCGCTTCGTCGGAGCCCTTGTCCGTCCTGAACCGATCACGTGTGACATGTTTGAGCATGGCGTCCTCCTCAATGGGCGGTCCAGCCGCCGTCGACCGGCAGGGCGGCGCCCGTGATGGACGCGGCGCCATCGCCGGCCAGGAACGTGGCGAAGGCGCCGATCTCGTCGACGGTGGCGAACCGCTTGTTGGGCTGCTGCGCCAGCAGCACGTCCCGAATGACCTGCTCGCGGGGGATCCCGTGCGACCTGGCCTGATCATCGATCTGTGCCTCGACCAGCGGGGTTGAAACGTAGCCTGGGCAGATGGCGTTGCAGGTGATGTTCTGCTCCGCCGTTTCGAGAGCGACCACCTTGGTCAAGCCGACGATCCCGTGTTTCGCGGCAACGTAGGCGGCCTTGAACGGGGAGGCGACGAGCGCATGCGCCGAGGCGATGTTGATGATGCGCCCCCAGCCCTGCCGCCGCATGGCCGGCAGGGCGAGGCGGATGGTGTGGAAGGCAGAGGAGAGATTGATCGCCAGCACTGCGTCCCACGTCTCGACCGGGAACCGGTCGATGGGGCTGACATGCTGGATCCCGGCATTGTTGACGAGGATGTCCAGGCGGCCGAACGTCTCCAGAGCACGATCGACCATGCCGGCGATCTCGCCCGGTTTGGTCATGTCGGCCGCCGCGTAGATCGCCTTGCCGCCCGTCTCGCGCCGAAGGGATTCGAGGGTGTCGTTGATCTCCTCCGGCTTGCCGAAGCCGTTGATGACGACGGACGCTCCGGCGGATGCGAAGGCGCGGGCGATCCCGAGCCCGATGCCGCTGGTCGAGCCGGTGACGATGGCGACATTGCCGTCCAGAGCTTTTGCGGTGCCGGTCGCTGGCTGGGTGAAGGCGACGTTCATGGTGATCCTCCTGGGAGTGGTGCGCTGTTCGGGCGGAGCGTCATCCGACCCGATCGACGATGACAGCGGGAGGCTCCGATCGGAAATGCCGGCTCGCTGCCGTATCGATAGAGGGCCGCTATCGAGCTGCCTGGATACGCCTAGGGGACCGCGGCCGGGGCTGGCGCCGGGACGTCGCGCCCTGTTTCGGGCAAAGGCTTCTCGGCCATGGGCCGCAACCGGACGGCCAGAAGCGCGGCGACCAGGAGCGAGATCCCGACGCCCGTGACGCACGCTCCCCAGCCGAAGCGATCGAAGACCTGCCCCAGGACCGCGCTGCCCACCAGCCCGCCCGAGAAATAGGAGGCGAGATAGAGCCCGCTCGCCGAACCCCGGTCCGTCGTGGCCGCATGGCTGACGAAGCCTGTCGCGGTCGCCTGGGCGAAGAAGGTCCCGACCCCGATGAGCATCAGGCCGATCAGGACGGCCGGCAAGCTCGGCGCGACCAGAAGGGGCAGGCCGAGGCCTGCCACGGCGAGCGAGCCCCAGAGGGTCGGCCGGGTCCCAAACCGCTGCACCACACGGCCGGCCAACAGGGTCGTGACGATGGACGGCGCGAAGACGAGGTACACGAGCCCGAGGCTCATCTGGCCGAGCGCGATCGGCTCGCGCACCAGCACGAAATTCACGAACGTGAAGGTGCCTATGAAGGCAAACAGGATGCAGAATCCGATGGCGAAGCTGGGGCGCAGGAGCGGGTTGCGCAGGTGCTCGGCCCAGATCGAGAGAGGCGGTGCGCCAGGTTCGTCCCGAGCCGTCGCCATCGCGGATTGGGTGAGCCAGACATAAACGATCACCGCGCCGAGAAGATTGAGGCCTGCCAGGGACAGGAAGGTCACCGGCAGGCCGAGATGTTCGGCGAGCCCCGCCGCCAGAAGCCGGCCGAACAGGTTGCTGGCGACGTTGCCCGTGATGTAGGCCGCAAAGGCCCCGCCGGCATCCGTGGCGCTGCAATGCTCGCCGAGATAGGCGAGGGTCAATGTGAAAGCGCAGGCCATGCACAGTCCCTGGGCGACCCGCAGGAAAGTGAAGGTCGCCAGGTCAGGCGCAATGGCCAGCAGGGCCGTCGGGATCGCCAGCACCGTGAGGCTGATCAGGATGCCGCGCCGGCGATTGATGCGATGGCTGAAGTAGGCGACGCCCAAGCAGGCGACTGCCATGCCCATCGTGGTGGCATTCACGGCAAAGCCGATGGCGGCGGGTGTCTCGCCATAGCTGCGGGCCAGGGCCGGCAGGATGGCCTGTGTCCCAAAGAGGTCGACCACCGTCAGAAAGGCGATCAGGCCGATCAGGATCGTACGCTCGAGCGCGCCCGCATGATGGCCCCGAAGCGGCGGAGCTTGGTGGCGGCTGTATGCGGTCATGGTCGTCTCCTGTCGCAGCAGGGTCGCCGGATGCTCGTTCCGGCAGGCCCAGCACCGGGCAATGCAGCCGCCCCGGTCACATCATGTGAGGGTCTGCCTTGGGCATGTCGTGGAACACGTCGGAGGACAGCAGCACGACCGGTGCCTTGCTGGTGTTCTTCCACCAGTGCTGAACCCCGCTCTTCTCGACCGAGACCTCGCCGGCCTTATGCACGATCGGCACGGAGCAGTTGCTGGCATATTCCTCGATGGTGCCCGAGACCACGGAGATCAGGGCCGGACGGTCCTCGTGGCTGTGCCAAGGGACCACGCCGCCGGGCTGGATCACCAGCTTGCGGGTCCGGAGCTGATGGTCCGACAGGGAGACCTTCTCCTTCGACAGGTCGATCGAGGCGAGCACGGTATCCGTGACGCCCTTGGGCTGGGTTTCGCCCTGCGTGCGGACGCCGGGGCTGAGCTTGTCCGCCGGGCACTCCCCAGCCTGGGCCGGGAGGGAAAGGACGGCACCTGCCGCTAGGGTAGCCGCGCAGAGCCCGGTCCGGATCATATGAGCGCCTTGAATTCGGTTCAGCATGTCGATGTCTCCTCTGTTCCGCCGCGCCCGGATGGAGGCACCTTCGGGAGCCAGCGCGATGCGGTGATCGGATGGTCGGGCAGGCGGGGGCGGAAGTGAAATGCCGAGCAGACCTCGACTCGATAGCCAAAAGCTATCGCGGCTCCGGAGCCGCAGGTGCTATTTTACGGGTGCGGGCTTGTCGGCGTGGACACCGATCCCTGGAGAATCCCTTCGAAGGAGGATCCCATGGAAATGCACCAGATCCGGTACTTCCTGGCCGTATGCGAGGAACTCAACTTCACACGAGCGGCAGAACGCTGCAACGTGGCCCAGCCCTCCCTGACGCGAGCGATCAAGCTCCTCGAGGAAGAGCTGGGCGGCCAGCTCTTTCACCGGGAGCGCGCCAATACCCACCTGTCGGAGCTCGGCCGGATGGTGAAGCCGCATCTGGAGGAGGTGTACACGCGCTCGCTGGAGGCCAAACGGCAGGCCCTCGATTTCACGAAACTCAAGAAGACGACGTTGAGGCTCGGGGTGATGTGCACGATCCAGCCGGACGAGCTCATCGATCTGGTCAGTGGGCTTCAATCCAGGCACCCCGGAATCGAGCTCGAAGTGGTCGATGCCAGCGCGGCCCAGTTGGAGGACCGGCTTCTCAATGGGGATCTCGAGGTGGCCATCTACTGCATCCCGGGCCAGGAGCCGGATGAGCGCCTGCACTACATGCCCCTGTTCCGGGAGCAGTTCATGATCGTGGTGTCGCCCAACCACCCGTTGGCGCAGCGCAACACGATCCGCCCGAGCGACCTCACGGGCGACCGCTACCTGAATCGGGTGAATTGCGAGTTCTTCTGCTATGCCGGAGCGCTCTGGCGCGAGCATGGCTTCGAAGGATGCGCGACCGTCTACCGGAGCGAACGCGATGACTGGATCCTCGCCATGATCGCCGCCGGGCTTGGCTTCGGCTTCATGACGCAAAGCTGCGCCAAGCATCCCATGGTGGTCTGCCGCCCCATGGTCGATCCCGAGTTCTGGCGCGAGGTGAACCTGGTGACCGTCCGCGGGCGGCCGCACTCGCCCGCGGTCGGCGCCCTGGTCAAGGAGGCGATGCGGGCGCGCTGGCTCGGCCAGCCCGCGATCGCCGCAAGAGCCGAGAAAGACCGAGTGGCTCTCGAGCCCCCACGCCTTGAGCCGGCCCAATGAGAGCTATGCCACCCCCTTCAGGTGTGGCTTGGTGATCGCCGTTCTCAGGACGTCCTGGTCGAGACCAGGATCGGGACCTGTGATGAGGCGCGTCCCGCGCTGGAAGCTGACATAGGTCCAGGCCCAGTTCATCGTCACGGCCAGCCGGTTGCGGAAGCCGATCAGGAAGTAGATGTGCGCCACGCTCCAGAACCACCATGCCGGATAGCCGCTGAGGCGGAGCCGGCGGAACTGCGCCACGGCCTTCTTCCGACCAATCGTCGCCAGTGAACCTGGATTGCGGTAGCGAAAGGACGGGAGGTCCCCACCGGCGACTCGTGCTTCGATCAGCCTGGCGACATACTTGCCCTCCTGCTTCGCCACGGGGGCAACACCCGGGAGGGGCGTTCCGTCCATGTCGAGCACGTGGGCCGTGTCGCCGATGACGAAGACATTGGGGTATCCCGGCACGCTGAGGTCCGGCGCGACCCTGACGCGCCCCACCCGGTCGGTCTCGGCCCCCAGCCATTGGCCGGCCAGCGACGCCTGCATGCCTGCGGCCCAGACAACGGTGCGGGCCTCGATCCGCCGATCCCCGAGAGAGACCCCATTCTCATCGCAGGCTGTCACGGACGTCGAAACCTGAACGTCGACCCCGAGTTCCTCCAGCGAGCGCTGCGCCGCCTCCGAGAGATGTTCCTCGAAGACCGGCAGAAGGCGCGGGCCCGCTTCAACCAGGACGACGCGGGCCTGGGTCGGGTCGATCGAGCGGAAGTCGGTCGCCAGGGCCTTCCCGGCCAGTTCGGCGATGGCTCCTGCCATCTCGACGCCCGTCGCGCCGCCCCCGACGACCGCGAACGTGAGCAGGCGACGGCGCTCCTCCGGGTCCGTTTCGAACTCGGCCCTCTCGAAGGCCAGCAGGATCCTGCGGCGCAGGCCCGTGGCATCGTCGATCGTCTTGATCCCTTTCGCGAACGCCTCCCAGTCGTCATGACCGAAGTAGGCATGCCGGGCCCCGGTCGCGAGCACGAGATAGTCGAACGGGATGCGGCGATCATCCGCCATCACCGCGCCGGACGCTGGATCGACTCCGGTGGCTTTCGCCAGCATCACGGACGTGTTCCGCTGGCCTCTGAGGATCGTGCGGATAGGCGAGGCGATATCGGCCGGCGAGAGCGCGGCCGTCGCAACCTGGTACAGCAGAGGCTGGAACAGATGGTAGTTGCGTTGATCGATCACCGTGAGCTCGACCGGCGCTTTCGCGAGGGCCTTTGCGACCGTCAGTCCGCCGAAGCCGGCGCCGACGATCACGACGCGGGGGCGCCCGGTGTGAGGCTTGTCATTCATGTCAGGCTCCTTTCGTCGGGTTCCGAGGGATTCCCGTGAAGGGTTCATCGGGCGAATGCGGCGACCTGCGGCCTGCGGAACACGAGATGATCGAGGGAGAGGATGCCGGGGCCGCGGCTGATGACGACCAGGAGGGCCGTGGCCCAGAGAATGTGGTCCGGCCAGCCGCTCGGATAGACGAAGACCTGGATCACGGCCGTCATGGCGAGCAGCCAGGCCGCCGACAGGCGCGACGCGAGACCGACGACCAGCAGGACCGAGACGACATTCTCGGAGAACGTCGTCAGGTACGCCGCGAAATCGGGCGGGAGCAGCGGAACCATGTACTCCTCGCGGAACAGGAAGAACGTGGAATCCTTGATGTGGAATCCCTCGATCTTGGTCTGGCCCGAGCGCCAGAAGACCCCGCCGGCGGCGAGGCGGGCGATCAGCGAGACGAGACTGTCGGGTACGGCGTCAGCGAGAGCAATGCCCCGATCGGCCAGAGCTTTGACGGACATCGTGGAGCCTCCTTTGGTTCAGGACCGGAGGATGCCGGTCCTGTCCCGACATCACAACACCCGCCGGTCCGCGCCGGAAATACCATGGAGCAATCGATCCCATAGACGACCGCTATTTTGCCCCGACGGCCCGACCGTCAATAAGGCGTTCCCTCCGCACGCCGGCGCCGCAAGGCCTCGGCATACCAGGCGAGTTCACTGACGAAGCGGACGGCGGCTTTGTCGAGCCAGGGCACTTGCGCATGTCCGTCGGAGGTGAGGGCCGTGCCGATCTCGGGAATGGGCAGGAGGGAAGGAATGCTTGGGGTTCCGATCTCGCCCAGCATGGCGCGAAGCTGCATGGCGGCCCGGACGCCGCCGAAGCGTCCGCCCGAGTAGCAGACGATGGCGGACGGACGCCAGAAATACTCCTCCAGGAAGTGATCCAGCGTGTTCGACAGGGCCGGCGGGATGCTGTGATTGTACTCCCCCGACACGACCACGAAGGCATCGGCCTTTCGAAGGAGTTCCGCGAGACGCTCGAGGATCGCGGGAGCCTCTCCCTTGGGATACTCTTTGTACATGCGATCGAGCAGGGGGAGGTTCAGCTCGAGGGGATCCACAAGGGGCGCGTCATACCCACCGTTCTCGAGGTGACGGATGATGAAGCGGGCGGCCCGCAGCCCCTACCTGTCGGAGCGGACCGAGCCCAGGATGACCGGTACGAGGAGCGGCATCTCGTCCTCCTGTCGCTCGATGTTCGGGCGCAGGGCATGGATCCGCCCTGACGCCCCTCCATCAAGCCACCGGGCGGTCCGGATCTGAAATGCCCGAAAGCCATCGAACCCATAGCGCATCGGACGGAAAAGTGGACCCGGTTTTCCGCCTGATCCGATGCGCCGGTCAAGAGAAGGAGCCTCGGATGAATCCCAAAAGTGGTGTCCACTTTTGGGTCCGAGGCCCTTGCATCCTTCTATGGGACTTTCTGCGACCGTGGGTGTCTCGTGAAGCGGGGGAGATCCCACCTGATGGATGCCACGCACTGCCGCTCATCGCTGACCGGAATGACAGCGCGCGTCGGGTCCCGCTCCCGAGCCTTCCTCATGCGGCTTGAGGCGTGGATCGGCACGATTGAGCGCGCCATCAATGCCGCGGTCCATAGAGCCTTTCTATGATCGCGGAAGCCGGCCGATATTTCCGCTCGTGCTCGCCGAATGCCATCCTCTGAACGTCAAATAGCCGAAGCCCCTTGGGTCCGGCTCGGCACAAGGAGGTTATGATGAGCACGAGCGAAGCCGAACATGTCCTTGTCGTGGACGACAATCACATCTTCCGCGAGACCCTCGCACAGAGGCTGCGGGATGCAGGACACCGGGTCACCGCGGCAGAGAGCGCGGAGAAAGCCTTTTTCGCCTTGCGCGACTGGAGCAGGCCGGTCGGTTGGCTTTACACGCGTGCCTGCCTGCCGGGTCTCATTGACGGCTGGATCCTCGCCGACGAATACCACGACCACCAGAGGAGGCGCGCGGTCATCATCGCCGCGTCGGAGGCGCGCGAGTCGCGACAGGGGGATATCGTCCTGAATCACCCGTCAGTCACGACCGTTCTGGAGATGCTCCGACACGCGATCGAGGCAGCGCGCGCCAGGACGGCCGTGGCACCTGCCGAAACGGGCTATCAGCGGCGTGCCGCCTGACTGCCACGGATTCCTGGATCGTCATCGCGGGGCTTACCGCCGCGGACTTCGGAAACCGACATCCAGGGCATCGGTTCCGGAGGGCCGATAGGATCGATCGAGGACGTCGGCATCGGCTCTGCATCCTCCTCTGCCGCGCGATACGCTACTCCCGTGAGCTGCGGATGCCGACGATGATCCGAACGGCGAGGACTCCCGACAGCGTGGTGATGAGATCGAAGCGCGGATCAGTCATCGCCACGTCAGCGGCCGTCCTCAAACTGGCGCCCTTCAGCAGCGCCGTCAGGAACGTGGCCGCGCCCGGCGGCAGGCGGTGGACCTCCACCTCGAGATCCGGCCGGACCACCAGCGCGTCCTCCGCTCTCGAGCTGTCGATGACGGGATGATCATCCGTGCGGACATGCGCCTCCCAGATCGACACGATCGGATACACAGATGTCGCGACCTGCACGGAGGGATGCAGCTCAACGTGAATCTGCTCCCATCGGCATGGAGCAAGGGATGCAAGCTCGTCCACTGTCAGGGGAGCGGCATCCGCGGCGTGATAGGCGCGGGTGAGCGCACTTTCGAGCCGGGCCACATCGCCCAGGTAGGGCACCGGGTGCGCCGGTGGAAAGGTATCGACGAAGTTCGCGAAGTCGTCCCCATAGGTCATGAGGACGGGCGAACGGGGAGGCGACAGCTCGATGAACACCCGCGCCATCGCACGGAAGAACTCGTCACCGACCAGCGCATGGCAGACGGGGAACCGGGTCACGAGGGCTTCGGTCAGCCCGACGAAGACGTTGTTGCGGTACACGTCGAAGCGGCGGTCGATCCGGTCGAGCCCAGCGGTTCGAATCCCCGACGGCACCTCGCGCGTTCGGTCGAGCAGGGCCATGGAGAATCTCTTCTGAAGCGTTCGGAGCGCCATCATGACAGGCCCTCATGCGGTCGCGAACATGGCTTGGCGGCGGCATCGCTCGTTAGACAGGGCGCGATCCGCCTTCCGGGCTTCCTTCATCAGAACCGGAAATGCGGGAACGTCGTTGTCCCATTCGATCAGCGTCGGCACCGGTCCGGTTCGCTTGAGAGCCTGCTCGAACAGCGTCCAAACAATGTCCGCCACCGGCGTGCCATGAGCGTCGATCAGGAGCCGGCCCCCGGCATCATCCTGGTCCTCGGCAAAACCCGCGAGATGGATCTCGCCGACGTGCTCGACCGGAAAGGCGTCGAGATAGGCTCCGGCGTCATAGGCGTGGTTGGTGGCCGAGACGAAGACGTTGTTGACGTCGAGCAGCAGCCCGCAGCCGGTCCGCCCGGCGACCTCCGACAGGAAATCGACTTCAGCCATGTCGCTTTGCTCGAATGCGATGTAGGTCGATGGATTCTCCAGCAGCAGACGCTGCCCCAACGTCTCCTGGACCTCGTCGATGTGCTCGCAGACCCGCCGTAGGGTCGGGCCATCGTACGGTACCGGCAGCAGGTCGTTGAGGTACAGGTTGTCGTGCGTGGACCAGGCGAGATGCTCGGAGAAGGACTCGGGCTCGTAGCGCTCGATCAGGCGCCGCAGGCGCGCGAGATGCGTCTTGTCGAGCGGCTGGTCCCCGCCGATGGACAAGCCCACTCCATGCACCGACAGCGGATAATGGGCCCGGATCCGCTCCAGGTACCGGTGCGGTGGTCCCCCGTCGCCCATGTAGTTCTCCGCATGAACCTCGAAGAAGCCCACCGGGGGCGAGGTTTCGAGGATGTCCCGATAATGCCGGGGCTTCAGGCCCAATCCGGATCGTGCCGGAAGCACCCCGAGGCCGAAGGCCGCGACGGACGCTGATGAAGTCATGATCGCCTCCTGTCCTTTGCTCAGGGATGGCCCGGGGCAGGCAATCGGTCCCCGGGGTTGACACATGTCGGCCGGTGGTGGTCCGGCCCTTGTCCGCAGCCCGGCTCAGGACCGGGGAAGGTCCCGGTTCAAGGCTTGCAGGCTGCCCATGCGGTTGCCCGGTGCCATCACGGTGGTGCAGGTGCCCTTCGGGACGATCTTCCACGCGTTGCCCTGGTAGTCGACCTTGGACGTGCCGGCACACGTCGTGCCGGGGCCGGCCGCGCAGTCGTTCTGCCCCTTGAGGGCAACCCCGAAGCACTTTTCCTGGTCGGCCGTCGGCGGGGGCTTGGGCTCGGCATGGGCTACCGCGACATACCCGAGGGCGGCCGCCATGGCACCTGCAATGCTGATCGTGGTTCGACTGGTCATGGAATGTTTCCTCCGTTCGTGACGCGGCGCTCCAACGGCGTCCGCACGAGCCATGCTCATGGAAACGGAAGGGCAGGTGAAATACCGGCCTGCGATGGAGCCGATAGCCGCCGTCTATGATGGGCTGAACCGGGTGGCTCGACCCATGGCTTTCCTCGGCCCTGTCCTCGGGATGTCGATAGCCCGACGGCATGGACTCGAAAGCCATTCGGAATTTCAGTCAAAGAGCGCGCGGCCTCATGCTCGCGGCATGGCTCACGAACAGCAGGTGGGCGGCAACCAGGAGGACCCATCCATGACATCCCGCATCGCAACTCTCGCCGCAGCGACCCTCATCCCGTTCACCTTCGCCCTAGTGTCTGCCGGCGCGAAGGCGGAGGAGTCGACCCGGCAAGTGCTCGAGAACGGGCTCGTCCGCGTCAGGAGCGCTTACCCGTTCAAAGAGACCATCGACCGGATCGAGCAGGACATCGCGGCAAAGGGCATCCAGTTCTTCCTCGCGGTCGATCAATCGAAGCTCGCTTCCGAGGCCGGAATCAAGCTGAGGCCGTCAACGCTACTGGTGTTCGGCAATCCAGCACTCGGCTCGCAGTTCATCACGTCCAACCCGGATGCAGGGATCGACTGGCCGGTCCGGCTGCTGGTTTCGGAGGACGAGACCGGTGCCGTATGGACCGTTTACAACGACTTCCAGTTCATCGCTCGCCGCCACGGCATCACGGACCGAGGTGCCGCTTTCGACAAAGCGTCTGATGTGATCGAGTCCATCACATCGAGCGCTTCACGATAAGATCCGGTGAGGCGACGAGAGCATCGGACGTGAGGTCGACGACAAGTCCGATGCTTGAGGCAATTGCCTTGAACATTCGAGATCCCATGTGCGGTGGACGTGCGGACAGCCTTTGCAGGCCTGTCTTCCACGGCTCGGCCGCCGTCACTCCTTCCGTGACGCGTCGCGGATCATGGTGTCCGCGATCGCCTGGCGCTCCTGCGTGAGGGACCCGGTCGCGACGGGTTGGCCCGCCCGCCTGTACCAGTACCCCGCATTCGAGAGATCGCCTTCCTTGCGATGCAGATAGGCGTGGACCCAGGCGCATTGACGGTCGGCCTCGTCCATCTGGACAAGGCCGTGCGCCCTGTCCCAGTCATCCCGGGCATCCCACCAGAGGGCCTGCAACGCTCGGCTCCAGCCTTCAGGGGGACTGGAATGAGACAAGGTCGCCTCGAACGTGACGAAACTCATGATCCACCTTGCAAAGCCATTGACGCAGGAAGCCGCGTCCGTGTCAGCGATATAGTTCGGTTCGGGACGACGGAAAGCTGCAGGACCGCTTATCGGGTTCCGATGCACTCACCGTGCGACAGGTCTCATCCGGTGCATCGGCCGAATGACCGTCGCGGTCGTAGGCGGTCGCATCATCTGTCAGGATCCCGGCCAGCCCATCGAGTTCCTGCACGGATCCGGAATCACCCCCGGCGACCACCGGATGCCGCGTTCATCCTGATCCCCGACACTGCGCTCATGGGCCGATGGCCACGCCGGGATCGCTGCGGAACGGCCGGGCCAGAGGCCGCATCGAAGCTCTGGGGCCGCCAGGAACAGGACGAGGACTTCATCGCCGACGACATCGCACAGGTCCTGGAGCAAGCCGGAGCGGCGGTGACCGGGGGCTCGAGCAGCGGATGGGTCGGCGACCTCACGCCCGATGCTTCAAGCTTTTGTTTCAAAACATCTTTTCACGCAGAACCGATTCCCAATTTTGCGCCCGATGCCATGAGGATCGTCAGTTCCCGTGCGCCTTCTCCTGCCGCATGGATCCTGCGAGGATCGCCATCAGCCCCTCCCGGCTGAACGGCTTCTGGAGGAAGCCGAGCGGTCCGGTGGCCTCGGCCGCCGTCCGGGTGGCCGGATCGCCCGATCCCGTGATGAACACGTGCGGAATGCCCTGGGCCCGCGCCGCCCGCGCTACATCGATCCCGCTCAGGGTTCCCTTCAGCTTGATGTCGAGGAGGGCCACGTCGATCCCGGTCCGTTCCAGAGACTCGAGGGCCTTTTCGCCTGTTGCCACGGTCGCGACCACCTCGTGCCCGGCCTCCTCGAGGACGTCCACGATGTAGTCGGCGACGAGCCACTCGTCCTCTACGACGAGCACGCGCAATCCACCGTTCACATTGGAATTTTGATCCGGCATGTGGTTCCCGTTCCGTTCGCCTCGAACGACACCTCGGCCCCAATCTGGTCAGCCAGACGCCGGACGAGGCGCATGCCCAGCCCGGAGCCTTCCGCCGGCACGCTCCCTGTGTAACCCGAGCCGTTGTCGCCAATGGTCAGGTCCAGCCGTCCCTCCGTCCGCGCGAGCCGGACGGACAGGTGGCCCGTGCGTCCGCCCGGGAAGGCGTGCTTGAGGGCGTTGGTCATGATCTCGTTCGCCATCAACCCGAACGGCACTGCTACGTCAACCGGCATCTCCGTTTCTTCCAGGTCGCACGACAGCGTCACGCGTCCTCCCGCCAGCCCCACGAGGTTCCGGGCCAGGCGGTCGAGGAAGCCGGCGACGTTCACCCTGCGGAAGTCCTCGGATTGGTAGAACTCGGCCTGAAGGGCACTGAGAGCCTGGATGCGGCGCCCCAGGTCGGCGAGCTGATCCCGGTCGCGCGGGCTCTCGAGGGTCTTCTCGGTCATGCGCAGGAGGCTGATCACCATCTGGAGGTTGTTGTGCAGCCGATGGTACAGCTCCTTCAGCACGAGCTCCCGGTTCTCGCTCTGTTGGCGGAGTTCCTGGTTGCGGTCGTGGGCCGCGCGAACGGCCGTGGCGAGGCGGCGGAGCTGGTGGGTCCCTTTGACCACGTAATCGTCGAAGCCGTGCCGGATCGCCCGGACGGCGAGTTCCTCGTTGCCCGTGCCGGTGAACATGACGGCGCAGCATTGCGGGTTGGCCGCCTTGACCCGGTCGAACACCGCGAAGCCGTCCGTCCAGCGCAGGTCGAGGTCGGTGACGAGAATATCCGGCGCGTGTTGGTGCAAGACCCTCTCGAGGGAGACGAGATCACTGGCCTGATTGACCTCCCCATCGGGGAACTCCTGGAGGACGGCCCGAATTGCCAGCGTACGGATGTCGGGGTCGTCGTCGACGAAAAGGATGTGCATGGGATCGAACTCACCGAGAACAGGACCGGACGGGGTGCATCCGGCACCGGAGCCAACGCGGAGGCAGGGCCATTGATCCTGTCTGGAGCCAGGCATGTGGCCGGGTCGGTCCCCGGCGGTCGAGACCAGGGCACCCATCCCCGGGAGCCGTCCCGCCGCGGGCCCGCCCCCGGCACGCTCGCGTTCCTGATCGCCGCCCTGCTGCTGCTGACGAGCGCGGTCAGCCTGAACCTCTTCCTCGGGCGCGTCGCGGAGAACCGCGCCTTCGTCCTGCGCACCAGCTCCATCCTGCGCAACATGGCCGAGTTGAACGTCGTCGTGCGGGCCGCCGAGACGGGCCAGCGGGGCTTCATCCTGACGGGTGAGCGCCGCTACCTCGTTCCGTACGAGACCGCGATCGAGCGCCTCTGGGCCGAGTTCCGCGACCTGGAAAGCGCCGTCCGCGATCCTGCCCAGATCGCCCGCCTGCATCGGCTGCGGCCGCTGCTCGAGGGCAAGTTGGCGGAGCTGGCCAATACCGTCGCGTTGCGCGAGCAAGGCTTCGAGGCGGCCCTGGCGGTTGTGCGCACGGATGTCGGGCAGACGCTGATGGAAGACATCCAGGCCGTTGTCGACGAGTTCGAGCAGGCCGAGCAGGAGATCATGGTCTCCCGCTCCCAGCTCCTGGAGGACCAGGCGCGATGGGCTGCCCGGATCTCAGGGCTGACAGCGCTGCTGGCCGTGGCCGTCATCGTCGTTGGGGTGCTCTGGCTCGCCCGGCAGCGGGCCGATGCCAGACTGCTCGCGGCCGAGCGGGGCTTCCGGCAGGATCTCGAGCGGCAGGTCGAGAACCGCACCGAGGAGCTGACCCAGGTCAACCGCGAACTCGATGCCTTTGCCTACACGATCTCCCATGATCTGCGGGCACCGCTGCGGGCCATGCATGGTTATGCCGACGCCCTCGCGGAGGATTACGCCCCGAAGCTGCCGGAGGAAGGACGGCGGTTCACCTCGAGGATCATGGCGGCGGCCGAGCGGATGGAGGCGCTGATCCAGGACATCCTGACCTACAGCCGGATGAGCCGCGAGGAGGTGAGGGTCCGCCCGGTCAGCCTGGAGGAGGCCGTTGCCCGGGTGCTCGCCCATGCCCGGCCGCGGATCGAGGAGACGGGCGCCGTGATCGAGGTCGGGCACCCGTTGGGCACCGTGGCGGCGCATCCCGCGGCGCTGGAGCTGGTTCTCGACAACCTGGTCGCGAACGCGGTCAAGTTCATGGCGCCCGGAGAGACGCCCCATATCCGCATTCGGTCGGAGAACCGAGGAGAATGGGTGCGACTCTGGGTCGAGGACAACGGCATCGGCATCGACCCTTCGCATCGGGAGCGCATCTTCGAGCCGTTTCACCGCCTGCACGGGGTCGAGACGTACCCGGGCACCGGGATCGGGCTGGCCATCGTGCGCCGCAGCCTGGAGCGCATGGGCGGGCGCTGCGGGGTCGATGCCGAAGCAGGACGGGGCAGCCGGTTCTGGATCGAACTGCGGGGCGCGGTCGGGGAGGTGGATCAATGACGGATGGTGGTACGACGATCCTGGTCGTGGAGGACAATCCCGATGACCGGGACCTTCTCGCACGGGCCTTCCGGAAAGCCGGGATCGCGATGCCGCTCCGCTTCGCCGTGAATGGCGAGGAGGCCGTGGCGTCCCTCGAGGGCGCTCATGGCGGGGCTCTGGGGGCCAGCCCGGCGGTCATCCTGCTCGACCTCAAGCTGCCTGGCCGCTCCGGCTTCGAGGTGCTGGAATGGATCAAGGCCCATCCGGTCCTCCGCCGGGTTCCCGTGATCATCCTGACCTCCTCCCGGGAGAGCATAGACCTGAAGCGGGCCTATGATCTCGGAGCGAACTCCTATCTGGTGAAGCCGGCCCGTTCGGATGACCTGCTGCGGATGGTCGAGCAGATCCACGCCTACTGGCTCGGCCTCAACCAAGCCGCCACTCTGTCGTAAGCGCAAAAGGCAATGCGGGCCGAACCGGGAAACGCGCCGTCGACCCGGGGTCGAGCCTCCTGATTTACGGGGGGCTGTCCGATATCCGAATCCCTTCTTGCAAATCGCCATGGCCAAGGTCATGGATGGCTCCATCTATGTCAGGTCTCCATGTCCGAGGCAGGAGTGATCATCCCGTGGGCAACTCCATCGCTGTTCCGGAGAGTGGATCGCGGAAGGTCACGCGTCCGCATCTCTCGACCATGCGCTCGCGCCTGCTCCTCCTCACACTCGTCCTGCTGATCCCGGCGCTCGCCGCGGCCGGCCTGTTGGTCTATGCCGGGTATCGTCATGATCGACGGGAGGTCGAGAAGCATCTTCAGGAAACCGCCCGCGCGCTGTCGCTCGTGGTCGATCGCCAGTTCGGACAGGCCGAGGCGCTGCTCTGGGCGCTGTCGACGTCGCCGCAGCTTCTCGGCAAGGATTACGCCGCGTTCGATGCCCGTGCCCGGGCGGCGATCCGGATCCCAGGGGCCTGGGTCAGCGTCTCCGATAATCGGGCACAGGTCGTCAACACGTGGCTCCCGCCCGGTAGTCCGCTGCCTCTCATCGGGAACATGGACTATCGAAAGGGCTCGGCCGTCGGGACATTGCGGATCAGCAACCTTTTCAGAGGCTTCGTGGCCAAGCAGCCGGTGGTCGGCGTCGATACCCTCGTGACCGCCAATGATGGCTCCGAGCTTTTCATCAGCGTCAACATGCTCACCGATACCGTGAGCCGGATCCTGGCCGATCAAGGGCTTCCCCCAACCTGGATCGGGACCATCGTGGACCGCAACGGGACGGTTGCGGCCCGGAGCCGGGATGCCGAGCAATTCGTGGGGAGGTCGGCGACGCCCAACGACATGACGCGCACCCTGGCCGAGGAGCGGCAAGGCGTCGCCGAGAGTACTTCCCTGGATGGCATCCCGACCCTGCTCGCCTTCGCGCGTTCGCCCGGTTCGGGATGGTCGACCATCGTCGCGGTCCCCCGGTCGGAGATCACAGGTGCCGCATGGCGGTCCGTCCTCTATCTCGCCGTGGCCGGAGGGTTGCTGCTGGCCCTTGCGGCCGCCATGGCGTGGTTGGTCGCCCGCAGCATCGCCAGACCGGTGAACGGCCTGGTATCACTGGCGCAGGGGGTCGGACGGGGCGAGCTGATCGCGGCACCCGCGAGCGGCCTGGCCGAGGTCGACCAGGCCGGCGATGCGCTGGCCCTGGCCTCGCGGCACCTCCGGGAGCGGGATGCGGCCTTGCGGGCGGGCGAGGCTCGCCTGCGGGCCACGCACGAGAATGCCGCGGTCGGCATCGCCGAGGTGGATCGGGAGGGGCGCTTCGTCTCGGTCAACGAGGCGCGCTGCCAGCTCACCGGGCACACCCGCGAGGAGCTGATCGGACAGCACTTCGCCCATGTCACCCAGGCTGCCACCCGGGACGCCGACATCGAGCTGTTCGCCCGTCAGGTTGCGGGGGAACTCGACACCTACACCACGGAAAGCCTGTTCACCCGCCGGGACGGCAGCTTCGGCTGGGTCCGCGTAACCAGCACGGCCCTGCGGGATGAAACCGGCACCTTCCTCTACGCCGTGAGGGTGGTCGAGGATATCACGGAACGGCGCGAGGCCGATCGCCGGCAGAAGCTGCTGATCGACGAATTGAACCACCGGGTGAAGAACACGCTTGCGACGGTGCAGTCCCTGGCCCGGCAGGTGACCCGGCCAGGCGTGCTGCCGGAGGTGGCGCAGGACCGCTTTCAGCAGCGCCTGCTGGCGCTCTCGCGCACGCACAACCTCCTGAACGAGACCCTGTGGGAGGGAGCCTCGCTCAGGACGATCCTGGAGGCCGAGTTCACGCCCTACGCGGGGGATTCCTCCCAAGTCCGTCTCGAGGGGCCGGAGGTCGATCTTCCGGCGCGGTTGGCCGTGGTGCTGGGCATGGCCTTCCACGAGCTTGTGACCAATGCTGTCAAGTACGGGGCCCTGTCGACGGCCTCGGGCCGGGTGCAGGTGGACTGGAAGGTCGAGGATCGCGGCGAACGGGTGCTCTTGACCATTGACTGGTGCGAGCTGGACGGACCCGTGCTGGAGACCGAGCCGCGCCCCGGCTTTGGCTCGCGGCTGCTGCGGCAGACCATTACCCGGGAACTCGCAGGCCAGCTCGATCTGGGCTACGAGCGGGAGGGGGTGTGCTGCACGATCGCGGTCCCGATCGAGCCGGTCCGCCAGCACGCCGCATGAGGCCGCACGGAGGGTGAGGGGCGGTCTCGAGCGCAGGCCGCCAGGGCCCCAATGCGCCGCTTCAAGGACTGCGCATCGGATCCGATCCCAAAGCTGGGTCCGCTTTTCGCTGGCGCGGCCCTTCGGGTCACTGGCGTGGCCCTTCGGGTCGCTGACGCGGCCCTCTGGGTCACGTCCGATGCTCCAAGCCGCCACGCGGGAAGGGGCGCAAGGCGGCGCAACCTCCCTCGAAGGGGGAGGCGCCGGATGGGTCGCCGAAGGTGCGGCCTCTCAGGCGGCGCGGCTTGGGGCCGCCTCGGCGGGCATGCCGTCCCGGATCGCGCCCCGGAGCTGCTCACGCAGCTCGGGCGTGTCCTGGTGGCCGTGCACGCCCACCGCATGCTGCGCGGCTGCGTCCAGCAGCTCGGCCTCAGTGTCGGCGATGATAGTGATCGAGCAGTTCATCTCGCTGGGAAAGGCACGGCAGTCGATGAATTTGCGCCCCATGGCGTCCTCCCGGATCAGGTCGGCAACCAGCCACAAATGCTGCGTCCACGCGTCACTTTACCCCCGGCGGATCAGTGCCGCAATCGACCTGGCGCGCCAGTCGGAGTTCCTCGCCCATGCCGAAAGCCTCGAGCGCTGGGTCATGGCGCGGGACCGCGGGGCCGGCCGACCGGGGCGTTCCGGAACTGGCGGTGCGCCTGGGGGCCAGCCGCACGCGGCTGCGGCCGGGGAGCTGCGATCCATCGCGGTTGAAACCGACCAGGTCCGCCATAGCTATGGCGGTTCGCGGACGGGCGAGTACAAGCCCCAGCCCGTTCGTGGTTCCAAAGTTCGTTTAGAGGCGATGTGCCATCCATGAGCCAGAGTGACGAGTCCCGGCCCGACGACAACCCGCCGGCCCTCGATGTCCAGGGTGGGGGTCAAAGCATCGGCCTGCCCGCGGCGGGCGAGCACGAGAATGTGTCCTACAACCCCACCGGTGGCCCCGGCATCCACCACTGGCAGCAGGCGACGATCTCCGAGCCCGGTCTCGGCGAACGTGGCAGCGTGTTCTTCGCGGCCATCGAGATGACGCGCATGCCGATGATCCTCACGGATCCCAACCTGCCGGACAACCCCATCGTCTTTGCCAACCGCGCCTTCCAGGACCTCACCGGCTACACCGAGGAGGAGGTGCTTGGACGCAACTGCCGCTTCCTGCAAGGGGCCCACACGGACCGCGAGGCCGTCGCAGAGCTCCGTGACGCCGTCCAGGAACACCGGGCCGTCTCGGTCGAGTTGCTGAACTACAAGCGCGACGGAACCCCGTTCTGGAACGCCTGCTTCATCGCGCCCGTCCTCGACAAGGACGACAAGCTTCTCTATTTCTTTGCCTCCCAGCTCGACGTCACGCGGCGGCGGACTTCGGAGCAGGCTTTCCGTCAGGCGCAGAAGATGGAGAGCATCGGCCAGCTCACGGCCGGGTTGGCGCACGACTTCAACAATCTTCTCCAAGTGGTCTCCGGCAACCTGGAGCTGGCGCTCTCGCGCACGGACGACGAGTCCTTGCGCCGGCCGCTCGAGAACGCCAGCCGGGCGGCCGAGCGCGGCTCCAAGCTGACCAAGCAGCTCCTGGCCTTTGCCCGTAAGACTCGTCTTGAGCCCAGGCCGACGAACCTCAACAACCTGATCGTCGATTTCGGTGAGATGCTGGAGAACTCGGTCGGCCCGCAGATCGAGGTGCAGCTCAATCTGCGTCCCCGGGTGCCACAGGTGATGGTCGATCCCGTTCATCTGGAGATGGCGGTGCTCAACGTGTTGATCAACGCCCGCGACGCCATGCCCAAGGGCGGCGTCGTGACGATCGGCACGTCGAACATGCATCTGAATGGAAATGCTCCCGCTCACCACCTGCCACCGGGCGACTACGTTGCGCTCACCATCAGCGATGAGGGAGAGGGAATGCCGCCGCACGTCCTGGAGCGGGCGACTGAGCCCTTCTTCACGACCAAAAGTCAGGGCAAGGGAACCGGGCTCGGGCTCGCGATGGTCCATGGCTTCGTGCAGCAGTCCCTTGGGCGTCTGGAAATCGACAGCGAACGGGGCAAGGGGACGACCATCCGTATGCTCTTTCCGGCTGCGGACACACCGGTGGCGACAACCCGACAGCCGGATCGGCATCCTGTGCCTGCGGAACCGAGAGGAAAGGCCGAGACGATCCTCGTGGTCGAGGACAGCAATGACGTCCTGGACCTGGCCCGGGAACACCTCACGGCCCTTGGATACAACGTCCTGCTGGCGCGCGACGCGGATGAGGCTTTGGCCGTCTTCGACAAGGCGGGCGGCAGGATCGACCTGCTGTTCACCGATCTCGTCATGCCGGGCAGCATGAACGGGCTGGCGCTGGCCGATGCGGTTCGCGAGCGGAAACCCGATGTGGGAATCCTCCTGACGACCGGCTACAACGATGATCTGCTGACAGAAGAGAATGCTTCGGCCGGAGCCGACGTTCTCGGCAAGCCGTACCGGCGCACCGAATTGGCCGACCGGGTCAGGGTGGCCCTGAACGGTCGCGGACGCGAGCGGCAGGTGCCCCTGATCGACGCATCGCGGGGCCCGCGGCACGAGGGTTGACCCGGTACGGGAGCCAAAAGGCCGCAAGAGGCAAGATGACGGCGCCGGGATGCCAAACCGGTGGCGACAGCGGCCCGCAGCCTGTAGAAAGTGGCTGAGGATCGCAGCTTCAGGGATGAGACCGCCACGCCATGACATCGCTTGCCTCGGCCGGGAACCTGGATCCAAGCCGTCAGGTCCATTTCCAGGCGCAGCTCCTCAATGCCGTTGAGCAGGCGGTCATCGCGACCGATCTCGATGGCATTGTCACCTACTGGAACCGCTGCGCGGAACGGGTGTACGGGTGGAGCGCCGAGGAGGCACTTGGGCGCGACATCCTGGAACTCAATATCCCTGCGGAGGGGCTGCCCCAGGCCGAGGAGATCATGGACCGCCTCAGGGCCGGCCAAGTCTGGTCGGGAGACATTGTCCTGCGGCACAGGGACGGGCACACCTTTCCGGTCCATGTCACCGACTCGCCGGTGCTGGACGACAGCGGTCAGATGATCGGCGTCGTCGGCATCTCGATGGAGATCAGCGACCGCATCCGCACCCTGGCCGCTCTCACCGGCAGCGAGGAGCGGCTCCGGATCGCCCAGCATGCCGGAGGCATCGGCACGTTCGAGTGGAACATCCGCTCGGGCGAGGTGATGGTGACGGAGGAGTTCTGCCGAATCTGGGGAATAGGGTCGCACACCTCGGTCCGGATCGGTGCTTTCGCGGAGTTCGTTCATCCAGACGACCGTCACCTGATCGCAACGTCGCTGGCCAGCTCGCTCGAGGATCTGGTCGCCTACACGGAGTACCGGATCATTCGGCAGGATGATCGGCAGGTTCGATGGCTGGCTCGGCGCGGGGAGATCGTGCGTGACGACGCGGGCCAACCGGCGCGGTTGGTCGGTGCTGTCTACGATATCACGGACCGCAAACGCCTGGAGGAGCAGCGCCAGCTTCTGATGCAGGAACTGACGCATCGGGTCAAAAATACGCTCGCCATGGTTCAGGCGATCTCCACCCAGACGCTGCGAACTGCTCCTTCCCTGGAGGCGGCGGGCGCCATCTTCAGTGAGCGGCTGGCGACCCTTGCGCGGGCGAACGACACCCTGCTGCAAGAGAAGTGGTCAAGCGCCAGCATCAGGGTGATCGTCGAAGGCGCCATCCGGCCGCACAACGACCACGGCCGGATCCATGTCAGTGGACCCGATGTGCCTCTCGGACCCAAGGTCGCGCTCGCCCTCTCGTTGACGTTGCACGAGCTCTGCACCAACGCGGCCAAATATGGGGCGCTCTCGGTGGACGCAGGGCGGGTCGAGATCACATGGCATGTGTCAGGAGAGGGGGCGGGCGCTCGATTCCGGTTCCGGTGGCAGGAAAGCGGCGGGCCGCTGGTGAAGCCGCCTCAGCGCAAGGGGTTCGGTTCACGGCTGATTGAGCGAAGCCTGGCCAGCAGCTTTGGCAATCAGGCCGGGATCACCTACGAGCCGACCGGCGTCGTCTGGAGCATTGAGGCCTCCCTGACGGCCCTTCAGGAGCAGGCGCCGGACTAGCGCATCGTCCGGGACCTTGTCTTGACCGCTCGGCCGGATGGGCACCCTCTCACGTCATCACCGGGCTTGTCCCACTCTCCACGTCATCACCGGGCTTGTCCCGGTGATCCCGCTTGTTTGAGGTACGGCGCTTCAAGCAATCGGGATGGCCGGCACAAGGCCGGCCATGACGTGCCGAGGTGGGAGGAAGGGCTGAGGGTGCCAGGACGTTGAGGGTGTTATCACCGACCCGTTTCACCTCTCCACGTCATCACCGGGCTTGTCCCGGTGATCCCGATCGTTGGGAACGCCGCACCCTTCCGATCGGGATGGCCGGCGAGAGTCGGGTGATGACCGGCCGGCCATGACGTGAGAGCGTTTCGGTCCCATCCGGGAGTGGCGCTAGGGCAGTTCACCAGACTGACCCGAGATGTTCACTCTGCTCACCGGGTCGAGAGGGACGCGGTCGGACGCTCTGCCGAGTGGTTGTCGAGAATATTGAAGAACGCGCCGGCGCACTGCGATGGAGCCCGCGGGAGCCTTGAACTGGCACGACCGCATATTCGATCCGGTCCGAAACCGATGGGCGCGGCGAAGGTCGATCAGCCGCCTGGGGAGAGCTGCCTGGAGGACTTCGGTTGACAAAATGTTAGGTAGCTGACAAAATTGTCAGGTGCCTAACAAAACAACCCTTGCCGAGCAGAATGCGCTCCTCGCCGCGTGGACGAAGCGGTGCTATCTCGCTGGTCGCATCGCCATGGAAGCCGCGCTTCGCCCCTATGACCTGGGCGCTACGCAGTGGTATGTCCTGCACCATTTGTCCCGGCACGGTTCGATCAAGCAGCGCGAACTGCCGAAGATTCTTGAAGTCGAGCGAGCCACCTTGAGCGCGATCGTCGCGGCGATGGTGCGCAAGGGACTGATCGAGCAGGTCGCCGACAAGGATGATCAGCGTCAGAAGCACCTTCGGATGACGACACACGGGAAAAGACTGTGGGCCGAGGTCCCTGATCTCTCGTTCATTCACCAAGCGGCGTTCGAAGGGCTCGATGCCTCGGCGATCACAACCACCATTAGCGTCCTGGAGCGTGCTGTGGAGCGGCTCGAGCGATTATCCGGCAAAGGAGCAGACACATGACAATCCTCGTCACCGGAACCACCGGATTGGTAGGAGCGCGCCTCCTGCCACGGCTCGTGGAGGCCGGTATCGACTGCCGAGCGCTCGTGCGCCCCGGGAAAGCTTCGCCGACGGGGACGACGGTCGAGGGCGACATTCTCGATTCCGCTTCGCTCGTCGATGCCGTCACGGGCGTCTCGGCAATCGTCCATCTCGCTGCGGTGTTTCGTACGCCCGACTCCGACCTGATCTGGCGTTCCAACCTCGAGGGAACGCGCAACCTCATCGCGACAGCCAAGGCCCGTGCCCCGAAGGCGCGCTTTATCATGTCGAGCACCAGCAACGTCTACGACGCGCATGGTTCACGCCCTGGTCGAGAGGACGATGCCGCTGAACCACAACATGCCTATCCCGCGAGCAAGCTGGCGGCGGAGAGGGAACTGCGTGGCAGTGGCCTGAACTGGTCGATCCTTCGTTTTCCTTTCGTCTACGGAGACAGGGACGGACATCTGGAATCCCTGCCGGCTCACGCGATCGACGCGAAGTGGCATCCCGCCCACAAGCTGAGCACGATTCATCACCGTGACATCTTCAGCGCGGTGAAGTTGGCTCTGGACGGCGCGCTGGATGGGCGGGTCGTCAACATTGCCGATGAGGCGCCGACCTCGATTTACGAGCTCGCGGAATTGGTCGGCCAAGTGATCGAGCCGTCTGCCGACCCTCTGAGCAATCCGTGGCATCTGCATATCGATGCCACTCTGGCTCGCCGCTTGGGTTTTCGACCGACGGTCCGCACCGTTCACCAGGCAGCCCAGGAAGACCTTTTGTGAAGCCATGGCGAGTGGCGGCCTCTACGCCGCGTCGATGCCTGAGCTGTCCGAGGGAACGTCCACCCGCGTCATGCAGCCTGTATGAGGCAAGCCTTTCCTAGAATGCGCGAAGGTCCGGCGCAGGCAGGCGATCAAGTTCTTGGCCAGCCTGTCTGACAGCCTACGCTAAGGTTGGCCAGCCATCCCGATTATGAAAGGCGCCGCACTTTTCCGATCCTGATCACCGACACAGGGCCGCTCTCGACCTTATGCCGACTCAGATCGCGGCCGTTACCTCGAGATAGAACACGCAGCTTCCCTCGAGCTCGACGCGATCACCGACCAGGCGGCACACGAGTTCACCTCCACGCCGCGAAGCCTGGAAGGCCCGGAACGTGGTCTTGTGCAAACGCTGGGCCCAGTACGGGGTGAGGGCACAATGGGCGCCGCCGGTCACAGGGTCTTCGGGGATTCCCTTGGCCGGGGCGAAGTATCGACTGGTGAAGTCGTAGCCACCGTCGCCTGGGGCTGTGACGATCAAGCCGCTGCGATCCAGCGCGGCCACCGCCGCAAGGGCCGGCCTCAGGCTGCGCACCTGATCCGCCGTCTCCAGCAAGGCGAGGTAGTTGAACGCGTCGGCCATCACCTCGACAGGGTCTTGTCCCAGAGCTTCTGCCAGGAGAGGCGGCGGCTCGACAGGCCTCGATACACGCGTCGGAAAGTTCATGATGTAGCCGGTCCCTCTGCGCTCCACGCTCAGGGGACCACTGGCAGAGTGGAACACCACGCTTCGGCGATGCGGCGCCAGGCGCTCCATCACGACCGCCGCGCTGGCGAGCGTCGCGTGTCCGCACAGGGGCACCTCGACTGTCGGCGTGAACCAACGCAGGTGATAATCCTCGCCATCCGGCACGAGAAAGGCGGTCTCAGCCAGATTATTCTCGGCAGCGATCGCCTGAAGGGTCGCATCGTCGGCAAAGCGCTCGAGCAGCATGACGGCAGCCGGATTCCCGGAGAAGCGGCGGCTTGCGAAGGCATCGATCTGATAAATGGGGACGAGCAAGGTTCGATCTCCGACAGAGGCGACGAAGACAAGCGACGATCGCCGACGGAGTCAAATCCTATGTTGCGCCACGCACGGCCGAGGAACCCTTGTGACCCCCTCAGGGCGAAGGCCCGGCCATGGCACGAGGCAGACGAAACCCTAATTTCCGCCGTCACAGGGGAGCAATCTTTCGTCAGGCCACGCCCAACGGCGCAGTTTGACCCGTGGCCGACCTTTGACGCAAGCCGGATCCGGATCCGCCATTCCCCCGTTCGAGCCCTTCCTCAAAGGCTCTCAGTCCTTCCGAAAAGGCAGAGTTGATCGGTCCCAACCGGGCAGATCCGTGCCGCGGAAAAACTGGGCCCGGGCACAGTGCTGTCGGGTGCCGTTTTCGCTCCTCAAGACAGGCTTCGCTTCATCGCGACCGAAAGTGATCTCTCGACTTGAGCCGGGGCAGCGATATCTAGGCCGCATGATGTTCTTGCGTCGTTACACAATCCGGCAGTGCTTGATGGCCTTCGGTGCCGCCCTCGTGCTGCCGGGCCTCGTCTTTGCGGCCATCCTGCTGTGGCGCTATGCCGATGCGGAGCGTCACCATTACGAGGAAGAAGCGCTCGGCACCGCTCAGCGCATCATGGCCGCGGTTGATCGCGAACTCGTAGGCATCCAGTCGGCGGCGCAGGCGCTCGCCACCTCTTCGTCGCTGCTCGAGGGCAACTTCGAGGCGTTCCAGAGCCAGGCGGAGATGACCCTGCGGTCCTGGGCGCGGCAGGGAACCGACAACTATGCCGTCGTGGTCCGAGACACCATGGGCCAACAGGTGGCGAACACCCGCTTGCCCTGGGGCTCATCCCTGCCGAAGGGCGCCAACCTGCCGATCGACCAGCAGGTGATCGCCACAAAGCAGCCAGTGATCCAGGACCTCTTCACCGGAGCCACCGCGGGCCGGCCGATCATCAGCATCCGGGTTCCGGTCCTCAAGGACGGCACCGTCACGCACGTGCTGTCCATGGCCGTCGAGCCGAGGCGCATCGCCGAGATCCTGCTCGCCCAGAACCTGCCCGCCTCATGGGTGGCGACCGTGATCGACCGGGCTGACCGGGTCGTGGCTCGCTCCCGCCAACATGAGACCTTCGTCGGCAAGGCTGCTCCTGACGAGTTCCTGAAGGCTTCCCGGGAGGCGGACGGCATCTGGGAGGGGCGCAACCTCGAAGGGACGGAGGTGCTCGGCGCTTATGCCCCTTCTGGAGTCTCGGGCTGGACGACGTTCGTCGGCGTGCCGGCCGAGATCGTCCAGGCCCCGCTGCGCCGCTCCCTCTGGACGCTGTTCGGCCTCGGAACGGGCCTGATCGGGCTGTCCCTGCTCCTGGCCCGCAGCTTTGGGCGGCGCATCGCCGTTCCGGTGCGGGGATTGGCCGATCAGGCTCAGCGGCTCGGTCGCGGCGAGCCCGTGGTGTCGCCCCCGAGCGGGTTGGCAGAGGTCGATCAGGTGACAGGCGCACTCGCATCGGCCTCCACGGAGCTGCACGTGCGGGAGGCTGCCCTAAGGGCAAGCGAGGCGCGCCTATGGGCGACCCAGAACAATGCCGCCGTGGGGATCGCCGAGGTCGACAGGGATGGGCGCTTCATGTCGGTGAACGAGGCTCGTTGCAAGCTCACCGGACACACCCGCGAGGAGCTGATCGGCCAGCACTTCGGCCATGTGACCGATCCCGAGATCCTTGTTCACGATCTGGCCTTGTTCGCTCAGCAGGTTGCGGGTGGGCTGGACGCCTACACGACCGACAGCGAGTTCCGGCGCAAGGACGGCAGCAGTGGCTGGGCGCGCGTAACCAGCACAGCTGTGCGGGATGCCGGTGGTACTTTCCTGTATGCAGTGCGGGTGGTGGAGGACATCACCGAACGTCGGCAGGCGGACCGGCGCCAGAAGCTGCTGATCGACGAGCTGAACCACCGGGTGAAAAACACGCTCGCCACAGTGCAGTCGCTGGCATGGCAGACGGCCCGTCCCGATGTGCCGCCGCAAGTCGCCCAGGAGCGCTTCCAGGAGCGGCTGCTCGCCCTCTCGCGCACGCACAATCTTCTGAACGAGACGCACTGGGAGGGGGCCTCTCTCAGGGCGATCCTCGAGACGGTGCTCGGGCCCTACATGACCTCTTCATCCCGCGTCCGGATCGACGGACCGGAGGTCGACCTCGCGGCGCGGGCGGCGGTGGTGCTGGGCATGGCCTTCCACGAGCTTGCCACCAATGCCGTCAAGTACGGAGCCCTGTCCTCTCCATCGGGCCACGTGCAGGTCGACTGGACGGTCCAGGAGCAGGGAGATGAAGCGAAGCTGGCAATCAACTGGTGTGAGTCGCGTGGGCCCACCCTTGAGGGCCGACCGAACCCGGGCTTTGGCTCGCGCCTGCTCCGGCAGGCGATCACACAGGAACTGGCTGGGCAGCTCGACCTCCGGTTCGAGCGGGCGGGCGTCTGCTGCGCCATTGCGATTTCGCTCGGATCGTCCGCCAGGCAAAATGCAGCCTGAGGAAGCTCATGAGCCGAGGATGTCAGGCGGTCCAGCCATGGGAGCATGGCGGATGACCCCTGAACCGCTGAAACACGCTGTTCAACTATCAGGAGTGCGATGCATTTTCTCTGCTACGTCAAGCTCGACATTGCCGTTCGTCTTATGGAGGGCTCCTCCAAAGCGTGACAGGCGGTTCCAGCATCGGCCTGGTATGAACGCTTAGCTCCAACTGCAGCCGCCGTGTGAAGGCAGGCGCTGTCTTGCGACGGACTCGAAACACTTTGATAGAATTCGTGAGGGAATAGAGCGCCACCTGCCTCCGTTTTGCGACCATGCCACATCATCCGAAGTCAGGATAAGCTCATGTCTCACAATGAATCTTCACACGACAACTCATCTGAACCCGAGAATGGCACAGATGCCGCCCCGTCGTTTCAGCGTGCGTCGATCCTGTTTGCCGCCTCTCTTGGCTCCTTCATCGGAGCAAGCCTTCTGCTGGCGAGCCTCTGACACGTGGGCTAGCCTTGGCATTCCCCTTGGAGCGGCTGCGCGAGGTGAAATCATGGATAGGGAAATGACCGACCACCGGGTCGAGTTGGTTGCTCAGGCCATTTATGAGTCTCAGCCGCAGGCATGCTCATGGGACACTGAGCCCACGATCTGCAGAGAACACTTCCGGCAGTGTGCCCGCAATGCGATCACGCTGCTGGATGAAGACATTGGCGTCCTTCTTGTCGCGTTGAGGGAGGCCACGGCCGAACGGCGGGTCGGCACCACGGGCGCACTGGTCTGATCAAATCAGCCGACCAGGGTACCCTGTTGTCGATCACGAGCTGACGTCACCCGGGTCGCGTACGGCCTCGCTCGCTGAAACCTGGGTGGCTGCCTTCGTCCTCCAGCTTGCAGGCAGCGATGGCACCTGCGAGCGGGCCACGGGCGCTGCATGGAGATATCCCTGTGCATGGCGGCAGCCCAGCGCCGCGCAGGCACTGCGCTTGGCCCGGGGTCTCCACGCCCTCGGCCGTCACCTCCATGCCGAGCTTCCGACGCCAGAGCCGTATCCTTCGTCGGCACGGGCCCCGCGGCCTCGGCTCCGAGGTTCCGGAGCGCCGAGGCCATCTCATCGGCAATGTGGAACCCGTCATCCACGACCGGCACCCGGCGACTGCCGAGGGTTCCTGCTGCTGGGCGTGTCATGCTCGTCCGCCGCATCTCTCCCGCGGCGGGAGCGGAATCTGGCGTAGGCGAAACGGCTTGGCGAAACGGCTTGGACCGAGGATAACCTGCGTTGACGGGGGCGTTCCGGAAAAACGACTTAGAGCTGCTTCCACTCACGTGGAATCACCTCTCTTCTTTGCCGAGCCGCATTTTCTGACGGTGAACCGGATCCACTTCACCGAAAAATGCTCGAGAGGCTCGGCGGACGAAACCACGAGGGTGTCGACCGATCCCAGCCGCGGGCGGGAGCCGTTTACCAAGCTCCCGGTGCCAATGAGAGCGGACGGGAAAGCCCTGCGAGCCTTAACGGCCGCTCGCGCGTTGTAGAGGTCATATGAGCGCGGCGATGAACACTACGACATCTCAATCCCGGACGGTCTGGCCCGCAGGCGGGGGCGAGATGGGCGAGCGCATCCGCCAGCACGACTGGGCCGCCACAGCGCTCGGGCCCGTTGGAACCTGGCCGCAGAGCCTGAAGACCGCCGTCGACATCATGCTCGCCTCGCCGGGACCGGTGGCAATCCTCTGGGGGGCTGATCGGATCCAGCTCTACAATGACGGCTACATCGCCGTTGCGGCCGCCCGCCACCCGTCCATTCTGGGGCGACCTGCCGCAGATAGCTGGTCGGAGGCCTACGAGTCCTTCCTTGGTCCGGTCTTCGAGCGGGTGTTCGACGGGGAGGCGGTGGCCATCGAGGACCACGTGGTCCTGCTGCGCCGAGCCGAGGGCGACGGGTTCGAGGAGCGTCATTTTGCAGGCTCGTTCTCGCCGATCCGGGACGAGACGGGTGCGGTGGGCGGTGTCTTCCACCCTCTCACCGAGACAACCGCCCGCATTCGGGCCGATGCCGCGTTGCGCGAGAGCGAGCGCCAGGCCCGGCTTCTGCTGGCCGAGTTGCAGCACCGGGTGCGCAACACGCTCGCGGTGATCCGCTCCATCGCCCGCCGGACGGCAGTCACCAGCGAGACAGCGGAGGACTATGCCATGCACCTGGACGGGCGTATCGACGCCTTCGCCCGGGTGCAGGCGGCCGTCACGCGGGATCCGACCGCCGGTTTGGATTTGGAGCTTCTGGTGGCCGAGGGGCTGCTGGCCTTCGGGGCCCAGGAGGGTGAGCGGGTGGCCGGCATCACGGGGCCGGAAGTGCGCCTGAAGCCCAAGGCGGCCGAAACCATCGCGCTTGTCATCCACGAGCTGGCGACGAACGCCGTGAAGTATGGTGCCCTGTCGACGGACCAGGGGCGGATCACGGTGGAGTGGACGATCACCAGGGAAGAGGGCGGGCCCCGTCTCGTGTTCCGCTGGATCGAGACGGGGGTGAGGCTGTCGGGTGAGACGCCACGAAGGCGAGGCTTCGGCACCGAGCTGATCGAGCGGACGCTGGCCTATGAACTGGACGGCAAGGCCAGCCTGGAGTTCACGCCGGACGGTCTGCATTGCATCATCAGCCTGCCCACCGGCGGGGTCCTCGCGGAACAGGTGCTTCCGCGGTAGTCGGCCCCTCGACGGAGGCGGCCAGCATGGCTCGCCAAGCCGCAAGTCGATCATGTTCGCGTCTGGGCGGAACGGCAGGTCTTGGCGCTCCTGAGACGGAGAGCATCGGACGTGAACAGTGGATCCAGGTTTGGGATCGGATCCGATGCTCCCCTCTTGCCTGGCGCATCGTTGAGCGTGGCTCGCTTTCGTCCGCAGGATGCGCTCGGCGGTCCACCGATCGCGTTCAGCGGGACACACCCGGCGATGACGTGGAGGGTGAACACCCGGTCCGGCCCTGACACCCTCCTCACGTCATGGCCGGCCTTGTGCCGGCCATCCCGATCCGGTGAAGCGCGGCGCCCTACAGAAGCGGGATCACCGGGACAAGCCCGGTGATGACGTGGAGGGTGGTGTGAGCGGGTGATGACGCAGGAGAGTGGCGAGTCCGGTGATGATACCCTCCGCACGTCATGGCCGGGCCTCGTGCCGGTCATCCCGATTGTCCGATGCTCCCATCGTGAGGCGGTGAACCGGATCCGCTTCACCGAAAAATGCTCAGCGGTACACCGTTGCCATGTCAGGATAGCGTTGGCCCGAGGCTGCGCCGGCCGGCACGGTATCGGAAATGCGGGTCACGTCCTCCGCAGACAGATGCACCTGCAACGCCCCGAGGTTGTCGTCCAGCCGTTCGCGCCGCTTCGTGCCGGGGATGGGCACGACATCCGGTCCTTGCGCCAGAAGCCAGGCCAGCACGAGCTGCGCCGGCGTGCATCCCTTGTCCCGTGCGAGCACTTCCACCCGGCCGACCAAGGCCCGGTTATGCGCGAAATGCTCCGCCTGAAAGCGGGGATGCTGAGCCCGGCGATCCCCTTTGACCTGGTCCCGATCATGGATTCCCCCTGCGAGGAATCCACGGCCGAGCGGCGAATAGGCCACAAAGCCGATGCCCAGTTCCCGGGTGGTCCGCAAGGTCTCCTCCGCCTCTTGACGGTAGAGCAGGGAAAACTCCGTCTGGACGGCACTGATCGGATGAACGCTGTGGGCCCGGCGGATGGTTTCCGGTCGAGCTTCCGATAGTCCGAGATAGCGGACCTTGCCCTGCCGCACGAGGTCCGCCATGGCCCCGACCGTCTCTTCGATCGGCACGTGAGGGTCGACACGGTGCTGGTAGTAAAGGTCGATGACATCGACCTTGAGACGCCTCAGGCTGGCCTCACAGGCTTGGCGCACATATTCGGGCCGGCCGTTCACGCCTTGGCCCGTCTCGGACCGCACCTGACCGAACTTGGTGGCAAGGACAACCTCATCGCGGCGCCCGGCGATGGCCCGTCCGACCAACTCTTCGTTCTGCCCCCAGCCATACATGTCGGCGGAATCGAGCAGGGTCACGCCCTGGTCGAGCCCATGGCGTATGAGAGAGACAGCCTCCTCGTCATTGCTCTCCCCGTAGACGCCGGAGAGGGACATGCAACCGAGGCCGAGGGCCGACACGACAGGGCCGGATCGTCCAAGCTGCCGGGTCTCCATCCGTTGTGGCTGTGTCATGGTAGGGTTCCTTGTCTCCGGGACCGTCGGGATGGGATAGGTATGGCAGGTGCCTCCCGATCGGCTAAGGTTATGTTGATCACCCACTGGCGATTTCCACTCACAGAGGCGACATGATCCGAAAACTCGATCCCCATTCATTCGGTTTCCTGGCCTTGGTCGCGCTCTTCAGTGGATTGGCCGCCCTCGGCACGGATATGGCCCTCTCCGGCGTGCCGCACATCGCAGCGGCATTCTCCGTATCGCCGGGCACGGTCGGGCTGACCCTCAGCGCCTTCATGGCAGGCTTCGCCGGTTCGCCCCTCGTGTACGGGCCGCTGAGCGATCGGTTCGGGCGCAAACCGGTCATTCTGGTCTCGACGGCGATCTACACCCTGGCGGGGCTAGGCTGTGCGTTGTCACCGAGCTTCGAGAGCTTGGTCGTGTGGCGCTTCCTTCAAGGTTGCGGAGCCGGCGCGAGCCGCTCGCTGTCGGCTGCGATCATTCGGGACCTTTTTACCGGTTCGACGGGGCGCTCGAAACAGTCCTACGTGCAGGTGATGCAGCTGCTGGCTCCTCTGTCGGCCCCGACCATCGGGTCGGTTCTCCTGCTGCTGTTTCACGATTGGCGCAGCATCTACTTCTTTTTGTCTGCGACCGGAGCTTTCACCTTCGCCCTCATGCTGTTGTGCTATGCGGAGTCCTATCGGCCTGGCGCTCAGAACCGCCTGTCGGTCCGGCAGCTTGCCGGCAATTATCTGCGCGTGTTCACCACACGGCAGAGCATCAAGTTCCTTTTGATCCAGACGCTCATGTTCGGCTGTCTGTTCTCCTACGTGACGGGTTCGCCGCTCGTCATGATGGGCGTCTATGGACTGTCGCCGACGCTCTATGGAGCGACCTTTGCCTTGACGGCGTCGGGGATCGTGACCGGCAGCTTCCTCAATGGACGACTGAATGCCAGGGGCATCGAGCCACAATACCCGCTCACGGCGGGTCTGGTCATGGGGGCGGCCTGCAGCATCGCTCTGCTCGTGCTGATCTCGATCGGACCCTTGCCCCTTGCGCTCCTGTTGCCCCTGGTTGTCCTGGTGTGTCTGTCATTCGGTCTCGTCGGCGGCAATGCCGTTCAACTGGCCCTGGAGCCCATGGGCGATATCGCAGGGCTGGCATCCTCCATGCTGTCGGCGAGTTCGCTTGGGTTCGGGGCCGCAATGGGTGTGGCCGTGTCGCTGTTCCACAACGGCACGCCCCTGTCCACGGTTGCCGCCATGGCGGCCTGTTCCATCCTGGCCCTGGCCGTCTACCGGATCCTGTAAGGGCAAGGCCAGGGCATGGCCCGCGCGGGACCAGGGACGAGAGCACCGGACGTGAAAAGCGGGCCCAGTCTCGGGTCCGATGCTCTAAGCGTTATCCCATTTCTATGAGCCTGGCATTCAACGCGCCGCCCAGAGCATGCCGCGCTTGAAGATGGTGCGCATCTCCGGCACGTCGAACTCCTTCGCCACATGGCCGAGGGAGCTGTAGAAGACCCGGCCCTGGCCGTGACGGCGCTTCCAGACCACCGGCATGACGACGCCGTTGATCCAGGGGGCGTGCTCGCCCGAGAAGGTGGTGGTGGCGAGCACCTCGTTCGACGGGTCCACATGCATGTAGTACTGCTCGGAATGGTAGTCGAAGTCCCGGATGCCCTGCATGACCGGATCGTCGGGGCGCGTGACGTTCACGCGGTAGTCGATGATGTTGCCGGGATGGGCCACCCATTGTCCGCCGCACATGAACTGGTACTCGACCGCCTCACGGAAGGCATCGCCCATGCCGCCGTGATAGCCGGCAAGGCCGACGCCGCCACGGACCGCCGCCGTGAGATTGCTCAGCTCCTCCTTCTCGATCTTCGACATGGTATAGATAGGAACCACCAGACTCATGTCGGACAGACCGGGATCGGCGAAGGCTTCCGTCGAATTCTCGACGTAGACTTTGAAACCTTCCTCCTCCAGCATGCCGGCGATGATGGAGGCGCATTGCTCCGGCTCGTGCCCGCTCCAGCCGCCCCACACAATCAGTGCCTCGCGCATTCTCTTACCTCCCGGTTTCGCGATGTATTCTAGTCGAGCGAGCCGAACGGAAGCGTCGTCGGCAGCATGGCCGGTCGTTCCGGTCGCGACTCGATGGTGACGTGGGTTCCCCGCTCGGAGGACAGCTGGAAGGCTTCCATGACTTCGAGCGCATGGAAGGCGAGCTCACCCGATGCGCGGTGAGGGCGTCCGGATCGGATCGCGTGTGCCATGTCGGCGACGCCGATAATCCGGTAGTTCCCGCTCGCATAGGGATGCTCGGTGGGCTGCTCCGTCCAATCCTTCGCCGCCGTGGCGAGCTCGATGGCGCCGAAGAAGCGGTTGGGATCCGGAACGCTCAGGCTGCCCGCCGTGCCGTACAGCTCGATCGGCCTGTGGCGGTGCCGGGGCACATCGAAGCTCATGGCGATCGAGACGACCGCGCCGGAGACGAACTCGAGCGTCCCTGCGACGTGCGTTGCCACCTCCACGGGGATCATGGTGCCCTTCAACGGCTCGCTCGTGATCTCGCGTTCGGTCCTGGCTCGGGATGTTATGCCAGCCACCCTGGCAACGGGCCCGATGAGGTTCACGAGAGCCGTGATGTAGTAGGGACCCATGTCCAGCATCGGCCCGCCGCCTTTGGCGTAGTAGAAGGCGGGATTGGGGTGCCAGCGCTCGTGGCCGGGGCACATGAAGAAGGCGCTGCCCGCCAGGGGACGGCCGATCACTCCCTCGTCGATAAGCTTGCGGCAGGTCTGGTGCGAGCCGCCAAGGAACGTATCGGGCGCGCAGCCGACGCGCAGCCCTCGCTCCTTGGCCATGTGCAGGAGAGGGCGGGTCTCGGCGGTCGTGAGACCAAGAGGCTTTTCCGAGTGAACGTGCTTGCCGGCGGCCAGGGCCCTTAAACCCACCTCCACGTGGGCGGCAGGGATCGTGAGATTGACCACGATCTGGATCGACGGATCCGCAAGCATGTCGTCGACCGACATCGCCCGCAGCCCGAACTGGGATGCACGGGCCTCGGCCGCCTCCGGTCGGATGTCGGCGATTCCCTTGATGTCGAGGATTGGAAAGTTTGTCGCGGCCTTGAGATAGGCTTCGCTGATATTCCCGCATCCGATGATGCCGATACCCAGGCGTTCCATGTTCACTCCCTTGCATGATTGAGATTGGCGTTAGCGCTTCTTGGCCGGTCCGGTCGTCCCCCAGGGGGCGCCGTAGAGATCGCGCAGGGTGAGGGCCGCGGCGCCACGGGCCCAGGTGTCGTCGCTGGACTCATGGACCACGATCTCGGTCACTCCGGAGATGGTTTCGGGCGTTGCGGCCTGGACCGCATCGCGCAAGGGCGCGAGGAGCAGTTCACCCGCCTGGAGGGCCGATCCGGCGAGAATGACCTTCGGTGGGGCGAAAAGGGTGATCAGGTTCGCGATGGCGATCCCCAGGGCCCGGCCGGCCTCTTCGAAAATCCCCGCGATCCGCCGGTCGCCGCCCTGAGCGAGCGACACGGCGTGGTCCATGCCGCGCGTCCCGCGCAGGAGCTTCTCCTGCGGCGTTCCACGGGCAAGATCGGCCGCCGTGGACAGGATCGCGGTCGTCGAAGCGATCCCGGAGAGGCGCCCCGGGAGGGAGCCGTTTCCGATGCTGCCGTTGGGCGACACGATCAGGTCGCCCAGATCCGGGCTGAGACCGTTCGCCCCGCGGAAGAGTTCTCCGCCATGAATGATGCCGAGCCCGATCGTGTGCTCGATGGAGACGACCAGGAAGTCGCTGAGGTCCCGGCCATGCCCGAACCATTGCTCGGCAAGGGTGATCAGGTTGACGTCGCTGTCGACCGTCGTCGGCACCTTCAGGCGATCCTGGAGATCGAGGCCGAGCTTGAGATCGCGCTCCGAGAAGATCGGGCTGTAACGGCAGATGCCGGAGGCGCGCTCGACAATTCCCGGCACGCCGAGGCAGAGACTGTTGATGTCCTCGACCTGTAACCCCGTCGCCTCGATGCAGGAACGAACGCCGTCCTCCACGAGGTCGAGGATGACCGAGGCGGGTTGGCGGTCGACCCTGATCGGGATCGACACCGTGCCGAGGACGTCCGCCTGGAAGTTGGTGACCGCGATGGTGATCTTGTTGGGAGCAAGCTTCGCACCGCAGACCGAAGCGGCAGCCGGGTTGAGCTCGAGCATGATGCGCGGCCGTCCACGGACCTGATCGGGCGTGGGGGCGACTTGGCGTGGGACGATCAGGCCGTCTTCGAGGAGGGCCGCCGTGATGGCCGAGACGGTGGTGGGGCTCAGTTCCGTCCGCTCCGAGATCTCGACGCGGGAGATCGTGCCGGAGCGGCGGATGGCATCCATGACGAGGAAACGGTTGATCGCCCGCATCAGTTCGGGATCGGCAGTCTTCATTGCGGCACCGTCCGCCGGCATGGGCCAACCTCTTTAATGCGGATACCGTATTTATTATGGAGGGATCACGGCCTGTCAATGATCGCCGCTGCACCAGATGTCCGTAATAAATGGGATAAACCGCTTGACAGCCCCCCATCTGGCGTCCACGTTTTAATGCGCTATCCAAATAAAAGGGCGAAAAGCCCTGGCAGAGGAAACACCGAGGAGAACGGCAATGAGCTACAAAAAGCTGATGCTTGCGGCTGCCTGCGCGATCGCCGCCTCATGCAGCGGAATGACCGCGGCACTCGCCGACGTGACGGTCCGGATGCTGCATGTCGAGCAGAACCCGCAGGTTACAGGATTCTGGAACGACATCGCCCGACGCTACGAGGCCTCCCATCCGGGCGTGAAGGTGGACGTTCAATATCTGGAAAACGAGGCTTACAAGAAGAAGCTGACGACGCTCCTGCAATCGTCGGACAGGCCGAACATCATCTACAGTTGGGCAGGAGGCGTCCTGCGCGATCAGGTCAAGGCGGGGGTCATCGAGGACCTGACGCCGGTCATGGATGCTCCCTGGAAGGCGCGCTTCGTTCCGGCCGCGGTGCAAGCCTACACCGTCAACGACAAGATCTATGGTGTGCCGATGCACACGGCACAGGTGGGCTTCTTCTACAACAAGGATCTTTTCGCGAAGGCGGGCGTCGACGCATCCTCGATCAAGACCTGGGATGACCTGCTCGGTGCAGTGAAGAAGCTGCAGGCTGCCGGGATCACGCCGCTCATCACGGGCGGAGCCGACAAGTGGCCGGTCCATTTCTATTGGTCGCATCTGGCGATCAGGATCGGCGGCAAGGACGCTTTCGAGGCCGCCCTGCGCGGCGAGGGCAAGGGCTTTGCCGACACGACCTTCGTCAAGGCCGGCGAAGTGTTCAAGCAACTGGTGGACCTCAAGCCGTTCCAGGCCGGCTTCCTCGGGGCGACCTATCCTCAATCGGCAGGACAGTTCGGCGACGGCAAGGGCGCGATGATGCTCATGCTGAACGGGCTCCTCAATACCATGAAAGCCAACTCGGCCGACAAGGTCGGCATTCCGGACGACAAGCTGGGCTGGTTTCCTTTCCCGACGGTTGCAGGCGGCAAAGGCGATCCGAGCGATACCCTCGGCGGTTTGAACGGCTGGCTGGTGACGAAAGGATCGCCGAAGGAGGCCGCAGACTTCCTGAAGTTCTTCTCGGAAGCGGAAAACCAGCGCCAAGCGGCCGAGCGCGGTTTCTACATCCCCGTCGTCATCGGCACCCAGGATGCGATCAAGAACCCGATCCTGCGTCAGATTGCGGAGAATGTTTCCAAGTCCAAGTATCACCAGCTCTATTATGATCAGATGCTTGGACCGTCGGTCGGCGCGGTGGTCAATGACATCTCGGCCGATCTCGCCGCCGGACGCATGAAACCGACGGAAGCGGCCGAGGCCGTCCAACAAGCCTGGGAACTCGCCCAGTAAACTGGCCAAATCCCGGAAGAGCGGCCCGGCCGCTCTTCCCTGCCGCGCGTTCAGGGAGGGAATGATGGCGACGAGTGTCACGGGTGGGACGGCGAAGGCGGTCTTCCAGGCACCCTCATGGTTGCGGGCGTCCTCGACCAGCATCGGCGGATCAACGGCCATCGTGCTGCTGTTCCTGCCTCCGGCGCTGCTTCTCTTCACTCTCTTCGTCGCGCTGCCGATGGGCGAAGCCGCCTGGTACAGTTTCTATAACTGGAACGGGTATGGAGCGCCGACCGATTTCGTCGGATGGCGGAACTTCGAGCTCCTGTTCGCGAACCGTGCGTTTCGCATCGCGCTGACGAACAATCTGCTGATCATCGTGGTGTCGCTGGCGATCCAGCTCCCGCTCGCCTTGGGAATGGCCATCCTCCTGGCCGACCGCGTGCGGGGGACGGCAACCTTCCGGCTCATCTTCTTCCTGCCCTACATCCTTGCGGAAATCGCCGCAGGTCTCATCTGGCGCTTCGTCTACGACGGCGAGTACGGCCTTCTCGCGAAGCTGCTGGAGCTGTTCGGCGCCGATCCGATCCACATTCTCGCGGAACCGGACATCGCCATCTATGCCATCATGGTGGTCGTGATCTGGAAATATTTCGGCTTCCACATGATGCTGTACATCGCCGGCCTCCAGCAGATCGACCGCAGCCTGTACGAGGCCGCGCATATCGACGGCGCGACAGGCTGGCAGATCTTCCGGCGGATCACGGTGCCGCTCCTCGGGTCGACGATCCGGCTCTCCGTCTTCTTTGCCATCCTCGGGTCGATCCAGCTCTTCGACCTCATCATGCCGCTGACGAAGGGCGGTCCCTCGGACAGCACCCAGACCATGGTGACCTATCTCTACACCTACGGTGTCACCAGGACGAGGATCGGCTTCGGCAGTGCGGTCGGGGTGGTTCTGTTCCTGATCTGCGTCGTGTTCGCCTTCGGCTACAAACGGGTCCTCATGCGCCATGACTAGCACCGCTGCCCGCTACGATACGCCGGTCACCATCGCCCCGGTCCTTCGCTATGCCATTCTCTTCGTCGTCGCCGGAGGCGTGTTGATCCCCTTGCTGACCACGGCCCTGGGCGGGTTCAAGTCGCTCGGCGACCTGAGAGTCAATCCGTTCGGCGTGCCCAGCCAGTGGGAATGGATGAACTACTGGGAGATTCTTGCCAGCGGTCGTTACTGGCAGCTGATGGGGAACTCCCTGGTCATCGCGGTCCTGACGGTCATCCTGACCGTCGCCACGTCCGCGATGGCCGCCTTCGTGTTCGTGCATGTCCGCTTCTTCGGCGCGACCTTCCTCCTGAACTATCTGCTTCTCGGGTTGATGTTTCCGGCCGCCACCGCGATCCTGCCGCTCTTCATCAAGATCCGTGATCTCGGTCTTCTCGACACCTACTGGGGCGTGGTGCTGCCCCAGGTCGCCTTCGGCCTGGCCATGAGCATCCTCCTGTTCCGCAACTCCTTCCGGCAGATGCCGAAGGACCTCTTCGAGGCGGCCGTGATCGACGGCTGCGGCTATTTCCGGTTCTTCTGGCATGTGATCCTGCCGTTGTCGCGCCCGATCCTCGCGACGGTGTCGGTCATCGTCTTCGTGCACAGTTGGAACAACTACCTTCTCCCTCTCGTGGTGCTGAACCGCGATACCCTCTATCCGTGGCCTCTCGGGATCATGGTCTATCAGGGCGAGTTCTCCACGGACTGGAACCTCATCCTGGCGTTCATCACGCTGACGATCCTGCCGGCGATCATCATGTTCTTCGCGGCACAAAAGCACATCGTCGCGGGATTGATGGCGGGGTCGGTCAAAGGGTGAGGACATGACGTGTCACATCGGCGGACATCATCAGGGAAGACTTTGACATGGCCTCAGTAGAGATCCGCAACATCCGCAAGAATTTCGGAACGGTCCCGGTCATCCACGGGGTGTCGATCGACATCCAGGACGGGGAGTTCGTGATCCTGGTCGGGCCGTCGGGCTGCGGCAAGTCGACCCTGCTGCGCATGATCGCCGGGCTGGAGAACATCTCCGGCGGCGAGCTGCGCATCGGCCCGAAGGTGGTCAACGACGTGCCGCCCAAAGAGCGCGACATCGCCATGGTGTTCCAGAACTACGCGCTCTACCCGCACATGACGGTGGCCGACAACATGGCCTTCTCGCTCAAGCTCAAGCGGGCGCCCAAGAGCGAGATCAAGTCGCGGGTCGACCGCGCGG
>NZ_JAMXFJ010000069.1 GCF_025460805.1 Microvirga sesbaniae | reverse complement strand
TTTGCGGATCACCTCGGCCACCGGTGTGCCGCTTTCCACCTGGCGCAGGGCAAAGGCGATCTGTTCTTCCGTATACCGCGATCTCTTCATGGCACTGACCCTCCTCAAGGATCAAAATGCCCGGAAAGTTTGATGGGTCAGGACCACTCGCCTGTCGTGCCCTTTCATCAGCGCCGGTCAATCAGGTGGTAGTGCCATACGCTCCGACGCAAAACGATCGCTTCCAAATCTGAGATCTGCCGTCGCGCACTGGGCAGCACAATTATTTGTCGGCTCGAACAGGCCTTCATCCATGCCTTTCGTCATGGATTACCTTCAGAACTTTGCGGGAGGCTCGTCCTCCTCAAACTTGTTATGAACTGACGCGAGTGCCTCCGGCACGGTTCGTTTGAAGCGGGCTCGCGGTGGCCGTATGCCATGGGTGAGTAGCACCCGCCGGATCAGCGGTCGGGCGCCAGCAACATAGATGGCTGCGTTGTGCCGTTGTGCTTTGCGCACGAAACCCTCGATGGTGGCAGCCGCCGTGCTGTCGAGCACCGGAACGGCCGAGAAATCGATGACATAAGCCTTAGGATGTTCTGCGATGCGATCAAGCGCCGCGGCCACCGTTGCGGCCGCGCCGAAGAAGAATGCGCCTGAGATCCGGTACACCACCACGTCCGGATCGGTCGCGAGCGTGGGATCGTACGGCTCACGGCCGTTGCCGTTCACGGTGTCGGGGCGATCCTCCTCCGGCAGGAGGGGAGATTGCTCGACTTCGACCGCCTCCGCCATCCGCTGCAGAAACACGAGCACGCCAATGCCGAAGCCCACGAGGATACCTTCAGTGAGATCGCGGAATACCACCAGCAGGAACGTGGCGAGCAGTACCACGGCGTCCCCCCTCGAGGCCCGCAGCAGCGTCGCGAACTCATGCTTTTCCGCCATGTTCCAGGCAACGGTCGCGAGGACAGCCGCCAGAGCCGAGAGCGGGATGAAGGAGGCGAGCGGCGCCGCAGTCAGCATGAACAGGAGCAAGAACACCGAGTGCAGCATCCCTGCGACCGGACCACGGGCCCCAGAGCGGACGTTTGTGGCGGTACGGGCGATCGTGCCCGTGACACAGATGCCGCCAAACAACCCCGAGGCAACGTTCGCGAAGCCCTGCGCCACCAGTTCGCAGTTCGAGCGGTGGCGACGGCCCGTCATGCTGTCTGCGACCACGGCCGAAAGGAGGCTCTCAATGCCGCCCAGCAGGGCAAATGACAGGGCGGCGGGAAGAAGCTCGGCGATCCTCGCGGCGGAGATCGGGGGCAGATGTGGCGCGGGCAAGGATTGGGGCAGGCCGCCGAAGCGGGTTCCAATGGTCTCGACGGGCAAGCCCAGGATCCAGGTCGCGAGGGCGGCTGCAGCCACCGCAATGACGAACACCGGCCAGTGCGGACGGAAGCGCCGGACGATGACAATGATGCCAACGGTCAGAAAAGCTACTACCAAGGCCGCGACATTCAGGGTCGGCAGGGCGTCCCAGAGCGCCAGGAGCTTGGGAATGAAGGGCCCGGGTTCCTTGTCGAGCCGGAGCCCCAGCAGTTCCTTGAGCTGGCTCGCAAAGATGATGACGGCAATGCCGGCCGTGAAGCCCACGGTCACCGGATAGGGGATGAACTTGATGAAGGTTCCAAGCCGCAGGAACCCGATCGCCAGCAGAATCAGGCCGCTGAGCATGGTTGCAAGGAGGAGCCCATCGACGCCGTGCTGCTCGACAGTTGCCGCCACCAGCACGATAAAGGCCCCTGCCGGCCCGCCGATCTGAAACCGGCTTCCTCCCAGTGCCGAGACGATGAAGCCTCCGACAATAGCTGCGTAAAGGCCCCGGTCGGGGCTCACCCCTGAGGCGATGGCGATCGCCATCGAGAGCGGCAGGGCTACAATAGCGACCGTCAAACCAGCCGCGGCATCAGCGCGGAGGTCGGCTAATCGATATCGCTCCCGCAGGACCGTGACGAGCTTCGGAGTGAACAGTTCGGCAAAGGTTAGGTCAACAGCCCGTGCAGGCATACCGGCGCCTCCTCTAGCCACTGGAGCGGCAGGGATCATTGCTCCAAAGCAACGGTCGCGGTCATTTGCGTCAGGAGGAGCCGCTTGCGGTCTTGACTTGCTTGAACCGCACGCCTCGTCCGCCTTCACGGCTCACCGAATTCTCGCCGATGAGTTCTATCCCAGCCCGGTCGAACGCCTCGACAACCTTCGTAAGCGTCTCAACCACCCCTCGCACATTACCTGCGCTTGCTTCCATGCGTTGGATGGTTGGCAGCGAGACCCCTGCCATCTCCGCGAGCTGGCGTTGGTCAATGCCAAGGAGAGCACGGGCAGCACGGATTTGTGCGGCGGTGATCAATGAATGACACTCCCTCCATGCATTAAATGTCAGCCATGATCGCTGAACGATGATGTTGTGGCAATCAATCCAGATGAGTGATGGGTAAGCACCTGCAGCACGGCCGGTCTTCGCCCGGGGCGGCGCGGGGATGGGCCACACAGGGAGCCACAGGAGTTCTGCGCGCAGCGGGCCGTGGGCTGCTGCGCCGCTAGGGACGCCTGGTTGGACAGGATGGAGCGGATGGTCGTTGCACATCGCCCGCATTGAGGACTGCAGCCGAGGCAGCGGTAGACCTGGGCCAGCGTGCGCGGGCACAAGGGCCCATGCGACAGGCAGGTCTTCGTCACCATCTGAGAAAACGTTGCAGGAGCAGACGATCATGACGTGGAGTGCAGATCATCAGAGACGGCGGTCAACTGTCGAGGTGCTGCAGTGCAGCCGTGTTCCGCAACACGATCGATCGCCGCTGCGCCGGCATCGCGATGATGCCTTGGCGCTCCAGCTGTGTGAGGGTGCGGGACACGGTCTCAATCGTCAGACCGAGATAATCGGCGATGTCGGTTCGGGACATTGGGAGATCGATGTGTCCGTGGTCAGTCTCACGCTCTGCCAGGTCGAGCAGGAAAGCGGCGATTTTCTCCACGGCGCTTTTGCGGCCAAGTAATAGCATGTGGGCTTGGGCTCGTTCGAGCGCGCGCATCATCGCGGCTATGATCTGCCGGGACAAGGCCTCACCGCCGGTTGGTAACGTGTCGAGGCTGCCGCGCCGATACTTGATTACGGTCGTGTTCCCAAGCGCCTCGGCGGTGAAGCGGTGCTCCTCCCCGGTCTCGATGCCAAAGAAATCGCCTGGCAGGTGGAAAGACGCAATCTGCCGTCGCCCGTCATTGAGGAGCTTGCAGGTCCTCACTGCACCGGACACCACCTTGTACACAAAGACTGTCCTGTCACCTTCGGCGAAGATTTCCTCGTCTTTCGTGAAGGCACGGATTGCGCCCACAATGACGGCTTCTCGCTCCGGGCGGAACGACGGAACGCCCGTAAGCAGGGCGGGGCCCTGGATGGGCAGCGAAGCGGTGGCGGCAAGGGCGGTGTGCATGGAACCCTCGTTCTGGGTGTCTGACCTGAGTTGATCAATACTCCCACGCTTGATCCCGCAAAATTCAGATACTCTCCCTAGGGGATTCTACGGAGGTCGTCCCCGGCGCAGCGGGCCTGGTTATGCGGCGGCCGCCAGAGCACCGTGGATGCCGTCGAGCAGGGAACTGTCCTCGAGGGGCTTCTCCAAGACCTGCTGGAAGCCGGAGCGCAGGGCGCGCTCCCGGACCGCCGGTGAGCCTTTAGCCGTGATCAGGATGGCCGGCAGGCCAACATGTCGTTGCCGCAGACGCTCGACCAGGGTGATCCCGTCCACCTCCGGCATGGCATAGTCCACGACCAAGCACCCGCTTTGGGGCAGGGCGGGATCCGCCAGGAGCTGCTCGCCGCTGTCGTAGAGGTGCACCTCCAGCCCCTCCTGCTCAAGGGCGAACTTAAGGGACTGCCGAACGGCGGCGTCATCGTCGATGACGAGAATGATCGATCCTGGGAAGATTGGCATGGTGGCCCTGCTGCATTATCCTTGGGCAAACCCCCGCTCTGCGGGTGCAGGATTGATATGTCCCAAGCGCCCTGCCGAACCATTCAGGAATTGTCCTTAAGGCGCCTGTCTCGGATTGCCTGGATCGATGCCAGCCCGCAGCAGCTCACCTGCGCGGCGCGTTGGCCCACATCCGCATGCTCGTCACGTCAGGGCGGGTGCGGCTGCCGAAGAACGGAATCCCGAAGACGACCTTCAGCCCAAGCTCTGGCGGGCCTAAACGTCCAGGCGGCCGCCGAGAAGGCTCAGCGTGCCGAGACACCGACCGCGCGGTCGCGGCGGCAGTGACCGGGACACCGTCTGGCCTGCGACCGAAGGTGGTCAGGGCAATCCCTTAAGGAAAAAGCCTGGGTTTCGGCACCGGACCCGACGGCGTAACGCCTGAGAACCTACGGCGGGCCTCACCCATGCCGAACCGGTCCGTCGGCACCCTTTCCCCTGATGCGGCATCCCAGGAGGTCATCCGTGACGGACACATTGAGTGACAATACCATCCATCTCGTGAAGGCCACGGTGCCTGCGCTTCAGGAGCATGGGCTGGCGATCACCAAGCGCATGTACGAGCGCATGTTCCGGAACGAGGAGATCCGCGACCTCTTCAACCAGTCGCATCACGGCGAGACCGGCTCGCAGCCCAAGGCGCTGGCGAGCGCCATCCTGGCCTACGCCCAGAACATCGACAACCTGGGCGCGTTGGCGCCCTCCGTCGAGCGCATCGCCCAGAAGCACGTAGGCCTGAACATCCTGCCCGAGCACTACCCTCACGTGGCCGAGGCGCTGCTCGGCGCGATCAAGGACGTTCTTGGGGATGCCGCCACGGACGAGATCCTCACCGCCTGGGGCGAGGCGTACTGGTTCCTGGCGCACGTGCTGATCGGACGCGAGAAGGCCATCTACACCAGTCTCTCCACGGCGCCCGGCGGCTGGAACGGCTGGCGCAACTTCCGGATCGAGAGCAAGCAGCGCGAGAGCGAGGTCATCACCTCCTTCGTGCTCCGGCCCGAGGACGGCCGGCCTGTCCTGCTCCATAAGCCCGGTCAGTACCTGACCTTCTGGATCGAAGTGCCGGGCCAGCACCCGCTCAAGCGCAACTACAGCATCTCCAGCGCGCCGAACGGCGAGACCTACCGGATCTCTGTCAAACGGGAACCGCAGGGCATCGCCTCCACCTGACTGCATGAGCAGACCGAGATCGGGACCGTTCTCAAGGTGGCGCCGCCCGCCGGCGAGTTCTTCCTCAACGAGGAGTCGCCGCGCCCCGTGGTGCTCCTGAGCGGCGGCGTCGGGCTAACCCCGATGATAAGTATGCTGGAGACCATTGCGGCCCGCTATCCCAACAAGGCTGTGCATTACGTGCATGGCACGCTGAACGGCTCGACCCATGCCATGAGGGACCGTGTCTCTCCCTGGCCGAGGCCTATCCCAACAGCCGCGCGACAACCTTCTACGTCGAGCCGCGGCCGGAGGATCGGCTCGGGGACGACTACGATCATGAAGGCCTGATCACGGTGGACTGGTTGCGGGCCAACACGCCACTGAACGAGGCCGGCTTCTACCTGTGCGGCCCGCGGCCGTTCCTGCGGGCGTTCGTGGGAGGGTTGGCCTTGGCCGGATTCCGGTCGAACCGCATCCACTACGAGTTCTTTGGGCCGGCCGACGAGATCCTCGCCGCGGCCTAGCGATTACGGGAGGCTCCCAAGTGCCCGACGGGTCCGCCGAGAGGTATTGGGCTTGACGAAAGGGAGGAGGGAGCATGTCGGTGATCGAAATTTGGGACGGATCCGCGTCCGGCCGAATGCTTGACCTCTCCGCCATTCACGGCCCGATGAACGGGCAAAAGCGCATCTGATGGAACAAAAAGGAGATCCAATGGCGACTGGAACTGTGAAGTGGTACAACGAAACCAAAGGCTATGGTTTCATTCAACCGGACAATGGCGGCAAGGATGTTTTCGTCCATGCTACCGCGCTCGAGCGCGCCGGAATGCGTGGCTTGGCGGAAGGCCAGAAGATCTCCTATGAGGTGGAAGCTGACCGCCGCACCGGCAAAGAATCTGCGACCAACCTGCAGACGGCTTGATCAGCCTGTTAAGGTGTCAGCTCATGCTGAGCCTCAAGCCGCTCCTGACGGGGCGGCTTTTCGTTTCGGTGTGCCCGGCACCTCGGCCTTGGGGTCCTTGATGTACTCGGCGAACGTCGCCTCGTCCCAGGTCAGGCCGGAGTTCTTGTTGACGGGGAGTGCTTATAGCCGTCCACGGATCCCGAGCGCCGTCCGGTGACGCCGTTCAGGTGGGACCCACCGCATCTTGGCGTTCTCGCTGACCTGGTGGCAGGCCTTGCAAACGGCAAAGACTTTTTCGCCTGCATCGGCATCCTAAGCCTGGACTTGCGGCCGGGTCGAAGGTCAAGACAACAGGCACAAGAAGGGCGAGGCCCATCACAAACACTGGCCACGTCATGCCCAGAAGGTACCACTGAAAAGGTGCAAATCAGCAGGCTCATCCCGCGCGGCTTAGCTTCGGAAACACCTCATACGTTGCCTGAGAACTAACTAGACGCACGGATGAATCGCCTCCAACTGCATGAATGCTTCTACGGGCGCGCTACGGCGGCATCAATCCTGATGCGGATCGCATGAAGGACTCTGCACATGGACTTAAACGTCTGCGCAGACATCTCGACGCCTTCAGCATGGGCATCGATCGCCGTGGTGCAGTCAGACAGCGCGTTGGAAATGAAGATTAAGGTGTCCTCGTTATCGGGGCCATTCTCGATCCGGCCCGCTGCGTCATCCAGCATTCTCCGAGTGAGCTCGTCATATTGCTGATCGATCATAGGCTCCCCTCCGATCAGGACCGGCTCCCTCGGATATCCGCGTGGCCGGGGCTGCCCTGCGGGCCATGTCTCCGTAAAAATACGGAGTTTCTCTTTGCTCCGCATCAACGATACTGGCCTAAGATGCCGTAAAGTTCTTGGATCAACGTGGCTCCACATAATGATGAACAATCATGGAGGGAAACATGTCCAATCACGCCAGCCATCAGTACCGGATGTACTCGCCCGGCCTTGACCTGATGATGAAAGAGGTCGCGCGGACGCTAGGCCACATCGATTTCGAGCACCAGGTCGAACTGGAGAAAGTCGAGAAGAGCGCCAGCGCCAAGGAAATCAAGCAGTCCATCAGCGAAAAACTCAGGGCCGCCCACTGTGAGAGGCGTCAGCCCTATGTCGACCTGTTGAACCAGCTCTGGATGCAGCAACGCGGCCAGTCGTTCGCAGCCTAAGAGGATTTCCTTGTGGTTGATCTCAGGTGCTGATCCCACCGAAGCCTTCAGGAGGGTTCCATGCAATCCACGTTTCACATCGGTCAGCTTGTCCGTTTGAGCGAGGGTGCCGCTGACAGGGAGAAAGGACGCACCTACTGCGTCGTCAACATTGTCCCGGCTGGGACCGAGCGTCTGCCGGCCTACCTGATCAAGAACATGGCGGGTGGGGAGAAAATCGTGCAGCCGAAGGACATCAAGCCGGCTTCGGCTCATGCCCTGCCATAGCCGCAGCTAAGCCGCAGGCGCAGGTTGTTTTCTCAACCTCTGCGGCAGATCGAGGTGATGTTCCTACGCGGGGCGATTTCTTCTTCCACGGTCTCGCTCCAGGGATACGAGAGGGAGGAATGACATGATCGAGAACATCAAGAGCGTGTTGATCGGCCTGACGAAGGAGTTCGGTCCCGACGAGAACTCGGCCGCCTTGGGCTATGGCCTCTCGCTGGCGCAGCAGGCGGGCGCCCACGCCACTGTCCAGGCCGCTTCCGTCAAGCTGGACCTGTCGAGTGCCGGGATCAGCAAGGTCGTGGCCGGTCTTGTCCAGGAGGAGAACCAGCGCCTTCACGCCCTTGCCGAGGCGGCGGCCCGCAGTGCCCAAGGCGATGCCAGCGCGGCGGGAATTGTGTGGTCCACCGCAGCCCCGCATCTCAGCTATCCGGCACTGCTCGCCGTCTTCCGGGCGCAGGCCCGTCTGCATGATCTCACCGTGGTCGACGCAGAGCCGGAAGCCCTCGCCCTCGACCGGGGCCTGATCGATGCCCTGCTGATGGACAGCGGCCGTCCACTGCTTGTTGTCCCGCCCGGTCAGGCCGTATTCCGCGCCCAGCGTGTTATCCTGGCCTGGGACGGCAGCGGCCGCGCCGCCCGTGCCGCGGCCGACGCCCTGCCGTTCCTGCGGGCGGCCGAGACCGTGGAAGTGGTCGCCGTGATGGGCGAGAAGGACCTGCCCAGGACCGTAACCGGCGCCGACATCGCGCCGCATCTGACCCGCCACGGCTTCAATGTGAATGTCCAGACCCTGCCGGCCCTGAACGGCGACGTGGCCGAGACCCTGCGTAACCACGCTACCCTGACCCGTGCTGACATGATCGTCATGGGCGGATACGTCCATTCGCGGCTGCGCGAGTTGATGTTCGGTGGCGTGACCCAGTCCCTCCTGAAGCAATGCCCCGTAGCGCTGTTCCTCTCCTACTGACGTCAGGGGTACGGCAGGCCACGTCAGGAGAGCGGCCAAGCACCGACACAGCACATAGGAGGAGGTTGCCATGCCAAGGATGAAAGCTGCCGTCTTCGTCGAGCCCGGCCGCATCGTGCTCGACGAGAAGCCGATTCCGGACGTTGGTCCCCACGATGCGCTCGTCCGCATCACCACCACCACGATTTGCGGCACTGACGTCCACATCCTCAAGGGCGAATACCCGGTGGCCCGAGGCCTCACCATCGGTCATGAGCCGGTCGGCGTCATCGAGAAGCTCGGCTCGGCGGTGCAAGGCTACCACGAGGGCCAGCGGGTCGTCGCGGGCGCGATCACTCCGAGCGGGTACAGCGAGGCTTGCCTGTGCGGGTGCCACTCCCAGGATGCGGCCGGCACCAAGCATGGTTGGAAGCCGCTCGGCGGCTGGCGCTTCGGCAACACCCTCGATGGATCACGGGCCGAGTACCTTCTGGTGCCGGATGCCATGACGAACCTGGCTCTGGTGCCGGACGGTCTCACCGACGAGCAGGTGCTGATGTGCCCCGACATCATGTCCACCGGCTTTTCCGGCGCGGAGAGCGGCAACATCCACATTGGCGATACGGTGGCGGTCTTCGCACAAGGTTCGATTGGTCTGTGCGCTACCGCGGGCGCGCGCCTGATGGGGGCAACGACGATCATTGCGGTCGAGAGCGTGCCCGAGCGCATCGAGATGGCACGCCGAATGGGCGCCGATCACGTCGTTGACTTCACGAAGGCCGATCCGGTCGAGGAGATCCGCCGCCTCACTGATGGCCGCGGCGTTGATATTTCGATTGAGGCGCTCGGGCGGCAACAGACCTTCGAGGCAGCGTTGCGCGTGCTCCGTCCAGGCGGCAGCCTCTCATCGCTCGGCGTCTACTCGGGTGACCTCAAGATCCCGCTCGACGCATTCCTGGCAGGCCTTGGCGATCATACCATCCGGACCACGCTCTGCCCCGGCGGCAAGGAGCGCATGCGCCGGCTTATGGGAGCCATCGCCTCGGGACGCGTCGACACGCGGCCACTGGTGACGCACCGCTTCAAGCTCGATCAGATCGAGGAGGCCTATGACCTCTTCGCCAACCAGCGCGACGGCGTGCTGAAGGTGGCGATCACCCCATAGCCTCGGGGAGATGTCACGGCCGCCGATCAGGCCTGCTTCACATAGGTGCCGGGTGCATCGTACAGGGCAGGGTAACCCTGCGCCGGTGCACCCAGGGCCGGTGGATTGGTATGCTCGTCGGAATGTGAGCCCAGCCAGCGCACCCATTCCGGCCACCAGGAGCCCTCGAAGCGGGGCGCAACCCTGGTCCAAGTGTCGGGATCCAGATAGTGACCGCTGGCGGATCTCGTCAGAACCTGGAAGTTTCCTTTAGCCTGACCTGGATCGGCAACGATGCCGGTATTGTGCCCGCCCTTAGTGAGAAGGAAGGTGACGTCGGTATCCGCCAGGAGATGGATTTTGAATGCCGACCGCCAGGGCGCCACGTGATCGCGCTCGGTGCCGACCGCAAAGATCGGCGCCCGAATGTCACTGACGGCGATGGGCCGGCTATCGACCTGGAAGCGTCCTTCGGCGAGATCGTTGTTGAGGAAGAGCTGCCTCAGGTACTCCGTGTGCATGCGGTACGGCATGCGGGTGGCGTCGGCGTTCCAAGCCATAAGATCGTTCAGGGGCGTCCTCTCGCCCATGAGGTAGTGGCGGACGAGCCTCGACCAGATCAGGTCGTTTGAGCGCAGAAGCTGGAAGGCTCCTGCCATCTGCCGGGTGTCGAGATAGCCTTGGCTCCGCATGAGGTCCTCCAGGAAGTGGACCTGGCTCTCGTTGATGAACAACGTGAGCTCTCCGGCTTCGCGGAAGTCGGCCTGCGCCGCCAGCAGGGACATGGTCGCCAGGCGCTTGTCCCCATCGCGGGCCATGGCGGCCGCAGCAATCGAGAGGAGTGTGCCGCCAAGGCAGTAGCCGACCGCGTGAACCTTCTGATCGGGCTTGATGGCGTTCACGGCATCCAACGCGGCCATGATCCCGAGCTTGCGGTAATCGTCCATGCCCAGGTCCCGATCCTCCGCGGTCGGGTTCTTCCAGGAGATGATGAACACCGTGAAGCCCTGGTCCGTGAGATAACGGACGAGGGAGTTCTCGGGGGAAAGATCCAGGATGTAGTACTTCATGATCCAGGCCGGCACGATCAGGATCGGCTCCGGCCGAACCTGCTCGGTTGTCGGCTCATATTGGATCAGCTCAATGAGGCGGTTGCGATAGATCACCTTTCCCGGCGTGACGGCCACATCGCGGCCTGGCTGGAAGTGCTCCGCGCCAGCGGGGGGCTTGGAGCGGACAATCCGCTCCCAATCGTCCAGGAAGTTGCGGAAGCCCTGCACGAGGTTCTGGCCTCCCGTTCCTATGATGCGCCGCTGCACGACCGGGTTGGTCAGGAGAAAATTCGACGGCGATGCCATGTCGAGGATCTGGCGCGAAATGAACTCGACCACGGCCTGATGCTGCTTGGTGACGCCGTCTACATCGGTCGTGGCGTTGTCCCACCATTGCTGCTGGAGCAGGAAGCCTTGCTGCATGAGATTGAACGGCCATTGCTGCCACTCGGCCTCAGTGAAGCGTTTGTCCTGGGGCAACGGCTCGATGCACGGTTCGCATCTGCCTCCGCCCACTGCGCAGTGGGAGGCGAACTGCGCCAGTCGAGCCCATTTGCGGGCTGCCTTGGTGGCGAGTTCCACCTGCTTACCCGGCGAGATGGCCAGGTGGACGGCCCAATCCATGTAGGCGTCGGCAACGGCTGCCGGTGACAGCCCGCCGGTGAGGCGTGCCAGGCTCGCATGGGCAGCATGGTCAAGAACATCCCGGAGGCGATGGAGCTGAGCGTCATCCCAACTATCCGTTGAACCCTCCGGTGGGGGAACCAAGACGTGAGCTGCGGCTGCCTTACTTGGCTGTGCGTGCAGCGGGGCAACCTGGGTCGTACGGTTGGAGGCTCGGCCACCTTTAAGCGTCGTGGAAGTGCGAAGTGGCATTTCAGCCTCCGTGCTCTCACCCTCGTGGTAGGGCAGAGGATTGTCGTACAATGACAGCCGCTTTCGCCAAGTGCGTTGCGCTAGATCAAAGCATCGGTCCTGATTTCGACCACATAATGGTCGAGATTGATGGCTCGGCGAACCCGCTTCTCGCCTGGGCCGGCAGAGGGAGAGGACGATGATCAAGGACATCATGGTGCATCTGGATGGAAGCCCGGAGGACGAGATCCGTCTTTAATATGGCCAAGCCATTGCGTCCGCCGGGCAGGCTCACCTGATCGGCGTCTTCACCAACCTTCTGCCTGACCTGTCCATTGCCATGCCGTTCGATGGCGGCGCTGCCGCCGTCGTGCAGTTCGTGACCGAGTTGGAAGAACAAGCCCGCAAGGACGGCGATGCCACGTCAAAGCGTCTGGCCGAGAGGCTCACCGGACTTCAGGTGCCAACCGAGATACGCCGCTTCGACGAGACCTTCGGCACCATGTCGATTAAGGTGGCGGAACAGGCCCGTTACGCCGACGTCTTCATCGCCACGCGCCCCTATGGTGCAGGTGGCATTGTTCTCTTATTCCGGGGATCCTGGTCAAGCCCTTTGAGCGGCCCTTTCCGTCATTTCGGCTGATATCACCTGTCGGGTCATGGTTCTCTCCGTGGTCGGCAAACACCGCCGCATGATGGGGTCGGAA
>NZ_JAMXFJ010000068.1 GCF_025460805.1 Microvirga sesbaniae | reverse complement strand
GGATCTCGGCCACGGCCCGGTCGGTGGCCCCGTTGTAGCGCCACCAGCGCAGGTACAGCCCGCGCGCGCTCGCCGAGGCGCAACGCAGCGGATAGGGCAGACGGTGATAGAGCGCGACGGCTTTCATCCTGGGATCCCCGTTGAGAGACGCGTTCTTGCAGCCCGGCGAAGCCGGTATGCGGATGTGACATGAGTCGAAACACTCGGCTCGTTCGAACGACCGAAAGAGGCACGCTCACCGATTGCCATCGCGATGGCCAAGGCTACATCCACCAGACGGAAGCCGAGAGAGCCATGGCTTGCCACCATGTCCATACAAACGATGATCCCGAACGAAACGGCCACGATACCATTGCGAGCCTGGGCCCCTCTGATGAAGAGGCGCAGTAGGAATGCCATGAGGAACAGAAATGGAAACAATCCGGCTTCTCCCAGCACCATCAGGTAGGCGTTATGAACGCCGAGCCAGTTTCCATACATTATCCTGCTGCTGTCATCCGGGTAGATGACCGTTCGACGTGTCCCTTCCAGCGCGTGGAAACTTCCTATTCCACCCCCCCAAGGAAGTTGCGCAAGGATACGCTGGATGCCGACGGTCCATAGGTCCGTCCGCCCCGTTGTCGTCTGGTCCGAGATCTCGCCTCCAAAGATGCTGAGGATATCGGCAATTCGCACGCGCTGATCATAGGTCAAGCGGATCAGGTCGCTTTCGCTTACGACAGACAGAGCCAAAGCAGCGAGGGCGAAAGCCACGATTGTCAAACAGGTCAGCCAGATCGAGCGCTTCTGAATCAGGACGATGGCCATCAGGAGCGATAGTGTCAGAATACCTGTTTTGGAAAAGGTGAGCGCTAGAGCTGAGAACGCGACAGCTGCCTGCAGGAAGGTCACAATTCCGCTGCGGGCGGGATAGGCGTAGATCAGCACGAGGCTCATCAGTGCTGCGATGCCCGCTTCATTCGGGTTCTCGAAGAGTCCGGAGGCCCGATCGGATGCCGCGATGTAGTTCAAGTACTCCCCGAGAATCGGGGAAAGCAGTACAAGAAAGCATGAGGCGATAAGTAGACCTTTCAGAACTCGAAGGATCCGCTCGAGCTCGGCATTTGAACGCACCAGCAGCCAGAAGTATAAGCCTGAGACGAGCAGGAGCGTTGCGACGTTGATCCAGAAAACATTCTCACTGAAAGACGACGAGCTGAGGCTCGCGAGAGAAGCGAGGATCAAGTACGAGCTACTGAATCCAATGAACAATGCGTAAGTCCCAGTAATCGCGCGCGGCCTAGCATAGCGTATCCAGAGAGTGACAACGAGGCAAAGGATCAAAGGGGATAGCAATCCTTGCGTACCCAATAATAAGAGAAACAGTCCGTTCAGGTTGAGTGTCGCAAATACGAGGACAAGAATCGCAACGATATCAATGCGCCCCTTCGTAAGGTTGTCACTGCTGATCATCGTTGGCAAAATGAATTCTCCTCCCTGATTGGCTAGTGCTCTCAATCGATGCAGCTCTGCGCGACAGTGGATAATGTTTCATCGTAATCCGCAGCCTCTCGATCCTCCTTGTTGACAAAGGCTTGAACCTTCCCACGCAGGTCTTCCGTTGACCGGCTACGGCATGCGTTAAAGATTGCGAAATCCTCCAGGCCCCGGCGCCAAGCCAGCAGGCGACGGCTTGGATAGATGCAGCCTGCCGGGCTGCCGTAGACTGCCGCATAGTCGCGCTCCGAACCTCCGAAGTCGGACCATCCAAGCTGAGGGGAGGATGTGCCGCTTGCATCCCACATCGACCAGAAGCCCGAACCGTGGAGCGATGCGCTGAAGGCCAGCCAAGACAGCCGACGATAGTGATTGCTCATGCTGAGCGTCTTGCCCAAAGGCTTGGTCGAATAGACTTGAATTTCCTTCCGTCGAGCCATATCAGGCGGAAGAGACGGTACCAGTCGGTCGAGAACCTGCGCGATGTCAACGTCAGCCGTCTCCAGAGACGACGCATCGTCGATGGTCCCATACAGCGGAATGCCAGGCGCGATCCGGCGGAAAATGCCGGCAATCATATTCAGACGCCGAACCTGACTGGGCCTGACCTCGTCTATCGGGTAGAATGCGATCTCGCCTTTGTAGTTCTCCTCCCTGAGAACTCGAGACACCCAGCCCCACCATTCGGTAAGTTCTGCTTCCAATTTGGTCTCATCGTCCCCCTGCGGCCACGATGGGTCGGTCATTTCCATGTACAGGAGGAGCCGGCGGGACTTGGAGAATGTTCTAAGGTAAGTCCGAAGAAGCGCCTCCGCATTCTTGTTGACACGGCGATTCAGAGCTGTCTCGTTGACCACTGCGGTGTTGACGCCGACGTCATCGTGAAACTCGGGCCAGCAGCTTGCCGTCCGGGCGACAGGGCCGGTCAAATAGGACCATAGATTGCCGTAAGGCCGGGCCTGATCCTCCACGGGTATCGCACGTCCAATCAGGTCGAAAGCAGCCTTGGCGGGCCCGCATTCGATTGTCGTGACAAGTTGAACATTGCCTGTGTCTACGATCGGAGCCTCGGCCAAGAGCATGGTGAAACTGCTCGGGGGGAGTACAATCTGGTCGGAATTCTGAACGACGTCAGCCCGCCACTGGTAATCGAGCCCGAGAACATAACTGACAACCGAAGAGCGAGGATTTCCCGTTCCGACCCTGTTGCCGAAATCGAGTCGCACGTTCTGATTGGCACTGGTTCGGTTCTCTACCCGAAAGGCCGCAACGAGCCACCCGCCCTTCACATGAAAGCTCGGACCGATGGCGGCGGGAGAGGCCGCGAGGATCTCGTGAGCTGTCCCCTCAATCCAGGGAGAAATCTGCGCAATGGAGCATTGCGCACGATCAGTGGATGAAGCTGCCTCGGCGAGCGGCCAGGCAAACCGTTGGGCTTCATTGGGCCCGAGAGGAGCCTGCCCGGCTCTGTTCTCGGCTTCGGACCGCCGTCGTGCAACTGCGTGTTCGGTCACCTGATCCTCGGTCATGGAGCCATCTACCCGTGCCCCCGCGTTTGCGGATAGAATTCTGACCTCGTCGAGGAACAGAAATGGGCTATCCCTGAACAAGACGATCTTGATGTGACGGACTCGAACCGGTTCAAAATTCAGCGACAACGTCGTGGTGCCGTCCGCAACTGAACTATCTCGCTGCCACGCTCCTCGCACGTCGCCTAAGAAGGCGAAGCGACCGTCATCGCCTGCGATATAGACCAAGGCATGCGAAGGAAGTGCGATCATCGAGCGGGCGTTCTTTCCGGTTCCGATCTCGATACGCTTGATCGCTGTCTCTTCCTGGTAGGTCTGCCGGAAGAAGACGGGCGAGCGCTTTTCCCAACCAATACTCTGTCCGTTGGACCAAAACCGGCCGAAGGAGCGGATCCCGTCCGTGAGCTCCCGGCCGGTTTTCTCCGGCGCATAATCGGCGTTAGGTTTAGGCGTCAGGATGTACGATGCCGATGGCGCGACGTTCGTGCCTTCGAACGGAAAAAGGGAGCTGGACGACACGGGCGCGAGACCTGTCAGCCAGCCAATCATACCAAGGACGATCGTCCCGGCGCGCCAATGCCTCGCCGCAAACACAGAGCCAGTGAAGCGAGCCGATAGGAATTCCATATCACGCGCCTGCCATCACGGCGGTAAGAGCATCGGTGGAATGCTTTGCTGAAGCAGTCCGATAGACGGCGAGGGTCCGAGCTATGACGCTGCCAAGCTCATACTTCACGAGAGCGCCCGCCCTGATCGCCTCTCGATCAATTCCTCGTTGCAGGAAATCCGCGATGCGCCGGGCGTCATTCTCAGGTCTGGGGCCGTCGAGGAAAATGCCGTTCGATCCCTCGGAAACCATCGATCTCAGGCCGAAGGCTCGCGGTCCTGCGACCGGCAGCCCTCTGCAATGAGCCTCCGCGACAACCATCGGTGCAGTTTCCTGCTTCGAAGGCAGCACCAGCAGGTCGGCACGATCCATTCGATCCGCGATCTCTATCGGCGTCAAACCGCCGTGAAAGGTCACGAATGTGGCCAAGTCCAAATGCCGAATTTTGTTTGAACAGTACGAGTAATACTCTCTGTCCCGGATCGGGCCGATAATGTTGAGATGTGCCTTATGACCATGCTTTACCAACTCGGCCAGGATGTCGATGGAGGCCGAAACATTCTTGCGGGGGCAGACGAGGCCCACTTGGATGAGATTGTAGTCGGGTTCCGGATCGATCCTACGATAGGGGGCGCTGAAGAAAATGTCGTCGACAGGGTTGGGTATGAAATGATGCCGGCGCTGCGCCACGTCGGGCATCGCCTCAAGTACATAATCGTTGATGACGATGACGTCGCTATAGCGCCGGCGGGACTTGCGCTCGACAATCTCCACAATCTTCGACCGTATTGTCGCCGTCAGGCGGCGCAGGGTGTCGCCGCCTGCGCTATGCAACAGGTCCGCCTCCAGAACTCCATGGGCAGTGAAGACAACAGGGCACCTCAACGCCTTCCGAGACGACCAGAACAAGGCAAGACCAGCCACGTCCTGAACATGAACGACATCCGGATTGAGCCGCTCGAGCTCTTTAAAAACGTCTATAGACGTCCAGGACCAGTAGGTCAGAAACCCCGGTCCCGGAGGGCGTTTCAGGTAGATGATCTCTCCATATTCGTCACTGTATCTTAATGACTTGGTGGCGCTCGGAACGAGAAGCGTGACGCGCACGGACTTTGCGATCTCATGCCGAAGAACCTCGACGACCCGTTGAACCCCTCCTCGGCAATCTTCGCCTGGCAGGGGGTGATCTCCGACAAGAGCAACATGCATAGTGCTAATCGTCCAGTGCGAATGTCAGGCTCGAATCCGTCTCCGGGTCGAACCTCCGTTGGAGGGAGTGTTCGTTGCGCGTGGCGCAACCGATACAACTTCCTGTCGACGTTGCGCGGCGCCGAGGAGGCCGACAGTGTCCACCACGACTTTGTTAAGGAAGCCATTCGACTCGAGCCTGTGGAACTGGCGATGCCCGACAAGAAACACCACAATATCGGCTTCTCGTCTCGCTTCCTCCGCCCCTACAAGGCGTACATTCTGGAGGCCCTGCAGCATGGGAGGAAGGCTTCTTACGTAGGGATCGCACGCAAGAACCTTCAGGCTGCCGTCCAGCGCCAGGTCTCGCACGATCTCCAGAGCGGGGGACTCCCGGAGATCATCGACATCGGGCTTGTAGGTCAAGCCATAGAAGCTAACCACCGGGCGCCTGAAACGCCGCGCCAAGGCCCGGACCTTTCCAACGACCCATTGCGGCTTGCGATGGTTGACCTCACGGGCTGTACGAATGATCGGGCTCAAATTCGGTGCGCTGTCGACGATGAACCATGGGTCGATCGCAATGCAGTGACCTCCGACGCCTGGACCTGGTTGAAGAATCTTCACGCGCGGATGGCGATTGGCCAATTCGATGGCCTGCCAGACGTCAATCCCGAGGTGATCGCATATCAGCGAGAGTTCGTTGGCGAACGCGATATTCACATCGCGGTATGCATTCTCGATGAGCTTCGCGAATTCGGCTGTCCGACAATCAGTAACCAGAAGATTGGACTGAACGAAACTCTCATAAAGAGCCACGCCTCGCTTGGCGCACGCGTCGGTAACGCCGCCAATAATGCGATCGTTCATGACGAGCTCTCGGAGCATCTGGCCTGGTAGAATCCGTTCCGGGCAGTGACATGCATAGACGTCGAACACTTCCCCTTCGTCCATGTATCGCGGAACGTGTAGATCAGGTCTGAGGCTGGCGATGATCTCGCACATGCGCTCTGTCGTTCCGACGGGAGATGTCGACTCGAGAATGACTGTGTTTCCCGATCGCAGATAGGGCGCAATGGTTCTGCACGCCGCCTCAACGTAGGAAAGGTCCGGCTTGTTGCTTTCACCGAGCGGAGTGGGGACCGCGAGAATGTAGTAGTCGGCTTCGACAGGATCGGTTTGCGCTTTCAACTTGCCGGTGCTGATGGCGGCGGAAAGCAGCATCTGGAGGTCGGGCTCGTGGAAATGAGGGTGTCCGGAACTTATCGATGCAACGACGCTGGGGTTGATATCGAACCCGGTCACCTGATGACCGCGACTTGCCAGCATGGCAGCTGTCGGAAGTCCTATGTATCCTAATCCGGCAACGCAGACGTGAGCCATGATGATTTCAGCTTCCTGTTATGGTGGATATTACCGAACATGTTCCGGGTCGAACATCGCAATGGCCGTTTTGACGACAATCTTAGCGTCCAAAACAGGGCCGAACTGCTCGACATAGAATAAATCGAACTCAAGCTTCTCTCGGGTTTCCTCGAGGGTGGAGGCGTAGCCGTATTTGACCTGGGACCAGCCGGAGATGCCAGGACGCACGAGGTGTCGCAGTTCATAGCCAGGCAGGTTCTCAGCGTAGTTCCGGACGAGGTTGGGCTGCTCTGGTCGGGGGCCGATCAAGGTCATGTCGCCCTTCAGGACGTTCCACAACTGGGGCAGCTCGTCGATGTGATACCGCCGGAGAAATTTTCCAAGCGGCGTGATCCGATTATCTCCCTTGGCCGTCGCGATCTGGATCTCATTCGATCCGCAGACGCGCATGGTTCTCAATTTGTACATTGAAAAGACACTGCCGTAGAGGCCGACGCGATCCTGCACGAAAAGAATCGGGCGTCCCATCGTCATCAAGATCGCAAGCGACGCCACCGCAAGGATCAGGAGAACGAACGGTGCTGCAAAGAGAACAACGCCGACATCGATTGCGCGCTTTACGATGCAGTACGGATGCGAGTTCGTGTGGCTGATGACAAGCTGGTCCATATAGTCAAGATTGATCCTTCCGGCACTCTCCCGCGAAAACTTTGTGACGGTTTGAACCTCGCACCCGGCCGCCGCAGCGCGCGCAATGAACGTGGCCCAGCCAGGATGTGTCAGTGCTTGATGGCTGACAACCACGACATCGAACTCACTCGGGTCGCCGGCAGGATCCGTCAGAAGGCAAGACCTTGACGACAGGTTGTTCAACATTCTTGGCGACAGACCCTCGCTGATGATACCTGCGTATCGCATCCGGTTAGCGAACTTGGCTACGGCTATGCCTATTCCGATCAGCGCAGATGCCAGTGCTCCCGTGAGGGACAAAGAGAAACTGCCCGGGATCATCCAGAAGGCCGGCAAAAGCAGAAGGGCCAAATGGATTGCAAAAGAACAGAAGACGACGCTTGCGATCTGATGCGGCAGCGAGCCTTCAATGAGGTACGCCAAGCCTCCAACGATCACACTTGTAAAAATGATCAGAGCTTTGAATACGAAAGCTGCCCTCACGAGTTCATCAGCGCCATCCGTGAGAAAGAAAGATATTCGAAGAAGATCGACCGCTGAGACGGCGAAGCCAACCAACGCGGCCATGATGATGATTCTGGCGCTTAGGACTGCTACGATGCCAAGTGTAGACGAGCGAGAGCGGGATTCTATCGCGGCGGCAGAACTTGAATGGAATTCTTTGCCTGCAATCGTTGTCACGATACTTTCCCCTCCAAAGTACATGTAAGATGATTGCCAAAGTCCTGATCAGGATCTCATCATTTGCCTGTTGGAGCACCCGCTACAAAGGGGTATGGCGGGGCGAAAGGGAGTGAGATTTTCTAGACGGCGGGAGGTGGCGTTTGGTGAGCGTCGCCGAGTCAGTTACGGCAGGCCCGATCATCGTTCCTTTGGCCGGATCTGAGCCTCTACGATCAAGCTACTCCGGAAGGGGAATGTCGGCGGGATCTGGGCTGCCGCAGCCCGTGAAGGACGTTCACGGTTCGGAAGGGAAGGCGTTGCGGGTAGGCGCTCGATCCGCAAGGTGGTTGTGGCCAAAGCGACCCTCGGCGAATTGTTGACGACCGTCCGGAGCGGACTCCAACCGGACGGCTCTCCTGCTCATTGTCTCAACTTAAAATTGTATTATACGACATACTCCTTGCTTACTCCCAAGGAGTGGGTGCGCGCGTTGCCAGTTGTCGGTAACCTACGAACAGAACATTACTTCAAGCGATTTTCCGGCGCCATGGGAGCCCAATTCGGCTCGGCGCGGCGAGCTAGGGGCTGAGTGTAGGGGCGAGATCCCGCAGGGACGGTTCTTGCAGGCCTCGACTGCTTCTCCTTGCGGAAGACAGCTAGGGAAAACGTCCATAAACAAGATACAGATAGCGGATCTCATGAAGAGTAATCTTGGAGTTGATAGAGCCTTCATCCGTAGACCCGATATCGGACCGGAGGTTGGCAGCACCGTCGGGAATCTGTCTTTGGCAAGGACGAACTCGCGCGGACTCAATAGTCATTCTGATGAGGCCGCAGATGGGCCTCGCCTGGTGGCCGAGTTGATGTCCCTCCTCAGGATGATGAGGCGGCAGCTCCGGCTCATCGTCGCGATCACGGTTTTTGTGACAGTTGCGTCTTTGATCGTCATCATGTCCCTGAAGAAGGAGTACACTGCGACGACGCTCGTCATGCTCGATGAAAGGAACGCACGGCTCCTTGAACCATCCGTAGCGAACACCCTCGCAGCGGACGGAGAGGTCGAGATCCTGAAGTCCGACAACATCGCTCTACAAGTGGTCGATCGCCTCGGCCTCTACCGTGACCCTGATTTTCTGCCTAAGCAGGGTTGGCTGGGGCAAAGGATCGCCGAACTGACCGAGGCAGTAACGGGTCCGCCAAAAGTCGGCAGTGCAGCAACTGCCATCTCCGACGAGCAGGCACGCTCGACAGGAGCGCCCGACAGCGCGCAGGTCGACGCAGCAAGTGATGCCGAGGCGGATGTCGTCGATCCTCCCGCCGCGCAAGCGCTTCGGGTCTTCAAGAGCAAAGTGACGGTTCGTCGGCGCGGGTTGACGGACGTCATCGCAATCGATGTCACGGATCCTGATCCTAAGCGGGCTGCTCAGTACTCGAACGCTTATGCTGAGGTTTACCTAGAAGAACAGGTGGCGACGAAACTGAGAGGGATTGATCGGGCGGAAGCCGCGCTGACCCGCCGACTTTCGGAAATCGACGAAGAACTCAAGCGGTCGGAAACCCACATTGGACTTCGGCAGGTCTATCAGGACAGCCTTGCTCGCCTCAAGGCGGTCGCGCAGCAGCGAGATACCGTCGGGCCCGATGCACGGATTGCCTCTCAAGCTCGCCCGCCGGATTTGCCAAGCTTCCCCAACCGCAAACTGTTCCTTCTCCTTGCGGTGCTTGGGGGATTCGGGGTGTCGGTCGGTATCGCCTATCTGAGGGACTTGCACAGCCGGCGTGTGCACACGGAGGATGAGGTAGAAGTATTCACCGGTGTGCCGATTCTCGCATCTCTTCCCAAGCTGCCCAGTTCGAAACATCATCATCCCTCGAGTATTGCGGATGTAGTCGTTGATCAGCCAGGCTCCCGTTATTCAGAATCGGTCCGAACTCTCCTGTTCACACTTCAGGCCATCATGAACCGGGGAAGGAAGATCGGCATCGTTCTGGTAACCTCCGCGGAAGAGAACGAGGGCAAGTCTACCCTCGCGGTGTCCCTGGCTCGCTCCGCTGCGATTGCAGGCTCAAAGGTCGTGATCGTGGATTGCAATCTTCGCGATCCAGAAGTTCATGGCCTTCTGAGTATCCAAAACGAGGTCGGTCTGGTCGACCTTCTCACAAGGGCAGCTCCAGAGCACGCCGTGCTGCAGAATGACCCGAGATCGCATTGTCGTGCGATTACCAGTGGCCATGTGGCTTCGGTGTCGCCGGAATGGCTGTTGCGGACTGAGCAGATTGAGGGCGTGCTGCAAAGCCTGAGGGCCGAGTACGACGTCGTCATCCTTGATGCCCCGCCCGTCGAGCGATATGCGGATTCGCTCTTGTTCACCAACGTGGCCGATCTTGTCCTGTTCGCGGTGCGGTCGGGCGTCGCAAAGCCGCAGGTGGTCAAATCCGCACTCACGCAACTCCAACGCTGCAGCGACGTCGATGTGTTCCCGATCCTAACGGCGCATACGACTTAGGGGAATGAGCCGATGCATCGTACACCTTTGCTTCATTGGTATCGCAGGATAGGTGCCCCGGACATGGACCAGGTCAACGCCTCAGCAAGATGCAGCGACACCATGAGCATCGTCACGGCACGCGTCCGTCTCTGTCTGACAGTCGCTCTGCTGTCCGCTGGGATGTGCGGGACTGCCCTGGCCGAGTACCGCCTCGGAAGCGGGGACGTCGTTGACGTTGCCGTCTTCGGCCGTCCGGATTTGAGCCGGCGCACGACGGTCGATGTCGACGGGAACATCTCGGTGCCACTCGTCGGGGAAGTCAATGTCTCGGGCATGGCTCTCACGGATCTCCGCTCCAGGCTCAAGAGCCTTCTCTCGACCAATGAGTCCGTGCGCCCGCCCGATGTGCTGGTCGAACTCATCGAGTACCGCCCGTTCTACATCCATGGCGATGTGGCAAAGGCAGGATCCTATCCTTTCAAGCCGAATCTCACGATCCGCCAAGCGGTCGCGCTCGCCGGCGGGGCCGACATGACAAGGCAGAGGTTCGCCAGTTCGCCCCTGGAGGGAGCCGAGCTCCGTGGTCGCTACAACTCCCTGCTTATGGAGGCGTCGAAGCAGCAAATCCGGGTGATGGGTTTGCGTGCCGAACTGGACGGAAAGACGGAGTTCAAGACTCCGGCGTCCGTTAACACTCCTGCATCAAAGGACGTTGTTGCAGAGATCTCCGAGCTTGAAATGAACAGCCTAAAGGCGCGAGTCGCGGCATTGGCCCAGGAACGCGACTATCTCGGGCGAGCGCTCGAACTTGCGGATGCGAATGTCTCGGCCCTTGATCGGGGACAGAAACAGGACGAGGAGGCGACGAGACAGCAACTGGATGAATTGGCAAAGATCGTCGACCTCAGCCGCCGCGGTCTCGCGGCCCCGGGACGTGTTTCAGAAGAGCAGCGTGCGACCGTTCTGATGAAGAGCAGGGAAATGGACACGACGGCCCGACTCGCCGTTGCGCGGCAGGCGAGGGAGGAACTCCGGCGTAAACTGGAAAAGGCGGACGACCGGCAAACCAGGGTGACGCGCGAGCTGCAGGATGCCATCGCCTCGCTTGAGGGACTTTATACCCAAATCGCTGCGGTGCGGGAGCAGCTGTCCCTGGCTGGCAGCGTGGGCGCCCAGCTGATGTCGGATGAGCAGAATCCTCCTGAGATCTTCATCGTCCGTAAAGTCAAAGGTGCCGCTGTAAGGCTGAAGGCCAACGAGGATACGGATGTCGAACCTGGCGACGTGGTCGAATTGAAGCTGAAGCCCAATTGGATTGGTCCTGGTGTCGGGAACTGATTGCGGTCCATGACAATCATGCCCGACTCGCCCGTTCGACGGATGGGCGAGGCCGGATATTCCACACCTTGGCACAGTCTATTGTGTGACATCGGAGCCGACGTGGCTGTCAGGTGCTTCCGCGCTCTTCAGTTGCCGGCGGACATCGGTCGGCGTTGTCCCGGTCCAGCGCTGGAACGCGTGAACGAAGGAACTAAGCTCCTTGTATCCGAGGAGCCACGCAATCTGCGATACGGACAGAGTCCTGTTCGGGAGATAGCGCCTCGAGAGATTGGAGCGCAGGTCGTCGAGAATCGTGGTGAATGTCAGCCCATCGTCCGCAAGTCGGCGGGATAATGTGCGTGAACTCATTCCCAAGTCGCTTGCAATGCTTCCGATGGTCGCTGTTCCATGCGGAAGCCGGGGCATGATGGCGTTCTCGACCCTGACGCGGAGCGAGTCGTGGAACTTGCGATGCTGATCTAAGCTCTCCTGATGATAGTCCCTTAAAATCCTGTTGAGGTAGGGATCTGCGGTCACCAAGGGCAGATCCGGGACCTCTACGCCAAAAGAAATGCGGTCCTGCTGAGCCGCGAAGCTGATAGAGCTTGCGAAATACCGCTCCATCTCCGACACATCCCCCTCGCGAGCATGAACGAACTCTACGCCGGAGGGATTGATGTCCAGGTTCGTCAGGTGACGGCAGAGGCGGACCATACAAGTCACCCAGAACTCCATCTGATGACGGTCCAGATTCCTTTCGAGCCCCACATAGGCATAGCTGACCGAGAAGATGCTGGCCCTCGTCTGCTGGAGCCTGATGCCTTCGTTCATGACGAAGTCGTATCTTGCAGCCGCATCGATTGCCGTTCCGACCGCATCTGTGGAAGCCAGCAGGTAGTAGAATGTGCCGAGTTCGCGAAGGTCGAAATCGCGAGCAATATGGAACCCGAGAAGGCTGTCCTGGAGGGATTCCGCGACGAGGTTCAGGAAGATGATCTGGCTTCTTGCGCTGACTCTCACATTTGAATCTTCCAGAATGTCGGATGGGAGGCCGGCTTCTGCGAGAAGTGGGCCTACCATGAGGCCCGCTTGAGTCATTCGCTGCGCTGCAAGTCTGGAGAGCACTCCTGCCGAAGTGGGGAGCGCCAGAAAGTCCTCACCAACGTGAGAGGCGCGTTCCTGCGTCGACACCTATCCTGTCCCTGGCTGTGGGAGGTAAGCGACTGTTGTCGGTGGGGTGGCGGTGATCCGCTAACGATCTGGCAGGTCACCAGTCCAGCCGAGCAGAAACAGGTTAGATAATGCCGTTCTTTTGTCCACGAGCCAAACTGAGTACTTCCGAGGGTCGGATGTGCGACACTGTCGCGGGATACGCCCGTGATATATCGTCACCCGAGATCTTTGGCGCTCGACCGAGATCTGTTCAGAATGGAGGCGTCGGGTTCGCCTGACGCCTCCATTCTGGAGTGGTTCGTTAGATGACGAGGAAGTCTGCCGCCGTCATCTTCAAGCCGGCAGCCAGCGTCGCGAACTTGACAGCCGCGGCCGAACCGGTGCCGTCAGGATCGTACGAGAGAGCCCCGGTCGAGCTGTTGTAGATGATCCGGTCGCTCTGATCGTGAGCTGCCGTTCCGATCCAGAAAGCAGAATCCGCCAGCGGGCCCCAACCGACATTGGTGAAGACCACATCATTCAGGTGGATGGTGTCGTCCGCCACGCTGAAGTCGGTGATCTTGTCCACGTTCGTGGAGCCGAGCTTCGTGCTGAACACAAACGCGTCCTTGCCCGTTCCGCCGGTCAACGTGTCGTTGCCGCCGAAGCCGTTGATGGTATCGTTGCCCGCTCCGCCGTTGATGACGTCGTTGTTGGCGGACGTTCCGTTCAGAACGTCGTTGCCGCTCGTGCCGGTGAGGCTGCCGCCCGGCGTCGGGGACGGAGTGGGGGACGGGGACGGAGTGGGCGTCGGGGACGGCGTGGGCGATGTCGTCGAGCCCGGAGTCCAGTCCGGAAGGTCCGCACCGGTCTCGAGCGAGAGGTTCTTGACCTGCACGGCCAGGGTCTCGGGCGCCGTGCCGCGGTAGATGCCGGTCTTCCACAGATAGGCGGTCTGGTCGTAGTAGCC
>NZ_JAMXFJ010000067.1 GCF_025460805.1 Microvirga sesbaniae | reverse complement strand
GTACTTGCAGTACCAGCGTACGCACAGCAAGATGATCGCGATTGGAAAACGACGGCGCTTGAAGATCGACAACCGGATGGCTCCTCGAGTAGCCATCCCTCGCTACACGGCAAAGGTTAATGCAACAATGCCCGGACCGCCTGGGCGGTGATGGCCAGAAGCACGGCTTACGAGCCGGGGAGCACGGGAGCTGCCGCGCCGGCGGCCTCATAGACGACCAACTCACAACCATTCGCCCCTCGGGGCATCCAGTTGGCACGGTGACGATGAGATGATGTGAAGCCACAGCGGATATGGACCGCCGGATCTGGACAACCCGTGGTATTGTCTTGCGTCAGCCAAGCGCGATAACGTGAGAGGGACCAGCTTCAGCGTAAAACATCAGGGCCAGCGGTCATGCAGCACCGCATTCAAAGGCCGGAGACATGACCGCACCCGCCCCGCTAGGCCCAAACGTCATCAACAATCACATTGCCAAACGGGCGCCATCCAGACATGACGATGTCCACGCTGCGGACCCTGCGCAACCCCGGTATCCCGAAGCGCCCCGACACGTCGAACGGCATCGCGACTTTCGACGTCGCCGATCTGTCACCGTTCACACTCGAACTCCGCACGAGGAAGTCATGAAGATCTCAGATGTCCGCGAAAAGGCCTTCGCAATGCCGCTCAACGACCCGGCCTATCCGCGCCCGCCCTACCGCTTCTACAACCGCGAATACGTGGTCATCACCTATCGAACCGATCCGGAGGCCCTCCGAGCCGTGGTGCCCGAACCGCTGGAGGTGGTTGGCGATACCGTGGCCTACGAGTTCATCCGCATGCCGGACTCGACCGGCTTCGGCGACTACACCGAGACTGGACAGGTGATCCCCGTGCGCTTCACCACACCGTCGGGCGAGGTGCAGGAGGGCGGCTACGTACATGCCATGTACCTCGACGACAATTCGCCGATCGCCGGCGGCCGGGAGATCTGGGGCTTTCCGAAGAAGCTCGCGAGCCCCCGGATCATCCATGAGCAGGAGACGCTCGTGGGCACCCTGCATTACGGCTCCGTGCCCTGCGTCGTCGCCACGATGGGCTACAAGCATCGCGAGGCCGATCCGGCGCCTATCAGGAAAGCCATGGCGAAGCCCGCCTTCATGATCAAGATCATCCCGCATGTGGACTGCACGCCGCGCATCTGCGAGCTCGTGCGGTACTACCTGGAGGACGTGACCCTGAAGGGGGCCTGGACCGGACCTGCGGCTTTGCAGCTCTTTGAGCACGCCATGTGCGACGTGGCCCGGCTGCCCATTAAGGAGGTGGTGTCCGCCAGCCATTACATCGCCGATCTCACCCTCGGGCTCGGGGAGGTCGTCTACGACTATCTCGCCGACGACCGCAAACTCTGAAAGGAGACCGTCATGTCCCAGTTCGATCCAAGGACTGCGAGCGGCATACGGGTTTTAAGAATCATGCGCATAATCCGCCGCGGTCATTACAACAGGCGGGGATGTCGAGCGACAGGCGAAATACGCCTCGTCAATCGCCTCTTCGGTCTTGCAGTTCCGAGGCCGGTACGGTTCTTGGCCACGAGGTGACCATGCGCCGGCGGAAGCCTTGCGCGCACGACCATGAGAGTCGCGAAAACGCAGGCTCCAGCCCCAAGCGCCGCACCGTGTGAGCGCTTAGGACCAAGTGGCATGGAAATGATGCACGGGTCCGGGCCCGCGTCCGATCTGGAGTTCATCGGAAGCCCCGATGGCGGCGCTGATGAAGCTCTTGGCCACAGTAACCGCGTCGCCGAGCGATAGACCTTTGGCAAGCCCGGCTGCAATGGCCGAGGACAGGGTGCAGCCGGTGCCATGCGTGTTGCGCGTGCCGATGCGAGGAGCTGCAAAGCGCTGCATGCCGTGCTGATTCATGAGAATGTCGGTGCTCTCCAGTCCTGTGCCGTGGCCACCTTTCACCAGAACAGCTTTGGGACCCAAAGCGAGGATGCGTTCAGCCTGGCGGCACATGGTCTGCTCGTCCTGGGCCGGCGGCTCATCGAGGAGGGCTGCGGCCTCCGGAAGATTGGGTGTGACGAGCAGCGCCATGGGAAGCAAGATGCGCCGCAGCGTGTCAATGGCCTGCGGCACGAGCAGTCGATTGCCACTTGCCGCCAGCATCACGGGATCAAGTACGATCCGCGCGGCGCTGTAGTGCGCAAGGCCTTCCGCCACAACTTCGATGACAGCGGGTTGTGATAGCATGCCGATCTTTACCGCATTGACTGTGAGATCGGAGAAGACGCTGTCGATCTGCTGCTTGACGGAGGCGGGCGGAACATCGTGAATGCCCTGAACGCCAAGGGTGTTCTGCGCCGTGAGCGCAGTGATCACACTGGCACCGTAGACGCCTAGCGCCGAAAAGGTCTTGAGGTCTGCCTGGATGCCGGCGCCGCCCCCTGAATCCGAGCCCGCAATAGTGACGGCGACAGCGGTCATGCCGGAGCATTCCGCGAGTTCAGGGCCTGATTTACCATATGCCGCAGCCGCCAGTGGCAGCTTGCCGGACGAGCGCAACAGGACCCCAGCTGCCCGTCCTTTCCGGATCGATGATATCGTAGCGCCTGAGATCACCTGTGGTTATGAGACCCTCCCATGAGTGATGAGAGTTGGCGTATCGAGATTGAAGAGTGCGTCGAGGAAAGCCGGCTGGAATGTCCCCGGCCCCCTTGCGCCCCGCGCGGCGATCTCGCCTGCGACGCGCGTGACGAGCAGAGCCGCAGCCGCCGCTTCGAGTGCGCTGCTATGCAGGGCCGTGAAGGCTGCCACGAGGGCGGTTCCGGCGCATCCCATGGCGGTCACGCGGGTCATCAGCGAGTGACCGTTCTTGACGCGAATGATGCGGGCGCCATCCGTAATCAAGTCGACCGCGCCGGTTAGGGCCACGACCGTGCCTTGAGCTTTGGCGAAGGACTGCACGGTTTCAGGCGTCGCATCCTTGCCGGCGAGAGCCGCGAGCTCGCCCGCATCGCAGCGAAGGACACGCGGCCTGCCCGCAAGACAGGCGCGGGCAAACTTCTGGCGGGGTGGGGAGGCGTCGGCGAAGACTGGATCGAGTACCCAGGGCTTGGCATGAGCGTGCGCGGTCGCGATAGCTTGTGGGATCGCGGCACGGCGGTCAGCGTCGAGCGTGCCCAGATTGACGAGAAGCGCGGCGGAGCGGCTGGTAAAAGCCGGGACTTCCGCTAATGCGACGGTCAGCGATGGAATCCCGCCAGCGGCGAGCAGAAGATTGGCTGTGAGGGTTTGTGCCACTGCGCTCGTGATCGCATGCACGCGCGTGCGCTCACCGCGAAGGCGGTTGAGCAGATGCCCGGACAATTCTGGAAGACTGAAAGCATCCGATAGGGACGCTGGTTTGCTCGTCATCTCGCAATCCCTCCGCCGGCATAATCCGGATCAGGTTCGATGGGTTGGTCTCGGCGAGACCTCTCAGCGCGAACGGGCACCCCAAGGAGATGCCGCCGTAATAATTGCTCCGCCATCCTTTGACAAGAACCAATCTTGTCAGCTCAGTTCCGCTCTTGACAGCTGAGATTACGTCCACGAGGATCGCATCCGTTCCGAGGGGAGCCCTGTAAGGGGCTGAGAGTCGGCTGATTCGCCGTGACCCTTGAACCTGATCCGGGTCGTACCGGCGGAGGGACTGGAACTATCGAGCAACACAACGAATCCCTCAGCTCGCTTTGCCCGGATCTCCCTTTGTCCAAGAGGAGAGATCCAGTGATGGTTCATATCGACAAGCCCAAGGGCGCTCCCCAGTCCGTCACCACTGGCCCGATTCAGGGATTATGCAAGGTCTATGCCATGCCGGCAGATCGCCCAGATATCCGGGTTCCCTTCCGCGCGATTATCCTGACGGATCCCAGCGAAGCGCATGTGCGCGTTTACGACTCCTCCGGCCCTTATACCCAGGACGATGCAGCCATCGATCTCGCTAAAGGTCTTCCGCTCGTGCGCGAGCCGTGGATCACAGCGCGGAACTATGCGGCGGTCGCGCCGCGGCCCGTGAAACCTGAGGACAACGGAAACGTCTCGGCCGACGCACTTGTGGCGCCATGCCCGGCCGAGCGCGTCGTGCGCCGTGCCGCTTCCGGTCAACTCGTAACCCAATACGAGTTCGCCCGGGCCGGGGTCATCACAGAGGAAATGATCTACGTCGCGCACCGAGAGAACCTCTGCCGCGAAGCGATGCTGGCGAACGCGGAGGCAAAGATTGCCGATGGCGAGAGCTTCGGGGCTGCCATTCCCCCCTTCATCACGCCCGAGTTCGTGCGCCAGGAGGTAGCCCGAGGCCGCGCCATCATTCCGGCCAACATCAACCATCCGGAACTGGAGCCGATGGCAATCGGGCGCAACTTCCTGGTCAAGATCAACGCCAATATCGGCAACTCCGCCGTGGTCTCGACGGCAGCCGACGAGGTGGAAAAGCTCGTCTGGGCGATCCGCTGGGGCGCCGACACAGTGATGGATCTCTCCACGGGCCGCAACATCCACAACATCCGCTCCTGGATCCTGCGCAACTCGCCGGTGCCCATCGGCACAGTGCCGATCTACCAGGCCCTGGAGAAGGTGGGCGGTGATCCGGTGAAGCTCGATTGGGAGGTGTTCAAGGACACGTTGATCGAACAGGCCGAACAGGGCGTCGATTACTGCACCATTCATGCGGGCATGCGCCTGCCTTATGTGCCGCTCACGGCCAACCGCGTCACGGGCATCGTCTCCCGTGGCGGCTCGATCATGGCGCGCTGGTGCCTGGCGCATCACAAGGAAAGCTTCCTCTACGAGCGCTTTGATGAGATCTGCGACATCATGCGGGCCTATGACGTCTCCTTCTCGTTGGGCGATGGACTGCGCCCTGGATCGATCGCCGATGCGAACGATGCGGCACAGTTCGCGGAACTCGAGACCCTGGGAGAGCTCACAAAGGTTGCGTGGAAAAAGGGCTGCCAAGTCATGATCGAAGGGCCCGGCCATGTGCCGATGCACAAGATCAAAGTCAATATGGACAAGCAACTCCGCGAATGCGACGAAGCGCCCTTCTACACCCTTGGTCCACTCACCACAGACATCGCACCGGGATATGACCACATCACGTCCGGCATCGGCGCCGCCATGATCGGCTGGTTTGGCACGGCGATGCTCTGCTACGTGACACCCAAGGAACATCTGGGGCTGCCAAACCGGGACGATGTGAAGACCGGAGTGATCACCTACAAGATCGCAGCCCATGCTGCCGACCTTGCGAAGGGACATCCGGCCGCACAGGTTCGGGACGACGCCTTGTCCCGGGCCCGCTTCGACTTCCGCTGGGAGGATCAGTTCAATCTCTCCCTCGATCCAGACACGGCTCGTGCCTATCATGACGAGACCTTGCCGAAGGACGCACACAAGGCGGCGCATTTCTGCTCGATGTGCGGCCCGAAGTTCTGCTCGATGAAGATCACGCAGGATCTGCGGGCCGAAGTGGCGGCGATGACCTCTGAGGTTCAGGAGCAATTAGCCGGCATGCGCGCTAAGAGCCGCGAGTTCCTGGCTGGCGGCGGACAACTCTACGTCCCCGCCGCGGAGTAGCGCAATGCGTATCCGTGTCATTGGCGCCGGAGTCGCTGGCCTGACAGCGGCGCTGGAGTTGGCCGAGCGGGGCGCCAGGGTTGAGGTGATTGACCGTGGCCCGCACCTCGGTGCGGCTGCCTGCTCCTGGTGTGCGGGCGGAATGCTCGCGCCCTGGTGTGAGCGCGAGAGCTCGGAACCTGTCGTGGCAGAACTGGGCCGTCGTGCGATCGATTGGTGGCTGCGGCGATGTCCAGGGACCACCCGCAAGGGTACGTTGGTGATCGCCCGGCCCCGCGACGCGGGCGACCTCACTCACTTTGCGCGCCGAACGGAACGCTTTGACTGGGTCGACGGGGATCGGATTGCTGATCTCGAGCCTGATCTGGCAGGACGTTTCCACAAAGGCCTGTTCTTCGCGGACGAAGCACACCTTGACCCCCGGAGCGCACTGACCGCACTCGCCGCGCGTCTTGTAGACTTTGGTGTCTCTCTACGGTTTGGTGCCGAGGCCCCTACCGGGGATAGCGATGTGGATCGCATCATCGACTGTCGCGGCTTTGCCGCACAGGGCGATCTTCCGGACTTGCGCGGCGTCAAGGGCGAGATGCTGCTTGTCAGAACACACGAGATCTCCCTCCAGCGTCCTGTCCGCCTCCTGCATCCGCGCATCGCTCTCTACATCGTGCCGCGTGAGAAGGGGCTCTTCATGATCGGAGCGACGATGATTGAGAGCTCAGATCGAAGTCGTGTCACAGTGCGCTCGGCGGTCGAGCTCCTCAACGGAGCGTACTCTGTCCATCCGGCCTTCGGCGAGGCCGAGATTGTCGAGTTTGGCGCCGATGTCAGGCCCGCCTTTCCTGACAACCTGCCCGCGATCCGGGACTGCGGCCGAACGATCTACTTCAACGGCCTGTACCGTCACGGATTTTTGCTCGCTCCTGCCTTCGCGACCCGGGTCGCCGATGCAGTATTCCACCTAGAGCGACTATGGAGATGACGCATGAGGATTATCGTGAATGGTGAGGAGCGTGAGATTGAGGAGCGGCTCCTGTCGCGCGCTCTGTGTGAGCTCGACTTCGGCGATGCCGTTGTGGCCACGGCCGTCAATGAACGGTTTGTGCCCGCATCCCAACGATCGGCCATCGCGCTGAACGACGGCGATCGCATCGAAGTTCTCGCGCCGATGCAGGGAGGCTGAGGCATGCTGTTGTATAATGTCGAACTTGCGTCACCCTTGATGCTGGGAACCGCCCAGTATCCATCCCCCGCCATCGTGGCAGCGGCAGTTCAAGCCTCGGGTGCGGAGGTGGTGACTGTCTCGCTCCGGCGCGAGGCGAGCGGCAATCTGGCAGGACAGGCCTTCTGGTCTATCATTCGCGATCTTGGCACACGCGTTCTGCCCAACACTGCTGGGTGCCGCACGGTCAAGGAGGCGGTCACGACGGCCCATATGGCCCGGGAGGTCTTCGGGACGCCGTGGATCAAACTCGAGGTGATCGGCGAGGAGGATACCCTCCAGCCGGACGTCTTCGGCTTGGTCGAAGCCGCGCGAGTTCTGACTGAAGAAGGCTTCCAGGTCTTTCCATATACGACGGAGGACCTCGTTGTGGCCGAACGCCTGCTCGCGGCGGGCTGTCGCGTTCTGATGCCTTGGGGTGCACCGATCGGCTCAGGCAGAGGTCTCAATAATGTCTTCGGGTTGAAGATGCTCCGGGCCCACTTTCCCGATGTGCCGCTTGTGGTCGATGCAGGAATTGGACTGCCCTCACACGCCGCAGCAGCGATGGAGCTTGGAGTCGACGCAGTTCTTTTGAACACCGCGGTCGCCAAGGCCGGTGATCCGGTCGGGATGGCCAAGGCATTCGCCCTGGCGGTTGAGGCTGGACTGCTGGCACAGCGCGCCATTCCGATGGAACCACGGGAGATGGCGCGCCCGTCGACTCCGGTTTTTGGCAGGGCGTTGCTGGCATGACCCTCGTGCTCGACCCCTTCTATCTCATTGTCGATAACGCGGATTGGGTGCGACGCCTAATGCCGCTCGGCGTAAAACTCATTCAACTTCGCATCAAGAATGTGTCCGATGCCGCAATCGCACGTCAGATTAGAGAGGCGAAGATCTGTTGCGAACAGCATGGCGCTCAACTCGTGGTCAACGATCATTGGAGGCTTGCCATTGCGAAAGGCTGCACCTTCGTTCACCTCGGACAGGAAGATCTCGCGGGCGCGAATCTGCCGGCCATTCGAAAGGCGGGCATTCGGCTGGGTGTGAGTACGCATGACCACAGCGAACTCAAGCAGGCGCTCTCAGCTGCGCCGGACTACGTTGCTCTGGGACCCATCTTTCCGACAGACCTGAAGCAGATGCCCTGGGCTCCCCAAGGCCTGCGCCGCATCACGGAATGGAAGCAGCTCATTGGCGAGATTCCACTCGTTGCGATCGGTGGGCTCACCATCGACCGCATCCCAGGCGTTCTGGATGCTGGCGCTGACAGTGCGGCGGTGGTGACGGACATTCTCCGGCACCCGGACCCGGAGCAACAAACCCGCCGTTGGATCGCATTGACGAGGATTATGGGATGACTACTCGCTATGCACGACAGATCGTGCTCCCGGAGGTGGGCGAGACTGGCCAGGCCAAGCTTGCGTCATCCTCGGTGCTGGTCGTCGGGGCCGGCGGCCTTGGATGTCCCGTCCTGCAATATCTCACGGCCGCCGGTGTCGGACGCCTCACGCTCGTCGACCATGACCGCGTTGACGAGAGCAACCTTCACCGGCAGCCCCTTTATCGCAAGACCGACATTGGTCAGCTGAAGGTCGAGGTGGCTCAGACGGCACTCAAAGCTCTCAATCCGTCAGTGATCGTTGACGCGCTTGCCATCTATCTTGATCCCGCCGCAGCACAGGGTCTCGTGAGGGGCGCGGATGTCATTGTGGATGCCGCCGATAGCATCGCGGTCACGTACATTCTGAGCGATGCCTGTAAGGCAGCATGCAAACCTTTGGTCAGTGCGTCCTGTGTAGGCTTGAAAGGCTATGTTGGCGCCTTCTGTGCCGGCGCTCCGAGCTACCGCTCCCTATTTCCGGATATTCCTCAGAACCTCGGGAACTGTGCCACGCTAGGGGTTCTAGGCTCTGTTGCGGGCATGCTCGGTGGCTTGCAGGCGCAGATGGTGTTAGCACTGATTCTGGGCCTTGATCCGTCACCACTTGGGCAGTTGATTTCGGCGGATCTGCAAAAGCTAGAGTTTGGCGGATTTTCGTTCCTGGATGCGCCGGAGGCGCCTGGTTCCGCGCCGCCCTTTATCGCGCAATCTGATGTCACCGCCAACGACATTGTCTTCGAGCTCAGAAGCCTTGCTGAGGTGTCGGTCTCGCCATTTCCGCAGGCCCGCCGCGCAACCATTGACACGATCGTTGAGCAGAGCCGGGATGTCTCACAATTGAGCCGGGTTGTGCTCTGCTGCCGCAGCGGTTCAAGAGCGTGGCGGGCAGCGGACCTGCTGAGGGACCAGGGACACCAGAAGCTGGCGCTCATCGCAATGGGCGATATCGATGAGCTGTGTTCGCAGAGCGTTTGAGCCGTTTGATGGCTGAAGTCTTTCAGCTCCGGAATGCGTCAATGCGCTTGGCCTCTCGACAGTGGACTTGCGGTTTCATCCCAGTCGGGATCTCTTGGATCAGGCCGCAGCCGGTTCGATCGGTGAGAATGGCAGGCAGAGGCTCTCGGCCACGGCCTTGTTGGTGAGCCGGCCGCGATAGACATTGAGGCCGGCACGCAGATGCGGATTCTCGAGCACGGCGGCAAACCCCTTGCTGGCGAGCGCAAAACCAAGGGGCAACGTGGCGTTATTCAGGGCCTTGCTTGAGGTCAGCGGGACTGCTCCCGGCATGTTGGCGACGTAGTAATGAATGACGCCATCCACCTCGTACGTTGGATCAGCGTGCGCGTCGGGCGCGAGGTCTCAAAGCATCTACCCTGATCGATCGTGACATCCACAATCACCGAGCCTTTGCGCATCGAGCTCAACATGCCGCGACTGACGAGTTTCGGCGCACTTCGCCAGGAACGAGCACCGCACCAATGACAACATCCGCTGCAAAGACCTCCTGCTCAACGGCGTCGATAGTCGAGTCCGAACGCGTCCTTCGAACAGTTCGTCTAATGATCCTCACGGTATTCCTGCAACGGAGAGCCCTGCGTGGCGAAAGAAGCTGACGATCATCTCAGGTTGGTGCTGAAGCTGGCTGAATTCGCGGCGGACCAGACGGTGCAGGTCCGCGACGGATCCAGGTAGGGCGTTCTCCATGGCGCGCTTGACGCAGGCATTGCACTGCTCCTCCGGGTTGAGCTCGGGCGCATAGGCCGGCAGGTAGGCCGCCGCATAATCCTGCGGGTGGGCTGCGATGAAGGCGGTGGTCGCTTGTGACCGATGGGCATTGAGCCGATCCCACACCACCAGCAGGGGCGTGCCGATCTTGCGGCGGAAGTAGCGCAGGGCCGAGATCACGGTCTGGCTCGAGACGCAGGTGCGGACGTGTCTGGCATAGAGCCGCCCGTCGGGCGTGATCGCCACAATGCTCGACACCTCGCGCCGCTTGCCCACCCGCTGGAGGATCGGGGTGATCCCGCGCCGGGCCCAGGTCGTACCCGGTCGGGCGCGGAAGCTGTGGCCGGTCTCATCCACGAGCAGGATGGTCCGGCGCTCCCGGCGCGCCTAATGATCTTCACGCGATGCCGGTAACGGAGAGGCCTGCGTGGCGGAAGAAGCGGACGATCATCTCAGGGTGACGCTTCAGCCGGCCGAACTCACGACGGGCGAGCCGATGCAGGTCGTTGATTGAGTCGGGCAGAGCGTTTGCCATGGCACGCTTGACGAGGGCATTGCACTGCTCTTCCGGATTCAACTCGGGGGCGTAGGCTGGCAGATAGGCGACCGCATAGTCCTGCGGGTGGGCCGCAATGAAGGCCGCGGTTGCTCGGGAGCGGTGCGCGTTGAGCCGATCCCACACCACCAGCAGCGGCGTGCCGATCTTGCGGCGGAAGAAGCGCAGGGCCTGAATGACACAGTGGCTCGAGATGGAGGTGCGGAAATGGCGCGCATACAGCTGTCCGTCCGGCGTAATCGCCACGATGCTCGACACCTCACGTCGCTTGCTCACCCGCCGCAGGACCGGCGTCAGCCCGCGCCGCGCCCAGGTCGTGCCCGGCCGGATCCGGAAGCTATGGCCGGTCTCGTCCCAGAGGACCAGGGTCCGGTGCTCCCGACCTGCCTTTTTTCAACGCCACCCAGTCCCGCTTGGGCCAGACCGCGATCACCAGCTCATCCCGCTCCTTGGCCCGGGTGGCGGGACGTTGCACGCTGAAGCCATGCGCCTTCAGGAGCCGCTCCAGATAGCGGGGATGATAATGCACCCCGAACTCGCGCTCGATCAGAGCGGAAATGCGCGTGAGGGTCCACCGTTCGGTGGCAAAGCCGGCCGCGATGGCCCCTCGGTCGAGCAGCCGGCCCAACCGAGCCCACGCCTTCTCATCGAGCCGAGGGGGCGGCCCGAGGTTGGGGCGCGCTTCCAAGCCGCGCGGGCCCTCCTGGGCCAGGGTGGCGGCCCAACGGCAGACACTGGCGCGGCTCACCCCCACATGCTGGGCGATCTCGGCCTGCGAGAGCTGCCCCTGGCGTAACAGCGTCGCGGCCACCAGGCGACGCTCCTCCATCTGCTCCGTCGTCAAATGCGTCGGATGCCAAACGTTGCCTTCCATCGCGCACCTCCTCACGATGACGGACACCGCCCTATGTTACACCCGGCGCGTGAGGATCAATGATGGCATGGACCGGCCATGCTCCCGGGCGGAGCATGGGAGCACGGGATTGTCCCGCAGCGAAGGAGCCATGTCATGACACAGCAGACCGCGCGTGAGACCATTGCCACCATCGGCATCGACCTGGGCAAAACCACCTTCCACCTGATCGGCATGGACCCGCGGCAAGATCGTGCTGCGCCGCAAAGTCTCGCGCGGGCAGCTGTTGTCCTGCCTGGCCAATGTGCCGGTCTGCCTGATCGGCATGGAGGCTTGCGCGGGCGCCCATCACGTCGGGCGCCAGCTCGCTGCCCTCGGCCATGATGTCCGCCTGCTGCCGGCCCAGTACGTCAAACCGTTTCTCAAAGGGCACAAGAACGACTATCGCGACGCTGAAGCGATCGCCGAGGCGGCGCAACGGCCCACCATGCGCCCGGTGCCGCTGAAGTCAGCCGAGCAACTCGATCTGCAAGCCCTGCATCGGGTGCGCAGCCGGCTGGTCGGGCAGCGCACGGCGGTGATCAACCAGATCCGCGGCTTCCTGCTCGAATGCGGCATCCCGGTGAGGCAGGGACTTGCCGGTTTACGAGAGGCTCTGCCCACTCTGCTGTCCCACCGCACGGACGTGCTCTCGCCGCGCATGATCCACCTGATCGAGGATCTGGCGGGAGACTGGCACCGGTTGGATGAGCGCATTGACGCGATCACCGGGGACATCACGGCTCTGGCCCGTCAGGATGGGGGCTGCCAGCGGCTGATGGGGATCCCGGGCGTCGGCGTGATCACCGCCAGCGCCATGGTGGCGGCGATTGGCACCGGAGCGGCGTTCGCCAAAGGCCGCGATTTTGCCGCCTGGCTCGGTCTGGTGCCCAAGCAGATCTCGACCGGTGGCCGGACCATCCTGGGTGGCCTGTCCAAGCGCGGCAACCGCTACTTGCGCACGCTCTTCGTCGGAGGAGCGCAGGTTCTCCTGCAGCGACCGCGCCACTGGGACGGGCACGGCTTCGGCCGCTGGTTGGCCGCGGCACGGGCCCGGCTGCACCGGAATGTGCTGGCGGCCGCCTTGGCGAACAAGCTCGCGCGTATCGCTTGGAGCGTGCTGTCCCGCGCGAACGGTTACGATCCGGAGTTTGCCGCACGGACGGCCTGAGCCTGCTCAGACGGCCGACAGTTCGAGGATAGAGTTCCCGCCGAGGTTCGCGAGAAGGAAGTGACAGGATGGATGAACGGTTGCCCGGCGCATCGGAAACCTGATTAAAAAAATGGCCCCTTGAGGTCTCGTGCCTAAGTAGGCGCGGTGCGCGCGGATTCCCATGATGGCCCGGAGCTCAGGCTCCACCCAGAGGCCGGATAGATTGATGCGAACCGTCACTCACCCATCTGCCACAGCCCTCTTGCAATGCACGGCCGGTCCATAGATTTTTTGAGCGCTACCCATTCCCGCTTGGGCCAGACCGCAATCACCAACTCGTCGCGCTCCTTGGCCCGTGTGGCGGGACGTTGCACAGTGAAGCCGTGCGCCTTGAGCGGCCGCTCCAGATAGCGGGGATGATAGTGAACCCCGAACTCGCGCTCGATCAGGGCGGCAATGCGCGTGAGAGTCCAGCGCTCGGTGCCAAAGCCTGCCGCTACGGCGCCCCGATCCAGGAGCCGGCCCAGCCGGGCCCAGGCTGTCTCATCGAGCCGCGGTGGGCGTCCTGTGATGGGTTGGGCTTCCAGGCCGCGCCGGCCCTGCTGCGCCAGCGTGCCAGCCCAGCGCGAGACGCTGGCCGGGCTCACGCCAAGTTGTCGGGCGATCTCGGCCTGGGAGAGCCGCCCCTGCCGCAGCAGCGTCGCGGCCGCCAGACGGCGCTCCTCCATCTGTTCCGGCGTTAGATGCGCCGGGCGCCAAACGTTGTCACCCATCGTGCACCTCCTCACGAGGATCGACACCGCCCTATATTACACCGCTTTCGTGAAGATCCTCAGAGGCTGGTGAGCAATTTTATTGCTCGATGTAAGTACTTGATTCAGAATAGGTTTGGAGCTGGCTGCTGCCGCGGATGTGGGCCGTTTAACGATCCGGGAGTCCCGCCGTGGATGCCTGTTCCTACGCCACCGATCTCAACGATGCCGAATGGGCACTGCTTGAGCCTCTTGTTCCCCGCAGCCATCCGGCCGGGCGA
>NZ_JAMXFJ010000066.1 GCF_025460805.1 Microvirga sesbaniae | reverse complement strand
CTGGCCGCCGAGGCCGCTGAGTGGGTTCTGAGGCTGACGCCGCAACAAGCGTTCCGCAAGGCCGGCATGCTGTCCAAACGTTTCTGGCTCAAAAAGCTGTTGCAGAACTTTTGGCCACCTACTTAGAGAATGTCTTCTGGTTGTCCGCCTCGGACAATCCATATGCTGACAACCGTCAGATTCTTGTCCCCTATTCTGACAGCATGAAGGCAGTCCTGAAGAGGGGAGGCCAGGAAGCAGCAACTCGGCCAGCGGGATACAGGATGGCAGAAGGTGCCTTTGGCAATGACAATGGCGGCGCCATCCCTGGCAACCTCATCGTCGCGGCCAACACCGAGAGTAATTCTGACTACATCCGGAGCGTCAAGGCGGCCGGTCTTCCGGTCCACCCAGCCAGATTTCCTGCGGCATTGCCTGAGATGTTCATCAAGTTCCTCACGCGACCGAAGGATCTCGTGTTCGAGCCCTTTGGTGGCTCTCTCACGACCGCCGCAGTTGCTGAGGCCCTCGACCGCCGTTGGGTCGCTTCAGAGTGCATGCTCGAGTACGTGCTCGGAGGGCAGCACCGCTTTTCTAAGCGAATGGCAGCCTAGATCAGCTTTAAGCAGCCATTAACCATACTCTGCCACCCTGACATTAAGGTCTTCGCTCAGTGGACCTTAATCCAATGAACCCCGTGCAGCTGTCCCATCGCTGCGCGGGGTTTTGGGTTTCTGATGACAACTGTTCTCCCCCGAACCCTTTATCACGCAACTCCCCTCTACCGGTACGATCCCCACGCCACAGCCAATCACGGTATCTGGGATCCCGCTGTTCATGGTCAAATCAAAGACCATGGCCTGAGACCAAGCATGCATTCGAGTAAGGACGTGCCGGTGGTCTTCCTGACCGACGAAGTCGGGATTGCAACGAATTACGCCGATTGCAATCGCGGTGAAGAGTGGCCGGTCGATTGGATTGTTCTTGCGATCGACGCCTCCGCCATAGACTCGGCACACCTCCTGCCGGATATGGATCAAGAGGCTCAGACCATGGCCGATGACATCCTGGCTCAAGGATATTCCCAGGCCGAATGGGCCGCCGGCGTAATCCCTTGGGCTTCGGTGTTCATGATCACCGGCCAGGTGAGATACGCTGCGCCGATCCCCGATAGTGCCATTAGACCCTTCAAACTCCTGCCTGTGGATCCGTCCCCTCGGTAAGCTTTTGTTAAGGGCCGGAGCCTACCTCTGGCGTCAAGGATCAACCCAACTGATCCTGTCCTCCGGGAACCCTGCGTAGCATAGCCCCCGCTACGTAGGGTTTTCTGTTTTCGGCTTCGGCCGTCGCGGTGTGCGCCGCCCTGATCCACTCTCGAAGCTCCCTCTCTCAAATCATCTTTGGAAATGACCCAGCTATCGCTCTTCGACCTGTCGATGCGGTGGAATAGCCGCCGCGCGTTCTATCGTCCCTCTCAGGAGCCAATCGATCCCAGCCAGTTCTCTGTTGAGCCCATCGGAGATGCGGCCGCCCGAGAATTTGTCACCAACACTATTATTCTGGATCCTACCCAGCCGCGATCGCGGCCTACGGGCTGTTCGAGAGGACTGGTCCTTTCCAGCAGGACTTGGTCGGGGTCGCGGTATTCTCGGTTCCTATGCAGCCGAAAGCCGCCGCTGCGTATGGCGCAACCCCCACCGCGAAGTTCTGTGAGCTCGGACGGTTTGTCCTTAAGGACCACGTGGGAGGAAACGGAGAAACGTTCTTCTTATCGAGAGCCCTTCGACTCCTCACCCAGGACAAGCAGCGGGCAGACCGCCGCCCATTTTACGATCTCTGTCTCTCGTATAGCGATCCGATGCCCAGGACGACCTCGACAGGGGCGCTCATTCACGCCGGGCATATAGGGCAAATTTATGTTGCATTTTCAAGTATTTACGTCGGGCGCGGGACTCCTCGGACGCATTGGCTAACACGCGATGGATCGATCGTCTCTCCCCGGGCGCTTTCGAAGCTCCGGAACGGCGAGCGAGGCGCGGCTTACGCCTATGAGTTCCTCCGCTCCCATGGAGCCCCAGCCCGCGCTCTCGGCGAACCAGAGGCCGACTACATTCGCCGAGCCCTTCAGGAGGGGCCGTTCCGGCGGATGCGCCACAACGGGAACCATGCTTATGTTCTCCCGTGCGGGACGCATTCCACTCGCCAGGAGATCCGCCGGCGGATGGACAAGGGACTGCCCCGTCCGACGAAAACGGACCTGCCGATGGCAGCCTAGAATCTAGTTCAAATATCCGGTCCGTAGGATGGTTCCGTTAACAGTCCTTAACCATCCACCCCGTCCTGCGCCCGAATCAAAATTCCGGACCGCGAGTCCAACTTCGGCGCGAATACTACGCAACATCGAATCAAGTGCGTAACTGAGAATCACCCGGAACCGGGCTTTTACATTCGAATTGACTCTGCCTTTCGGGCTAAATGATTCAAGCCAAAGAAGTTTCCCACCGCTGAATCGATCTATTGTGAATGGATTCTTGCTAGGCGACTCCACAGCCTAATTGGAATCGGGCATCACTCGTGATGGCACGAGTGTAATGGGTGGATGCCATGCCTGATGCAAAGCATACCGAACGTGTTCAGCGCTTTCGTAAGTCTCGCCGGGAGCGGGGAGACCACGAGATGAACGTTTGGGTGCCTGGGTCCCTTAGGGTCGCGATCGATCAAGCGATCGAGAGCGGTCGTTTCCGGAACCGGCAGGAAGCAATCACTCATGCCCTCGAGGCCACATTTGCCCAAAAGGAGCGAAATGTCGTGACGTAAACCAGGCAAAGCAAAAGGCCCACGAAGCTGGACACTTCGAGGGCCTTTGGAGACCACCGCGAGGGGTGGGCATTCGGAAAAGTTTGCACCTTCCTTATGCCATCCCGACAAACTGACTGTCAAGAGCATCGGTTACGGTGAACGCTCCCGCTTTGCCCTCACATAGGAGGGTACGATGCAGCTTGCATCGTCAGGAGGCCGGCGGCTGAGACATGCTGCTTTGGCCGCGAGAGAACTTGTGCTCGAAACCGGGCGCACGGTGACGCGGAAAGAACTATCGGCTGCCGCCCGAGACGCCGCCAAGGCCTTGGAACTGCGGAACGGCCCCCGGTCGGTTCTGTCGGAGCTCATTGCCTGCTGGGGCGAACAGGAATGGGAGCGCCTGCTGGTGTGGCCGTCCAACGATTATCTTATGGGTCGCACCGGTCTATCCGAACGGTCGGTCCGCTATGCCTTTCGGACCCTCATCGACCTCCAGCTGATCGTTCCGAAGGAATCGCCTAACGGAAAGCGCTTCGCAGTCAAAGACTTGGCAGGCGAGATCGTCGATGCGTTCGGCTTCGACCTGACGCCGGTCTATGCCAGACGAGGGGAGTGGGCTGAGCGTCTGATTGAGCAGAAGCAGGCTCGCGAAGCCCGCAAGCGCACCTTCGACGAGATCACGATCGCCCGCCGCGCTGCCGAGGAGGCCTTGAGCGCCCTGGCCGAGCACTACCCGGATCTGGATCGCTCAGACCTTGAAGACCGCCTCAAGTCCCTGAAAGCCCGGACGCCTGTGCGCAGCTCGAAAGCCTTGCCGCTGGACGCTCTCGACGAGTGGAAAGACCTGAGGACACTTTGCGAGAAAGCATTTTTTGATGCTGGCAATGGGGGCAAGGATTGCCGCCATTCTTATAACAACAACGGATCTCCTACCGAGGCTTGTAACAAGGGCTTTCCGAAGAAAGCTGAGGCGGTTCGTTCAACCGAACAACCGGCAGAGCACCTATCACCGGAATTGATCCTTGAGGCTTGCCCCACCTTGAGCGACTACGGCCAGCCGGTACGGGATCTAGCCGACATCGTCTCGGCCGGGCGTTATCTCCGAGCATCGCTGGGCGCCAACGAGAGTGCCTGGGCCGAAGCCGTCGAAGGGATCGGCACCGTCAGAGCCGCAATCGCGGTGATCTACACCCTTCAGCTGTACGACGACGACCTCGCCAAGAACGGCGGAGAAAGCCGGATCAAGAACCCGGGCGGGTACTATCGGGCCCTGGTCCGCATGGTCAAAGCCGGGAAACTCGACCTCGAGGTTGAACTCCTCGCTATGAGGAGGCGGCGAATGATGTAATCCGTGCGCAATCTTCAGGCCAGTTTCGTACCCTATAGGCGCAAACCATCGTTGAATTGGTGATAATTGCGTACGGATAGAACTGATGTTTGCTCATGGAGACCTTTGGCACGCCATCGATTTGCTTGCCGAGCGGAGCGGGTTATCCGCTTCCGGCCTAGCGAGAAAGGCAGGGCTGGATGCCACTTCACTCAACAAGTCCAAGCGGATGCACCCCGATGGACGGGAGCGGTGGCCTTCGACCGAAACACTTTCGAAACTGCTCACTGCCGCCGAGATGGATCTGCTGGCGTTTGCCCAGCTCGTGAACTCTTTGCCTGAACAGATCGACGCGCCAACTGGCGATCGAGAGGAACTCGACGAAATGGAACAGTGCCGAGCGGCCGCCTAGACCTTCGCGGCTTCAAGCCTTCGTTCACCCTTATCGACCCCATGCTCCGCGATCACCGGACATAGGAGCCGGGAGAACGGAACGGTAAGGAATTTCGCCGAAGGGTAAGGCTCGATTTGCCCCAAGCTGTCGAGCCTTGAAGCCTGCCCCAAGAGTGCCTGCGTGAACAACCAGATTAGCGATGAGATTGCAAAAATCATTCGGCTTGTGGGAGATCTCGGCAAAACCGCTGCTGGAAGAGGTGACCCGGTCAATGAGGCTTATCTCAAAGGCATTGCGGAAGGGCTTGCTCTTGGAGATCTAATGGGACGCGACCAGGTACAGATGATGACGCGCTGGAGCCAGCTTTTGGTCTCCCAGCAGTTCGGGACTAGCTCGGTCACGCCGATAGCGTCTGCTCCATCTGCCCAGACGATCAGGCCATTTCCCCATTAACGACGCTGGTCACATTTCCGGTCAGGGCGTTGCATCCGATTTAATTAGTTTAAATTCTGCATTATAATTCGTCCATCGAACACGACAAACCAGGACGATTCGTGAAATGGACGACGCAGCTTTCAACACAGAATCCGTGGCCGCCGACCAGCTTAAGGCGTTTCTGGAGCGCATAGAACGGCTTGAGGAAGAGAAGGCCGGGATTAGCGGAGACATTAAAGACGTCTACTCTGAGTTGAAGGGGGCTGGATTCGACGCTAAGGTGGTCCGAAAACTGGTTAGCATGCGCAAGCGCGATCATTCAGAGCGTATGGAAGAAGAGGCAATTCTTGAGCTTTACATAAGTGCGCTCGGGATGTCCGCCTAGATATATTTGCAAGCAAAGGCCACTCGCTTGGGCGAGGCGCATCCCGCCTCGTCCTTTTTATTTCGGCCAACCCCACCATCCGCGACCAGTGAGATAGGTCATGACGTCTGTAATGAGATCGTCCGCGCATCTTGCCTCTAGAGCAGGGGAGGGCGAACAGCCCCAGGAGATCATTCCGGGAATGCTGCTCTGCGCGTTCCTATGCCTCTCAGTGGTCGCCTTTAAGCTGACTGTCGTAACCGCAACTCCGCTGGAGCTCCACACTGGACCTCAGATTGCGCTCCTAGGGCTTGGTCTCATCCCCGCCATCGGCACCATGATCTACAGCCGCCCGGCCCGGCACCGGCCCCGTATGGCATCATTGTATTTCACAGTCGCTCTTGTGCCCTTCTCAGCCTTGGCCTTCGGCGAGCTCGGCCACGTGGTCAGCTATCTCTCCAGGTCACAACCATTCTGGGACGATCTCCTCGCCAAGGGAGATGAAGCCCTCGGCTTCGACTGGGTCGGGATGCTTGGATGGGCCAACGACCATCCCGTCGTGTCGGCCATGGCCTACGGGATCTATATGTCGGCCGGCTTCCAATCCATCATGGCTCCTATCCTACTCGCCGGTTTTGGCAGATATCGAGCTCTGCAGGTTTCAACGATTGCTCTCCTGCTGACCCTCATCGTCACCTACGCAATCGCATGGATCCTGCCCGCTCTCGGAACCTACGAGTTTTATGGCATCGACCCCTCGCAACATCCGAATATCGCGGTGCGAGTGGCAAGCCTCCATGTGCCGGAGATTATGGGCGTCCGCGATGGCTCAATTCTAAACATCTCCCGCCTTGCACCGACAGGCCTGATCACGTTTCCCAGCTTCCATGCTGCCAACGCGGTGCTGCTCGCCTGGGCACTCTGGCATGTTCCCTATCTCCGGTACCCAGGTCTCATCCTCAACGGACTCATGCTCGTAGCCACGCCGCTACACGGCAGCCACTTCCTCGTTGATGTTCTGGCCGGAGCCCTGAACGCAGCAATAGCACTCGCCACCGCATTGATTCTTCTCAAAGCGGCACAACGATTATGGCATCAATCCGTACAAGTCCCCCGAATCCACAGACCGGCGAAGATTTAAAAAGCCGTCACACGCATGGCACTTTCCCGGTGTTTCTACGTTGTGTGCCGGTGAAGGCATTCGCTCTCATTGCATCCAACGACAAATGAGGTCTGCGACAAAACCGCCACTCACGGAGGAGCGACGGATTTCGTCAGGTTCCTACAAGCCTCGTGCCTCAGGAGATCGGCCGAATCCCCGACCTCTTGACCATCATAGCCATGCATTACGATCACTGAAGAGAGCATTTTAACGAAGGTTAATTTCAGCCAATCCCCGAAAGATTTCAAGCGAGCCATGTTCAGCATCAGAGACTTTGTCACTGCAGGCATCAATATCTTGGGAGCGATCGACGCTCTTGAGAGCGCACTTGCTCGCGCTGCCTCCTATGCCGACACCATTCTCATCACGGATCAGGAAAAGGAACTGATCTGCTTCGGCATCGTGGACACTCGCTTCGTTTTGTCCGCTCACGGACTGGAGCCGTCGAAAGTACTCTCGCTCCTCGCCCTCCGGATCGCGAATTCCTTTGAGGTGCCCCGCACTAAGGCGTTAGCAGTTCTCGCCGAATTCCGGTCGGCCGAGGCTCTTGCCGACGCCGATATGATCGCTACACCGATAGCCCTTGCCGCGTAAGGACAGCCAGATGGGCTTCATCCGTCACGAGCACATGCCGGGCTTCCGTTAGGTTCACCCCTAACGGAGACTACCCGTGCACAGCACCACCCGGTTCCAGCCTCAGTACCGCATCATCAATCGGGCTCAGGAAGTCTGGACCTACGACACCCTTGAAGCCGCAGTTCTGGCCCTCACCAAAGCGGCGCTCCAACAAGGCTTCTTCCTCTCCGAGGTCCTTACCGACCGCTTCTCATACGAAACCCGTGTCGACATAGACGGCGTCCGCCATGCAGCCCCTGCAGGACAGTTGATCGTCCGAACGTCTCTCGGCGATATTATCACCCGGGATCACGTCCTTGATATCGCCCATAACCTGAGAGCACGGCCTGCCTCGCCCGAGGGCGCCTACCGCAACGGCCCCTGGCCGGGCATCCGTCGGCCCCGCGGCCATCGCGGCTCCACCATCCGGATTGTGCGGACGAAGCAGACGATGACCTGGCACGACGCCGACAGCGAAGATCTTCTCCTCGTCGGGGTTCCGCTCGGTCGCATCAAGAGGCAGCGCGAACTCCCAACCTATTGGTCGGATATTCCGCGGCACTACGAGCGCAGCTGGAAAAGCCAGCGCAAGCACCAGTGGCGATAGCCGAGCAACCCAAGGGCGGTCTGAGCGATCAGGCCGCCCTTTGTCATGACATCCACCATGAAGGCCGCCCCATGATTTTGAACGTCTACACCCCGAAGCCCGGATCCTCTGCCGCCGGCCTCGTCCTCGCCGGGAGCGCCATCGTCGGGGCAGGGGAGCAGGATGGCCGGATCCTCTGCTACTACGAGGGAAACGCCATCGGCTCGAAGGGTCTTGAGAGCTTCTATGAGCGCGTGCGGCGGGCCGCCAGCCGTCTGGTGACGAAATACCCGACGACGGCCATGGCCGCGTTCCCGGTCGAGGAGCTCGAATGCGTTGCAACATTTGATGCCGAGCGGGAATATCTGCCCTCAATCACCGACTTCAGGACGCTCGAGCGCTGGGCTCAGGAGCCTGGGCTGATCATTCAGGGGCCGGACTTGCCAGAGGGCGCGCACCTAACCAGCACGATCGGCACTCGCTTCGAGAAAGCCTTCCCGCGTCTTCTGAAGCGAGAGGGGCCCGTCCACACCTACACCCTCCGCTGCGGGCAGATCGTCGTGATCAATATCGCCTCAGGAATGTCCGAGGTCATTCACCCGACCGACAGGCTCGCTGACAGCATCCGTCAGGAGGTAAGGTCGGGCCCATAGGTAGCGTCAGCGACCGGTGTCTCAACCCATCTTGCAGAGATAGCTCTTCCCGCGGCGGGTAACCGAAAAGCCATTCAGGCCGCGGGAATAGGCCCATTCATACTCCCCATCCCAAGTCCGCGACGCGTCATAAGTTGAGCCGAACACTCGGCCGCCAGCTTTTGCTTCGCTCCCTGACTTCAGCTGAAGCTCGTCGAACGACATCATTTCCCCATCCTTCGGATCAGGGCGGGAGATAACCTTTCCGTGTAAGCGATCTCGACGGTGAAGGGGGCGCTGGCAGCCTTCGAAGTTAGGTTTGGACGAAGCTCCCTGTTACAGGTCAGCTTGTAGTTCTCATCAGACTCGGCTGCGGCAACAGGATGGGTGAGTACCAAAACGCTCAGTACGGTCGAAACAGTAAAACGCATTTGAAATCCGGGACGAAAAATGTTCGTCCAGTTTTGCTCAACCCTTCGACAAGGGTCAAGTTCGGTGCTCCGGATCCGGCAGGCGGCATGCCAGTAGGCTTAATAGACAATTCAGCGCTGTAGGCGCGATCGCGGCGTTCCCACTGATCACTTCATTTGAAGCCGTGCTCCTAGGTTGGTATAAGACCGCAGTTCAATTCTCAAATCAGAACTCAAATGCCGGTCGCCCAATCTGTCTCTCCTGATGAACTCCATGATGCCGGTGGCAAAAGCCGCCTCCGGCTCAAGGAGGGCGTCATTGCCGATGCCGTCTTCTACGAGAACCGCCGCTACCGGCCTATCCTGACCCGCCGCTGGACAGCGGATCCGAACGCTCCCTTCGTTCTGTGGGTGGGCATGAACCCGTCGGTCGCTAGCTATGAGGTCGACGATCCCACTGTGGCGCGGGAGCAGGATTTCACCCGACGCTGGGGCTACAGCTCGTACGTCAAATGCAACGTGATGGACTATTGCGTCACCGAGCAAAAGCGACTGCGTGATCCCGGTGTCATCCCCTGCAGCGAGCATAACCTTCCCGCCATCCGGGATCAGGCGAGCCGCGCCTCAATGATCGTCATGGGGTTCGGCGCCGTCCACCCCTCGCTGCAGCATTACGCTGACGCTGTATGCCAGGCCCTCATTGAAGACGGCCATCGGCTCTGGTGCCTGGCTCTGACAAAGAACGGCAATGCGGGCCATCCCCTCTACATCGCGGCTGATACCAAGCCGTTTCACTACATCCCGAAGCTGAAGGGCGAAGCCTAAAGGCGAGCCCCACGGCTTGCCCTTTCTGTGACGAGGACAACTCCCATGCCCACCCACTTTTGGACGCTCCTGACAGGGGTCGATACCGTCCAGCCGTTCTTCGACAAGACAGAAGCCGAGGGGGCTGCCGCCGCCTTTGTGCAGTCCTGTGATGATGATCGAACCGTCACGAGCGAAAACTGGCGGGAAGAACTCGACGGCCTGAACCGGGAAATGGATGATGCAGGTGAAGCGACCTATCTCTGCTCTCTGACCGAACATCCCCTGCCGGAACTCAACGCCCTCGCTGTTCTAGAGGAGGGCGAAGTGCGCCGCATCGAGACTCAATCGCCTCTTCTTCAGGACCTGAAGGTGGCAGTCGTCGAGACCAAGTTCCGGCATATCGATTACCATCCAGAGGATGTTCTCTGGATTGGAACACCTCTTGGCCCGATCGGCGTCGTTGGACATATCCAAAGTGTCGCAAAGCCGCAGTGGCCGATCGCAACCGTTTTTGAACAGATCGCTCGTACAGACCCCGCAGGCGACACGCCCCGCATCGGCTGAGAACCATCATGGCCTTCGATACGTCCATTCCGGTCCTAATCATCGACGATTATCAGACTATGCTCAGAATCGTCCGCAACCTACTCAGGCGGATCGGATTCACGGACGTGGACGAGGCCAGGGACGGGCGAGAGGCACTGGAGAAACTCAATCAGCGGCCCTACGGGCTGGTAATCTCCGATTGGAACATGGCTCCGATGACGGGATATGAGCTTATCCAGCAGGTCCGGGCGCACCCCATGCTTCAGAAGCTTCCCTTCATCATGGTCACCGCAGAGGCCAGACCCGAGAACGTGATTGCTGCCAAGCAGGCCGGCGTTGACAATTACATTGTGAAGCCATTCAGCGCCGAGACGCTCAGGGCGAAAGTGAGCACCGTGCTCGGGTTTCCCGTCAGCGCCGAAGCTCCCTCGGTCTGATTGGCGATGCTCTTCGACAGCCGAGACTTCCCATGATTACAAAACGAGCCCTCCTGGCGACCATCGCACCGCTTCTCGCAGGGTGCAGTCGGTTCGAGACGGTAGAGCCCTTGCCAGCGGCAGATCGGTTAGGGGTCACCTATAAAGGCTCCGATCCTAAACGGCTCGATCGAGAAATCACTGACCCAAATCAGGTCAGCGCAATCATCCAGTTCGCAAACGATCGCCTTGACGGATGGCACTACCCGTTCGCGACCATGCCCTCCGGAGACACCCATGTGTTCCTGTATAAGGGCAGCAACATCGTCGGGTATATCGGTGCGACCGCTGGAGAGTTCCTCCGATATCCGACAAAGGGCGGGCTCAAGTTCCTTCGAAACGCCAATGACGAGGAACTCAAGCAGTTTCACGCCCTACTAATCTGACCCTGGGTCGCCACCGAATAGAACCCATTGCAATCCCCTCCAAGGTTCCACCATGCACCTTACGAAAACTCGCCTATTTGCCCTGGTCACCGTCTGTGCCGCAAGCCTCAGCCTCGCTGGCTGCTTTGAGTCGAAAACAAAGGTCATCGAAAACGGTGACGAGGTGGGCCTTCCGAGCAAGGCATTCTGCACAATGATGGGGAAAAAGGAGCTAGCCATGCTCCCAGTACCTGAAAAGGTTTCCAATGGCGGGACAGTCTATCGCGACCCCCAAAGGCCAGATCAATACCTGTTCAAAAAGATCAATAAGAATCTTTACTTGGCTCAGATCGAAGCCCAAGGCAGGTTTAGGTTTGGCTATCTTTGGCGCGACGACAAAAAGCTTCGGGTTCTCATCTTCCCGCTACAGATGACCGAAGGAACCCGACAGGCCGCGGAAGATGCCGGCCTCACGGTCAGTCCATCGCCGAATGGCTTCCAGGATCTTACCGGTAAGCAGGCAGACCTCGAACGTTTCCTTCTCTCGCCAAAGACAGACGGCCTAACCGCTGTCACCGAATGCAGTTTCGAGAAACCCGCAGACTGGGATCCACCGCTCATTGGGCAGGTTCGGAAGAACATGAGCCGTGAAGAGGTTATGGCACAGCCGGGAGCAACGGAGTGCGGCGATAATGTCTGTTTCACCGATCTTGGCTTGGCAGGCATCAACCCTCGATCTCAGCGGAAAGGTTCCGGACAGATCCGCGTGAAATTCAACGAGCAAGGCGTGAACCGGATCTCTGTGCGCGCTAAGGGGCTCGACCTCGGATGGCAGGAGGGCCTCCTCAATAAAACGGTCCAGTCGCTCCTTCTGGTCCCGTATACTGGCGATGAAGGAAAGTTTGTTTTTCTCCAGGTTAACGGCGACCAGGTGCTATACTCCGGCCCCGATGCAACCAAGCTCTCCGACGACGTGGAAAAGCGGCTCGGTATCTTCCACCAGGAAATCCAGCGCCGAAGCCATGTGGCTAACATCTTCAGCAACCAGAGCATCCGGTTTCTTCGGATTGTCCTAACGGACAGCAAGGGTATCGAAGCAATCAAGGACATTGCTGACTTGAATGCCGCGATCCACGAACTGGGATTCCAAAACCGGCCTTACATCGACCTTACTCTCGAGAGAGAGAAGGATGTAGGGCAACGCCTGTCTATCGACAGTCAACATTGAGGGCATGGGATTTGGCAGCTTTGATTTGATCTGACTTATGTCGGTCAGACGCCGTGATAAGCGTATCTGTTAAGTATTTGTTAACTTTACGCCTTGGATCACGGCGCACTGTCATTTAGATGCAACACCTGCGGGTCAGTCACGAACTAAAAGAGTGTTCATGATTGACCCTCACCCGCCCTGACGACATCTTCACACAAGGCTCAAGCGATTCGTCGGATCGCCAATGCCTGCGAACTAATGATCTTCACGCGATGCCGGTAACGGAGAGGCCTGCGTGGCGGAAGAAGCGGACGATCATCTCAGGGTGACGCTTCAGCCGGCCGAACTCACGACGGGCGAGCCGATGCAGGTCGTTGATTGAGTCGGGCAGAGCGTTTGCCATGGCACGCTTGACGAGGGCATTGCACTGCTCTTCCGGATTCAACTCGGGGGCATAGGCTGGCAGATAGGCCACCGCATACTCCTGCGGGTGGGCCGCAATGAAGGCCGCGGTTGCTCGGGAGCGGTGCGCGTTGAGCCGATCCCACACCACCAGCAGCGGCGTGCCGATCTTGCGGCGGACATACCGCAGGGCCTGAATGACACAGCGGCTCGAGATGGAGGTGCGGAAATGGCGCGCATACAGCTGTCCGTCCGGTGTAATCGCCACGATGCTCGACACCTCGCGTCGCTTGCTCACCCGACGGAGCACCGGGGTCAGCCCGCACCGCGCCCAGGTCGTGCCCGGCCGGATCCGGAAGCTGTGGCCGGTCTCGTCCCAGAGGACCAGCGTCCGATGCTCCCGACGTGCCTTTTTTCAACGCCACCCAGTCCCGCTTGGGCCAGACCGCGATCACCAGCTCATCGCGCTCCCTCGCCCTTGTGGCAGGACGCTGCACGCTGAAGCCGTGTGCCCTCAGTGGCCGCTCCAGATAGCGCGGATGATCATGCACCCCGAACTCGCGCTCGATGAGAGCGGCAATGCGCGTGAGGGTCCACCGTTCGGTGGCAAAGCCGGCCGCCATGGCACCCCGATCCAGCAGCCGGCCCAACCGAGCCCAGGCCTTCTCATCGAGCCGAGCGGGCGGCCCGAAGTTGGGGCGCACTGCCAGACCGCGCGGGCCCTCCTGGGCGAGGGGTGCGGCCCAGCGGCAGACGCTGGCGCGACTTACCCCCACATGCCGGGCGATCTCGGCCTGCGAGAGCTGTCCCTCGCGCAACAGCGTCGCGGCCACCAGGCGACGCTCCTCCATCTGCTCCGACGTCAAATGGGTCGGACGCCAAACGTTGCCTTCCATCGCGCACCTCCTCACGATGACGTGACACCGCCCTATGTTACACCTGTCGCGTGAAGATCAATAGTAGCGTCTAAGTAGGTGGCCAAAAGTTCTGCAACAGCTTTTTGAGCCAGAAACGTTTGGACAGCATGCCGGCCTTGCGGAACGCTTGTTGCGGCGTCAGCCTCAGAACCCACTCAGCGGCCTCGGCGGCCAG
>NZ_JAMXFJ010000065.1 GCF_025460805.1 Microvirga sesbaniae | reverse complement strand
GGCAGGTGGACCGCATCCGGTCGCGGGTCGCCATGGTGTTCCAGAGCTTCAATCTCTGGTCCCACATGACCATCCTGGAGAACGTCATCGAGGCGCCCGTGCACGTGCAGAAGCGCCCGAAGGCCGAATGCATCGCCGAGGCCGAAGAGCTGCTGAAGAAGGTCGGCATCGTCGACAAGCGCAACCAGTATCCGTCCCACCTTTCAGGCGGCCAGCAGCAGCGCGCCGCCATCGCCCGGGCGCTCGCCATGCATCCCAAGGTGATGCTGTTCGACGAGCCGACCTCGGCGCTCGATCCGGAGCTGGTGGGCGAGGTCCTGCGCGTCATGCGCTCGCTCGCCGAGGAAGGCCGCACCATGCTGGTGGTGACGCACGAGATGGGCTTCGCCCGCGACGTGTCGAACCGGGTGGTGTTCCTGCACAAGGGCGTGGTCGAGGAGGAAGGCGCGCCGGCCGAGGTGTTCGGCACCCCGAAATCCGAGCGCTTCAAGCAGTTCATCTCGAGCCACCGCTGAGCGGCGGCTCCACGCCCCCCCGAGACACTCACCGACGTCATGGCCGGGCCTGTCCCGGCCGTCCCGATCCGGAAAAGCGCCGCGCCCGTCCGATCGGGATCACCGGCACAAGGCCGGTGATGACACAGCGGTGGCGGCATCAAACACGAAGGGCGAAGCGGATGCCGCTTCGCCCTCCTGATTCAACGATGCTCGATCCGCCGGATCGGAGCCTGCGCCGGCGGGAACGGGCCCGGCCTGCGCGGATCGATCCGCGGCCCGCGCCACTCCTCGACGCGCGGCTCCCGGGGCGCTCCCCCGAGGAAGAGGCCGATCACGGCCGGAACGGCCAGGATCATCAGGGAGACGAGGCCCCACACCACCACGATGGCGCCGAGGCCGAGGCCGCGCAGGGTCATGAGCGCCCAGGACAGCCACTCGACCGTCTCGGGATGGCCGGTGACGATGTCCGCGTGGCGCGTCGCCACGCCGCCGAAGAAGTCGACGAGCCCGTAGGCGCCCCAGGCGAAGAGCGACCACACGGCCACGGCGAACCAGGCCAGGATCCACAAAAGACGCCTCATCGGCGCTCGTCCACCCGGACGGCCGTTCCGTCGATCTCGACCGGTCCGCGCCTGGGCACGCCCAGGTGCTCGTGGATGATCCGCAGGTTGCGCTGGTTGGCCTTGAAGAACACGTCGAACACGTCGCCCGCCAGCGGGATCGCGCCGATCGCCGTGTCGACCGCCACGTTGCCGATCATGCGGGCGATCTTCCAGCGCGGCAGACCGAGCTGGCGCGCCTCCCAGATGATGTAGCTGGCGAGAGCCGCCGAGATCGCGTCGCCGATCCCCGGCACGAGGCCGAGCACCGCGTCCAAGCCGACGCGCCGGTTCAGGCCGGGAATCATCACGGCGTTGTCGAGAAGCTTCGCGACGAGCGTGACGCGGGCGAGCGCATCGGCCCGCGTGGGTCCTGCGGTCTTGATCGCGTCGAAAACGGCGCTGCGAGCAGTGTTCATTCCTGTCTCCGGGCGGCCGATCCCGACGATCGGCACAACGGGTCCTGATGTGTGCATTCCGGCCCGTTTCTGCAAGATTCCCGCCCGTTATTCCGTAACTTACCCATAATTTCCTGTCGTAGGATTCCTTGCTGGGCAAAGCTTTGCCGGCCAAGCGCGGCCGTCGGGCCCTCGTTCGCCTCCAGCCGTTCTTGCCGGGGGCAAGCTTAACCTTAGGTAGCTGTGCCTAACGCTGCGTCGTCAACCCTCGGTGGCTGATCCACAAGCAGCGGAGGCCGTTGGGAGGACCGCTTCGGCACAGTGACTTCGGAGGGGCGCAGCACGGGAGAACCCGATGATCATCGTTTGCCGCGTTCGCCACACCTCGAGGGTGACTCTGATGACCGGAGCGTTTCTCGCAGGATTGTTGCCGGCTTCGCTCAAGGCCGGCGACGAGGACGCCGGGATCATTCCTTCGGCGCAATATGCCAGCCTGCCGTCGCAAGGGCGCCTCGACGATCCCGCCGCCACCGGAAGCCTGCCGGACGCCAAAGCTGTCGTGGGTTTCCCGTCGCTGGTGTCCCAGGGAACGATCACCCTGCGCGCCAGCGCACCAACCCGGTGCATCCCGGGCGACCTGCGCGACGTGGTGGCGTCCGTCGCCGAAACGTTCGGCCCCGTGAGCATCGAATCGACCCATCGCAGCAGCGGCCGCAACCGGCGCGCCGGCGGCGCCCGCCATTCCCTTCATCTCTCGTGCCGGGCGGTCGATTTCCGCGTGCGGGCCCGGGCGCGGGGCGTGATGGCCTACCTGCGGGCTCATCCCCAGGTCGGCGGCCTCAAGATCTATCGCAACGGGATCATCCATATCGACAATGGAGAGCGCCGCTCCTGGTGACGATCCGGGCCGGCTCCGGTACAACGGCAGGATGTTCGAGACCTTCACACACCGACAGATCGAAACCTCCGGCGCCGTCATCAACCTCCGCCATGGCGGAAGCGGGCCACCGGTCCTCCTGCTGCACGGGCATCCGCAGACCCATGTCATGTGGCACAAGGTGGCGCCGAAGCTCGCCGAGACCTACACGGTCGTCTGCGCCGATCTGCGCGGCTACGGCGACAGTTCGAAGCCCGCGACCACGCCGGACCACGCGCCCTATTCCAAGCGCGCCATGGCGCTCGACCAGGTCGAGGCGATGCAGGCGCTCGGCTTCGAGCGTTTCGCCGTCGTCGGGCACGACCGCGGCGGGCGCTGCGCCTACCGCATGGCGCTCGACCATCCGGAGCGGATCGTGTCGCTGTCCGTCCTCGACATCATCCCGACGGCCGAGCATTTCCAGCGCACCGACATGGCCTTCGCCATGGGCTACTGGCACTGGTTCTTCCTGGCGCAGCCGCATCCGATCCCCGAGCGCCTGATCGCATCCGATCCGGACGTGTTCTACCTGCGCCGGGGGCGCTCCCTCTTCGACGCGGAGGCGCTCGCCGAGTACCGCCGCTGCTACACGGACCCGACCACGATCCACGCCATGTGCGAGGATTACCGGGCCGGCGCCACCATCGACATGCGCCTCGACGAGGAGGACCAGAAGGCCGGCCGCCGCATCGCCTGCCCGGTCCAGGCCCTCTGGGGCCTCAAGAACGGGCTCGAGCGGTGGTACGACGTCGTCGGCGTCTGGCGCGACTGGGCCGATCGCGTCGAGGGTCACGGCATCGATTGCGGCCATTACCTCGCCGAGGAAGCCCCGGAGGACACGCTCGCGGCGCTGGGGCCCTTCCTGGCCAGGGCGTTCAAGGATTGAACGCAGCGGAGGCTCATTCGGACGAGAGCCTCGCGTTCAAGTGTTCGGACGTCATGGCCGGGCTCGCCCCGGCCATCCCGGTTGCTTGAAGCGCTGCGCTTTTCGGGGCGGGATCACCGGCACGAGGCCGGTGATGACCAGGGTGGTCGACAGGACCTAGAGCATCGGACGGACCCGAAGGGCCACGCCAGTGAAAAGTGGATCCGGTTTTCGCTGGCGCGGCCCGCTGGGTCCGTCCTGACCGATGCTCTCATTCAAGAAGAAAGCATCGGATGGATCCCAAAAGTGCAAGTCCACTTTTGGGTCCGATGCTTTAGGCGAACGGCGCGATGGCGATCCCGTTCGCCTCCAGCTTCGCGCGCACCGTCCGGGCCATGGCGACGGCGCTCGGCTCGTCGCCATGCACGCAGATCGTGTCGATCTCGACCGGGATCCGCTTTCCCGACACCGTGGTGATCGCCCTGTCCTGGACGGCGCGGAGAATGCGCTCGGCCGCGAAGTCCGCATCATGCAGCACGGCACCGGGCTTCTTCCGGCTGGTCAGCGTGCCATCGTCCTCGTAGGTGCGGTCGGCGAAGATCTCGCGGGCGACCTTCACGCCGATCTGCTCGGACGCCTTCTCCATCGGGAGGCCCGGCATGCAGACATTGACGAGACCGGCGTCGACGCCCTTGATCGCGCGGGCGATGGCGAGGGCGAGGTCCATGTCCTCGTTGGCCATGTTGTTGAGCGCGCCGTGCGCCTTCACGTAGGTGACCCTGTGCCCGGCCAGCGCCGCGAGAGCCTGCATGGCGCCGATCTGATAGGCCACCATCCGCTCGATCTCGGCCGGCGAGTCGCCGCGGATCATGCGGCGGCCGAATCCGTGCAGGTCGTTGAAGCCGGGATGCGCCCCGATGGCCACGCCCTTGCGCTTCGCGATCTCCGCGGTGCGGAACATGATCGACGGATCGCCCGCGTGATAGCCGCAGGCGATGTTGGCCGAGGAGACGATGTCGAGCATCGCCTCGTCGTCGCCCATCGGCCAGGGGCCGTATCCTTCACCCATGTCGCAATTGAGATCGATCATCATGTCCGTCACACCAGAACCGGCTGGGCCGTTTGCTGCCCCACGTGGAAGATGCGCTTGTAGCGCTCGACTTCCGCCTTCGGCCCCATCGCCTTGGTCGGATTGTCGGAGAGCTTCACCGTCGGCCGGCTGTCGGCCGAGATCACCTTGCACACGATGGAGATCGGGTCGAGCGCTCCCTCGGGCGCAAGGCCGCGGAAATCGTTGGTGAGCAGGGTGCCCCAGCCGTAGCCGATGCGCATGCGGCCGCGGAAATGCCGGTGGATGCGCTCGATCACGTCCACGTCGAGTCCGTCGGAGAAGATCGCGAGCTTCTCCTTCGGGTTCTGCCCGCGCTCGTTCCACCAGGCGATGGCCTCCTCGCCGCCCTCGATCGGATCCTTCGAGTCGACGCGGATGCCCGTCCAGGACGCCACCCAGTCGGGAGCGTTGCGCAGGAAGTTCGTGGTGCCGTAGGTATCGGGCAGGATGACGCGCAGGTTGCCCTCGTAATCCTGCTGCCAATCCGCCAGCACCCGATACGGCGCCTCCGCCAGTTGCTCGTCGCTGTCGGTCAGGGCCGCATAGACCATCGGCAGCTCATGGGCGTTCGTGCCCACCGCCTCGACCTCCTGGCGCATGGCGATGAGACAGTTGGAGGTGCCGAGGAACGAGGACCCGAGGCCCTCCATCATCGCCTGGACGCACCAGTCTTGCCAGAGGAAGCCGTGCCGCCGCCGCGTCCCGAAATCGGAAATGGACAGATCCGGCAGCTTCCTCAGACGCTCGATCTTCTCCCAGACCCGCGTCATGGCGCGGGCATAGAGCACCTGGAGCTCGAACTTCGCCATGCCCTTGAGCACGCCGCGCGAGCGCAGCTCGTTGAGGATGGCGAGCGCCGGGATCTCCCACATGGTGGTTTCGATCCAGGGCCCGTGGAAGGTCAGCACATACTGGCCGTCTTCCTTCTCGAGCAGGTATTCCGGGAAGCGGAAGGTCTCGAGCCAGTCCATGAATTCCGGCGAGAACATCTGCCGCTTGCCGTAGAACGTGTTGCCGCGCAGCCAGGTGGACTCGCCCCGCGTCAGGGAGAGGCTGCGCACGTGGTCGAGCTGCTCGCGCAGCTCGCCGGCATCGATGATGTCGGCCAGGCGGATGCGGGTGGTGCGGTTATGGATGCCGAACGTGACCTGCACGTCCCGATGGCGGCGAAAGATCGTCTGCGCCATCAGAAGCTTGTAGAAATCCGTATCCAGGACGGACCGGACGATCGGGTCGATCTTCCAGGTATGGTTGTAGACCCGGGTCGCGATGTCCACCATCGCCTGCTCCATGCCACTCGAGGGAGGCGAGACAATAGCGAAGGGGCGCCCGGGATGAAAGGGTGCCGGCGACGAGACTTTGTGAGGCCCCTCACGGAGGCAGGACATCCACCTGGATCGACGCGTAATAGGCCGCCACGTCGGCGATGTCCTCGTCTGACAGCTCCTTCGCTACAATGTTCATGGACTCGTTCTTGCGGTCGCCGGACCGGTAGGCCTCGAGGCTCCTGGTGAGATAAGTCTCGACCTGACCGGCGAGATTGGGCGCCTCCGGGTTCTTCGACAGGCCGTCGAGACCATGGCAGCCCTGACAGGTGGTCAGTTTCTGACGCCCTGCCCGGGCGTCCCCTGCCTGGGTCGGACCGCAAGCAAGGCTGCCGAGCAGCATGGCCGTGAATGCGAGGAGGTGGCTCGTCTGCATGCGTGATGGCCCCATGAGAAGCGGGCGCGCGGCACAGCGCGCCCGTCGGGAGGATCGTTATCGGCCTTCGTAGGAGATGCGGTAGACCGCGCCGGCCGTGTCGTCCGACACGAGCAGGGAACCGTCGGGCAGCATGGCGACGTCTACCGGCCGGCCGAGATATTCGCCGTTATCCGTGAGCCATCCTTCCGCGAAGACCTGCGGCTTGTCGGCCGTCCCGTCCTGCTTGACCGGCGTGAACATGATCCGCGCGCCGACCGGCTTGGTGCGGTTCCATGAGCCGTGCTGGGCCGAGAAGATGCCGCCCTGATAGGTCTGCGGGAACATCTTGCCCGTGTAGAACATCATGCCGAGATCGGCCGCGTGCGGATCCATCTCGGCCTGGGGGCCGACGACGCCGGCCGGAACCTGATCGTCCTTGTACTCGACCGTGCGGACGGTGCCGCCGCCGTAATAGGGGAAGCCGAAATTCTGTCCCATATTGGCGATGCGGTTGAGTTCTCCGGGAGGCTGGTCGTCGCCCATGCCGTCGACCTGGTTGTCGGTGAACCAGAGCGACTTGTCGGCGGGGTTGAAATCGATGCCGACCGAGTTGCGGATGCCTGTTGCGTACACTTCGCGGTTCTTGCCGTCCTGATCCATGCGGATGATGCCGCCGATGCCCGTCCGCTTGTAGAGATCGAGCTTGTCCTTCGCCGGCACGTTGAAGGGCTGGCCGAGCGCGATGTAGAGCTTGTTGTCCGGTCCGATCCGGCAGACGCGGGCCGTGTGGTTGAAGCTTTCCTCGGACGGCGGGATGAGATCGCCCTGCTTGGCGACCACGAAGGCCGCAACGTCCGGCCCTTCATAGAAGAACTCGGCGGCCGGGAATTGCAGCACCCGGTTCTGTTCGACCACGTAGAGCATGCCGTCACGCGAGAAGCAGACGCCGTTCGGGATCTTGAACGCGACGGACGGGGCGAACTGCTTGACCTCGTCGGCGACGCGATCCTTGTCGCGATCGGTCACGACATAGACATTGTTCTTGCGTGTTCCGACGAAGACCACGCCGGCATTGGGGCCGACCGCCATGTGGCGCGCATCCGGCACGATCGCGTAGAGATCGATCTTGAACCCGGCCGGCAGTTGAATCTTCTCAAGGTTCTTCCGGATCGCATCGGCACGACGGCCCTCCTGCGCGATGGGGCGCGGCTCGGTGGTTCCCGTGCTCTGGAACGACGTCAGCTTCTCGAGATTGCCGGTCGGCGATTGGGTGGCAGGCTGAGCGAAACTCGAGGACACAAAAGCAACAATCGAAACTGCGGTAAGCAGGACGAACTTCATTGTTTCCTCCCTGGGACCGCCCCCAAGCCCTGTTCTTGATGGCGACGAACGGTTTTCTCCGAACTGTTGTCGTTGCCAAAGCTGCCTGAGCTTCTTGCGTAAAGGTAGATAGAATTAAGCCAAAGAAAAGGGGCCGCGTGCGGCCCCCGAGACTGTCGCGCTGCGGCGAAAACTCAGCTCAGATTGACCTTCGCCTGATCGCCAGGATGGGGCGGCTGACCGGTGATGGCCGCCTTCGCATAGCCGTAGAGATGCACCAGGGTCGACGAGGGGCTGTCCCAGTATTCGCCCTTGGCCGGGTGAACGCGGATCAGGGCGATCTGCGGATCGTCCACGCCCTTCGGGAACCAGGCCCGCAGCGGCTCCGACCACTTCTCCTCGATCGTCGCCTTGTCGCGCACGATCTCGGCCCGGCCGGTCACCGACACATAGGTCTGGCTGCTCGGATCGGCATAGGCGAGGTTGACCTCGTTGTCGCGGGAGAGTTCCGTCGTCTTCGGCGACTGGATCTGGGTGAAGAACCAGAGATCCCCATGCTCGTCCGCCTCCTGGCTGTGCATGGGCCTGCTGTGCAGGGTGCCGTCCGTGTCGACGGTCGTCATCATGGCGATCTTCACGTCCTTGATGAGGTCATAAAGCTTTCCGGCATTCGGATCGTTATGGCCGTGCTGGTGCATCCTCGTCTCCTCGATCGTATGTAGCGGGCACTCGGGAATGATCCGCCACGGCAGCGACGCGGCCGGCCGGGCCGGCTCCCGAGGGATCGGGTGGACAACGGACAAGGTGCAGTTTGGTTCGGGATATGCGTCCCGACCGTCGACGGCGCCCTTAACGCGCAGGCTCCGGCCCTATACATGAAGGGCAGAATCCTCGGAGCCATCAGGAGACGACATCGTGGCCATTACCCGTGAGCATGTGCTGCAGGCCCTGTCGACCGTCACGGTCGACGCCGGCGGAACCAACCTGGTCGCCTCGGGACGGCTGTCGGACGTGGTGGTGGACGATGCGGGCCGCGTCATGTTCTCGATCACGATCGATCCGTCCGAAGCCGCCGCCATGGAGCAGGTGCGACAGGCCGCCGTCACGGCCGTGCAGGGCCTGCCGGCCGTGAAGGGCGTCTTCGCCAGCCTCACGGCCGACCGGCCCTCCGGTTCCGGGGGCTCTTCCCCGGCGACGGCGCCGCAGCGGCCGCGGTCGGCCGCCCAGCCCAGGAACCAGCGCATTCCCGGCGTGCAGCACGTGATCGCGGTCGCGTCCGGCAAGGGCGGCGTCGGCAAGTCCACGACCGCCTGCAACCTGGCTCTCGGCCTGAAGGCCCTCGGGCTGAAGGTCGGCCTGCTCGATGCGGACATCTACGGACCCTCGGTCCCGAAGCTCCTCGGCATCCACGGCAAGCCGCGCCTGCTCGAGAACCGCGTTCTGGAACCCATGGAAGCCTACGGCCTGAAGGTCATGTCCATCGGCTTCCTGGTCGAGGAGGAAGCGGCCATGATCTGGCGCGGCCCGATGGTGATGTCGGCCATCACCCAGATGCTGCGGGAGGTCGCCTGGGGGGACCTCGACGTGCTCGTGGTCGACATGCCGCCGGGCACCGGCGACGCGCAGCTCACCATGGCGCAGGCCACGCCGCTCGCCGGCGCCGTGATCGTGTCGACGCCGCAGGACCTCGCGCTGATCGATGCCCGGCGCGGGGTATCGATGTTCAAGCGGGTGGAGATCCCGATCCTCGGCATCGTCGAGAACATGGCGACCTTCATCTGTCCGCATTGCGGCCAGAGCTCCCACATCTTCGGCCATGGCGGAGCGCGCGAGGAGGCCCGGCGCCTGGACGTGCCCTTCCTCGGCGAGGTTCCGCTGACCATGACGATCCGCGAGCTGTCCGATTCGGGCCGGCCCGTGGTGGTGGCCGATCCGGACGGGCCGCATGCCGCGATCTACAAGGACATGGCAGGGCAGATCTGGACCGCGCTCACGGGCGGCACGACGGCCAGGCCGGCTCCCCGCATCGTGATCGAATGAGCGCGGCCGGCATGATTCCGCCGACCGTCGGGGTCATTCTCGCGGGAGGCCTGTCGCGGCGCATGGTCGGGCAGGACATGGGCGGGCAGGACATGGGCGGGCAGGACAAGGTTCTGCTCGCGCTTGGGGATCGCACGCTCCTCGACCATGTGGCGCAGCGCCTTGCCCCGCAATGCGAGAGCCTCGTCGTCAACGCGAATGGCGACCCCCGACGCCTTGGGGCCCTGCCCTTCCCGGTCGTGGCGGATTCGGTGCCTGGGCATCTCGGGCCCCTGGCGGGCATCCTGACGGCTCTCGAATGGACGCAAGCCCATCGCCCGGGCATCGCATGGGTGGTCAGCGTTCCAGGCGACACGCCCTTCGTCCCGTCGGATCTCGTGCGGCGCCTGCATGAGGCGCGCGGTCGATCCGGGCATCCTCTGGCTTGCGCGTCATCGGGCGGACAGGTGCATTTCGCCGTCGGTCTGTGGCCGATCTCGCTGCGGCACGACCTGCGCGAGATGCTCCTGACGAGCGACGGGCGCAGCATCCGGGACTGGGCGAGGCGACATGGATATGCCGAAGTCTCCTGGCCGGTCGGGCCGCGCGACCCCTTCTTCAACATCAACACGCCGGACGAGTGGATGGCCGCGAAGGTTTTTCTGCAGCGGGAGCAGACGCGATGACCGAACTCGATCTCTCCGGCCTGAAATGCCCGCTGCCGGTTCTGCGCACGCGAAAGGCCCTGCTCTCCATGGCGCCCGGCGAAAGGCTGCGTGTGACCTGCACGGATCCGCTGGCCGGCATCGACGTCCCCAACCTGATCCGCGAGACCGGGGACGTTCTGGAGGAGCAAACGCAGGACGCCTCCCGGATCAGCTTCCTGATCCGCAAGGCGGGTCGATCCGAATGAACCGGCCCGGCAAATGCCGGGCCGATGAGAATGCGTGTGCGGCGATCAGGTGCTCTTGCGCAGCGAGTCCTTGATGCCCCCGACGGTGTTCTGGATCTTGCCCTCGGCCTTATCCATCTTGCCTTCGGTTTCCATCTTCGAGTCGCCCAGAGCCTTGCCGAGACCTTCCTTGAGGCGGCCCTTGATGTTCTTCATGCTGCCTTCGGTGCGATCGTTATCCATGGTGTCACTCCTGAAACTGACTTCCAGTCATGGAAACGCCGCTTCCGACGGACGGTTGCAACGAAAGTGCCGCATGCGGCAATCGTGACGCTCGCGGCGTCACATCTTGGTGATCTCCTGGCAGTATTCAACGCCCGGAAACTCGGAAATCATCTTCCCAATCGGCACATCTGTCATTCGTCTTGCGACATGACTTCGAATCAATTGGGATCAATAGCGAATCCGACGGAACATTTACTTGCAGGATCGAGGCGCCGGCGCCTTCGCCACATCCCGCAAGGGCGGGTATGGACAACGGATAGCGCCGCACTAATTCGGAACGAGCTTTATTTAATGTTATAAAGTTAGCAAGGTTCGCGTCCGTGTCTGCAGCCAAACGACGTTCCCCCCGGCCGCCCCCGACGGCCCCGCGCCGCGCTCACAGCCGCGCCGCCCCGAGGGGCTCGGCACAGTCCCTCGACCGGGTCGCCCTTCTGGCCCATCAGCTGAGAACGCCGCTCTCGGCCATCAACGCCCTGGCGCAGGGCCTGATCCGGCGCGCGGACCGGCTGGGCACCACCGACATCCAGGCCAAGGCCGAGAAGATCTGGCGCGCCAGCCTGCGCCTGGACGAGCTGATCGACACGATCCTGTCCTATACCCGGGCCACTGCCGGCGGGATCGTGCTCAATCCGAGCGAATTCAACCCGGATGAGCTCATCCGTCGGGTGTGCCGGGAACAGAGCGGACAGGAGCCGTCCCGGCCGTTTCAGGTCCAGATCCGCGGATTGCCGGAGATCGTCATCGGCGATCCCATCCTGCTGGAGCAGGCCCTCGTCATCGTTCTGTCGAACGCCATGAAATATTCGCCGCCGGAACGGCCGATCGACATCGCGGCCAGCAGGAAGGGAGGCATGATCCGGATCCTCGTCAAGGATCGCGGGATCGGGATCCCGGAACGGGACATGGCCTTCATCATGCAGCCCTTCTTCCGCGGCCGCAACGCGAAGGCGTTGCCCGGCACGGGGCTGGGCCTGAGCCTCGCCTGGTACATCCTCAAGCTCCACGGCGGCGATCTCGAGATCGACAGCCAGGAGGGCCGCGGAACCAAGGTCACGATGGTCGTGCCGCAAACCAACGCGACCGGCCTCAGCTATTCCATCTGAGGCGCCGAGCCGCTTTTCTCACGGACGGATGAGGATGCACCGGAAGTCGTTCACGTTGGTCAGGGTCGGGCCGGTCACCACGAGCCTGTCGAGCTGCGCGAAGGCCGTGTAGGCATCGTTCCGGTCGAGGTGAGCGGCCAGATCGATTCCGGCCGCGCGGGCACTCTCGAAGAAGCTTGCGTCGAACCAGGCGCCGGCGTTGTCCTCGGAGCCGTCGATCCCATCGGTGTCGCAGGCGATCGCCGAGATCTTCCGCTCGTCCTTCAGGGACAGGGCGAGGGACAACAGGAACTCGGCATTGCGCCCGCCCCGTCCCTGCCCGCGCACCGTGACCGTGGTCTCGCCGCCGGAGAGCAGGACGCAGGGCGCCCGGGCCGGCTCGCCGTGCATCAGGGCCGAGCGGGCGATCCCGGCCATGACGCGCCCGACCTCGCGGGCCTCTCCCTCGAGCGCGTCCCCGAGCACGAGCGGCATCAGACCGAGCTCGCGGGCTTTCGCCGCGGCGGCATCGAGCGCCATCTTGGGCGTCGAGAGCATATGCACCACGCCCCCGGCGACGGGCTCGGTCACGGCGTTTGACCGGATGGTCTGCCGCACATGGTCCGGCACCTCGATGCCGTATTTCCGCAGGATGGCGAACGCGACGTCCGGATCGACGCGCTCGGGGATCGTGGGACCCGACCCGATGCTGCCGGGATCGTCGCCCGGAACATCCGAGATCAGGTAGGTGACGAGGGACGCCTGGCCGACCGCCGCCGCAAGCCGCCCGCCCTTGATGGCGGAGAGCGACTTGCGCACCAGGTTCATCTCTCCGATCGGCGCACCGGATTTGAGCAGGGCCCGGTTGAGATCCTGCTTGTCGGCCAGCGTCACCCCGTCCGCCGGCAGCGACAGCAGCGAGGAGGCGCCGCCGGACATGAGGCAGACCACGAGGTCGTCGGGGCCGGCCTCCCGGGCCAGGGCCAGGATCCGCCCGGCGGCCCGCAGGCCGGCCTCGTCGGGGACCGGATGCGCCGCCTCGACGATCTCGATGGAGCGCGTCGGCACGGCGTGGCCGTAGCGGGTGACCACGAGGCCTTCGCAGGTCCCTCCCGCGCCGGCCCAGGCCTCCTCGAAGGCCGCCGCCATGCGGGCCGAGGCCTTGCCGGCGCCGAGGACGATTGTTCGCCCTTTCGGCCGGGGCGGGAGCCGACCGTCGAACTGGCCATCGGGAAGCGCCGCCTTCAGGGCGGCATCGAACAGGGCATAGAGGATTTCGGCATCGTTTGGCATGGCGTCACTTTACGTCAGAAATCCCGTGCGTGAAGTCGTCCGCTGGCGATTGCACACAGGGCCGCGCGTCTGCCCGCCCTTGATCCTGCACAGCCCCTGGAACAGGCAGGAGGATCGTGCTTAAAGGCGGTCCGTTAGAGCATCGGACGGACCCAGCGGGCCACGCCAGTGAAAAGTGGATCCGGTTTTCGCTGGCGCGGCCCGCTGGGTCCGTCCTGACCGATGCTCTCATTCAAGAAGAAAGCATCGGATGGATCCCAAAAGTGCAAGTCCACTTTTCACGTCCGATGCTTTAGCCGTCTCATGATGATCTCGCCCGAGGATACCGCGCCGATGCCCCAGCCGATTTCCGCCTCCCTGTCCTCGGACGAGCACGGCATGGCGCCCCTGTCCCGGATGCCGCTGGAGACGGCGCGCTCCCTCCGCGTGGTGCTGACCGACATCGACGACACCATCACCACCGAGGGCATGCTCACGGCCTCCGCCTACGGGGCCCTCGAGCGGCTGCACCGCGCAGGCTTCATCGTGATTCCCGTGACCGGCCGGCCGGCCGGATGGTGCGATCACATCGCCCGCATGTGGCCGGTCGATGCGGTGGTGGGAGAAAACGGCGCCTTCTATTTCCGCTACGATCGCGGGCGCAAGACGATGGAGCAGCGGTTCTGGGCGAGCCCGGACGAGTTGGCGCGGAACCGCGCGAAGCTCGACGCCATCGAGGCGGACGTGCTCGCGAGCGTTCCCGGCACGGCGCTCGCCAGCGACCAGGCGTATCGCCTTGCGGATCTCGCCATCGACTTCTGCGAGGACGTGCCGGCGCTGCCGGAGGCCGAGGTCGACCGGATCGTTGCCGTCTTCGAGCGTGCCGGCGCGCAGGCCAAGGTCAGTTCCATTCACGTGAATGGATGGTTCGGCGACTACAACAAGCTGACCATGGCCAAGACACTGCTTGCCGACGTGTTCGGGATGGACTGGGATCAGGCCAGGAAGGCCGTGATCTACGCGGGCGATTCGCCGAACGACGAGCCCATGTTCGCGGCCTTTCCCGTGAGCGTCGGCGTCGCCAATATCCGGGCCTTCGCCCATCGCCTCGTCAGCAAGCCCGCCTATGTGGCGAGCGGCCGTTCGGGAGAGGGATTCGTGGAACTGGCCGAGTTGCTGCTCAAGGCGAAGGGCGCATAGAGACCGGGCTTCTTCGCCGCCTCCGCGGACAAAAAAGCCCGGCCTTGCCGGGCTTTCCCGATCTCACAACCCTGCGAGCGCGACGTACTTGATTTCGAGGAAGCCCTCGATGCCGTACTTGGAGCCCTCGCGCCCCAGCCCCGACTGCTTGACCCCGCCAAACGGCGCCATCTCGTTGGCCAGCGCCGGCGTGTTCACCCCCACCATGCCGCTCTCCAGCGCCTCCGCCACCCGCCACACCCGCGCCAGGTCACGGGCATAAAAATACGACGCCAGCCCGAACTCCGAGTCGTTGGCCATCGCGATCACCTCCGCCTCATCCTGGAACGCGATGATCGGCGCCAGCGGCGCGAACGTCTCCTCCTTCGTCACCTTCATGCCTTGCCGCACCCCGGTCATCACCGTCGGCTCGAA
>NZ_JAMXFJ010000064.1 GCF_025460805.1 Microvirga sesbaniae | reverse complement strand
ACTCCACCTGGCTGATAGCCCGGCACGGATTTCAGACGCCGAAAGCCGTCCGGCACAACCTGCTTCCATCCGCGGCCCTCGCCGCGTAGGCTTCAATCCGGTGTCTCAAAAACTGCGGGCGGTACAGCATCGCGGCGTCCGGGTAACAAGGGCAGGCTTTTGGCCTGACTCGGGCTCGGGCTGGCATGTGCAAACTAACTAGCACTGATCCTGCTTAGAGGCGCCACGAATTGGAGGTTTCAATGATAAACTTACTTGCACATTGGCTCGCTTCCCTTGACGAGCAGAGCAGAAACTCAGGAAGCACGGATATGTCGCATCTACGGCAGTTGCGCCTCTTTCATAGGGCACGTCGAGGAAAGGGATAGGATAGTCTGCGAGGAGCAACCGGTCACCGATTACCCAGGAGACGCGCCGCATCGTCCAGGACAGCGTAGGCTCACCCGAAGGGAGCGAATATGCATTTAGAGGCTGGTGAGCAATTATCGTTCCTTTCGCGTGAGGCGGCGCAGCAGGATGCGGCTCATGGCGAGATAAAGCAGCATCTCGCCATGAGCCGCTCATAATCCTTGGCCAGCCGCCGGTTGGTGGTCAACCAGGCGATGGTCCGCTCAACAACCCACCGGCGCGCGAGCACCTGAGAGCCGCTCGGTCGCGTTGGCGGCTCTGCGTCAGCCCGCATCCAGGTGCCTCCGCTCCACCAGTGCTGCGGAATGGACAGCTTCCATCCGAGCGCTCAGCACAGCCAATCCTTCAATCCACGATAAGCCGTGTCGGCCCACATCAGCTCGATGGCCGGGAAGAGATGCTGCAGCCCCTCCAGCAAGAGTTCGGCTCCAGCGCGATCATGAATGTCGGCGGGCTGCACGCTGTTCCTCAGCAGATTGCCTTGCGTATCAACGAGCAGATGGCGCTTGCGGCCCTTCACCTTCTTGGCACCGTCGTAGCCACGCGGTCCGCCCATCTCAGAGGTTTTCACTGATTGGCTGTCGATGATCGCTGCACTCGGCTGAGGATTGCGGCCGGTCTGACAGCGGTAACTCTCGCGCAAGGCTTGGGTCACGTGTTCCCAGGTGCCATCCTCGCGCCACCGGGCATAATGGTAGAAGACGGCACCACGCGGGGGATACTCATGCGGCAGCAGCCGCCATTGGGCGCCGGTGCGCAGCAGATAGAAGATCGCATCAACGATGCGCCGTAACGGATAGGTCTGCCGTCGCCCGGCCGGATGGCTGCGGGGAACAAGAGGCTCAAGCAGTGCCCATTCGGCATCGTTGAGATCGGTGGCGTAGGAACAGGCATCCACGGCGGGACTCCCGGATCGTTAAACGGCCCACATCCGCCGCAGCGGTCCAGCCACACCTATTCTGAATCAAGTACTTACATCGAGCAATAAAATTGCTCACCAGCCTCTAACACTACAGTTGCACCCTTCGTTTGCGATGTGAGGCTTGCGCCATCGCTTGATGCGCTCGCCGCCACGCGGACCAGGCGATCACGAGGGCAGGCTCGATCCGGCGCTGCTGGAGGCGTGTGGCCACGCGGCGGATTTCCTGGACAGACCATCGCACCAGCGCTGGAGCTTGGCCTCGTCTTTTCTTTTTTGGGGTGAGGTGAAGCGGTTGGCGCGCTCGCGCACCACCGCCATCATGGCAACCGCCAGCATCACCAATGACACATGCCGGTGCCAGCCATGCCACGAGCGCGTCTCGTTGTGGGTGAGCCCCAGTTCGGTCTTCGCCGTCTCAAATGCATCCTCGATCGCCCAGCGCTGGCCCTCGACCCGCACCAGCGTGTCGATCAGCGTGCCGGCCGGGCACCAGGTCGAGAAGAACGCCAGATCCTCATCAGAGAGGCTGCGTCGGATCAGCAGGCCGCGCGTCCACAGACCGGTGAGAGCCTCGTTGTATTCCTCCACCGCGAGATCGGCGAGTTCGACATAAGCCCAGTCGTACAGGCGTGCTCCCTTAGTCCCGTCGCCCGCCGACAGGCGCGTCCACGCCTCGGGCGCAAGAGCCTGCGCAATCTGCTCTGCCGTGCCGGCCACTTCGGGTTTGTCGATCCAGGAGGAGAACTGATCGGTGGCATGAGCACCCAGCACATAGCCCTTGCCGGCCCGGCGCAGCTGCATCTCGAGCCGGCCTACGCCATAGACCGTATCGGTGGCCGCCCAATCGAACGGCACGCCGGCGGCAATCGCCCGCGCAATCATCTGTGCGGCGATCTTGGGTTTGGTGACAAAGCCGATGCCGTCGGGCACCTGAGCGGCGGTGCGGCGCTCGGGCGTGTTGGTCCAGTCCTGCGGCAGATAGAGCTGACGGTCGATGAAGGCGCAGCCCCTGTCCGAGACGTAAGCGGCAAACACTCCGATCTGACAGACCGTATGTTCGTTGCCGGCGGAGGTGGCTCGTCCACACTATGCGATGAGCGAGGGTTGCGCCGGATGGGCCGGCGCCGAGCCTCCCGCACATGGGACGAGCCATGCAGCAGAAGAGCAAAGTGTTTGTCGGTCTGGATACATCCAAACTGAAGATCTCCGTCGCCGTAGCCGAGGACGGCCGCCAGGGCGAGATCCGCTTTCTTGGCGACATCGACAACACGCCCGAGGCGGTGCGGCGCCTGATCGACAAGCTGGCAAGCCGGCACGGCGAGTTGTTGTTCTGCTATGAGGCTGGCCCGACCGGCTATGGCCTGCAGCGCCAGATCTCCGCGCTCGGGCATGAGTGTGCGGTGATCGCCCCATCCCTGATCCCCAAGCGCCCGGGCGAGCGCGTCAAGACCAACCGCCGCGATGCCCTCACCCTGGCCCGGCTGCACCGGGCCGGCGAGCTGACCGCCATCTGGGTGCCCGATCCCGGCCATGAGGCGGTGCGCGAACTGGTGCGGGCGCGCGAGGCCGCCATGGAGGATCTGCGCGAGAAGCGCCAGCATCTGCAATCCTTCCTGCTGCGCCACGGGCGGATCTTCTCCGGCCGCAAGCCCTGGACCCGGGCCCATGCCCGCTGGCTGGCCGAACTCATCTTCGAGCATCCGGCCCAGTATCTGGTCCTGCAGGAATACCGCAAAGCGATCGAGGAGGCCGAGACCCGTCTCGCGCGGCTGACCCAGCAGGTCACCGAGGTGGTCTCGACCTGGTCGATGGCACCGGTGGTGGAGGCGTATCAGGCCCTGCGCGGGGTCGCGCTGCTGACGGCGGTGACCTTTGTGGCCGAGATCGGCGATGTGCGCCGCTTCGAGAGCCCGCGCCAGCTGATGGCCTATCTCGGCCTGGTGCCGTGCGAGAGCTCGACCGGCGAGCGAGTGCGGCGCGGTGGCATCACCAAGGCGGGCAACCCACGGGTTCGTCGGGTGCTGATCGAGGGCGCCTGGACCTATCGCTTTCCGGCCCGGATGAGCCGGCTGCTGCAGGAGCGCCAGGAGGGCTTGCCGGCCGTCGTGCGGGCGATTGCCTGGAAGGCGCAGGTGCGGCTGTGCGCCCGCTATCGCCGGCTGATGGCGGCGGGCAAGCGCCAGACCGTGGTCACCACGGCAATCGCCCGCGAGATGGCAGCGTTCCTGTGGGCGATTGGGCGCGAAGTCGAGCCGCGCTCGGCCGCCTAGAGCCGAACGAGCACACGATCCTTGCGGAGGGCCAATCAGCTGGGAGTGACATCGGCAGTTGCGCAGCACCGGAGGCAGGGCCTCGGTGGGGAACCCTCGAGCGAATTGTGTGGCCGATGAGCCTTCATCGACGCCCGCTGACAGAGCGAGGCAGCCCCGGACGAACACACGGAAATGCGGTAGCCAACCCGCGCATCAGAGTTTGCTCAACCGTCGTCTTGACGGCTCTGTCTCCGGCTCTGCGCAATCGCTTTATCCGGCCTGGCCCTGTTCCTGCATCGGGGTTGCACACCCACGTCCAGGCTCATTGACAACGAACATCAGAGTTCGCGATCTTGCCCGCTGATCCGGTGTACTGGCGACCGACGCCGCACGAGTGCTGGCCCTGCTTGAGAAAGCCGGTATCGTCGATCACCAGCACGGCCCCGGGTGCGGCGAGCGTCTCGAGCGCGTAGTCACGCACCATGTCCCGCAAGGCATCGGCGTCCCAGTGGCTGCGGCCGAGCACCGCCTGCTGACGCCAGGGCCCCGGATCACCCGCGGCTTCCGCCCGCATCCAGCCGGTCTTTCGCCGCTCCGGCCCAAGTAACCCGTCGAGGAAGGCGGCCGCGGAGGCAGCGACGCTGGGATGCGCAAACAGGGATTGGAGATCCGCTTTGACCTGACGCAACTCCACACACCAGAGCTCGAGCATCTGCTCGATGGCTACACCCGTCATGGCAGCCTCCTGGGTCAAATCAGCAGATTATGAGCCCATGAGCGGCAGGTGCAACTGTAGTGCTAATGTAAGCAGCAAACACTATGCCGGGTGACAACGCGGTCAATTCCTGGTTGTCCCCCGACGCTGCCGATGGCTCGGTTATTGATCCGGCTGGGGCGATCTTGAACTACGCGGCATAACGGAAAGACGGATGCCCGAAGAAACTGCGGATCCGGTTGGGCAACTTGGCGAGCCGGCCCATATGGCTGATGACGGTACGTTCAAGTTCGGGTTTGCCGCGGGCGGGCGGCTTGCGCGTCACAGCCTGCTTCAGGTCGGCGTTCAGGCCCTCGTCCGGGTTCAACTCAGGGCTAAAGGATGGCAGGGAGAAGACCTCGATCTGCTCCGTGCGCGCGGCCAACCAGTCCTGCACCGTCCGGGCCCGATGAGCCGGCAGGTTGTCCCAGATCAGAAACACCTTGCCGTCGGCATCCTGGATGAGCCGCCCGAGAAAGCGGATCAGGCTCGGGGCTTTGATGGCGCCATCGAGCACCATCCAGCGCAACTCGCCCTTGTTGGTCACAGCCGAGATCAGCCCCAGTCCCGCGCGCTTGTGGCTGGGGCGCACGACGGGCGTCCGGCCGCGTGGGGCGAAGCTGCGGCCGCGTACATCATCAGAGCGTAGGCCGGTCTCATCCCCCCAGAAGATCGTGCCCTTCTCCCGTCTGGCTTGCGCCACGATGGCCGGGTAGTCCTGCCGCAGCCAGCGCCGCACTACCTTCGGCGACTGCTCATAGGCGCGCCGGAGCGGCTTCTGGGCCGTGAAACCCCAGCGCGCCAAGTAGGTGCTCATCGTGCGCACTGCCAGCCGGACGCCACAATGCCGTTCGATCAGCTCCCGCACCGCCGCCCGGCTCCACAGGGCGAAGGGCAGGCCCAGTTCGTCGGGCGTGTGCCGGCTGATCAGAGCGCGGACCTGCACTTCCTGCTCGGCCTCGAGAAAGCGACCCGTGCCGGGTGCCGGGCCGCGCGGCCCACTGGCCAATCCGGCCAAACCCTGCTCGCCGAAGCGGCGGCAGATATCGAAGACGCCGGTCCGGGTCAGGCCCACCTGCGCCGCGATGGCCTCATAGGTCAGGCCGCTCTCGCGCAGTCCGACGACCTGCCGGCGGCGCTCCTCTTGCGCGGCTGCGGGCAGCTTGCGCATGTCAACATGTTTCATCCCGCCAAACTGGATCGACCAGCCGCAGATTTCAAGATCACCCAAGCCGGATCAATAATTCCCGAAACCGTCTGAAGCGCTGTCTGACATCATTGATACCTGAATCTAGCACACACCGTGTCGCGCGTGGCCTCGTCCTAAATGGCGAAGCGCTGACTCTTGGATGGTGCGGATTCTATTTCAACGTTGGAATTCCTGAAGTGGCACGGACTACCTATCGCTGCATCGTCGTATTTGGCTGTTTCGGTAACGAGACGCATTGCAGGTGTGTCTGTCAGGCGACAGCTCACTCAGTAAGCCGATGTTATAAATTACGAAATCGATTACATAACGGACAAAGACTTTAAATGCCGACTACATGTGCTAAAGAACGTACACGAACCACAGCCCGCTTGTGTTTCGCTTCTCTGAGTATGTCGCTCCTCCCAAACTTGGGCTGGTTGCGACGGCAGCCCTTTTTCCAACCTGACCGGAGTGCGCTGATGGCAGGCAAGAGCGTAACGCGCGCCGACTTGACCCGAGCCGTGTACCAACAGGGCTTTGTCACAATGGATGATGCCGCAGACCTGGTTGATCAGGTCCTCAAGACGATTTCCACCGCGCTGGAAGACGGCGAAAACGTCAAACTCTGGTCATTCGGTATTTTCAGGGTGCGCAAGAAGGCCAAGCGCTTAGGACGCAATCCTAAGTCTGGGGTGGAGGTTCCCATTGAACCTCGCGGGGTCATCCAATTTAGCGCTTCGCCTGTTCTCAAGTCGCGGCTGAACCGAGCGTCACCTCCACGGAGCGGCCTCCACGCACGGGATGCTGATGGTTGGAAGGTCGCTCACTACGGCACAGGATCTTAGGTCAATGCAGTCTTGGAGTATCTCAGCCAGCTCGCGCTATGGCGGGCTAACCGGATTCGCAGCGAGCGTTGTCCATCAGATCTATTCCTCTTTCTCGATGCAGATCCCGGAGAATGTCTACACGCATGTTGTTGGAGCATCACTGTTCGGAGTGATCAGTGGCGCTGTCCTGTTTTCGGCGATCGCATCGCTGAGAAACCGGCTCATGTCACGTGGATAGCGGCCAACCATGGGTGCGGCAAGACTCTTCAGCGCTAGAATAATGATCGGCTTGGCCGAAGCTAGAGCCGCTGCAGGGATACATCGGCTCCGCCTTGTTGATCAATGTGAAACGGACTGTCCCATTCATGTCCAGAATGCGTAGAAATTCATGAGCCACCATCTTTCAATGGACAAGCAGCCGACTACGATCCCGTTGCTACAGCAGCAGGTGCGTGATGGTCAGCGGGTAACAATGACGACAGCTTATGACGCCGTGACGGCGCATTTGGCTGATCCGATTGTCGACATTATCCTCGTCGGCGACAGCGTTGGCAATGTCTGTCTCGGCTTCGACAATACGCTCCCGGTGAGCATGGCCATGATGAACCATCATCTCGAAGCGGTGGCTCGGACCAGACCACGTGCTCTGCTCGTGGCCGACATGCCCTATCTTAGCTACCATCTCAGCCTCGAAGACACCTTGTGCAACGCCGGTGGCTTTCTCCAGCGCGGGGCCGCCGCCGTGAAACTGGAGGGCGGCGCCAAGCGGGTCGAGACGATCCGGTCTCTCGTGGAATGCGAGATCCCCGTGATGGGTCATCTTGGTCTGACCCCGCAGAGCATCCATGCCATGGGCGGCTTCAAGGTGCAGGGAAGGGGAGCCGCCGACGCAGTCCGGATCCTAGAGGACGCTCACAAACTCCAGGAAGCCGGCTGCTTTGCCCTTGTGCTCGAGGGTATCCCCGTAGAGCTGGCGGCGCGGATCACCCAGACCTTGGGCATTCCCACGATCGGTATCGGAGCCGGACCACACTGCTCCGGCCAGGTGCTCGTCCTGCATGACGTACTCGGTCTGACGCAGGGGCACCGGCCCAAGTTCGTCCGGACCTATGTTGATGGCTTTCACCTGCTGCAGCAGGCCCTGGCTCATTGGGCCGAGGACGTGCGCAGCGGGACCTTCCCTTCCTCTGCCGAGGCCTATGCCCTGCCGGCCGATGTTCAGGCGACAGTTTCTGCCTGGACACCGTATCTTTCCACCCGCTCGTGAGGTCATTGATGCTCACCTACCGCACGATCAAACCCCTGACCCAATGCCTGCGCGGCTACCGAACCTCCACCCTGCGGGTCGGCTTTGTGCCGACTATGGGCTTCCTGCACGAGGGCCATCGGGCGCTCATCGACGAGAGCGTCGCCCGCTGCGACATCACCGTGGTCAGCATCTTCGTCAATCCTACCCAGTTCAGCCCCAACGAAGACCTCGACCGCTACCCGCGGGCCATAGAGCAGGATCACGAACTCTGCCGCAAAGCGGGCGTGAGCATGATCTTCCTGCCCGATGCCACTGAGATCTATCCACCCGGCTTCCAGACCTCTGTCGAGCCCGGCGCTGTGGCCGAGCCGCTGTGCGGCGCTGTCCGGCTCGGACACTTCCGCGGCGTGGCTACCGTGGTGAGCAAGCTGTTCAACATCGTCCAGCCGGACGTTGCCTTTTTCGGACAGAAGGATTTTCAGCAATGCGCCGTAATCCGGCAGATGGTGCGGGATCTGAACCTACCTATCGAGATTGTCACGGTTCCGACCGTGCGCGAGCCAGATGGTTTGGCGCTCAGCAGCCGTAACAGCTACCTCGGCCCGACCGATCGTACGAGAGCGCTCTGCCTCAGCCGCGGCCTGCTCGCCGCGGAAGCTGCGTACGGGGAGGGGGAGCGCCACAGCCAGCGCCTGATCGAGATCGCCCGGGCTGTCATGACCGACGTCGACCAGCTGCAGTATCTCGAGCTGCGGAATGCCGAGACCTTGGACGCTGTCCAAGGCTTGGTCGGGGAGCCAGCCGCTCTGTGCGTGGCCGCCTATGTCGGACCTACGCGCCTGATCGACAATGTTCTCCTGATCCCGCCGAAACCTCTGGCTGATCGTGAACTCGAGTTGACCTCGCATGTGATCGGCCGCCAGGCGAGAATGAGTGCGGAAGGGCCGCAGCCATCATGACACTCCGCTCCATGCCCCATGCTGTTACTTACGACCTCAGCACCCGGCCGACTTCTGGTGCGACGACGACGGAAACGCTCCTGGCCTGGTGTGAGGAGCATGGTCTGTCCCAAGGGCCGATCACCGCAGAGATCCGTCAACGGCTCTCGCCTTAGGTCGCCCCCGACAATGTGGTAATGGCTCTCGAACCTGCCCCAGGCACAACCATTCATTATCGGAAGGGTCAACTCATGCGTGATACCCTGCATCTCACAATGGCCGAGAACTGGTTTGTCCCGCAGGGCCTGACAGCGGCAGTGAATGATTGTCTCAAAACGAAGGAAGTTCCGTTCGGCACCGTCATTGCGCCGCTCAATCCCTTCCGTCGCACGCTCTCGGCGCACTCCGCGCGTTCCCCGAGGGGGGCACCTCTAACTCTCGCACCGCTTGGCGACTCACCCCAGGATCCACGCCCCGAATTCATCCTGGAGCACACTGCCGTAGTTCTCAGCAGTTTCGGAGCAGCGCTGGCGGTTACCGGGGCAGATTGGGGCAACGAATCTCCTGGTTAGATTTGTTCTCAGACGCACCGGATGGTCGTCTTAGGCGTGATAACGACTTTCCCGGTTGGTCTTTGACCGCGGTTTTGATGGAGAGACTGATGCCGAGCCAGGCAAACAGCCCCGGGAGCCACTTCTCGGCTGAAGCTCGAACGGGCAATGCGAATAGAGGCTCTCCACGCAGTTCCACCCTGGCAGATGCTGCTGTTCAGACAGCAGGCATCGATGATCAGTCCCGCCTCGTTGCGGCGATCGTTCTCGCTTTCAGTGTGGACCCTGCCGCTCGCTGGACCTATCCCGCCCCTGAGAATTATCTGAAGCACTTCCCTGATCTTGTCTGGATCTTTGGAGGCCCGGCCGTTGAGCGGCGCACGGCCCATTTCATCGGCGATGCACAAGCCGCCGCTTTGTGGCTGGCGCCGGGCGTGCAGCCCGATGAAGACGCGTTGATGGGCCACTTTCAGCGCACCCTCCCGGAGGAGGACCAGGACACTCTGTTCGCCGTGTTCGAGCGGATGGGGCAGTATCATCCCGATGAGCCGCACTGGTACTTGCCGTTGATCGGGGTTAATCCTGCACAGCAGGGCAAGGGCTACGGCTCAGCCCTGTTGAAGCATGCTCTCAGGCTTTGTGACGAGGACGGCACGCTAGCCTACTTGGAATCTTCGAACCCAAAGAACATCCCGCTCTACCAGCGGCATGGATTCCAGGTTCTCGGGACTATCCAGGTTGGGAATTCGCCGCCAATCACACCCATGCTCCGTCGCGCTGGTTGAAAGTCCGATCTCAACGGCGTGTTCGCACTCCTCGTTTCTGTCAATGGGTTAAGTCATAGACAAGCCCCTGAGGGAATCCTTCGCTCCCCAAAATGCCCCGATTACGCGCTGCCGTTCGTGCGAGAATGGTTCTGGTCGGACCTTGTGTCGATGATTCCCACGGTCTCGGCTCACGACCGAGCCGTAGAGTGCGAGACGTGAGCGATGACAGCGCAACAGAACCTGGGGGGCCATTCGCTCAATGATCCTGAGCTGCTCGAAGCGAGCTTTCCAAGGCACTGGTCGGGGTCTGCAGGAGCATATGAGCCCCGCGTCGGCTCCACTGCATCTGCTGCGTTTTGGCAAAACGATTGCTGATCACAGCATTCTTCGTAACCTCGACAAAGGCCAACGAGATCCATCCATACGACCGGTGGCGCTCGCCATTACTGATCAGGCTCGGCTCGTTGCTGTCGATGTAAATTCCCGCAATCAGCCAGCGCGGATGGCGGCGCATCGTCCGCCATCCTTTCGTATCTCAGGGCGAGCGGTCGCCTCCAAAACTGAGTACTAAGTTTCAAGATCCCTCCGGTTTGTCTCGGGCAAAAGCAGCGCCCCGATCACAACAGTTGCGGCGGCTACGGCTACTGTATACCAGAGGCCAGCAAAGATGCTCCCGGTCGTTACGTTAACGGCAGTTGCTATGAATGGCGCGAACCCACCAATCCACCCATTGCCGAACTGGAGCGCGACGGACACACCACTGTAGCGAATATGCGTCGGGAAAAGTTCGACAAGGAGAGCACCCATCGGTCCGTAGACCATGGTTGCCATGAGGACCATGACGAACAGGATCGCGACCACCATTGGACCATGGATATTTTCTGGATCAGCATCGACCGGCATACCCCGTGCCAGCAAAGCCGCCCGTAACGCCGCCTCGTCAAATCCATCAAACATCTGCTCACCGACACTGACCCTCAACGCGGGGCCACCTGACATCACAACGAAGGGTACCGCGTTGCCAGCGAGAAAAGATTTTGCCCGCGTGCAGGTGTTTGTGGCCGTAGGCTGGAAAACCTGCTTAAGGATTGACTGATTGTCCTGACAATCACTGCCCTGCACGTGCACGACGGTTTTGGCGCGGAACTCGGCAAGCGCCGGATTGCCGTAGGCTACAAGCCCATGGAACAAAGGAACAAACAACAGGGCTGCCAGCGCGCAGCCTGTGAGCACGATCCGCTTGCGGCCAATCCTATCCGAAAGCCACCCGAAGAAAAGGAAGAAAGGTGTTCCGAGCAGCAGTGCGATCAACAGATACATGTAGGCTTGGTCGTGGCTCATCTTCAAGGTCGAGGTCATGAAGTACAGGCTATAAAAATGCGCCGTGTACCAGACGACTGCCTGACCGGCCACGATGCCGAAAATTGCGATCAGGACAATGCGTAGGTTTTGCCGCGTGCCGAAGGTTTCAGCAATTGGATTGCTGGACGTCTTCTTTTCGGCCTTCATTTGCTGAAAGACCGGCGATTCCTCCAGCTTGAGCCGGATGTACAGCGAGACCAGAAGCAGTCCGATCGACACCAGAAACGGAATACGCCAGCCCCACGCGACGAAAGCCTCGGCCGACATGGACTGACGGCAGATAAGGATCACGAGGAGGGACAAGAACAGTCCGAGCGTTCCGGTGATCTGAATCCAACTCGTCGTGAAACCGCGCCTCCTCGGGTCAGAGTGTTCCGCGACATAAGTCACGGCCCCACCAAATTCACCACCGACTGCCAGCCCCTGCAACAGACGCAAAGCAACGAGGGTAGCAGGCGCCCACCAGCCGATCGTCTCAAATGTCGGCAGCAAGCCGACGGCTGCCGTCGCAAGGCCCATGACGAGCATGGTCACGAGAAAGGTGTGCTTACGTCCAATAAGGTCGCCCAGCTGCCCGAAAACAATGGCGCCAAAGGGCCGAAGGACGAAACCCGCTCCAAAAGTAGCCAACGCCGCAAGCAATGCTGCCGTCTCGTTCCCCTTCGGGAAGAACAGTGATCCGAAGAATGCAGCGAGACTCCCGTAAACAAAGAAGTCATACCATTCAAACACAGTACCCAGAGCGGCGGCGAAAACGACACGTTTGGTATCTCTTGCAGGATGCATGGTTGCGCCAGGTGCGCCTAGATGAGTCACAGCTTGTAAAGACATTGTTTCCTCCAGAACTGGCTTATTGTTGCGGGTTGCCTACGCTGACGCTGTTATCCCATCGACGCGCGTGGCGTCACCGCGATGTCGCTCAAGAAATGCGCTCAGCCGACGATTGAACATGTCCGGCTGTTCGAGCATCGGGAAGTGACCAGCGCCCCGAATGATGAAGAGTTCGCTGCCTGGGATTCCGGCGGCGAGAAGCTCTGCCTCCTGGGGTGGAGTTATGGCGTCTTCGTCGCCAACTACGACCAACGTGGGGATGCAAATATGGTCTAGGAGTTCGCGTGTATCAGAGGCATTCAGAGAGGCAATCGCCTCACGGGCCACGAAGTCTGGTGTCTGCGCAACCTCGTGCTTTGCGAAATCGATCAAAGCTAGGGGCGCCGACGAGCCAAAGGAGCGTTCAATCACGCTCTTGCTAGCCTGCACGACCCCTAAGCTTTCAATGGCTCTTAGAACGTTGTCGACGTTCACATCAGGTCCAAGCCCGTGTGATGTTGCACCAACAAGCACGAGAGCACGCACGAGGTGGGGGAATCGTATTGCAAAGCTCTGGGCAATGGTTCCGCCCATCGACAGGCCGACTAGGAAGGCCTCATCAAGTGCCAAGTGCCGATAGACCCGTTCTAGGTCTTCGACGAAAGCCTCGATCGTGTAGCGCCGTCTCTCAGGACGAGGCGAAACTCCATGCCCAGGTAGGTTGATCCTGACGACCTTGTACATTTTCGAGTACTCCACCACCTGCTCGCGCCAGAACTCAGCGGTCGTGGTGAAACCATGCACAAAGATGAGAGGGTATCCTGATCCAGACACGTGAACCACAGTGTCTCCAATGGTCAGTTCTTGGCAGTCTATCATTATCGCACCTCCTGCGATGTTCGACATCCGCCATAGTGCAAATCCCGTGCCAAGACGCCCAAGGGAAACTGTGGCTTGCCTATGCTATTCATTTAGTTTGCTTATTTCAGCGGGAGCCCCGGCATATTCATTTTGACTCTCGCCAGTGAGGAAGCTATATTCTCAATATTGAGACACGGATTCCAGAATCTGAGAAATGGCGCTGCCCAATTGGCTCGAGGCTTCCTCGGAGGCGCGGTTCCTGCGCCTGGTCCTTGACCATGTGTCTGACTGTCTGGTGGTCGTAGACACGTCCGGGAGAATCGTCCTGATCAATCAACCCTATTGCCAACTTCTAGGAGGAGATGAGGTCGATTTCATCGGCCGGCATATCACTGATGTCGTTGGGTCCCAGACCCGTCTGCACCTCGTTGCCCGCGGGGAGGGCACGCATGTCGGATACCCGCTCGAGGTACGGGGCCATAAGCTGGTGACCAAACAGGTGCCGGTCTATCAGGACGGCCAAATCATCGGCGCCGTTGGAATGGCGTTGTTCTCCGATGTGGAGGCCCTCAAGAGGACCTACAGCCGCATGGCGCAGGCCGGGTTGGCAATCCACCAGCGCGATCAAACCTGGGCAGCACAGTTTTCGCTTGACGATATTCTTGGAGAAGGAGAGCGGATAGCCGCCTACCGGGACACGCTGCGTCTTGCGGCTGAGCACGAAGTTCCCGTCCTGATTACAGGTGAGACCGGTGCCGGAAAGGAATTGGCCGCCCAGGCGATCCATACTCTCTCCCATCGAAGTGCCGGGCCATTTGTATGGATCAACTGTGCATCAATTCCGAGCGAGCTGATCGAGGCTGAACTGTTCGGTTACGAAGGAGGAGCCTTCACAGGAGCGCGCAGCCGGGGCAAGCCAGGCAAGTTTGAACTTGCTGTCGGGGGAACGTTGCTACTTGATGAGATTGGTGACATGCCGCCGCATCTGCAGGGCAGCCTGCTGCGTGTTATGCAGTCAAATGAGATTGTCCGCGTCGGAGGCACGTCCCCTATCCGTGTTGATGCGCGGATTATATGCGCGACCAACCAGCCGCTGGTTCGTTTCGTGGATGGTGGGCGTTTCCGCCGCGACCTTTACTATCGACTGGATGTTCTGCCAGTCCATGTGCCCGCCCTGCGAGAGCGGGACGACCAGCCGTTTCTCATCGAGGCGCTGCTGGCTCGTGTAGCCAATCAGCTAGGCAAGAAAGTACAAAGACCTTCTCCAGCGGACATGACACGCCTGCTAGCCCATACTTGGCCAGGAAACGTGCGCGAGCTGGAGAGCGTGCTTCTCCGCTTTTTGGTGACAGGCAAGATACAACTCTCCGGCGACACCGCTCATGCCTCCCCGGCGGTTGTTGCCCAATCCGACGCGTTTCTCAGGAAAAAGGTTGAAAGTCAGAAACTTTCCGAGGTGGAGGATGCTCTTAGGAAAACAGGCGGCGACAAACAACGTGCGGCGGATTTGCTCGGCATCAGCCGCGCGCAACTCTACAGAATTATCAAATCAACAAGGTAAGTCTGAAAGCGCCTTCTAGACGGGGCACTTCTCCACGACCACGTGCCAATGAGAAGGGTTGAAGCGACCAGTCCTTATGCACGAGCAGACCTTAGCGAGCACTCTTTGGGCCTCGTGCACGACAGCACGCGTCACCTGGCTCAGCACAGGGCTCACAATGCGGCTCTGCTGCCAGAAGAGCGGGACATCCAGAGGTTGGCTGGGCCTGAGCGCGACCAGCCTCCCGACGCGCAGGTGTTCGATCTCAAGCGGCTCCGGGTCCGTACCTCAGCCGCTTCTGGCCATGGCTGCATTCACAAAGGCTTGGGATGAAGGGAGACGCTGCAGCGGGGTGAATAGCGGCCCCGAGCACCTGCCGCAGCCATTCTGCCTGAGCCGGTCCTTGCGATTGAAGATCTGGCAGAGGGCGCGGACCGCCGCGACCTCGCTGAAGCTGTCGGAAACCACCAAACTCAGTACCCTGGGCCTGCAGAGATCCGAGCGGTTGGCACTCCCAGCTCCGGACCGGCCTGCTATGCCCCGTCACGGTGGCAGCCACCGGGCCACGCCGCAGCCACTCTGCGCTGTGTTCCTGTTTTGCTCTATTTTGACGCAGGAGGGAGGTGAGCTTGACCGATGGTTACCCTGCGCGAAGTCGTCGACGACTTGAGGCGCCAGATCGAGAGGCTTGGGGGGCTCATCGCTCACGCAAGTCCCTGCCCTTTGGCGTCCCTGTGCTCGACCGGCACCTGCCCGGGAGAGGGCTTACCCTTGGATCCCTGCACGAGATGATCAAGGAAGGACCCGCTTCGGAGTTCGCTGGAACCGTCACGTTGTTCGCAGCCAGGATTGCCGCCCGCCTCAAAGGCCCGGTGCTCTGGTGCCTGACCCGGCGCGATCTGTTCGCACCTGGCCTGATGAAGGTCGGCTTTCATCCGGATAGTGTCATTTACGCCGAGACCTGCCGTGATGCCGATGCCCTGCCCCTCATCGAAGAGGGCCTCCATCAGAAAGACCTCGGCGCCGTCGTCGGTGAAGTCTCCCGGCTCGGCCTCACCGCCTCCCGTCGCCTGCACGTGGCCGCGGAGGCTTCAGGCGTTCCCGCCCTGGTTATCCGGCGCTGGTGGACGGCCGCCCAGAGGGACCTGACCAAGCTTCCCACCGCTGCCGCGACGCGATGGCGTGTGTCGCCGGTCCCGTCAGAGGTTGTTCCTGCTGGCGGCCTCAAACGCGGCCGCTGGCAGGTTGAACTCGTGCGCTGCCGGGGTGCGGAACCCCGTTCCTGGATTTTGGAGGCCTGCGATGCGCAGGGTCGTCTCGCTCTACCTTCCGACCTGGCCGACCGACAGGAACAGGCGCAAGTTCGGTGATCCCCCGCGCGAGAAGCCGCTTGTGACCGTGATCAAGCAGGGCTCACGCCGGCTGATTGCGTCGGCCTGTCCGGCCGCTCAAAAGGTCGGCCTGATCGAGGGAATGGCTGTTGTCAAAGCCCAGGCCATGGTCCCCGATCTGCACATTATCAACGCCGGTCCTAGAGCGCGTTGACATTCATTTGGTCCAGATGAACGCGCTGACGAGGCAAAGGATTGACAGGAACGCCCGTGGGGTCTGTTCGTAGCGGGTAGCGATGCGCCTGAAGTGCTTGATTTTCAAGAAG
>NZ_JAMXFJ010000063.1 GCF_025460805.1 Microvirga sesbaniae | reverse complement strand
GACCATGGCGGACAAGATCGTCGTGATGCACGACGGCGTGGTCGAGCAGGTCGGCGCCCCGCTCGAGCTCTATGACCGCCCGGCCAACCTGTTCGTGGCCGGCTTCATCGGCTCGCCGGCGATGAACCTCATTCGAGGGACGCCAAGCAAAGGCGGCTTCATGACGGAGCACGGAGAGATGCTGGCAATCCCGTTGAGCGCGAAGGTGGCCGATGGTCAGCCGGTCGTCCTCGGCATCCGACCGGAGCATTTCGAAATCAACCCTTCGGGGGTGCCGACGGAAGTGATAGTGATCGAGCCTATGGGGTCGGAAACGCAGCTCACCGCAAGGATTGGAGGCCAGAACGTCGCCGCGATGTTCCGTGATCGCATTAGTGCTAAACCTGGGGAAAGAATTCCGCTTCAGGTTCGTCCAGACCTGATCCATATCTTCGACGGGCAATCCGGACGCCGGCTGTCCTGACAATGGATACGCTCCAATTTGATCCTATTGTTGTCGAAGACCAGCGGTTTGCCCAGCTCGCGTCTCCAGGTACTCGCTTGCGCAGGCTGTTCTCAGGTCTCGGATGGGCAGAGGGGCCGATGTGGCTACCCAGTCACCGCGCGCTTGTGTGCAGCGACATCCCCGGAAATCGGATCGTCATCTGGCGTGAGCATGAAGGCATGATGGTGTGGCGCGATCCCTCCAACAGGGCCAACGGCAACACCCTCGATGAAAAAGGGCGTCTAGTGACTTGCGAGCACCAAACGCGCCGTCTCACACGAACCGAACACGACGGGACACTTACCGTTCTTGCCACCCATTTCGAAGGGAAGCGTTTCAATTCCCCCAACGATGTGGTCGTCCGCTCCGACGGGATGATCTTTTTCAGCGATCCTCACTACGGCTTTCGCAGTAAGACCTATAAGATCGATGGCGAACGGGAGATGGATGTCCAGAACCTGTATCGACTCAACCCGGCAACAGGCGAGATTGCTGTCGTTGGAGACGGCTTCTTCATGCCTAACGGTCTTGCGTTCTCCTGCAACGAGAGCATCCTCACCGTCGCTGATAGTGGCGTGAATGCTTTTCCTATTGATGGCCCTCGGCATATCCGACAGTTCCGGTGCGACGAGCACGGAGAACTGAACGAAATAGGTCCCGTTATTATCGTCGAGCCCGGCGTGCCGGACGGGCTCCGTGTCGATGAACGGGACAACTACTGGATCAGTGCTGCAGATGGGGTGCACTGCTATACGTCTGCAGGCGTGAGGCTAGGAAAGGTTCTCGTGCCTGAAACCGTCGCAAACCTAACTTTCGGAGGAGATACTGGGAGGACATTGTTCATCGCTGCAACCACCAGCGTTTATGCAGTTGATCTTCTGGTAGCTGGAACTCCATTGGCCTCATCGCTCCGCGCATGGCGCAACTAATTTTTGCGCGCACTCTGACTCCGAGGCTCAAGCTCTGCTGCGCGAGTTTAGGGCAGATAGTGACGTGTTCTTATCGGGGCTTTCAGCGAAGGCTCGGGATGAGTGGACTTTAAGTAGTGTGGTGAAGGTTCTGCAAATCGTCTGAGCGAGGCGGTCATGCAGAGGCTGTAGAATAAACTAATCTGCCCCGACATAGCAGTCGACGAACGACGTCCGGCCTCTACCGACAATTGGAGGACTATCTACGGACGTCGTGGCGAGGCCTGCCGCACCATGCCCGGCGAACTGACGAGCTAGTCAATGCCCATGTGATCAATCGTCGCGGTCATCGTCAGGCGGCGTATTAACGACGATGCCAGCACCTCAGCGCGGCGAAGCCCCCGCTCGCTCATCTCCACCCAGCCCGTGCCACACACTCCCATGCCCCTCGGTCTAGGGGGAGTGTGACATTCCTAGTTTGCTCCGGTGGGACATTTTAACTCTGCGCCTACATACAAGATTCGTTGAACAAACATTATGGAAGGCTGTGTCGCAAATTTGGAACGGATGCGAGAGAATCGTTGGGGCATCGCCTTGGCTTCAGGCAGCAAGCCCCTCAAACTGCTCGGCGAGTGAGGGCTGCGGATTCCGGGCGTAGATCGCCTGCTGCTTGCGCATCATGTGGATCATCTCAATGCCGCCCAGGATCACACGAGCGCTATTCATAGCCTTGAACCCGAGCATTGGACGCACTCGCCTCTTGATGGCTCGATGATCCTGTTCGATGCGATTGTTCAAGTAGGCACTTCGCCGGATCCGGATCGGCTTCAGCTTGCGCCTTGACCGATCCTGCAACCGGCTCTCGGCATCACGCGACATGATGGCTTCCCGATTGGTTTGGCTGCCGTCGATGACGATCCGCTCAGGCCGGCCATGCCGATTGAGAGCCTTGCGCAGGAACCGCTTGGCGGCCGCCAAGTTGCGCCGTTCGCTGAACCAGAACTCGACCGTGCCACCGTTGCTGTCGATTGCGCGGTAGAGATACCGCCACTGCCCGCGAACCTTGATGTAAGTCTCATCGATGTGCCACTTGCCAGTGACAGATCGCTTGCATGAATTGAAGCGCTTCAGCAGTTCGGGTGAGTAGCGAATGACCCATCTGTGGATGGTCGCGTGGTCGACGGAGATGCCGCGCTCTGCCATCATCTCCTCTAAGTTCCGGAGGCTGAGGTTATAAGCCAAATACCACCGGATGCAGAGCAGGATCACGGATCGATCAAAATGCCTGCCCTTGAACATGCCACCCTCTTCCCTGAAGCCGAGGAGGCTATAGCAGAAACTCTGAAACAAAACGTTTGCGACACATCCCACCGAAGTCGATGGCGCCCGAAATCGACGTGTAACCCATGCGGTGGACCGGACTCCGCGAAAGCCGTTCGGCAAAGGCCACGCCATCGGCGGGCCGCTCGATGATGGTCCAAGGGAGGACTGTGCTTTCCCAAGGACTTGCCTACCGACGAGATAGACGCCAGCTTCATTCTTGGCGGACCGCCTTCGCAAGCCACGTACGCTAAGCGCCCATCGAGGGCGCGAAAGCGGACAATCCCAGACCTCTCATGTAAGCCAATGAAACCATAGTGCTATGTTGAGCCATTTATCAAAAATAACGAAGTGGAAGGCACAAGGTGGCGTCGTTTTGTGGCGTCACCTACTCGCCTGCGCCCTGCTCCTGGCGCCCACCCAAGCCTTGGCCGGTGCCAGGGAGAAGCTCGCGGCGCTCGCTCCCGCGGGGCTAGTACTCGTGATGGACGAAAAAGGCAACGAACTGGTGGCTCAGAACGCTGACAAGGCGTTCGTGCCTGCCTCCGTCGCTAAGGTCGTGACCGCTTGGCTGGCAATGGAAATCCTGGGTTCCGACTACCGCTTCAAGACCCGCTTCTACCTGGACCGCGACCGGGTGCTCTACATTCGCGGTGGCGGTGATCCCTTTCTAGTCTCCGAAGAGCTGGCCCGGCTCGCGTCGGCGCTGGTCGCTGCTGTTGGTAAGCAGCCGCTCAGCGGCATCGTGCTGGACGCGAGCTACTACCCCTCCGACATTCGGATCCCAGGCATCGAGGACACCGACGAGGCCTACGACGCACTGAACTCCGCGCTCGCGGTGAACTTCAACACCATCCACGCCGTGAGGAAGGGCAAGACGGTCGGCTCCGCCGAGGAGCAGACCCCGATCACGCCGCTCGCTATCAGCCAGTTCCTGGAGAGAGGCGGCCAAGGCCGCGGCCGCATCAGCCTGACCCAGAGCCCAACGGTGGGCCTGCAATATGCCGGCGAGCTGATCGCCGCATTCATCGAGCGGGCTGGCGGCAGCGTCAAAGGCAAGATCTCGACTGGAGCCGTGCCTGAGGGCCTGGAGCCTGTCTACGTTCACCGCCAGTCACGGCCCCTTTCGGAGATCCTTGCCGGGTTGCTCCTAGGCTCGAACAACTACATCGCTAACCAGGTCTTTCTGGAGATCGGTGCGCATCGCCTAGGTGGGCCCGTCAGCCTCAAGAAGTCGCTCCAAGTCGCGAACGAGATGCTTGGCAGGCACGGCCTCACTGAGTCGATCCGACTGGAGGAAGGCTCGGGCATCAGCCGCGGCAACCGCTTCACGGCCCGCGGTCTTGTCCAATTGCTGCACCTCTTCGAGCCCTATGCCACTCTGCTCCGCAGCGGTGACGGCGCCCAGTTCAAGACCGGCACTTTTTCAGGCGTCAGCACCTTGGCAGGCTATGCCGACACTTCGAAGCATGGGCGTGTGCGCTTCGTAATTGCGCTCACGAGCAATGACGGCGCCATGCGCTTCCGGCTCCTCAAAGCCATTCAGTCCGAGTTGTAGCCGTAGGCGCGCTCATCGAGCCGAAGCTCCTCCCGCGCCCCAAAAATCCGTTGCTATCCCCCGAAAGGGGACTAAACAATTGACGTGCCATTTCTGGCGCTCGCGCGGCACCGGAGCTTCCGCCGCGCAGCCGATGAGATGGGCTGCACCCCCTCGGCCTTGAGCCATTCCCTAAAGTCGCTCGAAGAGCGATTGGCTTTTCGGCTTTTCAACCGCACCACCCGCAGCGTGGCCCTCACGGAGGCCGGGGAGCGCTTGCTCGCGCGGGTCGCTCCGGCCTTCCAGGACATCGACGCGGCTCTGGATGATCTCAACAGCCTCAGAGGGACCCCTGCCGGCCGGCTGCGGTTCAACGCGGCACGGGTATCGGCCAAGACCGCTCTCCTGCCGATCGTAACGACGTTTCTGGAACGCTATCCAGAGATCACAGTGGAGATCGTGGTCGAGAACGACCTGGTCGATATGGTGTCCGGGGGCTTCTGGCTCAAAGGACAGCATAGAGTTAGCTTCAGGAATGTCCGCTCATCCCCGATCCGGGACGCTGGATAAGGGCAATCTCTTGCTAAGCAATGACCCTTAGGCGGCCATTTGGATCATCCATAAAGGTCGCGGGCGAACTTTCGAACAGCCAGAGCTCTCTGTTTCGATCGATACCGCTATGAGCCCCAACCAAATGTGCGGTTCGTCCAACGCAATGCGTATTTGATCCATTGAGAAGAACACCCGGTCCTCTAACCTCTTTCCTCCCAGATCCGCGCAAGCGGCAGCGATGGCCGCAGCCAAGGGAGAGGAATGAGCATGAACGCCTTTGAACGCCCGCTTCTGGCCACCGCGGTGCTTTGGATCGGCATCATCCCGACTCAGGTACAGAACGCCTCCAGCTTCACCGCGACACCGCCCGATGCCTCCTTTCGCTCGACGCCGGTGTCCCCGCAGATGGCCTGCACGGCTGTCGAGCGACTGGTGCTCCCGGAGGTGACCTACCTCAAAGCGAGACATGCCGAAGCGACTGACCAGCATCCTGCCCATTGCCAGATCACGGGCGTGATCCAACCGGAGATCCAGTTCGAGATCACCCTCCCGGATGCCTGGAACCGGCGGCTCTACATGTTCGGCAATGGAGGCTATGCCGGTGAGAACCTGGCGGAAGCCAGCCGGCAGGACACCCGCAACGCAGCCCTCAGGCAGGGCTTTGCCGTGGTCCAGCAGAACAGCGGACACGATGCGCGAGCCCAACCGCTTGGCAGCTTTGCCGAGAATAACCTCGGCAAGCTCGTGGACTATGCTTCACGCGGGGTCCATGTGACCGTCACCAAGGCGAAGGACCTGGTCCGGGCCTACTATGATCGCGGTCCGGCCTACTCCTACTGGGACGGCTGCTCCACGGGTGGGCGTCAGGGTCTGATGTCGGCCCAACGCCATCCTAGCGATTTCGATGGCATTCTGGCCGGTGCGCCCGTGCTCGATTTCACCGGAACCCAGCTCTGGGGCGTGTGGAACGCCCAGGCATTGGCCAAGGCGCCGATCTCCCTCCGACAGCTTCCTGTGATCGCCAAGGCCGTGCTGGACAAGTGTGATGCCGTGGACGGTGCCAAGGACGGTCTGTTGGCCGACCCACGCCAATGCTCCTTCAACCCAGCTCAGGACCTGCCGAAATGCACCGAGGGCCAGACTGGAGATCAGTGCTTCACCCAAGCCCAGGTCGAGACGCTTCAGACCATCTATGGTGGCGTGAAGAGCAAGGGCGAGGTCATCTTCCCTGGCCAGCTTCCGGGTGCGGAGCCGGCGGATGCCAGCGGCGCGAGCGGGTGGAAGGAGTGGATCGTCACCGAAGGGCCCAAAAGTCGACAGCTGGCCTATGGCGAAAGCTTCCTGAAGTACTTTGCCAGCGCTCCCACCTCGCAGCCCAACCTGGATTGGAAGCAATTCAACTTCGACAAGGATGTCGAGCCGATCTCCCGGATCGGGGAGATCCTCGATGCCACAAACCCGGATCTGTCCGAGTTCGAGAAGCGCGGTGGGCGCCTCATCACGTACTTCGGTTGGGCTGATCCTGCCCTGAACCCGATGATGGGCGTGAACTACTATGAGCGGGTCCGCCGAACCATGGGCGAGGAGCGGACAAGTAACTTCTATCGGATGTTCATGGTGCCTGGCATGTTCCATTGCCGCAGCGGATTTGGCCCGGATCGGTTTGATGCCATGACGCCACTCATCGATTGGGTCGAGACCGGCAAGGCACCCGAGAGCATTCAGGCCCGCCAGATGGCAGGCTCTCACGTCGTGCGAGCGCGCCCGCTGTGCCCGTATCCGCAGGTAGCGAAGTACTCCGGTGCTGGGAATCTGGACGAGGCTGCCAGTTTCAGCTGTGCCCAACCATAGGAGACGAGAGCATTCTTCCACCTCACGACATGTGTCAGAACGAATATGCCGACGGCTGCGCGCCGCCGGCGAAAGCCGTCCGGGTGCTAGAAGGGATGCCTGCTATCCGAATAGAATGCGCGGTTGAAGGGTGTCTTGAAGGTGTAGCTCACGAAGCGAGGAGCTTCGAGGTTCAATGCGCTCGCCGCGGCATTGAGGGCGGCCGGGCTCGTATCAGCCCACTTCCCTGTGCTGAGACGGCTGACCATCGCCTCGATCGCTGCTGTGGCCTCTGAGACCGAAGTTTCGCAGTGGCCCGCGGCATCGACGAAGGCTGTCCGGTAGAGATCACCCTTACCCTGCTTCTCGATAGCCACGGCGTAGCCAGCCAGCAGATGAGGCGGCAGTAGGGCGTCTCCGAGCCCATGAGCGTGAAGCAGCGGCACACCGATTCTGCCTTCGAGGAGCCGACCAGGCTCGAGCCAGTAATTGATGCCTTCCGGCGCGCCCTCGATGCGCGGCTGGGCATTTATCGTGGCAAGGTCAGCGGCAATCCCCTCTTCACCTAAACCCGCGTCCTGATAGAGCTTGGACACGATCGCCTTCTGCTCGGGATCAGCACCAACCTCGTAAAACTTGGCGTAGTCGACGCCGGCGTTCCAGGAGGCAAGGCCCGCCGGATTGTCGTAGAGTTGCCGGCGGTTGACAGCGTTCGCCAAGCCATCACTGGCCGACTTGAACATCGCTGCCTGCAAGGAGGCCAGGTCGCCTTTGGGCTTCTCCTTGGGCGGATTGCTGATTGCTCCCCAGGTCGGCCACTGCGATACCGCAACCGCCAGGGCAATGCGAGCGCGCCCTTCAGGCGTCTGTTGAGCCTTCTCCATCACCGGCTTCCAGGCATCGAATGCGGCCGGCAACGCATCTTGAGGAACCGGAGCCACCAGGAGGTTGGAGCCGGGAGCCAGCAGCGCCTTCAGGGTATAGGGCAGATCGAGCCAGGTGTTTGCGACCGCCATTCCGCCGGTTCCACGCGCATTAAATGCGACGGCGCCGTCGATCACGTCGGCATGCTTTTCGGCCATGGCAAGGGTCACGAAGCCACCGCCCGAGCAGCCATACTGGATCGTGTATTTGGGTTGCCCGAACTTCTCCTTGACCATCTTGATCACGGCGACCTGCGCATCGAGCTCGGTCAGAGGATCGTGGCGCGTCATGCGTTCCGGATGACGTCCTGTCCCGGTGTAGGCGTAGCCATGATCCAACAGATACGCGGCGAGCTTTCCATCCTTGTTGGCCACCGCATCGAGATCATTGATCACGATGCCGTTCCAGTTCTCAGGAACGTTGATCATGTAGGGGAAGCGAGATGGAAGGGTTCCCTCCTCTTTCTTGATCTCGGCACCAAGGGTTGGCGAGGCCAGCAACAGGCTGGTCAAGCCGATTGCCGCAAGTCTCACATATCGTGATCTCTGCATCTTGGATTCCTTTTCGGTCACTGAAGCTCTTGGCTTCCGGATTGAGCGAAGCGCTACCGGAGGCTGCACTTCGCAGTGGTTGAACAGCGGGGGCGTCGTCGCTCATTCCTTCGGTGCTGTCGTGGTCTCCCAATAATCAGGGCTTGAGGTGACCAACTCTTTCAGGTTGGCTGGATGCAGCCCGCCCGCGACCTGCTTCTGAACCAGAACGGCGGCTGTGGCAAAGGCCGCCATGCGTTCACCTGCCCGCTTCATGTTCTCGGGCGCTTGGGTGTTCAACTGATGCGGCCCCCGGAACACGAAGAAGTCCTTCGGCTCGCTGGCCCGGTTGAACGCATCCAGGGATCCCTCAAGACCCTCGACGTAGTCCCAGATCCCTTTGACAATCAGGACACCCGGCCATTTGCCGATGTTCGCCAGAACGTTTCCGTCCGGATAGTAGGTGGTGTTATAGTCGCTCCGCAGGGCCGCCTCGATCAGGTCGTGCCCGGCCATGCGATAGCCCAATCCGGCCGAGTTCGGCCCGTAGAGGATGGCCCCCTTGATGTTGCTCCAGCCCCGCGCCGGCTTGCAGCTGCCGTCCGGCAGATCGTAGTTGCAGTCCTCGACGAAGTTCTTGTGCATGGTCCAAGCCGTGGTGTACGAGCCGCGGGAATACCCCCCAACAACAATCGGGATTTCTGTGGCCTTTTGCCCTGCCAGGAGACGGCCCCCGGCCTGTGCTCCGGACAGCACCTCGCCTGTGGGCGTGAGAAGTCGCAAACCGTCGCCAGTCTCGAGTGCGATGAGTTCCCGGAAGATGTCGTTCGCCTGCTCACCGGTGTTGTAGCCGCTTACGCCGCCTGAGACACCATTGCCCCGCCGATCCGTGACCAGCACGTCGAAGCCAGCCTGATTGAGGGCATAAATGAACCCTCGCCAATGGCGATGGCCAGGCTCCTCCGTCTGGGCATCCGGGAATTTGCCGGCAAGCCAGTTCTTCGTGGCGGGATCGAAGACGGCTCCTTGCGACCTCGGATTGTCGATCGAGGTGATTTCTCCACCGCCGCCGTTGTTCATGACTACGAGCGCGCGAACCTTCTGCCCCGCACCGTTGTCGATTCCCTGCCCTTCCAGGTACCAGCCCCGCAGCTTGATCGGATCGTCTTTCTTCAAGTGCAGGCGCTCGTAGCTGTCCCGCGGCACGGTGAACTCGACCGTGTAGGTCCGGGCTTCCGCCTCGGCAATCGGCTCCTGATATTGGGGCTTGCCGAAGTAGGCGGGCCGACGGATGTCCTTCAGGTTGACGTCACCTTCTGGATCAATCTTGCCGACGGGATCAACGGTGCCCGTATCGCGCTTCTCATAAGCAACGAACCCTTTCGCCCCGGCGATGACGGGATCCGCGCAAGCAGGCGTTTTCTTGCACTCGGCCCATCGCGCTCTGATCTTCGCGTCGGTGAAATCATCGGTGTAGTAGTCCTTGCCCTTGTAATCCGACGGGATGAGCTGGTTGGTGGGCATGAACGGCAAGCACTGCTGACGCCCATTCCTATCCAGGACATAGCCAGGCATGTCGGCGTTGCGGTCATAGTTGACGTGGAACGTGCACTCCGGCTCCGGCGTGCCGGCGTTCACGATCTGCTTCGTCTGCTGAGCCAGGACAGGACTGCCGAGCAGCAGTGAAAGCATTGCCGATGAGGCGAGCAGGTATCTCGTCATTGTTTCCTCCATGGTAGCATTGGTTTTCGTGAGCAGGCCTGATCCAACGGACGGCTGCGCCCCTGATCGGAACCGGTTCCGCCTGCTGGAGAAGCCTCCGGGGGCGATTAAGCCGCTGCCCTGGAGGCTTCCTAACGCGGTGGTGTTATTGGCGTTGGCAGAGGCCCCGGGCCATATCGTTCGCCTCTGGGTTAGCGCCTTCGGGCAGGATTCTAGCGGCAGCCGCCTGGGCGATCAGGCGATCGGCATCCCGCTGGAGCAGATAGCGCTTCTCCACATCGCGTTTTGCTGCCGCCTGCACGACACACATATATCCTTCCCGAGTGCCGTAGCGTTCCTCGAGAGAAGGTCTCGGGTCGCCTGAGGCGAGGCGCTCGGCCTTGGTTTGAGCAAACGGGATGTAGCCGCCTGTGAGTCCACCACCGCAGGGCTGCCCTTTGAAGAACCCTGCCGCCGTGGCGTTCCAGCCCGTGTATGTCCCAAGCGGCGCTTGGTGCAGAAGAGAGCCGATGCCGACCACCTCATTCCCGTCGTCATTGACCTTTGGCATCAGAGCCCGGATCGTCTGCGTGATCCCGGGTGGTTGGCGCGAGATCACGCCGGAGAAGTCGTTGTAGTCCAGGTCGGGACCGAAATCGTAATCCATGAGGCCGATTGCCATCCCGTCCGGCGCAAGCCCCCCCGGAATCGTCGGAAAGCCCATGGCTTCCCTGGTATTGGCCACGAGATTGCTGTCGCTCAGCTTCGGATAGATGCTCGCAGGCGGCTCGGTCCCGTTCATGACCCACTCTGCCAGTGCCAGTTGCAGGGCGTTCATGGTCTCTGTTTCCGGGTTCGGGTTCTTCGCCAGGACACAGCCGGAGGCAGGCTGCGGCCTCGGATCGAACCCGGCCTCAACGTCACCGCCATGGGTTGTTCCCGGGAAGTAGTAGCGCCGGACGTTGGCCGGCAGCGGCAAGTCCGCCTTGGTGTCAGTGCCTGTGAGCGCGACGGTCATCAGGCGAGCATTGAACTCGGCCGCACCAAAGGTCTCGAAGATTTTCGGACAGGTATTCGTGGCTGTGCAGCGGTCGAGCAGGCTTGCCTCAATTCGGCTGCGGACCTTGTCCTGGTAACGGGTCCACCAGAGAACCCCCTCGCCGCCCGGCTCATACAGCGTACCGGAGCCGCTTGGAATCCCGAACCTGACGTTGACGGCGGTCAGGCGTCCGGCAATGTGCGGGTTGGCGCCGTCGAACACAATCCTTCCGGCCTTGTCCCTGTTGAATCCGAGCAGGATAAAGGTCTTCAGGGCATTGCCGCTTTGGGAGATGCCTTGAGTGATTGCCTTCTTGATCCGGCCGGCAACCGGGTTGGCGTTGCCCTCGGTATCCTTGTCTTCGTAGCGGAAGAAGGAGGCTACGTCCCGCATGGCCGCAAGGCCGACCCCGAGCACCTTGGGATCCTTGACGTCATAGGACAGCTCGTAGAGGAGCTTGGGATCAAATCCATCCTTCAGGCACAGCAGCCGCGGGTTGGGCGTTCCCGGGAACGGCGTCTTGGAGCAATCGGCGAAAGCCCACTCGGTTGAGGGAATCTCCCTGGTGGGCCCGATCTCACCCGATCGCTTTTCCGAGGTCTTCGCAATCAGGTGAGCCTTGGCGGTGTCGAGCGAGCCCGCATCATAGGGAATGGCATTGGCAAGCACCGACAGAGGACGGGTACTCGTGTCCGGCTTTGAGTCCGCCAACCGGGACAGGACGACCCCGGTGATGGGTGATCCGTCGGGGTTTCGTGCAACGGGCACCTGGACCGTCACGTTCTTGTCGGTTTGGACAAGATCGCCCTGCCAGCCGCTGATCAGATGGACATGCCCGTACGCAGGCGGACGGATTGCTCCCTCACCGAGGGTCACGGGCGTCCCGCGATTGACGAGGTCGTACCAGAGCAGTCCGCTGGCCTTCGTCATGTCGATAGGCTTCGTCAGCTCGAAGACGGAGACGTATTCGACTTTTCCGTTAGCATTGCGGGGCGCCAACTTGAGATCCGTGATGATCTCGTTGGCGGGATCATACGGGTCCAGCTCACCAAAGGCCCGGCCCTTGAGCTTCTCGTAGGGGACGGACAGGTCCGCATCGTTGAAGGGTTCGACCTTGTCGACGACAATGCGAGACACCTTCGCAGTAGCGCTCTCGACCCAAACACCTACCATTCCGGCAGTGGCCAGAGCGAGCGTCAATGCCTTCCGGGACACGCTTGAGACTGTCCCCCTTCCTCGTGGCGCACTCATGGGAGTTCCTCCGTTACATAATTATAGGTAGGGCCTGTCGAGGCGCGGGTCCGGCGCTCTGGTACGTCCATTTCATTCGGCGTTACCAGCGCATCCTGGGAGAGATGCTCACTCATGATCTGCTGCAAGGTCGAAACGTCCTCCTCGCAAGGCCCTCGATCATCGCTGGATCCCTTCTTTCGACGGGACCAGGGTGGCGTCGAGAATCGAGCTAACCCGATGCTCCATGTGAAGCGAGGTGGCCGACAACTGCTTTTCGAGCAAGGTAGGTATAGAGGTGGTGTATCTTGTCGTCCAAGGCGTCTACGCTAGTTTTGCCGCCTGCATATTCCGGCGAACCTGCGAGCCACTCGTCTTTCGAGATCAATACTCAGCCAGTTGATGCGTATTCCGTCACCTGGGGTGCTCTTCGGAGAGCACGCGCTTCCACAACGAGGTTCCCGAGAAAAGTTGAACATCCGTTCGTACGGGAATCGTTTATGTCAAGCCAGTGGTATGGAAGATAACCCGAGGTCGGCTCACCGCCTGTTGCGAGGTGTCGACCCGCTTCCAGATCGGACCAGAAGCTGACCTGATCGCCCGATGACTCAGGCTAGTACTTGGCGATCGCCTCCGCGAGCGGGCGCCGCTGCAGTCGGGATGCTGGAACAAGCGCAAGGACAAGACCGATTGCCAGGATAGAAAGTCCTATCAGGATCTCTGCCTCTCCTAGAGATGGCGTCAGGGCAATGCCCGTCCTGTTGGACAGCCAGAGGCTGATGCCGAATGAGAGGGCATAGCCTCCGACGAGACCGATCGCGACGCCGACCAGTACGAGGGCGGCCATAAAGCCCCAAGCTGCCGCGAAAACGTAGAGACGAGGCGCTCCGAGCGCCCTCAGGGTGACGAACTGCGGCATAAGAAGCCGAAGCAGGATCAGCACGCTCGACACGATCGCCAAGAGAACGAGAGCCTGTGTGATCACGGCGAGGATGCTCATCAACTGCCGCACGTCTCCAACTACAGAATAAAGTTGGATGAGCGCCTCTGCCGGGAAGAACCCCATCGAGTCGTTGGTCGTATAGGCCTGACGCAGCTTATACGCTGATGCAACCGTTCTCGAATGCACAACAGCTGCCGGGATCCCGGGTGTCCGAGCGGGGTCGAAGGGGGCACCAATCTGAGTGCTCCCTTCTGGATGCCCAGATGGCAATCCATGAGCGTCCCACACCACTTCAACAGGAATCGTCACGGCGCGATCCCAGGGTGATCCGGTTGGTTTCATGCGGCCGACGACCGTCAGGGTGATGTCGTGAGTCTCAGCATGAGCATGACCGCCTGCGTCGTGATCGTCGTCCTCAGGGGCGTCCTGCGAATGAACGCCATGTGCCGGCCTAAATTTCTGGCCGACGCTGAGAGGCGAGGCCGAGCCGATCACCGCCTCCTGCCGGCTCAGAAAGAGACGGCCTTCCGCTAGACCGTCGGACAGATGATCGACGAGTGATGCTGTCACGCCTACTACCGGAGTTCCACGTATACTGTCGCCGAAGGCCAGCGGCGAAACGAAGGCAGCATTGGGGTCGTTGAGCAACCGTGCCGTCATCTCGGGCGAGAGAAGGCGGGCGGATCCAGGTTGCAGAAAGACTGACGTGAGCAAAGCATCGGTACGGCTGCCTGGGGCCGCTACGACGAGATCGAACCGATCAGCTGCGCGGGCGCTTCCGGTTCTCAGGGCGCGCTCCTGAGAGATGATCGCTACCGACAGGCTCGTGCCGGCTGCAATGAGGAGAACGAAGGCCAGAGCACTGAAGCGGTACTGCCGCAATGAAGCCCAGATGATGAGAAGCGGATTCATCCTATTCCCGGCATCCGTCAGGATACCTTCCTGTGAGGATTGACATCAACCAAGCGACCGTCGTGCATAGTCAGCACCGACGAGGCATAAGCCGCCAGCCTCTCATCATGGGTGACGCAGATGACGACCTTGCCCGATCGCGCCAGCCGGTCGAATTCGTGCGCAATGCGGTCGCCATTCTCAGGGTCGAGGCTTGCGGTCGGCTCGTCTGCGAGGATGATCGGTGGATCCATCAGGAGAGCCCGGGCTAGCGCCACCCGCTGGCGCTGGCCGCGAGACAATCCGGAGACGGTGCCCGACCGATGAGGCACTTGGAATTTCTCCAAGAGCTCGAGGGCGCGGCGTTTAAGATCCGAAGGCACCCGAGCTTTCGAGAAGGTTGCTGGGAGTATGACGTTCGAAAAGATGTCAAGCTCTTCGATCAGGCGGAAATCCTGGAAGATCATACCGCACGTTGCATGCCGCCAAGCGTCGCGTTGCGTCTCGTTGAGACGAGAGATCACTGTATCGCCGAAACGGATTTCACCGGCGCTCACCGAAACGATGCCGGCGAGCGCGTGAATGAGGGTCGTTTTGCCTGATCCGGATGGCCCCACGACGGCCACCATGGAGCCAGCATGAAAACGTGCACTGACTGCCGTAAGCGCTCTGATGGGCTCGCCGGCAGCATCCGAGAACGAGGCCGAGATGCCGGTGGCCGTTAGCACATCGGGCGAATCGACCCTCGCGGTCATGCGAGCCGGACGGCAGCGTCGACGAGCCTAACCCGGCTGACAAAGCCTGTCTCGGCATCGGTCTCCGCGCCGATCTCCAGGCGCCCGACGGTGTTGATGACGCGGCCCGGATTAATGGTCTCGCCCTGGCTCTTCATGCGCACGAACACAATACTGTCGATCCAATCCCCTTCGCTGGCGCAGAACGGACAGGTCTCGACCGGTGTATTCGACAGAATGAAGAAATCGGATGCGACTTTCAAATGGGGCGCCATGAAGCCTTGGATCTCGATCGTCTTTCCCTGGAGCTCGTAGGCTCGCTTGGAAAAGCTCTGATCGTCCTCATAGAGCTCGAACATCCGGATCCGCTCAGCGGCGAAGCTCGCCCGGGATAAAAGCGGCAATCCCGCAAGGGCGAGGGCCGCAGCACGACGTGTCAGCATGTCCTTCTCCGTTTGTCGTCGCCGCTTGTGCGCGAGGCCCTGAGCGGCAGTTCGCCATTCAGCTTATTGTACGCAGCGCAGAACGCAAAAGGCATATCGGGTCACGCTGCCCTTCGGAGATCCGCCCGGACGAGAGCACCCGGGCGGATCCGCTTCGCCTACTGGAGGCCGGTGACGGCCAAGAGTGGGATGAGCGCGGTGTTCATGCCCTTCACAAAGGGGCCTTTTTCGACGTCGGCCCATTCATCGAGCGAATGGCTGCGGCCGTTCTTGTCAGGTCCCTTCGCACCAATGGACAGGGCTGGGATGCCGAGGCTCATCGGCATATTAGCATCTGTCGAGCCCCAGCTGTAATTCGGCTTGTAACCATTCGCCTCGAGCGCTGCCTTGGTGAACTGATACATCGGCTGCGTCTCCGCCGTGCTCCCGGATGGACGGTCGCCGATCAGTTCGGCCTTGACGGTAATCTTGCCCTCTTTCGTCGATCGAGCAAAGTTCTCCGTATCCACTGCCTGTTGAACGATGGTGAGGAGGCGTTCCTCGATGCGCTTCAGTTCCGCGTCCGATTCCGAACGCATGTCAACTTCCATCGATACCTCGAACGGGATTGAATTGACGGAGGTGCCGCCCGTGATCACGCCGACATTGAAGGTCGTCTTCGGCTTTGCAGGCACAAAGCTGCGCGAGAACAGGGAGATGGCTTCGCCGAGCGCGAACGCTGGGTTGACGAGGCCGAAAGCACTGTAGCTATGGCCGCCAGGACCCTTATAGGTGACCCGGTACCGCTTAGAGCCGATGCCACCATTGGTGACGCTGGTGATGCCGCCGCCCTCGACTGTGAAGAAGGCCTTGATCTTGTCCTTATACTTACCTTTGGTGAACAGGTAGCGCACACCGCGCAGGTCTCCGAGGCCTTCCTCGCCCACGGTGCCAACGAAGAGAATATCTTCCTTCGTCTGGATTTTGGCGGCGTTCAGAGCGCGGATGTAGCCGAGATTGATCGCAAGGCTCAGTGTATCGTCACCAATGCCCGGTGCATACAACTTCGTGCCCTCGCGCTTAACGGTGACGTCAGTTCCCTCGGGAAACACCGTGTCGAGATGGGCCGTGATGGCGACGAACTTGCCGTCGCCGGCCGTTCCCTTGCGGATGCCCAGCACGTTGCCTTCTGGGTCGATCTCCACATCGGTTAGGCCGACATCCTTGAACATCTGCGCATAGGCGGCCGCACGCTTCTCTTCCTTGAAGGGGGGCGCAGGAATTTCAGTGAGCTTGATGCCCTCAGCGATCACTCGGTCATAGTCGCTATCGATGAACTTTACGGCTTCTTTGTAGGAAGCATGATCCATGATCCTTTTGACTTCGCTCGCATGTTCATCAGCTGTCTGGGCCGACGCAGAACCGAAGAAAAGTCCGATCCCCGTTGCCGTTAAGACCAGCAACGAGCGAGTTGAAACCAGCATAGCGTTTCCTCTTCTGCTTGTTATTAGGCGCATCTGCGCTTACAAAGTCTCACACGCTCGCAGTAGCCACTAGTTCATATTGTAATTTTCTTACACGATCGAGCATCTACGCTAGCAACGCTACTGGGGCTTCGCTATGATAAAAACGCATAGCACTTATTCCGTTGTGATGATGCTCCCGGGACCTCAACGCAGGAGCCATTCTCCGGTAGCGGCCGTGGACAGCTCAGTGGGGCGTGCTTAGGGAACTGCCAGTTTCGTTCAATTGGCAGGGTTGGTGAGTAATGTCTCGAACCGGCTCCGCACCCTGCAGGATTAAGCGGTCGAGTGGACACACACATCTCAATCTGCGCGGTCCAATGATAGCAGCTCTCCTTGTAAGGTTGTGTCGCGAATTTGGAGCGGGGACGAGAGGATGGCCAAGAACCCGCCATAGGCTCAGGCAGCGAGCATCTCGAATTGCTCGGCAAGTGATGGCACGGGATTCCGGGCGTACTTCGCCTGCTGCTTGCGCATCATG
>NZ_JAMXFJ010000062.1 GCF_025460805.1 Microvirga sesbaniae | reverse complement strand
GGCCGCCGATGCCCTTCGACGCCGAGTAGCGGTCGGTGCGCGGCTTGCCCACGGTCTCGACGAGCTTGTCGATCACGTGCTGGGGAGCCTGAAGGTCCGGATTGCCCATCCCGAGGTCGATGATGTCGGCGCCGTTGGCCCGGGCTGCGGCCTTGATGCGGTTGACCTGCTCGAACACATAAGGAGGGAGGCGCTTAATCCGGTAAAAGTCAGGCATAGGTCTCATTCCGTTGCCACTGGAGCCGACACAAGGGGGCCTTGACGCCGCCGCCTTGAGCGGGGCTCCGGCATGGTGCCGTTGATGCGGGACTTCAGAAGCTGCGATGCGCTGAAGGTCAGCGACCGGCGGGGCTCGATGGGGACCACGGTCCCTGTCTTGGGATTGCGGCCGAGGCGCTCGGTCTTGTGGCGAACGGTGAAGACGCCAAAGCCTGACAGTTTCACGATCTCGCCCGTGACAAGAGCTTCGCTCATCGCCCCAAGAACCTGCTCGACCAGGTCCGCCGCCTCCGCTCGGGAAAGGCCACCTGTGTTGGAGACGGCCTCTGTCAGATCAGCCCGGGTGATGGTCTTGCCCGCCATAAGGACCCCTTGGCGTTAATCCTGTGCTCAAGAAAAAGGCCGCTGTTGCCAGCGACCGGAGGTGCAGAGGACATCTCCCTCTGAAGGGAACGACGCCGCAGGGTAGAGATGCGACGGTTCGAAAGCCTGTTACCAAAACGTGGCGAATATTAGTATGAAATTTCATCAAAGGCCTTATGCGTGTAACGCATGATCAAGGCTGAGTTCGCGCGAAACAAAATTGCAGCTATGAGATGATCATGGGCGTTCCAAGTACATTTATGCGGGTAAAGGTGGGTCAGTCGGCAAACAAAGGCTTCTGAAGCACTCACCTCCTGACGGGGTGAATTCCAAGATCTCAGGAACGACGTTTCCCGGCATCGGCTCCGGTCATGGGTGTCCGCACGTAGACCAGGCGCCGGTGCCAAGGACACCAGCTTGAGCCCTCCTGTGTCTCACTTCCACAGAAGATCGCCTTGGAGTGCTCGTCCGAGACAATGAAGCGGCATTGTCGCGCTTGGAGCTTGAACAATGTCGTTTGGGTGCGCGGGGACGGTTCGCTGATCTCAGGCATGGTTCCGACATCCGGTCCAGGAACCAGAGAGCAACACGATGAGGGATCAGGAGAGTTCCATGCCTGCGCGAGCTATCAACAGCTGGATCGACGACGCTTAGATTTCTGTGGCTATCGAGAAGCCTACTTACGGCAGTTGGGCGCACAAAGTGATCACTGCAAGCGCGGCCGATGCTGCCGTGGCCGTCAGCCAGAGATCGATGGCCTGCGGCCGGTGAGAGACAAGTCGCTTCATCAGGGCACAATTCAAAAGATCAGGTGAGGAGCAATGGATGGCCGGGCGGGCATACTGCCCAGCTGGGCACCCGATCGTGCCGATGGGCTTCCATGGCAGATTCGATTTTTGGGCGGTACCCAGCAAAACAGCCTTTATCTAGGTCCTTAGTCTTGCCTCTGTAATAAAGCCCTCGACAGGAGGCACAAAGACTTCCACCATTCTGACCCAGACCCTGTAGCTTTTGAGTTTCCATGCCTTCTGCCCCGACCACCCGGCGCCCTAAGACCCTCAAGCAGCGTTATCTTGCCCCGACCGTCGATCTCAGCGCCGTGATCATGGCGGCCACGCCGGACGAGCCGCGGGTCCTCGCCGTCCGGGTCGACCAGCTGGAGGGGCTGCCGTCCGGGCCGTTGCAATCGCAGCATCGCACCCTGGAAATGGGCTTGCGGACGTGGGTGGCCGAGCAGACACAGTTGACACTCGGCTACGTCGAGCAGCTCTATACCTTTGGCGACCGCGACCGGACCGAAGCCGATGTGCCCGGGACCGGGCATGCCCTATCGATTGCCTATCTCGCCCTCGTGCGGGAGGCGCGGCCGGCCGGGCTGGTCCATGCCGCCTGGCGCAATTGGTACAACTATCTTCCGTGGGAGGACTGGCGTGAGGGTCGTCCACAGGCGCTCAAGGTCATCGAACCAGCCCTGGAGGCGTGGGCCCGTTCGGGTGGGAAGGCTCTCAGAACCTTTCGTGAGGAACGGATCGAACTCACATTTGGCTTTGAATCCGGGACATGGACCGATGAACGGGTGCTGGAGCGGTATGAACTCCTGTTCGAGGCGGGTCTGGTAGCTGAGGCCTTCCGCGACGCACAGCCATCTGGCTCCGCCAAGATGCGGTTCGCACCTGGACAGTGGATGGCGCTCGACCATCGGCGGATCCTGGCCACGGCCATCGGCCGCCTGCGCGGCAAGATCAAGTACCGGCCCGTCATCTTCGAGCTCATGCCGGCCTCCTTCACCCTGCTCGACCTTCAGAAGACGGTGGAGGCATTGTCCGGTGTCCGGCTGCACAAGCAGAACTTCCGCCGCCTGATCGAGATGCAGGGGCTGGTGGAGGAAACAGGCGAGATTTCGGCCGAGACAGGTGGGCGCCCGGCCCGGCTGGTGCGCTTCCGGCGAGAGGTGCTGGTAGAGCGTCCGGCGCCCGGCGTACGCCTGCCCCGCCTAAGATGAAGCACTGTTGCCGCAGATTGTGGGTTGACGATGACTTATACTCGCGCCTAGCATAAGTCATGCGCTGGCTACAAAGCCGGTTTTCTTACGCATCAGTAATGCTCAGTATGAGTATTAATGTGACCCACTAATGCTCACAGCGAGCATAGGAGGCTGCCATGGCCAGTGCTGCTTCGTTTGCGTCCGTATCCCTGCCCCTGCCTGAGCTCTACGCGCGTGTCCGAAACCATGTCCCGGCCCTGGAATGGCCCGTGTTCGCCAGTGACATTGAGGCCATCTTGGCGCTCAAGCGTCAGCATAACGCGGTCATTCTGGCCCACAACTATCAGACACCAGAGATCTTCCATACGGTGGCCGACATCGTCGGCGACAGCCTGGCTCTGGCTCGTGAGGCGGTGAACACGGACGCTGACGTGATCGTGCTCGCTGGCGTGCATTTCATGGCGGAAACCGCCAAACTCCTGAACCCCGACAAGACGGTGCTCATCCCGGACGCCGAGGCCGGATGTTCACTCGCTGAGTCGATCACGGCCGAGGATGTGCGTCAGCTGCGGGCGCGGTATCCGGGCGTGCCCGTGGTCACCTATGTGAACACGTCTGCCGCCGTGAAGGCCGAGTCGGACATCTGCTGTACCTCAGGCAATGCCAAGAAGGTCATTGAGTCCCTCGGCGTTGATCGAGTGATCATGCTGCCGGACGAGTTCCTGGCCCAGAACACGGCCGCCCAAGTGCCCGGGATTGAGATCATCACATGGGCAGGGCACTGCGAGGTCCACGAGCGCTTCACCCCTGAGGACATCCGAGCCGTGCGCGAAAGCTACCCAGATGTCGTGGTGCTGGCCCATCCGGAGGCGCCGCCGGAGGTCATTGCCGAGGCGGACTATGCCGGATCGACCGCCGGGATGGCTGACTTCGTCGGCGAGAAGCGCCCGGCCCGGGTCGCCCTCGTGACCGAGTGCTCGATGAGCGACAACGTGGCGGCTCTGTATCCCGAGGTCGAGTTTGTGCGGCCCTGCAATCTGTGCCCGCACATGAAGCGCATCACCCTGCCCAAGATTCATCAGGCTCTTGAGCAGCGCCGGCACGAAGTCACGATCGATCCGGCAGTGGCCGAGCGAGCCCGGCTGGCGGTCGAGCGCATGCTCGCTGTTCGCTGAGGGCCGAGCATGAAAACCATCCATCCGCGCGACCGTGTGGTGGTCGTGGGCGGCGGCATCGCAGGGCTCGCAACCGCCCTGCACCTAACACCGCTGCCCGTGACCTTGATCGTCGCCTCCCCCTTGGGGCAGCAGGCCTCCACGCCTCTGGCGCAGGGTGGGATAGCCGCAGCCCTCGGAACCGATGACCACCCTGCCCTGCACGCCGCCGACACCTGTTGGGCGGGAGCCGGTCTGAGCGATCCTGATGTTGCCGCTCGGGTGGCCGCCGCCGCGCCCGCCTGTATCGAGTGGCTGATGGCTCAGGGTACCTCATTTGATCGAACCGCGTCGGGTGAGGATCTGATCCTGGGGCTGGAAGCCGCCCATTCCCGTCGGCGGATCGTTCATGCGGAGGGCGACAAAACCGGCAAAAGCGCTTTCGAGGCCCTCATCCAGGTTGTTAGGAAAACCCCATGGATCGAGGTCCGGGAGGGTCATCGGGTGACTGAACTGGCGCTCGATGCCAACGGTCAGGTGACCGGGGTGTTCTGCACCACGGGAGGCCTCGAAGGCAGGGATGAGCCCATCCTAATCCCGGGCCGGGCCGTGGTATTGGCGACAGGCGGGGTCGGAGGTCTTTACGCGCACACCACCAACCCCTTGAGTGCGATTGGCGGCGGACTGGCGCTCGCAGCCCGTGCGGGCGCGGTGCTGCGCGATCTCGAGTTCGTTCAGTTCCATCCGACAGCCATTGCGGCCGGTCTTGATCCGATGCCGCTGGCCACCGAGGCGCTGCGCGGCGAAGGGGCGGTGCTCGTCAACAGCCGCGGGGAGCGCTTCATGCAGGACATTCCCGGGGCGGAGCTGGCACCGCGCGACGTGGTCGCCCGGGCGATCTTCGCCCAGATCTGTGCCGGTGAGCGCGTGTTCCTCGACACGCGCCAGGTGCTTGGGGAGCGGATCACCTGCAGGTTCCCAGGCGTGACGGCACTGTGCCGCGCCGCTGGTCTTGATCCGGTTGCCAATCCGATCCCCGTGCGCCCCGCCGCCCATTACCACATGGGCGGGATCAAAGTGGGCCATTGGGGTCGCAGCGCGGTTGAAGGGCTCTGGGCGTGCGGCGAGGTTGCGTCAACCGGCCTCCATGGGGCGAACCGGCTGGCGAGCAACTCGCTCCTAGAGGCCCTGGCTTATGCCGAATGGATTGCTGATGACATCAAGGGGGCAACATGTGGCTCGCCCGCCAGCCAGTCGCCCTCACCTCCTCTTGCTCTGCAACCGTCCGGCTCTGGTGATCAGGCATGTCCGCGTCTCCCACAGATCCGGTCGTGGATGGACGGTCAGGTTGGCGTGCTTCGCGATGCGGCAGGGTTGAGAGGGGCGATCTGCCACCTCCGAGCACTGGTTCACGTGGCGCGTACAACGGGTGAGCGCGACGCCGCCCTGATCAGCCTGATGATCGCCATAGCCGCATACAGCCGAAGCGAGAGCCGAGGCGCCCATCAGCGGCTCGATCACCCTCACCTGCTTCCGGAACAGCATACCGAGGCCACCCTCGATCAGGCATTGCACATCACAGCCCAAACCGGCAACGAACCAGCCGCACCTGCTAGGAGAGTCGTATGAAGCCGTTCCTTGTCACACAGAACGCCCTCGCCCCGCTATCGCGCTTGCTGGTGGAGCCGATCGTGCGCGCAGCACTGCTCGAAGATCTGGGCCGGGCCGGCGACATCACGACCGATGCCGTCATTCCCGCCGACGCGAGATTGCACGGGGCTATTGTGGCGCGTGAACCCGGGGTGGTCGCCGGCATCGATGCAGCGCTTCTGGCATTCACCTTAATTGACCGTGCGGTCACGGTCACCTTGGACCGCCCCGATGGCAGCCATGTGGAACGGGGAGACGCTGTTCTGCGGGTAAATGGACCGGCCCGGAGCATTCTCTCGGCGGAACGTGTGGCGCTCAATCTGCTCTGCCGGCTCTCGGGGATCGCAACAGCGACTGCGGCTCTCGTTGACGCTGTCCGGCCTCACGGGTATTCCCGGATCGTCTGCACACGCAAGACCACCCCGGGACTGCGCTCGCTCGAGAAGCATGCCGTCCGGGCGGGTGGAGGCGCCAACCATCGCTTTGGGCTCGATGATGCCGTTCTGATCAAGGACAACCACATTGCCCTTGTCGGAGGCGTCCGGCCGGCGCTGGAGCGCGCGCGCGCAAGTGTGGGTCACCTCGTCAAGATCGAGATCGAGGTCGATACTCTCGATCAGCTGGATGAGGTGCTGGAGGTTGGAGCTGAAGCCATTCTGCTCGACAACATGAGCCCAGACACCCTGGTCGAGGCCGTTCGGCGCGTGAATGGGCGAGCCATCACGGAGGCCTCCGGCCGGGTTACGGTTGCGACGGTACCTGCCATCGCAGCCTCAGGCGTGGATCTGATCTCGACCGGCTGGATCACACATAGCGCGCCGATCCTTGATCTTGGCTTGGACTTACCCTGAGGCAGCACGTTGTGGAGTAAGGTGGACCGATCAGTGTGACCAAGGCATTGTTTGGGATCCAGCCAATCGCGGAAACACTGCCCAGGATCTTGGCTTCTGGAGGACACCTCCCATGCTTGCAATCCTCGATAACTTCGCCCAAAAAGGCGGTGGTATCTGATCGTCTGGTCGCGGCACTTCTGGAGGATTTCATCCGGCGCGGCTCCCGCAGCCATCCGTAATTTGCCTCTCGTGAATGCTGTTGATACGCCCCTGCGAGGCGCTCCATTGGTGGGGCAGCAGCGATTGTGTTTGCCAGAGGAATGGAAGGTGTACCTCACCTCCACTGGTTGGAGATTGTTTCGGATGAGCGCTTATGCATCGCAGTTAATGAGGCTCCTTACGTTCCTGCGTCAGTCTCTCAACGTCACGTGGTCCCGTTAAACGCGGTTAATACTTTGTGGGCACAGGGCGAAGTTCTCAATGAATATTTTCTGAGGTCCGGTGCCAGAAACGATCTGCCGGGAAGCTCGTGCTAATTAGCTCAAGACAATCCCTTCAAGAATGTGATGGATCCATTTAGAGATGTCGCTGTTCGTTCTCCCACTACCGTTTCGCGATCCACTTGTGACATTTCAGGCATTCGCGTTTGATCCCTATGCGGCGCTCCTCGACAGCGCTTCCACCAATGACGAACGAAGCCGTTATGCTTATATTGCCGTGGAACCATTCCGCGTCATTGCAGCGCACGATGAGGCCACGATCAATGGCGTCCCGGTCCGCGGAGATCCCTTCACGGTTCTGGAGCGCGAGCTTGCGGCTCACCGTCTCCCGGCGGGGGAGATCCCAGTCCCCTTTGGCACCGGCGCTGTCGGATTTTTCGGCTATGGCCTGGGCCGCCATTTGGAAGCGTTACCCGAACCGGCGGTCGATCATCTTAACCTTCCGGAAATGGTGTTAGGTCTTTACGACGTGATTGTCGCGTTCGACCTCAGAACCCGTCAGTCATGGGTTGTGAGTAGCGGGGTTCCTGAGAAATCTGAGGCCGCGAGGCGCCAGCGTGCTGAGGAGCGGGGAAAAGCCGTCGCAGCCCGGATGGAGGCCAGTTCTCAAGAGATTCCCTCTCTCGACTGGTCGCCTCTCGCGACATGGCAGTATGAGCAAGCGCGCGACACGGTTGAGGCTTCGATCAGCAAAGTAATCGACTACATTCGCGCCGGCGACATTTTCCAAGCCAATCTGACCCAGCGCTATCGTGCCTCACGGCCAAAGGGTCTCAATGACTTTATGCTCTACCGAAGGCTGCGTGCCCTTAGTCCGTCACCGTTCGCGGCCTTTCTCCGCTGTGGTCCAGGATTGAGTGTAGCGAGTGCCTCGCCGGAGCGCTTTCTCCAATTGGACCCAGACGGACACGTGGAGACCCGTCCGATTAAGGGCACCCGGAGGCGCGATCCCAATCCGACCCGTGATGCCGCGCTTGCCCTTGAGCTCACTCACAGTGCAAAGGATCGCGCCGAAAACACAATGATCGTTGATCTGATGCGGAATGATCTTGGCCGGGTCTGTACCTTGGGCAGCATTCATGTCCCGCAGCTCTGCGGTCTCGAGACTTTCGCTTCGGTCCATCATCTCGTCTCCGCTGTGCAAGGGAAGCTCAGACCTGAATTCGGGCTGGTCGATCTCCTGCGGGCGAGCTTTCCAGGAGGGTCGATCACCGGAGCTCCAAAGATCCGCGCTATGGAGATCATTGCCGAACTGGAGTCGGCCCCTCGAGGCGTCTATTGCGGGAGCATTGCGTGGATTGGGTTCGACGGTGCAATGGACAGCAATATCGCCATCCGGACCCTCACCTGCGCAGGGGACACCATCCTGGCACAGGCCGGTGGTGGGATTACCGCCGATTCGTGTCCGGAGTTAGAGTTCAAGGAAGCCATGGTCAAACTCCGGCCGCTCCTCCAGGCTGTCGCGGGCAGGGCAGCATGAAGGTCTGGCTCAATGGCACCCTGTGCTCCGTCGAAACGGCACGAATTGTACCGACGGACCGCGGACTGATGCTCGGTGACGGATTGTTTGAGACCATCCTGGTTCAGGCCGGCCAACCGCGCAGGCTTGTTGCGCATCTCGCGCGGCTTCATGCTGGCGCCCGGGTGATCGGGCTCGCCCTGCCACCGATTAATTTTACCGCTGCTTTCCAAGCCTTACTCGACGCAAATAGCTTGTCAGATGGGTCTCTGCGCCTCACCATCACGCGCGGGAGTGGCCCGCGGGGCATCCTTCCACCTGCTGATCCACAGCCGACGATCCTGATCACTGCGTATCCCCTTGCCCCACATCTGGCGTCTGCGCGTTGCGTTCTGGCAAGGTGCACCCGCCGCAACGAGTATTCTCCTCTCGCAGGTGTTAAGAGCCTCAACTGTCTCGATAATGTCCTCGCGCGGCGTGAGGCCGCCGCGCGAGGAGCAGATGATGCGATTCTTTGTAACACGGCAGGATTGCTCGCTGAGGCAACGGCGGCTAACCTGTTTCTCGTTCGGGGTAGACAGATCATGACCCCTCCGCTCGGCGATGGAGCGCTTCCGGGTGTCATGCGTGCGGCCATGTTGGACTTAGGCGCAGTTGAGATGCGGCTCTCAGCCGAGGACATTCTGGACGCCGACGAGGCGTTCCTGACAAGCAGCCTTGGCATGCGAGGGGTTTGTCAGATCGAACAGCGTCGGCTCAGAGAACAGCCTTCTCCAATGGTGAACGAAATGGTGCAAGCTGCGATGGCCTCAACGGTATGATCGCGTCACCTTGGTGTTGATACAGAAAGCCCTTACCGCCTATCAAGAGGCAATGATGAGACGAGATCGTCAAGTTCATGCTCGGTTCAAAGGGTCATGGGTAAGCTGTCGGATACGATCGTGCAGCGCACATCATGCGGATCGGATGCAGCGTGGGTTCAATCATGCCTGACATCTAGGCAGCGGGCTCATAACTGCGGATCCAGATGCGAGCTGAGATCAGCTTGATAGCGGCTAGTAAGTTGTCCGGGTTCTTGTCGTACCGCGTGGCAATGCCGCGGAATTGTTTGAGCTTGTTGAAGAAGCGCTCCACCAGATTTCTGTAGCGGTACAGGAACGCACTGAAGACAAACGAACCCTTGCGGTTGCTCTTGGGCGGGATGTTGGCCCAGACGTCTTGCTCCTGCGCCTGCTCGCGAATGGCGTTGCCTTTCTTGATGAAGCCGGTCTCGTCGAGCACCAGCACGGCGTCAGGATCACCGAAATGCTCGACCACATAGGCGCAGGTCTTCGAGCACGGCGTCGGCATCCCAGTGCATGCGGGCGGGGAAATCCTGCACGCCATCGGGGTTGGGATCGCCGGCGGCTTCGGCCAGGTGCCAACCGTTCATGCGCTCCAGCGGCGCGAGCAGACCCTGCAAGTAGGCCCGGGCCCGCCGTCGTGGCTCAATGCGGGGCACAGATCGTCCAACCGATCGGCCCAGCGATGGGCCTCGCTTGCGTGCATCATGGCGCGACACCTCCGTGTCTAAGACAACGCACAATGCCCAGCTGCAGTACTAAAGCGCGCCGCAGATATGCCCAAAACATCAAGGGCAAAATGAACCCGCTGGCTCGCGCCAGCGGGTTCATTTTGCCGGATAGTCGGAATACTAGGCTGCTTCCATTTCCATCATCCGCTTGGCCGCCTGTGTAAGTAAGCCAGAGCGGTTATAGCCGTGGCTTTCTGCATAGCGGTCAACTTGTTCCAAGACATCTTCGGGCATGGTGATGTTCACACGAACCGTCTTGGCTGAGTTTTGCGGAGCTGCAACTAGAATGGCAACGCCCTCCCGGTTTTCGGGGTCGCACATAATAGCCTCTAGGGAGGATGGCTCTGGAATAGCCTCACCATCTTCCGCCAATCCTTCAAGGTGCAGTGCCAATGCCTCTTCGGCAAAGGATCGCGCCTCATCAAGGGTTGTTCCAGCGGTAACGCAACCCGACAAATCAGGAAATGACACGCCGTAGTCGCTACCTTCTTCCTTATGGATCAGAGCGATGTAGTGACGACGCATAGTTCACCTCAATTTTAGCCCCGCTTGCCTTTCTATGCTCCGGAGCGTTCCTACTGGGATGTCACGTTTCGGATGTGGGACTGTCACACGACCAGGCTTTGTAGGGTGCTTGAATTGTACGTGGCTGCCCTTTTGGGCCACTCTTTGCCAGCCATCCGCCTCAAGCGCCGCTATAATATCCCGGCTGTCCATGGTGTGTATAAATACACACCTGTTCGCTACATGTCAACAGACATAGCCGTTAGAAGGTTCCTTGGAGGAGGATCCTAATCCCAGCGACGGGCCTGACTTGCCGCGAGAGCCGCCCGAACTGCCAGGAGACAACATTCCGACGGCCCGGCCATCGTAGCCGGCGACGGTGGGCCATCACCATCCCGTCACACTTGCTTGGCATCATCCCATCCGCGATAGGGAGATCCTCATGAGCACGCCTCGGTTCACGGAGGAGGAAATCACGGCCCGCGCTTGCGAGCTCGCCAACGAGCAAGGGCTTGCCTGGGAAGCTATCATCGCAGAGGAACAGGTCGGCAGGGATACGGCCGAGCTCCGCTACTGGCGAGATCTGACCCTAAAGGAGCTTGAGGCAGAGCAACCGATAGTCCTGGTGGTCGAGGACAGCACGCTCAAGACGGTGGGGCTCGATTAAGGCTTAACCGCTCCTTGATATGCCCCCACGCTGAGCGTCCCTATTCGCTGTTCTCGACGGCCTCGATAGCGGCGGTTCCAACTGCTTCCAGGATTTGGTTCTGCGTCTCCGGATCGACACTGGCCCACCACTCACGGAAGCCTTGCCGCGTCTCCAACTCCGCAAGGACAGCGTCGGCAACCTTTCGAGTCTTATCCATCGTGTGCCTCCATGTAGGCTCGTTCAGGCTTGGCCAGCATCCAAGCATAGCCGCATTTCCACCAGCCTCAGCGACAGGCGGGGAATGGTGGATCGGGCTGTACGGATTTAGCCTACCTCTGAGCCACAGTTAGGTTCTGAGACCACAAAGGCCGAAGAAGCGGCTCCGCCGATAATGGCGGACGACGCCAGAACTTTTCCAATCCAGCTATAGAGCGCAACGCGATCCTTGTGAGTCATAAAGCCCTCCAGTCGGCACACGTCCCAGACAACGTAGATGGGCGGAGCTGAGTTGCCTCAATCGAGGGCCTGGGAAGACCGGGATAGCCTCCCACGCCGAGCTTAAGCTACAGGGTTAGTCTTCCATCTCGAACGTTTGGTACTCTCCAGTCTGGTAGTCATAAACTTCCAGTTTAACGGTGCTGCCATGCCGTTGGATGCTCTCGACAGAATAGGTCCCGTACCCTCTCTCCGAGTGGTAGACTTCGATATGATTCCCCGACGGACAAGGTTCCCGGTTTCGATTTCTGTGAGTTCTGATCAGGTTGTTCCGGCGAGGGTCTGAGCTGGTGTTCGTCGGGCAAGACTACCATGCGGGCGCTGCTGATTGTACCAGGTCAGCCACCGCGGCAGGTCAGCGGCCCGAGTGTCCGATGAACTGAATGGGATCGTATGGGCCCATTTGCGCAGGAGCGTCTGGATAAAGCGCTCGGCCTTGCCATTCGTCTTGGGCGTGTAAGGACGGGTGCGGATGTGCCGGATCCCGAGCATCCTCAGGACTTTGCGGAACAGCCGCGCGACGTACCCTGACCCGTTATCCGTCATCACCCGCTCAACCTGGATCCCGCGCGCTCTGAACCAGCGCAGAGCTCTGACCAGGAAGGTCGTAGTCGAGCGGCGGGTCTCATCCTGCAACCCCTCGACATAGGCCAGCCGAGTGGCGTCATCGATGGCTACATGAAAGCAGTCGTACCCTGCGCCAGTGCTGGGGTTGCGCCGGTCACCCGTGATGCGATGCCCCACACGCTCGAAGCGGGCCAGCTTCTTGATGTCCAGGTGGATCAGTTCGCCAGGATGCTGGCGCTGATAGCGTCGGGGTGGCTCCTTGGGCTGGAGCGCTGCCAAGCGGCCCAGCCCACGTCGGGTGAGCCAGGCTGCGACAGTGGAGCGGGCCAGCTTCAGCTTGCCGGCGATCTCCTCGGCGGTGAGCCGGTACTCCCGCCGGAGCATCTCAATCACGCTGATCCAGTACTCACCGGTTCGATTGGCAACGGTTCTCGGGCAGGACGAGCGGTTGTCCAACCCGCCTGGTCCTTCCGCCCGATAGCGGGCCAGCCACTTGCGGGCGGTGCGCTCGCTGACGCCAAAGACTTGGGCCACTTCGCGAAGAGGCCGGCCCTCCTCAAGGATGCGGCGGATCATTTCCGCTCGACCCAGCCGGGTCGCACGGGCATTCTGGTGCAGGTTGTTCATTCCTCAGGTCCATCGGCAATCGTGTCGCAACGACCACCTTCAGGCCCTCAGACGGGATGAACAACCTCCTCAGATCTCACAGCTAGGCATGTATGGCGCTTCACTCCAGTCTCGGTCCTCCCAAAGGGCGGGTCATCGATAAGTCTGACACGAGGACCAAGCTGGCGAAGAACTTGAAGCGATCCAAGCCCTTTTGCTTGATGGAAATCCGTTGCTCGGACCCTATTCAGACGCCGTATGGATTGGACTGTCTTTTTCAGAGAGGAGCGGGACAGTTGGAATAGAGCGTTAGAGCCGCAGACGTTGACGATTGAGCTGCAGGCCCCGCCTTCAAACACTATGCGCATGTACATCGACTGACTGTGATGACACAGCCAACTTACTGAGACGGCTTGGGTGAAGTTGAAACACCGGCAGTCATGGACAGGGTCAAAGAGTCGAGCCAAGCTCCGGCACAGTTCAAAATCACCCAAACCACCTCTATAATTCAGGCCGCGATCGACGTCTGCGGCGCGGCCGAGCGGACGTCGGAATCCACATGGCCCTCGAAGCGCTTGAAGTTCTCGTTGAACATGTCGATCAGGCGCTTGGCGGTCTCGGCGAACTCCGCCTTGTTCTGCCAGGTCTTCACCGGATAGAGGATGTGCGGCTCGACACCGGGCACCGAGGTCGGAACCGCGAAGCCGAAATAGGGATCGCGGCGGAAATCGGCCCGGGAGAGCGAACCGTCGAGGGCTGCGGTGAGCAGGCGGCGGGTGACGCGGATCGGCATGCGCCGGCCGACGCCGTACTTGCCGCCCGTCCAACCCGTGTTGACGAGCCAGCAATCCACCGAGTGCTTGGCGATGAGATCGCGCAGCAGGTTGCCGTATTCAGACGGATGACGCGGCATGAAGGGCGCGCCGAAGCAGGTCGAGAAGGTCGCCTCCGGATCCTTCACGCCCTTCTCCGTGCCCGCCACCTTGGCGGTGTAGCCGGAGAGGAAATGGTACATGGCCTCGGCCGGCGTCAGCTTGGCGATGGGAGGCAGCACGCCGAAAGCGTCGCAGGTGAGCATCACGATGTTCTTCGGGATGCCCGCGCGGCCTGTGGCGCTCGCATTGGGAATGAAGTCCAGGGGATAGGCGCAGCGCGTGTTTTCCGTCTTCGACGCGTCGTCGAAATCGGGAATGCGGGTGATCGGGTCGATCGTCACGTTCTCCAGCACCGTGCCGAAACGCTCGGTGGTGGCGAAGATCTCGGGCTCCGCCTCGCGGGACAGACGGATGGTCTTGGCGTAGCAGCCGCCCTCAAAGTTGAACACGCCGTTCGGGCCCCAGCCATGCTCGTCGTCGCCGAGCAGGATGCGGTTCGGATCGGCCGAAAGCGTTGTCTTGCCGGTGCCCGAGAGGCCGAAGAACACGGCCACGTCGCCCCGGTCGCCCACATTGGCCGAGCAATGCATGGGCATGACCTTCTGGGCGGGCAGCACGTAGTTGAGATAGGTGAAGACCGACTTCTTCATCTCGCCCGCATAGGACGTGCCGCCGATGAGCACGATCCTGCGCTTGAAGTCGCAGGCGATGACCGTCTCCGTGCGGCAGCCGTGACGGGCCGGGTCCGCCTTGAAGGACGGCAGGTCGATGATCGTCAGCCCGGGCACGTAATCGGCGAGCTCGCCGCGATCCGGACGGATCAGCAGGTTGCGGATGAAGAGCGAGTGCCAGGCATATTCCGTGAACACGCGGGCCTCGACCCGATAGGCCGGATCGGCGCCGCCGTAGAGATCCTGGGCGAACAGCTCCTTGCCTTCCGCATGGGACAGGAAGTCGGCCAGCAGGGTGTCGAAATGGCCGGGCGTGATGGCGCCGTTGTTGTCCCACCAGACGGTGCTTTCCGTGGTCTCGTCGCGCACCACGAACTTGTCCTTGGGCGAGCGGCCCGTATGCACGCCGGTGTCGGCCAGGAGCGCCCCGCCCTGCACGAGCCGGGTCTCGCCCCGGGTCAGGGACTGCTCGTAGAGAGCAGGCGCCTCGAGGTTCCAGTAGACCCGTTTGAGATTGCGGAGGCCGGAGGCCTCAGCGCCCTGTGCGCTGTTGAACACGCCGATATTTTCCACGGAAGACTTCTCCTTGTAGATGATAGCCGAGAAGTGAGTTCGGCTTCCAATTTGTAGATGCCCGTATGTACAGGTTGGCCTAAGGGCTTATCGCCAATGTGGCCTCATCGTCGACTACGTTGAGTCTAAAGCCAAGACATTCTTGCCGAAGCCGGTGCCATCGCAGTTCCGTCCGTTGCGGAGAACATCGAGACCCGGTGGGGCATGTCCTCGACCATAGACCGATACTCACCAGTCTCCGGGTCACGCACCATCAGGACACCGGACGCCACGCCAAAGTAAGCGCCGTGGAGTTCCAGCTTACCGCGCTCCACGAGGGTGCGAATGCAGGGGAAGGTCATTAGGTTGTTGAGGCTGTTCTCAATGGCCGCCAGTTCGAGACGGGTGAGATAGTCGGCGAAATTTATGTTCCCGCGCGGGCCGATCCGCTCGCCCGCGGGCTTGATCAGGTTCATCCAGCGGCCGATGAAGTCACCCGGCGACAGGGGGGCGGTCTCGTCCGCGAAGGCCCGGATGCCGCCGCAGCGGGCATGGCCCAGCACCACGATGTGCTTCACGCGCAGGGCCTGCACGGCGAATTCGAGCGCCGCCGAGGTGCTGTGGTAATCGCCCCCGGTCTCGAAGGGCGGCACCAGGTTCGCCACATTGCGCACCACGAACAATTCGCCCGGGCTCGCGTCGAAGATGACCTCCGGGGAGACGCGGCTGTCGCAGCAGCCGATCACCATCACTTCGGGCGCCTGGCCCTTCTCGGCCAGGGTCTCGAAGCGGTTCTTCTCGCGCGGGAAGCGTTCATTGAGGAATGCGCGGTAGCCTTCGGTCAGACGTTGCGGAAACATGGATCATCCTTCATTCAAGAATTCTTTGTGCAGAGAGTTTCGCGAGCCCGACCTCGACCTTATAGATTACGTCAACGATAACGACTTGGGATCCTACAGGTGCGCTTGGCATCTTCAAAAGTCAAAAAATTTCGCAATTTTTTGCCCATCGAAAACTCGTTCATTGCAAAATTTCCTCACGCTATATTAGACTTGCATCGAAATCCTTTGGATGGGGAGAGGATAGGTGAGCCGCAGGCTCCGATATTGGGCTTCCGCGCTCTGCTGGCCTCAATGTCGGGTACGACAATCGCGATATGGTTCTCGCGCCCAATCACGATTTCTCCAATCTCGTACCTGTAAGCTTGGTCCGGTAATTCGCAGATAGAGCAAAGATCTGCCGGTGTGCCTTTTCCCTAAGCCATACACATCACTGTGGCATGGGTTCCTCCTTGAACTCTAAACGGGCACTCAGCTCACGGATCAAGTTCACGGCCGCGTCGGCGATGACGGTGCCGGGCGGGAAGATCGCCGAGGCTCCGGCCTGATGAAGGGCGTCGAAGTCCTGCGGCGGGATCACGCCGCCCACCACGATCATGATGTCGTCGCGGCCGTACCTGGCGAGTTCCCCCTTCAGCTCCGGCACCAGGGTCAGGTGACCGGCCGCCAACGACGACACGCCGATGATGTGCACGTCGTTTTCGATCGCCTGGCGGGCCGCCTCCGCGGGCGTCGCGAAGAGCGGGCCGATATCCACGTCGAAGCCGAGATCGGCGAACGCGGAGGCGATCACCTTCTGGCCGCGGTCGTGTCCGTCCTGGCCCATCTTGGCCACCAGAATGCGCGGGCGCCGGCCATCGTCGTGCTCGAACTGCTCGACCAGGGCGCGAACCTTCTCCACGGCTGGCGACGCCATGCCGACCTCCCGCTTGTAAACGCCCGAGATCGCCTTGATCTCGGCGCGGTGACGGCCCCAGACCTTCTCCAGCGCGTCGGAGATCTCGCCCACTGTCGCCTTGACGCGGGCGGCCTTCACGGCGAGATCGAGCAGGTTGCCTTCGCCGGACGCGGCCACGTTCGAGAGATCAGAAAGCGCCGCTTCCACATCGGCCTGGTTGCGCTCGGCCTTCAGGCGCTGGAGCTTCTCGATCTGGCTTGCGCGGACGGCGGCGTTGTTGACCTTGAGGATGTCGATGGACGCCTCGTCATCGGTGCGGAAGGCGTTCACGCCGATGATCTTCTGGTGTCCGGAATCGATGCGCGCCTGGGTGCGGGCCGCCGCCTCCTCGATCTTCAGCTTCGGAATTCCCGCCTCGATGGCCTTCGCCATGCCGCCCAGGGCTTCGACCTCCTGGATGTGGCTCCAGGCCTTCTGCGCCAGCTCGTAGGTGAGCCGCTCCACATAGTACGAGCCGCCCCACGGGTCGATGATGCGCGTGGTGCCGCTCTCCTGCTGCAGGAAGAGCTGCGTGTTGCGGGCGATACGGGCCGAAAAGTCGGTCGGGAGCGCGAGCGCCTCGTCCAGCGCGTTGGTATGCAACGACTGCGTATGGCCTTGGGTCGCCGCCATGGCCTCGATGCAGGTGCGGGTGACGTTGTTGAACACGTCCTGCGCCGTCAGCGACCAACCCGAGGTCTGCGAGTGCGTGCGCAGGGGCAGGGACTTTTCGCTTTGCGGGTTGAAGCCCTTCACGAGCTTCGCCCAAAGCAGGCGCGCGGCGCGCATCTTGGCCACTTCCATGAAGAAGTTCATGCCCACCGCCCAGAAGAAGGACAGGCGCGGGGCGAACTGGTCGATGGTGAGCCCGGCCG
>NZ_JAMXFJ010000061.1 GCF_025460805.1 Microvirga sesbaniae | reverse complement strand
AAGGCGGAAGGCCTGGGCCGCCTGCCGCCGGCGCAGCAGCGCAAACGGGAGAGCGGCAGATTCAAGGATTACGATCTCGGCTTCGTGCACATGGACATCAAGCACCTGCCCAAGCTGAGAACCGCCAATGGCGAGAGCCGCAAACGCTTTCTCTATGTGGCTATCGACCGTTGCTCGCGTTGGGTGCATCTGGCGGTCAAGGACGACGAGCTGATCACCAGCGCGGTCGCCTTCCTGAAAGAGGCGGTCCGCGCCTTCCCCTTCAAGGTCACGCACATCCTGACCGACCGTGGCTCGTGCTTTACCGCCGATGGCTTTGAGGACGCCTGCCGCCAGCTGAAAGTGGAGCAGCGCAGGACTAAGCCGTACACGCCGCAAACCAACGGTCTCGTCGAGCGCTTCAACGGCCGGGTGCAGCGCGAGGTGCTGGGAATCACGATCGACACCACCGGGATCTGGAGACGCTGCTCAAAGGCTTCAATCAGGCCTACAACTGCAGACGCCAGCGCGGGTTGAAGGGGCGATCCCCCGAGCAGGTCGTGCACAGCCGCTTGGTCGCCGAGCCGACGCTGGCCAACCGCCGCTACAAGCCACCCGATGCAGACGCTTTGCCGCCAGCCCTCCAGGTCGTCGCTCATGCCAAGGAGGTCTCGCATCCAGACAACCTAGGACGAGAGAGCTTCAAAACTCATGCCAACTGCGCCGCACCCTCTCTAGAAGTAATTTCTCCATCCTGGTCAACGGCTTGAGCGACGGGCAGGAACTCGGGCCGAACATCACCATGCCGCGAATGCGACAAACCTGACAGGAAATGTCGACGGCTTGGCGCCTCCCCCGGAGCGGCCGACAAGATTGCTCCACGGCAGCAATGCAACTCACCGGGATCCAACCGCGCTGAGTGTGGTCCGATATTCGACAATGTCCGACAGGCGACATGGCAGTGTTGCAGCCAACACATTGTTCTGGAATGCATTTTCCTTTCTGGCACAGGACATGCATGGTTCCCCGCAAATGCGTCGCAGAGTGAGGAGAGGACGTCCAATGATCACGCTCACCGACAATGCTGTCGCCGCTGTGAGGACTGCGCTTCATCGATCCGCCGAACCGGTCGAGGGCTTGCGCATCATGGTTCAAGCCGGCGGCTGCGCCGGCTTCAAATACCTAATGGGCCTGGACAGTGTCGTGCACGAGGGCGATGCGATCATCGAAAGAGATGGGATCAAGGTTTTCATCGACGTACGCTCCCAACCCCTTGTGGCCGGCATGATCGTCGATTTCATCACGGAACTCGATTCCTCCGGCTTTGTCTTCGACAATCCCAACGCACGAGAGAAGTGCGGCTGCGGTAAATCCTTTGGCTGATCGCGTGAAACAGGGAGTAGGGTCATGTGGGACTACAGTGACCAGGTGAAGGAACACTTCTTCAACCCAAGGAATGCCGGCGTTCTGGAAACAGCCAATGCTGTCGGCGAGGCTGGCGCCATCTCTTGCGGCGATGCGCTTAGGTTGATGATCCACATTGATCCACTGACGGAGACGATCACTGACGCGAAATTTCAGACGTTCGGCTGCGGCTCCGCGATTGCCTCCTCGTCGGCGCTCACCGAACTCATCATCGGAAAAACCGTCGACGAAGTGCTCCGGATCACTAATCAGGACATAGTTGACTTTCTCGGTGGCCTTCCGCTGGAGAAGATGCATTGCTCAGTGATGGGTTACGAGGCACTGCAGGCTGCAATCAGTAATTTTCGTGGCGAGCAATGGGTCAATGACCATGACGAAAGCGCGCTGGTTTGCAAATGCTTCGGTGTCGACGAAACGATAATTGAACGGGCCGTCCGCATCAACAGGCTCACCACCATCGAGCAGATCTCTCACTACACAAAGGCGGGTGGCGGCTGCAGCACGTGCTTAGAATCCGTTGAGGAAGTGCTTGTCCGAATCAATGCAGCGATGGCGGCTGAAGGCCTCATTACGGCAGAACAGGCTTATGTTGTTGGCGCGACGGATATCCGCGCACTCAACAACGAGGCGAGGGCGAGCACACAATCGGAACCGGTGGTCGCATCCGGTAAGACGCCGAGAATATCGCCACTCAGAACAGCTCGCTTTCCAGCGAAACCGGGAGCTGCCAGCCATCGATTGACGCCTCTGCAGCGAATTCGCTTGATAGAAGACGCTGTCGAGGGCGTGCGCTCTCACCTGAAGGCCGACGGCGGGGATTGCGAGCTTGTGGATGTCGACGGCGACCAGGTCTACGTCCGACTCTCCGGCCGATGCGCCGACTGTCAGATCGCCTCGGCTACTATCAACAGCATGCGCCAGAAACTTCATGAGGCGACTGGGCTCGCGCTTTGCGTCATTCCTGTCAGCAGGGGATCCCACCCATGAGGCCTATCTATCTCGACAATAACGCGACGACCCGAGTCGATCCTGAAGTCGTCCAAGCGATGCTACCGTTATTTACGGATCAATTCGGCAATCCTTCGTCGATACACGATTTCGGTGCCTCCGTGGGTGCGGCGGTGAAGAAGGCACGCCTGCAATTGCAAGCGCTGATCGGTGCGGAGTTTGACCATGAGATCACCTTCACCTCAGGTGGGACGGAAAGTGACAATGCAGCGATTCTTTCGGCGCTTGAGGTGATGCCTCACCGCACGGAGATCGTGACCTCCGCGGTCGAACACCCAGCCGTGCTGACGCTATGTGCGCATCTTGAGAAGACGCGTGGCATCAAGGTGCACACTATCCCAGTGGATCGCCATGGCAGGCTAGACCTTGATGCCTACCGGGCCGCTCTCACCCCGCATGTGGCAATCGTCTCGATCATGTGGGCGAACAACGAAACCGGTACTATCTTCCCCGTGGCCGAGCTTGCTGATTTAGCTAAGGAAGTTGGCGCGCTTTTTCATACCGACGCGGTGCAGGCGGTCGGCAAGCTCCCGATGGACGTGAAGTCTGTCGCAATTGATATGTTGTCGCTGTCCGGCCACAAGGTGCACGGTCCAAAAGGGATTGGCGCACTTTATGTCAGGCGGGGTGTGCGCTTCCGCTCACTAGTGAAAGGAGGACACCAGGAACGCGACCGGCGTGCGGGCACTGAGAACACTGCCGGCATAGTCGGGTTTGGCAAGGCGGCCGAACTCGCCTTGAAATTTATGGACGATCAGAACACACGGGTAAAGTCGCTCCGCGACCGTCTGGAGAAAGGACTTCTCCAGCGCATCCCAAACGCTTTCGTTAACGGCGACCTGCTGGAGCGGCTGCCGAATACTGCAAACATCGCCTTCGAGTATATCGAAGGAGAGGGCATACTACTTCTCCTCAGTCGCGAAGGTATTGCCTGCTCCTCAGGCTCAGCCTGCTCGTCTGGCTCGCTGGAGCCGAGCCATGTCCTCAGGGCGATGAACGTCCCCTTTACCGCGGCACACGGTGCAATCCGCTTCTCCTTCTCGCGCGACAACAGCGAGGACGATGTCGACCGGGTACTGGAGGTAATGCCCGGAATCGTGGAGAAGTTGCGTGATCTTTCGCCGTTCGGGGGACGTAGAGACGAAGTTTCAAGGAACTTTGATCCGGTCTAGGCCGGAGGTGTAGAAGAGCCGATAGCAGGTCATGAGATGTCCGGTCTTTCTCAGACGATATGCCCCTGCGCGATGACGAGCATCCACCCGACGTTAGCTTCACGATGGCAGAGAAGCTGAAAATGGCCGGGTCACTCCCGACGGCCGGCGTCACCGAGATCGACACCGGCAGGGCCATGGACGCAGACGAGACCGAGGCAATTCGCGGTGCGTTTCACCGTTGGACTCACAGGAGGTAGCGGATGACATCGCAGGATTTCGACCCGGCTCACGAGCGCGGTGTCGGCGCCGTTACTCGATCGGTGCCTGCCCCGAAAATCCGGCTGATCGCCAAGCTCAGGCTTTATCAGGGAGAACCGCTTCAGGTCACCGAGTGCTTGGCCGCGCGGGCCGCCGCCCCTAGCTTCTTCGTCGCGGCGGGGGCGAAGATGCATTGCCTACCGACCGCTACCATCTCGCCCGAGTCATCGAGAAAGCCGTGAGCGTCGGCGATGTGGCGCTGGATGAGGTGGCCGCCGCGACAGCCGTCCCCGACGGCACGAGCATAGGCCTCAAGCTTGCAGCGTCGTCTGGACTCGACGCCCATGTTGTGCGGGCCGCCCGCCGGCCGACAGCAGCCAGCAAGCCGCTCGTCGGGGGCGTTGTTTTCACCTATGAATCCGGCGGCCAGGACAAAATGGGCCCTCACTGCAGCTGAGCTGGTCGAGCTCTTCGACAGCCTGTGCAGCGAGGTTGCCGGCGGAACCGGGGAAATCGGTTGAGGCCAGGGATGTCATTTATCCTCACCACCACTCCTTCCGGCATAGCAGCCGAGCGACGCGACGTAAAAGCCGTTCCCTCGTCCTTGACGGCCATGCTCCGTGAGGAAATCGCCTGCGTGAAGGCGCACGACCTCGCCCCGTGTGCGGCAAGCTCAAAATTATGCTCATTTATCCCGGAGTTCACGTGAGCATCCGGCACCGGATCACTAATGAGTTGTGGCGGCAGGGCTCCCCAGCGTGCTTGCCGATCTGGGCGCTCCGTCTCATGACGAATGTCGACTTCCATCCGGACGCAATGGTCGGCCAGCGCTGCCTGATCGTTCATGGCACCCGTGCCGTCGTCGGCAAGAGCGCCGGAGTCGGCCGTTATGTGGCCTCCTCCGACAGTGTGACACTGGTCGTCATATCCTGTGCGCCAGGAGAGCGCTGTTCGGCCCCTGTGAACTCAATGCAGCGGTCACCGAGTAGGTCCTGCGTCAACTGACGGCGGTTGACATACCCAGCCGCATTGTTACTTGCCGACCGGCCGGAGACGCGATGTCCTGGCTCGTCAACCCTGTCTCGCTCCCCGAACTGAGGCTTTCGCAGTTGCAACGTCAACTTACCACAAAATCGCCCGAGCCCACCATTGTCGATCAGGAGAGAATGCAATGAGCATCGGTCCCGCTAAAATCCGTCACATCGATGTTCTCGCGCAACTCGAGGATCTGTCGAATGCGGAGGAGTTCTTCGCGGTCCTTGGCGTCTCCTATGATCCGAAGGTGCTCAAAGTCTCAAGGTTCCATATTATGAAGCGTATGGGGCAATACCTCGCCGCAGAGGACTTCTCTAAAGTTCCCGACCAGGTGATCGCGGCGCGGGTGTGCGCCATATTGGAACGCGCCTACGAGGACTTCGCGAGTTCCTCACCGCTCAAGCACCGAGTCTTTAAAGTGCTTCGAGATCACGATCCGGACAAACCTACCGCTCGGAGCCGCACCTTCATCCCACTCGATTCCGTCTCGACGCTGTTCGGAAAGATATGAAGGCGACACGATTTCAATGAGACAATGTCGAGAAGCTGACAAGTTAAGTCATCACGATGGCATATTTAGAAGAAAGAAATGTGATTTCAAAGACATAGAGGAAGGCACCATGACTGGTACGAATGATGCTAGGTAAGGACTAGGTAAGGAAATGAACCCACAAGCCCGCATCCGGATAGTAGCCTAGCGAGACCGCCATGCACATCGTAGTCTGTATTAAGCAAGTACCGGACTCGGCGCAGATACGCGTCCATCCGGTGACAAACACGATCATGCGTCAGGGTGTGCCGACGATCATTAACCCTTATGACCTGTTCGCCCTTGAAGAGGCACTTAGATTGCGCGACACCCATGGCGGTGAGGTCACTGTGCTCACCATGGGGCCACCCATGGCAGAGGATGCGCTGCGCAAAGCGCTCACCTACGGGGCTGACCGCGCGGTGCTCTTGACCGATCGGTTTTTTGCCGGCTCCGACACGCTGGCGACATCCTTTGCTCTCTCCCAAGCAATCGTGAGGGTTGGCCAGGCTTTTGGTACCCCAGACATCGTCTTCACTGGCAAGCAGACTATAGACGGCGACACCGCCCAAGTCGGGCCCGGAATCGCAAAACGCCTGGACCTGCTCCAGCTCACCTATGTCGCGAAGATCGCTTCTGTTGATCCCCTCGCGCGCGAGATCGCGGTGGAGCGCCGCTCGGAAGGCGGCACGCAAATGCTGAAGAGCAGGCTGCCTTGCCTCATCACGATGCTGGAGGGCACCAATGAGATCCGCCGCGGCTCTCTCGCCGACGCTCTGCGCGCTGCGCGCAGCCAGGTCGTGAAGTGGAGTGCGGCTGACGCCGGGATCGAGGACCTCACTAAATGTGGCCTGCGCGGCTCTCCGACGGTCGTCAAGCGCGTTTTCGCCCCTCCCTCGCGGGCAGAAAAGGCAATGCAAATCGACACCACCGACAAGACGCTGCGCGACCTTGCCAACGAACTGGCCGCTACGATCCTGACCCGCCAGCCAGCGCTGGAACACGAACTGACCTTCCGCGACGGCGTGTGACGCCAAGGAGCAGACGATGTCGACTGCGAAGCGAGAAACCCCTCCTCCCGCCGCCGGCCGCGCTGGCATGAAGAAGGAACTGCCCGAGCATTTCAAGGATTACCGGCACGTCTGGGTCTTCATCGAGCGGGAGCGTGGGCAGATCCATCCTGTCTCCTTCGAACTGCTCGGCGCAGGTCGCAAACTCGCTGACAAGCTCGGCGCCCAGCTCGCGGGTGTCGTGCTCGGGCCGCCGGGAGAGGCCACCAAGCATGCCGTTGCCGAAGCTTTCGCTTACAATGCTGACCTTGTCTACGTCGTAGAGGCGCCGCTGCTGGCCGACTACCGGAACGAGCCTTTTACCAAGGCGATGGCGGATCTGGTCAATACCTACAAACCCGAGATCCTGCTCCTTGGGGCGACCACGCTTGGCAGGGATCTTGCCGGCTCTGTGGCGACGACCTTGCTGACAGGACTCACGGCCGACTGCACGGAACTCGATGTGGATACAGACGGTTCGCTGGCCGCAACGCGACCAACTTTCGGTGGTTCTTTGTTATGCACGATCTACACGCTCAACTACCGACCGCAGATGGCAACGGTGCGACCGAGGGTAATGGTCATGCCGCAGCGGGTGGACAAGCCGGTCGGGCGTATCATCAAGCACACCCTGTCGATGGCCGAGGAAGAAATCGTTACCAAAGTCCTCGGCTTCCTGTCCGATGGCCAGTCGACAACGGCAAAGCTTGCCTATGCCAACGTCGTGGTTGCCGGTGGCCTCGGTCTCGGCTCGGCGGAGAACCTGCAGCTTGTGAAAAATCTCGCGCGGGCGATCGGTGCCGAATATGGCTGCTCGCGCCCGCTGGTACAGAAGGGCTGGATGCCCGCTGATCGGCAGATCGGCCAAACCGGCAAGACTATTCGGCCAAAGCTTTACATAGCGGCCGGGATTTCCGGTGCCATCCAGCATCGGGTGGGTGTCGAGGGGGCCGATCTGATCGTGGCCATCAACACCGACCCGAACGCCCCAATCTTCGATTTCGCCCATGTCGGGGTCCTCACCGATGCGCTTCGCTTCCTGCCGGTATTGACGGACGCCTTCACCGAGCGGCTGTCGCCGCACAATCGCGGCAATCTTGCGAGCTAATGGACGCGGTCATGACCGAGCAAAAATTCGACGCCATTGTCATCGGGGCCGGCATGTCCGGCAACGCAGCAGCTTACACGATGGCAAGTCAGGGATTGAAGGTGCTGCAGTTGGAGCGCGGTGAGTATCCGGGCTCCAAGAATGTTCAGGGTGCCATCATGTATGCGGACATGCTGGAGAAAATCATCCCGAATTTTCGAGATGATGCCCCCCTCGAGCGACATCTGGTCGAGCAGCGCTTCTGGATAATGGACGACACGTCCCACACCGGAGTGCACTATCGATCAGAAGACTTCAACGAGGTCAAGCCTAACCGCTATACGATTATCCGCACCCAGTTCGACAAGTGGTTTTCGCGCAAGGTACGCGAGGCCGGCGCGACGGTTCTGTGCGAGACGACGGTGACGGAACTCGTCCGCGATACCAAGGGTAAGGTAATCGGTGTCTGCACTGACCGCGCTGGCGGAGTGGTCTTTGCGGACGTCATCGTGCTAGCAGAAGGTGTTAACGGACTGCTTGGCACGCGGGCTGGCCTTCGCGAGAGCCCGAAGCCGGAAACCGTGGCGCTTGCCGTCAAGGAAATGCATTTTCTGCCCGAAGAGGTCATTGAGCAGCGGTTTGGCCTCAAGGCCGATGAAGGCTGCGTGATTGAGGCGGCGGGGACGATCTCCCGCAGCATGGCCGGGCTCGCCTTCCTCTACACCAACAAGGAATCGGTCTCACTCGGCATCGGCTGCCTCGTCTCCGCTTTTACCTCGACCATGGAGAGTCCTTACGTCCTCCTCGATGCTTTCAGAAACCACCCTTCCATCCGGCCGCTGATCGAGGGCTCGGAGGTCAAGGAATATGCCGCGCATCTCATTCCCGAAGGCGGCTACAAGGCGATTCCGCAGCTCTTCGGCGATGGTTGGGTGGTAGTAGGCGATGCCGCGCAATTGAATAACGCCGTTCACCGCGAGGGCTCGAACCTTGCCATGACCTCCGGCCGCATCGCCGGCGAGGCAATCGTCCAACTCAAAAGCCGCATGGATCCAATGACCAAGCAGAATCTTGCCCTCTACAAAACTATGCTGGACGAGTCCTTCGTAGTCAAAGACCTAATCAAATACAAAGACATGCCAGCTCTGCTCCATACCAATTCCCGCAATTTCTTCATGACCTACCCACAGCTGATGTCGAAGGCCGCACAGAACTTCATGCGGGTCGATGGCACCCCGAAACTCGAGAAGGAAAGGGCGACTATTGCTGACTTCATCAGGGCACGGTCGCGCTGGGGTCTGGTCAGCGACGCAGTCCGCCTAGCATTCGCCTGGCGTTGACGGAGAGACGAGATGACGACTATAGTGACGAAGTTACGCGTCGAGGACAAGCTTTATCAGAACCGTTATCTGGTTGACTCAGGGCGCCCCCATATCAAAGTGAGACCGCACGAGAGGCCTAGCGCGACCCTACTGGCGCTCACCCGCGTCTGCCCGGCCAAATGCTATGAGTTGAACGACAGGGGCCAAGTGGAGATTGCCGCCGACGGTTGTATGGAGTGCGGCACCTGCCGGATACTCTGCGAGGCCAGCGGTGAAATTACGTGGAATTATCCGCGTGGCGGCTTCGGCGTCCTCTTCAAGTTCGGATGACTGGTGTACGTATTGTTTCAAGAGCGTGAACCGGGAGACACCCGCAATTGCGATGAAACACCGCGCAAAAATTTGCTAAGAGCGCTCTCCCCGTATAAGAACTGTCTCCTAATCTAAGATGGGCGCCAGAAGATCATGTTCTTGTAACTCACAATCCAAATGGTACTTAGGGGGACCATCCTAGATAAGCCCTGAAGGATTTCCATCACCCACATGCTGCGGGATCGGGTCTATGAAGTAGGACCGCGGAACACCCGGCCTGAACCAACGATCAAAGCCATGTACAAAGCAGATCAATTGCTCACGGGAATCTACGAGATATCGGAGGTCCTAACTGCCCCAAACCGGCTGGAGATCACGCTCGCCAATGTCGTGGGAATCCTCCCCTCGTTTCTACGAATGCGTCACGGAGCAATCCTCGTCGTGGATGCTGAAGGAGAGACAGAGATTGCCGCTACTGCTGGCAATACCCACTCGCTTCAATCAGGCACTCGTTACGTCATACCGCAGGCTGTAGTCAACGAAATCGTCGCTACGGGGACGCCGCTCGTCATCCAGGATGTCCGCAAGTCCGAACTATTTCAGGTCGACTTTCAATCGTCTTCAAGCGGGGAGCCCCTTGCAATTACCTTCATCGGCGTTCCGATAAAGGCTGAGCACAAGATCCTTGGGACATTGTCGATCGACCGCGTCGCGGATGGCACCACCAGCGTCCGTGATGACGAGGAAGTAGGCTTCTTGACCATGGTCGCCAACCTAATCGGGCGGACCATCCGACTCCATCGCACCCTGAGCATGGATGGGCAGCGGCTTACCGGAGAGACACGAACACCAGAGAAAGCACTCGACAAGGAAAGGACCGTGCCCGCCCGGCTTCATCGTGCCAAACTCGACTGGATTATCGGTGAAAGTCCCGCAGTCAAGCAGGTGCTCGAAACCGTTTCGGTAGTAGCACAGACGAATACCAGTGTGCTTCTGCGGGGTGAAAGCGGCACCGGGAAGGAATTCTTCGCACAGGCCATCCATAAGCTTTCACCGCGGGCGAATAAGGCTTTCGTCAAATTGAACTGCGCTGCACTGCCTGAAACTATTCTGGAATCGGAGCTATTCGGGCATGAAAAAGGTGCCTTCACCGGGGCTATCTCGCAACGCGCCGGCCGTTTCGAGTTAGCGAACGGTGGAACCCTGCTTCTTGATGAAATCGGCGAGATTTCGCCTGCCTTTCAAGCCAAGCTGTTGCGCGTCTTGCAGGAAGGTGAGTTGGAGCGAGTCGGCGGCACCAGGACGCTAAAGGTCGACGTCCGGCTCATATGCGCCACCAATAAGGACCTTGAGACAGCTGTCGTGAACGGGGAGTTTAGGGCCGACCTCTATTACCGAATTAATGTGGTGCCGATTGTCCTACCACCGCTTCGAGAGCGCCCCGGCGATATTCCACGCCTCGCGAGAGCCTTCCTCGACCGGTTCAACAGGGAGAATCATCGCGAGCTCGCCTTCGCGGCGTCGGCGCTCGACCTGGTCTCGCAATGCTACTTCCCTGGCAACGTCCGCGAACTGGAGAACTGTGTGAGAAGGACGGCTACACTTGCGCATTCGAGGACGATCACTCCGTCGGATTTCGCCTGCCAGAACAGCCAGTGCCTTTCTTCACTCATCTGGAAAGGACCTAACCGTTGGAATGGCGGCAGAGCCATCAACGAGCTCGCCCACGGCACCATTATGCCGGCTGGATTGCCGTTGCCGGTTAAGCGAACTGGCGCTACGGAGGGCGATGTGCCGGCCGATGATGCTTGCGGACCGGACGGTCTCGCTCGCCCGATAGTGGGCTCGCGCCTTACGGAACGCGACCGGCTAATCGACGCAATGGAGAAGGCCGGTTGGGTTCAGGCCAAGGCGGCGCGTATTCTCGGCCTCACGCCGCGGCAAGTCAGCTATGCTCTGCGCCGGCAGCAGATCGAGGTGAAGAAGTTCTAAACGTCCTGGTGACGTCAGACGCCAGACTGGAGATGCACCTAATGGGATGGTCCGGCCGTGCTCCTGCCCCGCTTGTTCGTAAGCTGTGGGGCTTTAAGCCACGCAAGGGGCACGTCCCATGTCACGGTCTTCTTCCTCTTCCGCCATTGCCACGCTCGGTGTCGATCTGGGCAAGAACAGCTTTCACCTCGTCGGCCAGGATGAGCGCGGTTCCATCGTGCTGCGGATCAAGCTCTCCCGCGCCCAGCTCACGCCGCGCCTGGCCAATATCCCGCCGTGCCTGATCGGCATGGAGGCCTGTGCCGGGGCTCACCACATCGGCCGCCTGCTCCAGGCACTGGGTCACGAGGTACGCCTGATCCCTGCTCAATACGTCAAACCCTTCCTCAAGGGGCACAAGAATGACTACCGTGATGCCGAAGCCATCGCAGAGGCGGTGCAACGGCCCACCATGTCGTTCGTGGCGATCAAGACGCCGGACCAGATGGATCTGCTTGCCCTGCACCGCGTGCGCTCGCGCCTGGTCAGCAAGCGCACGGGCGTCACCAACCAGATCCGGGGCTTCCTGCTCGAGCGCGGTATCACCGTACGCCAGGGGCTTGCGCCCTTGCGTCAGGCCCTGCCAGGCATCCTGGCTTCGTCCTCTGATGCCCTGTCGCTGCGCATCGTTCATCTCATCGCCGATCTGGCTGAGGATTGGCGTCAGCTCGACGAGCGCATTGCCGCGGCCTCGGCCGAGATCGAGGCGCTGGCCGCCCAAGACGAGCACTGCCAACGCCTAATGAGCGTGCTAGGTGTCGGGCCGATCATCTCCAGTGCCGTGGTGGCGGCGATCGGCACCGGGGCCGGGTTCAAGCAGGGGCGGGACTTCGGCGCCTGGCTCGGGCTGGTGCCCAAGCAGGAGTCGACCGGCGACCGCACCATCCTGGGCAAGATCTCCAAACGCGGCAACAAGTACCTGCGGACGCTGTTCGTGCAGGTAGCCCACATTGTTCTGGTGCGCCGCCCCCACGGAGCGAAGCTCGGCCTGTGGCCCTGGATAGAGGCTGCGGGACGGCGGCTGCATCGCAACATGCTGGTGATTGCGCTCGCCAACAAGCTCGCCCGCATCGCCTGGGCGGTGCTGGCCCGCGGACATGCCTACCAGCCGAGGAGTGCTTCCCATGCCGTCTGAGGTGATCTTGCCCGTGAGCCTTTCCGGAACGGGTTCGCATGAACCATCAACCCTGAGGGTCGAACGATGACAGCCTTCCGACAACCGGCAGTTTCCCGCCGAGGTTTGCGAGAGGATGAAGGAGATGGACGAACGGTCTGCCCGGCGCAACCACAGGACTGGGTGCCATGATGGCCCATTGAGGTCTTGCAGCTAGCGAGTCTTGGATGCGCGCGGATACCCATGCTGGCCCGGAGCTGAGGCTCCACACCGAGGCCGAATACATTGATGCAGCTCTCACGTTTGTCACTCTGCCAACATCTTGCGACGCACGGCCGGACCATACATTGTGGCATTGGAGGTGCCTGAGACACCGGGCCTATCGCAATCCGATTCGCCTGTACATTGTCGAGATCCTGACGAAATGGTGTCGGAGCAAACCAGCAGAATCGGACATGAAAAGCTAACACACTGAACTAAATCCGCTTTTGAACTGGCGTGGCTCTTGCGTGCTGAACTGTCACGTTCACCCAAAACGGAGCCGTTTGATGTCCGTACCGCCGATTTCGCTTGAAAGCCTGACCAGCACGACATCGTTCGACCAATTGTTGACAAACGCAGTATCCATTGGCTGCGCACCTTCACCCTGTGGCTCGTCCGAAAAGCCGGACGACGTGAATCCAGCTATCTGGGAGAAGATCAAGGATCACCCCTGCTTTTCAGAAGAGGCGCACCACTATTTCGCACGCATGCACGTCTCCGTCGCGCCAGCCTGTAATATCCAATGCAATTACTGCAATCGCAAGTATGACTGCGCCAATGAAAGCCGGCCTGGGGTCGTCTCGGAAAGACTGACGCCAGACCAAGCGTTACGCAAGGTGATCGCGGTCGCCAACGAAGTGCCTCAGCTTTCCGTTCTCGGCGTCGCCGGACCCGGCGATGCCTGTTACGACTGGAAGAGGACAAAGGCCACCTTGGGGCTGGTCGCAAGGGAACTTCCCGACATCAAGATGTGCATCTCCACCAATGGGCTCGCGCTGCCGGATCATGTCGCCGAGCTTGCCGACATGAATGTCGATCACGTGACGATCACCATCAACATGGTCGACCCGGACGTCGGAGCAAAGATATATCCGTGGATATTTTACGACCACCGTCGCTACACCGGCATCGAAGCTTCCCGGATCCTGCACGAGCGGCAGATGCTTGGCCTGGAGATGCTGACGGCGCGTGGTATCCTTACCAAGATCAACTCGGTTATGATCCCCAGCGTCAACGACGAGCACCTGATCGAGGTGAACAAGTGGGTCAAGGAGCGTGGCGCGTTCCTGCACAACGTCATGCCGTTGATTTCCGACCAAGCGCACGGGACGTATTACGGCTTGGCCGGGCAGCGCGGCCCGAATGTGATGGAGCTGAAGGCCCTTCAAGACCGTCTGGAAGGGGGCGCCAAGTTGATGCGCCATTGCCGGCAGTGTCGGGCCGATGCCGTCGGCCTGCTCGGCTCCGATCGCGGACAGGAATTCACGCTTAGCGAGATTCCCAGCGAGGTCACTTACAACGGCAAGCGCGGGGCGTACCGCGAGGTGGTCGCCGGGGAGCGCGGAGCACACGTCGCGGCCAAGGTAGCGGCGGCCGCTGCAGTCAAGGCAGCGGGCTCCCGAAAGTCGCTTCTCGTGGCAGTGGCAACTAAAGGAGGCGGCCGCGTCAACGAACACTTCGGGCATTCAAAGGAACTCCAGATTTATCAGGCCTCACCGGAGGGAATCAAGCTCGTCGGGCATCGCAAGATTGCACAATATTGCCACGGCGGCTGGGGCGAGGACACAACTCTCGACGACGTCATCGCTGCGCTTGAAGGCATAGACATCGTGCTGTGCGCTAAGATCGGAGATTGCCCCAAGGATCAGCTCACGGCGGCCGGAATTCGAGCAACGGACGCTTACGGCTATGACTACATCGAGACCGCGATCAGCGCACTTTACATCGCTGAACTCGGTGTAGAGCCACTGGCGGCGATTGCCTGAGCCGTCTCATACCATCCGAAATAGGAGAAAAGAATGGCCTTTAAGATCATCGCATCCCAGTGCACTCAGTGCGGTGCCTGCGAATTCGAATGTCCATCCGCCGCGATCAAGTTCAAGGGTGATACCTACGTGATCGATCCAGACAAGTGCACCGAATGTAAGGGGGCATTCGATATACAGCAATGCGCCTCGGTATGTCCGGTGCCGAAGACCTGCGTTGCCAGCGGATCATCAAATTGACTACTAGCACGGCTAGGGTCATCTCCTAAGGATGACCTTAAACCTCCCTATTGGCAACCTGCAGCCGCCAGAAAGGAACGGCCATGGACCTCGGACGCGAACAGGAGGTCGAAATCCGCAAGCCCCCAGAATTTGGGCTGGGTGAGCGGGTTCGTGCCAGGATCCACATAAAGAATGACGGCACTTATCCTGGTAGAGAGATCGGCGAACACCTAGTGCGGAAGGGCGACGAGGGCTATGTGCGCGATATCGGCACCTTCCTCCAGCAGTTCTACATTTATGCGGTCGAATGGGTCGGTCGCGGTACCGTCGTCGGCATGCGTGCCCGTGAACTAATAAGTCTCAGTAAAGGCCCCCTGACAGCGCCGAAGTTACTGCAGGGTCGAGCGAAGGAACAGCCAGATGAAGATCATGATCCGTAGATCCAGCGCCGGCTTGTCGGCGTACGTTCCCAGGAAAGATCTCGAGGAGCCGATCATCAAGGTTGAAAATGAAAACCTGTGGGGCGGGACCGTAACGCTCAGGAACGGCTGGCGATTTGTCCTGCCCGACCTCCCTCAGGAGACGCGTCTGCCGATCACCGTCGAGGCGAGGAAGATTTCAGATCAGGACTGATGCTGTGGGTTGACAGGACGAAAACGGTAAGATGATACGAGCATGAAAACGATACTGACCTCTGGCCATCTCTTTCTCATTAGGAACCGTGATGCCGGGCAGTCACCCGACCTTGTATCGATGGAAACAGAAGTACGGCGGCCTCACCCTCGACAAGGAGATGCTTTCAGAGGCCATCCGCCCAAAACTATGACGCCTGCTCGGGGCCGGGAGATCGTCGACTTCGTGCGGACTGTCTTTCGGGTGTCGATCCGCCGGGCCTGCCGGGCTGTGCCGGCGCCGCGCTCGACGTATCACTACCGCTCCCGCCGCCCCCAGCAGGCTGCTCTCCGCAAACGCATCCGCGGGGTCGCTGAAGCGCGCGTGCGCTACGGCTACCGCCGGATCTGGATCGTGCTCCGGCGCGAAGGCTGGCCGATCAATGCCAAGCGCGTCTACCGGCTCTACAAGCTCGAGGGATTACCATGCGCCACAAACCACCCCGGCGACGGGTTGCGGCCAAGATCCGCGAGGACCACTCACCGGCTACCGCCCCCAATTAAGTCTGGGCGATGGACTGGATGTACGATCAGCTCTTCGACGGGCGGCGCATCTGGGTCCTGACGATGCTCGACACCTGGAGCCGGATCTGTCCCGTGCTTCGGGTGTGCCGGATCGCCACCCCATGGGAGGTGATCTCAGCCCTGGACGAGGCGGTGCGGCGGTTTGGGAAGCCCAAAACTATCCGGGTTGATCAGGACTGCCAGTTCACCTCGCGCGAGCTCGACCTGTGGGCCTATTCGCATGGGGTGGCGCTCGACTTCAGCCGGCCCGGCAAGCCGACCGATAACGCCTACATCGAATCCTTCAATGCCCGGGTTCGGGCGGAATGCCTGAATCAGAATTGGTTCAGGGATCTGGACGACGCGCGCCGGAAGGTGGAGGATTGGCGGGTTGATTACAACGAAGTGAGACCGCATAGCGCAATCGGTGATAGGCCACCGATGGCTTTGCTCCACCAGGCCTTAGGCGCGCCTGAGGCTGTTCCAGGACCGTAGATTCTCCCACGATCCGGTCCAACTTCGGGGATGCAGCGTTCCATCAAAACAATCAATTTTACCACTCTTTTGGAATGTTGCATAGACAGCAGCACCTGGCGCGCACCGAACGGGCCACTGCTTCCGTCGCGTGACGGGTGACCCAAAAAGGGCCTGACAAGAGGAAGACTTCGCAAGCACTCTGAGGTGCGATGGAGACTATGCCGGGAACATGAGTTGCAACTAGTCAATTCTATGCAACCAGGAGCCCTTGATCAGGCACCCAAACGCGATGAGGGGCAATTTTCGCGACGCGGCTCCGTTGAGTGATGGCGCCGTGTCCGCGTTGAAACGTGTGATAGGAAGGAACATGAGGGCAGACCAACTTACGAAGCAAATCAACGCCAACATTGAGAATCGTACTGAGTCGTCCCACCGGGCGACTTCGGCTGCAGCTATATCGGAAAGCGGCGCGATAACTACCGCCACAGAAATGCCCCCGCTCGGCCTCGATTTGCTGGGTTTGCGTTACTCGACCGCCGTCCCGCGCGGCGGAGGCTGGGGCGGCCGTCGAGTACAGCATCCCCCTCCTGTGCTATGGCACAGCGGCTGGCGGCCTCCTCGGCGACAAATGGCTTGACGGACCGGAACCGCCGGAGCAACTGGAGAATCGTTCGTTGGCGAAGTACGGCATCATCGACGACCTCGGCGGCTGGGACCTGTTCCAGGCCTTTTTGACGATGCTACACCAGGTCGCGGATCCTCATGGGACCGACGCCGTCACGGTCGCTAGCGCTGCGATGCTCGAGCGACCAGGCGTGGCGACTGTCATCATCGGTACGCGACCGCTCTCATCTGGTCTCGAACGTCGCCATCTCTGGCCTCGCCCTGACCGCCGAGGACGTCGACCTTATCACCGAAGCGCTGGCGGAAGCGAGGGAGCCTGAAGGCAATGTCTAGGGGCTGGAGCGCGACGACCAGAACGGCAGTCGCGCCCGCGAATTGTGGTTAACTTGAAGCCCGGTACACGGATGTAAGTTGGAGAAAGTTGAATGAGAAAAGCCTCACCTTCTAAGCTAATGTTCGGCATCTTCGATCATTTGGACGAGAACGGCAGCGCCATTGCACAACAATACGCCGACCGCCTCAGGCTGGCAGAAGCTTGTGACGGACTCGGCTTTTACGCTTACCATCTAGCGGAGCATCATTGTTCGCCACATGGTAGGGCCCCGTCGCCGAATCTGTTCTTGTCGAGCGTCGCACAGCGTACCCGGCAGATTCGCGTCGGCCCACTGGTCATGCTGCTTAGCCTTCATCATCCGCTACGTGCATTTGAGGAGATCTGCATGCTCGACCAATTGAGTGGTGGCAGGGTCGAGATGGGTATAGGGCGCGGCTCTCTTCCGACCGAGTTAAGTTACTTCGGGATAGGTGCGGACGCGGTGCCAGAACGCTATCTTGAAGCGAGCAAAATTCTAACGGAGGCGATGAGGGGCGGCACCCTTTGCTATCAGGGTCACCATTTTCAGCTAGACAACGTCCCGTTGACACTGAGGCCTCATCAACGCCCGCACCCGCCGATATGGATCGCCACCAACCGACCAGAGTCTGCGCGCTGGGCCGCTTCAAACGGCGCAAATATTGCATGTGTAGGACCCGCGTCGTTTGTTCGCAAGATTACTGAAGCATATCGTGCCGAGGGAGGACTCAATACGGGCATGGACGGCCAGCCACCATTTCTTGGATTGCTTCGCATGATTGTTGTCGGGCAGTCTGAAAACCATGCATACTCGCTGGCGGCTCCTGCTTTCGGACGATGGCTTGAAAACTTCAAATTCCTGTACCACCGCAACGCAATTCCCGTTCCACCAAATCTGCCCCCGACCTTCGAGGCCGCAATCGAGAGCGAATTGTGCGTGGTAGGAACGGCGGCTTCTGTGCGACAGGCTCTGTTTGATCAGTTGGAAGAGGCGGGAGCCAACTATCTTCTTTGCCAGGTCGCGTTTGGCGATCTGCCCTTCGACATCTCACTTTTAGCAGCAATGACCATCAAATCCGAATTGATGGACCGAACTGCATGAGTGCGATCATCCCCGAAGAGGCTATCTAAGTAGGTCGCCATAAGACTTGCAACGCGAGAGCCTCGGGTGTTTGCTGGGGCGCATGCAACACCATGATCACTCTCCCGAGACGTGGCTCGACGAGGCGGATCGCACGCGGCTTACTGCCGCGC
>NZ_JAMXFJ010000060.1 GCF_025460805.1 Microvirga sesbaniae | reverse complement strand
CTGGCCGCCGAGGCCGCTGAGTGGGTTCTGAGGCTGACGCCGCAACAAGCGTTCCGCAAGGCCGGCATGCTGTCCAAACGTTTCTGGCTCAAAAAGCTGTTGCAGAACTTTTGGCCACCTACTTAGAAAGGCCGTTTCTTCGCCTTGTCGCATGGATCGGCAGGATCCGTACCCGAAGTCGGATACGATAGGAGATCGTCCTCCTTTTCTTGCTCTCGGATGTGTACCTTGCCGTTCACAGACAATGCAACTCGCTAGAGCATCGGACCGGAAACCTGACTCCTGGGCTTCTGTACGAGACCGATCTGTGATTCACTTGCTGGAACGGGAGGTGGATCATGGGTCGCTGCTATTCTCTCGATCTGCGGGTGCGGGTGGCTGGCTTTGTCGAGGCGGGCTATTCCTGCCGGGCAGCCGCCGAGCACTTTGCCGTCAGCGAGAGCTTCGCCCTCACGCTGGTGCGGCGCACGCGGGACACCGGTTCGCCGGCGCCGGCCCGTCAGGGCCGGCAGCGAGCACGGATGCCGATTCCTCCGGACGTCGGCGCAGCCATCGTTTCCTACTTGCGGAATGGCCGCCCGACCTCACCGTGTCGCCGGCTGTTTCTTCGCACATTGGCGCCCCTTGTCGGCTTCGCCTCCGGCTGTGCCATCACGATGGTCGCCAAGATGGCGCTCGAGCGTGCCGGGATCAGCGGCTACGCCCACCAAGGGGCCCATATCTTCCGCCACAGCCTTGCCACCGAGCTTCTCCGCTCCGGCGCGACATTGGCGGAGATTGGCCAATTGCTTCGGCATGAGAGCCACGACACGACGCGCATCTACGCGATGGTGGACATCGAGACGCTTCGGACACTAAGCCTTCCCGGGCCGGGAGCTGTGCAATGACCCGTCTACGGTCCGCACTTGAGCAGTATCTGAGCATGCGCCAGGGCCTCGGCTACAAGTACGAGCATCAGGCGCGGCGGCTTGCCGACTTTGTCTCCTTCATGGAGCGCCACAAAGCCGCAACCATCACCACAAAGCTGGCCGTAGCCTGGGCGACCCTGCCAGCCGATCGACACGCATCTTGGACCTTGCGCTTGACCGATGTGCGCGGCTTCGCGCCATCTCGCGAACATCAATCCCGAGACGGAGGTGCCGCCTGTGGGGATCTTGCCGCCCCTGAAGCGCGCCAAACCCTATGTCTATAGTGAGGTGGAGATCGACGCGCTCTTGACGGCGGCGCTGGCCCTGCCGCCGGCAAACGGTCTACGACGATGGACCTATTACTATCTGTTCGGGTTGATCGCGGTGACAGGCATCCGTCTGTCCGAGGCGATCGGGCTTTGCCGCGATGGTGCCGACCTGGACGAGGGCGTGCTGACAATCCGGCAGAGCAAGTTCGGCAAGTCGCGCCTTGTGCCCTTGCATGCGACAACTTGCGCGGCTCTCCGCAGCTACGCCCAGCGGCGGGAGGCTCATCTTGGATCGGACTGCGGGTCGCACTTCTTTGTGGCCGAGCGCGGCGGCCGCTTGCTCCACCAATATGTCCATCGTGCCTTCTGGCGTTTGTCGCGTGAGATTGGATTACGATGTGCGGGCGATCGCACGGGGCCTCGCGTGCACGATTTTCGGCATCGTTTCGCGATCCGGACGCTTTTCGGCTGGCATCGCGAGGGGTTCGATGTCGAGCAGCGGCTCCCGATGCTCTCCACCTACCTCGGTCACGCCTGCGTGCGCGACACCTATAGGTACCTGTCGGCCTGTCCGGAGTTGATGGAAGCGGCAGCACGGCGCCCCGACCAGCGGTGGGAGGCCAAGCCATGAAGCAGAGCTGCAATGTCGCTCCCCTAATCGAGCGCTACTTCACCGGACGGCTCATGCGCCAGCGCAACGTCATTGCCAACACGATCGCATCGTACAGAGTCACGTTCCGGCTGCTGTTCAAGTTTGCACAGGTGCGGCTCCGTATGCCGCCGTCCGCGTTGGCCATCGATGATCTTGATGCACCGGTCATGAGCGCGTTTCTCGCTGATCTCGAGACGAAGCGAGGCGCCAGCGCGAGGACGCGCAATCTGCGCTTGACGGCCATTCGTTCCTTTTTACGGTTCGTGTCCTTCGAGGAGCCGGCGCGTATGCGCCCAACACGCTGCCTCAGTCGCCGGGCCGATCGCACGACCCGGTTCATACAGGTCCGAAGCCGGAATAGGCGTCCGCCTGCAGAAAGCCACTATAGCTCTTCAGGAACGATTGCGGGTGCTCACCCTTGCGATCGGGCGAGTAGAAATACACGGCCGCCGACGGATCCGCCCCGGCAATGGGCGGTCATTACGCACCACGGTCCAGAGCCGGCCGGCCTTCGCATTGCCTTTGGCCAGCACCGGCACCGGTGTGTCGTCGGCGTGCAGCCGCTCAGCCATTATTACTTGGTCGGCGATTAGCGCACTCAAAGGTTGGGGTGCGACCGTAACAGCGCCCATCCAATCACACAGGGTGAAAACACAGCCGCGACTTGTATCTGTGAGAGTATGCCAAAGACGTGGCGCTGGACTTCTCCCGCCCCGGCAAGCCCACCGACAATGCTTATATTGACGCCTTCAACGGCCGCTTTCGGGCCGAGTGCCTGAACCTGCACTGGTTCCTGACGCTTGCCGACGCCCACGAAAAGATGGAGGATTGGCGCAGATACTACAACCTGCATCACAACACCCATCTGTCTATGTCATTGATGGAAAGAGAGGTTGTTGATCGGGATGCGGCCCGTGGGGTATTTTGCCGAGCGCTCCACTCGTTGGCCAACCTCGTTCGCCGCTGATCCATCAAGATCGGCGCGGCTGAAGATCCAGGGACCATCCGCATGCGGATGGATGGCGGTAATCTCACCACGCTCGGCGGCCAGCCTGAGTCCCATCATTGGGTCGGCGCCAGATCACATCGCCGTTGGGCTGCCGGGCCGGCAGATCGAACCCGTGCTCGTGGAACCACAGCAGAGCCTGGCGGGCGCTGCCCAATTCCGCCACCCTGTCGAACACCAGCACGATCGCGTCCTGCACCCGCTGGTCCAGATCCTTCTCCCAGCGGTCGCCAGCCTTTACGAACCCGACCGGCGCCGTGACGAGGAGTTCACCGCGTTTGGCTTTCTCGTAGCGCGCCGTGAGCGAGCGCTGACGCAGGAGATCGAGTTCATACTCATTGAGGGAACCCTTGAGCCCGAGCAGCAACCGATCGTTGCCCTGCCGCGGGGCATAGACCGTCTCCTGGTCAATCAGCACCGTGTCGACCACGCGGCACATCTCGATCAGTTGCTGCCAAACGCGGCTGTTGCGGGCAAAGCGTGACACCTCGCGGGCGGCCACGGCGCCGACTTTGCCGAGGCAGACTTCGGCCACCATGCGCTCGAAGCCGGCGCGGGCGGTGGTGCCGGCCGCTGGCCGCCCGAGGTCGTCGTCGACGGTTTCGATTTGCGCCCAGCCCAGCATGGTCAGCCGATCCCGCATGGCGTACTGGAGGGTGCTGCTCTCGCGATTATGCAGAACCTGATGAGCGGAGGACTGGCGAACATGGAGGATCGCCTTGCGCTCCAGATGGTGGGGCTGGATCTTGTCAGTCATGATCGCGCTCCTCTGCCTGTCCCGGACGGCCGTCGCGGACGTGTTCGAGGATCAGGCGAACCATCAGGTTCGTCAGCGCCTGCTGCGTCTCCGCAGGCAGGGTCTGCCAGTCTGGCATCCGCGGCTGGCCGCCGTCGCTTGGCTGGGCAAACAGGTCGAACTGCTCTGGTCTGGACCGAAGGATATGATGAGGGCTGCTCTGGCGTCGCATGGGCCTCTCCCCGATTCCCGTCGTGAGAGATCCAGTTTGCCGCCGCAGCCATAGGAGTCGACGGTGCTCGCTTCAACACATCAGCCAGCAGCGCCATCAAAGCCTGGATTGCGGCGATCTCCACCTGAGGAGCGAGCTCAACTCGCATCGGCGCGCACACGGCTCGATCGAGCATCCAGAGAGGGAGTTCCAATCTGCGGGACGGATCACCCTCGTGGCGGCAGCGAACACAATCGCCAGCGGCCTTCTCGACGATCTCATCAAGCTGGACGATGCACCCGGCCCAGGGATGCCACGGATACAGAACCTCGCGCTCTTCGGTCCTGTGGGCGTTCCGTCGTCGCTTTGTACAATGAGGATCGGCCACATGGGGCGCTTGGGCATAAGCCGCCGATCTCACTGCTGAATCACGGCAGAACAGCCAGCCTGCCGCCGTGAGAAAGGCCGGAAATCTCTAGCCTCCGGCGATCCGAAGGAGGGGCCCGGCCCAGTCCACGAATCCCTCGACCGTCTGCGGAACTCGGACGGGATTGCATCTGACGCTCTCGCTCCTCTGCCCAAATTTGCCGAGAAACAAGACAAAGAGCTGTGCGATCCGTCGAGAGATGGAACGGGCACCAACTCCCGCCCGCCGGATGGCGACGACTGGAATGACATCCAAGAGGAGGTGATAGCCGTAACGGCAGGACTGAAACATGTGGCCGATGCACTGGTCGCGTCCTCTCCATTAGATCCGAAGGATCTCAGCGACCATGATCGCTGCCGTATCCTCGAAGAAATGCGCCGCCGTGGCTGGGCGGTTGCTGCTTATGACGTCAGCGACGTCGAGGCTCTATCAGCGACGAGGTCGATCGGGCTCCTACCGACGAAGCGATCCGAACCTGGTTGAACGAAAACCAGGAAGAGCTTCAGCACGGCATGTGTGCGGCCATGCACGAGGCAGTCAACGCCGAGTGGAACCGGACTGAGGACTGAGTCCTAAGTGGTGCATCCGGTAGGTCATGCGGCCCTCGGCAGGAGGGCGACGCCGGGGGAGCGGCGGGGCCGATGGCGGCGCCGCTGAGCCCAGACGAAGGGATGGCGGTGTGCATTCCAGTAGATCGTCGAGCGGCGGATCGCATCGACGATCTCGTCCCAGGTCTCAAAGCGCCGGCCCGCCAACGCCAGCGAGCGCAGGATCTTCCACCACGGCTCGATCAGGTTGAGATAAGCCGCGTATTTGGGCTGGAACACCATCTCCCAGCGCGGATGCGCCACCAGAAACAGCAGCACGTCCGTGGTGCGATGCGAACTCAGGTTTTCCATGATCGCGTAGACCCGCTTGGTCGTGCGCGGGATCCAGGTCTCAGCGTGCTCCAGGAAGTCGACCCAGTGCGCGCCGCGACCAGGATAGGGATGCGTGAAGGCCTCGCCCGTGGCCGGGCAAAAGGCCCCAAAGATGTAGCCCTTGGCGCGCCGACCATAGTCGATCTCCAGCTTCGCCCGTTCGGCCGGTCGCGTTCGGCTCTGCACCAGCGCACGGCCTGCATAACTCTTGGCGCTCACCGGTCCCATCTCGTCCAGGCAGATCACACAACTGCCCGCAGGAGGCACCGTGTAGAGGGTTTCGATCGCCCCCTTTTTTTCGCGAATTCCGGATCGACCCGCTCGCCGAACCAGGTCTCATGCCGGCTCCAGCGCAGGCCCTCGTGGAGCAGGATCTCGTCAATGCGACTACGCTGCACCGTGATCCCCTTATGCTCGTGCAGGTAGGCGGCCAGTCGATCCAAGGTCCAGGCGGCAAACGGCAGCCCGAGCGTCTCTGGCTTGGCCAGCGCACTCGCAATCACGGTGGCGGTTTGCTCAGGCGGATAGGTGGGCGGGCGTCCGGAGCGATGCCGATCCTTGAGAGCCTCCACTCCCTCTGCATTGAAGCGGTGGATGCGCTTGCGCACCGTCTCGGCATCCAGGCCCAGACGAGAGGCAATGGCAGATGCGCTTTCCCCGTGACGGGCGCGCCAGATGATTTGAGCCCGTTGCACCATCTGAGCCGGAGCGGTGTGCGCGTGAGCCAACGTCTGGACCCGTGCACACTCCTCAACGGTCAAATCCCGTAAGCAGATCGGTGTCATAGGTCACCTCCCGCCAGCAAGCCGCGATTATACCCCCTGAACATGCCGGATGCACCACTTAGCCCAGAAAGAAGCCACAGCCTGACGTCGGCCAAGCCGCCCCTCGCACCGAGAAAGACATTTTCCCGCGCCGATTTCGTTTGCCCCCTTCAACGAAGATTCCGGACCATGGCTTATCCCCCGATTGCAATTGCGAACACGCTGATCGCCCGTCATGCCGCCTCGGGCGGTATCACGCACAAGCAAATCCAGACGCTCTGCTATCTGCTCTATGGATGGTCGATCCCGATCCTGGGAAAGCCGCTCCACCCTGAGCGGCTTGCGTTGGATGATCGATGCTGGCGTGTGAGGGCGCGGGCCCGCCGCTCACTGTGGCCTCGGGCTGCTTGCACGTGGCGCACCACCGGCTTGAACTCCCACACCTGATCCGGCTCGAAGCCGACATGCTGCTTCTTCCCCCGGTAAAACCTCTGCTCCGAGATGCCTAGCGGCGGAGCATCAGGTCCAACCGCAGGGAAACCAATGTGTTACTTACCAGCACGCAAAGGTCTTGTGAGATGATGACCAAGCCCTACGGCGTGTTTCCGAGGAATGGCCGTAAGCCATTCCTCGTTCTATCGACCTACCATGCTCTGCTTTGATTATAGCGCAGAACCGCGGGCTTCTGCCCGCCGTTCAGGACCTCGGCCACGCGAGCCTGGTCCGACGGAGGCCAGAGCCACCTCGAACATCTCCTTGATCGGCTTTCCGATATCGAACAGAAACTTACCGGTGAGGACCTGAAGTTCCTTGGCGTGGTCAAAAGCCATGTCGACACGTTGCCGGGCATATTTTGACTGCAATTCAACCATTTGCGACGGCGTCCTTGCGGCAGCTAGAGCCTGTAGATGAGAGAGATCGGCATCGCTCTCGGCCTGTAGGGCTGTGATCGATCGTAGTGATAGTTCGTTGCCTGCTCGAGCCGTAGTCTCAAAAAGTTTTGTCATGACCTCTTGAGCTTCGTGAGCGCCTGAGGCAAATTTTGAAACACTGCCTGCCAGCCGTTCGCTTCCATTCCCGACAGCACGATCATGATCGCTCGCTTTGGCAGAATCTATGGTTCGGTTGTCAATCGTTTCCGTGGAGCTGTCTGTAGTCTTGGCCATGGTGTTCTCCAATGGAAAAGTGCAAGGGGCAAAAAACCTTCGTTTGGTTGCTTTCCCTTGGGTCTTGCTTCGTTTTGGCCGGCGCGTACGCCAACCCGCTAAATATTTGTTCTCTCTGGACTGCTTATTCTTGTGTTTAATCTCTGAATGACTCTCCCCCAACTCGTAACCCCAATGCCCAACAGGCTTCTGTCACGTAATGTCGTTCGCTTCTCGAAGTCTCACTCCTCGGCTGGGATCGGAAGAATCCCGATAAGATGAGCCAAAACGCTGCAAATGCGGCCGCCCCGCGATCATTACGTGCATCTCAATGATCGGTTCGCCAAGGGCGGGACCGCTCTCGTGCTCCTTTGTTTCAATTGACAACACTCTTGGCCTGACGAACTAGGTATAAGCCGTTGATCGCGAGAGTTTGCTCGCATTAGCGTGATGCTTCGGCACGGGCAGGTGAGTTGCAGATCGGCGGCTCACCAGAGCGGCCGCGAGAGCCAGAGAGACGACGTGGATCTGTTGCGCGAGGCATACATTAAATTCCTTCTTCGACTTGGCGGACGCCTGCAACTGCGGACATCCCTCCGAATGATAGGTTTCAAAATCTGTGCCACTTCGGCAGTCAGATACGAAGAATGAAATTCCGCCTTTCCCCTCCGAAGGTTAGCCCGCGATACGTTGCCGTGTGGCCGCGTATGGAGATTGACAAATGCGACGTGCAATTGTTGGGAACGTTTAACTTGAGACGATTGAAAAGCCTGTTCATCCACGCCGGCCGATCCATCTAAAGAAAGGGCAGAATTCCCCTACCTAAAGTGATCGACCTATAAAACGCGAAGACGCCAGACCGACAGAGATGTACTCCAGGAAAAGCGTCGATGGTGGCGGCGCGAGGCGGGAAAACAGCATCCGATTGATCGAGGTGCTCCGCCTCCTGTTGTTTGTAGCCCTGCTTGCCGCCTTGGGCACACCACTGGAGGGCGGCACGCTCTATTGATCTTCACGCACCGGGTGTAACATAGGGCAGTGTCCGTCATCGTGAGGAGGTGCGCGATGGAAGGCAACGTTTGGCGACCGACACACGTGACGGCAGAGCAGATGGAGGAGCGCCGCCTAACAGCCGCGGTGCTGTTGCGCCAGGGGCAGTTCTCGCAGGCCGAGATCGCCCAGCATGTGGGGGTCAGTCGCGCCAGTGTCTGCCGCTGGGCCGCCACGCTCGTCCAGGAGGGCCCGCGCGGCCTGGAGGCGCGCCCCAACCTCGGGCCGCCCCCTCGGCTCGATGAGAAAGCCTGGACCCGCTTGAGCCGGCTCCTCGACCGAGGGGCCATCGCGGCCGGCTTTGCCACCGAACGATGGACGCTCAACCGCATCGCGGCCGTGATCGAACGCGAGTTCGGGGTGCATTATCATCCGCGCTATCTGGAACGGCCGCTCAAGGCGCATGGCTTCAGCGTGCAGCGTCCTGCCACCCGGGCCAAGGAGCGCGATAAGCTGGTGATCGCGGTCTGGCCCAAGCGGGACTGGGTGGCGCTGAAAAAAGGCAGGTCGGGAGCACCGGACGCTCTTACTCGTGGATGAGACGGGCCACAGCTTCCGGGCACGACTTGGGCCCGGCGCGGGCTGACCCCTGTGCTCCAGCGGGTGAGCAAGCGACGTGAGGTGTCGAGCATCGTGGCGATTACGCCGGACGGACAGCTGTATGCGCGCCATTTCCGCACCTCCATCTCGAGCCGCTGTGTCATTCAGGCCCTGCGCTTCTTCCGCCGCAAGGTCGGTGCGCCCCTGCTGGTGGTCTGGGATCAGCTCAATGCCCACCGCTCACGGGCGACAAGGGACTTCATCTCAGCGCATACGCAGGATTATGCAGTGGCGTACTTGCCGGCCTATGCGCCAGAGCTGAACCCAGAGGAGCAGTGCAACGCCATCGTCAAGGGGGCCATGGCAAACGCGCCGCCCGACTCAGTCGATGAGCTGCATCGGCTCGCCCGTCGCGAGTTCGGCCGCCTCAAACGTCACCCCGAGATGATCGTCAGCTTCTTCCGTCATGCAGGCGTCTCCGCTATCGGCATCCCGTGAAGATCATTAGATGAATTTTTCATGAGACCTGTTGCGGGCTGAAATCTTGCGGTAGCGACCCGCGCCGAGAAGGGCATTCTGCTTAACCCATCTCGCCTGACGGGGCTCAGTAGTCTGCACGACGGTGTGGTATGCCTTCCGGCACATTTTGCCTTTGATCGGACCGCATGCGGCACCAGGACCACCGCGGCTCGCTTCAGATTGCAGGCGATTGCCGCTAGCCTAGTTTTCATCCACAAACGGCAAACGTTTGACTTCATTACGTGAATCATAGCTTTGCGCGAGCAAGGCCCGGCGGTTTCAGGTATCTTGGATCATGCCACTGAGCCCAAAGCCCTGCCACCGCCGGAGCCGACAATGCGCCAGGAACGCACCGTCCAAGCCAGCATATTCGATCGTTTCGCCACGCACGAGATCGGCTGCGAGTTGAAGGCAATGTCGCAATGGCTGGATGAGCATTGCGATCTGCTGAGCGTGGTGGCGCGAGACCTGTGTCGGGGCGGCATCAAAGCGACAGGACGGCAAGGCCTGCCCGCTGAAGCCGTGCTGCGCTGTGCGATCCTCAAGCAGTACCGGCAACTCAGCTATCAGGAGTTGGCCTTCCACCTTGAGGACTCCGCTTCGTTTCGCGCTTTTGCCCGCCTGCCGTGGTCGTGGAGCCCGCAGAAGTCGGTGCTGCAAAAGACGATCAGTGCAATCCGGTCCGAGACCTGGGAGCAGATCAATCGGGCCCTGCTGTCGGTCGCTCGGCAGGTGAAGCTCGAAGACGGCGCGGTGGTCCGGCTGGACAGCACGGTGACCGCGGCCCTCATGCACGAGCCGAGCGACAGCAGCCTGCTGTGGGATGCCGTGCGGATTATGGCGCGCCTTCTGAAGCGAGCCGATTTCTTGGTCGGCGGCGCCGGCTCATGGCGCGATCATGGCCGCGCGGCCAAGAAGCGGGCCCGCAAGATCCAGTTCACGCGCAGTTGACCCAATCGGGTCCAACTCTACCGCGAGCTGATCGCCATCACGCGCACGACCCTGGCCGATCTGGAGCAGGCGAGCGAGCGTTTGGCGGTGGCAAGCACGCCGCCCATCGCCCTGTGGCAAGTTCAGGTTCGTCATTATCGGCCGCTGATCGAACGCATCATCAGACAGAGCGAGCGGCGGGTGTTGGCAGGTGAGCCGGTCCCCGCCGGCGGGAGGGTGGTGAGCCTGTTCGAAGAGCATGCCGATATCATCGTCAAGGGCAGCCGCGACACCGAGTACGGCCACAAACTCAACCTGACCACCGGCAGGAGTGGCATGATCCTCGATCTGGTGATCGAAGCCGGTAACCCGGCCGACAGCGACCGCTTGCTGCCGATGCTGGCGCGCCACATCGCCTTCTATGGCCAAGCGCCCCGGAAAGCGGCAGCCGATGGCGGCTTTGCCACGCGCAACAACCTGGCCACAGCGAAGGCGTGGGGCGCCCGCGACATGGCCTTCCACAAGAAAGCCGGCCTCAGAATCGAGGCCATGGTCAGAAGCAAGTGGTCTATCGCAAGCTGCGCAACTTTCGCGCCGGCATCGAAGCCGGCATCTCGTGCCTCAAACGCGCCTACGGCTTGGCGCGTTGCACCTGGCGCGGCCTTGATCACTTCAAAGCTTATGTCTGGTCCTCGGTCGTGGCCTACAACCTCGTTCTCTTCACTCGCCTCACAGCGACCTGAACCGAGCCGGCATCCCGATTGCGTCACGCCGGCCACAGTCGGCCCTCGGGACGAGCGCCTAACCGCGCCCACGACACCATTTTTGTAAACACTCAGCGCTCTTCACCATGCCTAGCCTCGTCAAAGCCGCTCCAACTCGGCACAACCTATTGTGCATGCTCCGAAATGCGCACGTTTATGGACGGAAACCAGCCTAGTCTGCAGGGCCGCTATCGCCAGTCCGAGATAGCGCAGGCGTCGTGGGTCGTAGCTATGTTTCCAGGCGCCGAAGATCTTCTCGATCCGGCAGCGCAGATAATGAATGTGATGGTACTAAATCCGCAGCTTGCGTTAGGAATCGGCACTAAGCTGACCCCACGCGCCTGTCTGGACCATGCGCGGGTATCCGCCCTCCGAGCCGCACCGTAGAGGCAAAAGGTGTTCCGCGCTACGCACTGTCCGCGGAAACGGCGCCGGGGTCATACAGCGGGACGTTTTCGCCAGCACGCCCGTTGTTGACGTCGTCGGGTGTCACCTTCTAGACCCTCAACGAGACGCGGCTCGACATCCGCCGCGACATGAATTTTGAAGCCGTAGATCAAATTGCTTCATCTGGGTCAAGCCCGGGCACCCTCCTCGTCCAAGTGCGCGGTCGAAGCAATCAAAGTTGCATCCATTGCACCTGATACCAACAACGTTCCGCCACCAAACAGCCAAGATGCCAAGGAGGTGCTGATCCAGCAAGGACCGTTCGACCACCTCCGATAGACGATCCGGCGAGCAACGATGGGGTACGGGATCTGCAATGAACTTCGTGTCCAATCCGACTGCGTGCGATGGAACCGCCACCGTCATGCCCCGCGGCTCCATCTGATCACCAAAGCAGCCACAGGTCGGGGTACCCGCGCACGGGTCTCATTTGTCTTAGTTCAGCCCTGCTTCTTTCAGCGGATACGACCGAGGTTTCATATGCCATTCGGCGACCGCGTCACGGAGTGCGAACAAAACGACAAGCCAGAGAGTTTGACCGCCGGCCGATCTGCCTGGAAACAGCAATCGGGCGCGCCGGAGCGAGCCCTTGTCAAGGCTGTATTCTGCCATCGCGTTCTCCAGACTGATTGTTGACGAACTTGAGGGACCTTGGTGCGGATTGTCGCCAGGGGGGAGGCAGAGAGTGCCGAAATCCGCACAAGCGTACTGCGCTGCGCTTCCGAAATGCCTGAGAACCCGGCGGTTCGCTTGTTGTGTGTTTTGGCACGGCTCTTGCAATTGGAATCGCAGCCGCGTTCGACCGGAGCGCCGCAACAGGAGAAGCCCGGGAAGGGACGAAGAGCCCGCCCCGATCAGGTTAGGGAGAGAACTTTATGCTTACCCCACAAGCCCAAAGCGCCAACCTTGTGCCTCGCAAGCGTTTCTATGCCCAGCTTTACGTGCAGGTGCTTGCCGCAATCACCCTCGGCGTCGCACTCGGCCATTTCTATCCAGGCGTTGGTGAAAACATGAAGCCTCTCGGCGATGCCTTCATCAAGCTCGTCAAGATGATTATCGCGCCCGTTATCTTTCTGACCGTTACGACCGGCATTGCTGGCATGAACGATCCCCATAAGGCGGGCCGGGTTGTTGGCAAGGCGATGGTCTATTTCGTCACGTTCTCAACGCTCGCCCTGATCGTCGGCCTCATTGTCGCCAATGTCGTTCAGCCTGGCGCCGGCCTCAACATCAATCCGGCTTCACTTGATGTCCAAGCCGTGAGTACTTATGCCGCCCAGGCCCACGCGCGATCGGTGACGGCTTTCCTAATGAATATCATCCCGGGAACGATTGTTGGGGCCTTTGCGGAAGGCGACATCCTGCAGGTACTGTTCTTCTCGGCCCTCTTCGGTATAGCGTTGGCCATGGTTGGAGAGACGGGCAAGCCGGTCGTTGACCTCCTTGAGGCCCTCACCGCGCCCATCTTCAAGCTCGTCAGCATCCTGATGAAGGCCGCACCGATCGGCGCTTTCGGCGCGATGGCCTTTACCATAGGCAAGTATGGTATCGGCTCTGTGATCAACCTCGCGTTGCTGGTCGGGACATTTTATATCACGGCCTTCTTCTTCGTATTCGGGGTTCTAGGTGCGGTTTGCCGTTACAATGGCTTCTCGATCTTTTCTCTCGTCCGTTACATCAAGGAAGAGCTGCTGCTAGTCCTCGGAACATCTTCCTCGGAGGCCGCGCTCCCATCACTCATGGAAAAAATGGAAAAGGCTGGTGCCAAGCGTTCCGTCGTGGGCCTCATCATTCCGACTGGGTATTCCTTCAACCTGGACGGCACCAACATCTACATGACGCTCGCCGCTCTTTTTATCGCCCAAGCGACGAACGTGGATCTCTCAATTAGCGATCAGGTTCTCCTGCTGCTCGTTGCGATGCTTTCCTCGAAGGGCGCAGCAGGTGTGACGGGGGCCGGCTTCATCACACTCGCCGCTACGCTCTCCGTCGTCCCGAGCGTTCCCGTTGCTGGCATGGCTCTGATCCTAGGCGTTGACCGCTTCATGTCAGAATGCAGGGCACTAACGAATTTGATCGGTAACGCGGTGGCGTCGCTCGTGGTAGCTCGCTGGGAGGGAGAATTGGATCAAGCGCAGTTAGAGTCTGCATTGTGTGGCCGTCAGCCTGCCGAGCCAGTAACAGGCCAACCAACGATCGTACACACGCCGAGGAAGGTCGCAGCATCGTGACCTGTTCAATCCACAGGCATGCTATAAGCACTGCACGATCGACGTGCAGGCGCCAAAGATAACCTCGTGAACTGATAACTACAAAAGCGCAAAATGCCGTGAGCCCAAGATCGTGGGTGCTTCGGAACACTGGTACGTCAACATGCTGAGCAAGCTTGGAGATGATGTTCGAGGCAGAGACTCGTTTCTGAAGGATGGCGAACACTTCATTAACTCAGGAGGGTCCCCACGGGCCACACACGTTTTAATGGAAGAGTTTCAGGAGGAGGCAGTCCTGCGCGCTCTGACAGGCCGTCGCAGCCTGATCGAGAAAGACTTCTCAGCCGAGGGCCCGAGCCGGAAACAGCGGCGGATATCTCTTACGCGTCGACGACTGGGGGCGGCTGTGTCTGGCCGTGATCCGGGACCCGTTCGCTCGGCTGACCGTAGGTTGGATCGCCAGCGACTGTCTGCACCAGGAACTTGCGCTGTAAGCGATCCGCGTCGTTTTAGACATGGAGGCCTCGCGCCATGACACACGCAAGCGACGTCAACAGTCGAGCCACATAGTTGGACGATCTCATCCCCCGGATTACCGCCAGTCCGGCGGCATCGAACCACGCCGGCCTTTGGCATGAACGAAGGCTGGATATGAAACTCCCAGTTTGCGCCGTTCATCGGCCGGTGGGGCAATGGAGCATGTCCAAACTCTTCATATGGCTCATGTCCTCCATAGGCCTGACCTTCTTCCTTGCCGGTATCGTGAATGGCATGACTGGCATGGGCCCGCCGACCATGGCCACCGGGGTGCTCGGAGCTATCATTGCGCCGGTCGCGGCCGCTGCGCTCCTGATCGTGCCGTCCTTGATCGTCCGTACAATGGTGCTAAGTTCCTTTTGGAGTTGCTTCGCTTAAGTGGAGAGCGGTTTGGTAGCTATCTAGCCAGCCTTTCGAACTGAACAGGACTGAGGTAGTCGAGCGTCGAATGACCCCGGACGGGATTGTAGAAGCCGTCGATGCAACGGCCGATCGCCTGCTTGGCCTCGGCCCTCGTCTGGAAGACCGTGCGCCAGACCAGTTCGGATTTCAATGTCTTGAAGAAGGTCTCGACCACCGAATTGTCATAACAGTTCCCTTTCCCCGACATCGAGATCCGGATGCCGTGTTTCCTCAACTCGGCCTGGTAGGCTGTTGAGCAATATTGACTGCCGCGGTCCGCGTGATGCGTGAGCCCCTCACCGGGTCTTCGGATCGCCAGAGCCTTGCGCAGCGCCTCGAGCGCCAGTTCCTTGTGGAGGCTGTCACTGACCGCCCAGCCGACCACCCGCCGGGCAAACAGGTCCAAGATCACGGCCAGATAGAGCCAGCCCTCGTTCGTCCATACGTACGAGAGATACTGTCGGCGAATTCAGAGGGCTGGCGCCAACGCATCAAAGCGGGTCACGCGCGTCTTGGTGCGTGGCCATCCATTCAACCAGTGTACGACCCGCAAGACGTTCATCGCAGCCGCCGAACACACCTCCTGCAGGCCGGTCTTCAGCAGCCCGATATACCGGCTCCGACGCATTCCGAATACCCGCACACCCTGTGAGAGGGTGCCCTCGACGCCAGCCCGGATATGATACCGCTCCTTCCATATCGGATCGTGCATCCGGGATCGGGCTGCATTCAAGGCCTCGTACTCTTGACGCGTGTGGAAGTAGACGGCGCGGCGGGCTTCCTTCGCGGGCGTGCACAGCGCTCTGACGGCGCAGGCTCCACAATCAGAGCGGCTGAACACGGCATTGATGCGCGGGCTCCCATCCTCTCTGCGCGCGACGCGCCAAGTCGCGGACACCTTACCCTGTGGGCAGGTCACTTGTTCGCGCTCCCAGTCGATCACGAAGTTGGGCAGATCATATCCCTGTCCCGTGCGGGCCTGCCAGGACGATACGCCCCGCACCGGCCCCTCGAGCGAGATCCCGTGGTCCCGCCAGCTGCTGACCAACAGGGCTGCATCGACGTAAGCCGAGTCCACGTAATGCTCAGAAGGCAGGAGGCCCTTGGCGGCCAGGCACGCATGGATCTCGGCCGTGCTGGTCATGTCCTGCTCCATGGCCGGACAGGTCTTCACGTGCGTGATCAGGTGCGCTGCATCGTCATCGCACGTCTCGGTGACATGGACCTTGTAGCCGGACCACTCCATCTGACGCTTGGTGCTGTAATGCATCTCAGGATCATAGGGCGACTGCAGCCGCTCGCCGACCGGTGGCAGTTCCGCTCCAGCCCGCCAGCGCGGCTGCCCGTCATCCCGTGCGTAATGCACCCGCCACACGTCGCGCAGCGTCTGCACCATCGGCACCGCGCGAGCCGCAGCCGGTGCGCTCGCATCGTCCAAGGCGTCGAGCAGGAAGAACCCATCCGCGCCGATCTCCAGCGAGAGGGCTTCGCGCTTCTCCCGGCTCTTGGGCAGGCGATAATCTTCAATGCGGTGCGCATAGCGCTCGAACCAGGCCGGCTGAGCGATCCCGCGAACCCAGTCCGGAACAACGGCGGCCAGATCATCGAGAGTGGCGCGCAGCGTCTCAGCGACGAGTTCCAGAAGATGGAGGTCATGCACGGCCCCCAACACATGCGTGCTGTCGGTGCGTTGCTTGCCGCGCGCTTTGATCAGGCCGCGCGCCTTGAAGCGCTCGAGCATCGTATCCAACAGCAGATGCTCCGCCTGGCCGGCGACAAGGCGGGCCCGGAATTCGGTGAGCACGCTGAAGTGGAACCCGGGATCGGTCAGCTCCAGTCCCAGAGCGTACTTCCAGTCGATCCGGGCTCGGACAGCGTCGGCGGCCTGCCGGTCACTGAGGTGCTCAAGGAACTGGAAGATCGTGATCAAAGCCAGCCGCCACGGTGCAAGGGCGGGTTGCCCCCGGCTTGGGTAGAACTGTCGGAAGTCCTCATCCTGGTAGAGGATGCTAAATTCATCCCGGAGCCGGGTCACAGTATTGCCCTTGGGGAAAGCTGCCCGGGCAACCCGCATGGTCTCGGCCGGGATCTCACCAATTGGCTCAGGATGAAGGCTCATGGACTCCTCCTCTTGCTAAATAGCCAAACGGAATTCGCCGACAGTATCTACGAGATGTCTGCGGCCCATTTCTCGTTTGGACGCCCGGCCGAGAAGTCCTGCTCGAGGAGATTGGGCGCAGCCGGGAAGGCGTGATGGCTGTCGGTGGTGCGCGTGAACCGGCGCTTCTGTCGGGCCTTGAGGCCGTTCTCGCGCATCAGCCGGGCGGTCCGGCGCCGACCAACCTCCAAGCCCTCATCCTGCAGCTCGCGGGTCATCCGCGGGCTGCCGTAGGTCTCATGCGAGAGGGCAAAGGCCGAGCGGATGTGGGCCAGCAAGATCAGGTCCTCCCGTTGGCGTGGGCTCGCTGGACGAGATCGCCAGGCGAAGTAGCCGCTCGGGCTCACTTGGAGAACCTGGCACAGGCGCGTGACGGGGAAGCTCTCTTTCGCCACATCGATGAACTGAAACTTCATCGACTTCCCTCCTTGGCGAAAAAATCTATGGACCGGCCGTGCGTTGCAAGAGGGCTGCTTCAGATTGGATGAGAGACGGTTTGCATCAATCTATCCGGCCTCTGGGTGGAGCACCTGCTCCGGGCCATCATGGAAATCCGCGCGCACTGGGCCTTTTTAGCGGTGAGACCTCAACGGGCCATTTTTTCGCTCAGGCTTCCAGTGCGCAGGGCGACCGTTCATCCATCCTGTCACATCCTTCCCGCAAACCTCGGGGGAACTCGATAGCCGAAACGCCTGTCATGAACGCGGCCTTACGGCACTTGGGTGGCAATCCCCACGTCATAGCCCCTTTCGCGATACAACACGCTCCAGGCGATGCGCGCCAACTTGTTGGCCAACGCGGCAGCCAGCACATTCCGGTGCAGCCTAGTCCCCGCGGCTGTCAACCAGTCTCCAAAGCGGTGTCTTTGCCAGTTGTGTGGGTGCTGCAGAATAGCTTGCGCGCCGCCCACGAACAGGGTGCGCAAGTAGCGGTTCCCACGCTTGGAGAGTCCGCCCAGGATGGTGCGATTGCCAGTTGAGATCTGCTTCGGCACCAGCCCCAGCCAAGCGGCGAAGTCGCGGCCTTTGGCGAACGCGGCTCCGGTGCCGACCGCCGCCACCATGGCGCTGGCGGTGATCACCCCGATGCCTGGGATATCCATTAACCGCCGGCAGCCCACGTCCTCTCGCGCCAGGGCCGTGATGTCCCGGGTGAGCGTCTCGATGCGTTCGTCCAACTGCCGCCAATCCTCCGATAGATCCTCGATCAGGTGGATCATCCGCGGCGAGAGCACGTCCGTGCGTTGAGACAGAAGGGTGGGAAGGGCCTCGCGCAAGCCCGCAAGCCCCTGACGCACCGGAAGGCCGCATTCGAGCAGGAAGGCGCGGATCTGGTTGATCACCGCCGTGCGCTGGCCGATCCGGCGGCGGCGCACCCGGTGCAGGGCTTGCAGATCAAGTTGCTCGGCCGACTTCAGCGGCACCGGCCGCATGGTCGGGCGCTGGACCGCCTCGGCAATGGCCTCGGCATCGCGGTAGTCGTTTTTGTGTCCTTTGAGGAACGGCTTCACGTACTGGACCGGCAGCAGGCGCACGTCATGGCCGAGGGCAGCGAGTTGGCGCCCAACATGATGAGCCCCGGCGCAAGCCTCCATTCCGATCAGACACGCCGGCAGGTTGGCCATGCAGGATTGCAGCTGCCCGCGCGAGACCTTCCGGCGCAGCAGGATCCTGCCGCGGGCATCCATGCCGATCAGGTGGAAAGTGTTCTTACCAAGGTCGATCCCGATGGTGGCGACGGCCTCAGTCGTGGTCTGATGTGACATGGCATGGCTCCTTCGCTGCAGGATAATCCCGCCCTTCCATGCTCCACCCGGGAGCACGGCCGGTCCATGCCATTAGCCGTAGCCTTTTTCAGGATCTCGCGTTCCTGGCGCAGGATCTCGTTCTCGCGCCGCAGCCGTTTCAACTCGGCCGCCATGTCCTCCTGCCGCTCTTCAGGCGGATCATCGATCTGGCGCTCGCGGCGGCGGTCGATCCAGTGGCGCAGAGTCGACAGGCCGACCCCGAGATCCGCGGCAATCGCCCGTCGGCTGCGGCCGCTGGTCAGAGCAAGCCGCACCGCCTCATCCTGAAACTCTTTCGTAAAGCGTGTCTGGGACATGGAGATCCTCCTGGGCTATAAGAGTGCTCTCCATCTTTCCGATACTGCTGGCGAATTCATCATGCTGGGACGGGAACCATCATGAGCTTGGTGAAGGCGGATTGCCGGGTTCGTGCGAACGGCTTGCCAGCAAACCAAGCCCCGAGTCGGATGAGGTTCATGGCGG
>NZ_JAMXFJ010000006.1:224237-257471 GCF_025460805.1 Microvirga sesbaniae | reverse complement strand
CATCCGATTGTCCCGGCCCGTCGAGCCTTTCTGATCCGGGCGCCCGATGATCAGCGGCGCAATCCGCTCCCACTGAGCATCGCTCAGCACCAAACGATCCAACACGCCCAAGACCGCCTCCCAAAAACAGTCTTGAATCACGTCCTGACGCAAAAGGGAATCCTAAGAGTCCACAGAGCCTAGCGGACAGGTGGTCGATCCGGGGGCCGCGTGGTACATTGACCCCTTGCAGGGGATCGACCGATGACCAAGACCGTCACATCCCTCTTCCACAGCGAACATCACGCGACCGCAGCGGCGAACCGCCTGAAGCAGGCGGGCATTCCGGCCGACGACCTGGACATCTGGACCACGCCGCACAATCTCGCCCCCCTCCTGGAGGATCTCGGGGTGTCCCGTGCCGACGCCCACGCATACGCCGAGGGCGTGGTCCGCGGCGGCACCGTGGTGATCGTGCGGTGCGCAGCGCCGGAGGTCGGAAAGGTGGTGGAGATCCTGGATCAGGAAGGCGTGCTCGATCTCGACGAGCAGCAGGCGGAGTGGCGGACTGAAGGGTGGGAAGCCGCGGGACCGGCGGGCGATGCCGCCCGGCCGCCGGACGCGGTTCCGGCCGCGGCGGAGACCGAACGGGCGGTCGAGGTCATCCGTGGCCGGATCCGGGTTCAATCCCGCCGGGCGGAGCGCCCCGGGCGGGAATAGCCGGGCCTGCGATCAGCCCTCTGGGTCCGAGGCTCTACTGCATCTCCTTCGGCAGAAGCGCGTCGTACTGCTCGGGGGTCAGGTAACCCGTCACGGAGGCGTTGCGGCTCTTCTGGTATCCCATGATCGCCTCGCGGGTCAGAGGTCCCATGATGGCGTCGATCGGGCCCGTGTAGAGGCCCAGGTCCCGCAGCCGCTGCTGGATCAGGCGGCGCTGCCTCTGCCCGAGCTGCGGGTCCTCCACGGAGGGAGCGACAGATGCGTGGCGCAATCCTTCGGCCTGGGCGGCCGCGATCTGCGCCTCCGCCTCGACACGCTTCGCCTCCTGCTTGGCCTTCTCGGCGTCCGCCTGCGCCCGCTCCACGTCGGCCTGAGCCTTCTTGGCGTCGGCTTGCGCCTTCATCACCTCGGCCTGAGCCCGTTCGGCCCTCAACTGCTCGTCGCGGGCCCGCGACTCCGCCTGTTCCCGCGCGCGGCGCTCCGCCTCGAGCCGGCCTTCGATATCCTCCGACTTCTGGAGCACGGGCACGGCCTGGGGAGACGTCGAGGCGACCGTTTGCGGGGCCGGCGCGGGAGCCGCAGCGGGCTTCGCGAGATTGACCTCCTGCACCTGCCCGAACACCGCCCCCAGGTTGCCGCTCGACGCGACCTTGACGGCTTCGCTGAGCGACGGGCTCGGCTGTTGAAGCAGCTTCGCCAGGGCGTCTGCGGCCTGCTCGCCGGCCGCGTCGATGCGCGAGACCGGGATGCGCGCGGAGCTGGAGAAGGCCGTGACGGCGTTCTTCGGAATCTCGCTGGTGAATTGAGGCCTCGCGTCCAGCCCCTCGATGGCATTCTCGAAGGTCGGCGACGTCATGAAGAAGAACACGCCGCCCGTCTGCGCCCGCGCCGCGATCTGCGCCATGTTGGTGGTCGAGAGCGCGCGGGACAACAGGTCGGCCGCCCGTCCGATTTCGGTGTTGGTCGCCAGGAAGAAGGTCTGGCCGCTCCAGGCGATGCCGTGGCCGATCAGAACGATGAGGGCCAGATCGGCCCCCTCCGCCTTGGCCGCGAAGTCCCGCAGGCTGGCACGGGCCGTGGCATTGGTCGGATTGGGGCTGACGATCACGTCGAAGCCCCTGGCCTTGAGCGCCTCGGCGATTTCGGCGCCGCGCTTCGTCCCGATGCTGGACTTGGGAAGCTTCTGATAATCCTCCGCCGTCAGGACGAGACCGACCCTTCCGGAGGCATGGGCCGTCACGACGCTCGCGAGCAGCAAGGAAAACGCAAGGACAACGATCCCTAGAAAGAGTATCGGGTGCGACCGATCAAGGTCTCCCGATGTGCTTTGGCGCACAGGGGAACGGCCCGCAAATCCACCCACAAGACCGAAATGCATGGCACGTCTCCAAGACTTGCACTATCATGAAATCCGGTAGTTGTAACGCAAACTAACCTCACGAGCCGTTGGAGATCTCCCGTGGGACTACGGCTGAAATTCAATATCATTCTCGCCGTTTGCTATCTGCTTGGGCTCAGCCTGTCGATTTATCCATTCTATCAAATTTCCCGACAGGAAGCCATGGACCAGCTCCAGTCGCAGATCGACGTTCTGCGAGCTCAGGCGCTGTCGGTGCGCCGCTATACGTCGGAAGAGATCCAGCCCCTGCTCGCCGAACACTCGAGCGTCCAGTTCCTGCCGCAGACGATCCCGTCGTTCTCGGCCCAGACGGCATTCCGCAACTTCCGAAACTTCTATCCGCAGTTCTTCTACAAGGAGGCCGCGCTCAACCCGACCAACCCGGCCGATCTCGCGCGGGACTGGGAGCGGGAGGTGATCGAGAAGCTGCGGGCCAATCCCGAGCTGACCAAGGACATCAGCTACCAGACGATCAACAATCGCTCCCATTACACGGCAACCTATCCTCTGGTGATCAAGGACGAGTCGTGTCTGACCTGCCACTCGACCCCGGACCGCGCCCCGACGTCCATGGTTGCCCTTTACGGCAGCAAGAACGGCTTCGGCTGGAAGCTCAACGAAACGATCGGAGCGCAGATCATCTCCGTGCCCATGGACATCGCCGAAGGAGCGATCTGGCGGAACCTGCTGCTGTTCGTCGGCACGTCGAGCGTCATCTTCCTGGTCCTGCTGGTGCTGCTCAACGTCCTGCTGAACCGCTACGTGATCAGCCCGGTGACCCGCATGGCCAAGACGGCGGAGGCCGTGAGCATGGGCGACGCGTCGGTCGCCGAGTTCGAATATCCGGGGTCCGACGAGATCGCATCCCTGTCGCGCTCCTTCAACCGGATGCGCAGGAGCCTGGATAGCGCATTGAAAATGCTTGAAAAGTGAGCAACCGGATTGATACCTGGCCCGACAGAACCAGATTACCGCTCGTCATGGAATTGCATCCGATGACCGCAGACAAGGATCTGAGGACAGGCGGCAGCCAAGGCGGCACCAGCGGCATGCCCGCCCGGGTCGGCAAGTATCGCCTCGACCACGTCATCGGCCGCGGGGCCATCGGCGTTGTCTACAAGGGCTATGACGAGCAAATCGATCGCCCGCTGGCGATCAAGACCCTTCGTCCCGAGATCCTGGAGAACCTGAGCGAGAACGACGAACTGCTCCGCCGCTTCGCCACCGAGGCGCGCTCCGCCGCGCGGTGCCTGCATCCCAACATCGTGACGGTCTTCGACTTCGTGGAGCAGGATGGCGCGCCCTACATCATCATGGAATACGTCAACGCCGGCACGCTGGAGAACGTGATCCGCCGGGGGACGCTGCTGCCGATCCGCCAGGTTGGCGAGATCATGGCGCAGCTGCTGTTCGCCCTCGGCTACGCTCATTCGAAGGGCGTCATCCACCGGGACGTGAAACCGGCCAACATCCTCTGCCCTTCGGCTGCCTCGATCAAGGTGTCCGATTTCGGCGTCGCCCACGTGGATGCGCTCGACCTCACCAAGCCCGGCGGCATCCCCATCGGCACGCCCAACTACATGGCGCCCGAGCGGTTTCTCGGGCGCCCGGCCGACATTCGCGCGGATCTCTTCTCCGCCGGGGTCATCCTGTTCCAGATGCTGACGGGCGCGAAGCCCTTCGTGGCCGCGGATCTGCCCGAGCTGATGCGCAAGCTGATGAACGATCCGCCGCCGGAGATCAGGACCTATCGGCCGGAGCTCTGGCCCGAGATCGACGTGGTCGTCCAGAGGGCTCTGGCCCGCAACCCGGAGGATCGGTTCCAGACGGCGGACGAGTTCGTCGTCTCGCTCAACGCATCGATCGAGATGCGCCCGAGCGCCGACCTCCCGCCCCTCGACCTCACCGAACTCTCCCACATGCCGGGAAAGGAGCAGGCCGCGCCGGCCAAGGAGCGGCTCAACCAGACGATGGCGGAGGTCCTGACCCCGACGACGCTCGATGCGCTCGGGCGCTCGCTCGCCAGCTCGCTCGGCCCGATCGGACATCTCCTGGTCAGGCAGGCCTCGCACGAGACCATGGATGTCGACACGTTCCTCGACCTGCTCGTCGAGAAGATCAAGACCGAGGCCGAGGCGACGACCTTCCGAAAGGCGGCCCAGCAGGTGCTGCGCGACGACAAGGGCTTCAAGATCGCCCAGATGGAAGCCGTGATCTCACAGACCGAGATCCGGGCCGTGTCGGACGCGCTTCTGCCGCTCATCGGCCCGGTCGCGCCCACTCTCGTCGCCCGCCAGGCGGAAAAGGCGGTCGGCCGGGACGACTTCTATCGCCGGCTTTCGGACTTCATTCCCAACGAGCGGGATCGGACGCGGTTTCTCGAGATCCGTGGTAAAATCGGCGAGACCAAGAAGTGACATGTAGGCACCCGATGAAGGCGTGATGGACGATCCGGCTCCCGATGCACCGCAGCCTCAAGGCAAACGAGTTCGACGTCTGCGAGCGGTCTTCGCGGCCGACATGGCCAATTTCGGCGGCCTGGTATCCGTCGACGAGACCAACACCCTCGACGCCCTGTGGGCGACGCGGCGCATCGCCCGGGAAGAGCTCGCGGCGCATGGCGGGTGGCTCTTCGGGATGCCGGGAGACGGGATCTTCGCCCTGTTCGAGAGTGCGGTCGACGCGGTTCGCTGCGCGCTCGATACCCAGGCGCGTCTCGCCGCCATGACGAAGCTCGATGCGGTCCGCATGCGGATCGGCATCCATCTCGGCGACGTCCTGTTCCAGGACGATCTCCCCTTCGGCGAGACCCTGGTGATCGCGGCCCGGCTGGAAAGCCTGGCGGATCCCGGCGGCATCCTCGTATCGGCCGCCGTCATGGAAGCCGTGGCTCCGCGCATCTCGGCGACCTTCGGCGAGCGCGGAGTGTTCGACCTCAAGCACAGCCCGCGCAGGATCACGACGTTCAGCGTCGGCATGCCGCCGTCATCGGACGACATGAATGCGACCCTCAGCCTGATCGAGCCGCTCGATCGGACCGTGCTGTCGGTGGCATCCGCGCGGGTCGAAGAGGCGGTGACGGCACCCTCGCCTCCGGCCGTTTGCCTGGAGCCGCCGGCCCTTTCGCTTCCGAAGGCCGCCCCTCTGGTCGTCCCGGCCGGCCGTGCGTCCTCCGACCCTGGGCCGCCCGCCGTCGCCCCGGAGCCGGACGTCCCGGCGGCCCAGCCGGCTCCCATGGACCCGGCGGCCGCTCAGGACTGTCTGGCCGAGCTGGCCCGTGCCCTCACGGTCTATCTCGGCCCCGTTGCCGGCCTGCTCGTCCGGCGGCATGCGGCAGAGCTGGCGGATCCGGCCAAGCTCGTCGACGATCTTGCCCGCGAGATCCCCGCCCGGGACGAGCGTCTTCAGTTCATCACCCGCGCCCAGCAGATCGTGGCGCGGCGACGGCATTGACGCCTCCTACTCGCCGAACTCGGCGATTTCGTCGATCCTCTCGAGATCGTGGACGATCAACCCGCCCCGGTCCTGGCTCAGCAGGCGCTCCTCGGACCATCGGTTCAGAAGCTTGTTCAAACCCTCCCGCGACATGGCCGTCCATTGAGCCATCTCGCTCTGGGTGAGCTTGAGAACGACCTCGATGCCTCCGGTCGTCGCCTTCCCGTGGTCCCGCGCGAGATGCCCGAGAATGCGTGCGAGACGCTGCGGCGCCTGGCGCAGGGTGGCGTCCTCCATCCGGGCGCTGGTCCATCTGAGCCGGCCGCACAACAGGTCGATCACATTGCGCACCAGCTGCGGATCCCGGTCCAGCGCGTCGTAGAAGGTTCGCCGGGCGATGCTCGTCAGTCTCGTGCGCAGCATCGCGGAGGCGCCCGCCGTCCGCACGCCGCCGTCGAGCATGCCGATCTCTCCGAAGACGGCGCCGCTGGTCAGGACGTTGAGGGTGACTTCGGCGCCGGCGGCCGAGACCGTCCAGATCCGGACGCGGCCCTCGGCGATCACGTAGAGCGCGTCGGAGGTGTCACCCACGTTGAACAGCAACTCGCCCTTCTCCAGCGTCCGGTTCTGAGCCCTGCGGGCGATCTGGTCGACCGTCGCCGGGTCGATGGCCTTGAAGATGTCGAGGGCTTCGAGATGGGCCGACTTGTCGGCGCCGGTCGCCGGCTTGGGCGGTTGCACGTCTGCCATGACCGAATTCCCACGGTGTGGAGCACGAGGCCTGCCAGCATAGCGTTCGACGGGCCGGGGGCAAAGGCGCCCCGACGGCCGCGATGACCGGACCTTTGTGACCCCCGTCACAGTGCTCGGCGCGAAGCCGGCCCATGATCATCCCGCAGACACCCTCCCGGTTGCCCGTCTCATGGCGTGCGGAGGGTCGCAACAGGGATGCCCGCGATGAGGAATGGAATGAAGACCAGCGCCGAAGTCCAACTCCGGACGGCTCTTCGCACGCTCAAGAAGCCGCTGATCGGGATCAGCGTCATCAGCTGTCTCGGAAACGTCCTGATGCTGACCGGCCCCATCTTCATGATGCTCGTCTACAACAAGGTCCTGTCGAGCAAGAGCCTCCCGACGCTGGCGGCCCTCTCCCTGCTCGCTCTGCTGCTCTACGCCTTCTACGGCCTCCTGGAGGCGCTGCGCGGCAAGCTCATGGCCCGGGTCGGCATCACCTTCGATCACCGGCTGGCGCCCACGCTGTTCGAGGCGACGCTGAAACTGCCGCTCCATTTCGGCCCGCATGCCCGCAATCACGATCCGCTCCAGGATCTCGCCGCCATCCGCAACTATCTCATGGGGCCCGGACCGGTCGCGCTTCTCGACCTGCCCTGGATGCCGATCTATTTCGCCATCCTGTTCCTGGTGAGTCCGATCCTCTTCCTCGCCGCCGGAGCCGGCGCTCTGTTTCTGGTCATTCTCAGCATGGTCAACGAGCTCGTCACCAAGGGCAGGGTCAAGTCGGCCAACCAGGTGCACGCGGCCACCATGACCCTTCTGCTGGACGCGAGGCGCAACTCGGAAGCGGCCGCCGCCATGAGCATGGGAGACGACCTGTGCAAGCGCTGGGGCAGCGGCTACGTGAACTCGATCTCCCATGCCCGCGACCTCGCCGACCACGCCAGCGTGTTCGGGGCGATCTCCAAGACGGTCCGGCTCGTCCTGCAATCCGCCATGCTGGCGCTCGGAGCCTTCCTGGTCATCGAGGCGAAGATGTCGCCCGGCGCCATGATCGCCTGCTCGGTCATCCTCGCCCGGGCTCTCACCCCCATCGATCAGGTCATCGGCAACTGGCGCAGCACCTCGGCCGCGTGGCAGGCCTTGCGCCGCCTGAGGGCGCTGACCTCCAAGCTTCCCCAGGCGACCAAGCAGCAGCACGGCATGCCGCGGCCGCGCCACACCCTGTCGGTGCGGGATGTCGCGATCGTTCCTCCGGGCGGGACCATCGCGACCGTGTCGGGCGTTTCGTTCGAGATCGAAGCCGGCGACGCCCTCGGGATCATCGGCCCCAGCGGATGCGGCAAGTCCACCCTCGTTCGCGCCCTGGTCGGCGCGTGGCCGACGGCTCGGGGAGACGTCCGCTTCGACAACGCCCTGATCGGCCAGTACTCGCCCGATGCGCTGGCGGACGCGATCGGCCACCTGCCCCAGAGCATCGAGCTGTTCGATGGAACGATCGCGGAAAACATCGCCCGCTTCCGGAAGGACGCGACCGTTGATCAGGTGATCGAGGCGGCCCGCATGGCCGGCGTGCACGACATGATCCTGGCGTTCCCGAAGGGATACGACACTCCGGTGGGCGAAGGCGGCGCCATCCTGTCGGGCGGTCAGCGCCAGCGCATCGGGCTTGCCCGGGCCCTGTTCGGCAATCCTTTCATCGTCGTGCTCGACGAGCCCAACTCCAATCTCGACCCGCTCGGAGAGCAGTCCCTGAACGATGCCATTCAGCAGATGCGCCAGGCCGGCAAGATCGTCGTCATCGTGGCCCACCGGCCGAGCGCCATCTTCGCGGCGAACAAGATCCTGTCGGTCCGCAACGGTCGCGCCGAGATGTTCGGCCCGAAGGAGCAGGTCCTGGCGGCCCTGTTCCCGCGCATCGGGCAGCCGCACAAGCCCGCCCAGGCGATGGGTCCGCAGCCGGTCGGCGCCCCGTCGGCCGTCGCGACGGCGCAGCCGGGCGCAGCTCCCTCCAGCCCCGGCGCCGCGTTGGCCTCTCAGGACACGCTCGGCCCGGCGTCGGCGGAACCGGCGGACGGAGACGCCGTCCCGGCGACCGCGACCGTCACCAGCCTGGATGCGACCCGGACCCAGCGGGCGAGCGGCCAGGCGAGCTAGCGCATCGTGCGGACCCGGAGGGCCACGTGAGTGAAAAGTCGGCCCGGTTGTCCGCTCCGAACGATGCGCCGGTCAAGCGAGGGAGCCTCGGATGAATCCCGAAAGCGGTTCCCGCTTTTGCGTCCGATGCTCTGGCGAATGTGAACTGCGCCACAGCATCGGCGCGCCCGGCATGCCAACGTGATCGTGGACCAGGCGCCGATCCGTCGCGACCGGCGCGGGATCCTGACAAAGGATGTGCCGGTCGCCCAGCCGACGACGGCAGCCCACCCGATGGAGCGCACCATGACCGAGTTCGAAACAGACCTTGCGGCCAATTCCACCTCCATGCGCCGGCTCATGCGCTGGTTCATCCTGAGTTCCTTCGTGGTCTTCTTCGGGATCGGCGGCTGGGCGGTCGCCGCCAAGGTCGACAGCGCGGTCGTCACCTCGGGCACATTCGCCGTCCAGTCCAGCGCCCAGGCGGTTCAGCACCTCGAGGGCGGAGTCATCGGGGCGATCCTCGTCAAGGGGGGAGAGCTCGTGCAGGAGGGGCAGGTGCTCGTCCGGCTCGATGCCGCGAAGGTGACGGCCGATGCGAGCATCCTCGAGCGCAAGCTGATCGACCTCACGGCCCAGAAGGCACGCCTCGAGGCCGAGCAGCTGGACCGCACGACGATCGCGCGGCCGGCGCTCTCGCTGCCCTCCAGGCAGGCTGAGACCGCCTTGAAGGCGGCGCTTGCGGCGGAGGAAAGCCTGATGAACGAACGGCGCTTCACGCGCGTGAGCCAGCTTTCGCAGCAGCAGGAGCGAAAGCACCAGGTCGAGAGGCAGATCGACGGGTTCAACGAGAGGTTCCGCGCCCTCAAGGAGGAGCTCGCCCAGGTGACCGCCGAGCTGGCCGACCAGCGCATGCTCGACAGCAAAGGGCTGATCCGGCGCCCGGTGCTGCGTCAGACGGAGCGCGAGGTGAGCCGCTTGAAGGGCGAGATGGGCGATATCGAGGCCCGGATCGCGGGCGCCGGGTCCCAGCTCACCGAGATCCAGTACAAGATCGCCGAGCTCACGCAGAATGCCCGCTCGGAGGTCCTGAGGCAGCTTCAGACCGTCACGGCCAGCCTGGCCGAGACCGAGGAGCAGCTCGCCGCCGCCCGGGACCGGCTTCAGCGGCTCGACATCCGGGCGCCGCGCACGGGTCTGGTTCACGAGCTCATGGTGCATACGATCGGCGGGATCGTCGCCCCCGGGCAGAAGCTGATGTCGATCATCCCGAGCGCGGAGCCGCTGATCGTGAATGCGAAGATCCGCCCCGAGGAGGTCGATCAGGTGCATATCGACCAGCCGGCGACCATCCATATCAGCTCGTTCAAGCTCCCGACGCCGGTGGAACTCGAGGGGATGGTCACCAATGTCTCGCCGGACCAGGTCGTCAGCGGCGAATCCGGGCAGGCCTACTTCACCGTGAAGATCGCGATCGCCCCGGGAGAGCGGAGCAAGCTGGAGGGCAAGGAACTGACGCCCGGCCTGCCGGCCGAGGTGCTGATCCGCGGGGAGACGCGGCGCATCATCACCTACCTGACCCAGCCGCTCACGGACCGGCTCGCCGTCGCCTTCCGCGAGGAGTGAGCCGACAGGCCCATCCCGCGCCTCAGGCCGCCCGTGCAGCATCCTGTACGGGTGGCTGGCGCATCGTGCGGACCCAAAAGTGGGTCCACTTTTCACGTCCGATGCTCTAGCCGCCCGGCCGGGTCCGCGCTCTCGCCAGACAGGATCGACGTCATATAACATCCTCTTGATCGGAATGCTGAACGACCCCGACGCCGAGGCGACCATGAACAGGGCAGACGGCAGGACTTCCCGGAGGAGACGCTCAGCGCCGCGGCAGGAGGTCAAGCCGGTCAATCTCGCCCTTCAGGGGGGCGGCGCCCATGGCGCCTTCGCGTGGGGCGTGCTGGACCGTCTGCTGGAAGAAGACGCCATCGCGTTCGAGGGCATCAGCGCCACGAGCGCGGGAGCGGTGAATGCGGTGGTCTGCGCCCACGGGCTGATCAGCGGGGGGCGCGAGGGCGCCCGCCAGGCCCTCGGGGCGTTCTGGCGGCGGATCTCGCAGGCGGCTCTGTTCAGCCCCGTTCAACCATCCGCATTCGACCGTCTCACCGGAAGTCGCAGCCTTGAAGCATCGCCGGCCTTTCTGCTGTTTCACATGCTGACCCAGGTGGTCTCGCCCTACGAGCTCAACCCGTTCAACTACAATCCCCTGCTCGATATCCTCGAGCAGACGGTCGACTTCGAGCGCCTGCGATCGGATTCCCGGGTCAAGCTGTTCCTCTCGGCCACCAATGTTCGTTCAGGGAAGATCCGGGTTTTCGAGCACCATGAAATGAGCGCCCAGGTGGTGCTCGCGTCGACCTGCCTCCCCTTCATCTTTCAGGCCGTGAGGATCGACGACGAATATTACTGGGATGGGGGCTACATGGGGAATCCGGCGCTCTTTCCGCTGATCTATCAATGCGAGACATCCGACATCGTGGTGGTTCACATCAACCCGATCAGCCGGCCCACGGTCCCCAGGACGGCGGCCGAGATCCTCAACCGGATCAACGAGATCAGCTTCAACTCGTCGCTCATGAGGGAGGTTCGCGCGGTCGACTTCCTCAACAGGCTCGTGGAGGAAGGGCGGGTCCTGGCACCCGATATCAGGGAGGTGCGCCTGCATGCCGTCGAGGCCGACGACGTCATGCAGCACCTGGGCGCCGCCTCGAAGCTGAACGCGGATTGGAGCTTCCTCACCGATCTGCATGCGATCGGGCGCGAGAAGGCCGATGCGTGGCTGAAGACCGACTTCGCGAAGGTCGGCATCGAATCCTCCATCGACGTCTGCCACCGGTACCTTTGAGCGACGGCGTCGGGCGGGACAAGTGGACCCACGCTCGGGATCGGATCCGATGCTCACTTCCTTGAGCGGCGCATCGTTCGAGCGTGGCCCGCTTTCGTCCGTACGATGCCATCGGCGGTCTTCCGACCGGGATCACCGGGACCGGCCGGTGATGACGTGGGACGATGAGACACCCGGCTCGCGCCACCCTCCACACGTCATGGCCGGGCCGGAATTTGTGACCACATGCACAGAACGACCAAGCGGAACACGTCAGTCTGATCCCATGAGCAGTTCGGGCCAAGAGGAAGGGTCCTCCCCGGTCTGATCACCGGCATCTCCTGGGGAGATCGACATGGGTAGACGGATTTGGATCGTCCTGGCCTTGCTGCTGTCGGCGATGAGTTCGGGCAATGCGGGTCCCCACCTTTTCCGGGACGAGGCGGCGCCACCCCTGCCCGGCTGGGTCGCTTTCTGCAGCCGCCATGCGGAGGAATGCACCGTCGATCTGACCGAACCTGAATTTCTGCCGCTGACCGCGGAGCTTGCGGCCCTCCTGTCTTCGGTGAACCTGTCGGTGAACCGCTCCCTGATCCCGGTGACCGATCAGAACCATTGGGGCGTCGCCGACCTGTGGAGCTACCCGAGCGACGGTCTGGGCGACTGCGAGGACTACCAGCTCCTGAAGCGCAGGATGCTGGTGGAGGCCGGCCTTCCCCGTCGCGCCATGCGCATGACCGTCGTCATCGACGAGAACGGCGAGGGGCACGCGGTCCTGACCGTCCGCACGGATCGGGGTGACCTCATCCTGGACAACAAGACTGACGACGTGCTGGCCTGGTTCAGCACCCATTATCGCTACATCAAGCGCGAAAGCGCCGAGACAGCGGGCTGGGTCTACCTCACGCTCGAACAGGCCGGTACGTCGCTGACCTCGTCTTCCGACAGGTAGCCCTCGCCGCCTCCGCCCTCCCCGGGGGCGCCCGGCCGAGGATCGCCGAGGCCCGCGCATTCGGTCCGGCGCGGCCAAGCTCGACCGCGGATCATTCGGAATCCCGGTCGCGCTCGACGGCTTCCTGCTGAAGGCGTCGTAGGTCGATGATCTTCACGCGGGCCCGTCCGAGCTCGACAGCTCCGCTTCTCCGCCACTTCTGCAACTGCCGATTGACGGTTTCCCGACCTGCTCCGACGAGCACGCTGAGCTCCTCCTGCGTGATGTCGATCTCCTCGCCGAAATCCTCGGCCAGCTTCAGCAGACGCCGTGCCAACCGGGACCGAAGAGACAGAAGAGAGGCCTCTTCCAGGCGTTCGCTCGAAAACCGGACGCGCTCGCAGAGCAGTTCGATGATCCGCGTGGTGATTTCCGGTCGCCTCTTCAGCAGATCCTGGAAGTCGCTCCGCCGGATCATGAACAGCTCGACACTGCCCGACGCGACCGCATCGGCGCTCCTCGGGTGCCCGTCCAGGAGGGCGAGCTCGCCGAAGACGTCGCCCGGCCCGAGAATGTTGAGCGTGAATTGCCGGCCCGCATCGGTCGTCGTCGTGATGACGATCTGCCCGCGGCGGACGCCGTAGAGAGCGTCGCCCGGATCCCCCTTGAGAAACAAGGTTTCGCCGTCGTGCATCTTGCGGGACGTGCACAAGGCCGCGATCTGGGCGATTTCGTCCGGGCCGAGCGCGGAAAAGAACGAACTCACGGAGAGAGCCGAGAGAAACGGCAAGTCCTTCCGGATCTGTTCTCCATCGAGACGCACCTTCACGACTCCCCTGCACGAGTTCACCAACAGAGATCGCAACCTGCGACGGAAGCCAGGCAACTATAGATGAAAGAGGGAGAGTCTCAACAAGAGACAGGACGGTTCCCAACCGCAGGAGACCGGAAGGATGACGCCGGGCAGAGGACGCGCAGCCCGCGTCCCGCCCGATCCGCTCCGTTATGTTGTTTCGACATGTTTGCGCACGTGAGACGTGGACCCAGGTTTGGGAACGGCTCCGATGGCCACATCCTGAAGCAGCACATCGTCCGCACGATGCGCCCGGCGGTCTTCCGATCGCGCTCACCGGGACAAGCCCGGTGATGACGGGGAGAGGTGAAACGGGCCGGTGACGACACCCTCCCCACGACCCTCCCCACGACCCTCCCCACGTCAGGGCCGGCCTTGTGCCGGCCATCCCGATCGGAAGAGCGCCGCCCCTCAAACAATCGGGATCACCGGGACAAGCCCGGTGATGACGTGGTGGGTGATGTAAGCGAGTGATGACGTGGGAGAATGGTGAGAGCGGATGATGACACCCTCCCGGTCATGGCCGGCCTTGTGCCGGCCATCCCGATTGTCCCATGCTCCCATCTTGAAGCGGCGCAACGTTCGGGTCACGAGCGTGACCCGCTTTCGTCCGCACGATGCGCTAAGGTTTGGCTCCGGCGAGCTCCTGGAGGATCCGGCGGCGTGCCCGCCGCATGGCGGTGAGCTTGGACGGTTTCATGACAGGCTCCTGCCGGCGAACTGACGAGGGCGGATGACGATCGCGGGTTCGTCCCTCCGAACGGCGGGGCGGACCGGAACGGAAACGATCACCGGCTGATCGGTCCATCGATCCAGGACGATGAGAACCATGGCAATCTCCTTGTCGTGCGCTCCCATGGTGTCGGAGATGAGCATCGTGTTCTGTGACGGTGATCACACGGAAGAGGATCGGATCAGGCCGCGGGGGAAACCTGCAGACGGGTGAAGCGGGTCACATCGAGCATCTCTTTGCCGGACAGCACGACGGGCCGCGGAGCGCGGCCATTCACAGCAATGGCGTCGGCCACGAACAGGAGGGCGAGAAGGCAGAGGATGCGACGGGACATGATCGGACTCCATGTGAGGCCGACCATGCCACCTGGTCTTTCCGGGAACCGTGATCATGAGCACAGAAGACGGGTCCCGCCTGTGGGAGAGTGGAGGCATCGAGATGGAGGCTCACATGTTCTATCTGTACTTCCACTGCGCAGGCCCGGGCGAAATCCTGATCGATCGTCACGGAGCGGAGGTTCTCGACCTGATCGAGGCTCGCGACCGAGCCCTCTCCCTGGCGCGCGCCCTCGTCGAGAAAGCCTATGGCGCACGCGACTTCTCCGACTGGCACGTCTATGTCAGCGACGAGGACGACGACGAGATGCTGCTGATCCCGTTCTCGGACGTCATGCCGACCCTCCATTGAGCGATCCGCGGCAGTCGAGGCACGCGCGCTCCTCCCGGTGCCGACGGCCTCCTGCGCCTGCGCATGGCGGGCGTCGGACAAGCTTCCGTCCTGCGGCCCTCCACTGAGAAGAGCCGCCACTCCACAGACACCTAGCGCATCGTGCGGACCTCGCGGGCCGCGTCCGAGGCTTTAGCGGACATCGTCCGATCGACACCTCAGCTCTCGGAATAGCGTGACCGGCGGGCGCGCCAGTCCGCCAGCTCCGCGAAGTGACGCCATCTGCGCGCCAGCGAACGGAGCTCGACGCGAAGCTGCGCCTTCCGGTACGGATCGTCCGCGAGGCGCTCAGCCCTGGCGGCCTTATCCTGATAATGCTGTTTGAGGTTCATCTGTCCCGTCCCGCGGGATACGGGCGAACCGGCCTCGGGACCGATCCCCCGCACCACGCATCAATGTCTTTTCACACAGCTCGCCGGCTTGCCGGGAAGCGAAATGGTCACCTGCTGGCCGGATCGGGGGTCAAGAATGGTGATCGTCATGATGAACTCCTTCAGTTGAGATCATCATCGCGCGATCCCGCGCGATCTTCCGTGACAGACATCACACAGACCCTGATGTGACGCAGCGCACAGTTCGCCGGAGCGAGATCGGTTAGGGTGAAAGCCTTCCTCCCTGTCAACTGGGCGCCCTGTTCCAATATCGGGGCGCTTTTCTTTGTGCGCCGTGGAGACCGGCCGGCATGTCGGGCGGAGCGGCTAGCCCATCGTGCGGACCATGCTGCCCCGTGCGAGATGACGCGGCTCGCGATGGGTCGAGCGGAGCTATCGCTGCGCCGCCACGATGGACCGCCGCGCAAGCTCGCGCTCCTCGGCGTCGAAATACCGCTGAAGCCAGATATAGGCCTGTCGGATCAGAGCACGGCGCTGCGACGGGTCCATCGCCCGGCGGGACAACGCCATCGTGTCCATGTAGCGGGCCCAGTATCGTGTGCACCTGTCCATGCGCTCACTCCTGCCTGTAGAGGTTCAGTTGCCGACATGATGCCGTGAACGCCGCCGCCCATCTGTAACCCGCATCACAGAGGCTCGATGAGGGCGTAGAGGTGCGGTTGCCCGAACCTTGAACCACGTGCGCTCGAATGGAGAAAATGGCTTCCGGCCGTGGAATTGTGACGGCGGACACAGTCCTGCAGGGCGTTTCGGGATACCAATGGTCCATCCTGAACTGGGAGCTCATCATGAAGCGCAATCGGAAACCATTCGTGTCCATCCGGAAGAAAGACTGCAAGTCGGTCTTCGACTCGATCTATCTCCGGGAAGCCGTGTTCCGCAAGGTCGTGACGGCGGCCGACGTCAAAGCCGGCCTTCTGCCGAGGCGGACCGCTTGAGGAATCATGGTTCCCGGCCCGTATGAGCAGGGCCTGACCCATCAGGCTCTTCGACGAGCGCATCGTGCGGACGAAAGCGGGCCCCGCTCGCGGCCCTTCGGGTCCGCACTCGACGATGCGCCGCTTCAAGATGTGAGCATCGGACAGTCGGGATGGCCGGCGAGAGGCGGGTGATGACCGGCCGGCCATGACGTGGGAGGGGCCGCGCCCCTGCAATGGTCACCCGCCACGTCATCACCGGGCTTGTCCCGGTGATCTCGATACGAGAGGCGCCGCGCTTCAAACAATCGGGATGGCCGGCACAAGGCCGGCACTGACGTGTGGAGGGTGTCATCACCGGGCTTGTCCCGATGAACGCGATCGGAGGACCGCCGAGCGCATCCCGCGGACGAAAGCGCACCACGCTCGCGGCCCATCGGGTCCGCGCCGAACGATGCGCTCTTCAAAGAGTGAAGCATCGGATCCGATCCCAAAAGTGGACCCAGTTTTCACGTCCGATGCTCTCGCGCTGCTTCGCGCTCCTGGCCGGATCGAGGATGTCGGCTGTTTCCTCCCGACCGGCAACGCGCATGGCAACTCACGGAGAACACGGCGGGACGATCAGCTCACCCGCCTCCAGTAACCCTCGAACGGGATCGCGATGTCCCGGCGCTCTTCCGCCGAGAAGCGGGGGTAGTCGCTGCCCTGCGTCCAGCCGCCGTTTCCGCCGGGAACGAAATGCAGATACGCGAATACGATATGAGAGATGACCCACATGCCGACCTCCTGACTTGGCATCCATTCTAACCGGGAGGAACCGGGCGCTCTGAGACAAATGTCACACAGCGCGCAGAAACGTCCTGCGCGGCGGGTCGGCGCTCGGCGAAACCATTCATGACGTCGTGTGTGAAGCGGCTCACAGCCTCCGGGGAGCGGATCGCTAGAATGAACCTACTCGCGTGGTCCTCCCTCACCTCAACGCCTCGGCACCCGACCGAGGCGTTCTTTTTTGTGCCGGGGAATCCTCACGGATGGGCAAGCTGTTCCCGGATCGCGCCCCGTCCGAAGGGCAATGCGGAGTGAACCGTCGATTGTCGGTCTCCGGCACGGACGTCGAGATCCGGGACATCCCCGGCCGCAGGATCTCGAAGGATTTTCTGTGAACCCGGGACGTCATTTCTGCCATCGGGGACGGCAAAGGCCCGGTTTCGTGTACACTGCGCGGCACTTGGAGGCCTCGACCGCATGCCCAACCGCCTGATCGCGGACCGCGACCGCTTCGCGACGCTCCACCCTGAACGCCGGATCCTCATCCGCGGCCGGGATTGGGGATATGTGCAGGCCGGCGACAGGGGTCCCGCGCTGCTGCTCATCCCGGGCACGCTCGGCCGCGGCGACATCTTCTGGCAGCCCATCGAGGCCCTGAAGGACCGCGTCCGCATCGTCGCCGTGACCTACCCCGAAAGCGGCGGCGTGATCGAATGGGCGGAGGATCTCGCGGAGCTGTGCGGCCGGCTCGGGCTCGACCGGGCCACCGTGCTCGGCTCGTCCCTCGGCGGTTACGTGGCGCAGTATTTCGCCGCCGCCCATCCGCGCCTCGCGGAGCGCCTGATCGCCGCCAACACGCTTCATTCCGTCGCCGGGGTCGGGGACCGTCCGCCCTATTCCTCGGACCTCGACCATGCGCCGATCGCGGAGGTCCGCGCGGGGTTCGGTCGGGGCCTCGGCGCCTGGCGCGACAGCCATCCCGAGCAGGCGGAACTCGTCGACCTTCTGATGGCCGAGGTCGGCGGACGCATCCCCGAGCCGGAGCTGCGCACGCGGCTGAATGCGTTGAAGCGCGGGCCGGAACTGCCCCCGCTCGACCTGCCGCGCGACCGGATCGCGACGGTCGAGACCGCCGACGACCCGCTGATCCCTCCGCCCGTGCGCGACGCCGTGCGGGCCCGGCTGAACCCATCGGTCGCCTATCGCTTCGAGTGGGGCGGACATTTTCCCTATGTCGTGCGGCCGGACCTCTATGTCTCGCTGCTCGAGGAGCAACTCGGCCTGCCCGTGACGGGCCAGGGCTGGGGCGATGGAGAAAGGCGCGCACGATGATCGTCCTGTCCGACAGGGACGTCCGGTCCCTCCTGCCGATGGCCGAGGCCGTCGAGATCGTCGAGACGGCGATGATCGCCGTCTCGGCCGGGGCCGCCAACCTGCCGCTGCGGTCGGTGGTGGACGTGGGAGAGCCCAATAAGATGGGGGTCATGCCCGGCGCCCTGCTGCCGGGCCATGGCGGGATCGAAGCGTGTTTCGGCGTCAAGCTCGTGAGCCTGTTCCCCGGTAATCCGGACGCCGGATATTCGTCGCACCAGGGCGCGATCGTCCTGTTCGAGCCGGAGCACGGCTCGGCGGTCGCCATGATGAATGCCGGCCTCCTGACGGCGATCCGCACCGCCGCCGCGAGCGCCGTGGCGACGCGGGCGCTCGCCCGGCCGGATTGCGCCACGCTCGCGATGATCGGGGCGGGCGAGCAGGCCGAGCACCACCTGGAGGCCATGCTCGGCGTGCGGCCCTCGATCCGCCGGGTTCGGGTCGCCGGGCGCCGGCGCGAGAAGGCGGAGGCCTTCGCGTCCCATGCCGCGGAACGCCGCCCGGGCGTCGCGATCGAGGTCTTCGACGATGTCCGCTCGGCCGTCCGGAACGCCGACCTCGTCTGCACCGTCACGTCGTCGTCCGAGCCGGTCCTGATGGGTGAATGGATCGCACCGGGCGCCCATCTGAACGTGGTCGGCGCCTCGATCCCGTCGAAGCGCGAGATCGACGAGGAGATGGTGGCGCGCTCGCGGCTCTTCGTCGACTACCGGGCCTCCACCTTCGCCCAGGCCGGCGAGGTCATCCGGGCCATCGAGAGCGGCCGGATCGGGCGCGACCACGTCCTGGCCGAGATCGGCGAGGTTCTCGCCGGCAAGGCGGCGGGCCGCACGTCGGCCGACGACATCACGCTCTATCGCTCGCTCGGCATCGCCGCCCAGGACCTCGCCTGCGCGAGCCATTGCTGGCGCGAGGCGAGAGCCCGGGGCCTGGGCGTCGAGGCATCGCTCGATTGATCGCCAGCGCATCGTGCGGACGGGGCGCTCGCCCCCGGCTCCTCGCCGGCTCATACACCCCCCTCCACGTCATCACCGGCCTTGTGCCGGTGATCCCGCTTCCGAGAGGCGCCGCGCCTCACCGGATCGGGATGGCCGGCACAAGGCCGGCCATGACGTGGGGAGGGTGTCATCGACCGCTCACACCAATCCTCCACGTCATCACCAGGCTCGTCCCGGCCATGACGTGGAGGGGGGCGTGAGGGTGAGGTGCGGGCGTGAGCACTCGTTCCCACAGTGTTCCGAGCAGCGGGACCAAGCCAGAGCTGTTTCCACGAGCGCATCGGACGTACCCGGAGGGTCGCTGACGGGGCCCTCCGGGGCCGCACGATGCTCTACCGCTGGCGGTCCCAGACGAGGGCCGCCAGGGGCATGACGTGGTTGCGCCTCAAGGTGATGATGAGGACGCCGCAGAGCGCGATGCCGGTGCCGAGCGCCATGCGCAGGTCGACATGGTCGCCCGTGACGAGGATCCCCATGCCGACCGTCATCAGCGGGTTCATGATGGTCAGGGGCGCGATCAGGTTGGCCGGATACTTGCCGATCAGCCCGTAATAGATCGTGTGGGCCACGAGGGACACGATCAGGGCCGAGAACAGCAGCGCCGCCAGGAAGCCCCAGCCGGCATTCGTGGCCTTGAGGACCTGATCGGCCTCGAGGCCGGCCGACAGGAAGGTCAGGGGCAGCACGGAGGCAAGGCCGATCCAGGCCTGGAACCGGAGCGGCTTCACGCCCTCCATCTGCTTCATCAGCACGGCCGCCAGCGAGCCCGCCGCGGCGGATCCCAGAATGAGGGCGAGCCCTCCGGAAATCGGAAAGCCCCCGGCGGGATTCCACATCACCAGGACGCCGCCGAGGAAGGTGAGCGCGATGCCCAGGCCCCGCCGCCAGTAGACCTTCTCCCCGAGCAGGATGACCGAGAGAAGCGTCGTGATCGGCAGGCCGAGCTGGGACACGATGGCGGCGCTCGACGGGCTTGCCGTCCTGATGCCCAGGAAGAACAGCGCAAAGCCGCCGCCTCCCATCAGAAACCCGACCAGGAGGATGCGCCAGGTCGGGCGTGGCATGGGCAGGAGCCAGGGCAGCGCCAGCAGGGCGACGATCCCATAGCGGATGGCCGCGTAGAACAGCGGCGGGATCGCCATGTCCGTCACGACGATCTTGCTCACCACCGTATGGGCCGCCCACAGCAGGCAGACCAGGATCATCAAGGAGAAATCACGAAGGGCCATGGTGTTGGATAACTCGGCCCCGGGCCGCGCCACAAATGCCGCCTCGGAAGGGCTGGCATGTTCTTCTGGGTTGGGAACGTTCACTCGACAGCAAGGATTACCTAGCGCATCGGACGGACCCAGAGGGCCGCGTCAGCGACCCGCTGGGTCCGTCCGATGCGCCGGTCAAGAGAAGGAGCCTCGGATGAATCCCAAAAGTGGTGTCCACTTTTTGGGTCCGAGGCTCTAGCCGGCTCTCTGCAGACTCGAAGCCTGACTGAACAACCACCCGTTCGTCATCACCGGCCTCGTGCCGGTGATCCCGATCGGAAAGGCACGGCGCTCCAGACGATCGGGATGGCCGGGACAGGCCCGGCCATGACCTGGGAGGATTATGCGCCGAAGGCTGACAAACCCCTGCTTCCCGGCTCCGAGCCTCACCCGACGTGATCCCAGATGTCGTCCTGCGGCTCGTAGCCGATCATCCGGCGGGTGGTCTCGATGTCCCACGGCATGCCGCGGTTCGCCGACATGCCGTTGACCACGATGCCGGGCTGCCCCCAGGATCCGGCATCGGCGCGCAGCGCCCGCTCCATGACGGCCGTGAAGTCCCGGTTCGAGAGCCACATGTTGCGGAACCAGCGCAGGTCGCGCTCCATGTCCGGGCCGACATTCGGCTCCTCGCCGGGCAGGCCCGACGTGTTGATCGTCTCCGGCCGGTTCTCCCCCGGCTGGCACCAGCCGATCCGCACGCAGACCGCCGTCAGCGTGCCGTTCGAGCGGTGCGCCTCCGCCAGGCAGGCGCGCTCGCCCATGAGCTTGGACGCCGCATAGGCGGTGCCCTGGAGCATCTCGCGGCCGTTGAACCAGCGCGTTCCGGGCCCCGGCTCGAGGGATGTCGTCAGGCCGCCCGGCGTCAGCGTATCGGCGAGAGGCGCATCCTTGTACTGCCCCATCACGTGGTTCGACGAGGCGAACACGATCCGCCGCAGTCCCGTCCGTCCGGCTGCGCCGAGCAGGGCCAGGGTCATGTCGAAGGACGCGCAGGCATCGCTCCAGGGCGCATCCGGGTACGGGTTCTGAGCCGCGAAATGAACCGCGGCGTCGACCCCGCCCAGGGCCTCGCGCCATGACGCGTCGGCGGGATCGGCGAGGTTCCCGGCGACCCATTGGACCCGGTCGCCGGGCGCGGGCGATGCGGGCGCCGAGCGGTCGAGGGCGACGATCCGCTCGCACCAGTCCTGCGCCAGGAGATGGGCGATCAGCTTTTGACCGAGATTGCCGCCTGCGCCCGTGATGAGGACGGAGCGGACCGGGTTCGGGGACGTCATGATCGTGCGGAATCTCCTGGATGATCGAGCGTGAGTATCGCGCCCCGGCGCCCGGCTGTCACCAGTTGGTCACCGAGCCGTCCCGTCTGCGCAGATGCGGCGCCTCCCAGAACGCGAAGCTCTGACGGGCAATCAGCTCCTCGTTCACCTCGATCCCGAGACCGGGCGCATCGGGCACGACGTAATGCGCGCCTGCGAGCCGGGGCTGGACCGGGAAGAACTCCGCGTTGTCGAAGCCGAGATGCGTCTCCGCCGGGCTCGCGCGGGTTTCGAGCCAGGAGAAGTTCGGCACCGCGGCCGAGAAATGGATGGTCGCGGCCGTGCAGACGGGGCCGAGCGGGTTGTGCGGCATCATGTCGACGTAATGCGTCTCGCTCCAGGCGGCCACCTTCATCGACTCGGTCAGGCCGCCGACATTGCACACGTCGAGGCGGTTGAACTGATGGATGTCGCGCTCGATATAGGGCTGGAACTGCCATTTCGAGGCGAATTCCTCGCCGATGGCGAAGGGGATGTCGGTGAGCCGCCGCAGCGCCTCGTAGGAGCCCGGCGACTCGTCGCGGATCGGCTCCTCGAGGAAGTCGAGGGTGCCGGACGGCATCTTCTGGCAGAAGCTCGCCGCCTCCGCGACGCTGAGGCGGTGGTGGTAGTCGATGCCGAGCACGACGTCGTCGCCGAGCGCCTCGCGGGCCTTCACGCACCACTTCGCCGTGGTGGCGATGTGCTCGCGCGGCTCGTAGATGTCCTTGTTCTCGTGACCGGCCGGCGAGAGCCGCATGGCCGTCCAGCCGTGCTCGACCAGCATCCGGGCCTGCTCGATCATCGCGGGACCGGGCTCCGCGAAGGTCGTGGCGAAGGTCGGGATCCGGTCGCGCTGCTTGCCGCCGAGCAGCTCGTAGACCGGCACGCCGAGGGCCTTGCCCTTGATGTCGTGGAGCGCGATGTCGATGGCCGAGATCGCCGCCTGCAGCACGCGCCCGCCCTCGAAATACTGGCTGCGGTACATTTCCTGCCAAAGGCCGCCGATCCTGAACGGATCGCGGCCGCGCAGGAACTCGGCGTAGTGCTCGAGCGCGCCGACGACGGCCTTCTCGCGGCCGGACAGGCCGCTCTCGCCCCAGCCGAAAATGTCCTCGTCGGTCTCGACCTTCACCAGAAGCTGGTTGCGGATGCCGACCTTGACGGCATAGCTCTTGATCGCGGTGATCTTCATCGTGTCCTCGGATTACCAATGCCACAGGGTGCCGTCTTCGAGGCGGTTCACCGGCAGATAGGCGCGCTTGTATGGGTACTTCTCCGCCAGCCTCTCGTCGATGTCGACGCCGTGGCCGACCGCCTCGCCCGGGTGCAGGTAGCCGTCGGACAGGCTCCAGGCGCCCGGGAAGACATCGAGGATTTCCGGCAGGTAGCCGGAATATTCCTGGATGCCGAAATTGGGCACCCACAGGTCGAGATGCAGGTTGGCCCCGAGGCAGATCGGCGACATGTCCATGGCGCCGTGGCAGGCGGTGCGCACGTTGTAGACGCTCGCGAAATCCATGATCCGGCGCAGCGCCGTGACGCCGCCCGCATGCACGGTGGTCATGCGGATGTAGTCGATGAGCTGCTCCTCCATGAGGAGCCGCGCATCCCAGATGGTGTTGAACACCTCGCCGACCGCGAGCGGCGTCGTGGTGTGCTTGCGGATCAGCCGGAAGCCTTCCTGGTGCTCGGCCGCCACCGCGTCCTCGAGCCAGAACAGGCGGGCGAACTCCAGGTCCTTGCCGAGCCGGGCCGCCTCGATGGGCGTCAGGCGGTGATGGGTGTCGTGCAGGAGCTCGATGTCCGGGCCATGGGCCTCGCGCACCGCCTTGAACAGCTCGGGCACGTAGCGCAGGTATTTCGACGTGGACCAGGTCTCCTCGTGCGGGACCGCGTCGTCAAGGGCGTTGTTGGTGACCGATTTCGCCCCCGTGCCGTAGACGTCCGGGAGCCCGGGGATGCCGACCTGGACGCGGATCGCCCTGTAGCCCTGCTCCCTGCGCCGCCCGACCGCCTCGACCGCCTCGGCGATGTCGCGGCCCTGGGCGTGGGTGTAGCACAGCACCTTCTCGCGGCTCGCGCCGCCGAGGAGCTGATAGAGCGGCATGCCGGCCGCCTTGGCCTTGATGTCCCACAGGGCCGTGTCGATGCCGGCGATCGCCGCCATGGTGACCGGGCCGCGGCGCCAGTAGGCGCCCCGGTAGAAATACTGCCAGATGTCCTCGATGCGGCTCGGGTCGCGGCCGATCAGGAGCGGCGCGAGATGGTCCTTGAGGTAGGAGGCGACCGCGAGCTCCCGGCCGTTCAGCGTCGCGTCGCCGACCCCGGTCAGTCCCTCGTCGGTGACGATCTTGACCGTGACGAAGTTGCGCCCCGGCGAGCAGACGATGATTTTGACGTCGGTGATTTTCATCGATTTATCCGTTGGCTGAAAGCGTGCGGCCGGGTTCGTACCGGAAGCGGTTGTGCATGCGCCGATGGCTGGGATCGGGATGGGGAATGGCCGAGAGCAGCGCCCGCGTGTAGCCGTGCTGCGGGTCGTTGACGACTTGGTCGGTCTCGCCCAGCTCGACGATCCTGCCGCGATACATGACCGCGACGCGGTCGCACATGTAGCGGATCACCGACATGTCGTGGGAGATGAACACATAGGAGAGGCCGAGCTCGTCCTGCAGCTTCATCATGAGATCGAGCATCTGCGAGCGCAGCGACACGTCGAGCGCCGAGGTCGCCTCGTCGGCCACGATGAGGCGGGGCTTCAGGGCGATGGCCCGGGCGATGCCGATGCGCTGGCGCTGGCCGCCGGAGAAGGCGTGCGGATAGCGCTCGCGCCAGGCGGGCTCCAGCCCGACCTGCCGCATGAGGTCGGCGACGCGTTCGTCGAGCGCCCTGCCCTTCACGCCGGCGATCCTGAGCGGCTCGGCGATGATCTGGCCGACGGTCTTGCGCGGGCTCAGCGATCCCACGGGATCCTGGAAGATCATCCGGACCTCGCGGCGGACCTTCTCCAGGTCCGCCTTGTCGGCCGTGCGGATGTCGACCGTCCGGCCATCGGGGCGGCGGTAGTCGATGGCGCCTTCCTGCGGGTCGTAGATGCGCAGCAGGCAGCGGCCCATCGTGGTCTTGCCGGAGCCGGACTCGCCCACGATGCCGAGAGTCTCGCCGGGACGGACGCTCAGCGACACGTCGTCGACCGCCTTGACGCCCGACGGGAAGGTGAGCGAGAGGTTGCGCACCTCGAGGAGCGGCGGGGTTCCGGCCGGGATCGGCGCGCGCGTCAGCCGGATATCGGCCTTCTTCTCCAGCTTGACGACCGAGCCGATCAGCCGGCGCGTATAGGCGTCCTGCGGGGCGTGGAAGATCTGCTCGACCGGTCCGCGCTCCATCACCTTGCCGCGATACATGACCAGGACCTCGTCGGCGATCTCGGCCACCACGCCCATGTCGTGGGTGATGAACAGCACGGCCATGCCGTGGCTCTTCTGCAGCTTCTTGACGAGGTCGAGGATCTCCGCCTGCGTGGTGACGTCGAGCGCCGTAGTCGGCTCGTCGGCGATGAGCACCGACGGGTTGCAGGCAAGCGCCATGGCGATCATGACGCGCTGGCGCATGCCGCCCGAAAACTCGAAGGTGTAGCGGTCGATGGCGGATTCCGGACGCGGGATCTCCACCTGCCGCAGGAGCTCGAGGACGCGCTCGCGCTGCTCGTGCCTCGGCGTGCCGAAATGGATGCGCAGGGCCTCGCCGATCTGCGTGCCGATGCGGTGAACCGGCGAGAGCGAGCTCATCGGCTCCTGGAAGATCATGGCGATCTCCTTGCCGCGCACGCTTCGGATCTCCCGGCCCCGCGGATCGAGCCTGGCCAGATCGGTCGTCGAGCCGTCGGGCCGGCTGAGCAGGATCGAGCCGCTCTCGATGCGGCCGGGCCGGTCGACGATCTGCAGGATCGACCGCGCCGTCACCGACTTGCCCGAGCCGGATTCGCCGACCACGCAGAGGGTCTGGCCGCGCTTCAGGTCGAACGACACGCCGTCGACCGCCCTGAAGAGACCGGTGCGGGTCGGGAAAACCGTCTTGAGATCCCTGACCTGCAGGATCGTATCCGTGATCGTGCTCATGATACCGACTCGTAGGGATCGGCCGCATCGCGGAGGCCGTCGCCGAGGAAGTTGAGGGCAAGGACCGAGATCACGATGGCGGCGGCCGGCGTGAAGAGCAGCCACGGCGCCTGTGCGACCGCGCGGATGTTCTGCGCCTCCTGCAGCAGGACGCCCCAGGAGATGATCGGCGGCTGCAGGCCGATGCCCAGGAACGAGAGCGCGGTCTCGGCCAGGATCATCGACGGGATCGCGAGCGTCAGGGTGGCGATGATGTGGCTGATGAAGGACGGGACCAGATGGTGGAAGATGATGCCGATCTCGCTCATGCCGTCGAGCCGGGCGGCGATCACGAAATCCTCGTTCCTGAGCGACAGGAACTTGCCGCGCACCTCGCGGGCCAGGCTCGTCCAGCCGATCAGCGAGACGATCAGCGTGATGACGAAATAGGTCCGCAGCGGCGGCCAGCCCACCGGGATCGCGGCCGCGAAGCCCATCCAGAGCGGGATGGTCGGGATCGAGCGCAGGAGCTCGATGAGGCGCTGGATCGCCAGGTCGACCCAGCCGCCGAAGAAGCCCGAGATGCCCCCGATGGTCACCCCGAGGATCAGGCTGATGAAGACGCCCACGAGCCCGATGGAGAGCGAGATCTTGGCTCCATGGACGACCCGCGAGAAGATGTCCCGGCCCAGCCGGTCGGCGCCGAAGACGTACAGGCTGTCGCCCGGCTTCGGGTTCGTGAGGCCGAAGAGCTTGGTCCGCATCGGGATGACGCCGAGCAGATCATAGGGCTGCTGAGCCGGCACGAAGAACGAGACCGACAGCGGCTTCGCCGGATCGGGCGTGAACTCGCGACGCATCGACTCGGTGTTGAGCGTCATCTTGAGCTGGTTCACGTGCGGCTCGAACGACCCGTCCCGGAACAGCGAGAGGCTCTGCGGCGGCGCATAGGTGAAGCGCGCGTTCGTGGCGTTGGGATCGAGGGGCGCGATGAAGTCCGCGAAGGCCGCGACGAGATACATGAACAGGATCACCACGAGGCTCAGAAGCGCGATCTTGTGCTTCTTGAACTTGAGCCAGAACAGGCGCCACTGGCCGGCGACGGCCATGTCCCGGCCATGCAGGTCGAGCGACGTGGTGGTTTCGGGCGGCAGGCTGGTGATGTCGGTCATTGGAGCCGGATCCGCGGGTCTGTGATGGCGAGCAGGATGTCCGAGATCAGCGTGCCGATGATGGTGAGCACCGAGATCAGCAGGATCAGCGAGCCGGCGAGGTACATGTCCTGGGCGAGCAGCGCCCGGAGCAGCAGCGGTCCCGTGGTCGGCAGGCTCATGACCACCGACACGATGATCTCGCCCGAGATGACCGCCGGCAGGATCCAGCCCAGGGTCGAGATCAGGGGGTTGAGGGCGAGACGAACGGGATAGCGCAGCAGGAGCTCCAGCTCCGACATGCCCTTGGCCCGGGCCGTGGTGACATAGGGCTTGGAGAGCTCGTCGAGCAGGTTGGCCCGCATGATGCGCACGAGCGCCGCGAGGGACCCGAGGCCGATCACCACCACGGGCAGCCAGACGTGCTGGGCGAAATCGGCCAGCTTGCCGAGGCTCCAGGGCGCGTCCACGTAGTCGGGCGAGAACAGCCCTCCCACGCTCTGCCCGAACCAGGCCGACATGACGTACATGGCCGAGAGCGCCATCAGGAAGTCGGGCACGGCCAGGAAGAAGAAGGCCAGGAAGGTGGCCGCGTAGTCGGAGATCGAGTACTGGCGCACCGCCGACAGGATCCCGATCGGGATGGCGATCGCCCAGACGAAGCACAGGGTCAGCAGCGAGAGCAGCAGCGAGAAGCCCAGGCGGTTCCAGATCAGTTCCGTCACGGGCTTGCCAAGCTCGAACGAGATGCCGAAATCGCCTCTCGTCAAGATCCCGGCGATCCACTTGAAGTACTGGACGTAGATCGGCTGGTCGAGGCCGTAGCGCTCGCGCATAGCCGCCACCGTGCCGGCCTCGACGGCGCCGCCCTGGCTCGCCCAGTCGGCCATCAGGGTCGTGAGATAGTCGCCCGGCGGAAGCTGGATGATGATGAAGGCCACGATGGAGACGGCGAACAGTGTCGGAATCGCGAACACCATCCGCTTGGCTATGTAGCGAAGCATGAACCTGACCGCTCGATGGGATCGAAGAGGGCTCCGGCGGCAGGTTCGCTGCCGCCGGAACCGGACGGCGCCTTATTTGGCTGGCTTGTCGAAGTACCACTGGGTCAGCGTCGGGGCCGGATGCCAGAGGTTGCCGGTGATCGGGATGCCGTTGACGACGTTCTTCAGGTTGTTCGACGTCATCATGTATTTCGGCATGGGACGGGAGATGCCGATATTGAGGAAGTTGTCGGCCGACAGGTTCAGAAAGTCCTTCATCTTCTGGCGGCGGTCGTCGTCCGTGACGGCGGCGTTGACCTTGTCATAGGCGGCCATCAGGGTCTTGATCCCCTCCGGGGGCTCCTCGCCGGTGGCGTGGTTCGAGTACCACTCGCTCCACTTCATGGCGAAGAAGATGTCGGCCTTCTGGAACGGCATGTAGCAGCGCGGGTCCGTGTAGACCTCCGAGAGGCCGCCGACGCAGTTCCAGATATAGGCGTCCTGCTCGTTGGCCGACCACATGGTGTTGAGGCGGGCGCGGTCGGTGGTGCGCAGCTGGATGTCCACGCCCACGTCCTTGGCGTATTGCTGCACCATCTGCATCACGTCCGGATAGGACAGGCCGAACACGTCCGCGACCATGAAGTTGATGGTGAAGCGCTTGCCCGTCTCGTCGAGGCGGAAGCCTTCGGGGTCCTTCTTCGGCATGATCCTGTCGAGGATCTCGGCCGCGCGCTTGGGGTCGTACTCGGTGTACTGGTTGGCCTGGCGCTCGTTGAAGAGTTCGTGCTCGGGCTGCACCGCCACCTGGGCCGGAGCGCCCTGCCCCACATAGACGAGGTCGATGATCTCCTGCCGGTTGATGGCATGGCTGAGCGCGATGCGGAAATCCTTGTTCTGGAAGATCTTGCGCTTGACCGGGTCGGTCGAGTTCAGGTTGAGCAGGATGACCGCGTCGTTCGCCGGCAGGTCCTTCACGTCCACGAAGTGATAGTTGCCGGTCTTCTGGCCGTCGAAGAGCACCGACTTGAAGGTGGAGTTGTTGATGTGCCGGAACGCGAAGTCGAACTCGCCCGAGGTCATCTTGAGCGCCATGAGCTGCGGGTCGTCGAGCTTGGCCCAGGTGATGCCGTCGATGTAGGGGAGCTGGTTTCCGGCCGTGTCGACCTTCCAGTAATAGGGGTTGCGGGTCGCGACCACGCGCTCGCTGTCCGCATAGGGAACCGTCAGCACCCAGGGATTGAGGGTGGGGAGCGCGAGGTTCTGCCAATAGGGCGGCTGGAAGGTCAGGGAGACCTTGGAGTTGAACAGCGCCACCCAGTCGCCGGCCGCCGGGTTGGCCTTCAGCAGCGCCGGGATGCCTTCCTTGTTGTACTTCTCGTGGAACTGGCTGAGGTAGTGCTTGGGATAGATGACCGGAAGGTGGCCCTGGCCGTAGGCGAGCTGCTGCAGGAAGAGCCCGTAGGGCGTCTCGAACTTGAACTCCACGGTCAGGTCGTCGATCTTGGTCACCTTCACGGGCTTGCCGGCCACCGTGAAGGTCGGGTTCTTGGCGGGCGACAGCGCGTTGTTCATGAACACGTCTTCGTACCAGAACATGATGTCGTCGACGGTGAACGGCTGACCGTCGCTCCACCTCAGGCCCTTGCGGAGCTTGAACGTGTAGGTGGTCGCATCCTCGGACGCCTTGAACTCCTCGGCGAGCGACGGCATGACCTTCTTCCACTGCGGATCCCAGCGCACGAGGAGCTCGTTGGCGATGGTGCGGGTCAGGTTGTACTGGTCGCCGTTGGCGAGGATCGTGGTGCGCAGGGTGCCGCCGTACTTGCCGACGCCGTCGACCATGGTCTCCACATAGGGGTGTTCCGGAAGGCGCTCGGAGACCGCCGGAAGCTTTCCGGCCTTGACCTGCTCGTCGAGCATCGGCGCCTGCTTGTAATCCGCCGCCCCGGCCGGGGACAGCGCGCCCAGAAGCATGGCGCCCAGCAGGCCCGTCGACATGACGAGGCCGGGCAGCTTGTGCGGATAGCCCATCGCGTTTTCTCCTCTTGGCCGGCTTTCCGCCGGTTTCCTCCCGAACGGCCGCCCTGGAGCGGCCGTATCGCGAGGCTTTCAAATCGTACATTATTTGTCAATGCGAATGTATCGTTTATGATGTTTCGTCCTTGGCAGAGCCGGGGAATGCGAATAAAGAAACACCGCCATGAGAACGATCGCCAGCATCCGACAAGCCCCTTCCGAGCGGGACGACGAGGACACCGGGTCCTCGGTCTACGACCGCCTGCGGGACGACATCATCCACGGGCGGGTCAAGCCGAACGAGCGCCTCAAGGTGTCCGAGCTGGCGACCCGCATGGGCACATCGACCAATCCGGTGCGCGAGGCCCTGCAGCAGCTGCGTGGGGAAGGCTTCGTCATCATGACGCCGAATCGCGGCGCGCGGGTGCGGCCCATCGACGAGGATTTCGTGCGGGACATCTGCGAGATCGAGGTTCTCATCGAGCCGGCCCTGACCCGCTGGTTCGTCGGGATCGTCACCAAGGCCGAGATCGAGGAGCTGGAGCGCATCCAGTCGGAGATCGAGGCGCTGAACTTCGGCGACGAGATGAAGCATTCCAATCTCGACCTGCAGTTCCACCGGCTCATGTACGACCGGCACTACAACCGCCATGCGGTCGACCTGTGGGTGCGCCACCGGCAGATCCTCTGGGCGATCAGCCGGCGCTTTCCCACGTCGCTCAGCCGGCAGTCGAACGTGCTCGACGAGCACCGCGAGCTGATCGCCTGCATCAAGGCGCAGGATGCCGAGGGGGCCGCCCAGGTGATCGCCCGACACGTGGGCGGGTCCGGCCGTCACATCATGGAGCGCATGCGCCTGGCCCGCCTGTCGACGCCGGCATGAAAAAGCCCAGGCTCCGGGGCGAACGGACAGGATGCCTTCGCATCTCCGCCTCGCGCACTACGGGCCTGGGCTGATCGGGTCCAGACGGGCGCCTGCATCGTCAGGCAAGCGCAGGAACAGCACGTGCCGGAGTACATCCGTCCTGGCACGGGCCCATCGACGCTGGCGGTGACGCCCGCCCGGTCGAAGTCCACAACAATGTCCGCTGGGTCAGTCTCATATGGGGATCGGATCGCGATCCGCAAGGGGCACGTCGAACTCTTCTTGCAAGGCGAGTTCAGCCATGGACATCCGCCGCCTGGCCCGGCCGGCGGCCTCCTCGGCGTTCTTCTCCACATGGGCCGTCCGGTTGATCACCTGGAGGTTGGGCGCGCCCCAGAAGGCGAGCAGGGCCGGCCAGGGCGTCTGGCGATGCTCGGACCAGACGGCGAAGAGCGGAACCCGGTGGTCGACCTCGGCGGTCCTGAGCAGCCGGCGCCCGCTCGTCGCGCAGCGCCGCTGCTGGCGCAGCTTGAGGCTGCGGAGGTGGTCGGGCGGCGACGTCCAGAACTGCCAGGCGACCACGCAGGCGGCGTGCCAAGTGGCGTTCCGGTTCGGCTTGCGGTCGTCCCAGAGATCGCGATGCCAGCCCAGCCGGTAGACCGGCTGCCCGCACACGCAGCAATGCCCCGGTCCCCGGGCGAAGGCCGTCTCCCGATACGGGGCCGGCGGGGCGCGGAAGGATGCCGGCAGGCCGGTCTCCCGGTCGGAGCCGAGACGCCATTGCCATCCGGCCGGCTGTCCGCTCCGGGCCGCGAGCGCCCGGGCGAGCCGGTCGGCCAGGAGCGGCCGGTGGCGCCAGTAGGATTCCACCGCCCGGCGCTGGGTCGGCGGAATCAGCGGCTGCCGCAGCGCGTGCGACAGGACGCAGGCGGGAAAGAGCGCCGAGAGGCGCTTCTCGAGCCGCGCTCTCGCCTTCTGGTTCTTCTCGTCTCGCCAGGTCGACATGCGCAGGGCCGTCTCGTGTGAATCGCCGCCCGTCTGTAGCGGCAAGATGCGTCCAGGTGAATATGGGCATTGCGCTTTGCCGCTCTCGCCATAAGCTCACGGACAACGAACACGAGACCCGCTGGGAGAGACGCCGATGAGAGCCCTACGCTGCGACGAGCCCGGACGCCTGAGCGTGATCCAGCGGGACGTTCCGAGCGCGGGCCCGGGCGAAGTGCTGGTGCGCATCCGGCGGGTCGGAATCTGCGGGACCGACTATCACATCTTTCAAGGCAACCAGCCCTACCTCGAATACCCGCGGGTGATCGGCCACGAGCTCGCCGGCGAGATCGCCGAGGCGCCGTCGGGCAGCGCGTTCAAGACCGGCGACATCGTGTGCATCGAGCCTTACCTGTATTGCGGAGCCTGCCGCGCGTGCCGGCAGGGCAAGACCAATTGCTGCCAGCGTCTGCAGGTGCTGGGCGTGCATCGCGACGGCGGCGCCTGCGAGTACATCGCCGTGCCGGAGCGCAACGTGGTGCCGGTCGCGGGCCTGGGCCTGGACGAGGCCGCCATGGTCGAATTCCTGGCGATCGGCGCCCACGGGGTGCGGCGCTCGGGAGCGGGTCCGGGAAGCCGCGTCGCCGTGGTGGGAGCCGGGCCGATCGGCATCGCGGCGTCGATCTTCGCCAAGGCCCGCGGGGCCGAGATTTCCGTGCTCGACATGAACGCCCGGCGGCTCGCCTTCTGCCAGGACGAGATCGGGGTCGACCACGTGGTGGAGGTGTCTCCCGACGTGGACGACCGCCTCAAGGCGATCACGGACGGCGATTTCTTCGACGTCGTCATCGACGCGACCGGCAGCCCGAAGGCGATGATGAAGGGCTTCTCCTATGTCGGCCACGGGGGCACCTACGTGCTCCTGTCGATCGTGCGCGCCGACATCGCCTTCAACGACCCGGAATTCCACAAGCGCGAGACGTCGCTGCTCGGGAGCCGCAATGCCACGCGGGAAGATTTCGAGACCGTGCTCGACGTCATGCTCGGCGACGGCGTGCCGACGGCCGCGCTGGCGAGCCACCGCGGCGGCCTCGACGATGCGCCGGGCCTCATTCCCCTATGGTCGGCGCCCGAGGCCGGGGTCATCAAGGCGCTGGTCGAAATCTAGCGCATCATGCGGACGAAAGCGGGCCACGCTCGTGACCTGAAGGGCCGCGCTCCTCCCGGAGAGGATGGAAACGCTCTCCCGTCATGGCCGGCCGGTCATCACCCTGCTCTCGCCGGCCATCCCGATGCGGTGAGGCGCGGCGCCTCTCGGAAGCGGGATCACCGGGACAAGCCCGGTGATGACGTGGAGAAGGTGGTAAGGGCCGGCGCTGCCACCCTCCACACGTCATGGCCGGCCTTGTGCCGGCCATCCCGATACGGAGAAGCGCCGTGCCTCCAGAAATCGAGATCACCGGGACAAGCCCGGTGATGACGTGGAGGGTGGTGTGAGCGGGTGATGACGTGGCGGGCGACCATGGCAGTGGCGCCACGCCTTCCACGATCTCTCCACACGTCATGGCCGGCCGTGTGCCGGCCCTCCCGATGGGGGGGGGGGGGGC